>NZ_JANTYS010000024.1:56364-89336 GCF_024808255.1 Mucilaginibacter dorajii
TACAAAACGGTCATTCTGAACGTTTGAAGAATCTATTCTGCGCCATGCCTGCCGTTATGCAAAGTTTGCGAATAGATGCTTCGTACCTCAGCATGACAGGTGGGAGAGAGTTATTTTTACAAAACGGTCATTCTGAACGTTTGAAGAATCTATTCTAAGCCATGCCTACTGCCCTGCAAAGTTCGTGAATAGATGCTTCGTACCTCAGCATGACAGGTGGGAGAGGGCATTACACCAAACAAAACGTCTTACTGCCAACCCTTAAGAAACTACTTCATATATCTCCACCGCTTTAGCTTTATTTTTCAAGCTTACTTCGCCTATTTTGCTTAGCTCGAATGATTCTTTGGCTTTGTGATATACTTCTTCGGTTACGATGATCTGGTTGGCCTGGGCTACGCCTTGCAGGCGTTGGGCCAGGTTTACGGCATCGCCAATAACGGTATAATCCAAACGTTTTAGGGAGGCTGAGCCAATATTGCCCGAAATCATTTCGCCGGAGTTGATACCTATAGATACTTCGGGCTTAAAAGTTTTATCGCCATAGCTGATGGATTCTGTGGCGTGCATTTTTTCGCGCACGGCAAGGGCGGCATCAATGGCGCGGTCGAGGTGGTACTCGCCGCGAAAAATGGCCATAACGGCATCGCCCATAAATTTATCAACGTGACCGTTTTGTGCTATAATTTCTTTTACCATTACATCAAACAGCGTGTTGAGCAGGTTTACCACGGTATTGGCGGGCACATGTTCAGATATTTTTGTAAAGCCGCACACATCAATAAATAATACCGAAGCTTCTATGGTTTCATTACTCAATAAGCTGCTTTCAAACTCCTTGGTGGTCATAAAGTTTAGCACGTTTTCATCTACATACATTTTAAGGATGTTGTTTTCCTTAATGGCCTGCATGGTTTTTTTTAACTCTTCAACGTGCAAGAGTGTTTTTTCGATGGTGATATCCAGGTCATCAAAGTTTACGGGTTTTACTACAAAATCAAACGCGCCACGGTTCATGGCGGTGCGGATATTATCCATATCGCTGTAAGCCGATACCATAACCGCTTTAATGATGGGGTTAGCCTCGGGCAATTTGGTAAGCAGGGTAAGACCATCCATTTCGGGCATATTGATATCACTCAATATCATATCAATTTCCGGGTCTTCGGCAAGTTTAGCTAATGCTTCAAAACCGTTGTGGGCAAATACAAAATCATATACTTTTTCGCGGATCTTTTTCCTGAACTTTTGTTTTATCAGTAGTTCAAGGTCTAATTCGTCATCAACCACCAGTATTTTGGCCATTATTGTTCTAAGTGTTTAAGTTTTTCTTTTAAATTATTAAAATCCAGGGGTTTGGTCAAAAAGTCGTCTGCCCCCAGTTCCATTGATTTTTGGTAGTTTTCGTCATCGCCATAGGCAGTTATCATCATTACCACCGGTGGCGGTTTTTCGTAAGTGTGGCGTATTTTATCCAGTAATTCCAGCCCGCTCATGCCCGGCATGTTAATATCTGATAATATGAGTATCACCTCCGAATGATTTACTGATAGGAATGCCATTGCTTCCTCGCCCGATTGCGCGAAATTAAACTCGATCTCCCCGGATTTTATCTCCTTGCGGAAACGCTGCAGAAACAAAGGTTGTACATCGGCTTCATCATCAACAACAAGTATTTTCATATAATTCCAAAGTTAAGTTTTGTATTGGTTTGTACCGATAGTAAAAGTGAAATTGATTGGCATTTACCACTAATTAAGCTTTACCATCGGGAATAGTGATGATAAACCTGGCAAATTCACCCTCTGCTGTTTCCACTTTTAAATCGCCGCCATGGCCTTTGGTAATAATATCGTAACTCATAGATAAACCTAATCCTGTGCCCTGCCCGGTAGGCTTGGTAGTAAAAAATGGCTGATATATTTTATCCAATACTTTTTGCGGGATGCCTGTACCATTATCGGTCACGGTAATTTCAACTGCCGGTGTTCCCTGTGTGGTTTTTATTTTTTTGGTAACTACCGTAAGCATAGGCTCGTAGCCAGCAATATTAAGTTTCTTTTTTTCGGCAACCGAATAAAAGGAGTTATTGAACAGGTTGAGGAGCACCCGGCCCAGATCCTGCGGAATAGCCTCTATTTTGCCAATGCTATCATCAAAAATGGTTTTCATGCCCGAGTTAAACATTTTATCTTTTGCCCGTAAACCATGGTAGCTTAAACGCAGGTACTCATCGGCAAGGGCGTTGATATCCGTAGGTTCTTTTTTACCGGTTGTACTGCGCGAGTGTTGCAGCATACCTTTTACAATGCTATCGGCGCGCTTGCCATGCTGGTTTATTTTGGTTAGGTTTTGGGTAATATCATTAATGATCTCGTCGGCTTCTTCTTTGGCGTCATCGGGAAGTTTTGCCAAGATCTCTTCTTTTAGTTCCTCCAGCAATTCTATACTTACCTCGCTAAAGTTATTTACAAAGTTTAACGGGTTTTGTATTTCATGGGCTATACCGGCGGTAAGCTCACCTAACGATGCCATTTTTTCCTGCTGTACCAGTTGGGCCTGGGTGCTTTTTAACTCGGCAAGCGCGCTTTGCAGTTCTTCTTTTTGCATGGTTAGTTCGGCAGTACGCTGTTTTACTTCACTTTCCAGGTTAACCTTCATGGCGGCCATCATCCGGTTTTGTTCCTGCTCCATTTCGCGCTTTTTGCGCTCAATTTCAAGTGTTTTATTTTGCTTGCGGTTAATAAACCACATGGCACCAAACCAAAGCACAGCAAACCAGGTGGCACTTTCAAATACGCCATCATTATTATTATAAAATTTAGTGAAAAGCGCTTCGGTGGTATCAGATAAAAAAGCAATGATTACAAAAGGTATAACGGCGTTGATAATAGGCTTATTTACCCTAAACTCCTCTTTGGTAAAGGGCAAAGTGATTAGCGCAAAGGTAAACAGGTGGCCAACAAAGCGCAAGGCTAACGTTTCGTCCTTAAGGGCAAACTCCAGGCACATTAAGGTAGCAGCCCCCCACATGGCAAATAACAAATATCTGTTCCAATCATCGCGTATGCCTTCTCTTTTTAATGTTTTGCGATACTGTGTTAGCAGAATGATGGCTACAAATGGTTCGAATCCAATATCCATAGTGAGTGTTATGTAATGCTGATGTAAGCAAACAGTTTAAAACTAATATTTTATTTACACTAATTAAAATATGGGGCGGGTTTAGCAGATAAATCGCTTTTAAAAGCGATTTTATTTTAGTGTAAAGACGTAATATTTTGCGTTTGCCACTATGCCGGGCGGTCTGATTTGCATGAGTGATAGGAATGTTGCAACCGCGATATATTGCGGCTCTGCAACAGAACTCCTTTTTTCTCATCCAAAAACACCCTACATTAGCCAATCAATTATCGCCCAAAAATGAAAAAACTCCCATTGGTATTTTTAAGCTTGCTAACTGCGTCATATAGCGTATTTGCACAGGATGCAGCTAATTTATATGATACCGGCACAAAGCCTGTATTAGTATCCAAACAGTTCGCTTTTACCGAGGGGCCTGCTGTAGATAAAAAAGGTAACGTCTTTTTTACCGATCAGCCTAACGATAAGATCTGGGAGTACGATACCAATGGCAAACTGTCTGTGTTTTTAGATAGTGCGGGCCGCAGCAATGGGATGTATTTTGATAGGAAAGGCAATCTGATTAGTTGTGCCGATGCCAAAGATCAGCTCTGGAGTATCAGCCCCGATAAAAAGATAACCGTTTTATTAACCGATTATAAAGGTAAGCTGTTTAACGGCCCCAATGATGTTTGGGTGCGGCCAGACGGTGGATTATACATTACCGACCCGTACTACCAGCGCGATTACTGGACCCGCAAGCAGCCCGACCTTGACGGGCGCAAGCTTTACTACCTGGCTAAAGGGAAACACGAGGCCGTGGTGGTCGACGATCAGTTTAAGCAACCCAATGGTATTATAGGCACCCATGATGGTAAATACTTGTACGTAGCCGATATTGGCGATAATAAAACCTATCGTTATAATATTAATAAGGATGGCTCATTAAGTAACCGCAGTCTTTTTATAGCCATGGGCTGCGATGGGATGACTATTGATGAATTAGGAAATATTTACATGTGCGGCAAGGGCGTAACCATAGTAAACCCCAAAGGCGAAAAAATAGGTCATATTGATATTGACGAACCCTGGACTGCCAATATTTGCTTTGGCGGTAAAAATAAAGATATGCTGTTTATCACCGCGTCAAAAGCGGTGTATACTTTTCAAATGAAAGTGAAAGGTGTTGATTAAACCTGTTGTTGTAAAAAAACGGCTATTTGCTGTTGCTCGTTTTTGCTGAGCAGATCGCCGTTGTAATCCCAATGCTTGTGGTTTGCTAAAAAATGGATGGTGCCTAAATAATCGGGGTTGTCGTTATCGGGGAGTGACGCCTGGGTTTCATCTATCTCTAATTCTTCAGTAAACAAGGTGGATTCATTGTCTACCGATGTTTTATAGATCTTATAAACGCCCGTATCGGTAAGGTTGTGATTCAAAACGGGCTCGATGATGATGTTTCTTGAACTGCCGTCTGTATGTTTTAATACCAGGTAAACCGGGTTTTTCATAGATGTTTTTAATAAAGTATAAGTTTGATACTAAAGACAATATAGCCGCAATTTTGTTTGATGCACGATTTACAAAAATGTATAGAAACAAGAAGCGCCCTCTGATGGGCAGGGGCGCGTTCTAACCAATTATAAACCTAAATTATGAGAAGAGCTGTAAGTGAGGTCTCGAACCTTCTGTTTTTGCTGCCGTTCAGCGCCTTACATTTATTACACTGCAAATATACATGCTATCTTTTATTTTGCAAATATTTTAAGCAAAAATATTAACTATTAACAATTTGATAATATTGACAATGTTTAAGTGCGATATTGATAAATTAATAAATGTTGTTTAAACATTTTATTTGCCTGTATATCAATATGTTCTCACCTTGCAATAATGATACCAATAACCCTGTCAAATAAAATAATCTGTAAACTTTTTAACAAATATTACAAAGTTTACAGATTATGATATGTTTTGTTGAAAAAACGTGGCTTTATAACTAATAAAACCTTTTAGATAGCTTGTGTATTTGGTACACCTGTAGTTTTTGATAGACGAATTGCTGCCAAAAGGTAATAAAATGCCCCAAAGGCCGAATATCCTGCCAGGCTGGCAATACCCATGGTTGGCTGATGTGCCATAGCGGCGAATGCAATACCCGCAATAAGCGATTGCCCACCGCTTAATATCATTGGCCACTGGCCGCCCAATTCGCGGCGCCTTTGTAAACCAAGCACCAATTGTATAATACCGGTTAGGCCTGCCCAGGCACCAAAAACAATAAGCGCGGCCGGGACTCCTGAATTTAAAGCCACCCCAACTGCAAAGGTTGTGATGATGCTGATCACAGCGTTGGTGTATTGCGGCGTTAATGATTCCTTACCTTTATTAATGCTGATATCCCAAAAAGTGCCTACAACATCCCAGGCCGGGTATATGATCAATAATATCGCAGCTATTTGGGGCGATTTTGACGCGAAAATAGCTACCAGTGTTACCCATATTATGGAAAAGCCCATCCTGGTAAAATAAAGTGTACTTAATGCTTTTGCTTTTGCAGTCGCGTTGGTTTTAAAAAGTTGTTCGGTTTTCATTGCGTTATTTTTTACGTTGTTGTTTTATTTTGAAAACACAAAGTTGGTTACAATAAATGCCGCAGATTTTCACTTAGGTGAAAAACCGACAAAGTTTTGTGAAAGATCTGTTTATTCAGACGCTAAAGATGCGATACCATCATTTTTTGGCGAGCAAGCGCTTTTTAATGCGTGTTAATGATGGGTTTTTGATACCCAGGTATGATGATATATGGTAAGCGGCAATCCGGTTAACGATATTTGGATGTTCGTTAGTTAGTTTGATGTAGCGTTCTTCGGCGGTGTTAAACAGAAACTCTTCGGCGCGGCTTTGCGAATAATTAAAAAACAGTTCGGCTATCAGTCGGCCAAATTTTTCCCAGCCGGTAGGGGTGGTGTACAGGTATTGCAGGTCTTTATAGTTAATGGAGATGATCTCTGCATCCTCTAAAGCCTGGATGTAGTAATAACAGGGGTACTGGTTGATAAAACTGCGAAACGATACCAGGAATTGTTTTTCTGAAAAGAAGTACACATTCTTTTCTTCCTGGGTTTTAGGTGGTACAAAATAAATTCTGAAAACGCCCTTGGTTATCAGCGCCAGATCGGTACAAACAAAGCTTTGCATGTTAAAGAAATCGCCTTTAGCAATTTTGCGGGTTCGCCAAAGACTTTGCCCCACGGCAATATCAGTATCGGTAAGGCCGGCAAAGCTTTTTAATACATCGTTTAATATGGCATGTTTTTCGTTGTCCATGGGGCGCATAGGGCTCAACAAATGTAATTAAACCAGTACAATCAAATGTTGCTGAAATGTAAAAGCACCTGGCGTTTTATCACAAGTGTGGTGGATAGACCCGGACGTCGGAAATCAAGATAAATCGATATAGCGGAATCAAATGAGAAATCAAGACCAGGAAACAGGCGTGGGAAAGCGACAAGCTTTTGAGTTTCAATCTACGTTAAGTTTCTATCCCTGAACCAAACTTCATCAGGAGTTGCATTAAAGCTCTCCATCAGATTTACCAGTTCTATAGGGTTGCCCGAGGTGATCACCAATTCGCGGTTAGCGGGTTTCAGGAATTTTTGAGTTACCATTACATCCATTTGGGTAAGCAGGGAATCGTAAAATCCGCCAACGTTTAATAAGCCTATCGGGTGGTTATGCAGGCCTAATTGCAGCCAGGTAAGTACCTCAAAAAACTCTTCGAGCGTGCCCAAGCCGCCGGGTAGAGTAATGATGGCATCGCAAAGATCATTCATCATTTGCTTGCGCTGGTGCATGTTATCTACAATGTGCAATTCGGTTAGCCCGGTGTGGCCAACTTCCTTATCCAGTAAAAACTGTGGTATAACACCTATCGCTTTCCCGCCCCTGCTTAAAACAGCATCAGCTATTAAACCCATAACGCCAACTTTACCACCGCCGTAAACCAGGGTAATCTCCCGGCTTACCATTACTTCGGCCAGTTGTTCAATTGCTTCTTTTAATACAGGATCGCCGTTAAAGTTAGCGCCGCAGAATACACAGATAGATTTCATGTTTCAATTATAATAAAATTTGAGCAATGCCCGGTTAAGCTTGTGTTATCTGTAAAATCTATTCTATCCTCATCGGTATTATTTATATATCTTTAAAAAAAGATATCCTATGAAAAAAACCTTAACACTTACCAGCTTTCTGCTAATGGCCTGCTTTTCTGCATTCTCGCAAAATATTATAAATCCGCAGATAGATCAAAATGACGACTACAATTGCCAGATCACCAAAATAGAAACCAACAGCCAGTTTACCACTGTAACTTTTGCTTACGCCGCAAATGGCGATAATTCATGGGTGCAGCTAAATAAGGAGATTTATATCCAAACAGACCAGGGTAATGAGCATTATAACTATATAAAATCTGAAAACATAGCTATGGTACCCGCAAGACATGTTTTTGCAAAAGCCGGCGATAAACTTACGTTTAAAGTATATTTCAAAAAAATACCGGCTGCTGCAAAAGCCATCGACATTATTGAAAGGGCTGGATATAGAAAAGACGGGATCACTTTTTTTAATTTCTATAATGTAAGCCTTACCAAGGCAATACCAGATGGCTCCAACAGAAAAGTAAAAATAACGGATGTTGTACTACTCCCTCCGCCACCTGCAAATGCGGATACTGCTTCAAGAGGCTTATTTTATGGGGCGGGAAATGAAATGCAGAACGCTATGGGCGCTATGGGGCCAATGTATGCCACCCTGGCAAAATCGATGCTCGACGCGCAATTTGCGTACTTTAAACAACCTGGCAAAATAGCCGAAATGGCCAAACTAAATAAAGATTATTTTGATGCCCTGGTTAAAGAAGGCTTTACTTATGACCAGGCTTTGAAAATTATTACCTCTAACAGTTTAATTTCAAAATCGTCGTCTGTTAACGGTCAATAAAACGACCTGTTAAAACTAAAGCCCGTAAGGTTAAAAGTAAAAACTTATTAATCTTACGGGCTTTTAAATTGATATGAAAACCCATTCACTCAATCAACCACTCACCTAATCAACCTAAAACTACCTGCTTGTATAGTTAGGTGCCTCTTTAGTGATCGTAATATCATGCGGATGACTTTCGCGCATACCGGCTGCGGTAATGCGTACAAATTTGGCACGTTGCAGGTCTTCGATAGTGGCGGCACCACAATAGTGCATACCGGCACGTAAACCACCAATGTATTGGAATATTACTTCGGCCATGTTGCCTTTAAATGGCACGCGGCCAACAATACCTTCGGGTACCAATTTGGTTACCACATCGGTTTCGTCCTGGAAGTAGCGGTCTTTTGACCCCTTTGCCATTGCTTCAACTGAACCCATACCGCGGTATGATTTAAATTTACGGCCTTCGTAAATGATAGTTTCGCCTGGTGATTCTTCAACACCTGCAAATAATGAACCTGCCATAATGGAGCTTGCACCGGCTGCTATGGCCTTTACAATGTCGCCTGTTTGTTTGATGCCACCATCGGCAATAACCGGGATGCCACGGCCTTCAAGGGCCTTAGCACACTCGTAAACGGCATACAACTGTGGTACACCTACACCGGCAATGATACGGGTAGTACAAATAGAACCCGGGCCAATACCTACTTTAACCGCATCGGCACCGGCATCGGCTAACGCGATGGCTGCATCACCGGTTGCTATGTTACCGGCAATAACCTGCAGATTTGGGAATAAAGCTTTTACAGCCTTAACCATATCAATAACCCCTTTTGAGTGACCGTGTGCAGTATCCACAGTAATTACATCAACACCTGCCTGGGCTAAGGCCTTTACACGGTCGATATTATCCGCGGCAACTCCAACAGCGGCACCAACCCTTAAACGGCCAAATTCATCTTTACAGGCGTTAGGGAAATTTTTAACTTTTTGAATGTCTTTATAAGTAATTAAACCAACCAACTTGCCGGCGGCATTAACAACAGGTAGTTTTTCAATTTTATTACCTTGTAGTATAGCAGTAGCCTCGGTTAAGGTAGTACCTTCAGGTGCGGTGATCAGGTTGGTTTTGGTCATTACCTCGCTAACCGGGATGCTCATATCTTTTTGGAAACGCAAATCGCGGTTGGTGATGATACCTTTAAGGTTATGATCGGCATCAATTACCGGGATACCGCCAATGCTGTATTCCCTCATGATCTGGAAAGCATCTTCAAGCAGTGCATCTGCAAGTAAAGTAATAGGGTCCTGGATCATTCCACTTTCAGATCTTTTTACTTTGCGCACCTCATCGGCCTGGGCCTGTATGGTCATGTTTTTGTGCAGTATACCAATACCACCAGCCTGGGCAATGGCAATAGCCAAACCAGCTTCGGTAACGGTATCCATAGCTGCTGAAATAATTGGGATGTTTATACGAATGTTTTTGGTTAAAAAAGTACCTGTGTTTACATCACGCGGCAATACTTCAGAATAAGCGGGGAGTAGTAATACGTCGTCGTAAGTTAATCCTTCGGCAACAAATTTAGATGGGTCTAACTGCATAGCAAATAATTATTTTGGAGTTATTATTTGCCGGGCAAAGCTAACTAAATATTTCGGATTTCGGAATTGAGATTTCGGAATTGTTTGATTATTGCCGTTCTATGATAATTGGGGAAATTTCGGATTTCGGATGTTCAATTTGGGATTTAAAAATCCGAAATCTCAATTCCGAAATCCGAAATCAAAAAATTAGTATTTTCCTACAATCACCTTATAAAACTGGGCGAAATGAAAATACTTATTGGCCAGTTCCAACAGTTTTGCAGAATCTACACTTTTTACTGTGGCTGCATACCTGTCGTAATAATCATAATCGAGGCCGGCAAAGTAAATGCTTTTGAATTTATCGGCGTGCGAGAAAACGTTTTCCAGGCTGCCCAATAATGATCCTAACATATAGTTGCGCACCAGGGCCAATTCTTCGTTGGGAATCAGTTCGGTTTTAAGCAGGTTTAGTTCTTTTTCAATTTCGGTAACCGCAGCTTTACAAACATCGGCGCCAACTTCGGTAGCGATGAAGAACGCCCCACCCTGTTTTAGAGAGCTTAAGCCCGAACCAATGCCATAGGTGTAACCTTTGTCTTCGCGGATATTAGCCATTAGCCTTGAGCCAAAATAACCACCAAAAACCGTGTTTAAAACCTGCAATTGCTGAAAATCGGGGTGGTTACGATTAATAATAGGCGTACCTATCCTGATAGCCGACTGTAGTGCATCAGGCTTCTCGGTAAAGTAAAGTAACTCCGTTGCGGGCTGAATATCCGGCTGGGTAGTATCGGCAGCAGTTGGGCCGTTAACCCAGTTTTTATCAAAGGTATCGGTGATAAGAGCCAGAGCCTCGGGTTCAATTTTACCGGCGATAACTATAGTACAGTTTGCAGGCTGATACATTTCTTTGTAATGGGCTACAAGGTCATCGCGTTGCAGGCTTTTATAGTTGTCGAGGGTTGCACCCAGGCCGTAAATGGTATCGCCGTAAACCGCTTTATTGAAATCCCTGCGGGCAATAAAATCATTTTTTTGCAGGCTTACCTGTAGCTTTTGCTGTTGGTTGCGCTTAAACGTTTCCAGTTCCTTTTCTGGGAAGGTAGAATTAGTAAGCAGATCTAATATAACCGGCAACGTGTGGTGCAGGTGCTTGTTTAAGCTATACAGAGTTACTGTCGAGTTTTCATATCCGTACTCCACCTGTAAAAAAGCACCGTAAAAATCTATTTTATCGGCAATTTGCGCCGCATTTAACGTGCTGGTACCCTCGGTAAGCATGGTATTTACAGCCATGTTCAACATCGGTTTTGCCGGCTTAAAACGCAGGTTGCCAAAAATCCATTCTATACGTACCAGTTCCTGGTCGCCGGAGTTAAAGCAAAACACGTTACAGCCATTATGAAGTTTCTGCCGCTCGGGCCTTAGCAGGGTTATATTATCGATAGCCTTAAAATCCGGGGCTAATGTTCTATCTATGTTGGTCATTGGTCAATAGTCATTGGTCATTAGTCTGAACCGGGATTAAACGGATTTTTCAGGTTTACAGGATTTGATTCCTTTTAATCCTAAAAATCGTGGTTCAGACAAATTTTTTGTTAATTCTCTAATTCCGAAAACGCTGTTTCAGCTACCGGCGCTTTTTCTGCCAGGTATATGAGTGTGGATGAATTATCTTTCCTGAATATTTTATTGGCGGCTTCTTTAATTTGGCCGCTGGTTACGGCCAGGTATTTTTCGGTTTCCTGGTTCAGCATATCGGCATCGCCCAGCAACTCAAATGAAGCCAGGTTCATGGCCTTATCCAATAACGACATTTCTGAGAACACCATGGTCGATTCAGTTTTGTTTTGAACCTTGGTTAACTCATCGGCTGGGATCTCCTCGCTTTTAACCTTTTCCAATTCTTCCCAAAGGGCGGCTTCGGCCTGCTCAATGCTGACGTTTTCTAAGGGTTTACCTTCTAACACAAACATACCCTTGTCAAGGCTGCTGGTAATATAGGCATGTACTTCGCTAAAGATCTGTTTATCCTGCACCAAACTGCGGTATAAGCGCGATGAATGACCGCGTGAAAGCACATCGCTCAATAACTCAACCGCATAGTAATCCTCATCTAACCTGGCACCCATCTGGAAAGCTATGTAAACATCGTTCAGCGGTACCTTGGCGGTAACCGTTTCGCGGCGTTCTTCATGCTGCTCCGGTTCCTGCGGCAGGTTGCGGTGATATTTCTCACCGGCCGGGATAGATCCAAACCATTTTTCTGCTAATTGTTTTACCTGCTCCAGGTTTACATCGCCGCCAACAACCATAATGGCGTTTTGCGGGTTGTAGTGCTTTTTGAAGAATGCTTTTACATCCTCAATGCGGGCATCTTCAATATGTTTAATGGTTTTGCCAATGGTGGCCCAGCGATAAGAATGCTTTTTATAAACCAGCGGCCGAAGCTTTAACCAAACATCGCCATAAGGCTGGTTAAGATAACGCTGTTTAAACTCCTCAATCACTACGTTGCGTTGCACTTCCAGGCTTTTTTCGCTGAAGGCAAGGCTTAGCATACGGTCGCTCTCCAGCCAAAAGGCTGTTTCAATATTGGCCGATGGCAGGGTGATATAATAGTTGGTGATATCGTTGCTGGTGAAAGCGTTGTTTTCGCCACCCACACGCTGCAGGGGCTCGTCATAGCTGGGGATGTTTACCGATCCGCCAAACATCAGGTGTTCAAACAGGTGGGCAAAGCCGGTTTGGTCGGCATCTTCGTCGCGTGCGCCAACATCATACAGAATGTTAAGCACCGCCATAGGCGTAGTATTATCTTCATGAACAATAACCCTGAGGCCATTATCCAGTGTAAATCGATTGAATTTAACCATTGATAGTTATCTTTAAACTGAGCAAATGTAAAACTTTTGCCGATATTGTTGTTGTAAGTCGGAAAGTTCGAAAGTTGAGGAACTGTGCGTATTTTTAATTTGATGCGAGATTCCAAACTCTCCGACTGAAAGTTGTCTCAAACTTACAGACTAAACTCTTTCGGACTTTCGGACTTTTCGGACTTTCGGACTAAAAAAACATGACGTAAACTGAACTCATTAAACAGATAACCGACATTATTGGCAAACCCAAGGTGCTGGAGTTAAGCCGGATATTGAAGGAGCAACAATTTGCGCTGCGTGATATTATCGATATCACTTTTCACCCCGATAAAGCGGTTTCCTTTAGGGCAGTATGGATACTGGAAAACGTTTTTTTAACCGATCCGGAAAGTTATCTGCCCGATCTGCATTACCTTATCGGGCGTTTTAAAGATGTTAAACACCAAAGCTGCATGCGGCATTACGCCAAGATTATTATGCATATTACCGAGCCGGATGTGCCTGCATCATTACAAATAAAACTTAAAGAAATTGATTTTGAACCCGTAGTGGAACAACTTTTCGACTGGATGATAAATCCTAAAACCAAAGTTGCAGTAAAGATTTTTGCAGGCCGGGCCTTATTTAATTTGAAAGATGCCTTCCCCTGGATAAAAGAAGAATTAGCCGCCCAGTTTGAATTTTTGATGCGCGATGGCAGCCCGGGCATTCAATCAAGAGGGAAGAAAATACTTAAGGAAATTGGGAAATGATGTACGGATTTCAGATGTGCAGATTTCAGATGTGCAGATGATAATCAAAAAAAATGTCATCAGGACACACGAAGCAATTCCGAACTGTAAAGAATTGCCTTAACTGATTAGCCTGCCTGTTGGGGATGGCTTCGTTCTATACAATGACGCGGGTATTTCATCTGCATATTTGCACATCTGAAATCTGCGCATCTTATTCCGCAGGTCTATCTTCCCCGTGTAAATTATGGCTTACCTGGTTGTGGTGTAGTTTGGCCGCTATGGCTGATGAACTGTTATCGGCATAAGTACCATAAGCGTTTACCAGTACACCTTTAAGATTATATTTCTCTGATGATACGGCGTAAACTATCGACATATCATCGGGGTTGCTGGCACCTTCAAAACGATAAAATTCGTCTATCTCAATGTCGTCAGCAGCCATCTTTACTCCTTTATCGTTATCATCTATAGTGTCGCCATCTAAAATCAGGTTGGCGGTGTATCCTCTTTTCAACAGGTCGTTAGTGGCATCCACTAAAGTATCGTAAGTTTTCATGGCGGTGATGTTTAAGGTAATCAGCAGGTTAAACTGCCTGTGGGTATATAACCAGTAAGAATGGATGTTGTTTGACATCTTTTGCATAAAAAACATGGCCTCTATCATTATAAAACCATCGCAAACAAAAAACTTGCGAAGTTTTTAAAACTTCGCAAGTTTAGAATATGCAAATCAAAGGTCTCCCCTTCAGGGGAGATTTAGAGGGGCTTCGGCTTGAGGCCTATTGCGCCTTAGCCAGCCACAATGAAGCATTTAAATGCAACGCCGGGTGCGAGGTATAACCAGATGGCGCATCGCCAGACCAGCCGTTGAACAGGCTATCGTTGGTATCGCCTGTGCCGTCATCAGCATCAGAGCTATCGCCAATCCAAACTACCCTGCCACTGCCATAAGTTGCCAGCAAAGCCATAGCATTTGCAGTGCCGCCATTAGTAGCGCTGTTACGCCAGAACAGGCCTTGTACACTTGAGTTATTGGCAGGCAGCAAAGTTGCTGTTGATCCATCATAGAAAGCCAGTTTGGATGCTGTACCTGCAGCACCATTAAGTACTTTCTGCGCATCGGCGTTGGTGCCGGTGTATACATTGGTTGATGGGCTTTCGTTGATATCTACATAATTGATATTGAATCCAAACAGGTTGCTGTTATTGATACCATTGTTGGTCATCAGATCATTCCAAACACGTGGCGAGTCATAACCATCGCCATCGCGGTCTGATGGATTGTAGCCATTGGCATCGGTACCCGCGGTTGTTGCAGCTGTATGGTCGGCAATCATGAATAAGCCGCCGCCATTGGCCACAAAGTTGATTAATGCTGTTTTTTCGGCAGCGGTAAATAAACGGTTAGGCTCAACTACTACAAAAACGTCGTAGTTGCTTAAATCCTGAGCGGCAGATGTACCATAGGTAATGGCAGTTCCGCTTGGCAATGATTCAACCAGCTCGCCACGTTTAACCAATTCAATAGCCCAAGATGAAAGGGCCCCTTTCCAATAGGTTTCGGCAGTGGTTGAGGTAATGCCGGTGTACGATGGTGTTGGTATGCGTTGCGCTTTGGTTTCAACAGTGGTACCACCTGTATAAATTGGTACGCTTTCGGTGCCATCAGCATCTATCTGCCAATCTGCACTGCCCGCATTTTCGAGGTGACTTGCATCAAACAGGAATTTTTTACCTGTAAGTACGGTACCACCACCGGTACCGCCGCCGCCGGTACCACCGTCATTAATGGTGATATCATCAATATCGATACGGTTGGTGCCGCCAGTTAGCTTGCGGATCTCTAAACGTGCCGTGCCGGTTACGCCGGTGAACGTAAAAGTTGATAAGGTTAAGGTTGAAGTAGTGGTTATGGTTGAACCTACCTGTGTGTAGCTTGTGCCGCCATCAACAGAATAGAACAATCCCCAGGTGCTGGCCGCATCGCTGCTGTAAGTACCGCTTTTGATGGTTACGGTGCTGATACCGGTGGTTACATCAAACAGCATGGTGATTTTGCCTGTGTTGCGGATGCGTGCTGCCCATGAGCCGGCTTTTAAATCGCCGGCAAGGTTACCTATAAGCGCATCATACATGTTCCATGAATTGCCCGAAAGGGTTACATTATCGCCGCTGCTTGATCCGGTAGGCGATACATCATAAGCTGTTTTAGGACTGGTTGAGCCAACCTCAAAACCCTGGGTTAAAGAAACCGCCTCGGTTTTAAGTTTTGAAGCCGAATTTAAATCGGTGGCAGCTTGGGCGGGTGCGGCAAGGTCTTTTTTGCAGCCTGTAGCGAGTGTTCCTGCAAAAGCTAAGGCAGCGAAAAGCAGCCTTGAATTGTTGAATTTTAGCATAGTGTGTTTTTTAGGTGGTTTATGTATAAGTTTATGTTTATTAACTGTGCATCAAACTTGGTTATATTTTTAGAACCTTATATTGCTAATATATTAACTTATTGTTAATTATAGTTTGTGTAGCTGATTTTTCAATCTGATATTGAATGTGTTATTGTTGATACAATTAAAGGGTTTTATGATTAAATTACATCCCGAATCACTATATTTACCTATGCTCAATGGCGAAAAATTTAGGCACATCAGAATAAGGGTTAAGCAGTATATACTGGCTTTAACCTTATTGATCAGTTTTTTCGCTACTTCTGGTTACGTAAGCAATGGGGGTAAAATGATCGGTGTAGCCAATACCGAAGTGTTGACCACCCCGCCATCTATCCTTAAAAATGGTGTTAGTTTTAAGAGGGCATTACTTGCGCTTGATAAAAGAGGGAGTTATTGTTTCACGCCCAAACAAAGCCCGGTTTTTGGACTGTTATTGTCTGCCAATATTGCCACATCTCACTATATTCATTTGAACTTACTTTTCAATGCTTATAAAAGTATCATGCAGTTCAAATTGATAAATCCTATCTGTTTTTCTCACCAGGATCTCTCCAATATCGGCTAATCTTCAAGCCCCGATTTTTCCAAATAAAATTTTATTGAACTGCATGGCTGTGTTCTAAAATCAGCTATGTGCTTATTGGTATTTCATGAAGAGACTTAAAAAGCTGTGGAGGTTTATATTCCTGGCACTGTTTTTATTACTCGCTGTAGCTGGAATTTCTATAGCGGGTGCTGCCCCAATCTTAGCAAAAAACGAAGAGAGATATAATGACAATGAGGTACTTATAGAAATGGTTGACGAAAAGAAAGAAGACGAAGAAAAGCCTTAGTACTATAAACAAAAACAGCCGCCCAAACCCGGCGGCTGTTTTTTATATGATGGAGTTAGTTATTTAAAATAGTTAATCTTTCATCCTAATTAAACTTATTCTAACTTAATCCAACCTAATAAACTTATTCAACTCACTCAATCACTTCACTAACCTTTGGCGTATTCAAAAATACAAAGTTGTTATCAAATACATCAACTTTTATGGTGCTGTCCTTATCTACCTTACCGGCCAGGATCTGCTTAGATAGCTCGTTGAGGATCTTTTTCTGGATCACCCTTTTTAACGGACGTGCACCAAACTGCGGATCATATCCCAACTGGGCCAGCCAATCTAAAGCTTCGTCGCTTGCTTCCATGGTGATGCCCATTTCGGCCAGGGTTTGTTTTACCTGGTTAAATTGCAGCTTCACAATGTCATGGATCTCATCGCGGCTAAGTGGTGTAAACATAATGATCTCATCAATCCTGTTTAAAAACTCCGGACGGATGGTTGCCCTTAATAAGCTAAACAACTCGTTTTTTGTTTTGGCTATCAACTCATCGCGGTTTTTATCTTCCAAACTCTGGAAGTTTTCCTGGATAATGTTTGAACCAATATTTGAGGTCATGATGATGATGGTATTTTTAAAATTCACCACCCTGCCTTTATTATCGGTTAAGCGGCCATCATCCAACACCTGTAACAGGATGTTAAATACATCGGGATGCGCTTTCTCAATCTCATCCAACAATATTACGCTGTATGGTTTGCGGCGCACGGCTTCGGTCAGCTGCCCGCCTTCATCATAACCCACATAACCCGGAGGCGCTCCTATCAATCTCGATACCGCGTGGCGTTCCTGGTATTCGCTCATATCAATACGTACCAGGGCGGCTTCGTCATTAAACAAGTACTCGGCCAGGGCCTTTGCCAGCTCGGTTTTACCTACACCTGTCGTACCCAAAAATATGAACGATCCAATTGGCTTGCGTTTATCCTGTAAACCAGCCCGGCTGCGGCGTATGGCATCACTAATCGCTTCTATCGCCTCCTCTTGCCCTGCTACACGCTTATGCAGCTCGTCTTCCAGGTTTAACAGTTTTTCCCGTTCACTTTGTATCATTTTACTCACCGGGATGCCCGTCCAGCGGCTCACTACACCGGCAATATCATCGGCAGTAACTTCCTCTTTCAGCATGCGGCTATCGCTCTGGTTTTCTAACAGGGCGGCTTTCAGTTTTTCAACTTCGGCCTGGGCCTGTACAATGGTGCCATAGCGTAACTCAGCTACTTTGCCATAATCGCCGGCGCGTTCGGCCTGTTCGGCTTCCAGCTTGTAATTTTCAATTTGTTCAACTTTAATGTTGATACCGTCTACCAGGTCTTTTTCACCCTGCCATTTGGCACGCAAAGAATCGCGCTGTGCCGATAAATTGGCAATTTCTTCGCTCAGTTCGGCAACCTTACGGTCGTCATGTTCGCGTTTAATGGCTTCGCGCTCAATTTCCAGCTGCATAATGCGGCGCTCCAGTTCGTCAACCACTTCCGGTACCGAATCCATTTCCAAACGGAGTTTTGAAGCGGCTTCGTCCATCAGGTCGATAGCTTTATCCGGTAAAAACCTGTCTGAGATGTAACGCTGCGACATTTCAACAGCGGCAATGATAGCCTCATCTTTGATCCTTACTTTGTGGTGTGTTTCATAGCGTTCTTTCAATCCGCGCAAAATAGAAATGGCATCGGCCGCATCAGGCTCTTCCACCATTACTTTTTGAAAACGACGTTCAAGGGCTTTATCTTTTTCTAAATATTTCTGGTATTCATTAAGGGTGGTAGCGCCTATGGAACGTAACTCGCCACGGGCCAACGCTGGTTTCAATATGTTGGCCGCATCCATAGCACCTTCGCCACCTCCGGCGCCTACCAGCGTATGGATCTCATCAATAAACAGGATGATTTCGCCATCGCTTTGCGTAACCTCTTTAATAACGGCTTTCAAGCGTTCTTCAAACTCGCCTTTGTATTTGGCACCTGCTATCAATGCACCCATATCTAACGAGTAAACCACTTTAGTTTTAAGGCTCTCTGGTACATCTCCTTTGATGATCCTGAACGCGATGCCCTCGGCAATGGCAGTTTTACCAACACCAGGCTCGCCCACCAGGATGGGATTGTTTTTGGTACGACGGGATAAGATCTGTATAACCCTGCGGATCTCATCATCACGGCCGATAACCGGATCGAGTTTGCCCGAGCCTGCATATTCATTTAAGTTACGGGCGTATTTATTTAAAGCGTTGTAAGTAGCTTCGGCATTTTGGTCGGTTACTTTGCTATCGCCACGTAAACTCACAATAGCTTTTTTCAGGTCCTTTTCGTTTACGCCAAAATCCTTTAATACTGAACTTACAGTACCGCCGGCAGCTAAAATGCCTAACAGAATATGCTCAACGGATACAAATTCGTCTTTAAACTCCTTTAAATACCCCTGTGCTTTTTGCAGGGCCGAATTTGAATCGGACGATAGATATATATTGCTGCCACTCACTTTAGGATACGATGTAATTTGCGCATCCAGTGTATCATTTAAGCGGTTAAGGTTTACATTTAGTTTTTTTAATAAGTACGATATAACATTTTCATCAACCAGCAGCAAGCCTTTTAAAAGGTGCGCCGGTTCAATTGCCTGCTGTTGATTGCCAGTGGCAATTTCAGAAGCCTTTTGAACGGCTTCCTGGGCTTTTATGGTAAAGTTGTTGAAATTCATAGTACTCAATGTTAGTCAAATCCCTTGCCATTAGTCGGGGTATGATAAAAAGTCACGTAAAAACAAACTTTAAGGTCATTTTGGCACTTTAATTTAGAAAGATTCTTATTTAAATTAATATTTTTGCCCAAGCCTTATAAGAAACAATATTGAATACGCTTTTCTTTTTCAAAAATCTGCCAAAAAAGTACAGAACATCGTACCGGAATTTTTATACCTATCAAAATCTGATAGCCATGAGGGCGGCAAGTACGGTGTTTTTATTGCTGAACTTAATTATCAGGATCTTATATTTTGTTTTCCCATCAAGCCTGACCAAGGCACAAAACTTTCCCGAATTTAATACAAGTAACTGGATATTCCTGATCACTACACCGTTTTTCCTGGTAGCAAGTAACCTTTTGATATTGGATTTTAAAAAGCGCCAAAAGGGTACGCAGCTAATGGCCTTTGTGATTTTTTTATTTTCGTTGTATATTATTACTTGTGGCATGTACTCCAGTTTTATTGCTACATCTGATCCCAGTAACGCACTTACGCTTTATCTTATCGCGTTGTGCCTTATCAGTGCAATTTTTGTATTGGAGTACGATGAAACTTTCATGCTTTTAATAGCAACCGAAATTTTTTTTACAGCCCTGCTATTGTACAGCCAGGCATCGCCTACACAAATGCTTTATAACCAGTTGATATCGGTGATCCTTTTATCGGCTTTTTACCTTACCTCCAGGTATTTTTTTACCTATAAAGCCAATAGCTATCAGCAGGTTTTACAGATAGGCGAAAAAAACGAGCAGATTGAAAAAGCCAATGAGTTTAAAAACCAGGTATTGGGCATGGTTGCACATGATTTGCGCAACCCGATAGGAGCGGTTGAGTCCATTGCGATGATGATGGAACTTGATGATGTAGACGCTGATACCCAGGATAACTTAAACATGATTAAAACATCGTGTGCCAAAGCCCGATCTATCATTGATGACTTGTTGGAGGCCGCAAAAAATGAGAATAATACCGGCATAATAACCGAACGTACCGAACTTAATCAGCTATTAAAAGACGCGGTTAATGGCTGGAAATCAGAAAAGAAAATATCTGTTGTTTTTACAAGTAGTGTTAACCCTGTTTTCGCCCTTATTAATAAGGAAAAGTTTTTTAGAGTGGTTGATAACCTGGTAAGCAATGCTATCAAATTTTCTAAAGATTACGACAGGGTAGATGTGCGACTGAGTAAATTAGATAAAGCGGTGATGATTGAGGTACAGGATTACGGCATGGGAATCCCTGCAACAATGTTGCCCGATATTTTTACCCGTTTTACCAAAGCCGGCCGCACTGGCCTACGCGGCGAAAAATCAACCGGACTTGGGCTGAGCATTGTTCGGCAGATAGTTGAAAGCCACAACGGTACCATTACAGTAGAAAGCGCCGAAGGCCGGGGCTCTGTTTTTGTGGTGAAACTGCCGATAGGGTAGTTCATTGGTTCATTAGTACACTTGTTCATTGGTGCTTTTCTGGCATCGCTTTGCAAACTGCCCACGGAAAACGGCTAACTGAACAAACTTTGCGCTTTCTTGATCGTTTTCTCCAGGTTCATCGCTTCTCTTGATACACTGGATATTCCGGAGAAATTTACCACTCCGCGTTCCGGATATTCAGGATGAGTTAGGTTAGTTTGATAAGAATAATAATATTTTAGTGATAACAGGATATATATTATTCAACCAGGCATAATGCCTCAAAGTTTTGCAGCCCTTTATCAAATACCGTGAAACGAGCCGGATAACCGGGTACTATTTTGCCCACCTTATCATCAATGTTTAATGCTTTTGCAGGCCGAATTGTTGCCATTTCAATTGCCTCCTGAAGTGGTATGCCTACATGCGTTACAGCATTTCTTACAGCATCTCCCATAGTTATCGCAGCACCGTTCAAATTGCCTTCTGAATTTCTGTAGGCGCCATTTTCAAGGATAATGTCAATACCCCGCCATTGAAACTTCTTCATTGTTCTCCCCGTAAATAATGCATCAGATACCAGGAACAGTTTGTCTTTTTTTAATTTCCAGGCAATTCTTGCTGCAGCGTAGTCACAATGAATGCCATCAAGGATAATTGGAGTATAAATACGGGGATCGTCAAATACAGCTCCTACTACACCTGGACTTTTGGGAAGGAATAAGGACATAGCATTGTAAAAATGCGTAACCAGGTTAATCCCCATATCAAAAGCTGCTTTGGCCTGTGGATAGGTGGCATTTGAATGACCTACTGATAGGGTAATTCCAGCTTCTATCAACATGGCAATCTGGCTTGGTTTGAACACCTCGGGGGCAATGGTCATCAATTTAATAATGTTTTTACCGTTTTCGATAAGTTCCTTTAATACATCATCAGTTGGTTGTTGTACATATTCTGCAGGATGGCCTCCGCGTTTTCAGGACTGATAAAAGGACCTTCCAAATGCATGCCTAAAACACCTGTATTGGGATGATTTTCGCGAAAAATACGGATGGCGTTTATTCCTTCTTTGATATTTGAAACAGGAGATGTAGTAAGGGTGGGCAGTGTCCATACGGTACCAAGTGTATTGCATGACAGATCTATATCCTTAACGCTTTCGACAGTAGGCTTTTGGGTGAAAAAAGTTTTATTACCACCATTAATCTGCAAATCGATAAACCCCGGCGACAAGTATTGCACTATTGGTACATTTTGCGGAGCATCCATTGTAGTTAACGATAAAATTTTCCCGTGTTCTGCTTGAATTAATTGATTCTTTAATATGGTTTGACCATCAAAAACGTTGACTGCAAAGAGCTCTTTTATCATTTGAACCTTTATTAGAATGAGTTGCAAGCTTATTGAAATTATAACTCAATAACAATAAAAAACACTTACGTTGGAAAGCCTCTGAACGTACCATACCGCCAACTGCTAACTGGCAACTGCCAAATACTTAGAGCCTGTTTGAATTTCTTTCAGAATATTTTTATACCCTCCATTAAGCACATATACACCCGTCATTGCTTCGTCGTACCTCCTCGCAATGACGATCTTTTTATTTATTTTTAAACAGGCGCTAACTGAAAATACTTTGTGCTTTCTTGATCGTTTTCTCCAGGTCTATCGCTTTTCCTAATACGCCTTTAAATAGGTCGCCTTCTTTTTTTAGCCTGTCTACGGAGTTAAAAATGGTAAAGTGTTTCATGGTGAGTCCTGGTTTTACCTCGTCCCAGTGCAGGGGCATAGATACCGTGGCACCTACTTTTGGCCGAAGTGAATACGGACCGGCTATGGTTGCACCGGGGCGGTTCTGCAAAAAATCCAGGTACATTTTACCTCCCCGTTTGGCTACCATTCGTTCCAGGCTGGTATAATTGGGGATTTGTTTATGTACAATATCAACAACGATGCGGGCAAACATCTGGGTTTGCTCATAGGTGTATCTGGCATCGGTAGGGATATAAATATGCATGCCCGTTGAGCCGGATGTTTTGCAGTAGGATGGTACATCAATGGCATCTAACACTTTTTTCACTTCCAGCGCGGCAGCAATTACCTGGTCGAAGGTGTTTTTATCAGGGTCGAGGTCTATCACGCAATAGTCGGGATTATCGGGTGATTGTATCCTGCTAAACCATGGGTTCATTTCAATACAGCCCAACGATGCCATCCATAGTAAACTTGCTTCATCTGTACCAACCAAATACTCTTTATGTTCGCCATCGCCGTTGATATACGGAAAAGTTTTGACCCAATCCGGCGCTTTACCTTTTACATCTTTTTGATAAAAACTGGGGCCGTGAATACCACCCGGGAACCTGTTGAGCGACATGGGCCTGTCCTTCAAATAAGGTAAAAGATATTCGGCTACCTGGTAATAGTAGTTGAACATATCGCGCTTGGTTACCTTATCCTCGGGCCAGTAAAATTTGCTCAGGTGGGTAAATTTCAAATCGTGCCCGCAAATTTTGCGCACCTGGGTTTCATCTTTAGGGTTAAGCAGCGTTTTCCTGCCTTTATCCTCGGGAGCTTTAATAGCCATGGCATGTTTATCTTCGTTTTTTTCTGTTTTTGGGTCGATGGCCGTTGCAGTAGGCTCGGCAATTTCGCGGGCAACCTCTTTGGCTTTTTTATCAACCCGCATCCCCCGGAAAGATGGGTGCCTGAAAACACCATCGCTGGTAACTTCGCTAAAAGCCACTTCGCAAACCAGTTCGGATTTTAACCAGGTTGCCTTAGCCTTTGGTGGATTGGGTCTGAAACGTGATGGTTTATTTACATCCGGGATAGTATCAAACGGGCTTTTATCGGTGATCAATGGCTTAAACTGCGCCATCATTTCTTTTTGCACTTTATCAGAAAAGCCCGTGCCTACCTTACCTACATATTGCAGGGTATCATCTTCATAAACGCCTAACAGCAATGAGCTAAACTGCTTAGCGGTATCTTCGTTTTTAGTAAAACCGGCAATCACTACTTCCTGCCGTTTATGTACTTTAATTTTCAGCCATTCTTTTGATCGCATGTCGGCCGTGTAGGTGCTGTTTGTTTTTTTTGCAATGATGCCTTCTAAGCACATTCGTTCGGCTGCTTTGAAAAAATCAGTACCGCTGGCGTCAAAAACTGTGCTGACGCGAATACTGTCATCGTTGGTTGGTAGAACCTCTTTTAAGATGGCCTGGCGCTGGCTAAGCGGCAAACCGGTTAGTTTTTTACCATCGTACCATAAAATATCAAATACGTAGTAAACCAGTTGGCCATCGGCCTCGCTGCGCCAGTTTTGCAGGTTGCCAAAATTAGAAATGCCTTTATCATTTAAAACCAGGATCTCGCCATCAAGCACGGCATTGATAGTAAACTTTTGCAGCAGTTTATAGATGGGGTAAAATTTTTCGTTAAAGCTTTTGTTATTGCGCGATTGCAGCTCAACTTCCTCCTTATTGATAAAAGCCAGCGCGCGATATCCATCCCACTTCACCTCGTAAACCCAGTTGGGATCGTCAAAAGGTTCATCAACCAGGGTAGCGAGCATGGGCTTCATCCCGGTAGGGATTTTTCCCTTGGACGCTTTCTTCAAAATTGCCGCTACATCTATATCTTGCGGCTCGGCCACGCTTTCCTGCGGTTCAATAGCCTTAGTTAACTTTTTTTTTGATGTCGATGCTTTTGCAGCCGCTTTTTTAGGCTTCTCTACCTTTTCCTCGTGCCCACTATGCCAAACCTTATCACTTGTTTTTTCCATCGCCTCGATGGTTTTACTCGAGACCACCGATTTATCTTCTTTGGTGATATCTTTTTTTGAAGCGAAATCATAATCATGCTTAATCAGCAGCCAGGCGTTATCGCCCATTCCATGGGTTTTTACCAGCGCGAATTCGCCCTCCAGTTTATCGCCGTGAAGCTTTATTTTTACCGAACCTGATTCGAGTTGCTTGAGCAGATACTTTTCCTGAGCCTTTTTGCCTTTAATTTCCTCGATAGGTTCGTAAGTGCCCTCGTCCCAAACAATAACGGTGCCGCCGCCATATTCACCCTGGGGGATAATGCCTTCAAAAGTGTGGTAATCATAGGGATGATCTTCCACCATCATGGCCAGTCGCTTGGTTTTAGGATCTGTAGATGGTCCTTTAGGCACCGCCCAACTTTTGAGCACGCCATCCATTTCCAGCCTGAAATCATAATGTAGCCGCGATGCATCATGTTTTTGAACCACGAAGCTCAAACTATCCTTATCCTTGCTTTTTCCGGCTTTGGGTTCGGCGGTTTTGGTAAAGTCCCGCTTTTGGACATATTTTTCCAGGCTCATGGTGGTGATGTTAATTATTAGGATAACAACATGAGGGAGAGGAAAGTTTTAATTTGGTTTATTGGTTCATTAGTTCATCGGTGTTGTTCGAAGAATGGGCATGATGCATTAGTGTTCCAGGTCTCTTTTAATACAATCTTGGGAGAAACCTGCAAAGTATAAAGGCCTAAGTAGTCAACCGGCCTCTCCAGTGGCTTTGAAGAATCTCTGAAGAGACAGGCTAATCTCAGGCTTAAACTAACCAAGGGACGACTCACCCGGTCTACGCTTCGCTGGACCTCCCTCTCTCCGGCGAGCCGCAAAGAGGGCAAAAAGCACAAACTTTATTTTTATTTTCCCATGCTTTTACCCGGTCAGACCCTTTAACTTCTTCAATTCAAAAATCTCTTCTACCGCTTTTTTATATCCACCGGCTTCAATAAACGAGTCACTTATCTTTTCAATATTTTCCCGGTAGGTGGGAGTTGTCAATACCTTTTCTACTGCATCGGTTAAAATATCCGGGGTAAGTGTATCAACATCCAAAACAATGGTGGCGTCTAATTCCTGCGCGCGGTTAGCCATGTAAAATTGGTCGGCACCTAAGGGGACGGATACAAAGGGAACTTTATGATAAAGCAGATCGCCGATGCTATTCATACCTGCGTGGGTTATAGCTACTGTGGCGTATTTCAACAGTTCGAGTTGTGGTACAAAACTTCTGATGATAAAGTTATCGGGTACCTTATATTTTGACAGTTCCACATCATAAGCAGCCATTACCACAATAGCATCGGTATCGGCAAAGCTGTCAAAAAATAATTGATTAAGATCGGCGGAATGGTTGCCGAATATAGTGCCCAGCGAAATGTAAACCACCTTTTTGCCCTCCAGCTTTTCAAATGGAAAATCGACATTGTACTTTTTATCAAATATCGGCGGACCGATAAAAATGAAACTATCGTCGTAATTTTCGGGATGCGGAACAAAATATTTGGAGGTGTAGATGATGTTCAGGTCGCCTTTGTTGAACAATAGATCGATGATATTTTCGGGGATCTGTACCTGGTATTTTTCTATTAAATCCTGTCTTACCGTTTTAAACTCATCTGTAAACTCTGCACTTAAGCCCATGAGTCCTTTACCAGGCGTGTTTTTGTCCATCAATTCTTTAATGGTAGCAAAAACCGCGTACGATGACACAACCGGAATATTCAATATCTGGCCAATTACGGTGGCATAAGGGTAGGCCGCCGAGCAAACCAGGTAATCGAAATTCCGCCCTTTAATATCATCCAAAATAGCGTCAATAAATTTAACTGGATTTAAAAACGCGCCGATAAGGCCGGGTTTGGGTTTCTGAGTTTCGGCTGCAGGAGATGAATCTGGCGGTGCGGCAGTGCGCTTTTTAAATAAGTTCAGGTCTTCTTTGTAGTACTCAAATTCGGCTCCTATCTCTTCAACCGCTTCTTTGAATTCAACCGAAGTAAAAAAAGCAACTTCTTCACCCTTTTTAATGAGTTGGGCAGCTAAGCCCAACAGCGGATTCATGTGACCGTGTGAAGGCATACTTAATAACAATATTTTTGACATGGTATTTTTTATCTTTTGTGAAAACAAAATTACTTGCCTGTTAAATGATAAAATAGCTATATTTAGTCATTTAATAGTCCAGTACAGTAAATGATATTTGAATCGTCATCGTCAACAGGCGCTGGTTTAATAAGTGCCCTCGCAAGCCTCACCGGCAGTGAAATAGAAAATGGCATACTTGTTTTTCCTGAAACCTTCGGTAAAGGCTATATGAAGTTTTACGATTTGGGAAGGCTAATGAGGGTGATGATAAACCAGGTTGTACTTAATGAAGATATCACACTTAAACGGACCGGGGCGCAGCAGGGTAAAAACGAGATAACGTTTAGCTTCCGCAATATTTTCCCTGATCAAAATAACAGGCAGTTGCCATCGGTACAGGTATCGTCATCGGACATCGACATAGAGGTTGTTGCCCTGGCCAATACCAGGATCAACACCATCCTTATTATTGTACATACCGATTTACTGAAAGACCTGTTCAATCAAAAAAATGAGAACACGCTGCTTCAAAACATCATATCGGGCAAACAGCCTTATTTATATGACGAAATTATTTCTGCCGAAATTCAGCAGGTAGCCGCCCAGATTATCGCCGCCGGCGTACCCGAGCCAATGGATAGTTTTTACATTAAACTAAAAGCCCAGGAAATGATCTACCTGTTTTTTGTGGAGCTGCTAAAACGCCGGCAGGTTGCCGGTTATTCGCTTAATGCGGCCGATGTTAAAATGATGTATTTAATAAGGGATAAATTAATAGAAGACCTGGGTACCAACCCTAATTTGTCGGAATTAACGCGGCTTGCCAACATGAGCGAGAGCAAAATGAACCGGTTATTTAAGCAGATCTTCGGCAATAGCATTTATGCTTATTATCAATTGGCCCGGATGATTGAAGCGGCCTATCTCATCAAAAAAGAAAAGCTTTCGGTATCCGAGGCCGGCTATCGGTTGGGTTTTACCAATCTGAGCCATTTTACCCGCATTTTTGAAAAGCACATAGGACTAAAACCAAAAAAATACGCCGCGGCAAGTATTTCACGATCTGATAATTTATAGAACCAATATTAGACAAGTGCAAGAAGAATACACTGCTACAGCTCCTGGGAATTAATATACAATTTTGCAGTATTGATGACTTTTAAAGCCATCAATACAAATAAACTATAGAAACGCTTAACAATCGCGCTGTTAACCTTCCGCGGTTTTACATTTTGGCGTATAATTTTGATTTCACTTCAAACTGCCCACTGTAAACTGCCCACTGAATTCATTAGCTTTACCACCGTAATTTTCCTTAAATTACGTTTCCTATAAAAACCAATTATGGATATCGCTTTTAATATTAATGAAGATATAAATAAGCAGCTTGTTTATGAACTAAACACCCGGCTTAAAAAAGTATACCTGGGCGGTGGCGAAAAGGCTGCTGCCAAACAAAAAGAAAAAGGCAAAATGCTGGCCCGCGAACGTGTGGCTTATTTAATAGATAAAGATAAACCCTGGCTTGAGGTTGGCGCTTTTACTGCCGACGGCATGTATGCCGAGCACGGCGGCTGTCCCTCCGGAGGCGTAATTTGTGGCATTGGTTATGTGTCTGGCCGGCAATGTGTTATTGTAGCTAATGATGCTACTGTTAAAGCCGGTGCCTGGTTCCCTATTACGGCCAAGAAAAACCTGCGTGCCCAGGAAATAGCCATGGAAAACCGATTGCCTATTATTTATTTGGTCGATTCGGCAGGGGTGTATTTGCCTTTGCAGGATGAGATCTTTCCGGATAAAGAGCACTTTGGTCGCATTTTTCGTAACAATGCCATGATGAGCAGTATGGGCATAGTTCAAATCTCGGCCATTATGGGCTCATGTGTGGCGGGTGGTGCTTATTTGCCTATCATGAGCGATGAGGCCATGATTGTGGAAGGTACCGGTTCGGTTTTCCTGGCGGGATCATACCTGGTAAAATCGGCCATTGGCGAGGATGTAGACAACGAAACCCTCGGCGGTGCTACAACGCACTGCGAAATCTCGGGCGTAACCGACTATAAACAGCCTAACGACCAGGCCTGCCTCGATTCCATCCGCAACATCATGAGCATGATGGGCGACTATAACAAAGCCGGTTTCGACAGGGTCAAACCTGTTGCTCCCAAGCTCGATCCTAAAGATATCTATGGGATACTGCCTGATAACCGCGAAAAGGCCTATGATATGATGGAAATTATTAAACGGTTGTTAGATGATTCGGCATTTGAACCTTATAAAGATGGCTATGGTCAATCTATCATATGCGGCCTGGGCCGCATAGACGGCTGGGCGGTAGGCATTGTAGCCAATCAGCGTAAAGTGATCAAATCAAAAAAAGGCGAGATGCAGTTTGGCGGCGTTATTTATTCCGACTCGGCAGATAAAGCAACCCGCTTTATCATGAACTGCAATCAAAAAAAGATCCCCTTAGTGTTTTTGCAGGATGTTACCGGCTTTATGGTAGGCAGCCGGAGTGAGCAGGGTGGCATCATAAAAGATGGTGCCAAAATGGTGAACGCTGTAGCCAATTCGGTGGTGCCCAAATTTACCATCGTAGTAGGCAATTCCTACGGTGCAGGCAACTACGCTATGTGCGGCAAAGCTTATGACCCAAGGCTGATCTACGCCTGGCCATCGGCAAAAATAGCTGTGATGGGCGGTGCGCAGGCGGCTAAGGTGCTGGTGCAAATGCAGTCGGCCGGGCTAAAAGCAAAAGGCGAAGAAATTGACGAAGTAAAAGAACAGGAGCTGCTAAAACAAACTACAGATAGGTATAACTCCCAAACCACCCCATACTACGCAGCAGCCCGGCTTTGGGTTGATGGCATCATTGATCCACTGGAAACCCGCAAAGTGATCTCCATGGGCATCGAAGCCGCTAATCACGCGCCAATTGAGAAAGCATTTAATGTGGGAGTGATACAAACGTAGGGGAAGGGAGTATCAAGTAGTTAGTATCAAGTATCAAGATTTTTCCGGAATCACGCTAATTCATTAACCCTATAAATCAAGGTTCAGACAAAAAAATGAACATAACAGTAGACGAAATTATATTGCTAACTGGCGGTACTTTTTTTACAGTTTGGGGAATTGGTAAAATAACCGAACGCAGTAAGCTTGTCAAAACAGGGGTTAAGGTAGATGGAGTTGTAATGGAAAATGAGTATGACGGTGAGGGCCGCGATGTTGGTACTTACTACCCTGTAATTAGGTATATCACTTTAGAAAAAGAGTGGGTAACTAAGAGATATGAAATTGGCAGCAGTCCGCCTGCGTTTAAAGAACGGGAAACGGTTAAAGTAATATACAGCCTGGAGGATCATGAATATTTTATGATCGATAACTGGCATAGTAAACTATTAGGGCCGGTGTTTATAATTGTGGGTTTGACTTTAATTATTAGCGTGGTTATTTATTTTATATTGCACCAATATTAACAGAGTAACCAATATGTTATTTGCCCTCAAAACTGCTATTGATAACAATGGAGTTCGCGTAATTTTGGGCATGCTCGGTTTTTTTGTTTTCGGGTTTGGCGTTATAAAAATATTTCTGCGTAGTCAACTCGTAAAAAACGGTGTCCGGGTTCTCGGTAAAGTAGTAAGGATAGATGAAAAGATGGATGGGGTAAAAAAAAGGTATTACCCGGTTTTTACGTATCAAACCATTAATAATGAAACAATAACCCGTAGTAGTTTGGTAGGCTATAGTATGACGTTATATAGCATTGGCGAACAGGTGAAAATTATCTACGATCCCACTGAAAAGGATAACTTTATAGTCGACAACCTTACAGGTAACGCTGTTGGTCATCTAATAGCTGCATGTGGTGTCATTATGATGCTTGTAGCCGTATTCTTTTAAAATCGTCACAACATAATGTCTAAATTCCTATCTTGAGGCATGAAAAAACTGTTATTCCCTTTATTACTGTTTTCATTAAGGCTATCGGCGCAAAATGCGCAGCAAATTCATCAAAAGGCTATTTTAATTGATACGCATAACGATGTTTTATCAAACGAGTTGATCACTAAATTTGACTTGGGCAAACGCCAAACTGAAGGTGATTTTGACCTGGTGCGGGCTAAAGAGGGCGGACTGGATGCGCAGATCTTTTCTATCTGGTGTGGTGAAAACTATGGCAAGGGGACCGCATTTGCTTTTGCCAACCGCGAGATTGATTCTTTATACGCGCTTATAAAACGCAACCCCGATAAAATTACCCTGGTACACAATAGTGCCGAACTAAAAAAAGCGGTGGCGCAAAAAAAACTGGCGGCGCTGATAGGTGTGGAGGGTGGTCATATGATTGAAGACCGGATGGATTACATCGATAGCCTGGCCAAGCGCGGCATGAACTATTTAACCCTCACCTGGAATAACAGCACCTCATGGGCAACATCTGCAAGAGACGAGGTTACCAAAAAAGATAGCCTGCCGCATCTTGGTCTTACAGACTACGGCAAACAGATAGTGAAGCACCTGAACCAACTGGGGGTTATGGTTGATGTGTCGCACGTGGGCGAGCGCACTTTTTATGATGTGCTGGCCACTACATCAAAACCCGTTATCGCATCGCACAGTTGCGCCTGGAGTATCGATCCAAGTCGCAGGAATTTAAAGGATGACCAGCTAAAGGCTTTGGCTAAAAATGGGGGAGTGGTTTGCCTTAATTTTTACAGCGGTTTTGTGGATAGCACCTATTCGCCAAAAGTGGCTGTGTTTTTGCATCAGCATAAAGCCGAACTGGATTCGCTTACCAAAATTTATAACGACGGCGATTTGGCCAACATCAGGCTGAATGTGATGTATAAAACGGAGTCGGACAAAATTCGCCCGCCACTGAGTTTGCTTATCCATCATATAGATTACATTGTAAAACTGATTGGGGTTGATTACGTGGGCATAGGATCTGACTTTGACGGTGCCGAATCCTATCCTTTGGGTTTGGATAGTGTAACTGATTATCCCAAGATCACCGAAGAATTGTTGAAGCTGAATTATTCTGAAAAGGATATCGATAAAATATTAGGTGGTAATGTGATGCGGGTGTTGAAGGCTAATACGGGCAAATGATGGCAAAGCGCTGACTATATTTAGCTTGTTAAATAGTGTTTAAAAACGTAAATTCGCATACATTTTTATAACAATGTCTGAAGAATTAGAACACGTAAAATGCCTGATCATTGGATCTGGTCCGGCTGGTTACACAGCCGCTATATATGCCTCAAGGGCCGATTTGAAGCCCGTAATGTACACCGGTTTATTGGCCGGTGGGCAACTTACCCAAACTACTGATGTAGAGAATTTCCCGGGTTATCCTGAAGGTATTATGGGCCCCGAAATGATGGAAGATTTCAGAAAACAAGCCGAACGCCTGGGTACCGAAATTCGTTTTGGTTATGTTAGTTCGGTTGATTTTACCAGTCTGCCACACAAAGTGGTGGTTGATGAAGTGAAAACTATTTTGGCCGATACCGTTATTATTTCTACTGGTGCATCTGCAAAATGGCTTGGCTTACCATCCGAGCAAAAATACAGCGGCTTTGGCGTTTCGGCCTGTGCTGTATGTGATGGCTTCTTTTTTAAAGGACAGGACGTAGCCATAGTAGGTGCCGGTGATACCGCCGCCGAAGAAGCAACGTACCTGGCTAAACTTTGCCGCAAGGTATACATGATCGTTCGCAGGGACGAGTTCCGTGCCTCAAAAGCGATGGTACACCGCGTGAAGAACACACCTAATATCGAGATCCTTTACAACACCGAAACCAAAGAAATTATGGGCGACGGACAAAGCGTAACCGGTGTTAAAGTGATTAACAACAGCACTAACACTGAAACTGACCTGGATGTAACCGGATTTTTTGTGGCGATTGGTCACCACCCCAACACCGATATTTTTAAAGGCTGGTTAAATATGGATGAAACAGGCTATATCATTACCCGCCCGGGATCAACAGAAACCAACGTTGAAGGGGTTTTCTGCTGCGGTGATGCCCAGGATCACATCTATCGCCAGGCTGTAACCGCAGCCGGTACCGGCTGTATGGCCGCCATTGATGCCGAAAGATACCTTGCTGCTAAAGAGCATGTGGTAACGGCGTAATAGAAGCCCCGGCCTCATCTTGAGGCTGTATCATAAATCATGATCAGCCTCTTTTTTATTACTAATGTTTTATTGCTGTAAATTCAAATATCTATTTATTGTTTAATTTGTTTTA
>NZ_JANTYS010000025.1 GCF_024808255.1 Mucilaginibacter dorajii
ATAAATAGATATTTGAATTTACAGCAATAAAACATTAGTAATAAAAAAGAGGCTGATCATGATTTATGATACAGCCTCTTTCTTTTTGAGCACTTCCCCCACGGATCACAAATGGTTTTACTTCCTGTATCCAACCATCTATCCGCCAGTGCTTATTTTAAATTCTCGTCTATTGTTTTCTTCATCCAGTAAGGTGCGCTTGGCGCGTAACCCACCCAATGCAGCGCTACTTTACCTTCTTTATCTAATATCAAATTGGTAGGATATAAAGCTATCCCGTACTCTTTGGCATAAATCCCGCCCTCATTTACTACCTGGTAATTAAAAGGGGTGGTTGCCAAAAATTTCTTGAGATCGCTTTTAAAGTCAAGCGCTACCGCGATGAAAACCACGTTGGGATTGTCCTTATATTTTGCAGATACCTCGTTAAGTTCGGGAATTTCCTGCATACAGGCTGGGCAACCAATAAACCAAAAGTTAAGTACAACCACTTTGCCACGCAGTTCTTTAAGTGATAACTTGTTTCCGTTAATATCGTGAGTAGAAAACAGTTTGATCGGCTCGCCCGTTTTAAAATACTCAGACTCAAAAGGTTTCGACCAGTTACTCATCTTCTCATAAGGATCGGCCGGTGGTGGAGGTGGCGCGGCCGGGTCGTTATCAACGGACTTATCCGTTGGCGCGTTACTTATACCGCGATTAAGGTGCCTGAATAAAGCGCCGCTACCCTGTTTTACCAGTATAAATTTATTATCCATGTGATTAAAATCTTCGGGCACCAATATATACGCTCTTGTACGGGTTAAAGCGCTCCATTGTGTAAAACTCAACACCTTCCCTGTCGAGTCTTTTACCACCGAATTTTGATCAATGGTATACCTGCGGATAGGAGCCCTTTTCACCGTATCCTGGGCGTTGGTAGTTAAGGCAATGCAAAGCAGCAGCAAAACCATAAAAATATTCTTCATCGCATTATACATAGTAGATGCAATAAATATAGCAGTTATTTGGGGATGTAGGAGTAAGGGTCAAGGATTAACGCCCCGCGGACAACTGTTTTTTGATCTTTTGTCCTTGCTCTTTGCTCCATTATCCAATCATCTATTTTTTAATCAAGCTGTAACAAACATATAGGCCTGTTAGTCAAACAGCTGCTTTTATCATACACAATACGCCCATGCCGGTAAAAACCTCGTACAGAGAAAACATTTCCATTGCATTGCAGTCCATAGCCGGTAACAGGTTGCGTACGTTTTTGACGGCGCTCATCATCGCCATCGGCATTATGGCATTAGTCAGTATTTTAACGGCGATTGAGGGCATCCGGCAGTTTACCAATGATGCCTTTGCCGATTTGGGGGCCAACTCCTTCACCATCCAAAACCGGGGCGAGGGACTTAATTTTGGCAATGGTGGGCACCGTAAAGTTTATCCATCCATTACCTATGATCAAGCTGATCGTTTTAAAAAGACCTTCAAACTGCCCGTTATTATCGCTGTTAATTTAGATGTTACCGGTATCGCGGTAGCGAAATTTGGCAGCGAAAAAACCAATCAGAATATTTCTATCTCGGGCTCCAACGAAAACTATTTGCTCACCAGCGGCAAAAAGCTCTCGTTCGGTCGTAATTTTTCAACTTCGGAATTGGAGCATGGCTCAAACGTAGTATTGATTGGCGATGAAATCAAACAAAAACTATTTAAACACTCCGACCCGATTAACCAAAACGTTTTTATAGGTGGTAATAAATATAAAATTGTGGGGGTAATTGCATCGAAAGGTTCAAGTTCATTTGGGGGCGATAAATTTTGTATCATCCCCATCCTGAAAGCCAAACAGATAGATACCAATAAAAACATATCTTATACTGTTACGGTAAAAGTAAAAGGCCCGGGAGCGCTGGATGCCACCATTGGTGAGGCAACATCCCTGTTCAGGAACATTCGCGGATTGAACATTGCCAACGAGGATAATTTTGAAATGTCAAGAAGTGATTCTATCCAGAAAGAATTGGGCGGTCAATTGGCAGGGATTACCGCGGGCGGATTTGCCATCAGTATTATTACACTTATAGGTGCGGCCATCGGCCTCATGAACATTATGCTGGTATCGGTAACCGAGCGTACCCGCGAAATTGGGGTACGTAAGGCCATTGGTGCAACGCCGGCAGTTATCCGAAAGCAGTTTTTAATAGAAGCCATTGTAATTTGCCTTATGGGCGGCGCGGCAGGTATTGTATTAGGTATGGCGGCGGGCAATGTTATCGCTGTACAAATAAGCGGCACCTTTGCTGTGCCATGGGGCTGGCTCATCTTCGCGGTGGTGTTATGTACATTCATCGGCCTGATCTCGGGCTATTACCCCGCAAAAAAAGCGGCCAAGCTTGATCCGGTTGAGGCCCTGCGTTACGAATAACCCACAGAAACACTTATCATAAATAAAATGCCGGCCCATACAGGATCGGCCTTTTTGTTTAATATAATTTCACGAAACCTAATTTCCAAAAGCTTTTTTAATTAGCCGGGCTATTTTAGTTTCATAAAACCGGTAACTCAATTCGGCAAATGCAATTACCATAACGATAATAATAAATGGCGATAGCATTGCCCAGGAACCCAGGTAGTGGCTATACTTATTGATGAGCAAAATCCCGATAACTTCATGGATGAGGTAGATGCTGTATGATATAACCCCGATACGCGTAATGAAGCTATTTTCAAGAATGGACAGGAAATTTCCTTTGTAGATCAACAGCAAAAAGAGGGCTATCATTATTGATCCGGCAAACATCTCCGCATAAAAGATACTTTGAAAATACACCCAGCTATCCCTAAGCAGGCAAAGTATCACCATTGTGGGATAAATTAAAAACCAATAGTTCTGCTTAATATTGATGCCGATGTATAATCTGTAAAAAATTACACCAGCTAAAAACCAGGCGATAAAGAAGGTGATATTAAAGACCTCGTTGCCATATCGCCAGTTGTCAAAAAAGCCAGCCAACCCATGTGCTTTTAAATATCCGGGATAATTGTTCAAAAAATAACCCGGCAGGTATTTAGTAATACTGATAGCAACACCTACCCACAACATATTTCTGAAAAACTTTGCCTTGTTTATAAAGTACAAAGCCGAGGCGATAATATAGAATTGCAGCTCCACCCATAGCGTCCAATAGCTGCCGTTTATCCAGCTGAATTTACTGCCGATAATCAGATTCCATAAAGATGGATTAATAAAGCTAAGGCCAGGGATTAGATTTTGGGCTTGTTTGGCGCCTGCGTAGTAAACAGGATCGTTAATCAACCGGGCTACAATAAAGGTTAACAGCGAGCACAACAACATTGCAGGGAACAGCCGGCTGAAACGGTTGCGGTAAAAGGTCGCAACCGTTGGCGTATGCGCCAATGTATAACTGATCACAAAGCCCGAGATCATGAAAAAGAACTGAACCCCTAAACCGCCGTATTTGAAAATGTGCAGAAAAAAGTCGTGATGCGGGTATTGGGCTATTAGTGGATTGGTGAGATGATACAACAGCACCGATATCACCGCGATGAACCTAAAGCCATCCAATACCTTTATCCGGTGTTTTTCCATGGGGTAGTATGTAACAAGGCTTGTTTACAACACTATATGCAATACTTTAAAAACGTGGAGTTGGTTGCTTTAAAGGCTAAAATAAAAGCTTGCCTTTTTTAATGTCCGAATTTTATCCAGATGAAATATCCAACCCAAAGCACAATATTGGAGTAAACACCGGCCAGTACATCATCCATCATCACACCAGTGCCGCTTGGCAGTGCTTCCATTTTGCGGATGCCAAGTGGCTTTACAATATCAAAAAAACGGAACAACACCAGGCCACCCAACAAAAAGTAAAGATTTTGCGGAAGAAACAGCACCGAGATCAACATGCCGGCAACTTCGTCAATCACCACACGCGAACTATCTTCGCCCCAATCTGGTTCAACTTTGTTGCTTACATAAACACCCCACAGGGTTATAATAACAGTAATAGCAAACAAGTACCATGGGTTTTGCAGGCTTGTATATTTCCATAACAGCCAAATGCCGCCACAGGTAACCATAGCGGCATAAGTACCTCCACCCTTTAAAAAACCAATACCAAAAATGGATGCTATTATTTTGTTGAAGTTCATTTGTTTGGTTAATATGCCTGGATCAACACTTCGGCAGGGATATTCAATATTTGAGTTAATTTCCGGATCATAGATAGGCTTAGTTTCCTTTTTCCTGATAAAATTTCCGATTTTCGGGAGCGGTTTCCCAGTATATTGCTCAACTCGCTTTCTGACAAATTCATCTGGTCCATTCTGAATTTTATAGCCTCTAATGGATTAGGGTGCCCAACCGGATAATGAACTAATTCATGTTCTTTTATAAGAATACTTAGAATTTCCAGTTCATCTGAATTGGCTGATCCCTCAATGATTTTAGTTTGCATAAGCTCATAGACCCGAGCCAGTGCATCATCATATTCCTGTTCTGTTTTAATTGGCTTTAACATAACTTATAGTTTTAGCGTCTATTTTGTCGTATTGTTTATGTGTCCCAAACCAAACAACAAAAATAATTTTTAACCGATATTCAATATCCACAATTAGTCGGTAGCTATTACCGTGAATGTTAAATACAACTCTCTTCTCATTTAAGATGGAGGCATTTCTGTATTGTGCCTTTAATTCATTAGGATTATTCCAACTGGCTAACAAGGCTTCCTCATACCAGCTTAACAATGCTTGTTCTGCCTGATAAAACTCAGAGATATAATCTTTTAAGGTTTTTACCGCAATAACCCTCATTTAATACAAAGATAAAAAATGTTACCATATTGGTAACATTGAAATGAAAAATATATTGTACGGGAACTTAGGACACTCCTATTGTTTATCCAGCACGTCCTCAGCAGCTTCAGCTACTTCCGGTTCAATGGTGTGGCGTTTGGGGAAGTTAAATAACAGGGATGTTAATACCGGGATAATGAAGATAGCAACTGTAAATACCGACGTTGCTATATCCGCGCTTTCGCCGGTCAGGGCTTTTGAAACAGATGCTTCCGGGTAAAAGTGTACATATAATGATGAAGACAATTTAATACCAAGTACACCAATTACAATAAAGGCAACGGTTTCAAGGAAAGTGAACTTTTCCATCAGCTTAACAAAAGCCTGTGCTACAAAACGCATGGCCAAAATGCCAATGAATACACCGATATAAATTAACACCACATGATCTGTAAAAGCCACGGCTGCAAATACATTATCTATAGAAAAGGCAAGGTCCATCAGCTCAACCAGGGCAACGGTAGCCCAAAATACGCCAAACACCCCAACGGTTGATTTATATAGCCAGTTTTTACTTTTATCAACCTCTTCATCGCCGGCTTCGGCATTGGCGGCCTGTATTTTTCCTTTAAAATAATCAAAGCAAAGGTAAAGCAGGTATAAACCGCCGATAGGTTTTAACCACCATATTTTCACCAGCCAGGCAGCCAGGAACAAACAAACCCCACGTAATACGTAGGCACCAATGATACCGTACCGTAATGCTTTTTTGCGTTGATCTTTTGGCAAATCGAGTACCATGGTAGCCAATACAGCCGCGTTATCAACCGAAAGCAGGCTTTCAATAACAATCAGGTTTAAAATGATCAGTAATCCGGCTTTTATATCGTCGCCTAAAATTGTGTGTAAAAAATCCATATTGGGCAGGTGATGTATTTTTATGAGGTTAAATAAACTAAATTAAATCGGTATTGAGCATACTTTTTAAAATATTGGCTTGCACATCAATATTACTGATGTTATCCAGGAAGCTGATGTCCGAAATCTTTTTATAATTATCAGTGAGCAAACTGGTAATTTCGGGCGGCATAAAGGCTTTCATGGCCGCGGCGTTGCCCTCCAGCCTGTCGTTCTTATCCTTCAGTTCGTAAACCAGTTTTTCTTTTTTGGATAGATTGGTCGACATATCTATGCCCGAGATCTTGGCCACGTCAAGGAAAACGAAAAGACTATCAGATGGCGCGTATAGAAAATGCCGGTCGTCATCTAAAAATTTGTAAACCTCAACAACCTGCGCGCCCGACTTCAATCCGCAGTAAAACTCGGTTTTAAAATCGTACTTACAAAGCACCCCCATCAGCTTACGCTGAATTTTGGCATAGTCGTTTTTGTAAATATCAGTTAGGCTATAGGCCGTAAGCTCTTCCATCAAATCGGTACTGATGGTGTAAAAGAAGTCGGCAGCAAAGCGTGAACTAAAGGCATTGATGTTTTTTGAAAGCGGGTTATCATGCGATTCGTCCGATAATACCTGGAATAGCTTGCGTAAAGAAAGATTTACCTTTAATGCTTGTCGCTGTTTTTCAATATTAAAATTGGCCAGGGTATAAGTTGGGTCGTTTAACCGTTCAATCATTTCCCGGTTAATCTGGATCTCATCAAACAGCAAACTCACATTGGTTTCGTTGTTCTTTTTGATCTTGCGGAGCAGGTCGATCAGACTTTGGGTAAACTGCAGGTGAAACAGGTCGAGTTTGTTGATATCCAGTTCGGGGTTGGCTTCAAACAATTTATGGATCACCTGGCTGCGCAGGTAAATTTTATAAATAATTTCGTCACCAAAAAACACAGAAAGCAATTGCAGCTTACTGAGCATTCTATTGGATTGATTTAAAATATTTAACCGGTTTTCGTCCATGTATTTCCTACAAATTTAAGAAAATATGGATGATAAAGGAACTTGGCCGTAGCAGTAACAAATGGCCAACTGTTGTACCTTTATGAAGATGTTAACCACCCTTATCAAATGATGACTTCTATACATTTAACTCCTGCTCGCAACTATACTCATGAAAAAAAGAATAAATAATATTATTGTACTCGGTTCAATTTTATTTTGCGCTGCATGTTCCCGTTTCCCTGTCGAAAATAACTGGAGCCGGGATAAAGAAGGTTGCCTGGGGTTAAGAAATAAAGCATTGGCCGATTCGCTCATCAATCAATACCAACTGATGGGCAAATCTGAAACTATATTTTTAAAAGTTTTTAAATCGCCAAATGATACCGAACATGTTGACGATGATGAAATACTGGTATACTACTGGGGCGGTGTTTGCGAAGGCCATAAATTGGTTACAGATGGCGATAAGTGTTATGCTAAGTTTTATTTTAAGGCGAGTGGCTTAGCGTTCGTTGATTTCACCTGCGAGTAATATAATCTGCTGCATTACCGCAAATTGTTAATAAAGTATAAAAAGCAAAAGGGCTACAATGATCAACATTATAGCCCTTTTTATTTAAACTGGGGTTATTAAACCATGGTCAAATTAAAACTCTTTATATAAACCAAAAATAGCCTGACCTTCTGTTATAGCCTGGTTTTTAACGGTACGGCCAAGTTCCAGGGTACGACCTGTATAAGTAATTTTTGGTCCGGCAGAGTTAACGTAGTTGCCTTTCAGGAATAAACCCCAGCCTGCACCTGTATTTAAGCGTATGCCAACACTGCCACCATAAGCAAACGCAAACTTGTTTGAACTCTGTTGGATGAATTCGCCAGTTTGTTCGCTAACACCTGTAATGTCAACTGCTATTTGTGGTGTTGCGAAGCTTTTGATCGCTCCGGCAGATGCCCTGAAGTCAAAAGTGAAAGCATGCCACACCAACGAGTACTGCGGGCCTAATAAAATGTTTAAACTGCGGTAACGTTTGTTGGCCGTTACTGTAGATCCATCAGCAACATAGGAATCGGTATATCCTTGTGATATTTTAACATCATCATCATAAGTAAGGTTACCCTGGTCCTGGTAAGTTACGGTGTAGCCTAATGCAGCACGTTTAAAAAAGTAATGCGCCCCATCAATTGAGTATACTAACCCCTTTTTTGCAAAACCAGATTTTGGGTTGGCGTAATCGGTTACTTTAAAAGCGCCAAATGGCCTTGACTGGCCTGCCCCTAAACTTATATAGCTTTTTGATTTTTCTGAAGCAATATCTTCATCCTGAACATCCTGCGCTTTGGCGTTAAAGACAATCAGCATAAAAAAGGCTGAAGCCAATAGAGTAAAAATTTGTTTCATGTTGTAATAGTCCTATTAAATAAAATAAGGTTTGCCCGTTACCTTGTTTATTTGGTTTAGCAAACGTGTAAAAAAATGCATTATTATCATTAACCTGCCCGATATTGCAAAATAAGCGGTTAATATATAGCACATGCATACCCAACAGCCGCAACCGGCCGGGATACCGGTTCAAGCCGGTTTTACTTACAGGGCGCTAATATAGCTTGCCCTGCTCAATTATATGGCAGCAAACGGTAAATATTAACAACTTTTAACCTTTATTGCCGCAAATAGCTTGCGGGCATGCCGTTCAAATCCATATCTTTAGTTTCCTGTAATTTAAAGTGAGATGAAAAAAACACCGTGTTTATTTGCATTAGCTGTTTTATTTTGCAGCTACACCTACGCGCAACAAATGACTATTAAAACACTGCCATACCCACAAACTAAAAAGGTTGATACCGTTGATACTTACTTTGGCACCCCGGTGCCCGATCCTTACCGCTGGCTGGAAAACGACCAGGCCCCTGATACCAAAGCATGGGTGAAAGAAGAAAATAAGGTTACGCAAGACTATCTAAAGCAAATCCCCTTCCGTGAGGAGATGCGCAAACGCCTGGAAGTACTTTGGAATTACGAAAAATACAGCGCACCATTTAAAGAGGGCAAATACACTTATTTTTATAAAAACGATGGACTGCAAAGTCAAGCGGTTTTGTACCGACAAATTGGCGATAACGGCACGCCCGAGGTGTTTTTAGATCCCAACAAATTCTCGGCCGATGGTACAACGTCATTACAGGGGATAGATTTTACCAAAAACGGCGAATTGGCGGCTTATCAGATCTCGGAAGGCGGATCTGACTGGCGCAAGGTAATTGTGATAAAAACTGATGATAAAAGTGTTGTGGGCGATACGCTGATAGATGTGAAATTCAGCGGCCTGGCCTGGAAAAGCACGGAAGGTTTTTACTACAGCAGCTATGACAAGCCTAAGGCGGGTAGTAAACTATCCGGGTTAACCCAATACCATAAATTGTACCATCATAAATTAGGTACAGCACAAAGTACAGATCAGTTGATTTTTGGAGGCGACAAAACACCCCGCCGTTACATTGGCGCTTACCTGACAGAAGATGAACGTTTCCTGGTGATCTCGGCAGCTACTTCAACTACGGGGAACGAACTATATATACAGGATTTAAGCAAGCCTGGCAGCCAGATTGTTAATGTTGTTAATAATTTTGATAACCAGCATTCGGTATTGGATAACGTGGGTAGTAAGCTATACATCATCACCAATATTTATTCGCCAAATTTTAAAATTGTTACGGTTGATGCCGTAAACCCAACCATTACCCATTGGAAAGATCTTATCCACGAAACAAAAAATGTGCTTACTGCCAGTACCGGCGGGGGCAAAATTTTTGCTGAGTACCTCAAAGATGCCACCTCGTTTGTGCAGCAATATGACATGAATGGCAAACTGGAGCGTACCATTAGTTTACCATCGGTGGGTACCGCTTCGGGCTTTGGGGCCAAAAAGGAGGAAAAGGAAACTTATTACACCTTTACCAGTTATGTATACCCACCCACTATTTTTAAGCTGAATATAGCCAGCGGCCAATCATCTGTGTATAAAAAATCGGGCGTTAAGTTTGATCCTGAACTTTACGAATCGAAACAGGTGTTTTATAATTCAAAAGATAAAACAAAGATCCCGATGATTATCACCTACAAAAAAGGCACGGTGCTCAATGGCGAAAACCCACTGATGCTTTACGCCTATGGCGGCTTTGGCGTAAGCTTAACCCCGGCTTTCAGCACATCAAATATTATATTGCTGGAGCATGGGGGCATATACGCGGTACCTAATTTGCGTGGCGGCGGCGAGTATGGCGAAACCTGGCACAAAAAGGGCATCAAAATGAAAAAGCAAAACGTGTTTGACGATTTTATAGCCGCTGCCGAATACCTCATAAAAAACAAATACACCTCGAAAGAAAAACTGGCGATATCCGGTGGCTCAAACGGGGGGCTGCTTATTGGCGCCATGCTTACCCAACGGCCAGATCTGTTTAAAGTAGCTTTCCCGGCAGTGGGCGTTATGGATATGTTGCGCTACAATAAATTTACGGCGGGCGCAGGTTGGAGCTATGATTACGGCACAGCCGAAGATTCAAAAGAAATGTTTGAATACCTGTATAAATATTCGCCCTATCACGCGTTAAAACCGCAGGCTTACCCGGCCACCATGGTTACCACTGCCGATCATGACGACCGCGTGGTACCGGCCCATTCATTCAAATTTGGATCACGTTTGCAGGAATATCAAAAAGGCCCGGCGCCGGTACTCATCCGTATTGAAACCAATGCCGGCCACGGCGCAGGGCAATCAACCGCGCAGGTGATAAGCAGCCAGGTTGATAAATGGGCCTTTATGTTTTGGAATTTGGGGGTGAAGTGGTGAGTTGATATTGATGTAATGGACCTTTAAGCAAGAAAAGACTTACGAAATTTTTGAAACCGCGTAAGTTTGGGTATACAACTTTTAATGGGGTTAGTTCAAAAGGCTTATACCAGGTCCGATTGCAGCGCTACCCTAAATCCCCCTTGTTCATCTTTGTTCATATAAAGTGTTACAAAACCAAAGTGGCATGTTGCGTGTAGTTGGTACATGGAATATATTATACTAATTATTGCTGCATTTTTATTAGTGTTGGCTTTGAGTTATAGAAAAAAGCATCAAAAACTTGTGCCAACGGGCCGCATACCCGATGCAATAGCTGCCAACCGTCGCGCGGCTTTATCTTTTGTTTTAGCCATATTTACAATAATATTATTTATCGCTATAAAGCAATATAACTAAGCCCGGTTAACAGACTAATGGTAATGGGCCAAAAGAGAACCCCTTTTTTGGCCCATTTTCAGTTTACAGGGCCTCCTATAGTTTTTTTGTCCTTGCTCTTTTGTCCTTTTATCTTTTATCGCACTTACTATCCCCAGTTGTTAAAAATCTTTTTTTGAATTGTGGGCCTATTCCCTCAACTTCGCAGTCCGAAATTTGATGTATGATATCGCATTCTAAAAAAATAGCTGCAGAGCTTTCCATTGCTGAAAAACAGGTAACCGCTACCATTGCTTTACTTGATGAAGGCGCAACCGTTCCGTTTATTTCCCGTTATCGTAAAGAGGTTACCGGCACGCTTGACGAAGTACAGGTAGCCGAAATCCGCGACCGCTCACAGCAATTACGTGATCTGGATAAACGCCGCGAGGCTATCCTCAAATCGCTAACAGATATGGGCAAACTAACACCCGAACTGGAAAAGCAGATCAACGAAGCCGAAACCATGGTTACGTTAGAGGATATTTACCTGCCATATCGCCCTAAACGCAAAACCCGTGCAACCGCGGCCCGCGAAAAGGGCCTGCAGCCCTTAGCCGACCTGCTGTTGGAGCAACGCAAAGCCGACCTGCAAACCGAAGCCGCTGTTTTTATTGATGCCGAAAAGGGTGTTAGCAGCATTGAGGAAGCGCTTGCCGGCGCAAGGGATATCATTGCCGAAACGATTAGCGAAAACGCTGAAGTACGTACCCGCATTCGTGAGCTTTTTGTAGAGAAGGGCACCTTCCAATCAAAAGTTATTGATGGTAAGGAAGTAGAAGGCATAAAATATAAAGATTACTTTGACTGGACCGAACCTGTAAAATCGGCACCATCGCACCGTATCCTGGCAATGCGCCGGGGCGAAAAAGAAGAAATCCTTTGGCTGGATATTAAACCTGCCGAAGAAGAGGCCATTGCAGCCCTGGAGGATAGCTTTGTTAAAGCCAATAACCCAAGTGCAGATCAGGTTAAGCAAGCTATTGTCGATGGCTATAAACGCTTGCTTAAGCCATCAATGGAAACTGAAGTGCGCCTGCTTACCAAAAAGAAAGCCGATGAGGAAGCCATCCGTGTATTTGCCGAGAATGCCCGCCAGCTTTTGTTGGGTGCGCCACTGGGTCAAAAACGGGTAATGGCTATCGATCCGGGTTTCCGCACAGGCTGTAAGTTAGTTTGTTTAGATGAGCAGGGTAAGCTTTTAGAGAATACGGCCATTTACCCGCACACCGGTGCTGGCCAGGCCCGTGAGGCCGAAAAAACTGTTCAGCATTTGTTTGACCGGTATAAAATTGAAGCCATTGCTATTGGCAACGGCACTGCCGGCCGCGAAACGGAATTGTTTGTGCGTAACCTTAACCTGCCCGGCGTTGCCATTGTAATGGTTAACGAAAGTGGTGCGTCTATCTATTCGGCATCGGATGTGGCGAGAGAGGAGTTCCCGGATAAAGATATTACCGTAAGGGGTGCCGTATCAATCGGTCGCCGGTTGATGGACCCTTTGGCCGAGTTGGTAAAGATTGATCCAAAATCGATAGGGGTTGGCCAGTACCAGCATGATGTAGATCAGAACAAGCTCCAGACTTCGTTGGACGATACCGTAATGAGTTGCGTGAATGCCGTTGGCGTGGAGTTAAATACGGCTTCAAAACAGATCCTGGCCTATGTATCGGGCCTTGGTCCGCAGCTGGCACAAAACATTGTTGAATACCGTGATCAGAACGGCGCGTTTAAACGCCGCGACCAACTTAAAAAAGTGCCCCGCCTTGGCGAAAAAGCTTTTGAGCAGGCAGCAGGTTTCCTAAGGATCCATCATGCCGAAAACCCGCTGGATTCAAGCGCGGTACACCCCGAGCGTTACAGCTTGCTGGAGCAGATTGCGAAGGATATGAAATGTACCGTTAAGGATTTAATGGGCGATGCTGTCATCCGCAGGAGCATCCCGCTGCAAAAATACACCTCAGAATCGGTGGGCTTACCAACCCTGAACGATATCATGGCAGAGCTTGCCAAACCCGGCCGCGACCCGCGCGAGCAGTTTGAGGCCTTTAGCTTTACCGATGGTGTAAATGCCATTGGCGATTTAAAGGTTGGTATGAAGCTGCCTGGCATTGTAACCAACATTACCAATTTTGGTGCCTTTGTTGATATCGGCGTTCACCAGGATGGGCTGGTACACCTTAGCCAGATCACCAACCGATATATTAAAGATCCTAATGAAGTGCTTAAAGTTCACCAAAAGGTAGAAGTTACCGTAACCGAAGTTGATGTTAACCGCAAACGCATCGCCTTATCCATGAAGGAGAACGATAAAAGCGCGCCGCAGGAAAGAAGGCATGACGACAGGCGATCTGCCGGCAACAAACCATCATTCAACAAAAAGCCGGTTGAAGCACCTGAGACAGACATCGCCATAAAACTGGCCGCTTTAAAAAACAAGTTTAAATAGCGGTTGCTTAACGTGTTTGAAACACCCTGTTGTTTGAATTTAGTAGTATATCAAACAACAGGGTGTTGCTTTAAAACAGATGATAGGAACGATTTTGTTTTGATTATTACCGATACACCCCACCAATAGTGTTCCACCGGAACGGGTGGAACGCATGGAACACCCCGAACATCTTTCCGTCTCAATATCAGGTAGTTAACGTTTTTAAAACGTAAACTTCGTGGAACACTTTAATCGCTCATTATCAGATATTTATACAAAAATAGCGATACAAAACTCCACATACGCCCGTTTGCTGACAAAATATTGTCACCACTGTTTAGTACTAAAAAAAGTTTACACTGGGCGCTTGGCTTGCAAATGTTCAATTGTGGCTGAGCATATACTTCATAAGATTTACCTAAATAACGTGAGTTCGATATAAGAAATAGCTGTCGTAAATCAAGGAAAGGATGTCATTTCGATTGAGCAAGGGCGGGATTGAGCGGTTGCGCGAAAGAGAAATCTTATATGACATGCTATGATGGACTGCATAACGCATAAGATTTTTCGCTTCGCTCAAGAGGTAGTTTCTCCTCACCCTCCACTCAGCCATGAGCCGTTCGTCGAAATGACATTTGGGGGTTCTTATATCAAACTCACGTTAAATATTTTTGAAAGAACTTTAAACAGTTTCTAAAAAACAATAAAGAGATGGAGTATTAATTCATCTCCCATTTTCTGATTACTTGCGTATCTTAACCTCATAATTATTTTACCGTGCCCATCAATAAACTCTTTACAAGTTTTGACAAATATCTTCCGCTGGATGCAGAAGAGCGGGAGGAACTGCGCACCAGGGTAACTGAAAGGAAAATCAAACGCCGACAATTCATTTTGCAGGAAAGCGATGTTTGTAAACATTACACCTTTGTGGCCGAGGGTTGTTTTAAAAAGTTTCAGGTTGATGATAAGGGGGTACAACACAACCTGCAGTTTGCAGCCGAAGGCGACTGGATTATGGAAATTGATAGCTTTTATTCGGATAAGCCCAGTCGTGTTTATATAGAGGCCATTGAACCATCTATCATTTTGCAGATAAAGAAGCCCGATCTGTTTTACCTGTTCACACACAACCCCAAGTTCGACCGGAATTTTAGGGTGATTATGGAAAATCGCTTTGTTGAATTGGAAAACCGCATCCTGCAAGCTATCAGTTCTACCGCCGAAGAACGGTATTTATCTTTCATCAACCAATATCCGCACCTGTTTCAACGCCTGCCCAGCACCCAGATAGCCTCTTACCTGGGCATTACACCCGAGTTTTTAAGCAAGGTGCGCAACAATATCGCTAAAAAATAGGCTTAGCCTTAAACTATATTAAGGATATTTCTTAAACTCGTTTATGGGCTGTGGCCCCGCGTAACCGTCACTTTTGTGCTGTTCATTAAAAACATAACACAAAATGGAAGATATCAAAAAACGCAGGGAAAGCTTTGAGCAATTAGGCAAAATTTATCCCAAAGACGCGTCAATAAAAATAGAGCCGGTTTCTATAAACGGCCTAAGCTGCTATTGGTTCACCCCCAATAATGCAATAGCAAACAATATCATCATTTACCTGCACGGCGGCGTATTCGCAGTAGGTTCTATTCGTTCGCATGAGGCTTTGGTAAGCCACATCACCGGGAAGCTCAAAACAAAGGTTTTATTTGTAGAATATGCATTAGCTCCCGAACATCCTTTCCCGGCAGCGCCAAAGGATGTTTTTAATGTTTACAAGGCGTTATTAACTATTTATCCCGGCCACGCCATTAGCCTCATTGGCGATAGCGCGGGCGGCGGCCTCATCGTTTCCTTAGTTGGCGATTTGCTTAAACGACAAATGAAATTGCCGCAGGCCGTTGTAATGATTTCCCCATGGATAAGTTTAAGCTGCGATAACCCATCACATGAAGAAAACAGAACTAAAGACCCTATTTTAACCAGGGAATATGTCAAAAATTCGGCAAAGGATTATATTGGCGACACTCCGCTGGCTATAGCAAGTCCTGAGAACGTGCAGCTTAACGCATTCCCGCCGGTATTGATAGTGGTGGGCACTAATGAAATCCTGTTAGATGATAGCTGCAATTTTTATGAGCAAGTAAAGCTCCTACAGCAAAAGGCTGTGTTGAGCATCTATGAAAACCAAAACCATGTTTGGCCATTGGCCAACGTTCATTCCGAAGCTTCACAAAAAGTGTTAGCAGAGATGGGTGAGTTTTTAAAAGAACTATAATAAACCTTTATGCCGCCGCTACAAAGCAATAGATTCCTGCTTTGCATCGGTGGCATAAAAAATATATCTTCACCTCAAAAAAAGAGGCAATAGATATTATGGGTTCATCTAAAGAAATACTTGAAAAAATGTTCGCCGGCGGCGGTATAACCATTAACGGTACCAATCCCTGGGATATACAAGTACATAACCCTAAATTTTACGATCGTTTTTTAAGCAAGGGGACCATCGGGTTTGGTGAATCGTACATGGAAGGCTGGTGGGATGTTGAAGCTCCCGACGAGCTTTTTTTCAGGATCCTTTACCACCGGGTTGATAAGTTGATCCCTAAAAACTTTGATACCATTAAATATATGCTGAAAGCCCGGTTTATGAACCGGCAAACCAAAAGCAGGGCAAAGGAGGTAGTGAATAAACATTACGATATCCGTGATGATGTTTTTGAAAAAACCTTAGATAAGCGAATGCTGTACTCCTGCGGTTACTGGGAAACTGCCCAAACAATGGATCAGTCGCAGGAGGATAAACTTGATCTGATTTGTCGCAAACTAAAATTAGAACCCGGTATGCGGATGCTCGATCTGGGTTGCGGCTGGGGCGGCCTATCGCAATTTGCCGCCGAAAGATATGGTGTAACCGTTGTTGGCTTAACTATTTCTGAGGAACAGGCCAAAATAGCCCGCAAGGTTACGGCGGGTTTACCTGTAGAAATAAGGGTGCAGGATTACCGCGACCTGCATGATCAGTTTGACAGGATTGCCTGTATGGCTATGATGGAGCATATTGGTTATCGCAATTACCGCACACTGATGGAAACCATAGCCGAAAATTTAACAGATGATGGCATAGCCCTGGTTCATACTATCGGCGGTAACTACAATACCAAAATTACCGACCCCTGGATAGATAAATACATTTTCCCAAATGGAATGTTACCTTCGGCCGCGCAAATTACTACAGCCGCTATGGGCTTGTTTATTTTGGAAGACTGGCAAAACTTTGGCGTTTATTATGACCGTACCTGTATGGAATGGGCAAAAAAATTTGAATCGAACTGGCCGGAGCTAAGCGCCAATTATGACGAAAGTTTTAAACGGATGTGGTTGTTTTACCTTTATGCAAGCGCTGCATCTTTCCGCGCCCGCAAAAACCACCTGTGGCAAATTGTTTACACCAAACCCAAAAAACTTGGTCTTTACAAAGGGATCAGGTAAGCGCTAATATGAAAAAGCCCGGTTGTTAAACTTTACAACCGGGCTTTTTTTGTTAATTTACATCCTTACCGCTCTGCAGTTTAGCTATCATCCTATCCATCGTATCCTGGTTAGGTTTGTCTTTGGCCATAGTACGTGTTTTTTGTGCCAGGGCAAGTGCCTTTTTATAATCGCCAATGGCCGAGTAGGCACGCACCATACCAGCGTTAGTCAAAAATTCAGTTGGGTATTTATCATAGTTGGCTTTAAAAATATCAAAAGCTTCTTTACCTTTTTTATGGGCAGCCAGGCCCCGGGCATAAAAATACAGCTCGTTCATATCGCCGTAAGGGATTGCTTTTTTAATTGCTTCGGTAGCTTCAACACCGCGACCAAGACTGTCTAAAACAGCGGCTTTGGTTGTCCAGGCCTGGAAACTGTGGCTGCCGCCAAAATCGGGGCCTACCGCGTTGTTTGCCCAGTTTAAACCTTCGTCCAAATTGGTTTTGTTTTGCGCGCAGAATAAAGCCGCCTGGTTCCAGCTTTCCCAGGTAAATCCTTTTTCGCCGCGTAGCTCTTTTCTAAACGATGCCAATTGGGTGGCCACCAGGTCTACATCAACCTTAAACGGAATAGCCAGTTTTTCCCACTCCAGGTTTATTACTGCCGAAGAAGGTGCCTGGTTGGTAAATTCATACTTTAGCCATTCTACACTTTGATCTGCTTTAACCGGTTTTACTTTTACACGCAAGGCGTCCTCGGTCTCATCATAAAAGAAGCTGCCCCACGAAGAGTTGTTCTTTGAAAAAATAAGCGTGCTGCTTTCAGGATCATAAGCTATGAACAAAGCATACTTACCGGCCGGCAACGGTTGCCCTTCAATTTTAACATCGGTAGAAAACTCAATAGTGGTGTTTTCATTGGCGCCTGCCCGCCATGGTGCGGCTTTGGAAGTGCCAAAGCCCTGATCTACATACCCAACGGGTACCAGGCCGCCCCAAATGTGGCCATCGCGGCCTTTTACACCAGGTCTGTCGTAATGAATGTTTACATCTGTAATGCCAATCTGCTCGCTGACGCTGGCACGCTTGTTACCGCCATTTGCCGGCGATGTTAACTGAGCCTGGGCGGCGGCGCCCAAAATAGTTTGAAATAACACCAGGGCAAGGCCCATACAAATTTTCTTTTTCATGCAGTAAAGTTTAAATAAAAGCGGATAAGCTTCCTGTAAATGGATTGAATGAATTGGTTTGAATAGCTTAACAGGGTGTCTGTTTGAGAGTTAGACAGCGGGGAAGCCACTTAGTTACAGGCAGGCAGCCGGATATTTTTAAATTAGGGTTTAAACGAGAAGGATTAGCATATTAAAATTTTTTGCTAAAACGATACAGGCCGTCATTGATATCAAATAACGGCCTGTATTTATCCTGTTATAGTACCCTAACTCTTTTTGAAACCCATGATCCTAAAATTGCTGACTAATGCTTTTGCACCATTCTGATATTGCATTGGCCCGCTAATGAAAAAGTTTTTCGCGGTGGTTGGTAAAAATAGCAGGGTATCGGCAATTTTGGTTTTATCTATATATACCGCCATGCGGTCGCCATCAACGTTCATTGATATGTGCATTGGCCGGTTGGCGTAAGCGGTAAGATCAAACCGGGTATTGAGGTTTTTGCTGATGAATGAACTGTAAACTTCAATATCATCATTATTATAATACTTTAGCTGCAGATAGGCACCGGTGCCGCTATTGTAATCTTTTACGCTGTTATCATTAATAAAGCCAGTAGTTATAGGATAAATATCCTTAACTACATCTACAGCGGTAAAAATATCAAACTCAATGGTAAAGTGTTTGGGGTAAAAGATCTGTTTGGTGAATTTATAAGTGGCATTATCGCCAAGAGCAAGCCATTTACCATCCTGCCCATTAATGGCAACAACCGATGCCGATCCATTGGTTTTAAATGTGTGAGTTGATGAGCCTGTTGGTATATTGGCAAAATCTTCTGCCAGCAACAGCGTATCGCCAGGTACAAAATCAAAGCCCTCGTTAATGGTGGCCCGGTTGCTCTTAGTTGTTGTTTGATTTTGGGTTTGAGCTGTGCTTGTTTTTTTATCTAAAGCATCACTGGCTTTTTGAGCAGCTTTGTCTTTGGCCTTTTGTAACAGACCGCCAAATTGGGCATGTGCAGGGTTGGCAGCAGTTATTATCGCAGCGGCAATTAAATTGAATAATAAGGTAGCTTTTTTCATGATAGGTAATAATTATTAACGCAATAAACAAAATTCGCGGTAAACTGTTTGATATTTTTTAAATAATAACATTATCGTAACGTTGGGGGCTAATTGTAACGGGCTTGCCCGCGTACCACCGGCAGGTGTAAAATGTAACTCGTTTAATACATTGTTATCCGATCATATCTAAAACCAAATCGTATTTTTACGGTAATCATTTATCTAAATACTAATTGCTCTGCCATGCTATCTACCTTCAAAAAAACATTTATAACGGGTATTATCCTGTTAACTACCGCGGCTTGCCAGGCGCAAACCGGCGGCGATAGTACCCTTGCACCAGTTGAAACCAATAGCCCTAACAGCCAGTACAAACCGGCCTTTGTTGGCCAAACCCGTATTGCAGGCGTTAAAACCAAAACGCCTTTAGCGGTAACTGTAATCAATACTGAATTGAGCCATCCCTGGGGTTTATGCGTTTTGCCCGATGGCCGTTTCCTGATCTCGGAAAAAGGTGGCACTATGCAGATTTTGAAAGCCGACGGAAAAGCTGATAAAAAGATCACGAATTTGCCGGCAGTAGTAAACCAGGGCCAGGGTGGTTTGCTGGATGTTAACATCGATCCCGCATTTAGTACCAACCGCATCATTTACTGGGATTATGCCGAGCAAACTCCTGAAGGGAACGTTCTTGCTGTAGCCAAAGGCAAACTGGCAGCCGATGAAAGCAAGGTTGACGATATCCAGGTGATCTATAGGGCTACACCGGCTTATAAAGGCGCATTGCAATACGGTTCAAGGATTTTGTTTGATAAACAGGGCAACCTGTTTGTAAGTACCGGGGAGCGTTCTGGTGCCGATATCCGCATGAAAGCCCAGGATTTGGGTGCCGCCATTGGCAAAATTATCCATATCACCAAAGAAGGCAAGCCTGTTGCAGGCGGCCCGTTTGCTAATACAGCCGGAGCCCTGCCCGAAATTTACGCCTATGGTTTCCGCAATCCTGAGGGCATGGCCTGGAACCCCGAAACAGGTGAACTTTGGGAAGATGAATTTGGCCCGCGCGGTGGTGATGAGATCAATATCATTCGCCCCGGGAATAATTACGGATGGCCGGTAGTTACCTACGGTATTGAATACAGCGGGCAGCCTGTGGGCGATGCGATACAACAAAAAGAGGGAGTAACACAACCTATTTATTATTGGGACCCGGTGATATCGCCGGCAGGCATTACTTTTTATACCGGTAACCTGATCCCCGAGTGGAGGGGCAATTTATTTGTTGGAGGATTGAGCGGATCGCACATTGCGCGGCTGGTGATTAAAAACAACAAGGTTGTAGGCGAAGAAAGACTACTTAAAGACAAACGCGAACGCTGGAGAGCATTAAACACCGGCAAAGATGGCGCGCTATACGGCGTTACCGACAACGGCAAAATGTACCGCATTGGCAAGCAATAAGCCTATATTGATATATGGAATCAAAAATATTCTCCTACAAGGTTGAGGGAATCACCCTTGAACCTTCAACCGATACACTAAAAGTAAGCGCTGTATTTGACAGAAAGGAACTTACCGAGAAGCTCAAAGAACTGTTTAAAGCAGATGGCTTTAAAGTAGATGAGCGATCAATCAACTACAAGATAATCGATGATCAGTTGTACATTCAGGGCCTGGCTGTAAAAGAAGAGGTGGCGAAGTCTATTGGCTTTATGACGGGGAAGTAAACGGCGATCAATGCCACAAAAAAAGAGCGATAAGTTAACCCTATCGCTCTTTTCTATTTTAAGTCCTTCGTCTTTTTTCCTAAAAGTCCAAAAGTCAATTAGTCCAACAAATTATATCAGTAACCTAACCGGTTCTTCTAATAATGATTTTAGTGTTTGCAGGAATGCTGCGGCCGTAGCACCATCAACCACACGGTGATCGGCACTTAAAGTAACTTTCATTACGTTACCCGGTACAACCGCGCCATTTTTAACAACCGGAACCGCCTGGATACCGCTTACAGCAAGGATACACGCGTTTGGTGTATTAATAATAGCTGTAAACTCATCAACACCAAACATACCAAGGTTTGATATGGTGAAAGTTGAGCCTTCCATTTCTGCAGGTTGTAATTTTTTAGATTTTGCTTTACCTGCAAATTCTTTTACTTCAACAGAGATGTGGCTTAATGATTTGCCATCGGCAAATTTAATAACCGGTACCAACAGGCCTTCATCAACCGCAACGGCAACACCAATATGAATATGCTCGTTAGTACGGATCTTATCGCCCAGGAATGATGAGTTGATAGCAGGGTGTTGTTTTAAGGCAACAGCACAGGCTTTCAATACAAAATCATTAAATGATATTTTAACCGGGGCAACATCATTGATACGGGTACGGGCGGCAATAGCCTGGTCCATATCGATGCTCATGGTTACATAAAAATGCGGAGCGGTGAACAAGCTTTCGCTTAAGCGGCGGCTAATGGCTTTACGCATTTGAGTAACTGCCCTTTCGGTAAATTTCTCTTCGCCGGTGTAAGTTGGCAATACAACAGGTGCTTTAGCTGCTGGTGCTGATGGAGCAGCGGCTGGCGCGGCTTCAGGAGTGGCTGCCGGTTTAGTACCTGGTTTAAATTCTTCAATATCTTTTTTAATAATGCGGCCGCCTTCTGCGCTGCCTTTAACATCATTAAGGTTGATACCTTTATCTTTTGCAATTTTACGTGCAAGCGGCGATGCTTTAACCCGGCTATCATCAGCAGACGATGAAACAGTTGGAGCAGCATCTGCTGTTTCTGTTTTTGCTTCCGGTGCAGCTTCAGTAGCAGGAGCCGGTGCATCACTATCAGCTTGTAATAAAGGAGTAATATCGGTACCCGCTTTACCCACAATGGCTATAATTCCATTAACAGCAATGGCTTCGCCTTCTTTTACACCAATGTATAATAAAGTGCCGGCTTCGTAACCCACAACTTCCATGGTAGCCTTATCGGTAGCCACATCTGCCAGTGAATCATCAGCTTTTACTGTATCGCCCACTTTAAAGTTCCATTTTTCAATGGTGCCTTCGGTCATGGTATCACTTAACAGCGGCATGCGTATAACCGCGGCAGGTATGCTTGACAGATCAACCTTGGGTGCAGCTGTAGCAGCAGGTTTTTTATCAGCAACAGGTGCCGGTTCGGCAGTTTTTTCTTCTTTCTTTTCAGCAGGCTCGCTACCACTATCGGCCAGCGCGGTTTTGTAATCTTCACCTTCTTTACCAATTACGGCAATAACCGAATCAACCGGAACGGCTGCACCTTCTTCAACACCTATAAATAATAAGGTGCCATCCTGGTACGATTCAAAATCCATGGTAGCTTTATCAGTTTCAACCTCGGCCAATACATCGCCGGATTTTACTTTATCGCCAACTTTTTTATGCCATTTAGCCAATACCCCTTCGGTCATGGTATCGCTCATCTTAGGCATTTTTACTACTTCGGCCATATACTTTTTATATGTGTTATAGAAAATTTAGTATTTATATAGGTAGTGGTAAGTTAGTAAGTGCTGAGTTTTGAGTTTAAAACCTGTTGAAATATTTCAAACTCAAAACTCATTACTTAAAACCCAAAACTAATCTCTAATGTATGGATAATCTTCCTGAACGTAAACGTCGGTATATAGTTCAGAAGCCTCAGGCCATGGCGATTCTTCGGCAAATTGAACCGCTTCATCAACTATAGCTTTAATTTTTGCATCAATCTCTTCAAACCAGGCGTCATCAGCATATTTCTTTTCAACAATGGCCTGTTTGGTCATTTCGATAGGGTCTTTTGCTTTGTAGCTTTCCAATTCTTCTTTGGTACGGTATTTCTGCGGATCAGACATGGAGTGACCTTTGAAACGGTAAGTACGCATTTCTAAAAACGTTGGGCCTTCACCTGCACGTGCACGTGAAATTGCTTCGTCCATAGCAACGTGTACCGCGGCAGGGTCCATACCATCAACGGCAGATGAAGGAATACCATAAGGTAAGCCTAATTTATAAATATCTGTTTGGATAGTGGTACGCTCAACAGAAGTACCCATGGCGTAACCATTGTTTTCGCAAATAAAAATTACAGGTAATTTCCAAAGCGCAGCCATATTAAAGGTTTCGGTAAGTGCACCCTGACGTACGGCACCATCGCCCATGTAAGTGATGTTTACAAACTCGGTACCTTTATATTTTTCGGCAAAAGCAACACCGGCACCCAATGGTACCTGGCCGCCTACTATACCATGACCGCCGTAAAAGTGTTTGCTTTTATCAAACATGTGCATAGAGCCGCCTTTGCCTTTTGAGCAACCGGTAGCTTTACCATACATTTCGGCCATAATAGCATTGGGCGTTACGCCTTTAGCCAGGGCATGAGCGTGATCGCGGTAAGCTGTGATCATGCTGTCTTCCTGTTTCATTACAGACATAGCGCCGGCTAATACAGCCTCCTGCCCAATATACAGGTGGCAAAAGCCCCTGATTTTTTGTTGTCCGTATAGTTGTCCTGTCTTTTCTTCGAACTTGCGCATCAACAGCATTTGTTCGTACCACATCAGGTAAGTGTCCTTTGTTATTTCGATTGAACTCATGTATTTAAACAGTCAATTTCTTGGAGTAAAGCGCAAATCTAATTATATCCTTTAAATTATCGAAACCGCAACCAAATTGTTATGCAGAATTATTTTTTATTTCATATTGCCCCGGTTTGGTGAGCAATAAAAGGCGTGTTCAGCTTGTTTAACCAAACTTTATAAGGCTATTTTGAAGTTTCACAAAAGCGTTTTGCGATGTTTTCTGTGTTTGAACGCACAAAACATGGTTATTGTCCTGATTTTGAGACTCTTTTTTTATATTTTTTTCGAGTCAATGGCAAAATATGGTAACCCTTTATAATGAATAAACGTAACAGGATGCACTATTGATTAATAAGATTGTTTATAGATGATGGTTTTTTATATTTTTTGAAAAAAAAGCGTCATTAATTTGCAATTTTAAAAAATATGGATAGTTTTGTATTCAACGATAGACAAAGTGTCTGATTTAATAAACAATTTGTTGGCCCTAACAACAAACTTAACGCATTAAATGAAGAAATTTGCCCTGGCTATTGCCCTTATGTTCACTGTTTTAGCTTCACAGGCTCAAACAAAAACGGCTCCAAATACAACGGATGATAAAACCGAAGAGCAAGACGGTTTAGCTAAAACATACTTATCCCAAATTATGGGTGTTGCGTTATCAGCAACCTCAAACATGAAACTTTTTCACTTTGTTTATGACTGGATTGGTACCCCATACCATTTTGGCGGCGAATCAAGAAAAGGGATCGATTGCTCGGCATTTACCAAAGAATTATACAGCGAGGTTTTTAATCTGGATATTAAACGTAGCTCACGCGACATTTTCAGCATGGTTAGCCCTGTTGGTAAAGATGATTTAAAAGAAGGCGATTTAGTTTTCTTTAAAATCCATAGCCGCCGTATATCGCATGTAGGTATTTATTTGGGTAATGGTCGCTTTGCCCATGCATCTTCAAGAGGGGTAGCTATCAGCAGCCTGGATGACAATTATTACAGCCGTTATTTTTACAAAGGAGGCCGTATGTTAGCCTCATTTAAAGAAGAACTGATTAATGCCCCGGCTTCTGCAGGTGGCGATGACGAGAACAATAACTAAAGAAATTCAATTAAATATCTAAATTAGTCCCTTCGTAAGTATATGAAGGGATTTTTTTTTGCTGCAAAATTCAGGGCCATTATTTTAACTACAGCTACAATGGCATTGTTGCTGCAAGCCTGCAATAACCCGGAAGTTCATAAGCAACCCATAGTACAGCAAAAGCAGGTGGCGGTAAAGCCTCCATCTGCACCGCCGCCCGCTATCCCGGCAAGGCATGATACTTTGTGCATAGCAGCCGTGGGCGATATCATGCTGGGTACATCATATCCTGATAGTAGCACCCTGCCGCCTGATAGTGCCGTTAATAGCTTTAACGCGGTAAAGCCCCAACTTAAAAATTCCGATGTGATATTTGGCAACCTGGAAGGTACCCTGCTTGACCAGGGCGAGCCGGCACATTATAAGCTACACCAAAAAAGCAAAGCCTTTTTGTTCAGGATGCCTACCAGGTATGCGGGCGTTTTAAAGAATGCCGGCTTCAATGTGCTGAGTCTGGCCAATAACCACATCAGCGATTTTGATGTAAAGGGCCGCAAAAGCACCATGAAAACATTAGATAGCCTGGGTATTAATTATGCGGGCTTGTTGGATAAACCATCCACAGTTTTTGAATTGAATGGCGTTAAATACGGTTTTTGCTCATTTGCGCCTAATGCCAATACGGTACCGTTGCTCGATTTAAAAGGTGCAACACGCATAATCAGCGATTTAAAACAGCGGTGTGACGTGCTCATCGTATCTTACCATGGTGGCGGCGAAGGTGTTAATTTTGAGCATGTGCCTTTCCAGATGGAGTCGTTTATCAGCGAGAAACGCGGCGATGTGCATGCATTTGCCCATAACGCTATTGATGCCGGTGCCGATTTGATTTTTGGTAATGGTCCGCATGTAAACCGCGCCATGGAAATTTATAACGGGCGACTGATAGCTTACAGCCTGGGTAACTTTTGTACCTATCGTTGTGTGAGTGTTGCCGGGGTTTGCGGCCTTGCCCCCTTGCTTAAAGTATATGTAAACAAAAAGGGCCAGTTTCTGCATGGCAGGCTCATCTCCTTCAGGCAGGACCATAATTTAGGTTTGCTGCGCGATACCCTTAACCGTGCGGCCATGAGGATCCGGACATTAACAGATACCGATTTTCCTGGTGGGAATTTGGATATTGATGACGATGGCGAAATCACAGCCACATTGCCCGACTCGCTGGGTCTGGCAAAGGGGCAGCAATAGGAATATAACGTCAGTATTGGAAACTTTTACTCCCCTCCCAACGGACTATTGTGTGTACATCTTTAAACCTACTCTCCCAATAAAAACGATTGTCATTTCGACGAACAAAGGGTGGGATTGTGCGCCGGGGGTGAGGAGAAATCTTGTAAAAGCGGACACCCCACCATGCAAGGCGTCGAAGATTTCTCTTTCGCACCGCGCTCATACCCTACCTTCGCTCTATCGAAATGACATTTTTCTTTTTTTAGAAAGATGTGTACACTCAGTGGCTTCCACGAGGAAGGAATCGCACACCCCGCGCTTTTTTGATCCTTACCCCAATATCTCCTTAATATCTTCGGCAGAAAGCGACTTGATAAAGCTTTCCTCTGTAGTGATCAAAGCCCGGCTCAGGCTTAGTTTGCGCTGCTGTAGGGCAAGGATCTTCTCTTCAACAGAGTCTTTGGTGATGAATTTATAGATGAACACATTTTTGGTTTGGCCGATGCGATGTGTACGGTCAATGGCTTGTTGCTCAACAGCCGGGTTCCACCATGGGTCAAGGATGAACACATAATCGGCTTCGGTAAGGTTGAGACCTACGCCACCCGCCTTTATCGATATCAGGAATACCCTGGTCTTTTTATCTTCCTGGAATTGTTTCACCACGTCGCCACGGTTTTGGGTGCCACCATCAAGATATACATAAGGTATACCCTCAGCATCAAAATACTCGCGGTAAATGGTAAGCTGTTTTACAAACTGCGAAAATATGAGCACCTTATGGCCGCCATCCAGCACGCTGGCAAGGGTATGCACTACGTTTTCAAATTTGCCGCTATCGCCCTCATAATCTTTATCTATCATGATGGGGTGATTAGCTATCTGCCGCAACTTAATTAAGCCCTGTAACACCTGGATCTGCGTTTTGGCAAAGGTGCCATCCTCCAGGCTTTTCAGCAATTCGTTGCGGTATTCTGATTTTACTTTTTCATAAACCGACGACTGCTCTTCGCTCATTTCGCAATACAGCAGCGTTTCGGTTTTTGGCGGCAACTCGGTTGCTACCTGTTCTTTGGTTCGACGTAGCACAAAAGGTTTGATGAGGGCCTGTAGCTTGTGAGCTTTATCCTCGTCCTTTTTCTTTTCTATCGGGCTTACAAATTCGTTTTGAAAAAATTGCTGGCTGCCTAATAAACCCGGGTTAATGAACGACATCTGGGTCCATAGATCGTTTACCGAATTCTCTACCGGCGTACCGCTCAGGATCAATTTAAAACGAGATCGCAATTGCTTAACCGACTGGAACGACTTGGATGATGGGTTTTTGATATTCTGACTTTCATCCAGGATCACGTAATCAAAAAAGTAATCCTTAAACATTTCGATATCAATCCGGCTGATGCCGTAGGTAGTAATCACCACATCGTAATTGGCAAACACCTCTGCAGATCTGTATCTTAATGTGCCGGTATGCACCATGAGTCTTAATTGCGGCGTAAACTTCTTAGCCTCGTTAAGCCAGTTATAAATAAGCGACGTTGGCATAATAACCAGCGAGGTGCTTTTGCCGCCTTCGGCTTCGGTAATTTCTTTATGTTTTTGCAGCAGGGCCAGGGTTTGAATGGTTTTACCCAAGCCCATATCATCGGCCAGGCAGCCGCCAAAATGGTATTGCTTTAAAAAGTGGAACCAATTGTAGCCCGCCTTTTGGTATGGGCGTAAATGACCGGCAAAATTCGCGGGCATTGCTACCTCTTCCAGTTCCTCAAAATTGGTAAGGCGCTGTAGTTTGCGGGTCATGGTTACATTGGCCATTTCGCCTTCGGCAAGGTCGGTTACCAGGCCTATGTGGTGCCTGCGTAATTTTAGATCGTTACCACCATCGGTAAAATGCAGCAGGTTGCCGTATTGCGAAAACCATTTTTCGGGAATCACGGCTATTTCGCCAGATGGCAGCACAAACTCCTTTTTATGGTTGAGGATGTGGTTTTTTAACTGGATAAAAGGCACCTGGTAAGGACCAAACCATACAATGGCATGAATATCAAACCAGTCGTTATTTTCTCTTACTTCCAGATCAATCTTGCTACTACCGAATACATAGCGTTTGCCGCCTTCGGGTTGTTCAATTTCAAAGCCCTGGTCTATCAGTTGATCGTGATGTTGGTTAAGCCATTCAAATATCGAAAATGAATGATCGGCATCTTCATCATGGCTGTTAACCTCCAGGTTTTGAAACAGGCTTGATGTTATCTTGAGGCCCAGTTGTTCTAACTGTGCCATCTTGCCTTTTTCCCAGGTGGTAGATCGTTTAATGCGGTGAAACAGGTAATCATCGCCATTTTTTTCCATCCGCACAGATACATGCCTGCCATCGCCATAAGGAAAAATATAGCCGGCATAGTTAAAATTAAGCTGGATCTGCGAAACGCCACCCTCTACATAAATGGGCTTTAATACCGGGCGGGCATCATACTTTTCAGTGTTGATGGTAAAGCCTTCGGCGTAAACGTTATGTTTTTCTATAAGTGGTGCTACAAACCGCTCAAAGTATGATTGTTCTGACGATTTGGGAATGGCTATATAACGTTTATTTAAAAACGGCACCAGCTTTTTGCCTTCAATTTCTTTATCAAAATAATACAGGGTATCATCCAGCATCATCCAGGCGGGGTGGTTGCAAATGATCTCGGCGTTTTTAAACATGAACTCAATGCGCATGCCCTGATATTTGATGGTCGGGAAATACCTGATCTCGTCGTCGCCCCTGCGGAAATGGAATAGCACCGAGACCGGCTCGGCAGCCATTTGCAGTTTGCGCTCACCGGGGTAGCCTTCCTTGCTCATCTGGTACACCTTTTTACCGGTTTGCGTCAGCAGATTAAGTGCCTCGGCCATGCGTTTTTCCAGTTTTGGGCGAATAACCTCAAAAAGCTGCTCGGTAAATATTTTGGAGAAAAACTCAAACGGGCGGATGGGCTTTTTATAAAACTTTTTGATCACATTGCCCTGCTCCATCTCTTCCAAAACCTTAATCAGTTTCAGGTCGATATCATCCAAACAATGAATAAATTCTTTGGCCGTATTGCTGAATAAACGCTGGTGTGTTAATGAAAATTCGCCATTGGGGTTAAGCTGAACGATATGTGGTTCAATTACATAGCCAAGGTAATCATGCCGGGCAATGGCATAAATGATCTGGCAAGGTTTTGTACTGTCTACTCGTAGCATTAACTTTTGATAAAAAATTAATAGAAGCTACATCAACAAAAAATTCAAACGTAATGAGAATTTAGGGGAATTGAAAGGATTTTTATTTTTTTAATTTTTTTGAGCTGTTGTGTTGCGCAACAAGTGAAACAGCAAAAAGTCACATCTAACTAACAATCAATTGATTAAGAATTGTCATAATTTACAAATCGCAACAAAACCGCAACAGTCAACCAAAAACGTAAAAACCAGTGTGCACAGGTCTTTTAGAATCTTATAACTAAACAAAAACGTTGTCATTTCGAACCCTTGGCGGGTGGGTTCTGCAAGGCAAGGGTGAGAAATCTTATACAACAAGCTACGTTTCCTTATTGCTCGTAGAAGATTTCTCTATCGCGCCCCGCTTGTGCCTCACCCTCGCTCCATCGAAATGACATTTTCTTTAGTTAGAGAGATATGTACACACGGTAATTTAAAGAGATTAGGGCTCCACCTAAATCTCCAAAGCCAGCTGATCACCCGGGCCGGCTTCCTTTTCATTCCGCGGCCTGGGTACCACATCGCCAAAATTAGATAAGGAGATACCCAGCAGCCTCACCTTTGCATCCTCTGTGTTGGTAGCGGCCATGAGTTGTTTTGCTACCCTGCAAATGGTTTCCAGGTCGTTAAATGCGGTAGTGAATGACTGGTTGCGGGTGATCTGCTTAAAATCGTGATATTTTACCTTTAAGGTAAGGGTTCGGCCTTTCAGCTCGTACTTAAGCAGCCGGTTGTATACTGTGATGGCTATCTTATCCAGTTCGGCTTCCATTTCGGGCAGGGTGGTAAGGTCATAAGCAAATGTATCCTCGGCGCCAAGGGATTTTGTTTCGCGGTGGGGCTGTACCTCGCGGTTATCAATACCACGTACTATCTGGTAATAAAACCGGCCCGGCTTACCAAAGTTTTTAATCATTTCAGCCTCTGTTAGCCGCTTCAGGTCGGCACCAGTATGTAAACCCATCTGTTTCATTTTTTGAGCGGTAACCTTGCCTACGCCAAAAAATTTTTCGACGGCCAGCCCCTCCATAAAGCTTTCAATACTGGATGGCCCAATGAATTTTAACCCATCGGGTTTGTTAATGTCAGACGCTATTTTGGCCACAAACTTATTGATGGATACACCTGCCGAAGCAGTAAGGTTAAGTTCGTCTTTTATAGCTTGCTTGATCTGTTTGGCAATATCAATAGCCGAGCCTATGCCCAGCTTATCGTTGGTTACATCAAGGTAAGCCTCATCCAATGAAAGCGGTTCAATAAGATCGGTATAGCGGCTAAAGATCTCCCGGATGTGCTGCGATACCTCCCTGTAGGCGTTAAACCGCGGCCGCACAAACAAGGCATCGGGGCAAAGCTGCAAAGCCCGCTTGGACGACATGGCCGACCGGATGCCAAATTTACGCGCCTCATAACTGGCCGTAGCCACTACCCCGCCCCGTCCCTGTGGCAAGCCACCAACCACTAAAGGTTTACCCCGGTACTCCGGAAAATCGCGCTGCTCAACCGACGCGTAAAATGCATCCATATCAATATGGATAATTTTACGGAATATTGTTGCAGGCTGATCTTGCATAGAGCAAATATAGGGGTTGAACGGGTGAATGACTCGCAAATCATTTTCGCCTCAGGGAAATCGCGTTTAAAGATTTGCGTAGCAAAAGGTAGCTCCTATGGAGCAAAAAAGCATAAATTACTTGTTCTACAAATAGGTAGCCGCTATGCGGCATCGAATATTTAGTAAGACGAAAGAGTGCCGCATAGCGGCTACCTGTTTGTAGAAACAAAAGAACCAGACAAGATGCCGCATAGCGGCTACCTATTATGCACGTTGAAAGATGTTACCTTATGCAAAAATGTTAAAAGCGATTTCCCTGATTTTCGCCTGCATTTTAAAGGAGCAAACCCAGTTAACAATTATCGGGTTACCTTATTGCACTTATCAGTATTAATATCAAATATAAAAGGGGCGATGGCAGAGCGGAGAACGGCAGGGGTGGTATTAGGAGGATTGGCCTTTATTGCGGTAATTTGTTTTTGGGTGTTGCCATACATCATTTTTAAATCAACACATACGCTATCTTTTAAAAATTGCAGTGTTGAGTTTAAATATTACGCTGCTGTGGATACGGCCGACGGTGGATACCGCCTTGCCAAAAGTAAACTGGCGCTATGCCTTTGTAATACTTACACTCATGAAAAAGACAGTACAACAGGTAAACAGATTATGAAACTGCATAAACAATACGGTAATTCTGTTGCGCCTGATAGTACACTGTATGACAGCTATAATAAACTCGATAGCATTGTAAAATATCGTAAAATGGCTTTTGATACGGTGCTGGCATTAGATTAAAGTATTTGCTATTCCTTTTCTTCCTTCAACTTTTCTTTGATGTTTTTAAACAACCGCGGAGCATCAACATCATTATGCTGATACTCCGCGGTGAAATAATCCGTCATCGCTTGTACAAAAAACGAGCTGGCGGCATCATCTGTAGTTAGCTCATCTAACTTTGCAAGCTCACCGGCCGTAGCTTCATTCATCAGCTTTGTGATGGTTAGTTGAATCAGTTTTTCTTGATCCATGAGGCGTTTACAGGGCTTTGGTGTTATCTCTTGGCACCCTGTCAATTAATTTATTATAGGGGTCGATGCCCACTCTTTCGGGCTTGCCTTTTACAGTGATGATAATGGTATGCTCGCCTGCTGTTAATTTATGTTTTTGAAAATAAAGCGGGTTTACCTGGTTATAACCCTCCTTATTCCGGGTATCGGCAGCAAAAATGGCAATGTCTATATAATCATTCATGGTAGCCGGTACATCATCGCCCTTACCATTGATGTAAATTTTGCCGGTGCTCACTTTCAGCGTTACTTTATATTGTCCGTTACCCATCGCAGTGGCTTTGGCATCAATTACGTGGTTATCATAAAAGGTGATCTTTTCCCAGGTATCGGTTAAATAATATTGCAGCGAATCGGGCGTGTGCTTTTTCAAATAACGATACAGATCGTTATTGCCCGGGTAAGGGGGCTCTTTTTTAAACGCGTAGGTATCTTTAAATTCACGCAGGGCGGCGTTCATGTTTTGTTCGCCGATAAGGTCCCTTAAACCATATAACACATTGGCGGCTTTACCCTGGTACTCGTGCCATTCGTTGGCCCTGAGCAAGGTATGTTCGGGTTCGCCGCCCCTGCTGTGAAAATACAGGTATCGCCACATTTCATCCTGTAACACATCGTGAATATTGTTTTTGCCATATTTTTTTTCAACCATTACAAAGGCATCGTACCTGGCCAAACCTTCGGGAATTACAAACGAGCCAATGGTACTATTGGGTGCCACCTGGTAACGCCACCATTGTTGGGCTACCTGTATCATGCCGTTGTAATAGCAAAAATCAAACAAGCCGGGTTTGCCGAAATCGGCATTCCATCCGTCGTTTTCGGTATAGGTACTTAATGTTGACAGTACAGAGGCCTGAGGACCGTAAATCCCGGTTTCGGCTATTCGCATTTCATCAAAAGGATAGTTACCGTAGCTGGCCGAAAGGTATTTAATGCCGTCTTTGATGGCATTGTGATACCTGTGAATATTGGCAGCATGCAAGGGGTTATAAAATATGCTGGCGTTAACCTGCCTGCCACTATCTAACTTAACAACATCATGCAGTAAAGCATACTTTGCACTTAAAATAGCAAATGGCGGGTACATACCCGGGTTGTTTTGTACATAATGAAAATAATTGCGGCCATCCTTTGTCCACTGTCTTTGTAAAGTACCTGTTGAAACAGCAGTTTGGCCGGGCGATGTGCTTACCGTAAGATCGAACTTTTGGATGCTTGCACCTTTACCAATCCTTAAGGTGTTTAAGCCTTCCGGATCGTTTTGTTCAAACACCTCTTCTTTTTTGGGTGGTAAACCATATTGCTTGCGCTCATAAGGGCTGCCCAGTTCATCGTCATCATCGTACCCAATGCCAGGTAGGCCACCTTTAAAAAACGTGCCATTGCGTAACAGATCGGCACTGTACAGGTCATTGCTAAAGCCCTTATAATAAACAGCCGAGCGCAGCTCTACCACAACCGAATCGCCAGGAGCCAGCGGTTTTTCAAATTTATAAAGCCTGAAATCCGAGGTATCCTGTTTAGACCTGAACCAGTTGAATTTGCCCCGCTCATAAATTAGAGGCGTGGTAAACGGGATTGGTTTGCCCTTAGTTTTTAAATCGTACTCGGGCACCCCGTCGGCATCAATCAACAGCTGGCTAATGGTTTTTGGGGTTTTATTAACCAGTGTGAAATAGCCATGTGTGGCCGATTGCTGTTTTTCGGGATATACATCTACATTTAGTTTTATCGAGGTTACGCTTGGCAGCGGAAGATTTTGATATGGCTTGAGTGTACGCTCGTACAATACTGCACGCTCATCGTTCTCTGATTTGGTGAGATAGTTGTTCAGGTAACTTACGTTGTAATAAATAAATGATGAAAGCGACAGAAAGACTATCGCCAAAACAACTGTGATTAGCCGGGTTTTGGTGTTAAACCTGCCAGCTACCAATTGCAACCTCTCTTTTAATGTTGATGATACACCCCGGTAGTAAAAAAGCGCAGCTACAATAACCAGTAACCCCGCGGTTACCAGCCAATAAATATTAAACCAGGCAACAGGAGCGGCCATGTGGCCAATGCCATCCATATCTGAAATGCGGTAACCTGGCGTGTAGGAGTATAGCAGCAGATTATAGTTAAAAATGGAAGTGGTATGCAAAAAGTAAAGGGCCACCCAAATGGTTATACCAATACCATGCGCAGCAAATTTGTTATTCACCACCACGTGAATCACGTAAGAAAAGACCACCATCTCTAAAAACCGGGGCAAAATAAGACCGAAGACAGACAGGATATAAACCGGGAAATTGAATTGCGTAAATCCTTTGGCTATTTGTACGCCCAGGCTCATCACCATTGGGACCAATGATAAACCAAGGCCCAATACCAATAAGCTTAACAGCCTCGATCCGTTTAAAACCCAGTTGGGCGCGGGCAATGAATCATTGATGAAGGCGTAGCGGGTAATACGGTCGCGGTGTACGGTTTCGCCGGTGTAAAAAATGATGATGAAGAAAATGAAGAAGGGGAAAACCTCGTTAAAAATATCCAGCAATTCTACCGTGCGCGGAAAATCGGGAATGTAATAAAAGCTGTTACCCATAGATAACACAAAACCCAGGAATACAAGTCCGCAGCTAATGATGATCCAGAAATAATTATCACGAACGATGTTGAGCAACTCGGTTTTGGTAAGGCTTAAAAGCGTTTTGCGATTATAGCTGCCGGTAAATGAAGTAGCTACTTTAGGGCGCACGGCGTTACGATTTACCAATCCCTCTTTAACCAGGTTTTTATCTCGCTTGCCGCTAAAAAAGTCTTCAAAATTAAAGCGGATATAGGTGTATACCAGTAAAATTAAACCCAGGCCGGGCCATAGGATGCGGTTAAGCAGTAACGGGCCGCCAAACTCAATCAGGTTGGTGTTTTGCATAGCCGCTGTGGCCGCTTGTTTTTGCTGCCTGATACCGTTAAAGGCAAAGGGATCGGCCAGGTTAATCACGTATTGGTTATTGGTGCGCTGTAAAAAAAAGGTAGCTATCAGGTAGCCCAAAAACAGGATGATGCCCCCGCTATAGATCACCTTAATATTGCGGGTGATAGCAACCAGGCCATAAAACAGGGATGAAGTGAAGATAAGATTAGGCACTGCTATCATTAAAAACGGTTGCCAGTAATACATGAAATTGTTGGGACCATAATTGCTGGCATCTTTCCAGTGCATGAGCGGGCCAAGCTTGGTGCCCAAAAATACGCCCGCCATTACCGCGCTGCTAATGATGAGCACAAATAGGAGCGAACTAAAATACCTGCCCCAAAAGTAGCCGGCTTTAGTAATAGGGTAAGTGAGGTAATAATCTTTGGTATTGTGCTCAATATCTTTGTATAAAGGCATCCCCATAATGCCCGATGTTACCAGCATCATAAACATGCTAATCCACCCCATGGCAAAAGCGATAAGCATAGGGCTGTTGATGTGCTCCTTTTCGCCAACCGGGAGTGAACCTGTTGCAAAAGAACCGGTTATAAAAATAAGGGTAGCGAAGAAATAAACATACACCAGGGGTCTCCTGAGGCGATTTTGCGCCTCAAAAGCAAATATTTTCCAAAACATAGCGATAGGGTTTTAAATGGTATTTACATCTACACGGGTAGCAATATTGCTAAAATATACATCTTCCAGGTTGGGCGTAGCAGGAGCGAAACCTTTGCCTGGATCAGTTTCGGCCAGGATACGGATATGGAGCTTGCCCGTTTTTAGCTGGGTAGAGATCACCGAAAAATCATCCTGGTAAAAGCTTAGTTCGGCCTTATCAATGGCCTTGCTAAAAATCCGGCCCTCCATTTCGTTTACGGCTGTATCGGGTTCGCCGGCATATAAAACCTCGCCCTGGCAAATAATGGCAAAGTTGGAGCACAGCGTACTCACATCCTCCACAATATGGGTTGATAGGATAACGATGGTGTTTTCGCCAAGCTGGCTTAACAGGTTATAAAAGCGGTTGCGCTCGGCGGGGTCAAGTCCGGCGGTGGGTTCATCAACAATAATAAGTTTGGGATTGCCAATCAGCGCCTGCGCTATGCCGAAACGCTGTTTCATACCGCCCGAATACGTGCCCAGGTTTTTCCTTTTATCCTTGCCCAGGTTTACGTTATCAAGCAGGGCGGCAACCAGTTCTTTACGTTCGGCATTGTTGCCTACACCTTTTAGCTGCGCAATATGGTCAAGCATACGCTCGGCACTTATTTTAGGATATACACCAAACTCCTGGGGGAGGTAGCCTAATAATTGCCGTACCTCGGTTTTGTTTTTGAGCACATCCAGATCATCTAAAAAGATGCTACCGGCATCGGCCTCCTGCAAGGTGGCAATGGTACGCATCAGTGATGATTTGCCCGCACCGTTAGGGCCCAATAGGCCAAACATGCCGTTATTTAAGGTAAGCGATACATCCTTAAGCGCGTGAACACCGTTGGAGTATGTTTTTGAAAGTGAATTGATCTGTAATTTCATAAGGATTGGAAGGTTAAGCTGTTTATTGTTTTATGGTTTTAATAGCGGCCCCATTCATAATAAGTAAAGCGCTATCTGCCATTTGATAATGCAGATCGGTGATTTTCGCTTCGCTTAAAATGAGCTGACCTTTGTTACGGATATCAAAATTGGTATGCTGAATGTTATTGGTTTTTAAAAGGGTTAGTTTTGATAAACTGTTATCGTTGATACTGGTTACAGCTTTTAAATAACCGAGGCTATTATTGATTAGTATTACCTCACTTCCCCATTGCTGCGTAATAGCAAGGCTATCCTGTTTAAAGCCATCTATTAACACATGGTGCCTTCCCCAGCCATCAATAGCTGTGGTATCGGTATAACTTACTTTATTTAAAGTATAAGTAGCGTTGGCGTGCATGGCTTTAAGGTTGGGGCACGATATAATGATCATATAATCATCGCCGGTATTAAAGCGGGCGTAACCCCAGTTTAAATCAACCTGCAGGGTGTTGCCGGTTTGTTTAAACACCAGGTTGTCTTTAGGCATATTGTTAACCATCACCTTAAAAGGCCCCTGTACCAGTTTTACATTAACGTTTTCTGATGGGTTGATGATCACTTCATTAAAATTGCGGTAAGGCAGGGTGGTAAAGTTAAAGTAGGGGTCTTTGTAATGGCCGGTAAGGTATTCCCTTTTCATGGCTATGGCGTACACGATGTTTGATATAACCAGTGTAAGCAAAATGGCTATCAAAAATTTATTACTGGTTTTCATGGCCTGCATCTTTTTGGAGTTGATTATCTTTTTTAAACTGTTGGTATACCTGTTGCAGGTCATCCAATTCAATATCAAGCAACTGGATGTTCCTGAAAAAATCGGGCAGCTCCTGCTGCATAAAACGTTCTTTACGGATGGCTTTTATTTTGGCGGCGCCATCGGCCGCTACAAAAAGGCCCATACCCCGCTTGTTGATGATCACTTCCTGGTTTTGCAAAAGTTCATAAGCGCGATTAACCGTATTGGGGTTAACTTCAAGCTCAATGGCCAAATCGCGGATGGAGGTGATCTTCTCGCCGGCGGGCCATTTGCCCGTTAATATATTTTCGCTTACCGCTCCGGCAATTTGCAGGTAAATGGGTTCGTTTTCTTTAAAATCCATGTGCTGTAAAATTAAGCCTGCTTTTCTTTTAACCGGTAGTAAGCCGCAATCCAAAACAAAACCGCGATAACCAAATACATCACAAATGCATAACCTTCCCTGTTATTAACCAGGTTGACGACCATGACGTGACCGTTTTCCAGAAAAGCGACGTTTGTTAAAGGCAATGACGAAAAGGTATCTTTATGAAGCAACGCATCCATCAAAAGCTTGTTGCCAAACATTAAGACCGCTACCGCGATAAAAAACAGGAACGCCGTTTTAATAAAGTGGAGCTTTTTAAAACAGATGGCACCAAAAAAAGCAATGCTGTGCAAAAGCGAATAAATGGCCAATGCCACGTATAATAAAGGATATTGCAATGCACCGGGCTTTTGGAAAATGTTGAATAACTCGGGCTTTTGCTGCGCAAAATGCTTCGCGTTTATTAAAAACAGCATTACCAGGTAAAAGCTGCCGGTAACTATTATAAACAAAATGGCAAAAGAGTATAACCAGGCCACCAGGTATTTTTCGAAGTGGCTGGCCGGTAACGATAACCAGGTTATCACTTTTTTACTGCTGCCATATTCGGCAAAAATGGTACTGGTAAATATGGTGCCGGATAGCAAAAGTATCCAGGCATACAGCAGCATCTGGAACATAGGATCGAGCGAGGTATTGATCATGTATATTAAGAAGCTTCCGCCCATCACCATTACACCTACCAACACCACTATCGACATCAGGTACCTGGTGTAATGCTCCTGGCTGTGCTTTATAAAAAGCCTGCCAAACCTGGCCGGACTAAAAAAGTTTGACATATGCTATGATGCTTTTAATAATTCAACTATTTTTTTGTTACCACTAATAATGGCATTGAACAACAGTTCCAGGTCTACCTTGCTAAAGCGGCCCGATGTGTTTTGTAAAATGGCGTTGGTGCCCCGCATATCCTTTTCTTCATATACCGGCTTTAAACCTTCGGTATCGGCATAAAAACCGAAGGTTAATTTTTCTACCACTTCGTCCATAGGCAGGTTAACTACAATTTCTTTTTCGTGCAATACAAGCAGGGTATCAATCAGGCTATCCAGATCGCGCACCTGGTGGGTTGATATCACAATGCAGCGCTCATCGGTAAGTACCGAGGCTATAAGTTTCCTGAACTGCACTTTTGAAGGGATATCCAGCCCGTTTGTAGGCTCATCCATAACCAGTAAACCGGTGTTGGTAGCCAGACCGAAGGCGATCATGGCCTTTTTTTGTTGACCGAATGATTGTTTATCCATCACCGCGTTTTCATCAACATCTAAAGCTTTGAGGTAGATATAAAAATCCGACTTGCTGAATTTGGGATAAAAGCCGGCGGTATTGGCTACATATTGTGCCGGGGTAAATGACGGCACGTAAATATCTTCGGCCAGGAAATAGATCTGCTCCAATACAGAAACCGGTCGGCCTGAAACGCTCAACCCTTTAAGCAAACAGCTCCCTTTTTGCGGATAGGCCAGGCCGGCCATATTTTTTAACAGGGTTGATTTACCTGCCCCGTTTTTGCCAAGCAGTCCGTAAATGTGCCCTTGCTGTAATGCAAGGTTTAAATCCTTAAACAACAGGGCTTGCCTGTTGTAGCCAAAACTCAGATTTTTAATTTCAACCATAAAGAGTAGCGGTGTATTGGTTATCTAATACACAGCAAACCACGGTACTTTTTTTTGTATTTCCTAATGATTTGGAAAAAATATTTTTTTGACAGAGAGAGCAGTCGAAACATTTTTCAGATCGGGCAAAGCGCCATGTGATAATGTGTTAAAGCACTTATAGCAATAAGTGATCTTCTATTTCCAAAAACAAAACATATAATTCCCTACTTTAGAAGTATATGTTACCTCTACTCGTTTCCAAACAAATTCGCCAGGCTGATGCTTTTACCATAGCTAATGAGCCAATTTCATCTATCGACCTGATGGAACGGGCCTCCAAAGCTTTTGTGGGCTGGTTTATTAACCATTTCCCTGATAAACACAGATCGATATCTTTTTACTGCGGCACCGGTAATAACGGTGGCGACGGCCTGGCCATTGCCCATTTACTTAAAGAACATCAATATAAAAACATCAACATAAAAATTGCCCGCTTCAGCGATAAAGCATCTGATGATTTTAACACTAATTTTGCCAGGTTAACGCAAACAAATATTCCGGTAATTGAAATTCAAAAAGGCGTTGACCTGCCCGGGAAAAACGGTGATATCATTATTGATGCACTGTTGGGCAGTGGCCTCAATAAGCCATTAGCCGATGATTATGAGCGACTGGTAAAACACATTAACAAACAAGGCAAGGTCGTTGTAGCTGTGGATGTGCCTACAGGCTTCTTTTCAGAAGGCGAGGTATTGCCAGATGCTGTTGCTATCAAAGCAGACCTGGTGATCACCTTTCAGCAACCCAAGATCAATTTTCTACTACCCGAATCAGCTCCCTATATCGATTGCTGGGAGGCCGTTAACATCGGTATCAATGAAAGTTTTGTGCAATCCTTAAACTCCCCTTACCAGTTTATAGAGGAAAAAGACATCCGCGCCATATTAAAACCCAGGCACCGCTTTAGCAATAAAGGCACCTATGGGCACGCATTGATCATTGCAGGGCAGGCACAAACTATGGGGGCCGCGTTACTAAGCGCCGCGGCTGCCGCGCATGCCGGGGCCGGCTTAACCACAGCCTGCGTTCCGGAAAGCGGCTTAACTGCCCTGAATAGCTACCTGCCAGAAATTATGGCGATAGTGAGGAACGAAAGCAAATTGCCCCAAATTGAATGGGATAAATTTAACGCCATAGCCATTGGTCCTGGCTTGGGTAAAGCAGCAGATGCTGCTAATCTTTTATTGGCACTTATCAAAAACTACAAAAAACCATTAGTAATTGATGCCGATGCACTTAATTTGCTGGCCGCCGATAAAATATTACTACAAAAGCTACCTGCCGGCAGTATTTTAACACCACACATGAAAGAGTTTGACCGCCTGTTTGGCGAGCACAAAAACTGGTGGGCAAGGCTGCAAACAGCCATGCAAAGGGCAAAAGAATATAATATTTACATTGTTTTAAAAAACGATTATACTATTACAGTATCACCAGAAGGGAAAGCTTATTTTAACTCCACAAGTAATGCCGCTATGGCATCAGGGGGGATGGGTGATGTACTTACGGGAATTATTGCCGCACTGCTTGCTCAAAAATATTCGCCATTAGATGCCTGTTTGGCAGGCGTTTATATCCATGGTAAAGCGGGCGATGAATTAGGCTTGCCTAATAGACTCAATGTAATTTTGCCGGGTAAGCTGGCCTCGCACTTACCAGTTACCATGGCAAAATTAATGGCATAAAAAAAGGATGCAAGTATCATACATCCTTTTTTGATTAACTATTAACTGATCTTATAAAGAACTAAATACTCATATGAATGAGTTAGATTTATCACTTACATTTTCAATTTTCACAGGCTCTGTTTAATCTAACTGGTTATAAGACGTGCGAGACATCCTAATAGTTACAAAAAAACGAATAAATGGTTTGGGTTATTGTTAAAAAGCTGTTAAATAATTACAAAAGAGTGCATTTTATTAACAAAAGCCCCCAAATGACACTTATTTTAAACAAAAAGGACGCCTCACATAGTGAAACGTCCCGTCATTTACATGTAAACTTCTTTTTTTAATATTTGCCAATAACCACCATTTGGTCAAGCGTTGGGTTAACGCTGCCGCCTCTTGGCTCTAAAGTCACCGCGAAAGCATCTGCCGAAGCAATTGATTTCATTTCCTTAATGCTGGCAGTAGTGTCACTTGCAGAGTCAAACACACCCAGGTCAACAGGCTTGCCACCTACAAGGGCCCAAAGCTGGTATTGGTGTGCTTTATCATTTTGCGCCATCTTCATATCGGCAATATCTAACACCACTTTTTTCTTACCGGGGCTAAATGCCAGTGTAATGGCCGAGGCCGGATTTTTAGGTGTGCCTTTTAAGCGGATAAGCTTGTATGAGGTATCACGAAAAACGGTAAGCTCCTTATCCATCAGGTTTACCTGGTTGGCAAACTGTTGCTTGCTTTGCTGCAGGGCTATCAACTGGCTATTTGAATCCTGTAATTTATTGTTTAAATTAAAGATAGCTACTGCGCTTGCAATCAATAAGGCCAGGCTGGCAGCAAATGCATATTTATAAAAATTGCTCTCTTTGCGTACAGGCATCGCTACAATAGCATTGCCCTGTTCTTCTTCCTCTTCTTCGTAGGTATCACTCTCGTTATGTGGTGGGGCGGCGGTAAAATTTCTGTCGTCACCAAAATTGGTAAGTAAGCTACCCAGTATTCTGCCTCTTAAATCTTCTGATGGTTCAACCGCGTTTTCTTTTGCATACAGTTCCATTGACAGTTCTATTTCATCCAGTTCGGCTTTTACCTCCGGATGTTTAGAAGCCATCTCCTCAACCTGGCGCTTTTCGTCGGGGGTAACATCCCCCAAAACGTAAAGTTCCAGAATTCCTGTTTCGATATATGCTTTTAAATCTTCCACTTTCAATTAAAATGTTTTCTGAGTTCTTGTATGCCCATTCTCAACCTGGTTTTAATAGTACCCAACGGAATGCCCAATTCTTCGGCGGCTTCCACGTGTGTGTACCCTTTAAAATAAACCAGATCGATGATTGATTTTTGGTCAGGCTTTAATGTCTGAACTAAATCTTTAACACCCATCAACTCAGGCTTGTAAACTGTATTCCTTTGCTCGTCTATGAAAGCTACGTTATTTTCAATCTCCTGGTTTTTGTTTTGGTTCTTAAAATCTTTTGATCTGATCTTGTCTATTGCCAGGTTGCGGGCAATATTAACCATCCAGGTAAATAAACGGCCTTTTTCGGTACTGTAGCTTGAAAAGGAATGCCAGATTTTTACGAAAGTTTCCTGTAAAATATCTTCTGCTATAGCGGTATCTACAACAATGCGGGATATAACACCAAATAAAGAGGACGAATACATGTCATAAAGCGCTTCTATTGCAACTTTTTCATGATTCCTTAGTGAAAGCACTAATTCGTCTTCAGAAAGAGATATTTTGCGTTTTTTGCTCAATTTGGGTTTATTGCTCGATATGGTGAAGATATAAAGGATATATCATATTTCAAACAAGTGTTTTTCGGCGTGGTAAGATGACCGTACTAATGGTCCGCTTTCCACATATTTAAAACCCTTATCAAGGCCAATTTGTTTTAATCGTGCAAACTGATCGGGGTGAATCCAATCGATAACCGGATGGTGATTGCGGGTTGGCTGCAAATACTGGCCCAGCGTAAGGATATGCACACCAACTGCAAGTAAGTCGTCCATAGCTTTTAAAAGGTCTTCTTCTGTTTCGCCCAAACCAAGCATAATACCTGATTTTGTGCGCAAACCGGCTTCAGAAACATGTTTTAAGGCTTCCAAACTGCGGTCGTATTTAGCCTGGATGCGTACCTCTTTGGTTAAGCGGCGTACAGTTTCCAGGTTATGGGATACTACCTCGGGGCGGGTTTCCAGCACGCGGGCCAGGTTATCCCAATTGCCTCTAAAATCGGGCAGCAAAGTTTCTAATGTAGTTTCCGGGCTTTCGCGACGGATGGCATTGATGGTTTCGGCCCAGATGATAGAGCCGCCATCTTTCAAATCATCACGGTCTACCGAGGTGATTACGCAATGTTTTACCTGCATCAGCTTTACCGATGTTGCTACACGGTTTGGCTCATCAACATCAACAGCTAAAGGCCTGCCGGTTGCTACGGCGCAAAACGAGCAGGAGCGGGTACAAATGTTACCCAATATCATAAAAGTAGCTGTGCCGGCACCCCAGCACTCGCCCATGTTGGGGCAATTACCACTTTCGCAAATAGTATGCAGTTTGTGTTCATCAACCAAACCGCGTACGTGAGCATATTCTTTTCCTATAGGAAGCTTTACCCTAAGCCAATCGGGCTTACGTTGTACCTGGCTAACCGCGGGAACTACCGGCAATTCAATCATGTTGCAAATGTAGTTAAAAAGCAAGTAACCAATTATAACGTTGCCCTTAGGTTGTAAGAATTATTACAGAAGAGTGATGGGCCCGGACACGCGGCTGCTTGTTTAAGCGGTGCTTTTTCAACTCAACCCCCATTTTTATTTAATATAATTGTATCTTGGTTTGACCTCAAAACTTTCATCATGAAACTATTTAATAAAGCTTTCTTAGCTGCCTGTGCCATGTGCCTTAGCGCAGCCATTGCTGTTGCACAACCGGCCACCTACCCCGATAACTTACCTAAAGACTATTTAAGCCAAGAGTTTCACGCCGGCAGGCGGCAGGCTCTCCGTAATTTAATGCCGGCCAATTCTGTAGCTGTGATATTTTCATACCCCGAGCGTGTTTTCTCTAAAGATGTAAACTACGTTTATCACCAAAACCCCGACATGTATTATTTTTCGGGCTATAAGGAGGCCGATGCCATGCTGCTGATATTTAAAGAAAACCAAGGCACAGGCGACAGTACCTACAACGAAGTCCTGTTTGTACGCAAGCGCGATGCAGGCCAGGAACAATGGACAGGCAGGCGGCTTGGTGTGGAAGGTGCAAAAACACGCCTTGGCTTTAAACGAGTGTACAACGGCGAGGATTTTGCAAAGTTCCCGCTTGATTTTAAAAAGTTTAGTACGGTGATCTATGATGAAATGCCCGATGCTATTGGTAGCGATGAAGGCCTGGCCCAACTGGTTAAAACCTTTAAAGCCAAAGTTAATGTACCAGAGGTTGATAAAGGCCTGATGGCTGATCTTACACTCATCAGCCAGCGTGCTATGCCGGCTAACCTTACAAGATTGATGGCTTATATTAAGCCACGTTTAGATGGCGATGCCTATAAAAGCAACACGTTGATACAGGAGTTGGTTAATAAACCCGATTCGGCAACGCTGATGGATGTTAAGGCTAAAATAAAATTGGCCTATGGCGCAACGGGCGCTTTTGCAACGTACACCACCGCTTTAAGAGGCATCAAAACGCCCGAAGAGCTGGCATTGATTGGTAAAGCGGTACAGATCTCGTCATTAGCGCATGCCGAAGTAATGCGTGCCATTAAACCTACCAGTGGCGAGCAGGAGCTGGAAGGCATTTTTATGTATATACACAAAAAATATGGTGCCGAAGATGAGGGCTACCCGCCAATTGTTGGAGCAGGTGCCAACGGCTGCATTTTACATTACGAAGAAAACAATGTACCCAAAGTTGATAACCAATTGGTGCTAATGGATGTAGGTACTGAATATCACGGCTACTCGGCCGATGTTACCCGCACAGTACCGGCCACCGGCAAGTTTACTGAAAACCAGAAAGCCATTTACCAGTTGGTTTATGATGCCCAGGAAGAAGTATTTAAACTTTGTAAGCAAGGCGTTAAATATGCATCATTAGAGCAAAAAACGGTGGAAGTATTAACGGCCGGTCTTATTAAATTGGGCATTATTAAAGATGCTAAAGAGTTGCGCACCTATTATCCGCACGGAGTATCGCATCACATGGGCCTTGATGTGCATGATAAAGGCGAATACGGGGGCAATTTGCAGGAAGGTATGGTGATTACGGTTGAACCTGGCATATACATCCCGGCTGGTAGCCCCTGCGATAAAAAATGGTGGAATATAGGCGTGCGGATAGAGGATGATGTGGTGATAGGCAAAGACAAATGCACAAACCTATCGGCCGATGCTCCGCGCAAATGGCAGGACGTTGAAAAAATGGCTGCGGAGAAAAGCATCTTTGACGGGAAGTAATAAGTCAAAAATAAAAATTCAAAATTCAAAAAGGCATGGGTGCATATCCGTGTCTTTTTGTTTTAAGGTTGCTTTTCTACGGATACCTTAATTTAAGGAGAGTTGATTAACACTGCAAATTGTTTCGGCAATTTGTAACCCATCTTGATACTTGATACTAACTACCTGATACTATAAATGATACTAAAAACATCAGCATATAATTAAAATAAATAAGCTATTGCCAGAAATGTTGAAAACTGTAACTTTGCAAACTTAATTTTGTTATAACAATGTCAAAAACCCAGGCGAATACCAAAGTTGCTACGCCAGAAACTAATTTTGGAAAGAGCGGCAGCTTCGTGCGCGAGAATCAAAAAAGCTTAATCTTTATCGGTGGAGCCGTAGTGGCCCTTATCGTAATTTACTTATTATACCTTAAAGTTTACCTTGGTCCGCTTGAAACTAAAGCAGCCAACCAAATGTACAGGGCACAGGATTTTTGGGCACAAAAAGATTGGGATAAAGCAATTAAAGGCGATGCCAGCTACCCGGGTTTTGAAAAGATCATTTCTGATTATGGCAATACTAAAGCAGCAAACCTTGCTTACTTTTATTTAGGTACCGCTTATTTAAACAAAGGCGAATACCGTAAAGCTATTGATGACCTTACCAGCTACCGCGGTGACGATATCATGATTGCTGCCGAGGCCTTTGGTGGCATAGGTGATGCTTATGTTGAATTGAAAGACTACAGCAATGCGGTAACCTATTTTAACAAAGCTGTTGATAAGGCAAAAAACAAATTCCTTTCGCCGCTTTACCTTAAAAAATTAGGCTTGGTTTACGAGGAAACTAAAGACAATAAATCTGCCAGCGAGGCATACAAAAGAATAAAAACCGAATACCCTGAAAGCGCCGAAGCACAAAATATCGATGAGTACATCGCCCGTGCCGAAGCAAAATTATAATTCTTGATTTCGGATGTCGGAATTTCGATTTCGGATTTATTGACTTGCTAAGCCTTTAAATCCGAAATCGATTTTTTGTTTATAGGAGATCCGTTTAATCAAATAGAAAATAATAAATCCGAATTCGAACATCTCAAATCCGAAATACAACGATGGCTTCACAACTTAAAAACCTTTCTGATTTTTCGCATACTACCATACCTTCTGCAGCGCCTTACCGCTTTGGGATAGTTGTTGCCGAGTGGAACGCCGAAATTACCAACGCACTGTACCAGGGTGCTTATAACAGCCTTATTGTTAATGGTGCTTTAGTCGATAATATTGTTAGCTACACCGTACCTGGCAGCTTTGAACTAACATCCGGTGCCGATTTACTTTTAAAAACAGGTAAGCTGGATGCGGTGATTTGCTTAGGCTGTGTAATACAGGGCGAAACCCGCCATTTTGATTTTATTTGTAACGCGGTGGCAAACGGCGTAAGCAATGTTGCCATAAAATACGCAAAACCTGTTATATTTGGTGTATTAACAACTGATAACCAACAACAAGCTATTGACCGTGCAGGTGGCAAACATGGCAATAAAGGCGATGAAGCCGCAATTACTGCCATAAAAATGGCCGCGCTTGCCGAAACTTTAAAGGACTAACCTGCGTTAAAATACCATAGCGTTAAAACAATGAAAAAATTAATTTACATAGCTATTATAGCTTTAGCAGTTGGCAGCATATCATCATGCTCAAACAAATTATGCCCGGCTTACGGATCTTATCCTAAGAGCGGTCGCTAACAGGCAATTGTCATTTTTATTGTCTCTTAAACACTTTAAACAGTTTTTGTGTTATAATTGCTGTGAGAGTCAAGATACAAGAATCAAGATTCAAGACAAAAACTTAATGTAGTAATGGCGAGCTTAAGAACGAGTACAGTTAGAAACTTGAAGAGTGCTTTCATTCTTTTCTTGATTCTTGACTCTTAATTCTTGACTCTTTTTTTAAGATATAATTTTATGAACTGGATAGCGCTGGAGTCGGCAGATCAATTAAACGAGATCAAGAACAACGAGGGATATAGCCTCATTTTTAAACATAGTACACGTTGCTCCATCAGTATGATGGCCAAAAGGCGTTTTGAACTGGATTGGGAAGACCTGCCCAAAGATATGCACCTTTACTTTTTAGACCTGATCAAATACCGTGACTTATCGGGTATGACAGCACAATTGTTCGATGTCCACCACGAATCACCGCAGTTATTGCTGATTAAAGATGGTGAGTGTGTATTAGACCAATCGCACGGCGCAATTTCTGTTGAGGAAGCACTGAGTGTTTTGAGTTAATAATTTAAAAGATATAGTTATAACAAAAAAGGCGCGTTAAGCGCCTTTTTTGTTATAACTATATGCCATTTCGAGTTGTGAAATCCGGGGACTGTGAAAGTGGAAATGACAAAGCAACTTGAACCACAATGTCATGCTGAACTTGTTTCAGCACCCCACTCGCTAAGTAAACATCATGCGGGAAACCTGTCCTGTGGGGTCCTGAAACAAGTTCAGGATGACTTCCATTTTTATAACTTGTCATGTGTAAGAACGAAGCAATCAAACTTTTTTTTGTTGTCATTTCCAACTTCGGGCTACCAGAACAGCCTCCCGTCTATATTAACGCCCGTGCTTTGTCATCCTTCGCAATGGTCTATTCAAACCTTTTTTTACAAGGCCATTCTCCCCGTCCATCTTAACAATAACCTGCTTCTTCAAGGCCTCATCTTTTTCCTGGTATGCCGAAGGCACCCATTCCGGCCTGATCTGTTTTGAGTTTGCCATCATCTTATTATTTATCCACCGTGGCGGCTGTCAATCCCCACCGCATCGTAATTATCGAGCGTTTTTATCAGCTGTTTTTTGATCTGGGTGACCAGTATTCGCGGACCTAATACCCGCATTTTGCCGCCAAAACCCAGCAATTCACGTTCCAGTTCAAAGTTAAGGATCACCCGGATGCTGAAGACTGTCCCGTCTTCCTGTTCTTTTAATATTTTTTGCGTATGGTGCAGTGGTTTGGTAACAACATAAGGGGCATTGGCACTATCTACCCAAAAAATAACTTCGGCACTATGCTGGCCCGGGCTTTTGGTTACGCCTAACACATCATCATAATAAGTAGCCAGGTCTATTTGTGTGTTTTCACGGTATGCATCTTCATGTTGCTCAATAGTTTTGATCCGGTCAAGCGCCAGCGTTAACAATGGCGAATTACGTGCGTGCGATTTACCCAGCACAAACCAACGGTTACGATATTCCTTCAGCAGGTAGCCGCTAAAGCAAAAGGTACTGGCCTCACGGGCTTTGAAGGATTGATAGGTGATGCAGATGACCTTTTTTGCCACAATAGCCTTGCGGATCACCTCTATCCACTCCAGGCCTTTCAGGTTATCATTCTTTTCAAAATCAATAACGGGAATGCTATGGGTTTTCTGGCTGTAAATTTTATCCTCCAGCTTGCTCACCATTTCATTCAGATCGGTAAAATGACCAAAGCCTTTAAACTGTTTCAACAAAGCGGATACCTCACCTAACACCTGCAAATCCTGCTGGTTAAGCGGGCTATTGGTAATACTGTAACCTTTTTCACTATAGGTGTAATACTTTTTATCAACCACCACAATAGGGGCTTCGTAACCCAACTTATTGCTGCGCATCATTTCAATATCGGCCTGTACCGTACGGCGGCTTACGCCGGTATCAATCCCTTCAAATTCATAAAGGGCATCAGAGCAAGCGTCGATCAAATCATCCAATGTCCACTTTTTATAGCGGTTTTGCAGACAGTTATCAATGGTACGGTAGCGGATGAGGGCATTGCGGTTTACGGGCATGGTTTAACGGCTTCTTTTCATTAAATACCTGAAGTTTTCAAAAGTGCCACCATCCTGATCTGTTTCAAATGGGGTTAAATGCACTACTTCCCAGCCGATAGAGGCCATGTAGTTTAAAGCATCAATGATGGTAACAAAATCGCGTACTTTTGCCGTTTCGGTAATTACAGCGTAGTTGGATGGAATAATTTCATCATTCTGATCGCCAAAATCTACGTAAACTTTCTTTTTGCTGCTCAAAAAACGACCTTCTATAATAAGCATACAGTATTGTAAAACCGGTTGATTTTGCAGGGTGGTATTTGGTTCCATTCAGGGTTTAAATTTAATAGCTGAAATTATTAAATTATTTTTTACTGCGCAAATACATTGCGCAGGAGCTTTATTACTTTGTACTGTCGAAAGAGCCCCACCCAACCCTCCCCGGAAGGAAGGGCTTTTAATAATAATCAAACAAAAGAAAAAGTCTCCCCTACCGGGGGAGATTTAGAGGGGCCGAAACAATGGAACATTTAAAAATCAGCAATAAGGACATCACTTCATTAGGTGTTAACGATGTAAAAATATTAGAAAGCTTTAGCCGGGTAGCTAACGGTTTGTTAAAGCACGGTGTAATGGATCGTATCGAGATCCTTGCCAACCTGGAAGCTTTAATTGACGACCCGATGCCCTATGCCATGAAAAAGGGAGGCAAGTTTAAAAACCTGGCCGAAACTATTATCAACCTGCGTAAAGATGGGCACTTTTTAAAGCAGCCGCGCACCAATTTCGCCCTTAAAACCGAGATAGCCGATTTCCCGGTATGGGGCCTGGAGCATATTGAAGTGGGCGCCTTAGCACAGATGAAAACAGCCATCAAGTTGCCGATAGCTGTCGCGGGCGCCCTTATGCCCGATGCCCACCAGGGATACGGTTTGCCAATTGGTGGTGTACTGGCCACAACAGCCAATACCATTATCCCCTTTGCAGTTGGGGTTGATATTGCCTGCCGGATGTGTTTAAGCGTTTTTGATTTGCCTGCCGTAATGATTGATACTGACACAGATAAACTAAAGACCATATTGGGTGAGCATACCCATTTCGGGATAGGCTGTACCAGCAAGGAACATTTTGATAGCTCATTGTTTGATAGCCGCACCTGGGGCGAAACAAAAATGATCCGTAGTTTGAGGGATAAAGCATATGCGCAGTTGGGTACCAGTGGTACCGGAAACCATTTTGTAGAGTGGGGCGAGCTAAGCATTGCCGACGGCGCTTTAGAAGGCATCCCGGCAGGTAATTACCTGGCTCTGTTATCCCACTCCGGCTCGCGTGGTTTTGGCGGAAGCATTGCCGATCATTACGCTAAAATTGCCATGAGCAAAACCAAACTGCCTGCGGAAGCTAAACATTTAGCCTGGCTTGACCTGGATATGGAGGAAGGGCAGGAATACTGGATTGCCATGAACCTGGCCGGTGAATACGCCAGTGCCAACCACCATGAGATCCATAATAAAATAGCCCGCGCGCTTAACATTAAGCCGCTAACCATGATAGAAAACCACCACAACTTTGCCTGGCGCGAACAACTGGCCGATGATACCGAAGTGATGGTACACCGCAAAGGCGCCACCCCTGCCGGCAAAGGTGTATTGGGGATTATTCCAGGCAGCATGAGTACCCCCGGTTTTGTGGTGCGTGGTAAAGGCGACGCGGCCTCCATCAATTCGGCATCACATGGTGCCGGTAGGGCTATGAGCCGGAGCGCGGCTTTTAAGGTATTGGATAGGGCAAAAGTGGCCGCCAATTTGATTGAAAAACGAATCACTTTAACAGGCAGTGATATTGACGAAGCCCCGATGGCCTACAAGGATATCCACACCGTGATGGCCGCCCAAACCGGCCTGGTTGATGTGTTGGCCAAATTTGAGCCAAGAATTGTGAGAATGGCTGACGCTCGTGAAAAGCCGGAGGATTAGCCTCCCCACCCCTGTGAAGAAGAGGCTTTTGTATGTACACATCTCCTAACTAAAAGAAAATGTCATTTCGATAGAGCGAAGGAGGGGAATGAGTAGGGTGCAAAAGAGAAACTATCTCTTGAGCGCAGCGAAAAATCTTGTGCGAGCGATGACCGAAAGTGGTCACTCGTACAAGATTTCTCCTCACCTCCGGCGCGCAATCCCACTCCGGTTCGTTCGAAATGACAACGTTTTTATTTAGTGATATGTAGGGTAATGATTTATCAGGGATATATTTTCATAAACTTTTATATATATTTATCGTACAAGTGGTTTGATAAAACAGGAATTGCACATCAGCTTGTTTTGCTGTCCTAAAATATCAATTACAATAAAATTGCACGTTCATATATGCGTAAAACCTGGGCTTTATACCTGTTGATGTTGATCCCCGTTTTTTGCCTGGGTAATAGCCGCAATTTAAGATTGGATAGCCTGAGGTCGCCGGTGCAAAAATCTATCGCCGAAAACAAAACAGCCGATACCGCTTTTATAAATAATTTAAACAAACTGGCTAATGAATATATAGCACAGTACCCTGATAGCAGCGTCATTTATGCCCGGATGGCCATTAGCAACGCGCAGCAAATAGCCTATCAAAAAGGCACGGCCGATGCGCTTTTGGTTATTGCCACCGTGTACGTTAGCCAGGGTAAATACACCGAAGTCGGCAAAAACCTTGATGAGGCTATTGCTTTGTACACTCCTTTAAATGATCTTGTAGGACTGAGTAACTGCTATAAAATTTATGGCAACCTTTATTATCAATCAAGTAATTATGATAAAGCTTTAAATTTTTTGAATAAAGCACTGGCTATCAAGCAAAAAATTCACGACCGGCAAGGCACCGCGCATACCTATTTAAGCATGGGCAATGTGTATGATAACCTTGGTTACCCTACCACAGCTTTAGATTATTATTTTAAAGCGCTCAATATCAATACGCAACTAAACAACAGCAAAGCCATAGCAGCTAACTACAACAACATCGGGGTTATGTTACAAAACATGGAAATTTACCCCGAAGCGCTTAACTATTACAATAAGGCTTTAAAAACATGGAAGCAAGGGCATTCATTAGGTGGTATTGCAACTGCTTACCAAAATATAGGCGAGGTTTTGATTGCCCAGCACCGATATGATGAAGCCATAAAATACTTAACCGAATCCCAGCAAATAAACCAGAAACAGGATGACAAGGACGGAATCAGTTCTGGATGGAATGACCTTGGCGTTTGCTACCTGTACAAAAAGCTGAATGATAAGGCACTAAGCTATCTGAGCCAGGCACTAAAAATGAGCGTTGATAACCAGTTGGATTATAACCAGGCTGCGTGTTTAACCAGTCTGGCCTTATTTTATAACGACAATAATAACAGTGCAAAGGCCTATGATTATGCTGTACAAGCCAAAACACTTGCCGATAAGATAGGAAGCGTGCTTTTGCGCTCCAACGCCCGGCTGCAACTTATTAAAGCTTTAGGCGGTTTAAGTAAATACAAAGAAGCCTTTTTGGCGCAAGCGGAGTTTGATAAAATGAAAGTTGGGGCAAAAAGGGACGAGAGCCTGCAAAAATTCACCTCTTATAACCTGGAGTATAACTTTGCCGAAAAACAAAAGCAGCAGCAAATTCAGCAACAGGCCAATGCGTTGATCTATCAGCAGCGCAGCCACGGGCAGGTGTTGTTAAACATTATTTTTGGTATTGTTATAGCGGCCATGTTGGTTATAGTGGGCGTATACTACCGCCAAAAACTAAAGCAACTAAAGATCAACGCACAGCTTACCGAAAAAAATGAGGAGGTTATAGCCCAAAAGGCCGATCTGGATGGGCAAACCATAAAATTAAACGAACTTAACAGTTTAAAAGACCGGCTAATATCTGTTTTGGCGCATGACCTGCGGTCGCCTTTAAGTACCTTACGGGGCATGTTTAGCTTGCTGGAAGATGATAGCTTAACCAACGAAGAATTTATGGAGATGCTGCCTACGGCTTTGAAAAAGCTGGAGTACACATCAGATTTTTTAGATACCTTGTTGTTTTGGGTAAACAGCCAGATGGCCAACTTTGGCAACTCGGTGAAAAACTTCCGTATTAATGAATTGATCAATTCAGAGATGCTGAACCATAAAGAACAGGCATCCTTAAAAGGTATCACGCTAATAGAAAATGTGCCCGATGACCTGATGGTGTTTTCTGATCCAAACTCTATTCGTATAGTTACCCGCAATTTGATCACCAATGCCATCAAGTTTTCGCGGGCCGGCGATATTATCGAAGTTTCGGCTGCCGAGCAGGATAAAAAGGTTAGGGTTATTGTAAAAGATACCGGCACCGGCATGTCGCCCAAACAGCGCAGCAAGCTTTTTAAAACCAAGGTGGATAGTAAGGTAGGAACAAAAAGCGAATCGGGTACAGGCATGGGCCTGTTGTTTTGTAAGGACCTGGTTGAAAAATGTAATGGCGAAATTTGGGTAAACAGCATTGAAGGCGTTGGTACTTCCTTCTATTTCACGCTTCCGCTCGCCCAAAATGCGAAAGTTCCGGTTTTGGCATAACAGGTCCTGCGAATGTTAAAGTTCTGTTAAATATGTACGGTTTTACGTTTAGGAACAGCCAAATAAGCAAAAAAACATATTCGCTACAGAATTTAAGCTTATCTTACACCAAAGGGTAAAACATTTAGCAAGTAACATGCTTTTGGTTATATCAATACTTACATAGTTCTTTTTTCGTTTAAATAATAAATTTTCAATTTGTTACCACTTTTTAGGGCGTTCATCACATCGCCGGCTGTTAAAAGCCACAGACTATTGGGGTCTTTAAAAATTTCACGTTTATCACGGCCAAAAGAAAGCATTTTCTTTATTTTCCTGCTGATACCTTTATTTTCTATTGCGCAACAAACCGATAGCTTAAAGACCGCTACAAATAACGCCGATAAAACATTACAATCAGCCACCCAGGTGAGTGGAACTATTAAAGACGCGGTTACCGGCAAACCACTGCCATTTATCAGCGTAAGATTTACAGGAAATGCGGGCGGCACCAGTTCAGACGTACAGGGGCAGTTTAACTTAAGCCGAACTGGCTTATATAGCAAAATTACCTTTTCATATGTGGGTTATCAATCCCTTACAAAAGTTATAAAGCCGGGTCAGGCAAACGAGTTGCACGTTACCCTGCGCACCAGCCAAACGCAGTTAAAAGAGGTTACCGTTACTTCAACAAAAAAAGCAAAGTATCGCAATAAAGGCAATCCGGCTGTGGAGTTGATTCAACAGGTTATTGACCATAAGGCCGAAAACCGGATAGAAAGCTTTGATTATATCCAATATAAACAGTACGAGCGTACCATACTATCGGCCTTTAACCTGGCGAAAAAGTTTACCGACAGCAAGTTTTTTACCAAGTATAAATTCCTGTTAGATACCACCCAAAAGGTTAACGGTAAAACGGAGCCATCGTTACCGTTATTTTTCACAGAGAAGCTGTCTGATATCTACTATCGTAAGGAGCCTTCAAAAAATATCCAGGTACTGAATGCCCGCAAGGATATCAACATTATGAAGTTTATTGATACCGCCGGACTTGATGTTTTTGTAAACAGGCTTTATGGCGATAACATTGATATTTACGAGAACAACATTTTCATTATTAACAGGCAATTTTTAAGCCCTATTTCAGATCATTCGCCCAATTATTATAAGTTTTTTATTACCGATACCATCAAAACCGACAAAGGTAAACTGGTTGAGTTAAGCTTTACCCCACGTGCCAAAGGCGATTTGCTATTTGAGGGAAAGCTACTGGTTACCTTAGATGGGCATTATGCCGTTGAGGGTTGCGAGTTAAATGTAAACAAGCTTATTAACCTTAATTTTATGCGAAGTCTGCAGGTTAAGCTCAATTTTGAGCGACTTACAAACGGGCGCTACATTATTAAAAAGAGCGACGTAAAAGCCGATTTCGGGATTCTTAAAACCAAGGGGATTGGTATAAATGGCGAACGGATTGTATCTTTCTCCAATTACATAATAAATCAGCCACAGGATGCCGGTTTCTATAAAGGCAAAAGTTTCCAGGTAATACAAAATCCAAGGCAGCAGGATACCGGTTATTGGAGCCATAGCCGGCCCGATACGCTTAATGCAGGCATGGCGCAGATCTACGGCAAAATAAATAAGCTGGAAAACATGCACGCTTATAAACGTGATACCTGGCTGGCGGCTACCCTTACCGGGGGGTATGCCAATTTGGGGCCGGTAGAATTAGGGCCCTTAGGTTCGCTTTATTCCTATGATACGCAGGAGGGTTCGCGCTTCCAGATAGGCGGCCGCAGCAAGCCACAATTAAGCGAGAATGTTTATTTTGGCGGATGGGCGGCCTATGGCACGCGTGATAAAGAATTCAAATACAGCCCTAATGTTTACTTCTCCTTCAACAAAACCCCGTATTACCGCTACCCTAATAACTACCTTAAAGTAGGTTATTTATATGATGTAAATGTACCCGGTTACAATTACGCCAATACCAGTGCCCAGGCTGCACTATCGTCATTTCATAGCGGTAAAACGGATTACTGGGTGTATAGCCGCATTTTTTCGGTTGTTTATGTAAACGAGTTTGAAAATCATTTTTCATACACGCTCAGCTTCAAAAACTGGAACCAGCGGGCAGCCGGAACTTTGGTTTACCAGCTAAACGATGCCGCTAACACCAAAGTGGGTGGATTAACCACAAGCGAAGTTGGCTTGAACCTGCGATATGCCCCTCATGAGCAAATTTTACAGGGCACCCAATATCGGCACATTGTAGATAGTAAAAACCCCATTTTTAGCTTACAGATAGATCATGATTTTAAAGGTTTTATGAATGGTGATTATGCCTACACTAATTTTACGGGAAGGATTGATAAGCGCTTTTACCTATCGCAATTAGGTTTTGCCGATGTTACGCTGATGGGCAATTATTTAAGTGGCAAAGTGCCTTTCCCTTTACTCAATATTGCATCGGCAAACCAATCAATCGCTTATGATCCTGATGCATATAACGAGATGCACTACCTGGAGTTTGTGAGCGATCATTACGTGGGCTTTAATATTACCCAAAGTTTTAACGGCTTTTTTCTGAATAAGATCCCGCTGATTAGTCGCCTTAAGTTACGCGAGTTTTTATCATTTAAGGTATTATATGGCGGATTGCGGGCAGAAAATGATCCACTTTATTCACCAAACTTATACGTGTTGCCGGCGGCCGTTAACGGAGCCAATGGCACTTATGCCTTAGGCAATACACCATATGTAGAAGCGGGTGTAGGTATAGGCAACATTTTTAAGCTGTTACGGGTAGACCTGGTTAAAAGGTTTAATTATCTTGACCATCCGGGTACATCGGCCTATAGTATTAAATTTAGTTTAAGGCCGCATTTTTAAGCAAAGAAATCGATTTTTACATCGTGCAAAGATCGCCAGGACGCAAAGTAATATATTTATTTCTCTTGCGTCTTAGCGATCTTTGCGCGAACTTTCTTTCTCTTTTTTAGAACAATGGATGGATTCCTCCTATCCTCTTTTTAATTCAATCACCGTAATTTCTGGCCAAATACCCACCCTGCCTTTAAGGCCCAGGAACCCAAAGCCACGGTTAACGTAAAGGTATTTGCCGCTGTTTTGGTACAGCCCGGCCCACTGCTTGTAAATATACTTGATAGGGCTCCATTTAAAGCCAAACAATTCGATTCCAAACTGGGCACCATGAGTGTGGCCGGATAACGTTAGGTGAATATGTTGATCATGCTCAAGGGTTACCGCGTCCCAGTGAGATGGATCATGTGACATTAAAACTTTGAATGCATCTCCCGGAACTTTAGCCGTAGCTTTTTGCAGATCGCCATATTGATGAAAGCCACCCGTGCCCCAATTTTCTACACCAATGAGCGATATGGATTGGTCGCCTTTTTGAATGGTAACCGCCTCGTCGAGCAGTAATTTAAAACCAATCTCTTTGTGTACTTCTTTCAGCCTAACCAGATTAAACTGTTTGTCACTCTCATGTTCCCAGCGTTTATAATCGCCGTAATCATGGTTGCCCAATACCGAAAATTTGCCCATCGGGGCCGTAAGCCTGGCAAAAGTATCAATCCACGGATCCATTTCTATGGCTTCGTTATTGACCAGGTCACCGGTAAACAGGATCACGTCGCTTTGCTGGTCGTTCACAATAGCAACACCTTTCTCTACCCCATCTTTGCTGGTAAAGCTTCCCGAGTGAATATCAGATAATTGGGTAAGGGTAAAGCCATCAAAGGCCTCGGGCAAATCGGCAAAGGTGAGTGTCTCCTTACGCACCTTGTAATAATGGCGGCCGCCGGTAAGGCCATATAATAAACCAACAAATGGAACCGCCGTCACGGCAACTGCCAGCCAGCTTACCCATTCGCTTCGCGGTGGAAAACCACGGAACAGGCGGGTAACATCTTCCAGCAATAAAACCGGTAAAGCTGCTACCTTGGGAATAAGCGAAAGCAGCACCAATCCCATAAGCCAGGATATAAGCTTAGGCATGTTTCGGGTTGGGCTTCGGCTAAGCATAATTAATATTAAGCCAAGTACCAGGGCCAGGTCATACAGCCAATAGGCCGATAAGATTAGCGGGTTTGTTGTTAGTGTTTTTACCGCCTGATAAAAATAAGGGTCTGCAATAAATATGATAAGCAGTATAAAAGGAACGCGTTTTTTCATGTTGTATACCCATGCAGACGATTGAGCATGAAAAACATTTTAAGGTTGCCGAAGTTTTTTTGTAAAATTGATGAGTAAGCCTTCAATATGCCCTACCTCGTTGAAAAAAACAATCGCCAAAACCTTCTAAATTTATTGCGAAAGCTTGAACCGGCAACACCGCCGCTTTGGGGTAAAATGAAGGCGCAGCAAATGGTAGAGCATTTGATAACCAATGTGCAATACACCAATGGCAGGCTTACATTTACCTGCGGGCTACCACCTGAAGAAGCCAACCGGTCAAAACAGCTAATGGTTTATACCAACGCGCAAATGCCGAGGGGCATTGTATTGGAAGATTTACCCGCAAGCTACGCCTATCCCTGCCTGCAGGCAGCCATTGAACAACTAATGCAGGAGCTTGATACTTTTGATCATCATTTTGAAACACCCGGCATTACCGAAGATCATTTGGGCTTTGGCAGTATGAACTATCACGAATGGCTAATATGGCACAGCAAACATTTCACGCATCATTTTAACCAATTTGGGTTGTTGAAGGGCGAATGAGGCAGTAAAAATCGGTCTTGTAATTCTACAGTTTATTCAAAAATCCAGATTCCCCCTCTCCAAAAGTCCTTGCTCCTCAATCCTAAAAATCCTTTGTCGCTCCAAACAATATGCAACAATTTTGATTTATCCCGTTATAAGAGAACTTTTTTGCTTTATTTTGTTTCTATGTTAAAAACCAGACTTGCCCTGCTTTTCATAGCATCGATAGCCTGCAGCATATCGGCACGCGCCCAGCAAACCGATTCGCTGAAAAAGGACACCATCAAAATTGATACCGCCCAGGTAAACAAGTTCCGCATCGATTCGCGGAAAGACGCGATCCCTACCCGGGTTAGGCAAATCACTATTCAGCGCGAGCAGATACCCGTAACCATGCTTGACTACAAGGTGATTTACTGGAAAAAGACGATTACATTCGGCTTAAACTTCAGTCAATCAGCATTCACCAATAACTATAGCGCCGGTGGTGTAAACTCCGTAGCATTGGGTACAAACTTTATATATCATACCGAATATAACAAAGCACCATTTAGCTATGTATCTGAACTTAACCTTACCTATGGCGTAGCAAAAAATAAAGGACAGGGTAAACGTAAAACCAACGACCGTATTTATTTTGATAATAAACTGGCTTCGCAACTATCCAAGCATTGGTACTTTTTCGGGTCGCTAACCTTCGAATCTCAGTTTGATAAGGGGTTCAACTATAATGACCTGGGCAACGGACAGTTTAGCTCGCAGGAGATCTCCAATTTTATGGCTCCGGGTTACCTAACCGAGTCAATAGGTTTTGAGTATAAGCCAACCGGGTATTTTGATCTGCGTTTGGGTACAGGTACAGCCAGGCAAACATTTGTGCTTGATGATAGTGTCAGAAAAGTTAATGATTACGGCGTAGGCCAAAATCATACCGTAAAAAACGACCTTGCGTTCCAGATCGTGGCGCTATTTGATAAGGATATTGCCAAAAACATCCACCTTAATACACGTTACGCGCTATTTATCCCATATAATCAATCACCTAAATATATTACCCATCGTGTAGATGCGGTATTATCGGCGCGGGTAAACCGTTTAATAAACGTTACCATCAACGGCACTCTATTGTATGACAGGCATACCGCCAGCGCGGCACAGGGTACCGAAGGCATGGCGTTGGGAATGTTATATAGATTCCCGTAACCCGGGAATTGACTATTAGACTTTTGGACAAAAGACCAAGGATTTTCTGCGCAGAATTTCGATATTTTGTATTTAAAAATCAGTCATCATAACGTTCAAGGTCCTTTGTCTGAAAGTCCTTTGTCCGAAAGTCCAAAAACCATACCTTTGTATCCTCAAAATTAGGACAATAATAATGTTTGAAAATCTTTCGGATAAGCTTGACAGGGCCTTTAAGGTACTGAAAGGACAAGGAACTATTACAGAAATAAACGTGGCCGAAACCATGAAGGAAATTAGAAAAGCCCTTCTGGATGCCGACGTAAACTATAAAACCGCCAAAGCATTTACCGATGATGTAAGGCAAAAAGCACTTGGTAATAACGTACTAACCTCTATATCGCCTGGTCAGTTACTTACCAAGCTCATGAGCGATGAACTTACCGAGTTAATGGGTGGCACCACCGCCGAACTTGAACTTAAGGCATCGCCAACTATTATCCTTATTGCTGGCTTGAACGGTGCGGGTAAAACCACCTTTACCGGTAAATTGGCCAACTACTTAAAAACACAAAAAAACAAAAAGCCGTTACTGGTTGCCGATGATATTTACCGCCCTGCGGCTATTGACCAACTGCAGGTATTGGGCGAGCAGATAGGTGTACCGGTTTATGCCAACAGGGATTCAAAAGATCCGGTTGCTATCGCTCTTGAGGGTATAGCTTTAGCTAAGCAAAACGGCCATAACGTAGTTATTATTGATACCGCCGGTCGTTTAGCTATTGATGAAGCCATGATGGTGGAAATTGAAAAAGTAAAAGGCGCCGTAAAGCCACACGAGATTTTATTTGTGGTGGATTCCATGACCGGCCAGGATGCGGTTAATACCGCGAAGGTTTTCAATGATCGCCTTGACTTTACCGGTGTTGTTTTAACCAAATTAGATGGTGATACCCGTGGTGGTGCCGCTTTGTCAATCAAATCTGTAGTTAACAAGCCTATTAAATTTATTGGTACCGGCGAGAAGATGGAAGCGCTTGACGTTTTCCACCCCGATCGTATGGCATCAAGGATCCTGGGTATGGGCGACGTGGTATCCCTGGTTGAACGCGCGCAACAGCAGTTTGACGAAAAGGAGGCTGCCGAGCTACAGAAGAAGATCCGCAAAAACAAGTTCGACTTTAATGACTTTTATAGCCAGATTCAGCAGATCAAAAAAATGGGTAACATGAAAGATCTGATGGGCATGATACCTGGTGTTGGCAAAATGATGAAGGATGTGGAGGTGGATGACAACGCGTTTAAAGCAATTGAAGCCATCATTCAATCAATGACCCCGTTTGAAAAATCAAACCCGGAAACCATCAACCAAAGCAGGCGCAACCGCATTGCCAAAGGATCGGGTACCGATTTGGCCGAAGTAAACCGCCTGATGAAGCAATTTGACGATATGAAAAAGGTGATGAAACAAATGAGCAACCCCGCAGCAATGGCCAGCATGATGCGCAGGATGCCAAAAATGTAGAAGCCCCCTAACCCCCTGAAGGGGGAATATGATAAAGTATATGAAGCTCCCGGTTGTCGCCGGGGCTTTTTTAGTATATCATTTTTATTTTTCCGGGCTACATCCCGCAGAGATTATAAATATACAGCCAGTGTATCACTTCTCCCCACTATCTCCAAAGGCATTTTATTCTCTTTTTTATTAAAATCGATGCAGTTTTGTATAGTATATCATACAGAATCTATTCGCTGTTCAGTCCATTCAGCATAAAAAAAACGGGTGGCATAGGCTTTGTCTGTGTAATGTCATGCTGCCAGCATAAATAAACAATGATCGGGCAGCAGTCTAAAAATTAAACTTAGAGATATTCACCATGAAAAATTTATTGAAACCAGTATTATTTACTGCTGCTTTATTCGCGGCCAAAGCAAGCGTGGCCCAGGTTAATTTAGGTGCTACAACCGCAACTAAAATTGTTACGCAAACGGCATTGCCATCTGTAAATGCGGCAACTGTTGCTCAGAAAGCGGCTGCTCAAACTACCAACATCAGCAACCAGGCAGCAGCACAGGCGCAAAACGTAGCTGCGCATACAGCAGCCCAAACCCAGGCTACTACTAACGCTGCTGCCGTTAATACGCAAACAGCAGCAAACCAGGCTACAACTTTAAACGGAAGTGTTAACCCGGCTGCCAATGTAGCATCAAATACGGCTATTGATGGTTCGTCTGTGGCTACCAAGGTATCTGGCTCCGGTAGTTTAAATGGCTCTGCATCTACAGCTAATACTACTAACGCTGTAAATGGCGGCATATCTGCAACAAAAACCGCGGCTTCAAACGCGTCTGCTGATGTTAGCGCAAAAGCTAACGAGGCTGCGGTAAAAGCATCAGCAGCAAAAACGGCTACTGTTCACGCCGCTAAAGCTACCGGCTCAAAGGCAATTAATGCTGCCAAAAGTGTAAATGTGAGTAGCAAAGAAAGTTTAAGTGGTTCTGGTAGCGCGGCTACAACAGCTAAAAACGCCAACGTTAATTTAAGCAACAGCGGTTCATCAGCAACTACTGTTAAAGCCGGTAAAAGAAGTGCAGCTATCAGTGCATCCGGCAGTGGTTCAACCAAAGTGAACGCCGCTAAACAATAACATTTTATTTTGATAACAAATCAACAAAAGGGCCTTTAAAGGCCCTTTTGTTGATTTGAAACACTACCTATAGTTTAATACTACCCCGATGAATAAACTTAAACTTACCGTGCTGCTTCTAATTATGGGTAGCAGCATACATACCTTTGCACAACTAACAACCACAACCGATACCACAAAAAGGCCACACGTTAAAGAGGTTTTTGTAAATGTAGGCGCGCAATACATATCAAACCTTACGTATGCCGGCCGCCGGGACGAAAGCAGCGTGCCCTTGCTATTACCCAGTGTTACCCTGGTGAGTAAGCATGGTTTTTTTCTGAGCGCCATTGGTTACTTTGACCTTAACGGATCAAAATCAGGTGCCGAAGGTTTAAGCGTTACACCGGGTTATGTATTTGGGTTTGATAGTAAAAAATATTATGGCGGTAACGTATCGGCTACCAAGTTTTTCATTACCGGCAGCAGCCCCATCATCTTATCATCATTTGATGCCACTATAGATGCGCAGCTGTATGCCAACCCGGATAACATTATAAAGTTTACTGTTGGCGGCAGTTATCGCTTTGATAAAAACGATAGACATGATATTATCAATACCGCCGAACTATCTAAAGAAATTTTTGCTTATAAAACCGGCGCTACCAAACTTAATGGCTTAAAATTTACGCCTACCGCTACGCTTTACGCGGGTACGCAGTCGTTTTACCAAACGTATTATACCGAATCGCAGGTTACCCGGTCGGTAGAAACTCCGCAGAAACAAACACCCATCAATATCTTGTTCCCTAATCAGCCTAAACAAACCATTATTACCCAAACAGTAACGCAGGAAAATCAAAAGGAGGTAAGAAGATATCAACTGCTGGCCTTTAGCGGATCGATGCCGGTTACTTATGTGATGAATAAAGTGCAGTTTATTTTTACGCCGTACCTTATTAAACCTTTTAACCAGGTTGATTATGTGAGTAACTCCTCTAAAAACGGTTTGTACTTCTTGTTTTCGATGGGGGCAAGTGTTACGTTTTAAATTTTTTTGAGCACTACCGGTAAAAATGTTAACATATAGTTTAAATACGCGTGTTTTTTATAAACTTCGCATTTAAACTGACCGTTATGCGTTTTTACCCCTCTTTTCATAAATTTTTAAGTGTTTGTCTATTATTTACGGCTATAGTTGCCAAAGCCCAGGTACCGGGGGCGGGCATTGACGTGCAGCACTATACCTTTGCACTACAGTTGAATGATGATAATAACAACATTAAAGGCGAAGCCACCGTTGCGATAAAGTTTTTAAAAGATGCATCGTCGTTTAGCTTAAATCTGGTTAAGAAGAACGCCAAAGGGAATGGGATGATCGTATCAACTATTACCGAAAATGGCAAAAATTTAAAGTTTGAACAAGATAGCGACGTGGTTAAAATATACACCACGGTAAAAGCGCCAAGCCGCCACACTTATGTAGTTACTTACGAAGGTATCCCAGCTGATGGGCTTATTATATCTACCAATAAGTTTGGCCACCGTACGTTTTTCGGCGATAACTGGCCTAACCGGGCGCACAACTGGATTCCTTGTGTTGATTTACCTGCCGATAAAGCCACTGTTGATTTTATAGTAACCGCGCCAGATCATTACCAGGTAGTATCAAACGGGTTAAAGCTGGAAGAAAAAGCGTTGCCTAATCGCCTAAAACTTACCCACTGGCAGGAAAATGTTGCCTTACCAACCAAAGTTATGGTAATAGGCGTAGCCGATTTTGCGGTTGACTATACCGGCGATGTAGCAGGCATCCCTATTTATACCTATGTATTCCCCGAAAATAAAGAGGCGGGGTTTAAAAGCTACGCGATAGCTAAAGAGATCTTACCGTTTTTTATTAAAATGGTTGGTCCGTACAGCTACGAGAAGCTCGCCAATGTGCAATCCAAAACTATTTTTGGTGGGATGGAGAATGCCAGCGCTATTTTTTACTTCGAGGAATCGGTAAGCAGCAAAGGGATTGAGGAGTTGATGGCGCATGAAATAGCCCACCAATGGTTTGGCGATGGCGCAAGCGAGAAAAACTTTGAGCACATATGGTTAAGCGAAGGCTTTGCCACGTATATGACCAACCTGTACCTCGAAAATAAATACGGTGTAGATACCTTGAAAAAGCGTTTAATTGCAGATAGAAAACTGGTGTTAAATTTTGAAAAGGAACGCTTTACGCCTGTAGTTGATACCACGGTTAAAGGCAACTACATGCAATTGCTTAATGGCAACAGCTACCAAAAAGGAGGCTGGGCTTTACATATGCTAAGACGCAAGCTTGGCGATGCCATTTTTTGGAAAGGCGTAAGCAACTACTACAACAAATACAATGGCCGCAATGCCAATACCGATGACCTGCGCCTGGTGATGGAACAAACCAGCGGTGAAAACCTGAAGCCATTTTTTAAACAATGGCTAAAAACTGCCGGCCATCCGGATCTGGCTATCTCATGGCAATTTGATGATGCTAAAGGTGCGGTTAATATCAACATAGATCAAAAGCAAAGCTATGTTTATGATTTTCCGTTAGAGGTTGATATCGACGGGCAATTATACACCGTCAATGTTAAAGGCAAAACCGCTACAGCACAGATCCCGGTAAAGGCTAAACCACAGGCCGTAGTCATAGATCCTAATGTTAATTTACTGGCTACTTTTGAGGTTGTTGCTAAATAACTGAAGTGCAATAAAATAGATTGTAATAAAATGGTTAGGACCCTTGTACTTTTAAATTTTATAATTATCATTGTGTAATACCTACACAATGATAATTATAGGCTTGTTTCTTTAATTTCATGGTTTTGGTATCGTTATTCAGCCCTCGGATAATCATAAACCAATTATAATAAACCAATAGATCATGAAAAAAAGCTCAATTTTTTTGAGGTTATTAGCCCTGTGCCTGTGGCCCATGTTTGGCTACAGCCAAAGTAAAAGCGGCGACGCCATTGTAGCTGGCGACGGTGTTGCGGTAACCAGTACCGATAACGGGCAGGTACGTGGCTACATCCATAACGGCACATTTAACTATAAAGGTATCCCTTATGCCACGGCCAAACGTTTTATGGCGCCAGAAAAGCCGGCGGCCTGGCAGGGTATCCGTCAGTCGCTGGTATATGGCGCGGTTTGCCCAATCGATCCAACAACAACGGTTAATGATCCTATTGAATTTGCCTTTCAGCACAACTGGGGATACATGAGCGAGGACTGCCTGAAGCTAAATGTGTGGACACCGGGTATCAACGATCAAAAGAAACGCCCGGTAATGGTATGGCTGCACGGCGGTGGCTTTTCGGCTGGCTCAGCAATTGAGCTACCCTCTTATGACGGCGAAAATTTGAGCAAAAAAGGCGATGTGGTGGTAGTATCTATTAATCACCGTTTAAACCTGCTGGGCTTTTTAAACCTATCGGCTTATGGCGATAAATACAAGTCATCGGCCAATGTGGGGATGATGGATATTGTATCGGCCCTGCAATGGGTTAAACAAAACATAGCCAACTTTGGCGGCGACCCGGATAATGTGACCATTTTTGGCCAGTCGGGTGGTGGCGGCAAGGTTACCACCTTAATGGCGGCACCATCGGCAAAAGGACTTTTCCAAAAAGCTATTGTACAAAGCGGCAGTTATCAAACTAAATTTATGGATAACGAGGTATCTAAAAAAATTGGCGCGGCTATGCTGGAAGTACTCAACCTGCAACCTTCACAAGTTGATTCTTTGCAAACCATTTCTTACGAACGCTTAAGCGCTGCTGCTAAAAAAGCCCTGCCTAAAGTTGCGGCACAATTAAAAGCCGAGGGTAAACCCATAGCCGGTTTCGGCTTGGGCTGGGAGCCGGTTAACGATGGCGTGTTTTTGCCTTATCAATTAAACGATGCGGCCGCGCTGGAACTATCTAAAAATGTTCCTTTATTGGTAGGGTCTACAAAAACCGAGTTTATGGCATCATTGATCAATCCTGCTATCCGTAATTATAGTTTAGATGATGTTAAAACCGCGCTCAAAAAACGTTATGGCGATAAAACCGATACCTACATGGCCGAAGTTTTAAAGGCATACCCCAATACCGTAAAACCATCCGACTATATGGATATCGACCTGGCAACTTTTCGCCCGGGCGTAATCAGGCAGGCAAACGCCAAAGCCGTTGCCGGTGCGGCCCCGGTTTATATGTACCAGTTTGCATGGGCATCGCCGGTTAATGATGGCATGTACAAATCTGTACACTGCATTGATATTTGTTTTGAGTTTAACAACATTGCCCGGTGCGAGGAAATGACTGGCGGCGGTAAAGAAGCTTATGCCCTGGCTGGCAAAATGAGCCAGGCCTGGGTAAACTTTGCCGGCACAGGTAACCCCAATGCCAAAGGCTTACCAAACTGGCCGGCCTACACGGCAGATAACGGCGCGGCCATGATATTTGACAATCAACCTGTGGTGAAATACCACAACGACGCAGCACTTTTAAAACTGGCCGCCGAGAATAAGTAAATAAAACATGTATTTATACAAGCAAGGCCGCCCTAAAGCGGCCTTGCTTGTAATTTATTACTTTATTGCTCCAATTTAAATTTGGTTTTTATGATTTATTTAAGCCATATTGCATAATAATATTTTGCAAGTGGCGTTATTAACCAAATAACCAATAGAAAAACAGTAATTGTTTTGATTTTTAAACCTTTAAACCCAAGCATCATGAACTCAGCAGCAATGAAATCCATTTATGTAACAGCTTACAGGTGGAGTGCCAAAAATTTCGGACAAGGTGGCTTACCAAAATTCAACTCGCTTTTTGGGGTGAGTTTTCTGCTTATCCTTTTTTTAACCAATATGATGGTGTTTGTGGAGCTATGCTTAAACCAAAAGTGGTTTAATATTAATGAGGTTTCGGCCAGCATCATTCTGCTGGGTGCTACCGGCGCTTTGCTGCTTAACTATTTTATATTGCTTAACAATGGTCGCTTTAAAAAATGGAATATCGCTTTTGAAAAATTGAGCAAAAACAACCAAAAGACCTGGTCATTTGTGCTGATGGCCTACGCGGTGGTTTCCTGCGTATTTTTCCTTTTTGTAAACGGCCTTTAACAGGCTTTAATCCCTAATAAATACCTTATTGTGATTAAGCGCGGGTAAACTAACTATTAAGTTACTTTAAATGTATGCTAATTACATGAATTGTGCGTTATTTTGCAACCGAGCCGGCCTCAACCTGCCGGTTTAATTATTTAGCTTAACCATGATCATGAAAACTATCACAAAATTTAGCTGGCTTATTGCCTTAATTATTTGCATTGGTACAAAAACAGTATCGGCACAAACCAAAGCTGATGTTTTTAACCCTAAAGTACCGGTTACCTGGCTGGGAATTGATTTTTCACAAATGAAATTCCTGGGGATCGAATCGGAATATAAACTTAAAGGCGAAGTTATTAACTCCGATTTTGTTGCCCGGTACATCCCCGCCTGGGCCAACCTGTTCATCACCGAACCCAAAACTTATGATGTAGCCAAATCGATACATCGCGATAGTGTTCATTTTGCATTAAAGGTGACAGAAACAGCCAACAATGCTATTACCAAAAACTTTTTTACCGAAAAGCCATCAGACTTAAACACGCTGAAAGAAAAAGACATCCAGGAGCTTGTTAAAAACTATGATTTTCAAGGGCAAAAGGGCATTGGTATGATGTTTTTTGTTGAAAGCATGAGTAAGGCCGCCAAATCGGCCGGTGCCTGGGTAACCTTTGTAAACATGAATGATAAAACCGTGTTATTTACGGTATACAAAAGCGGCGACAGCCGCGGCTTTGGTTTCCGCAATTATTGGGCACACTCCTGGTACAATATCCTGAAAGATTTCAGGAGTGATTTTAGTAGTTATCAGAATAGCTTTAAGAAAAACTAATTGACAAAGGCGCCCGCGAGGCGCCTTTTTAGCTTCATTATACTTCTCCCAATTAATAAATTCAATTTCCGGGGCATTATACCTGTCTTTGCGTTACAGTAGCCTTATTGTATATCAGCAAATGTTATTAAATAAGCCATTAGCATTTTTAGGATTAAAAAATTATTTATCTTTCGCTTTGATTAAACTTTATCACAGTGTTGGTTAAAACTTTTGGCAGTGCGGTTTATGGGATCCAGGCGATCACGATTACAGTTGAGGTGAATATAGCGCCGGGAACTAAATATTTTATTGTGGGCCTGCCAGATGTAGCCATCAAAGAAAGCTATTTCAGGATCGATTCGGCACTTAAAAATTGCAATTTCAGGATGCCGCGCCAGCAGGTTGTGGTAAACATGGCCCCAGCCGATATCAAAAAAGAAGGATCATCCTATGACCTTACCATCGCCACCGCTGTTTTAGCGGCCTCTGGCCAGTTAGAAACCGCCGACCTGGATAAGTACATCATCATGGGCGAGCTTTCCCTTGACGGCAGCCTACAGCCTATTAAAGGTGCCTTGCCCATTGCCGTACAAGCGCGTAAAGATGGCTTTAAAGGTTTTATCCTCCCTAAACAGAACGCCCGGGAAGCCGCCATTGTAAACGACATTGAAGTTTATGGTGTGGAAAATATCACCGAAGTTGTTGGCTTTTTCAATGGCACTATTAAGCTTGAACCCGTAATAGTAAATACCCGCGAAGAGTTTTACGACAGCCTTTGCAATTACGATAGCGATTTTAGTGATGTGCGAGGACAGGAAAATATTAAACGTGCATTGGAAATTGCAGCGGCCGGTGGTCACAACGTGATATTGATTGGTCCGCCGGGAGCAGGTAAAACTATGCTGGCCCGCAGGCTGCCCTCTATTTTACCGCCGCTGAGTTTACACGAATCATTAGAGACCACCAAAATCCATTCTGTAGCGGGCAAGCTTGCCGCGGCGGATGCTTTGGTTACTATCCGGCCGTTCAGAAGCCCCCACCATACCATTTCAGATGTTGCCCTGGTAGGCGGAGGAAGCAACCCGGCACCGGGCGAAATTTCGCTGGCCCATAACGGCGTATTATTTTTGGATGAATTGCCCGAATTTAAACGCAGTGCATTGGAGGTAATGCGCCAGCCGTTAGAGGAACGCCGGGTTACTATATCAAGGGCCAAGTTTTCGGTCGATTACCCATCAAGCTTTATGTTGGTGGCCAGCATGAACCCCTGCCCCTGCGGTTATTATAACCACCCCGAAAAAGACTGTATCTGCCCGCCGGGCATGGTGCAAAAATACCTGAGCAAGATCTCGGGACCATTATTGGATAGGATTGACCTGCATGTGGAAGTTACCCCGGTTAACTTCAGCGAACTATCTTCAGACAGGCTGGCCGAAAAAAGCGAAAACATCCGCGAACGGGTGATCAAAGCCCGGGAGGTACAGATAGAACGCTTTGGCAACCGGCCCGATCTGCATGCCAATGCCCAGATGAGTCCGCAAATGGTGCGCGAGTTATGTAAAATTGACTCGGCCGGTCAAATCCTGCTCAAAAAAGCCATGGAAAAACTTGGCCTCAGCGCCCGCGCCTATGACCGCATCCTGAAAGTAGCCCGAACCATTGCCGATCTGGCCGGAAGTGAGGATATCAAGTTAGAACACCTTGCCGAAGCGATACATTTCAGGAGCTTGGATAGAGAAGGCTGGGCTGGATAGTTGAGACAGAATCTCAAAACATAGTTGTTCGAGGTCATGGCTCTCGAACAGCCGTTGAACTTCGAACTGTAGGAGAATTTTAGAAACTAGAATAAACTATGAAAATCGATAATAAAACTGCATCCAATACATTTCAAGTCTCCTACTATTTTTCATACAAAGAGTTTTCCAATCAAATCGGACTTCAATGCTGGCCTGGTTATCCGATTTTTATTATCGCGATTTTGCTGGGTTTATTTACCCGATATCAGGATCTTGCTCTTTATTTGGGCATACTGGCTGTTTTTGTAATTGTTTTTTGCGTTGCGGTAACCCGGTTTTATGCCAATGCTATTTTGGAAATTCCCGAAAGGGCATTAATCATCACAAAAAAAGGACAGATCAGATATTTTAATTGGTCTGATATTTCAAATATTGTTTTTATTACTCCCTCACACGGGGCTTCGTACAGAGAGACAGTAATGGCTATTTACAATAAGTATAATGAAATAGACTATATCGTTATAGAAAGCTTGTATTTTAAAATGGCAAATGCCAAAGAAAAAGAAATTGGACATTTAGTAGAAAAATATCTTAAGGGCTATGCGTTTAAAATATACCGGAGCGATTTTTATCGCCCGATTTCACTTAAGAGAAAAGATATTTTTCCAACTATTTACCAGGGTAAAACGATTGAATTTTGAGAAATCTCCCGCCCTCTGTAATTTCAACAGTTTAAAATACCTCTCCCTCTTGACTACTTCTCCTTACTTTTAAACCACACTAAACAGTTTTTTGACAGTGACCGGTCTCAAATCATAGTAGTTCGAGTCGAGACAAACAACCAGTAAACTTCGAATAATGTGAGTGCTGTTTCCCAACATCTAAGGCTTCATTCTAAAATTGTGGAGCTCAATTCTATTGAAGATATTTATTATCGGTTAAATTGTATAAATTGATATCCTTTTCTCACGATAGATCAATTAGAGATTAGATTAGTATAAATAAAACATTATATCCATGAAAGGCATACCCAGCCTTATTACAGCATTATTTGTATTTACAGTCAGCCAAGCCCATGCTCAAATCAGTAGCGATATGCAAGCAATGCATATGATAAAAGATTTTTATACAGCTTATAATTCATTGAATTTAAAATTGGCGGATAAAAGTAAATTGGACGCATTGATAGATAAATATTTTACAATACAGGAAAGTGAAACATTAAAAAGAGGGTATAAAACGGGCCATGATATAATGACAAACGATAGTGGAATTACTAATAGGTCTTTGGAAACTATGGTTATTAATCAGATGGGCGACGAAAAGGCACTTAATATCGAAACAGGAAAATATGAAATAAACAAGGGGCTGAAAGGTGCATACGAAGTCAGTTATGTTCTTAACCCTGTTACACCAAAACTTAATGAAGTTACAACAGAAGCCAATATTTTAATTGACATTCTCGTTGTAAAATATAATGGTGTTATAAAAATTTCACGCGTAACTAATGGACTAACTAATAGCCTACGATACCATAAAAATTAAGAAAATAATTAGCGGTCTCCGAACGCCATGCCATAGCTTCCAAATTACGCGAAACAGTTTTTTCACCGCCAACCATTTTTATATGGTTACATTGTTTTAAATTAGATACATGAAAAAAGTAACCGGAATAGGCGGCATCTTCTTTAAATGTGATGACCCTAAAAAAATGAAAGATTGGTATTCTCAAAATCTGGGGTTACCTGTAAGTGAGTATGGTATCATGTTCAAATGGCGCGACGCCGATGATCCAAGCAAAGAAGGGACAACTGTTTGGAGCCCTTTTAAAAATGATACCAAATATTTTGAGCCATCAAAGAAAGACTTCATGATCAATTACCGTGTTGAAAATATTGAAGCATTGGTGGAGCAGCTAAAAAGCGATGGTGTAACCATACTTGATGAAATAGCCGTTTATGATTATGGCAAGTTTGTTCATATCCTTGACCCCGAAGGTAACAGCATTGAACTTTGGGAGGACGTTGAGTAGTTTAGGTTTTCCTTTGCTACCCGGTTGTAAAATTAAATTTTTGGCACAATCGCCCCCTCAAACTGTCGTTCTTATCCCTACAAAAACACCTGTTTCTGCTTAATTTCATGTAACAATACACTTACCCGAAAATACTCAGCAAATGGAAGCAAAAAGTAATTTAAGAACCTGCCCTAAAGGGCACCAATACTACAAAAGCAGCGACTGCCCAACCTGCCTCATATGTGAAAAAGAAAGAAAGCCCTCTTTCGGCTTTCTTTCTTTGCTTGGTGCGCCAGCCAGGCGGGCATTAGAGAACCATCATATTTTAACCCTTGAGCAGCTGGCCGAACATTCAGAAAAGGAAATTTTAGCCTTTCATGGATTGGGGAAAAGTACCATTCCCATACTAAAAACGGCATTAAAAGAAAAGGGGCTTTCTTTTACAGATTTATAACCGCATCTTCAAATCGCCCTTAACCATGGCCGACGTTACCGGTTGCTCAGAGACAATATGAAACTACCCTAAAAGAACCCTGATTAATTAAACGATTGCCTGAATTCCAAAGGCGATAGCTTGGTTTTAGTTTTGAATAATTTGCTGAACGATTGTGAATGTTCAAAGCCCAGTTCATAGGCAATTTCACTTACCGATAAATTGCCGGTAGATAGTTTTTCCTTTGCTTTTTCTATCAGTTTATCATGAATATGTTGCTGGGTACTTTGCCCGGTTAACGTTTTAAGCAGCTCGCTCAAATAACCGGGCGATAGGTTTAACGCGTCGGCAAGGTGGGCTACCGTAGGCAACCCATGTTTCGCCAGGGCATCGCTGTTAAAATATTCCTCCAGTATTTCTTCTACACGGGCGATGATCTGGTGACTTGAGATTTTACGTGTAATGAACTGGCGCTGATAAAACCTATCGGCATATGCCAGTAATAACTCCAGCTGCGCAATCATAACGGTTTGGCTGAACTTATCAATGTTGGTGTGGTACTCCTGCTCCATATAACGTACAATACCGGTGATAATGGTTTCTTCTTTATCGGATACGTACAGGGCTTCGTTAACAGCGTAGCTAAAGTATTCATACTGTTTGATGGTTTTAGCCAGGGAGGTATTCCACAAAAAATCCGGGTGCACCAGTATCATCCACCCAGAAGCACGATGTGTTGGCTCTTTTTCAAACTCCACACCAAAAACCTGGCCTGGTGCCATAAAAAACATCACCCCCTCGTCAAAATCATAAGACTGCTGCCCATACTTATACCGCACATCAAATCCTCTTTTTAAGGAGATGGAATAAAAATCAAACACCAGGCTAATGGACCCCGTGGTAACCGGCGGCGTTAGCGTTGCCATGTCAATTACGCTGATCAGCGGGTGCTCTGGTTTGGGAAGCCCTGCCACCCGGTGATATTCGGTAATGGTTTTAATCCGATGGGGTTGAACGCTTGTCATATCAATACAAGATAGTAATTACTGTTGATAAACGGCTGTTAATCATTTTGATTGTGCCAGGGCCAGTTCTATAGCCTGCCGGGCTGTCATTAGTGGTCGTGATAAAACAGACCGGATGGGCATCGGGTCGCCAACCGAATCTATGGGAATACAATCAAGGATACCTTTCATTGCTCCCTTAGGCATTTTAATCACACGCTCAATAAGCGGCGCTATTACTTTTAAGGGAGATAGCGGGATATGAAGTTTTGCCGGATGTTTACGCCCGATGACCCCGGCAATAACATCAATCAGTTGGTTATTACTTAGCACATCATCGCTCCCTACATCATAACACCGACCGTACGTTTGCTTATGATCAAGTACCCCAGCCAGGTAATAAGTCAAATCATCAATGGCAATACAGCGATACTTTTGCCGACCGTTCCCCATCAAAATAGCCAGGCGTTTTTTAGCGTTGCTCAGGGCCATATTAAAACCCTGTCCACCTATTCCTATAATCATTCCGGGGCGAATTACGGTTACATCAAGTCCGCTATTCAGCAAAAGTTGTTCAGCCCGCCAACGGCCGCGTACCCATGCGCTTGGCGCATCGGGCGCGGCACCTAAAAAGGTAACATAAACTATCCGGCGTACGCCCTGGCTATGGCAAGCCGTTATAATGTTTTGCAGTCCATTCATCTCCACGTCCATAAAGTTTTGCCCCGCGGTATTGCTGTGTTGAGGGGCAAGGGTGTGGATAGAGATATAAACAGCATCTACCGATTGGAGCGCTTGCTGTATGGACTCCGGGGCCGAAATATCGCCCTGGACCACCTCACAACCGGTTGTTACCAGGTCCTCAACTTTAGCCGGCTTACGGGCAAGGCAACGCACGCCGTAGCCATCGGCCAGTAATTGCCAGGCAAGGGCTTTGCCTACAAAGCCCGACGCCCCTATCACAAGTATTTTTTTCATTGGTGTTTGTTTAAAAATCTTAACCCTTAAAAACCGCCGCAAACTCTTCGGCAAAATCAGCCATTTTTACTTTGCCCATTACTACTGGCTTGTTAAGGTAGTAGTCGGCTTCCAGTTCGCCAGTGTGCACGGCCGCGTACATTTCAACCAAACCGGCTGCAATTTTTGGGGGCATACCCGCGGCTTCCAGGCCCGCCTGCATTTGCTGACTGGGGATAAGGATCCATTTTAAATCGGGCAGGCCTATGGCTTCGCCTAAAATGCGGGCAGTATCGGTGCCTGTAAGTTCGTCACTTGCCACATACCGTGTGTTGTTACCAGTTGGCCGGGCTTCCAGTTCTTCGGCAATGGCGGCAGCAATATCTGAGGGGGCCACCCATATCAATTTATCATCGCCGCCATAGTTTGCGGCAATAAAACCCTGGCTTTTAATCATGGGTATAAAACCAAACAGGTTGTAATAAAAGCCGGCGGGCCGCATAAAGGTAACAGCCACATCGGTAAGCTTATTAAGCGCTAACTCAACCCCGCGGTGTAGCAGGATGAGGCCCGAGTCTTTTTCCATATGCGCGCCAATGCTGCTCAGGTGCACCAACCGCTTTACGCCCGATTGTTTGATAGCCGTGGCAAAATTACCGGCGAGCGAAGCACAGAGGGTAACCAGGTCGAGATCAGAATTAAGGTAATCGGCCGGGGGCAGCATGGTGTATACTGCATCGGCACCGGTAAAAGTACGGGTCAAAAAGTCCGGGTCTTCAATAGTTCCAATGGCGGCGGTAGCGCCTAATGTTTCAATGTCGGTTTGTTTTTCGGGTTTACTGCTAATTACAGTTACATGGTGCCCTTTTTGCACTAATGTGCCGGCAAGTGGCTTGCCGATATGTCCTAATGAACCTGTTAATACAATTTTCATGATGATATTTTTTGTTGGTACAAAGTTGGGCAGAGATAAGAGGGCAGATGTAACCGAATCTGTGCTTGTTGTAGCCTAATCAAGGTTTTGAGAGGGCAATATTGAAGTAACGATACTGTTACAGCCCCAACACCAGGCAATTAACCAAAATGCTTAAATTTGATTATAGCCTTTAACATCATGAGCCAGATCAATAAAGAAGATATCAAACAGGAAGTGTTTGACCTGTATGACGATTACGCGCATAACCGCCTTAACAGGCGCTCTTTTGTAGAAAAACTTTCCATATATGCCGTTGGCGGTTTAACCGTGCCGGCGCTAATGAGTTTCCTGATGCCCGATTATGAAGGCACCCTGCAAACTAAAGCCGATGATCCGCGTTTAAAATCGGGCTATATCACCTACAATTCGCCAAAGGGCGGTGGCAACATTAAGGCACTATTATCTGAACCTATCAATGCCAAAAGTAAACTTGGCGGCATTGTGGTAGTTCATGAAAACCGGGGATTAAACCCTTATATTGAAGACGTAGCCCGACGTGCTGCACTGGCCGGCTTTATTACCATTGCCCCCGATGCGTTAACCCCGCTGGGCGGCTATCCGGGTAACGACGATGCAGGCCGTACCATGCAGGCCAAGCTGGATAAAGTTCAGATGGAGCAGGATTTTATCGATGCTTTTGAATACCTTAAAAACCATAAAGATTGTAACGGCAAAGTAGGCGTTGTAGGCTTTTGCTTTGGCGGCGGTATTGCCAATACCATGGCCGTGCAGGTACCGGATCTGGCGGCAGCCGTACCATTTTATGGTGCCCAGCCCGATGCTGCCGATGTGCCTAAAATTAAAGCCCCGCTTATGCTGCACTATGCCTCGTTGGATACCCGCATCACCGCAGGCTGGCCGACCTACGAAGCCGCCTTAAAAGAAAACCATAAACAATACCAGGCTTTTATTTATGAGGGCGCCAACCATGGTTTCCATAACGACACCACACCCCGTTACGATAAAGCCGCCGCCGAGCTGGCCTGGAAACGTACCATTGATTTTTTTAGCGAACATTTGAAATAGGAAATCATTCGCTGGCTAAAATTTCTTGTGTATAAGATTTACATTAGTGCCTTTATCAACGGCACTAATGATCTCATCAATTAACCCTACTCTGCTAACCACCAAAACCCTCCAGCCCAAAACCATTTTAGTTGAGGAGGGCGCTATAGCACAGGAGCTATTTTTTATCCAAAGCGGTTGCATCAGGGCCTGGTACAATGCCGATGGGCAGGAGGTAACCTTGCAATTTTTTTTTGAGGGCGAATCCGTTACCTCGCTCGAAAGTTTCTTGAATGGCATCCCAGGCACGATCAACATCGAAACTTTAGAAACCTGCACGGTAAGCATTCTTAAAAAAGCCGACTTTTCAAGGCTCATCGAAACAGACCCGGCCATGAAGGATTGGTTTTATACCACCGCCATCCAAAAACTGTTTACCCATACCAACAGGCTGCTTTCCCTGTTAAAAAATAAACCCTTCGACAGGTACAAGCAGCTATTGGCCGAGCAGCCCGACTTGTTTCAGCGTATCCCTCAACATTACATAGCCTCATACCTGGGCATCACATCCGTTTCATTAAGCAGGATCAGGAATCGAAAGACTTCCTTTTCTTAACAATTGTTATCGTTACAAATGCAACCCGTTCCCCAACTTTGTGGCGATAAAAATTTAAACAATGAAAGCACCCATATTTTTAAAAATAGTTACAGCTGTAAACGTTATAGTTGCCACAGGTTTTTCGGTAGCAGGGATAATTAACCCAGCCGCTATATTGCCGGCCAATATTGGTCCCGATAAAGCCATCGCTACTTTTGCTTTATATGCCACTGCACGTACTATTCCATTAGCAGCTATCGCCATTGCTTTAGTGATCGGCAAACGCCGGGACGCGCTTTTTACACTTGCTTTGCTGGCTGGTGTAATTCAACTGTTCGATGGTTTTATCGGCATTTACCAGCACGATGCATCCAAAAGCGCGGGGCCATTTTTGATCGCGGTGGTACAGTTTATCGGGCTTTATTTTGCGATGAAGGGCGGGGAGCAAGTGACAGAAAAATAGCTTGTTTGAATATGCTTCCGGTAGCAGATAATACCCGCAGCATGTCGCCTCACTTATTTACTATCAGCAGCAATCACCGCTTTTAAAGCATCCCCGGTAATTTGGTAAAATGGCTGGCCGGCTAAAAAGGTTATTTGTTTCATCGGCTTAAAGGCCGACATTTTTTTGCCTTTTAACTCTACCTGCGTACGGTAAGCAGCTATAGCGCCTTTGAGCACATTTTGGGCAACGGTTGCAGTTGGCGAATCAACTCCGCCATCTTTCAAATCACTCGCATGGGTGTAGCTATCTACCCCTAATCTGAGTGCTTCGCGCATGCCTATAGCGCCTACGGTTTTCATCATTTCAGGATCAAATTTGGCCCGGTCGCCAAGGCCTATCAGCAGTAGTTTTTGCGGGGCAATAGTGCCATTGGGTACATCAATCAATATGGTCTCAAAGGCGTGGCCGGTAAATTCGCCACTTTTTCTAAGTGTGGTGATGATGCCGTTCAATCCCTGGTCAAGGTGAGCCATGCCGTTTGCTGCCAGGGGTAACGCCGGCGGTGTATAAATATCATTTTCGGTATATTCAAAAACGCAGGCCACCTGTAAAGGCGTTTTTTGTGCCGATGGGCTTTGTACCATGGCCTCAATATTAATTCCATCAATGTTACCCAGCGTAGCATGCGTACCAACTACCGGTAAAGCCGTTGTAACCTGCGCCCGCAAAGCAACAGGTATAAGTGCAAGTAAAATAAATACACTAAGTACGTTCAGTTTTAATGTTTTATAAGGCTGTGATTGCTGGTTTGCGCTCGTTTTCATTTTTATGTTTTTTATATGGTGATCTGTTGTTTGTTTAAAACAAATGTAAGCCGCCACCGCAGGCCCACAAATAACCTACATCAAGAAATGAATGCCCCGGCTCAATTTATTGGGCAATGCCTGCGGCCCGGGCTGTGCACTCATACTGCACAGGCCTTAACCACATTGGCGGGTATCCGTTTCCATCCCTATCGCGAAAAAACACTTTCAAAATAGTATCATCAAATTTGCTAAATCGATTTTTTACTTATATTTGGTCTGTTAACGCCAATTATCAATCATTCATCTAACCAAATATGAAAACCATAAAACTATTAGTTTGCCTGCTGTTTGCATTAACCCTAAAGGCAAACGCCCAGCAAACCGAAGAGCAAAAAAAAGCCGAGGCCTGGGCCAACTTTCAAAAAATGATTGAAGAACGCATCCATAAAGACTGGGCCTGGATAAAACGCTACGAAGCCGATAACGAAAAGATGCCTGCTCCTGCCGCTGGCGAGAAGCGCGTAATTTTTATGGGCAACTCGATAACCGAAGGCTGGATAAATACTGACCCTGACTTTTTTAAGGGTCGCCCCTATATTAACCGCGGCATTGGCGGCCAAACCACACCGCAAATGCTGGTACGTTTTCGCGAGGATGTAATTAACCTGAAACCCGCTGTGGTGGTAATTTTGGCGGGCATTAATGATATTGCCGAAAATACCGGACCGGCAAAACTGGAGGATGTGGCCGGCAATATATTTTCCATGGCCGAACTGGCCAAAGCGGCCAATATCAAAGTGGTGCTGTCATCCGTACTGCCGGCGCTGGCCTTTCCGTGGCACCCCGGCATTGATCCCCGCGACCCGATAAGCAAACTTAACGCCATGCTTAAAGTCTACGCCGAAAAGAACAAGCTTGGCTACATTGATTATTATTCCACCATCGTTGGTCCCGACCGCGGCATGAAGCCCGGCCTCGCTATCGATGGAGTACACCCCAACCTAAGTGGCTACAAAATAATGGAGCCACTTGCCGAAAAGGAGATTGCCCGGGCGCTGAAATAGGTGTGGGCATTTTGAACGGCAGTTAAAAAGAGAAGGCTTACGTGATTGATTCCTACAGTACTATTGAGTCCATCACACCGATGGTTCCACATCGGCCGCAACAACCTTTTTCTTCTTTACTCTTTTGCCTTTGGCCAGTTCATTTTGCTCTTTTTCGTCATCGCCAAGGATAATGCCCCAGGGTTTCAGACTTTCTACCCGGTCGAAAATGATTTTTAGTACGGCTATGCTGGGGATGGATAGGAACATGCCGGGAATGCCCCAAATCATTTCGCCCATTACCACGCCAAGCACAGTAATAAGCGCGTTGATTTTTACTTTGGAGCCAACAACCACCGGTAGTAATATATTACTGTCAATCAAATGCGTAACCACCAGCGTCACCATTACCCATATTACTTTGGTACTATCCGGCGATGAGCCCAGCGTAACTACCGCGCTTACTACCAGGGCGCTGAAAATGCCCACGTAAGGGATAATATTAAACAAACCCGTAATCAGCCCCAGCAAAATGGCGTACTGCACGCCCATAAAACTAAAGGCCACGCTAACGCCTGTTGCTATAATGCTCATTTCAATAAGTAAACCGATAATGTATTTGCGAATAATGCGCTGTACCTGCTCTATCACCTCATGCACGGTGGTTTTATTTTCGGGCAGAAAAACCGACACCAGGAATTTCATGATGAGCCGACGGTACAACAAAAAGAAAAAGGTATAAATAAAGGTAAATACCAAAAACAGCAGGATAGACGATAAGGACAGCACTGTGGCTCCCACCACTTCAGGATCTGGCGACAGTACCTTACTGGCAGCCGAGTTAACCACCCGAAGCTGTTTGCCGCGTGTTACATGGAAAGTATCCTGCACCCAGCCCCTAAACTCCCACATCGACTGGCTGATCTGCGCCTGGAACTTTGGCCAGTCTTTAGCCAGGTCGGCAATTTGCGAGCCGATGACAAAGATCAGTAAGCCAATCATCGATAGCAGCAACACCACTGCCGTCATGGAGGCGGCGCTGCGGGGTAAACGTAGCCGTCTCTCTAAAAAGGACGCCACCGGCAACAGCAAAATAGAGAACAGGCACGAAAATATCAGGGGCGACAGGATCTCTTTGGCAATAATCACCAGGTAACCAATGGCAAACAGGCTGAACAACACGCAGGCCAGTTTAATATAAAACGGAAGTTTAGTAAAGGTTTTCAGGTCCATAATTACAGCGTGTTTACGTGGGTCGTTGGTGTAAAGTTATAAAATAACAGGAGTAGAAATCATATTGAATAATGAATTTCCAATGTACAACACCGCCGGAATCATTACACAAGCCCCCCAAACATCTGCGCTAAATGAGGCTGTCTTAATTCTTGACGCTAACCTCTTGATTCTCCCCCCGCACCAGCGCCAGCACAACTTCATAAGCTGTTTTTTTCTCGCGGCGTGCTATCAGCCAGGCGATGAAGCTTAAGGTGAAGATGTCGTTATTTTCTGCCTGATCAAGCAGGTTTAAAACCGCGTTGTGGTACGCTGCTTCAAAAACTGCATCGGGTTTTTGCAGGTATTTTTCAACCAGTTTCAGGAACAATAGTACCCGCTCTTCCGAAGTTTTCAACAGGTACTTTTTATAGCGCCGCCTGAAGCTGTTTAACCGCGACATGGCCAGATCAATGTTAGCAAACTGCGCGTACACCAAAATTTCCATCAGGTTTTTGCGGATGGTCCACAACATGCCCATTTGTTTTTCATACCAGGCATCGGTGCGGGTTAGCAAGGTGAGCTGTTTCAAACTTCGCTGGTCATTGCACAGGGCTAAAAACATGGCCAGGCAGATCCGTAAATCTTCTATATCTTCCGGTTTGCTCCGGCTGTTTGTTTTGGCGAGCGATTGCTGCAAAATCGCGATAGCATCATCAGCAAAGCCTGTAAAAAACAGGTTGAGGGCCAGTAGTAACTGGTAGCGTAAATAGAATAGCGTGTAATACCTGCTATCCGTTTCCATTAAATCCATCATTTGTTTTAACCAGGATGTACTCCTTGCAAAATCCATTCGCCGCAGATGAAAGTTGGCCAAAAAATACAGGATAGAGATATGGTAAAAAAGGTACGACTGCTTTTTATGCACCTGGCCTTGCATAAATTGATTAGTACGCTCAATATAGCGCTCTATCAATCCATAATTCTGCTGTATGGCCGCGTATTCATTGGCGATGAAAAGGATCTGGTAGATGGATTTATAGGTCATGAGGTCCTGTGCAAGGATTTTGTATTTCCTTATCGTGGTGACCGCCAGGTTGCTCAAATTCACTATCTTCCCTTGCAGGTGAATAGCCTGTAGTTCCTGCCTTAAAAAAGCATAGGCCATGTTAAGCTTAGCCTCGCGCTGCATGTGCAACTGGTTTTGCATAAAACGCGCGGTGAGGGCATCAAGGTCTTCGGCTCCCGGCACATGGGCATACTGCAGTTTCAACAGCAAAAGCTCATTCAATAAATTAAACTGCTCCAAATGCTCAGCCAGCTTTTCGGCCTTATCCAAACATTTAAAGGCTACTTTAAATACCTCATTCTCTAACAAAAAACGCCCTACCACCACCAGGCGCAGGGCATCGTAGGTTTCGGCATGGCTGCTCTCAAAAGTTTTTTTCGATAAAAATAACAGCAAATTATCCTGCAGCCTTTTGCGCAAAGCATGATAGGCATCCTTGTTTTTTTCGGGTTTGTATAGTTTGTTTATGCCAGCTATATCGTCAGTTTCTATCAAATCAAGTAAAGCAAGGTTTTTGACATCCTCCCTTTTGTTTTTGCGCTGTAAAAACTGCCTGAAGCGTATTTTGTCGGCACTATTGAGCAGGTTAACCAATTCCGAAAGTGAATCCATATAGCTGTATTAATGCTTATAAAGATAGATAAATTGTAAATTTATATCGTCAGTAATTTGCAAATACTGGTTTTTACGGCCCGGTTTTACGCCCCACATTTGCTTCCATATTAACAAACAAAATAAAACAAACATGGAACCGCTACAAAACAAAACAGACGAAAATTTGGCCATTGGAAAATATGGCGACCGGATTAAAAGAAACCCATTTAAACCTACTGCCGCCTTTATAGGTGCCTCCTGGTTTGCCTTATTAACAGGAGTGACAGGCTACTGCATAGGCTTATGGAACGCCACCATGCAGCTGAACGAAAAAGGCTATTATTTCACCATTTTATTATTCGGCTTATTCGCCGTAATCTCGGTACAAAAAAGCGTGAGGGACAAAGCCGAAGGACTTGCCGTTACCGACCTATACTACGGCATCAGCTGGTTTGCCACCATAGCGGCAATGGTTTTATTAACTGTTGGCCTGTGGAATGCCGACCTGGCCCGAAGCGAAAAAGGCTTTTACGCCATGGCATTTTGCCTCAGCATGTTTTCGGCCATTGCCGTACAAAAAAACACCCGCGACGCCAAACTGATAGACGACAAAGAACTGTAACGTAGCGGTTACCACCCCGCAGCGACTTGCCCGGCAAGCCTGCGGGGTTTATTGGTGAACTTAAACCTGCAACCACAAAATCTTACTACTTGATACTTACTACTTACTACTAAAGAGGGCAATACCTGCGGCCCGGGCTATACGTTCATACGCCTGCAGGCATTACGCGCGAGGGCCGGTACCCACTTCTATCCCTATTGCGGAGGAGGGCCAAATCACCCCATTTTAGCGCAGGTCTTGTGCTAAAGGGGTGTTTAATTAAGGCTGGAATAATTTCTATTGTTTGGCTGGCTAAATTCTTTATATTCGGCTGATCTTATCACTGATGTAATGGATAAAATTAATTGGAGTAACTCTACAGGTGACGACTTTACGCTTTTTTGCAATGCCCTGCTCAGTTTTGAGTTAGGTAAAAGCTATCAGCCATTCTCCGCAGCAGGAAAGGACGGTGGGATCGACGGGGCTTTTGATGGTGCTTATTCCGGAAAAACAGGAAAATGGCGGTTTCAATACAAATTCAGGTCTGGGCCTCGTGCTCAAAGTTTCAGCGGTTTAAAAAGCACGGTAAAAACTGAACTGACGTCTCTAAATGACGAAGCTGTTTATGTTTTATTGACCAATGTCGAATTACTGCCACAAGAAACGGTAGAGCTGCAACAAATCCTTCAGACCGAAGTCACGATTTTGGGTAAAACGTGCGAATGTATGGTTTGGGATGGTGCAAAGCTTTTCAGTTTATACTTGCAATACCCGCTTTTGCAACTATGGATGCAGGATGGCTTCCAGACCGCACAGTTGCAAGATTATCATACGGCATTTAAAAAGGAGCTATCAAAAGCCGGCTTCCTGCCAGGAACGTTAGCCAACACATTTTTTGCAAGGGTAAACGATTTAAAAGGATTGGGTGATTTTCTGCTTAATGATACGCCCATGGCTCTGGTAACCGGTGAGGCTGGTATCGGAAAAACTAGGCTTGTTTTAGAGTTTTTTAGCAACCAGGTAGATCCCGATCCGCAATGGACACCTTTAGTTTTGTTGAACAGGAATGTTGACTTTGATAAAGTACGCCGGGCATTGGCGGGAGCAGGTAATTATGTGGTTTTGATTGATGATGCACATAGTTATGTGCCTGAAATCATTGCGGATATTCAGCGCATCAGTTCAACCGCATCGAATAAGATCAAGCTGATCTTGACCGCACGTAACCTGGAGGCTTTCCGCTCGTTGAGTTTATTAAAGGAATACGAAAAAGCTAATATACTTCACCTTAATCTAAGCGAACTCTCCAGACCTGAAACGGCGCAAATGTTCGATCATTATGTAGACAACCACCAGCATTACAGAAATTTTATACCGCAATTGGTCGAGATCTCTTATGGTAAGCCTATTCTGATCATTGCTATCCTCAACGCTATAAACGATGGTATTCCAATAGCCCGGATTCGCGAGGCGGACTTTGTCCGTGATTACGTAACCAACTACTTCAACAGCTACTACAACGCGGTGGTGATGCTGACGGGCTGGTCAAAATTGCAGGCAAAGCGTTTTTTACAGCAGGTAGTTTTGATCGAGCCGTTCAACTACGGTGATACGAACATTGTTCAAAAGCTGACCGACATACAGGGCTTACAGGCGAATGATGGCGTTGCGGCTTTAAAGCTTTTAATGGAAAATGATTTGGTGGACGGGCGCTATCTTCAAAGTATCAAGCCTGATTATTATAGCGATATTTTGCTGTCGGACATAGACCGTGTTGAAGTGGCCGGTTACATTAGCGAGTTTATTCAGTTTCTTGACAATATTGTCGTTAATCTGAGCAGTGTTGATGAGAGCAACCGGACGCAGCATAATTTATTAAATGATATTCTGACAGATTATGTATCCTTTATAAAGGATACCGACCAGATAGCAATTGTTGATCGTGTGCTTGGCACCATCCTAAACATCGCCGGCTACCAGCCCAGAATCGCTGAAAAAGCGGTAGAATTCTATCTGGATGCGCTGAAGAATGAGCAGCATGTGATTTATCAGGAATGGCAGGAACTAAATGCTCGTCCCGGCTATTCGACATTTACGGCATTAAGCAAGGTCATTGAGTTGCTGTCCTACCTGTCCGGCTTACCCGAATATTATGATTTTAGCTTTCGGAAATCGATGCACTTTTTTTTGCTAACTGGAGATGCCAAGGTTGTCGGACTCTTTGCTTTTAGCAGAAAGGATGTGATCGAACAGTTCAAGTTTCCGCGCCAGCTTTTTTTCCTACAAGAGTTGAGCAGAAAGCTGAAAAAACTTACTCCTCAGGAGATTAATTTCGGTCTGCAAGTGATGAAGTCATGGCTGAATTTGGAGTTTATGGTGACTGGCTCCAGCGCCGTTAACCGCTTCGAACTTAACATTACGACCTATTACTTGCCAGCCAGTGCACCGATCAAAAAGCTGCGTAAGCAAATTGCAGAATTGCTGGTCAAAATATATAGAGACCCGGCTATGAATGGTCACCGGCTGGAGACGTTAAAGGACTTACTGGATATCCCGCGGAGTATCTTCGCGACTAGCAAAAACCCCAAACCTTACCAAAATAACGAGGAAATTAAGATCGTGTTAAATTTTCTGGAGCGGGAAGCTGCACAATTCGATCTGAAAGAAAAGAAAGAAATCGAAGAAAAATTGTTTTGGTTTCGGCGTTGGGGCATCCCTGCGGAATTTCATCAGCAGTTGGATACCATTAAGCTCAAACTACAGCCAAAGAATTTGACCGAACAGCTTTCTCAGGTGTTTTCAAAAGCCGAGGTCAGCTTTAGCGATATTAATATGGTGGAAACTAAAATAACCACCGCCTGCGATAACCTCGTCAATCAGTTCGATGCAGCAACAATGGCTGACAGCATCATTGAATTTCTTGAATCCGAGCAATACCCTCCTGTATATTTCTTTGCTTTTCTAAACAGGTTGATCGAGCATTATCCAGAATATGCAAAAATATTGTACAGGCGCATGGATGAAACCGCACCTAAATTGTTTGCAGGTTATGGCGCGGATATTTTGGGTGGTGCCTATTATGTTTTCAAAGACCATAATTTTTATTGGCAGGAAGTTGCAGCGCTTCAAAAAGCAGATACTGCGGAAACTGACAATATGCTGTTATCGGTTTATGGCCGCAGGGTTCCGGGGAATACGCAGATAGGCCCGGAGGATGTGTCGGTTATCCTGAAAGTGTTTCATAAAAAACGAAAAGAAAACAATTTCAACCTGGCTAGTAGTATCCAGAGCCTTATCGCAGCGAAATATGATAAAGTATTGGATATTTGCATCGGTTTTTTAAAACGGGCTCATCAAAAAGAGGCTGAAATGTTTTTTATATGGTTATCCGACAATAAGGTCGCAACCTATGATTTGCTATCGGAACTCGTTATCAATCATACCACCAGGTTCTATTTGACCTACGAGTTCGAACGTTGCTTGAATAAGGTTTTACGGACCTCCGGGCAGGATGTTGTCTTTGATTATTTATGCGTTCGTTATGAGTATAAAAAAGCCATCGTGATCAATCAGAAAACACTCTCTGGTTACGAGTTTGTACCTGATGGTGATCACTCTCATCTTTTTGATGGCATTCCGGAACAGAAAGCGGCGATGTTCATTAAGGCAATGGAATGGTATCTTACTGTAGATAGCGAGGGCGGGCACCTGTTTTATGCCAAAAACATGCTAGAATATCTTAAGCCGGCTAAGGCAATCGATCAGGAAAGTTTAGTTTGGTACCAAGAAAAGATCGAACAGCTTGATGATCAAGCCACCGGGCTAGACCGGATCATAGACTCACTGAGCATTTTTCATGTAAAAGACGACGGTCTTTTAGATCTGGTCATCAGCGGCTTTACAGCGGCCCATGACTTACACGAAACACATCAAGACTATTATAAGATAATCAGACAGGAGAGTTATTCAGCAGTAACTATGATGGGGGTGAAATCAGGCGCAGTAGGTGAGCCCTTCCAAGTGGATGTTGACCTTCAAAATCTCCTTAAGTTTAAGATCGGCAGCCTGCCGGAATATTTACCCGCTACAGTATTTTTAAAAGAAGTATTAAAATCTGTTGAAGCAGATATTGACCGTTCATCAGGCAGAGACAATTTAAGATGGTAACAAACCTAAACCTAACCTCATTTGCCGTTCCACGAAACGCGCTTATCGCAATTGTAAATCGAAAAGCTGCCATGTCGAAAACCACAGCGCTCAACGAACAGTTCGATGCCAAATTCAAGGTAGACGTCGCGGTACTGACCGAAATTATGACCTGTGTTGAGGCAAAATTTCATAAGTGTGAAATGATATACAATGCTTACTTTGAGTACATTGATCATGCTGTGTTAGCTGGCAACGCGGCAAGTTTGCCGGTGCAGATGAATTGTACGTTTACCGATGGCACAGCTTCTTTTCAGGAGATCATTACTTGCGATGATAAAGCATTTTACCGCGACCTGATCGATACAAATTTTCAAACATTCATTCTCATGGTGGCCTCCATTTACGAGAACTTAGTTCATGTAACAGAAATCATCTCTAAAAAAGTTATCGTTTACATGAAGAAAAAGCCACCTATAAGCGCTCCGTTACATGATTTTCTCGAACATTTAAAATTGCTGGTAAACCTTGGGTACCGAAAAACAAATGAGTTGGATACCTGCCTCACTACCTTCGCGCCGTATTTCCAAACCTACTTATTAACGACCAACAGGTTGCGTAATAGTTTTATTCATGGCTACGCGAGAAATTTAGCCAGTGATGGCTTCAATTACAGAATTACAAACTTTGACCCTGCCGCATTCACGGCGGGGTCACCACAATTAAATATTGATCTCTTTTCAAAGAATATTTTGGACAATACGCGGGACTTTATTGCGGCGTTATATCCTGCTTTGGAAAAGACGATCCGGCATCATACTAAAAGAGTGCCGGTATGATCTGATTTACTAATGCCTCCCCGTTATCTGTTGTTTCCTCCAGCTATCCGAATGTCTCCGGGCTAATATGATTGTAGTTTATAACTGCCATAACCTTATTTACACCGAAAAACCATTTTAAATGATACCTTACCCCCGATTATGAATTACAAATTTGAAAAAGCCACAATCGACCAGCTCGACGAGATTTGGGAGATTTTGGAGGGCGCGATTAGCAGGCGGAAACAGGATGGCAGCGATCAATGGCAGGATGGCTATCCTAACCCGGCGGTAATTAAAGACGATATTGAGCAGGGTTATGGCTATGTGATAGTTAACGACAAAGATATTATTGCCTATTGCGCCATTATGGTGAACGATGAACCGGCGTACGCCGATATTAAAGGCCAATGGCTAACCAACGGCGACTTTGTGGTTTACCACCGGGTAGCGGTATCTGAAAAATACCTGGGCCAGGGATTCTCTAAAATACTGTTGAACTTTATTGACGCCTATGCCCTGGAAAAAAACATTTTCAGCATAAAAGTAGATACCAACTTTGACAATGCGCCCATGCTGGCGCTTTTCCAAAAAGCCGGCTACCAATATTGTGGCGAGGTGTTTTTTCGGGGTAGCCCGCGTAAGGCATTTGAAAAATTGTTGCAGGTGGTTGGTTAGATTGGCTGGTTAAAAACAATATGAATCGTTATTGCGGGAGGTAAAATCCGGGAATTGTGAAGGTGGGAATGACAATATAAAGCTATGTCATTGCGAGGAACGAAGCAATCGCGAACTGTGCAGATCCGCTCTGTAGAGCATGCGATTGCTTCGTTCCTCGCAATGACATGCTGGCCTTGTCATGCTGAACTTGTTTCAGCACCCCACTCGCTAAGTGTACTTCATGCGGGTAACCTGTCCTGAGGGGGCCCGAAACAAGTTCGGGATGACTTCCGTTTTTACAACTTGTACGTCTGGGAATTTACCCGTGTTCCCTTATATTTGCCGCCTATCTACAACATACTACCATGGAATACTCAAAAACTTACGTTGCCAAAGCCGAGCACATAGATGTGCAGGAAATTATGGATGGGCTGTATTACCCGTTTTATATGGAATACTGCCGCCACGACTACATCAGGGAAATATTGGGTTTCGATTTTGAAACCGAGGCCAAAAACGGCATTTATATGGTGCTATCCAACTACAGCATCAGCTTTTTACGGTCGTTAAAAAAGGGGGACGAGTTTACGGTTACCTGTACTTTATATAAAGATAAGACCGGTGCGCCTAAACTGCACTTTAAGCAGTCGATCATTTTAAATAACAAGGTAATGACCAAAGCCACCTTTACCGGCACCTGCGTACCCGCAGCAGGCGGCCGCCCATACCTGCCGGCATCGGTATTGGAGAAGATTGCGGATGCGCCGGTGTTGGAGGATTAAGCGGGCGTTTTCCTCTAACGTTATGAGGCTGTATCATAAATCATGATCAGCCTCTTTTTTATTACTAATGTTTTATTGCTGTAAATTCAAATATCTATTTATTGTTTAATTTGTTT
>NZ_JANTYS010000026.1 GCF_024808255.1 Mucilaginibacter dorajii
AGACCTGTATAGTTCATCTTAGGACTAACAGAATACCTTGTATAGTATTTACAGGATTTACTCACAAATCTGTATAGCTATTTCCGGACGGGTCATTTTACCAACTCCACCTAACCATAAGCGTGCAGTTGCTGTTCGTTTCTGATACAACCCGATAGCCACAAAACAATACAACAATCTAAATATCAGATAACTACAAAAATGGCATTAAATTCTCATTGCTTTCATAAAGCTAAAGCTATGATCAGGAATTATATTAAAACAGCCTGGCGAAGCCTGCTCCGCCATCAAACCTATACGGCTATTAACATCACCGGATTAGCGGTAGGCATAGCCGCCTGCCTGCTTATTTTTTTAGTGGTGCAGTATGAAACCAGTTTTGACACCTTTCATACAAAAAAGGACCGGATATACCGGGTGACCGGCGTAGTCACCAAACCGAGTCTGAATTTTCAAAGCGGCGTGCCTTTTCCTTTGGCCGAAGCGCTACGCCTGGATCTCCCACAGTTGCCGGCAGCCGTTATACTGCGTAATGAAGGCAATTTTTTCAGCGTCAATAATAAAAAATTCAAGGAAGACGAGGCCTATTATGCCGAGCCGCAGTTTTTTGATACGTTTGATTTTGACTGGTTGGCCGGCGATAAAAAAACAGCCCTGGCAGAACCTAATACCGTAGCGCTAACACGCAGCGAAGCCGATAAGTTTTTTGGCGACTGGCACCAGGCCGTTGGTAAAACCATTGCCTATAAAGGTAAAACGGTTCTGAAAGTAACCGGTGTTTTAGCTGATATGCCTGACAATACAGACTTTCCGCTAAAAATTGTGGTATCCTATGCCACAATGCGGGCAAAAGGCGGCGACAATTTCGACTCCATGCATAATTGGGGGATGGTTTTGGGTGAAAATTACTGTTTTGTTACTTTGCCGGCCGGTGCGCAGGCCCGGAATTATGAACAGCAATTGGATGCCTTTCTCAAACGGCATAGCCCCGGGGATTATAAGAACGGCCTGCGTATACAACTACAACAGCTTACCGCGATGCATTATGATACCCGTATTGATGTTTTTACCGCGCATCCCTTCAGTAAACAGCTCATCAACGCCATTAGCATGATCGGCTTATTCCTGGTGGTCATCGCCTGTGTTAATTTCATCAACCTGGCTACTGCGCAAGCAGTCAACCGCTCTAAAGAAGTTGGTATCCGTAAAGTATTGGGCAGCCGTCGCAAACAGTTGATCTTCCAGTTTATCAGCGAAACCGGTATCATTACGCTTGGTGCAATTGTGCTGGCCCTTACAATCAGTTTACTTGTTCTTCCATTTGTTAACCAACTGCTGGAAATCCACTTAAATACACAGTTTGCTCTTGCCCCAAGGGTGTTAATCTTTCTCGCCGTCCTGTGGTTAACGGTTACCATCCTGTCCGGCTTATATCCAGCCATGGTATTATCCGGGTTTAACCCCATTTCGGCACTTAAAAATAAAATCAGCGCGGTTAGTTCTAAGGGCATTTCCCTAAGGCGCGCTTTGGTGGTTTTTCAGTTCTGCATCGCCCAGGTTTTGATCATCGGCATTCTGGTCATGATCTCCCAGCTCAACTATTTTAAAAACAAATCGCCTGGTTTCGATAAAACGGCTGTTGTTGCAATCGGTGTTCCCGGCGACAGCGTCAGCCGAAGCAAGACCGCATTTCTGCGGGAAGAACTGCTGCAACAGCCGGGTGTAAAGGCTTTGAGTTACAGTGCTTATAACCCGGTGGACGAGAACGGCTGGTTTGCCAGGATCCACTTTGACCACGCTCCTAAAGAGAGCGAATTTGGTGTGAGCCTTAAATGGGCCGATGCCGGGTTCTTTAAACTCTACCGGCTACAGTTTCTGGCTGGGAAACCCTACGCGCCAGGCGATACCATTAACGGCTATGTAGTTAACGAGTCTATGGTAAAATCACTCGGCCTGGCCAATCCGCAGCAAGCCATTGGTAAATCCATCGGCTTATGGGGCAATAAGCATTTGGAAGCGCCCATCGTCGGCGTTGTCCGCGATTTTAACGTCGGCTCTTTCAAAGATGCCATACCGCCGGTATTGATGGCCTCCCAAAGGAGTGCTTATGGCACGCTTAACATCAAAATAGGCCAGGCTGATATGCGACAAACGCTCGCTACAATCGAAAGCAAATGGAACGCCACTTTCCCGGAAGCTTTATATGAATATCACTTTATTGACGAGCAAGTAGCCCGCTTTTATAAAACCGACAACCAGTTATCGCTGTTATACCAAATATTTGCAGGTATTGCCATATTGATCTCCTGCCTGGGTTTATTTGGCCTCGTTTCCTTTATGGCCGTTCAGCGCACCAAAGAAGTAGGCATACGCAAAACCATGGGGGCTTCGGTCGGCCATATCGTTTACCTGTTCTCCAAAGAATTCACATTCCTGGTACTGGTAGCGTTTGCCATCTCGGCACCCACGGGTTGGTACATGATGAATAAATGGCTGGAATCGTACACATTCAGAATCAAACTCGGTCCGGGCATCTTCCTGCTGGCTATTGTGCTATCAGTTGCTATTGCCTGGCTCACGGTTGGTTACAAGGCCATTAAAGCTGCGCTGGTTAACCCGGTTAAAAGTTTAAAAAGCGAGTAAGAAGCAAAGAATCAAGGCGAAACTGGCTAAGCAATGCCTGTTATTATATTAAAATACTTTTTTTTAAAAAATTCGATTTCAACCCGTAAGATCATGATCAAAAACTATTTAAAAATTGCCTGGCGAAACCTTATTAAAAACAAGGCATCGGCCTTAATTAACATTGGCGGCCTTGCTGTGGGTATGGCTGTGGCCATGCTGATTGGTTTATGGATCTGGGACGAGGTTTCTTTTGATTCGGGCTACCCAAACAAGGCGCGTATTGCCAAGGTTATGGATAATTCATGGGTTAACAACGAAACGCAAACCTACGGTTCATCGGCCTTACCACTGGCGCCCGCGCTTCGCAATAACTATGGTAACTATTTTAAACATGTGGTGATAACCTCCTGGACGAATGACCATATTTTAACTTATGGCGAAACCATGGTGACCAAAAAAGGTAATTTTATGGAGCCTGCCATTACCGATATGCTTTCTGTAAAAATGCTGAAAGGAAGCGCGGCCAGTTTAAATGATCCTACATCGCTGTTGATATCGCAATCAACAGCAAAAGCCGTTTTCGGCAATGCCGATCCGTTAAACAAGGTCATCAAAATTGATAAAAAACTGGATGCCAAAGTAACCGGTGTTTACCAGGATCTGCCTCAAAATTCATCTTTTGGTGATCTTACTTTTATCGCTCCGTTTCAAATGCTGGCCATAAGCGAACATTATGCTGCCCGTTTTAATAACCCATGGGGTGCGGGCTGGTTTCAAACCTATGTGCAGCTTGCCGACAATGCCAATATGAACAATGTATCGGCAAAAATCAAAAACTTAAAACTAAACGCGCTTATAGGCCTGCACAACGACGATGCCCGCTATAAATCGGCACTTTTTCTGCAGCCCATGAGCAGCTGGTACCTGTATGGCGATTTTAAAAACGGCATTAACATTGGCGGCCGCGTTCAGTACGTGTGGTTATTTGGTATTATCGGTGTATTTGTGCTGCTGCTGGCCTGCATCAACTTTATGAACCTAAGCACTGCCCGGTCTGAAAAGCGGGCCAAAGAAGTTGGTATCCGCAAAGCTATCGGTTCGGTTAGGAGCCAATTGATAGGGCAGTTTTACAGTGAATCGCTTTTGATTGCGGTGTTGGCCTTCTTTGTATCGATACTATTGGTGGTGCTATTTCTGCCCGAGTTTAACCAGCTTGCAGATAAAAAAATAACTGTTTTATGGGGCAGTCCCTTATTTTGGGCGCTGGGTATTGCTTTTAGTTTATTTACAGGCCTTGTTGCCGGCAGCTACCCCGCGTTATATCTATCATCTTTTACCCCGGTGAAGGTGCTGAAAGGAACATTCAGGGTTGGTCGTTGGGCAGCTATCCCGCGCAAAGTATTGGTGGTTGTTCAATTTACCGTATCTGTAGTATTGATCATAGGTACCATCGTAGTTTTTCAGCAAATTCAGTTTGCAAAAAACCGCCCGGTTGGCTACAGTCGCAATAATCTAATCAATGTAGACCTGCAAACCGACGAGATCAATAAACAATACCAACCCCTGAAAAATGATTTACTTGCCAGCGGAGTTGTTACCAATGTGGCCGAATCTGAAAATGCCATTACCCACTTATATATTTCTAACGGAGGTTTTAACTGGAGCGGTAAAGACCCGGCCATACAGGAACAATTTACAAGTATGGCCATAACCTCCGATTTTGGAAAAACAGTGGGCTGGAAAATTGCAGCAGGGCGCGATTTCAACGAGGCTTTCCTGTCAGATTCTTCGGGGTTTGTTGTAAACGAGGCCGCGGTTAAATTTATGGGACTTAAGCACCCCATTGGTGAAATTGTTGACTGGGTGGGTAACGCCAAATTCAAGATCATCGGCGTAGTAAAAGATATGGTCAATCAATCGGCCTATGACGCGCCGCAGCCTACCCTGTTTTATTTGCCAAGGTGGCAGCATTTATCAAATGTTAACATCAAAATAAACCCTCGGGTAAGTGCCCATGATGCTATCGCCAGGATCAGGACAATTTTTAAAAAATATGATCCATCAACCACATTCAACTATCAATTTATTGATGAGGCATACGCTAAAAAATTTAATAACGAAGAACGCATAGGTAAGCTGGCAAGCTGCTTTGCAGGGTTGGCCATTTTTATTAGCTGCCTGGGCCTGTTTGGTATGGCCACCTTTATGGCCGAGCAACGTGTTAAAGAAATTGGGGTACGCAAAGTATTAGGCGCAACCGTGCTTAACCTGTGGCAGTTGCTTTCCAAAGATTTTGTTGTGCTGGTTGTTATTTCGCTACTGATAGCCACACCTGTTGCCTACTATTTTATGCACACCTGGCTGCAAAATTATGAGTACCGCACCCACATAGCCTGGTGGGTATACGCTATTACCGCTATAGCAGCCATTGCCATCACCCTGGCCACGGTAAGCTACCAAAGCATCAGGGCGGCGCTGGCAAACCCGGTAAAAAGTTTAAGAAGCGAATAGAAGATAAAACCTCTTGCAATAAGATTAATAACTGGTCTGTGATGCGTTCTGTAGCAATACGGGACGCATTATTTGGTTTAGGAGGGATGGTGAGGTGGTAACATTTATGGAAAATATAAGAAACTGTTTAAAAAGGATCGTCATTACGAGTTTTAAAATCTGGGGACTGTGAAGGTGGAAATGACAATGCGAATTGAAACCCAATGTCATGCTGAACTTGTTTCAGCACCCCACTCGCTAAGTATACATCATGCGGGTTACCTGTCCTGTGGGGGCCCGAAACACGTTCGGCATGATTTCCGTTTTACAACCTGTCATGGGTAGGAGGTACGACGAAGCAATGACGGTAGCGAGGGCGTTACGTGTGAAAAATATATGCAGATAATCAATTCTTTTCGACCACGTCATTATAAGGCACGATTATTTTGTGTTATAATATTTTTACGAAACCGTTTTTAAACAGCTTCTAAAACCCAGATAACCTATATTCGGGCCAGGCGATTTACAATCATCAACCTTCAATTTTAAGCATATGAATCAAGCCATAATTACACCTAAACTAATAGACCTTAGTCACGTTATTTTTGATGGACTTATTACTTACAAAGGCCTCCCCGCGCCAATCATTTGTGATTATTTAAGCCGCGAACAATCAAAAGGAATTTACGAAGGCGGGGCCGAATTTCAGATAGGAAAAATTGAAATGGTATCTAATACCGGTACTTATATCGATTGCCCCTTTCACAGGTATGAACATGGGCACGATCTATCTGAAGTACCGTTAGAACAGTTTGCCAACCTGGATTCAATCACTATTGATGCCTTAAACGCGACGGCTATTAATGCTGTGTTTTTTAAGGATAAAGACGTGCGCAATAAAGCAGTTATAGTACATACTGGCTGGAGCCGGCATTGGAATACCGATGCTTATTTTGAAAATCATCCTTATTTAACTGCCGAAGCAGCTGAATATTTAAAAGGCCAGCAAGTAAAGCTTGTTGGTATAGATAGCCATAACATAGATGATACCCAAGGCAAAACCCGCCCGGTGCACACCATTTTATTAGGTGCCAATATTTTGATAGTAGAACATTTATGTAACCTGGATAAATTGCCACCTGGCAATTATCAATTTAACGCCGTACCGCCAAAGTTTAAGGGGGTGGGTACCTTCCCGGTAAGGGCCTATGCGGTGGTAAAGGGGTAAGGAAAATGAGAAATAAGGTTTGTTTTAGAAGCTGTTTAAATTGGGTTTACCGAAGTTTTTTAGTTTTCACGAAACACATATCCCACCGTCATTGCTTCGTCGTTCCTTCTTATAATGACATCGATGTAAGTTATTGATTACCAATATTTTTTCATTGAAGACGCATCACATGCGTCTTCCGCGTGCAAATCCAACCTGTAAATCGCTCTGAAAAGACAGCTCTGTATAGTTGAAGACGCATGTAATGCGTCTCTACGAAAAGTCCGGCTTGCTATACGTCATCACTATTTTTTTCAGGGCTTTCCCTGGTGGTTACTCGCAATGACGGAATCTTTAACTTGTTATTGGCAGGAACAAAGAATCTTCTTCGCCCTACTCATCGCAGACTTTTATAGGGAAGAAGATCCTTCACTACGTTCAGGATGACAAACGTTTAACTCAATCCCCACAAAAAAATTAAAAAAATTTGCGTAGCCAAATAACTACATATATATTTGTAGTCAAATAGCTACATAATGAATTTAAGACGAGATGTATTTCAGGCGATAGCCGACCCAACACGTAGGGCCATATTGATGCTGGTTACTTCGCACGCCATGACAGCTGGCCTCATAGCGGCAAACTTTGATACCGCACGCCCCACAGTTTCAAAACACCTGCAAATACTTACCGAGTGCGAGTTGCTTAAACAGGAGCAAAACGGCAGGGAAATTTATTACCATTTAAACCCCGAAAAGATGAAAGAAGTAGCCGACTTTATTGAACCCTTCCGCCAGATGTGGGAAGACAGGTTCAGCAAATTAGAAACCATCATGAAAAATTATAAAACCAAATAAAATGGAACTGAAAACAAAAATCAATGCAGAAGAGGGCAAGCAGTTTTTAGTAATTACAAGAGAATTTGATTTGCCCCTTGAGTTACTTTTTAAAGCGCACGTAGAGCCGGAAATTGTTGAGCAATGGATGGGGACCAAAGTGCTGAAGCTTGAAAATAAAAAGCACGGCGGCTGGCAATTTGAAACAAGTGATAATAAAGGAAATGTAGTATTCCGCGCCAATGGGGTATTCCACGAGTTTATCCCCAACCAGAAAATAACGCGGACTTTTGAAATGGAGAATGCACCTTTTGGTGTTCAGCTTGAGTTTGTGGAGTTTGAAAAGCTTACCGATAATACCAGCAAAGTAAGTATGCTCAGCGTATATAAATCGGTTGAACTGAGGGACCAGATGTTGAAGCTGCCTTTTGCCCAGGGATTAAACTACGCGCACAACCGTTTACAGGAAATTGCAGGCAAATTAAAATAACACATCATGACAAAGCGAGATAAAATCATTTATTGGGTTGCCACACTCTGGCTTGCATTAGGGATGCTATCAACAGCCATTGTGCAGTTATTAAAAATGAAAGAGGGACAGGGAGGAGCAGATAGCATGGCGCATTTAGGCTATCCTATGTACCTGTTAACCATACTAAGTATTTGGAAGTTTTTAGGCGTTTTAGCCCTGCTTATTCCTAAATTTCCGTTATTAAAGGAATGGGCTTACGCCGGATTTTTCTTCGTCATGTCGGGAGCGATATTTTCGCATATCGCGGTGGGCGATAGTATCGGTAAAATAGCGCCGGCATTGCTGCTATTAGTACTAACGGTGGTATCCTGGTGTTTTAGGCCTGCCGATAGAAAAATCATTCCTGTTAACCAATAAATGAAGAGCATGAACCCTAAATTATCACCACAGGAAAGTGAAGACCTACTCCAAATATTGAGGGCTCGTTTTGAAAAAAACAGGAATCGCCACCAGGATATTGAGTGGGCTATTGTACAGGCCAAACTGGAAAGTAACGCCGGAAAACTATGGTCGCTTAATGAAATGGAAAAAACCGGCGGTGAACCGGATGTTGTTCATTACGACAAAACTACGGGCGAATACGTTTTTTATGATTGCTCGGCCGAAAGCCCTAAAGGCCGCAGAAGTATTTGTTATGATCATGAAGCACTGGAAGCAAGGAAAGAATTTAAACCTGCTAATAGTGCTGTCGCGATGGCAGCAGCCATGGGTGTTGAGCTTTTAACTGAAGCAGAGTATCGCGGTTTGCAGCAACTTGGCAAGTTTGATATCAAAACGTCCAGCTGGATAAAAACTCCTGCCAATATCAGGAAACTTGGCGGGGCCGTTTTTTGCGACCGCCGCTACGATACCGTTTTCGTTTATCATAACGGGGCCGAATCCTATTACGCCGCCAGGGGTTTCCGTGGCTCATTAAAAACTTAGGCACACTAATTATTGCCAATTTTTTTCTAATTGCACGAATTAAATTAGCAAGTAGGAACCTTCTAAAAACAAACCGAGTCACCATTGGGTTTTAAAAACCGCGGACTGTGAAGGTGGAATGACAATATAAAGCTATGTCATTGCGAGGGACGAAGCAATCGCGAACTGTGCAGATCCGCCCTGTAAGTAGGAAAAAGTTAATTCGTGCAATTAGAAAAAATTATCGAACATTAGTGTGTAAGTATTCGTGTCCTCCTATAATTTATAAAAGCATGAACCCTAAAGTTGATTTTTATTTTAACAAATCCCAAAAATGGCAGAAAGAAATTGAGCGTTTGAGAATGATAGCGCTTGATTGTAATTTAACCGAAGAATTGAAGTGGGGCTGCCCCTGTTACACACACCAAAACGGCAACATCGTTTTAATCCACGTGTTTAATGAATACTGTGCGTTTTTGTTTTTTAAAGGATCCTTGTTAAATGATAGCGATGGGATCCTGGTTCAACAAACCGAAAATGTGCAGGCGGCACGCCAGGCACGGTTTACCAGCGTTGCCCAAATAGTTGAATTGGTGCCCACTCTGAAAGCCTATATTTATGAAGCGATTGAAGTAGAAAAGGCCGGTTTGAAAGTAGAGCTTAAAAAGACCACCGAGTTTAAAATAGCCGAAGAATTTCAAATTAAATTAGATGCCATGCCCATCTTGAAAACCGCTTTTGAAGCATTAACGCCAGGACGCCAAAGAGGGTACCTGCTTTATTTTTCGGCAGCCAAACAATCCAAAACCCGCGAGCAAAGGGTTGAAAAATATATCCCGCAAATTTTGGATGGCAAGGGATTAGATGATTAACTATTTAAATATTTTCCCGGGTTCGGCGGCTTTATTTTTTTGAAAATCGGCAATGCCCCAGGCTACCTGCTTTAAGGCATTACCCATATGATATTCAACCGTTTTTACCGATAGATCTAACAACTCCGCAACTTCACGGTATTTTAACCCATCCTCCTTTACCAGCTTAAAAACTATTTTGCACTGGCCTGATAGCTTATTGAGCGAATGGTTAATAGCTTTTACGGTATCGGCGCAAATCAATTTATCCTCGCCCGTAGCAGCCTGATCTGTGATCTCTACATCCACATCTTCAATGCTCACCTGGTTAAGATGTGGTTTAGAGATGAGGGTTAACGATTTATTTTTAACGCTCATGTAGCAATAATTAGCCAGGTTATTAATCTCCGTTAACCTTGTACGCTGCATCCATAGGTTTAAAAATACATCATCAACTATCTCTTCGGCAGCTTCCTCCGTTTTAACTATCGATTTGGCAAACCAAAATAATTGCGAATAGTAAAACTGGTACAACCTTTTAAAGGATGCACGGCTGTTATTCAAAGCGATATCATTGAGCAGATATTTTATTTCGGTATCAGTCATCTCGATAGCTATATAATTGGCGTCAAAAACCTTATCGCTTTACTTATTTAACCGAGAATTTATAGGTAGTTGTTGTATGATACGTTTGCCCGGGTTTTAACACGGTTGAAGCAAAAGAAGGCTCATTGGGCGCATCCGGAAAGTGCTGTGTTTCTACACAAAATGCCGAGCGGTGTGGATAAGCCTTGCCACCTTTACCATCATGAGTCTGGCCTGTTAAAAAGTTGCCGCTATAAAATTGCAGCCCGGGCTCTTCGGTAAAAATATCCATTACAATACCCGTTTTCGTGCTGCTGACGGTAGCTACCGATGTTGCCCCATCATGTTTATTAAGCGCGAAGTTGTGGTCGTATCCCTTGCCATTTTTCAGCTGCTCATCTTTATCATTAATATTTGTGCCGATGGCTTTAGCGGTGGTAAAATCAAATGGCGTACCCTTTACCGGTTGTAGTTTACCCGTAGGGATCAGCGTGGTATCAACCGGGGTTATGTTATCGGCGTTAATCTTTACCACGTTATCCAGTATGGTTGAATCGCCCGCGCCGTTCAGGTTAAAGTAGGCGTGATTGGTCAAGTTTACTATAGTAGTTTTGTCGGTGGTTGCGGTATAGTCTATTTTAAGGGCGTTGTCGCTGGTTAATGTGTAAGTTACTTTGGTTGTTAAAGTACCTGGGTAACCGCCTTCGCCATCTTTTGATACATAGGTAAGGTTAAGCGTGGAATCATTTGCCTGGGCGGCATCAAATACCTGGCTGTAAAATCCCTTAAAGCCGCCGTGCAGGGTGTTCACCCCATCGTTAATATCCAGCTGGTAAGCCTTGCCTTCCAAACTGAATTTTCCTTTGCCTATGCGGTTACCGTACCTACCTATAATAGCACCAAAAAATGGTTCTTTGGGTTTTTGATAAGTTTTTACACTATCGTAACCTAAAACCACATCCGTTAAGGTCCCTTTATTATCGGGCACCAACAAGCTTACCACCCGGCCACCATAATTAGTGATGGCCACGCTGGCACCTTTGCTGTTTTTTAAAGTATATAGTTTAACTGCTTTGCCATTTACATTGCCTTCAAAATTTTTAGCGTCGGGTGCGGCGGCTTTGGTAGTTGAGGTAGAATCGCCGGCAACCTTTTTTTCGGTCGGGCCGCTGCAGCTTACCAATAAAGTTATCGCAAAGCTGTATAATAAGTACTGTTTTTTGTAGTTTCTTTTCATTTTTATTGACGTTTTTTTACAGCTTTTTTATCCCTTTTTTAAAGTTTAAATGGGCGGTAATAACTGGTTACAATTGGTGCTTGGTTATATCATCGGGGCGTTTGGCGGCCCTAATTAAAATCTAAGGTAGAATAAAAATTATTTAATTGTGAAAAAAACAATTAAATAATTTTTACTTTTATTGGTGTACCAGCCACACGCCTAAAAGGCGCTAAAACCATTTTAAAGCTGTTTTGACAATTAAATCGCTATGAAATATAATTTCGTGGCCTGAAAAAAAATTATATTTGCCGCCCTTATTCACTTCATTATATGCAGAAATACTCCAAACAAACCCGAATTTTATTAGCCGTTGACTGCATTATTTTTGGTTTTGATGGCGATACTTTAAAAATTCTGCTCATCAAAAGGGCTTTTCAGCCCGAGAAGGATAACTGGAGTTTAATGGGTGGTTTTGTACAGCCACAGGAAAGTTTAGACCAGGCCGCAAACCGCATCCTAAAGCAGCTAACCGACCTTGAAGGCGTTTATTTAGAGCAATTACACACATTTGGCAGCACCAAACGCGACCCTATAGAGCGCACGGTATCTGTAACTTACTTCGCGTTAATAGACATTAATAAATACCAAACCCAGCTAAGTAAGGATTACCATGCCGAGTGGTTCCCGCTCAAACGCTTCCCCAAGCTTATTTTTGATCAGCAGGAAATGGTAGAGGCGGCAAAAAAACGCATCAGGTACAAAGCCGCCATGCATCCCATTTTGTTTGAACTTTTACCTGGCAAGTTCACACTTCCGCAGTTACAAACACTTTATGAGTGCGTTTTTAATACCCAGATAGACAAAAGAAACTTTAGCAAGCGCATTTTAGCCACCGGGTTACTTATAAAATTAACTGACAAGGATAAAGCCGGATCAAAGCGCGGCGCATTCTATTACCAACTCAATATGCAGAACTACTACGCTAAATTTCAGGCTTTTATGAACTTCATCCCCAACCCGGACACCCTATCTCAATAGTTTTTTTGTAAATTGGTTTTGTAAAATTTTAAATGTTTTTTTAGAAAAATTTTCATTTGTAAAAAAATAAGTGTTACTTCAACACGAATTATTTAACCAATATGAGAGAAGACCAATTTGTGATTGGGGTGGACTATGGGTCCGACTCTGTTCGCTCCGTGCTGATCAACGTGCACAACGGCGACGAAATAGCCTCATCTGTATTCAACTACCCACGCTGGCAGCAAGGTTTATTTTGCAAACCCGCTGATAATCAATTCCGTCAGCACCCCCTTGATTATATTGAGGGACTGGAAACCACTATTAAAGACTGCCTTGCGCAAGCAGGCGGTGCCGATATAGCCAAAGCGGTAAAGGGCCTATCCATAGATACTACGGGATCTACCCCTATAGCGGTTGATAAAACCGGCACCCCTTTAGCCTTAACCCCTGGCTTTGAGCAAAACCCAAATGCCATGTTCATTTTGTGGAAAGACCATACCTCGGTATTGGAAGCCGCCCAAATCAATGAACATGCTACAAAATTTGATACCAATTACTTAAAATATGTTGGCGGCATTTACTCGTCAGAGTGGTTTTGGGCCAAGTTATTACATATTGTAAGGGTTGATGCGCAGGTACATGAAGCGCTGCATTCATGGGTTGAGCATTGCGACTGGATTCCTTTCCTGCTTACCGGAGGTACCGATGTTAAGGAAATTAAACGCGGCCGTTGTTCGGCAGGTCACAAAGCTTTATGGGCCGAGGAGTTTGGCGGCTTACCGTCCGATGAGTTTTTCTCATCGCTTGATCCATTATTGACAGGCATCACCGCTAAGCTGTTTACAGATACTTATACCGCCGATGAAGCCGCCGGCACTTTAAGCCCGGAATGGGCCGAAAGATTAGGTTTATCAACCGATGTTATTGTTGGCACCGGTGCTTTTGACGCGCACATGGGCGCTGTAGGCGGGCAAATTGAACCCTATCATTTAAGCAAAGTGATGGGCACCTCAACCTGCGATATTTTGGTTGCACCAACTGCCGAAATTGGCGATAAGCTGGTAGCAGGTATCTGTGGGCAGGTAAATGGCTCGGTTATACCCGGCATGACCGGTTTAGAAGCCGGTCAATCGGCCTTTGGCGATACTTATGCCTGGTTTAAAAATGTAGTGTTATGGCCTTTGAACAACCTGCTATCACAATCAACTGTAATTGACGCGGCTACAGCCGAAGCTTTAAAAGCTGAAATGGCGGAGCTAATTATTCCTGAATTAAGCCGCCAGGCCGATCTGTTGCCTTTGGATTTTGATAACGAATTATCTATTGATTGGTTTAACGGCCGCCGCACACCGGATGCTAACCAGGAATTAAAAGGCGCTATTACCGGCCTTGGTTTAGGCAGCGACGCGCCACGGGTTTTCCGTTCATTGGCCGAGGCTACCTGTTTTGGTGCCAGGAGTATTGTAGAACGTTTCATAAGCGAAGGCATCCCGGTTAAAGGGATCATCGGTATTGGCGGCGTGGCTAAAAAATCGCCGTTTGTAATGCAAATGATGGCCGATGTATTGGGCATGCCTATCCGCATTCACCAGTTTAAACACACCTGTGCTTTGGGCGCGGCCATGTTCGCGGCGGTTGTTGCAGGCATTTATCCAACGGTTGAAGATGCTATGCAAGCTATGGGCCGTGGTTTTGACGTAGAGTATTATCCTAACAAAGCAAACGAAGCTACCTACACAGCCCGTTATAACAAATACAAAACCCTGGGCAATTTCATCGCGCAGCAAATAGCTAAATCGGCACAAACGGTAACGGATAATTCAGTTTTGGCATGAGCAAGTATCAACATATAAAACAAGCTGCTTATGAAGCCAATATGCAGCTGCCTAAATTAGGCCTGGTATTGTTCACTTTCGGCAACGTAAGCGCGGCAGACAGGGACTTGGGCGTTTTCGCTATCAAACCAAGCGGCGTACCTTATGAGGACCTGTCACCAGAAAAAATGGTAATAGTTGATTTTGAAGGTGTAACTATCGAAGGTGATTTAAGGCCATCTTCAGACACCCAAACCCATGCGGTATTATACAAACACTGGCCAAATATTGGTGGCATTGTACATACGCATTCTACTTATGGTACTGCCTGGGCCCAATCGCAGCGTTGTATTCCCATTTTCGGTACTACCCATGCAGACCATTTAACTGCTGATATTCCTTGTGCCCCACCAATGGACGACAAGATGATTGAAGGTGATTATGAATACCAAACCGGTTTCCAGATCATGGATCATTTTGCAGCAGAAGGCCTGGATTATAACGAGGTAGAAATGGTATTGGTTGGTAACCATGCACCATTTACCTGGGGCAAAACGCCGCATAAAGCAGTTTACAACAGCGCTGTGTTAGAGGCTGTAGCCCAAATGGCTTACCTTACCGAGCAGATCAATGACCAGGCACCACGCCTTAAAGATTCGCTCATTAAAAAGCATTTTGAACGCAAGCATGGACCAAACTCTTATTACGGCCAATAAAATGAAATCAACTTTAATTTATATCGGTATCCTGGCAGCAGGATTATTGGGCGCAAACACCGCATCGGCGCAAACTGTAGCCGCCACCCCGCCTATGGGCTGGAACAGCTACAATTGTTTTGGTTCGGCAGTGCATGAAGATGAGGTAAAAGCCAATACCGATTACATGGCCGCCAACCTGAAACAACATGGTTGGGAGTACATTGTGGTCGATTTTTTATGGTCGTACGATAACCCGCCGGGTAGCAATATTGGCAATCCATTCCAATTACGCTTGCAGGATGGCTCATACGTACCCTGGTTAACTATGGATAAATGGGGCAGGCTAACGCCTCAGCCTACCAAATTCCCATCGGCATTTGGCGGCAACGGGTTTAAGCATTTAGCCGATTATGTGCATGGTAAGGGATTGAAGTTTGGGATCCACGTAATGCGGGGCATTCCAAGACAGGCTTACTGGGCTAAATCGCCCGTAAAAGGCACCAATTGTATTACTGCCGATATGGTTGCCGATACCAACAGCAAATGCCCGTGGATGAACCACATGTACGGTCTGGATATGAAAAAGCCAGGTGCACAGGAATACCTCAATTCTATTTTAGAATTGTACGCTTCATGGGGTGTTGATTTTATTAAGGTAGATGACCTATCGCGCCCATACAGTAATGCCGAAGTAGAAGGCTACCAAAAAGCCATTCAAAATTGCGGCAGGCCGATAGTATTGAGCCTTTCGCCCGGCGAAACCCCGGTTGCCGAGGCCGCCCACGCTACCAAATATGCAAATATGTGGCGCATGGCAGATGATTTTTGGGACAACTGGAAAGAGATTTTGCACATGTTTGATTATGCCAAAAGCTGGGAAGGCGTAAGCGGCCCAGGCCATTGGCCCGATTGTGATATGATCCAGATAGGTAAACTAAGCAAACGAGGCCCTGTTGGTGAAGAACGCTTTAGTCGTTTTACCCAAGATGAAGAAATAACCCATGTGACTTTCTGGAGTATTTTCCGCTCGCCGCTGATGATTGGCGGAAATATGCCCGAGAACCGTGACTTTGAGCTGAACCTGTTTACCAACGATGAAGTACTGGCCGCCAACCAAAAAGGTGCCAACCCAAAACAGCTTTATAAAAAAGATGGCGCTATGGTTTGGTATTCAACCATCCCAGGCACTAAGGATATTTACGTTGGGTTATTCAACATTGAGGATGTAAACAAAGATATAGCTATAAACTTTGCAGACCTGGGCCTCAAAGGCAAAGTAAAAGTGCGCGACCTGTGGAAAAAGCAGGATGTTGGCCAATTTAAAACCAGCTATCAGCAAAATATTAACCTACATGGTGCAACCCTGCTAAGACTATCACCAGCGAAATAATTATTGAATTATTGATTGACTGAATTATTGATTTGAAAAGGCCGTTTGTATTTATCAAATAGCCATTACCCTCCAATAATTTAACCGTTAATCAATAATCCAATAACTCACTAATTCAATAATTCAATAACTAAATATATGATCGACCTTAAAGCATTTGAAGTTTGGTTTATTACAGGAAGCCAGAACTTATACGGAGAAGAAACATTAAAAAAAGTTGCCGAGCACTCGCAGGAAATTGCGGCGGGAATTGATGCTACCGGCAACATCCCGGTACGTGTTGTTTATAAGCCTGTTGTAAAATCAACCGAAGAAATTTATGAAACCCTACAGGCGGCCAACATTGCAGACAACTGTATCGGTATCATTACCTGGATGCATACTTTTAGTCCGGCTAAAATGTGGATACGAGGATTAAGCATTCTTAAAAAGCCGATGCTGCACCTGCATACCCAATACAACCGCGATATTCCGTGGAGCAGCATTGATATGGATTTCATGAATCTAAACCAGAGCGCCCACGGCGACCGTGAGTTTGGTTTTATGGTATCGCGCATGCGCATGAACCGTAAGGTAGTTGTTGGTCATTGGCAGGATCCTGAGGCTTTGGCTCAGATTGAAACCTGGACCCGTGCTGCCGCTGGCTGGTATGATTGGCAAGGTGCCAAATTTGCCCGCTTTGGCGATAACATGCGTTTTGTTGCCGTTACCGATGGTGATAAAGTTGAGGCAGAATTGAAATTCGGTTTCTCGGTAAATACCTATGGTATCGGCGATTTAGTTGCCGTAATTAACGCGGTAAGCGAGGAATCAGTAAGTGAACTGATTGACGAATACGAGGCTGCCTACAACATGACCGATGATTTGAAAAAAGGTGGTGCCAAACATCAGTCGGTATATGATGCGGCTAAGATTGAGCTGGGTCTGCGTAAGTTTTTGGTTGATGGTGGTTTTAAAGGTTTCTCGGATACCTTTGAAGACCTGCATGGCATGATCCAGTTACCCGGTATTGCTGCCCAGCGCCTGATGGCCGATGGCTTTGGCTTTGCCGGCGAAGGCGATTGGAAAACAGCGGCCCTGGTACGTGCCTTTAAGGTTATCGGTGCAGGCCTGCCGGGCGGTAACGCTTTCATGGAAGATTACACCTACCACTTCGACCCTAACAATGCCTTGGTATTGGGCTCGCATATGTTAGAAGTAGATGCTTCTTTGGCCAGTGGTAAAGCATCATTAGAAGTTCATCCATTAGGTATTGGCGGCAAGGCCGATCCTGCGCGTTTAGTATTTAACGTGGCCGGCGGCGCAGCGCTTAATGCTTCTATTGTAGATATGGGCAACCGTTTCCGCCTGTTGATTAATGAAGTTGAAGCTGTTGAGCCGGTTGAAAACCTGCCAAACCTACCTGTAGCCCGTGTACTTTGGAAACCGCTACCTGATATGAAAACCGGCTGTGCAGCCTGGATTTACGGTGGCGGCGCGCACCATACCGCCTACAGCCAAAATTTGACTGCCGAACATTTGCAGGATTTTGCGGATATGGCCGGCATTGAGTTTTTACGCATTGGTAAGGATACTACTATTCCACAGTTCAGAAATGAGATTATGTGGAATGAGGTGGCGTATAAATAGGGAGAGGCCCCCTCTAAATCTCCCCCTGAAGGGGGAGACTTTGGATTTGCAGGTTTGAGACTTTCCAGAACCCTCTCCTTTGGAGAGGGCAGGGTGAGGCTCCCGCGTTAGGGATAGCAGCGGATACCGGCCAAGAGCTTAAGGCCTGTGCAGTATGAGCGGATAGCCTGGGCCGAAGGTAACGCACTTATTGGAGCAAGGATGGGGAGATTAAGGAGCAAGGACAGAAAAGGAAAAAAAGTGTTGCGTTGCGCAACAGGTGTATAAGCTGTAAAATTATATCTTACTAATAATCAAAGTGTTCTCATTTTTCACATTTTACAAAAACGCAACAGCGGAGAAAGGGGCCTCGCAATGACAGGGCTGAGTTGGAATGAGTTGCGGAGCAATAGCATCGCCTTACCTAATCGCTCTGTAGGGCAACGGGATTACCGCGCTACGCTCGCAATGACAAGCGTTTTTAAATTACATATTACCAAACAGGCAACCCACGATGGGATTCCGGTTGCCTGTTTTAAAAAAGTAGAAACAAATAAGAAAGAACTAATAAAATAAAACCAAACTAATTTAAACCCAATTATGAATAAATTTTCAACAATTGATTACGTCATATTCGTGATCTATTTTATTGTGGTATCCAGTTATGGCTACTGGGTGTACAGCCGCAAAAAAAAGGCAAGCATATCGGCGAGTCATGATTTCTTTTTGGCCGAGGGGTCACTTACCTGGTGGGCCATTGGCGCGTCGCTTATCGCATCCAACATTTCGGCCGAGCAGTTTATCGGCACCAGCGGGCAGGGCTTTGCTGTGGGCTTGGCTGTGGCCGCGTACGAGTGGGTTGCCGCCATCGCGCTCATTATTGTAGCGGTATGGTTTATACCGGTGTATCTGAAGAACAAGATCTTCACCATGCCGCAGTTTTTACATACCCGCTATAACGAAACTGTGAGCTTTATTATGGCCATTTTCTGGCTGTTTTTATATGTGTTTGTAAACCTTACCAGTATACTTTACCTGGGCGCATTGGCTATCAATAACCTCATAGGTGGTGATATGGGCAGTATGCACATCATCATTATTGCATTGGCGGTGTTTGCTTTATTTATTACCCTTGGTGGTATGAAGGTTATTGGCTTTACCGATGTGATACAAGTATTGGTACTGGTAATTGGTGGTTTAGCTACCACCTATATTGCCTTAACCCTGGTGAGCGATCATTTTGGCTTAGGCAAAGATGCTATAGCCGGTTTAAAGCTGATGTTTAAAGATTCGCCGGAGCACTTTAAAATGATGATGGCCAAACCCAAACCGGGTGCGCCACAGGCAGAAATTACCAAATACCTGGCCCTGCCCGGCATTGCCATGTATTTTGCCGGCCAGTGGATTGTGAACCTTAACTACTGGGGCTGTAATCAATACATTACCCAACGCGCGCTTGGTGCCAACCTTAAAACCGCGCGTACAGGTATCCTGTTTGCAGGTTTAATGAAGTTAGCTATGCCTATTATTGTGGTGATACCGGGGATTGCCGCTTATGTATTATACAAAAACGGCGGTTTGCAGCAAGAGATGGCTTCGGGCGGGCATTTTAATTCGGATAATGCTTACTCGGCTATATTGGGCTTCTTGCCTACCGGTTTAAAAGGCCTTTCTGTAGCTGCACTTACAGCAGCTATTGTGGCCTCGTTAGCGGGTAAAGCCAACAGTATCTCTACCATTTTCACACTGGATATTTACAAAAAGCACATCGCTAAAGATGCGGATGAGAGTAAGATGGTTTGGGTAGGTAAGCTGACTATTTTGGCTGCGCTGGTATTTTCGATACTGCTAACCTGGAAAGATATGCTGGGCATCAGCGGCGAGGGAGGCTTTAATTATATTCAGAAATATACAGGCTATATCAGCCCGGGGATTTTTGCCATATTTATTTTAGGTTTCTTTTGGAAACGCACTACAGGTGCCGCGGCTATTGTGGGCATTTTGATGGGCTTTGCCATGTCGGTATTGTTCAACAACTTTGCGCCAGACTTATTTGGGCACGAAACTTTCCTATATACAGCATTCCCCAAAGGAGATGGAACCTGGGAAATTCCGTTCCTTATTTGTATGGGACTATCGTTTATGTTCACCATCATCGCGATGGTAGCCGTAAGCCTTGCCGGACCAAAAATTAACCCGAAAGCCTTCGATATTCCTAAGGCTATGTTTAAGGTAGAAAAATCAACCATGGCCCTCATCATTGTAACCTTGCTATTACTTACCATGCTTTACGTGAAGTTCTGGTAAACTTTTGTTTATATATTGATGGAGTCCCCCGGAGTAGTTGCCGGGGGATTTTTTTGACGTTGATTTTCCTGTCTTTTGTCCGCAAGTCTTTACTCTTTGCTCCCAAAATCTTTATTCCAATCTTCTCAAAGTCCTATTTGACTAATAATTGAAAGGATTACCGTGTTATTCATGAGGGGATATTAATCTTAAACATTTATTCTTCAAGAGCTTTCAATGCTTCGGCCGGCGTTAAAACAGGCAACGTGCTCTTTTTAAAATCTTTGGTATTCCGGGTTACAATAAAATTGGTTGCCGATATGCTAAGGGCGCAATAATATTGAATAGCATCTTCATAATCCTTAAAGTCTGTTTTTAAAGATTGCCTGATCACGTTGTCTGTCACATCAACAATTTCGGTCATGTCGGCCAGTTCATTCAATAACTGTAAGGTAACAGGATGTGATAACGACTGCCTCAACACGTAATAAATGTTATTATAAGAAACCGCCGATATATAGATCTTTATTTTTCCGATAACCCCCAAATCAAAAATCCTGGCTGCATCCATCGAAAATGGTTTTCGATCAGCCAAAAAATCAATCACCACATTGGTGTCCATAAAAACATGCTTCATGTTGGCTTAGCTATATTTTTTTACCAATGCATTTCCTAATTCTTTTTTGTAATCAAAATCATCGGGGAGCTTAACTACACCCATAAGCTTTTTTACTTTGGGTGATAGGATAACCGGGGCATCCTCGACAGTAGTGATCGATTTTAAATAATTCTCCACTATGGCCGATAAACTATTCCCTTTTTTATGGGCATACTTTTTTGCAGCATTTATTACACTGTCGTCAATTGTTAATGTAAGTTTAGTTGTCATTACACGTGTATTTTCTTATTCAAAGATACGTATGATTTACTAATTTTACCGTTGATTTGAAATTTATGCTGAATTGGCAAATCAAAAGGTGCATAAGCCTAAACTTAAACAGTTATATATCCAGCAACGATTTTTTATAATCAACAACGTAAGCGCCATAATCTTTAATCACCTGCTGCGCATAGTTTTTAGCGTATAACGTCAAGCCGGTTTGCCAGTCTTCTTCGGCTCCAAAAACAGTTAGCTCATCAATAATGGCCGATCCTTGAATGCCACCGCTCCGGAGTTGTGCCGATGCTGTTAGGGTTGCCATATCTGTTAAAACACTCCGCAAATCTTTACGGTTACCGGCAATTGTTTCAAAATTAACCTTATCAGCAATAGGCTGCATTTCCTGCAATACATAATTGATGCCTTGAAAATCAAAGGTGCTCAGTAAAGCGGGCGAAACATTTTGCATCCGCTTTTTTACCGCAATTACCCTATCCGCCTGCGACAGCCATGACGGCTGCTTTATCTTATTATACGGGTTTAATGATGATTGCCTGGACTCCTTAAGCTCTACAAAAATGAACTTGTTTTTGATTAGGCTATCCTGAAGCATAAACATATAGCGCTTACAGCCAATACTGCCGGTGCCGGCTACCCTAAATGCCACATCTTTAACTTTATAATCTTCAAGTCGTTCTGTTTTATTTAACCAGCTATTAAGCGCTTGCTTCAATTCCTTTTTTAAACTTCGCTCAACTTTAAAATGGGTGAGGTTGTTAATTTTGATGGCATAGCCCCCTTCTTCGGTATAAGCCAGCTTATTAATCAGATCTTTTTCTTTCCGTTTTTTGATATTCTTTAAAAATTTGTGAACAATGCCGGTTGCTGTGCGCGGGTCTATATACCGGGCTTTGCCCAGCCTTAGGGTTTCGGCATATTGGTTAATAAACAACTCGGCAAGTTCATCAATATCATTTAATTTAATTTCCAATGATGACAAGCCCACGTAAATACTGGTAAGCATCCGGGCTACCTCCCAGCCGCAAGGTGCCAGGGTCGATTCGTCGAAATCATTCAGATCGAAATATTCCATCCGGTTATTCCCTTTAAAACTCCCAAAGTTTTCTAAATGAAGATCGCCGCAGATCCAGGTTTGGGGCGATGGGGGGAATTTTTTAACGCCACTAAGATCCTCGTAAAACAAATGACAGGTGCCCCTAAAAAACCGGAAGGCGTTTTCAGTCATGGCCTTCATCTTTAACTGAACCATATCTGGCAGCCGGTTTTCGTTAAACTTCTTAATTCTTTCAAAAACTGATGCCATGTTATAGATATTGAGGTGATTAAAGAATAGGTTAATGGATATGATTAAAGCTTTACCATTCAACCGAATAAATAAAGCTTTGCTTCAAAAGCCAGTCGTTAAATTCTTTTAAATTGGTTTCGCGCCCGGATATGGTTCCCTGGAACCGGATCTGCGAATCGGTGCGCAAGGTTTTGGTATACCTGCATTTTAACTGGAGTTTACTCAATTCGCCGGTTACTAAAACCGACTGATCTTCGCCCCTGAATAACAGGGTATAATTGCGGTGCTGAAAACGGTCGTCTATCCACAATTGTATAAAATCCAAAGCGTACAGTATAAATAGCGACATTACCAGCGCCACGCCGGTAAGCAAATACTCGCCTATGCCTATCAGCATGCCTAGGGCCGACGCTATCCAGATAGATGCCGCGGTGGTAATGCCCGATACAGAAGAATTATTTCTGAAGATAACGCCCGCCCCTAAAAAACCTACCCCAGTGATGATATTGGCGGCAATACGGTCACGATTGCTTTCAACACCTAACAGGTAGGAACAAATGGTAAAAACAGATGCACCAAAGCAAATTAATGCGAGGGTTCTGAAGCCTGCCGATTTGCCCCTCACCTCTCGCTCCAATCCTAAAATACAGCCCACCACTACCGAGAGCAAGAGTTTGAGCACCTCGTTACCATACAGGTTTTGTGAAAGATCCAAGGACAAAGGGTTTATCATATGGCTTATATTTTATGTAAAATTAAATTTAATAAACAACAAAATACACTGCTTAACGCTGTTTTACAGTTGTGCTCAGATCCGCCAATAATTCCCACTCAAAATAATCATATCAAGCATCTTAATACTGTTATCATAATAGTCATAATCCTTTAGTTTAAAGTTAACCAGGTAATCCCACACATGGTTAAGCCATTGTTGGTTTTTGGTATCGATGCTTGCCGCAACTGCAAATGGGGCTATAAAACTCAAAGCCTCAAAATGGCGGGTTGGTAGGTCATTCCCTGCCAGGGTATACCCGGCCGAAATATTATCGGGATTGCCGGACGTGGTCGACCGGATCCAGTTATTGATCGGCCTGACAAAAGCTTTTGCCCGGGCATCGCCATATAACAGGTAATCAACTGCTACGCGCCAGGGTACGCGGCAAGCGTTGTAATTATAACAGCCATCGTATTTCGATTCGAGGTACATGGCTTTGGCGGGATGTGGGTTATGATTTACCTGCTGAATAAAATCGGGCAATAAACCTGCATCTGGGCTATACTTTTGCTGCATAGCGGCAAATAGCTTGTAGGTATTTGCCGTGACCTTATCCCAACGAATATCGCCGGTCGCGATTTTAAAAGCCTTGAAATGCGATGGCATAAAATCAGACGTACGGGTATCGTAATAATCTTTACTATCCGGCTCGGTTTCGTTGCTCAGCAATATGGTAAAGCTTTTTTGATTGATCTCATACTTCATGATATCGGCCAGTAACGCCTTGGCTTCTTTTTGATAGTTGATAGCTCCCTTACTCCCCCATTGTTTATCTGCCAATAAAAGCGAATAGGCTATATCCATATCGCCATCAGTGGCCGAAGAATGATCGGTATTAATACCCTGGTAATCCTGCGCCCAGCTCATTAAATACTGACCGGCCCTTGCCGGGTGCGCGTGGTAATATCTGAACAATTCATCAAAAGTTATTTTGGCAGATGCATCGGTACCGGCCATTAAAGCGGTAATGATCATGCCGTAGCCCTGCCCTTCAGATACGCATTGTTTACCACCAGGCCGTTCAAACCAAATGTACCTTTGTCCTTTAGCTTTCGCCGGTTTTGCATAGCGGCTTTTCCATTGGTTGTAAAATGAAAGCACGGTGTTATCAAGCTTTTGCCGGCTAACGTGATTGGGAATAATAATGCCTTGCGTGTATGTTATATGCTGAGGGAATGGCTTTAAGACAGACTGTGCGTGCAGACAAAAACATGTAAACAGCAATAAGCTAAATAAGATAGTTTTCTTTATCATGGCAGTCACAGGCATAAAGCTACGCAAATAATGTTTATAACATTTTGCCAATTAAATCGTCCAAAATGCTTATATTTAAGTAACCAAAAATCTTATCGTTATGCCATGGAAAGCAACACTTGTTACAGCAAGTACACAACAAACCCTTAGCAGGGCACACAGCGCGTTAGCAAAAAAAACAGTTTACAAGTTAGGCCAGGGAGGCTTCGATCCCTCAAAACCAATAACCAAGGAGTGTGATTGCTCGGGTTTTATTGTCTGGGCTATTGGCATTCCACGTGAATTACCACCGGGAAGCGGCCATTGGCTGAGTACCGACGAATACTGGGCCGGCGGAAAACCGGTTAAAGACGGCTTATTTAAAGAGATAGCGCTTGCAGATATGCACTTACAGGCGATTTGATGGTGTATCCCGATAGTGGTGGTCACCAAGGCCATATCTGCCTCATAAACCAGGTAGATCATAATCTGCCAAGCTTTATCATTCACTGCTCATTAGGCAACTGGACTCATTTTGGCGATGCCATCCGGATAACCAATCCATCAATTTTTTTGCACAGCAGCCATCCGGTACGGGTAATGCGGATAAACTATCCGCTGCTCATTTCTACGTTTTCGTGATCGGGTAATGCTGGATCAGGATAAAATCTTCAGCATGTCCTTTCAAATAAACAACTGTCATCCTGAGTTGTAAAATCCGCAAAATTCTGAAGGTGGAATGACAATATAAAGCTATGTCATAGGAGGCACGAAGCAATCTCATGCTATACAGAGCGGTTCTGCGCAGTTCGCGATTGCTTCGTTCCTCGCAATGACATGGTGGACTTGTCATGGGTAGGAACGAAGATCTATTCGCGAACTTTGCAGAGCGAATAGGCATGGCGCAGAATAGATCCTTCGACAGGCTGGCTGACAGGGGGTTGCAGGCTATTGCAAAGGCCTTATCGGGCTGCCTGTCCACTCGGTTCCGGGAGCAAGCTGCTCGCCTTTCATAATGAGTGATAGCGGCTCCAGTTTCACGTCGTCGCCAATTTCGGTATCGTATAAAATAATGCTGCGGGTACCAATACTGGTACGCGCGCCTATGGTTACGGTGCCCACTTTCATCACTCTATCTTCAAACAAATGCGTTTGCGGACCGCAGTCTTCATTCAATGCCGCATCATCGCCAATGGTAACCATATCGTGTTCGGTAATATCGGTGGTATTAAGCCATACCCGTTTACCAATTTTAACGCCGAATAAACGTAAAAACATGGGCAAAAACGGCGTCCCTTTTAAAAACTCCAGGAAAAACGGAACTGCGAGGGCTTCATAAGTACTGGTAATGGCTTCGCTGCGCCAAACCTTATGTGTCCACATTGGTTTTTGCTCTACCTTATATTTACCTACAAAAACCCACTTCATGATCACGGTTACCAGCAGCGCAGGCATGCCCATATAATACAGGTAATAAAATGGTAGTTTGGGCATCTGTTGCAGGATCTGTATGGCTGTGCGGTCTATTAGCAGATCATGAAAATAGGCAATCAACAGCACACTGCAGCAAATGATGACGGTTTCCGGTAAAATAATCCGGATGGTTTCAATGGTACCACGGGCAATTTTACGGCCCCATGAAGGTGTGGTTGTAAGTGATGCCGGGTATTCTCCGCTACTTTGCCTGTGTGGGAGCGCTATAGCCGGCGAGCCAAACCAATCGCCCAGCGGGTTATCAGCCTGTTGCTCTATTGTGGGTGGAACAGATAATACCCCAATCAGCATATTATCGCCCAGGGTATACCCTTGCGGAATCAAAGCGCTATTACCCACAAAACTACTATTACCAATAGTAGTGTTATTTAAAATGAGCCTTTGCGCACGGATATCCTCCTCGCCCAACGTTACGGCATCTGCAATAAATGATTCGTTACCTATGGTAAGCATGGTGTGGGTTACGTTGCTGGCTGTTGAGATCTCGGTATTTTTACCAATTTTAGCCCCTAACATCCTGAAGAAAAAGGAAACAAATACAGTGGCATAAACCGGGTGTAATACAATAAGCGCAACAGAGATCATTTGATCTGACAGCCATTTACGCACATAGGTACTGCTAAATACCGGGTACGTACCGGGCTTAATACCCCACAATAACAGCCTTGATAACAATACCGTTTCAAAGGCGTATATCACAATGTACAGTAGCGTAAGTAAGGGGATATGTATAAAATAGCTGAAATTATAATCAGGCGCGTTCAAGTCCATATAGTTCAGGATCTCTATTACGGGCAATAGCGGCAGCAAAACCACCACCGGAAAAATAATGAGCAACAAGGAATATAGAATCCCATAAGTTTTGATCTTCAAAAATTTGGCCTGGAAAGGCTGAGGCAGCTCTTCGGGTTTTGCATCATGCGATTTTTCTGCCGGGCTGCCTTTCCAAACTTCATAAGCTTTAATGGTTTTACCACCTTGCAGGTGACTCAGATCTTGCAGTTCAGTCCAGTCTTCCATACTGCCACCGCCAGATATTACGGCATTACTGCCAATATAAGCATGGGCACCAATTTTTATGCTTGTGAATTTGATCAGGCCATTCTCTACCGTTACATTATCCAGCACCACGCCCGAACTAAGGCTGGCGTCGCTGCCAATTTCCACCAGGTCATAAGCCCCTACCGTTATTGAACTTATTTGCGCGTCTTTAGCTATGCTCATACCCAGCAACCGCAGGTACAAAGGATAAATGGGGGTTCCGTTCATGAATTGCGCCGGCGATAGCTTCAACAGGTTATCAACCAGCCAGTATTTAAAATAATAAAATCCCCAAAGCGGATGCTCACCCTCTTTTACCTTACCCAGCAGCAGCCATTTAGCAGCAATACCTATCATAGATAAAAAGGGCGGCACAAGACAATACAAAAACAAAGCGGTAATTAAAGCGATGGTACGATTATCCCGCCCGGATTCTGTACCCGCCACCACATAATAGTAGCCCAGGTAAGGAATAATGATTTGAATGGCAAACAAGCCGTAAATAACCAATAAAGAGAAGCCCTGCGCAATACCGCATAACCAATACCGGAGTGATGATACGGGATGGAAAGGCTCTTTTTTAATATGGGCTTTTTGCTCGTTTGCTTTTTCGGCAATTTCCCAGGTATTAATGAGTTTTTTTATGGGGCGGTTGGTGTAAATGTCTTTAAGCGATGCATGTTGCACGCCTGCCTCTTGTCTGAGCCACGATGAAAAGCTTGCAGCCAGTAAAGAGTGTCCGCCAAGGTCAGTAAAAAAATCAACATCGGGTGTGATTTCCCTACCGGGGAAAATATGGTTTAGCCCGGCCATTACTTTTACAGCCAACGGATCCGAAGCATTAATTTTCACTTCTTCCTGCGCTTTAACTTGTAATAAAGCCTCGGGTACGGGTAAACCTTTCCGGTCTATTTTACCGCTTGAAAGGCGGGGCAATTTGTCAAGTACCACAATAACCAGCGGTACCATATAAGGCGGCAACACTTCTGCCAGCTTTGTACGTGCGTGATGTTCTTCTAACGCGTAACCGCTTTTCAAGGTAACATATCCCACCATCTGATCCTGGCCTGTGGCGTCTTTTTTTAGGGCGACAGCAGCGGTGGCTACTTCTTCTAACTGGTTTAAGCGGGCTTCTATTTCACCCAGTTCTATACGATAGCCGCGCAGTTTTACCTGGTCGTCCAAACGGCCATGAAAATCAATGCTTCCATCGGCCTGCATTATAACGGCATCACCGCTCAGGTAAATGCGGTCGCCGGGTAAATTAACTAACGATGCCGGCTTTGTCAAAAACTTTTCGGCTGTAAGCTCGGGGCGGTTAACGTAGCCCTCACATAACCCCGGACCAGAAATAATCAGTTCGCCCTGTTGCCCAACCGGTAACAGGTTAAATTGAGGATCAATAACGGCCAGGTTATAATTGGGCAGCGGCCCGCCAATGGTTATTTTATCACCGGGTTTAAGGGCCACCATGGTAGATGTAACTGTTGTTTCGGTAGGACCATAACTGTTATAAAAAACATTCTTTCCGGGCTTGCTCCAGCGGTTTAAAACAGCGGTTGTACAAGCCTCGCCACCGGCATTAACCAGGCGTAACAAAGGGATATCATCATCAATTACAGCCAGCAAACTTGGTACAGCGTGTAAAATGGTGATCTTTTGCTGCCTTAATGTTTCACTCAGTTCGTCAATAGATTTTGCCGTTGTGGCATCGGCCACCCAAATGGTAGCACCGGCCAGGTAACTGATATAAGTTTCCTCGCACCACATATCAAATGATACCGAGAACCCCTGGTAAACCTTATCATCGGGCCTAATACTGATGACGCTTTGTTCTGAGCGGATCAAATGACAAATATTGCGGTGCAGTATCGGGATACCCTTCGGCTTACCTGTACTGCCAGATGTGTATAGCACATAAGCCCTGTCATTAGTTGTTGGACCAGCCGGCAAGGTAAAATCCTCATAGCTTTGCTGCAACGGTGGCACCGTAAATATGGGAATGGGCAGATTGGGCGCTCCATCACTAAAACAAGCCGAGGCACCTACCTCCTGTAAAACTATCTGCAACCGCTCTTCGGGCATTTCGCGGTCAAGCGGTACATAGGCCGCACCGGATTTTACAATGCCAAGAATAACAGCGTGCAATTCCAGTCCGCGGGATTGCCATACGCCGATGGAGTGGCCACGGCCAATTCCCTGGCTGGCTATAAAGTAAGCGATATGATCGCTCCATTGATTTAATTGGGCATAACTAATGTGTTTATTGCCAAAAACAAGGGCGATTTTATTTTGATGTTGGGCAGCGGCATTTCTAAATATATCTGCAACAGTTTCGTTTTTAATAAGTTCCGGCATATCGGTGCCGGTTAACAAGCTTTGGAATATCATCATAAATAGGTTGCAGGAAAGTACATTTAAATTTGGATAAGGTTTTATATTTTAACAACTATATCGCCAATATGACGAATTAGTCATGCTGATGGTTTAAGCCGTAAAAAACTAAAACAAAAAAGCCAGTACAATCAAACTTGCCTGGCTTTTACTTATTATCCAAATCCATACCTATTCGTAAAATTTTGCCGCTATGGCTTTAAAAACTAATGCATCTTTATGTTTCACAAGCAGCTTCATCCACCAAAACTGAAATTTACGTGGATACGCCACCCGTTCAGTAAAATCGGCGCGATGCAAATCTTCCATGGCCAGCAATTTGTACATTACTTTGCGTGAGTGATCAACCACCGCGTGCGAACGTTGCGTATAACCCAGCATCCTGTTTATTTCGCGGTTGGTTTTGCCAAGCAATATATACTCAAATATCTCTAAATGCAGTGTCGAAAAACCCTTGGTTTTAAGAAGCGGCCTGCTTTGTGAAACTCCTTCGTGGATCATGTTTTGTTGTGTTTAGGGGATTGTTTAAAATTTGATTATTCATTTTCATGCGGCGATATATATCATAGTACATATAGCCACAAGACTGATGACCACATTAAAAAAACCAATGACCAGCTTATCCGATTGATCTATAGCCGACCGATTGTCTATAGCCACGCTTCGTAGTTTTACTACACCATATGTTGCCGTACCTAAAGCCAGTAACATCATCAGGGTAAAGTACCCCAACGGCAAAGGATGAAAATTGTTAACAGTTGCTGTCATTGTTTGAGGGATTAATGGTTTGTAAAAAGAGGCAAGACTTGGGAATTGAGAATCAAGAGGCAAGAATCAAGAGTTAAGACAAAAAATTATGCCGGTAGCTAACTCTTTATACCATTTACCTGATTCTTTAAAACCTATCCGTCATTCTTTTTCTTGATTCCTTACTCTTAATTCTTGATTCTTTTTTATTCTATTTTTAATACTTTAAATTCTGTACGTCTGTTTAGCTGGCGGCCTTCGGGGTTATCCTTGCCGTTTGGTAATGAGTTTGGCGCTATAGGCTGGCGTTTGCCATACCCTTTAGCGTAAATCCTGCTCTCCTCAATACCACTGGCTATAATATAATCCACGCATGCCTGCGCACGGGCCTGTGATAGCCTCAGGTTGTATTTATCAGATCCTATTGAATCTGTGTGCGCGCTCAGCTCAACTTTTATTTTAGGATTGTCCTTCAATATGGTTACCAGTTCATTCAGCACTATTTTTGATTCGGGCCGTAAGGTTGCCTTGTTAAAATCGTAAAGCACGTTTTTGATCACAATGGGCTTATCAACCACAAAGGCCTGCAGGCATATATCAGGGTTGTTTAGGGTATCGCCACTCATTTGGTCGTTGGCAGGCACAGGCAATACCTTGCTAAAATAACCTTGTTTTTCAAGGTTGATCTGGTACGGCCGTTTGGTGGTTACCGCAAAAGCGTAACGTGCGGTATTGTCTGTCACGATGCTTTTGATAACCTGCCTGGTTAACGAATCAATAAAGCTCACTTTAACACCGGGCAGCGGCTTGTGTGTATCGCAATCTATCACAAGGCCACTCAGGATATGCCTTTTATCTTTTATCTCGAACAGGTTCAAACAGCAATCAGATTCGCGGTCGCTGCTGATGTAGAATTTGTTGCTATCGTCATGATCCGGCAGGTAATACAGATCATCTTTGGCCGAGTTCATAGGATAACCCAGGTTTTTCGGCTCGCTCCAGCTACCGTTATCATCCCAACTATCAAAAAAGTCAAATCCACCCAAACCAATAAAGCCTTTCGAACTATAAATGAGCCGCTTATTAGTCATATCATAGTATGGTGCCTGCTCATCCATCGGGGTGTTAATGGTACTGCCAAGGTTGGTAGAGTTAACGGCATCGCCGCTATCGTCTAAATCGCTCATCCAAATATCATCGCCACCCTGGCCGCCGGGTTTGTTTGATGTAAAATACAAACGCTTGCCATCGGCAGTAATAAATGGCTGTATGGAGTTAAAACCATCGGCATTTATATTAGTCCCCATTTTTTTAGGGGTGCCCCATTCGCCATTGGCAAGCTGACTGTAATAAATGCCGTGTAAAACTTTGCTGCCGTCTTTATACCAGCGGGTAAAGTACAGGCGTTGTCCATCAGCGCTAATGGCCGGGGTACCATATTCCAGGTCGCTCTTGCCGTCGTCGTTTTTAAAACTGATAGCCACAGGTTCTGTAGGCTTATCCTTTGTAACTAAATATACCCTGTTCAGGTGTTTTCTTTCGTTTTTAAGAAACCGCGATGAAGTAAAATACTGGTTTCCATCCCGCTGTATCAGCGCATAATCCGATCCGTCTGAATAATAAACACCATCCATCTTCTTCACCTCTATCAACAATGGATACTGGTACTGCTCTTTTGCAAAGCGGCAGTTTTTGATCTCCCGTTGCGCCATCAGCTTATATTTTTCTTCGCCGGTAAACGTTTGATTAAATTGTTCAAGCTGGGTAATAGCCTCATCAAAGTGCTGGTTGGCCCGCATGCACACGCCATACCAAAGCCTGGCCAGCGGATATTGCGCTTCATAATTCTCGTTAATTACGTTGTAATACCAACCCTCGGCCTCCAGGTAGTTTTCATATAAGCGGTATGAGTCGGCCAGCTGATAGCAGATATATGCCCTATCTGTTGATTTCGCGCTTTTATCGACCTTGCCGGTAGCGTGATATGGGATAGCCTGCTTTTTAATGAGGCTTAAACCTTCGGCAGCCTGTTTGTAATAAAAGGCCGCCTCATAGTAATCTTTGTTATTAAAAGCTTTGTCGCCAAACGCGCGCGGATTAGCCTTATACTGGGCTTCTACAGTAACAATGGATACGAGCAGGAGTATGGTAAAAAATATCTTCTTCATGGATTGGTAGATTTATAACCTTGGACAAACAGGCTCTGGTTCCTGGATCCGTTTGCGGAAAACGTAGCTGATAGACAATTCTAAACCGCCCTGGCTTGATGTTGCCTTGCTTAATGACGATGTATTGAAATCATAACTTGCACCAATGATCATGCTATTTACATGATACCCGATATTTGCAATTGCCGCATCCTGAAAGCGGTACATGCCGCCAAAAATCAACCCTTTGTCATCCTGCATTTTTAGCTCGGCATACGCGCCAATTGCTTTTTCCTGGGCTTTTTGCTGGCGCATGTAAATGGCGTGTGGTATCACATCAAAAAGTTCAGATGCTTTTATCCGCACCCCGCCATGCACGGTGTAACGTAATGGCAACTTGCTTTGGCTGCCATCAACCGCGAATGGATCTTTGGAGCGGGCCAGGTGTCCTACACTTACTCCCCCGAATAAGTTGGCATTATGCAGTGGATCACCGTCATAATAAAAGACACCCGCGCCCGCGTCAAAGATCGTGGCATTCGTATTTAAAAAGTTCTCGTTGCTTGGTAAAGTGGGGTCAAAACCGCTGTTGGGGTTATACTGGCTACCAAACTGGGCCTTGGATGGATCAAAGCTGCGGTTAATAACACCAGCGTTAATACCAAAACTTATTTTTTTATAACCGTCATTTGATACTGCAATGGCATATCCAAAAGTACCGTAAGCCGCAAAATAATTGTAGCCCACGTCGCCCGCTGCCTGGTTCAACACGTTAAAGCCTACGCCTACTTTGTCGGTAGGGCGATAGTCTAACGAAAGACCTTCGGTTTGGTAGGCGTTATTAATAGTTGCGTATTGGTTTTTAAAGTTGGCATTAACCCGTAAATCGCCATTGATAACTCCTGTTAAAGCAGGGTTAAGATATATGGGATAAGCATAGTACTGAGAAAAGTGCGGGTCAATCTGGGCCTGTAAGCGGCTGATGAGCCCCAATTGAAGCGCCGCAGCCATCATGATCATGAGTAGTTTTTTCATAGTAAAGGTTTATTTATGTTGATGGTTGATCATGTGCCCCAACATATTGGGGCACATGATGCTTTTATCTTAACAGTGTTACAGTTCCCTTCATTTTTATTGGCTGCCCATCGGTTGTTAAGCCGGTTAGGTAGTAAACATATACCCCAACAGGCTGGGCATGCCCTTTATAAGTGCCATCCCATCCGGCCGATTTATTGGTGGTGCGGAACTGCAGTTCGCCCCATTGATCGTAAATAGATAAGGTTAAACTTTGAATGGTATTACCAAACACCTGCAGTAAATCATTATTACCATCTCCGTTCGGCGTAAACACATTTGGTACAAAAATTCCGTTACCGAATGGATTGTTGGTAGTAGCGGTAACAACAGCCGAGTTAGCACCCAAACCGCATGGCCCGGTTGCCCGCACAATGATGGTTACAGTTTGATTGGCGCTTAAACCGCTTACTTCATGTGTTGTACCGGCACTGCCAGAACTTGGCGCTATAAAGGTTGCACCATTATCAAGGCTTACTTCATAACCGGTAGCACCGGGCACCGCGCCCCACGTAAAGGTTATAACACTTGTACTGGTATTACTTGCACTTACAACCGGCGCGGTTAATGCAGGAATAATGGTTACAGTTACCGATGTACGTGTTGCCGATGCACAGCCTCCTGTGTTGTTTACAGCCTCGGCGTAGTATGTTATGTTGTTACTAAGGCTCGGCGTAATGAAGCTTGCACCTGTAGCTAACGCGGTACCGCCTGTTGCATTGGCATACCAGTTAATAGTAGTATTAGCCGAACTTGTTGCCGATAAAGTAGCCGTTGTTCCCGGGCAGATAGCAACATTGGGCACGTTTACCTGTGGCGCGTTTGGCGCTGTTGTTACTGTTACCGTTGCACTGGTACGTGTTGGCGAAGAGCAACCTGTGCTATTAATAGCTTCGGCATAGTAAGTAGCAGAAACAGATAAAGCAGGTGTCACAAAATCGGTACCGGTAAACAGCGGTGTGCCTCCTGCTGCATTGGCATACCAGCTATATGTAAAGCCGGCTTGCGGATTGGATATACTCAAGGTAGCTCGCGAGCCCTGGCAATCAGTAACGGCGTTGTTGACCAACACAGGTGCACCAGGCGCGCTGTTAACATTTACCTGCACCGTGGCCAGCGACGAACTACTGCACGAGCCATTTGCAGCCTCTACATAAAAGGTAGTATTCGCATTAATTGGCCCTGTTACATAAGTAGCCCCGGTGAATAGTTTGGTTGTTTTTGCTGCCGATGAATACCAGTTATAAGTTAATGCAGCCTGTGGCGATGATACCGAAAGTGTAGCCGTACTGCCTTTACAAACAGCCACGGTTGCTGCTGTTGGCACAGGTGTACCTGGCTGTGGTACTATTGTAACATTTACAGCCAGCCTTGCCGATGGTTTGCAATTTTGCCCGTCGGTTGCCTCAACGTAGTAAGTTGTGTTTTGGGTGATGGCAGGCGTTACAAAGCTTGTACCGGTATAAACAGAATTGCCACCTGTTGCCACTGTATAGAAATTATACGTAGTGCCGGCCACAGGATTTGTTATGCTGATGGTAGCCACACTATTTTGGCAAACGCTTAAGCCAGCGGCATCAACTGTTGGTGTTGGCGCGGTAGTATTATTAATGGTAATCTGCACCGCAGTACGGGTTGATGATGCGCAACCACCCGCCGTAGTCACAGCCTCTACATAATAAGTAGTTGTGGCCGATATTGGAGGTGTAACATACGTTGCCCCTGTAAATACCGGTGTGCCACCCTGGGCAACGGTATACCAGTTAAAGGTAACGCCTTGCGTAACACTTGTAGCAGTAAGCGTGGCTGAGTTACCAGAACAAACTGATGGTGTTGCCGAACCGCCCTGCGCTGTTACTACCGGAGCAACAGGTAACGCGTTTACATGCACATCAACCTGAGTGCGGCTTGATGAACTACAACCGGTGCTGTTTACTGCATCTGCATAGTATGAAATATCTGCCGATAAATTAGCAGTGGTAAAGCTTGTACCGGTAAATATTGGTGTGCCACCTGTAGCTGCTGAATACCAGTTGTAGGTAAAGCCTGCTGTTGGATTATCAATACTTAAGGTAGCTTTTGAACCTACACAGGTTTGTACAGGTGCACCACCCGCAACAACAGGTGCCGATGGTGGTGGTATGATATTTACCCTCACCTGTGCCAGGTTACTGCTGTTACAGCCCGAAGTATTTGCTGTCGATACATAGAAGTTAGTACTGGTTGATATCGGCCCGGTAATATAAGTGCTGCCGGTAAATAACACAGTGGTCATAGCAGGCGAATCATACCAGGTGTAGGTAATACCTGCCTGTGGTGATGCCACAGATAAGGTAGCGCTTGCACCCGCGCATACAGGCACTGTTGATGCTGTAACTGTAGGATCTGCTGGTAACGGGTTTAAAGTAACCTTAACAGGTGTACGGGCCGATGGGTTACAGTTGCCTGCACTTGCTGCCTCAACGTAGTAAGTTGTTGTAGCGGTAATTGCAGGCGTTGTAAATTGTGTACCGGTAAATAACAGTGTACCTCCCGTTGCAAAATTGTACCAACGGTAAACCTGGTCGGCTTGTGGATTGGTTATGCTGATGGTAATGGTTGAGCCATCGCAAGCGCTTAAACCACCCGCTGGCGCGGTAACCTGTGGCGGCGTTGGTATTGGCAGAACGGTGATATCAGTTTTTGCGCGTGTGCTGCTCACACAACCACTGCTATTTGCAGCTTCAACAAAATAGCTAATGTTGGCCAGCAAATTATTGGCAGTAAATGTAGTTCCGGTAAATATTGGTGTGCCGCCGGTAGCAGCGGTATACCAGTTATAAACCAGGCCCGCAACAGGATTATTCACACTAACGGTTACACTGCCACCGCTACAAACCTGGGTTGTAGCGGCACTTAGTATTGGTGCGGTTAATGTACCGCTTACGGTGATATTTACCGGTGTGCGACCTCCGTTATTGATACAGCCTGTTGTAGTATTTGATGCCTCAACATAGTAAGTAATATTCTGGCTAATGGCAGGCGTAGTAAAAGTAGCGCCTGTACCCGCGGCTGTTCCACCTGTTACAGCGGTATACCAGCTATAGGTAACGCCTGCTTCTGGTGTTAACACGGCCAGCACCGCTGTGCTGTTAGCACAAACCTGTACATCGGCAGCAACAACACCGGGTTTTGATGGCCTTGCATTAACCTTTACAGTACCCAGGGTACGGGCCGGGCTGGTACAGGTACCGTTGCTTATTTCTGCGTAGTAAGTTTGGGTAGTAACAGGGTTTACCGTATAGGTAGCACCTGTAAATAACAGCGTTCCATTTGTAGCCGCGTCATACCATTTAACTGTCGCGGTACCGGCATTGGTTACAGTTAAAGTGGCATTATCGCCTGCGCAGATCTCTACATTATTACTTGCCAGTACAGGATTAACAGGTGACGGTGTCACATTAGCTGTGGCGGCTACCCGGTTGGGGTTAACGCAACCATTGGCTGTGCGGCTGCTTTCTACATAATAAGTTGTAGTTGCGGCCAATGCCCCGGTAGTAAACGTAGCTCCGGTATGCACTAATGAACCACCCACAGCCGCGGTGTACCATTTATAAGTTACACTGGCGCGGGCATTGCTCACCGTGAAAGTGGCTGTGCTTCCCTGGCAAATATTATCGGTTGATGCAGCCAGTTTTGGTGCGTCAACCTGTTTGGTTGCATAATAAATGCTGGCCGAATTTAAGGCCGATAACACCCCGCCCAACAAAGTTACTTCAACCCTGTCGTAAGTCCCTTTAGGTGCAAACCTAATGATTGCGGTTTGTGACCCTGCCAACAGGCGGATGTGCAGTAAGTTACTGCTTAAGGTGATACGGTCGTTATTATAGGTAGCGCCATTGTATGATGCTATCTGAATACCATCAAGCACCCCTGCGGTAAGCAGGCTTACAGGTAATCCTAACTTAACAGTTACGCTATCGCCGGCATTACCGGTATCGCCAAATATCAATTGCTGACTAACATTGGCCCCCAATAAACCAACAGTTAATTGAAGCTGACTGGCATTAGTTGTATCAATATCAACAGCGTTGTTAGGCGTGCTAACAGTACAGCCCACGCATATACCGGTGGCAGTAAAGTTTTGTGTCGATGCAAAATCGCATGAAGTTGAGAAAATTGGATTTACAGTAATGGTAACCGGCGTACGTGTTGGGCTGGTACAGCCTGTGGCTGCAAGCGTACTTTCAACATAATAAGTCATGTTTGAAGTAAGCGCCGGCGTAGTAAAGGCAGCACCGGTAAATATTGGCGAACCACCACTTGCCGCGGTATACCAGTTAAAGGTAGCGCCTGCTGTGGTTGATGTAGCTTTAATTACAGCTGTTTGGCCAGACGAGATCTGGGCATTGGCTGGTGTTACTGTTAAAGCTGGTGCGACAGGAGTTGGGTTAACCACAACATCTGTTTTTGCCCTGGTCGAGCTAACACAACTGCCTGCGGCTGCCTCTACATAATAAGATGTATTGGCAGTAAGATTTGGGGTGGTGTATTGTGCCCCGGTAAATATTGGCGTGCCTCCTGTAGCAGCAGTATACCAGTTAAAGGTTACGCCTGGCTGGGTAGATGAGGCCGATAATACAGCCGATGAACCTGAACAGGTTTGTACAGTAGCCTGCGCAACCTGCGGTACCAATGGCGTAGCGGTAACGTTGGCAGTTACCTGGGTACGGGTCGAACTTGTGCATGAACCCGCACCTGCGGCCTCCACAAAGTAAGATGTGGTTTGGCTTAATGCCCCGGTGGTATAGCTATTACCGGTATGTACTAATGTACCACCGGTTGCGGCTGTATACCAGTTAAAGGTAACCCCATTTACAGGCGTTGCCGCAAAGGTAGCCGGCGAGCCTGAACATATGGTAACATTGGCTGTTGCAACCACCGGAGCCGCTGGTGTAGGTGTTACGGTAACGGTTACCGGTGTGCGGGTAACCTGGGTACAGCCGTCTGCTGTTCTGCTGGCTTCTGCATAATAAGTAGTAGTAGCATTTAAAACCGGTGTATTAAATGTTGCCCCGGTAAATACAGGATTGCCGCCGGTTGCTGTAGTATACCATTTTACGGTAACGTAGCTTGGGACAGTAGCAGTCAGCGTAGTTTGTGTTCCGGCGCATGCAGTTACTGCGTTGGCGGTAATTACCGGTGCCGCTACTTCCTGTGCGGCGTCATAAATATTCAGGGCGTTCAAAACACCTGCAACACCAGAGTTTAGGCGAACCTCAACCCGGTCAAAATCTGCAGCGGCTTTAAATGTCACCCTAAAACGGCTTGTTCCGCTCAGCAGTTGTATGCTTATTAATGAGCCATTCAATGCAAAACGATCATTATTATAAGTGGCTCCATTATAAGTAGCCAGGCTAATCTGCGATAGCACACCCACACTGGCCAACGCTCCTGGGATACCAAGATCAACCACTACGGTGTCGCCTGCCCTGCCTGTGTTGGCAAAGCGTAAGGTTTGTTGTGAGTACCCACCTAATAAACCTACCGGGGCGCTCAATTGCGCGAAGGTGTTACTGTTGGCATCAACAGAACCTGTTGCATTATTGATACCGCAAAGCACGCAAAGTAAACCACTGGTAGTATTGGTTTGATCGATGGCGGCGTCGCAAGGTACAGGGTTATTGCTGATGGCATTGATGGTTACACTGCCAGATGCCCTGGTGGCCGATTTTGAGCCTGTGGCGCTAACAACCGCCTCGGCATAATAAGTAGTTGCCGCAAATAATGGCGGCGATGTAAAGGTAGCACCGGTATAAATGCTGGTACCGCCTGTTGCTGTGGTGTACCAGTTAAATATAGTACCGGGAGTTGTTGATGATGCAGTTAATGTGGCCGATGTACCCGCGTTTATAGCTTGTGTTGGCGGTGCAACTGCTACGTCTGGTATTACCAGTGGCGTAACGGTTACTGGTACAACGGTCCTGTCTGGCGATACACAATTACCTAAAACAGATTCGGCGTAATAGGTTGTATTGGCCGATAAAGCCGGTGTGGTAAAAGTACTGCCTGTAAATACAGCAGTTCCGCCTGTTGGCTGTGTATACCATTTAATGATGGCGTTGGTTGCTGCCGTAGCTTTAAAGGTAGCTGTTTGCCCTGTGTTGATGCTGGCGCTGGGAGGGATTACCGTTGGCTTAGCCGGTGGATCATCAACTGTAACAACTACCGCGTAACGTGTTGGGCTTACGCAGGTACCGCGGCTATACTCTACATAATAAGTGGTATTTGCATTTAAATTTGGTGTAGTATACGTAGTACCGGTATGTAATGACGCGCCTCCTGTTGGGGTAGCATACCAGTTAAATGCTCCGTTTGCAGGTGATGGTGCAGTAATAGAAACTACTGCAGGGCTGCCTTTACATACCTCGGTTGATGCCGGGTTAAATACCGGTTTTGGATATTGCTGTAATGCATAGTAAACCTGCAATGAGGTAAGCAAATTAGCGATACCAGAGTTAAGCCTGATCCGTAGCCTGTCATACGCCGCAGTTGCAGGGATCAGCACTACGTAACGATTGGTGCCGCTTAGCAACCTTACAGTGATCAGGTTATTATCCAGCGTTAGCGTGCTGCCAACGGTAGCACCATTTAACAGCGATACCTGGATGGCACTCAGTACGCCCACATCGGCCAAACCAACCGGACTTTGTAATACCAGCCTGATGGTATCGCCGGCAAAACCCGCCTGTTGAAACTGCACCGTTTGTTCGCTATAGCCACCCAATAACCCTGCAGTTACAGTTAAAGTTGATGCGGTAGTTGTATCTGCATCTGTTGCCAATACAGGATTGGTGATACCACATAATACACACACACCATTTACATCATTAGTTTGTTGGTTAGCAAATGAGCATGGCGCGTTGTTATTGATGGTAACATTAATAGTGATAGGTGTCCTGGCTGCCGATTGGCAACCTGCCGCGTTCACCGCCGCTACGTAATAGGTAGTGCTACTGTATAACAAAGGTGTAGTATAAGGAGTACCCGTAAACACCGGGGTGGCTGCTGCTGCCGAAGTATACCAGTTGTAGGTAATGCCTGTTTGTGCATTGGTTACCGAAATAGTTGCGTTTTGGCCTGCAGCTATTGTCAAATTATTAGCAGCTAAAACCGGGTTAGCGGGTTTAGGGCTTACGGTTACAGTAGCCTGCGCCCTGCTTGCGCTGGTGCAACCGGTTATGTTCACCGCTTCGGCATAATAATTTGTATTAGCGTGTAAAGCAGGCGTAGTAAAGTTTACACCGGTAGATAGTACAGTACCACCTGTTGAGGTGCTGTACCAGTTATACGTTTGACCGGCAACCGGGTTAGCTATTGATAATATGGCTACATCTCCATCGCAAATGGTTGTGGTTGGGATAGCTATTGTTGGTGTTGCAGGCAACGGGCTAACCGTTGCGGTTACTTTAGTCCTTGTCGCACTTACGCAGCTTCCGCCTGCTACAGCCTCAGCATAAAGGCTGGTAGTATTAGTTAATGCGGCTGTTGTATAGTTGTTTCCGGTAAATATCGGGGTACCACCGGTTGGGGTAGCATACCAGCTTACCGTAACACCCGCAACTGCAGTTGCATTGAAAGTAGCTGTTGAACCCGGGCACACAGTTGCGTTAGCGTTGGCAACCACCGGAGCTGCCGGCGTTGTAGTTACAGTAACAGTTACCGGTGTGCGGGTGCCCTGGGTACAACCATCAGATGTTCTGCTGGCCTCCGCGTAATAAGTTGTAGTAGCATTTAAAACTGGTGTATTAAATGTAGTACCGGTGAATACTGGTGTGCCACCTGTTGCTGTAGTATACCATTTTACAGTAACGTAATTTGGTACCGTTGCTGTTAGTGTAGTTTGTGTTCCGGCGCAGGTAGCTACAGCATTTGCACTGATCACCGGCGCTGCAACTTCCTGCGCGGCATCATAAATATTTAAAGCGTTTAAAACGCCGGCTACGCCAGAGTTTAACCTGATCTCTACCCTGTCAAAATCGGCAGTGGCTTTAAAGGCTACACGGAAAAGACTTGTGCCACTCAATAAACGGATACTCAGTAATCCGCCATTCACACTAAATCTATCGTTATTATAAGTAGCGCCATTATAAGTAGCCAGACTAATTTGCGATAGCACACCTACACTGGCCAGGCTTCCGGGAATCCCAAGGTCAACAATCACGCTGTCGCCAACATGAGCCACATTAGCAAATTGAAGTGTCTGTTGTGAATAGCCGCCCAATAAACCTACCGGGGTACTTAATTGCGAGAAGGTATTGCTGTTGGCGTCAATAGCACCGCCTGCATTGCCGATACCGCAAAGTACACACAGCAAGCCGCTGGTGGTATTGGTTTGGGCGATGGCCGCATCGCAAGGTACCGGATTATTGCTGATAGCATTCACCGTAACGCTGCCTGATGCCCTGGTTGCTGATTTTGTACCAGTTGCGGTAACAACAGCCTCGGCATAATAAGTAGTGTTGCTGAATATCGCCGGAGAAGTAAATGTTGCCCCGGTAAATATACTTGTACCCCCTGTTGGCGTAGTATACCAGTTAAATATAGTACCAGGTGTTGTTGATGACGCAGTTAAAGTGGCCGATGTACCCGCGTTTACAGCTTGGGTTGGCGGCGTTACGGTCACATTCGGAATCACTACCGGAATCACGGTTACCGTTACCACGGTTCTATCCGGCGATACGCAGTTGCCCAAAACCGCTTCGGCGTAATAGGTTGTATTGGCATTTAATACAGGTGTGGTGAAAGTGCTGCCTGTAAACACCACTGTACCGCCGGTTGCTTGTGTATACCAATTAATGGTGGCATTGGTGGCAGCTGTAGCTTTAAATGTAGTTGTTTGCCCACTGTTGATAGTTGCACTGGTTGGTGTAACCACCGGTTTTGCCGGCGGATCATCAACCGTAACCGCAACCGCGTAACGGGTTGGGCTTACGCAGGTGCCACGGCTATATTCTACATAATAAGTGGTATTGGCATTTAAGGCAGGTGTGGTGTAAGTGGTGCCGGTATGTAATGATGCGCCACTTGTTGGTGTAGCATACCAGTTAAACGTACCGTTTGCAGGTGACGGCGAAGTGATGGCTACGGTAGCCGGGCTGCCCTTACAAACTTCTGTTGATGCGGGGTTAAATATTGGCTTTGGATATTGCTGTACAGCGTAATATACCTGTAACGAAGTCAACAAATTAGCGATGCCGGAGCTAAGCCTGATCTGTAGTCTGTCGTAAGCCGCAGTCGCCGGGATTAAAACAACATAACGGTTAGTACCGCTTAACAATCTTACCGTGATCAGGTTATTATCCAATGTATAAGTATTAGCCACGGTAGCGCCGTTTAACAACGATACCTGGATAGCGCTCAGCACGCCAACATCGGCCAAACCAACGGGGCTTTGTAATACCAGTTTGATGGTATCTTTTGCAAAACCTGCCTGCTGGAACTGAATTGTTTGTTCACTATAGCCGCCCAATAAACCGGCAGTTACGGTTAAAGTTGACGCCGTTGTTGTATCAGCATCGGTCGCCAGCAATGGATTGGTAATACCGCATAGCACGCAAACACCGTTTACATCATTGGTTTGCTGATTAGCAAACGTACAAGGCGCGTTATTGTTGATGGTAACGTTAATGGTGATGGCTGTCCTGGCAGCAGATTGGCAACCAGCGGCGTTTACAGCCGCTACATAATAGGTGGTAGTGCTATATAATAATGGTGTGATATAAGGATTACCTGTAAATACCGGGGTAGCAGCTGCGGCGGAGGTATACCAGTTATAGGTATTACCCGCCTGGCTATTGGTAACAGAAATAGTGGCGCTTTGACCGGCTACCACCGTTGAATTATTAGCACTTAAAACCGGGTTGGCCGGTTTAGGGCTTACGGTTACGGTGGCCAGTGCCCTGCTTGCGCTAATACAACCAGTTACGTTAACTGCTTCGGCATAATAATTTGTGTTGGCATGTAAGGCAGGTGTGGTAAAGTTTACGCCGGTAGCTAATATGGTGCCACCACTGGAAGCACTGTACCAGTTATAAGTTTGGCCGGCAACCGGGCTGGCTATGGATAAAATAGCTACATCGCCATCGCAGATAGTTACTGTTGGTGTGGTAATAGTCGGTGCTGCAGGCAGCGGACTAACCGTTGCTGTAACTTTTGTCCTTGTCGGGCTAACGCAGGTACCACCTGCCACAGCCTCGGCATAAAGATCGGTTGTAGTAGTTAAAGCAGCAGTTGTATAGCTGTTGCCGGTAAATAGTGGGGGACCGCCGGTTGGGGCGGCATACCAGCTTACGGTTACCCCTGTAACTGCCGCAGCACTAAAAGTAGCTGTTGAACCCGGACATACCGTTGCTGTAGCATTGGCTATAACCGGGGCGGCAGGAATCTGGCTAACGGTAACCACCACAGGTGCCCGTTCAGACTCATTAGTACAGCCTATACGGCTTGCGCCTACATAATAAGTTGTGGTTGTACTTAATGCAGGTGTTGTAAAGGTGGCCCCCGCACCGGCAATTGGCGAACCGCCTGTCGCGGTGGTATACCATGCAAATGTGGTGTTTGTTACCGGGGTTACACTAAAGGTTACGGTACTGCCCGCACAAACGGAAGCGCTGTTGGTTACAACAGTGCCAATTTTTACAATCGGACGAGGGATAAGCTTTTCTGCCTCGTATAAATTTAAGGTGGATAATACGTTGGCTACTAAACTCCCAAGTCTTAGCTGTACCCTGTCAAATAATTTGGCGGGCGCGTAGGTTACAACAACTTTACTAAGGTTTGAGCCAATACTTAATATACCAAGCAACTGTACGTGCAGCAGGTTGCTATTTAAAAATACGGCATCGTTATTACTGGTATTGCCATTAAAGGTTAATAAAGATATACTCGACAATACATCAGCATTTAATAAACTTGTAGGTACTGCTAATGTTAATCTTACAGAATCGCCTAAAACCGAGGTTTGATTAAAGATGATGGTCTGTTGTGCATAAGCCCCCAATACATTTACACCCGCATTTAAGGTTGATGCGGTATTGATATTACCATCGATAGCGTTTTGCGGGTTTGCAACACCGCCTATATCTACTCCTAAATTTAAAAGCCCTGCCGAAATACCGTGCAGTTCATCAAAAGCGGCACTACATGAGGCAACGCTGTTATCGTTATAATAGGCATCATATACATATATACTGCTTAAGGCGCTTAAAAGCCCGCCATTAAGTGTAACCCTAACCCTGTCATAAACCTGGCCGGGGGTTATGATAACCTCGTATTGATTGTTATTGCTTACCGCGGTAAGTAAAGTAGCCAAAGTAACCGGGCTACCAATAGCCGAGCCTCCGTTATAAGCCTGTATGGTAACTGCGCCAAGCAAAGTTAAATCAACCAGGTTATCGCCTGTACCCAGTTTTATGGTTACAGGTGTACCGGCGGCAACCTTTGCCGATCCGGGAAATATCAGCTCCTGGTAGGTTTGTGCTAATACACCAAGCGTTAAATTTAAGGTAGATGACGTTTGCAGATTTCCGTCAACCGCGTTGCCGGGGTTGGTTACAACGCACGCGGCACAAAGTAAACCGGGCGTGCTGCTTACCTGCGTAGTTGCAAAATGATGCTGACCAAATATTTTACTTGAAGAAAATAATAGCAGACATAAAATTTTTATGTACCTGCTAAAGAGAGTAGAAGTTCTCATGCAAATGTATTTAAGGTAGGTGCAATTATTACACAGCCTAAAAATACACTTGCATCAAGAAATATTATTAATACATCTTATTCACTTATTTCGCCATGATTAAATACCGTTCATAATAAACATATCTGTTCATTCTGTTCATTAAAAACTTTCTTACAACCATGCGCTATTTTATTTACGTATATCTTGATAAATACGGTATACGTCGTTCTGGATAGTAAAATGAGCCAAACATTTTACTGTATATATACCGTATAATAATAACGCAGAATAATGACAAAACATATAAACCATGATAACCTTTTCACCAATATTATTTGAAATTCTTAAAGGAAGGGCGTTGGAACGCGCTGACATTAAGAGCATCACCCCCGGTGATTGTAGAGAACTTTCGGCAATGATATTTGCAGCAACAAAACTTACGGTAAGCGAGACCACCTTGAAAAGGGTATACGGCTTTGCTTTTAGTAAGTTTAAACCTTCTCTTTTTACCATTGAGGTAATGGCAAAATATTGCGGTTATGTAGGTTGGGATGATTTTTGCATAAACCAGCAAGGCCTTGCTGTAAAGGCCACCAATACCGATATAGATTGGAAAGCATTGAGCCAAAACGCAGCAAAAATTACCAATTTTACTTTACAGGCCTTAAAAAACCGGTCAGGTATTCCTTATAACCAAACTATTGAGAGAAAGTTTATCAATGATCATTTTGATGAGTTCTTAGCCGGCGACTACACCGGAACGGTAATCATGGCACCATCGGGCTATGGAAAAACATTAGCGCTCTGTCATTGGGTAGATGAAAAAACCGCTGTTAATGACAATAAAGATATCATACTGTTTTTTAGCAGCAGCGCGCTGATGAACGTTTTTTTAAGCGGCCGGGATTTAAATGACTGGCTACTCGCTTTGCTCGGTTACTCGTCTGATGACGATGTTGCCGCTCTGTTTGACGTCAATAAGCGGGGCGACGGCAAATTTTACTTTATTATTGATGGTTTAGACGAACATATGTTTAAAATAGAGCAATTTCATCTTTTGCTTAACCAGCTTACTAATATCTTTTCCTTTTATCAATCACATAGCTGGTTTAAATTGATCCTAACCATGCGTTCATCAAACTGGGTGAACAACCAACACGAATTAGATCCAGATAATGAAAAATGGTTTACCGGTTTTGTAACCGACAGCAACCTGGTTACCAATGTGCCTTTATTTACACTTAACGAAGTCAGGAATCTTTGTATTAACATCAATCCGGCCATTCAAAACTTTATGGCCATTGATATCGCCAAAGACTTTAATCATCCGCTATACTTCCAGTTTTATTACAAGCAGCATAAAGACGATTTTACTTTTGGAATAGCAGATCACATCTGTATTCATGACCTTATCTCAACGTTTATCCTTAATAAGGTTTATCTGGGTCATTATGCTACAGAAAAAATCATCCTGTTGCGTACCCTTGTCGCCGAAATAGACTTTACAAAAGACTCCTACGATGTTGATAAGCTAAAAGTAATTGAACTGCTTAAACAATATAACCATGCTTACACCGAATTGCTAAACATTGGTTTTTTACGGGAGATCAACATAAGCACCGACCTCATGTTTAAAACGGTTATCCAATTTGGGAACAGCAACTTTTTAGAATACACTATAGCAAAAAACTTACTTTTTGAAAACGAATCAACATTTAACCTTCAACTGGTTCATACCATAAATGATAAATTTAATAACAACGAACATAAACTGCCCATTATAAAATGGTGTGTGATGAATGCCGTTAAAAACGGGCAACAGGAAAGCTTTGCCTTGTTGGCTTATACCCGCCTTAATCCTAAAGAAAAATCAGAATTAGTGATATTTATTGGCGAACTGCTGCTAAAAATGTCATCATCGCCCATTTATTCAGAAAGTATTGTGAATTACTTTAAGGCGGATTGTACCGACGATCTGTTCTATTACTTTTTCGGACTTGAATACATCAATCTTGAATATAAAAACACACTGCTTACCCTCCTGAAGTTTGAACTGGCCAATAGTAAAAAGGCGCTTGTTTACACAGCGTTAGCAACTATATCCATATTCCAGCTTGATCTTGCAGGCATGGACGATAATCTAAAAAAGCTGAGAAGTTTCTCGCCCGAAGATTTTCAGAATTTCGACATTAACCCGTTACATTGCTTAGACGCTATTTACCAGTATTTTAAATACGGCATCATCAAAAAAGAGTTCTTTGCCGAGTTAACCAGGTTCTATTTTAATCCTCCGAAACATAAAACCGCTATTCATACATTTAAAGGCAACGACCTTATTTACCTGCTTGCCGGTTATTCGCTATCCATAACACAAAAACCAATTAAAGTATTGAGGTTCATCAACGCCACTCAAAAAACATGCAAAACCTGCTTAGACTCGTCGTTCACGTACCGTTTCTTCTTAAAAGCGATGGCCTCAACCGCTTATTTCTTCCTTTATAGCGAAACAGAGATGTTAAGGATGTATGAATCCTTGGCAACCGCCTGCAAACTCAGAGAAAATTTGGCCACCCCATTTATGTATGCGTTTTTGTATGCTGTTAAAATAAAAACCGCAATTATGCTCAATGATATAGCCAGCATTAATGGCTACTTAACCCAGTTTTATCAAACGTGCGATGAATCGGGCAACAAGCTATCAAAGCTGTTTATTCACTTTGTATTGATCAATTGCGAACAAATCAGGATCACCGATACGCAATTATACAGGCAAGTATCTTATAACCATACCAAGCTGCTGCGCGAATGCGGCCTGAGCCCCGAAATATTGGTAAGGCCACTGGAAGAAGAGCCAACGGTATTAAAATTGAATATCAGCACACCATATTAGTAAAGAATGTAAGAAATCTTTGTCATCCAGTTGAAGATAAGGGCAAGCCTACTTTAGGCTTGCCCTTATCTTTTTCACTTCAGATGCCGTAACCAGGCTACTGTTATTACCAAAATTGCTCCTGATGTAAGTAAGCACAGCCGCAATATCTCCGTCGCTTAAAAACGCATGTTTGGGCATTACACTGTTATAAGGTTTGTTTTTTACCGTTACAGGGCCTTCCAATCCACTTAATAACACACGTATCCCCGGCTCCTTCTCCATATATTTTCCACCTGTAACCCATTCAGATCCGCTTAGTGGCGGAAACAGGTTACCATCGCCCTTGCCATTTTTTTGATGGCAGTTAACACAGTACTTATTGTAGATGAGCGCACCTCCTTTAAGCATGCCGGTGGCAAAATTGTTACGCACCTGGTTAGGTATCTTAAAATTGGGCAGTTGTTTACGCTGTTCCATTTTGGCAAGCTGGGCATTGCCAAATTTGGTTTTATCACCCCCATAAAAAATTCGCCAAACCCTACCCTTTTCAGTATCGCTTACATATAACGATCCATCGGGGCCCATTGATAAACCCATCGGGCGGCATTCGGCATCGCTCACACTCACCACTGTGTTTCGCCCGGCAAAACCATCGGCAAAAATCTCCCAATTGCCTACTGGTTTACCATTTTTAAAAGGCACAAATGCCACAAAAAAGCCAGCCTGTGGATACGGCGACCGATTGGTTGAACCATGGAAAGCCACAAAAGCCCCATTCTTATATCTTGCAGGGAACTGGTTACCGGTATAAAACAATAAATCATTGGGTGCCCAATGCGCCTGGAAAGCAATCAGGGGTTGCGCGTATTTAGCACCTTCGCCCGTTTTTTTGCCATCTCCGCCGTACTCGGGGTTAAGCAGTTTTTTATGCTGAATAGGGTCGTAATAATAATATGGCCAGCCTACGTCGGTGCCTTGTTTTATTTTTAAAAACTCCTCGGCAGGTGCAACGGCACTTTGCCAGGCGCTAAACTTTTTGGGGAACAGCAACCGCAAATCGTCGCGCCCGTGCGCTACCACATACAGGCAATTATCGGCCGTGTTCCAATCCATAGCTACCACGCTGCGCAAACCCGTGGCGTAACGGGTGCCGTTTTTTTGCTGCTGATTGGGCTTTGCCTCATCAAACTGCCATATGCCGCCGTACTCCTGCAATAAGGGACAACCCTTAATCCCAGGTGAACCAGGCACCCTGTTTTGCTGTTGGCAAGCATTTGACGGAGCGCCAAAAGCAACATACATATGCCCATCATTATCAAAAGCCAAAGGCTTGGCATCATGTTCATGTTCGCCATGGGCATCGTGCAAAATCAACTCCAACGGACCATCGGGCACCAGCGTATTAGGATTTAATTTGGTACGATAAACATTTACCTCCGAACTAAAATACAGGTATCCCTTATGTACCCGCATACCCGTTCCATAGGGGCCTTTATCATCATAATTACCAAATTTTACAATCGTATCCGCCTTGCCATCATGATCAGTGTCCCGGGCGGCAACATTACCACCTATAGAATCCGGGAAGCGTAGTTTCACATAAATATCGCCGTTGGTATTTACGGCCAAATGCCTTGCCCGGCCGGCCAGGCTGTCAATCACAATAGTAGCCTTAAAATTACCCGGCAGGTAAAGCCCTCCATTATTCACATCCGCTTTAAGCGTTTTGTGTAAGTTGATAATTGTTGAAAAACCAAACGTAATAACAGCAAGCACCAACGTAAATACAGTGGCTAAGGGTTTTCGTATGATTTTTTTCAGATTTAAAAAAATGGTGTTTTTCATACAGGGGATCTTGCTGATTGTGATCGGCAGCCGGTAACTGCCGGTAGTAAAAGGATTTTGAACGGTAAATGTTTAGAAATTCTGTCGGAAAAATCAGAGCTAAAAAAAACAATTTCCCTGCCCGAGCGGTAAGGAGTAAAAGGCAAATCGCTTTTAATATTTAACTTAATTTTCTCACAGGCTGAGAGCTGAGTAAACACGAATTTAACTACCCGTAAGATAGATGATAGCTAATTTAACGAATTTCTTCAATCACATTTTAACTCGGGCTACAGGGAAAACGCGGTTAATTGGGTTAACATAACTTAACATATTTCAGATAAAATACATCATAATTACATAATAATCAATACTTTGTATTTTTGCATGGTTAACACAAAAATGATGTGCCGCGCAATTTAGGCACACCCAATATTTGTGTCTGTTGCTGGTCAATACAAGCCTCTTCTATACCTGCATTACTTAACCAGGACCAGGCAATAAAAACAAAGTATTGTTTGATGCTTATCTCTTTCCTGCTCCTTAAGCTTATTCCCTTACTTATTATTAAATAACAGCTTATCCCTGTTAACTAATTAGATGCGTTGCCCTGATTTGGGTATCGATCAACTCCAAAATTCGTGCAATTCGATTAAATTGTAACCGGGGCGGCGGGCATTCGTGTCTAACTCAAAAAAGGTATCTTAAGATAACCCGTATTCATTCCTGGTGGGTAAAAGCGATTTCTCTGTAAGGAGTAAACATTTTCCGTATCATCTTTAATAAAAACCCTATCTTATCGTCCTTAATTAATTTAATCATGCCCGCTTCAGAGAAAAAATTAGGCTTGTGGACCAGCACCTCCCTGGTGGTAGGTAATATGATAGGTGCCGGTGTGTTTTTATTGCCGGCCGCCATGGCCTCGTTTGGCAGCATTGGTTTATTAGGTTGGGTGTTCTCGGCTATTGGTTCCTTTTTCCTGGCAAAGGTATTCAGCAACATGAGTAAGCTGCTGCCACACGCAACAGGTGGTCCATATGCCTTTACACGTAACGGCCTGGGCGATTTTGCCGGCTTTTTAGTGGCCTGGGGATACTTTTTAGCTACTTCTTGTGCCAACGCAGCTATCACTATATCGTTAATCAGCGCGCTTAGCACCTTTTTCCCGGTGTTGGGTACCAGCAGTTTGGCTGCGGTAACTGCGGGCCTGTGTGCTATCTGGTTGCTTACCTATATCAATACCCTTGGCGTAGTTACAAGTGGCAAGCTACAATTGATAACCACTATTTTAAAGGTTTTACCGCTTTTATTGGTGGCGCTTGGCGGTTTGTTTTTTTTACAGGCTAAAAACTTTTTGCCTTTCAACAGCAGCGGCAAAACCGTATACGGAGCCATTAGTGCTACAGCCGCAATGACCATGTTTTCGTTTGTTGGTATTGAAGCCGCTACGGTGCCGGCAGGCAGTGTCGAGAATCCCGAAAAAACAGTTCCAAGAGCCACCTTACTGGGTTTGTTGATAGCCACTTTGGTTTATATTTTAGGCAGCGTCAGCGTTATGGGTATTATACCATCGGTGCAGCTACAACATTCATTAACACCTTATGCTGATGCCGCAGTAGTAATTTATGGTAGCAATGCGCGATACTGGATAAGCGCCGGCGTGGCCATAGCTGCCTTTGGCGCGCTCAACGGCTGGACACTGATGCAGGGCCAGATGCCCTTCGCTACAGCACAAGACAAACTATTTCCAGCGGTTTTCAGCAGGCAAAATAAAAAGGGAGTTCCTTATGTTGGTGTTTTATTAAACAGTGTAATGGTATCGTGTTTTATTTACATGAACTATAACAAAGGCATGGTTGAGCAATTCAGGTTTTTGCTGTTATTATCCCTGCTATGTATGCTTATTCCTTATCTTCTTTCGGCAGCATCGTACCTCATTATCAGGGCTAAAAGCAATATAAAAGATGGCTGGCTTAGCGCAATATTGTTAGGTATTATAGCATTTGGCTATGCACTATGGAACATTGCCGGCAGCGGTAAGGAAGCCGTTTATTACGGTTTTTTACTGCTGATGGCCAGCGTGCCTTTTTACGTTTGGGTAGCTTATAAAAAAAACAGCGGGCAGTAAGAAGTTTGCAGTGGTCGGTTTACAGTTAGCAACGTGAATTTAATATGGCAATAAATTTAAAGATCAACCGCTATGCGGAAACTAAACGACGAGCTAACAAACATTTAAATCTCACAAACCATTAAAATTCATAATAGTGCTTTTATAGCACAGCGTATTGATATTTTTACATTTGATTACAGTATATATTTACTTATATGATATTCAATTACTTACACCGTGCGTCAAATTTCTAAATGTTAAATTTGGTGTTGTAACTGTTAAATCTACGGCTCTGCTTTTGATTACTAAGATTTTAGTTATACCTTGGTTTTCATAAACAACCTTATGAAAATCACAATACCTGCACTAATACTACTCTGCTTGAGTACGTTTTCTGTTTTTGCGCAAAATTCGTATTCTATCAAAGGCTCGGTTGCCGACACAGCCGCCAATTCTAAATTAACCAATGCCACCGTTGCTGTTTTAAACGCCAAAGATTCTATCCTGCAAAAGTTTACCAGGGTAAACGAAGGGCAGTTTGCCATTAACAACTTAAAAAAGGGAAAATTCATCCTGTTGGTAACCTACTCTGGCTACGCCGATTTTGTGGAGCGTTTCACGCTCGATTCGGCACATACTACGCATGATTTTGGCCGGATAAAAATGATCCTGAAAACGCAGCTTTTACAAGAGGTAATCATAAAAGCCAAAGTAGCGGCCGTAAAAATCAAAGGCGATACCACCGAGTTTAATGCCGCCGCATTTACCGTACAACCCAATGCCAAGGTAGAGGACCTGCTGAAGGAGCTACCCGGTATACAGGTTGATAAGGATGGCAAAATTACCGCCCAGGGCCAAACCGTAAGTAAGGTTTTGGTTGATGGCGAAGAATTTTTTGGTGATGACCCTACATTGGTTACCAAAAACCTGCGGGCAGATATGGTTGATAAGGTACAGCTATATGATAAAAAAAGTGACCAGGCAGCCTTTACCGGTATTGATGACGGGGTAAAAAACAAAACCATCAATATAAAACTTAAAGAAGATAAAAAGAACGGCTATTTTGGTAAGTTGGATGCCGAAGGTGGTACAGGCAAATATTACCAGGAGCAGCTGATGTTTAACCGTTTTAAAGGCAAGCAAAAATTCTCGGTTTATGGTACTATAGGTAATACCGGCAAGGTAGGCCTTGGCTGGCGCGACGAAAATAAATACGGAGGAACAGGCCTTGAATTTGCCGACGACGGCGGCTTATACTTTAACGGTGGTGGTGGCGAAAGCGATCTTGATACCTGGAACGGCCGTTTTGAAGGCGAGGGTATCCCATTGGCGCGTACCGCGGGCGCACATTATGATACCAAATGGGGTTCAGATAAGCAATCGCTTAATGCAAACTACAAAATAGGATCATTAGATGTAGATGGCACCAAAAACACGCAAACTCAAAATACATTACCGGGCAATTTCATCAACAGTAACTCCGATCAAACCTTTCATAAATATAGTTTTCGTCAAAAGCTTGATTTAACCTACCAGGTGAAACTGGATACCACGACGAACTTAAAAATAATGACTGATGGTACTGATAAGGATAGTAAGATCAATACTAACTATAACGCTACCAGTTTACGGCAGAATGGTACCAAACTAAACACCAACAACCGCACGGTAACCAATGATGTTACCGATAAAATATTTCACGCAAGCGCTTTTTATACCAAAAAATTCAAAAAGGTCGGTCGTACTTTATCAGTAAACGTTAGCGAGGCTTATAATGAAAGCAGCGCCAAAGGCTTCTTAAAATCAAACACCACGTTTTATGATACCCTTGAAAAGGTAACCGGTACACCGCAAGTTATTGATCAACGCAAGACTACCGAAACCAAAAACAATGTATTGAGCTCCAATATTACTTACACCGAGCCGCTATCTAAAAAGTTCTCGGCAGTAATTAACTATGGTATCAGCGTTGATAATGGCAGTTCGGACAGGCGTTCATACAACCAATCGGCACCAGGTGTTTATAATGTGCAGATAGACTCGCTGAGTAATAATTATAAACTTAACCAACTTACTAACCAGGCCGGGTTAAACTTTAATTACAAAAGCAAAAAGAGCACTTTTAACTTTGGTACCAAGGCCGCAACGGTTAACTTTAAACAGATAGATTTGTTTAATGATGCCAATTCACGCACCCGTAATTTTGTAAACTGGTTTCCGCAAGCCACCTATCAATATCGCTTTTCGCAAAATCAATCTGTCCGCGTAAGCTATAATGGTAATACTGCGCAGCCAACTATCGATCAAATTCAGCCGGTGAGGGTAAATACCGATCCGTTGAACGTAACCGTGGGTAACCCTAACCTTAAACCATCATTTACCAACCGTTTTTCATTATGGTATAACTCTTATAAAGTTATCAGCGAGGAATCACTTTACATCGGCGGCTCGTACAGTAACACAACCAACCCTATTGTGAGTAACGTAACGACGGATACAACATCGGGTAAAAGTATCTTCCAGTCATCTAACCTTAACAAGCAAACCGTTAACATGTATGCCAACTTTTATTATGGCCGCAAGATCCCTATTGGCGATATCAATGCCGGTTTAGGCGGCGATGCCAATGGCAATACGTACTACAACTTATCAAACGGCAAGCTTAATAAAACAACATCGTATACCTACTCTGCTAACATTAGCCTGTCAAAATACAAGCAAAAAAAATATGATGTATACATTTCTGCGGGGCCAACCTATACCCTTAACTCGTCATCGCTTTTGCCAAACGTAAATAACAATGGTAGAGGATTTAATGCCAATGGCGGTTTTAATTTATACCTGCCGGCACATTTTTCGATAGGCAGCGATGGTTCATACCAGTATAATGCTAAAACACAGTCGTTCCCCGAGGATTTTAAACGTACCATACTTAATGCCAACATTGCCAAATCATTTATGAAGGACGAAAGCATTAAGGTAACTTTAAGTGGTAATGACCTGCTTAACCAAAATAAGGGATACAACCGAAGCGGATCTGCCGGCATTTTAACACAGGACCGTTATACTGCCATCAGAAGATACTTTATGCTGGGCATTAGCTGGGATTTTAATCATGTTGGCGGCGGCGTAGCAACTAAAAAATAAAAACTATGAAAAACCTTATAATCACCACCTGTATCATTGCCATCTGCAGCAGCGCCGTGTTTGGCCAAAACAAACACTTTACTGTACACGGCAGCATCGAGTTTGAAAAAACAGTGAACATGTTTGCTTTTTTTGAAAGGCAGATCAACAAAAACAACGAAGATTTTCTTCGCTCTGCTTTTGACTCGTATAAAAAAACGCAGCCTCAATTTAAAAAGCTTAAAAGCACGCTCACTTTTGGCGATAACAAAACGCTATACACGCCCATAGAATCTGACGTGCAGGAAAACGGTTTCTTTTTTGGCGATAGCCCGGTTACCAACCAGGTGAATACCATTGCCGACGATTTAACAACAGGCCAAAGCATTAACCAGAAAAAAGTTTTTGAAACAACCTTTTTGGTAAAAGACAGCCTGCGTAAAATAAACTGGAAGATAACTACCGAAACCCGCGAAATAGCCGGCTTTACCTGTCGCCGTGCAAATGCCGTGGTGATGGACTCCATTTATGTAGTTGCTTTTTATACCGATGACATAGCGGTATCGGGCGGACCAGAAACTTTTACCGGCCTGCCGGGAATGATATTGGGTCTGGCTTTACCGCACGAAAACGTAACCTGGTTTGCCACCAAAGTAAACGAGATCCCGGTTGACGAAAAATCACTTACCCCGCCAAAAAAAGGTAAAGTGGTAACTAACCAGCAACTGGCAGCAACTCTGAAGAATGTAATGAAGGATTGGGGAACTTACGCCAACGCCTATTTAAAAGCCTTTAGCCTATAACACAACCTGCACAATTGATTTATCGCCCCGTTATGTTAAAAGCTGAACGGGGCTTTTTTTTGGGGGGGGGGCTACCGTGTACCCACATCTTTTTATTAAAGAAAAATGTCATTTCGAACGAGCAAGCGCAGGGAAAAGCGGGGGTGCGAGGAGAAATCTTATACGCTTTGTATGGTCGAATGTCCGCTTTTAGAAGATTTCTCCTCACCTCCGGCGCGCAATCCCACCCTGGTTCGTTCGTAATGACAACTGTTTTTATTTGGAGAGTAGTTTAACAAGATGTGGGTACATGGTAGGGGGATTCGGAAAACCTTTATTTTTACAGTATCGCTATACAATGCTTAGCTTTGAGGATATGAAAATTAAAACCATTATAACAGGCGCAACAGGTATGGTTGGCGAAGGTGTGTTATTAGAATGCCTGAATAATCCCGACGTGGAGCAAATATTGGTTATTAATCGCAGACCGGGCGGCGTAACGCACCCCAAACTGCGCGAGATCATTCATAAAGACCTGATGAACCTTGCTCCTATTGAAGCGGAACTGGCCGGCTATAATGCCTGTTTTTTTTGCGCGGGGATTTCATCAGTTGGCATCAGTAAAGAAGAATATAAACATATCACCTACGATATAACCCTTGGCTTTGGCCAAACCCTGGCAAAGCTAAACCCCGATACCACTTTTTGTTATGTTACCGGTGCCGGCACTGATAGCAGCGAGCAAGGCAAAGTAGCCTGGGCACGCGTAAAAGGCGCTACTGAAAATGACTTGCTCAAGATTTTTAAAAACGGGTATATGTTTCGGCCTGGTTTTATGAAAGCCACAGAAGGGCAAAAAAAAATAAAAAGCTTTTATAAATACATTGCCTGGTTATATCCAATTGGCCGGGCGCTTTATCCCGCCGGCTTTTGTACCCTAAAAGAAGTTGGGCAGGCCATGATCAAGGCTGCCACTAAAGGTTACTCAAAAAAAGTTCTGGAGGTGAAGGATATTGTTGAGCTGGCGAAAGCTTAAGCAGTTAGCTTGCCTTAAAGCTTCTCGATGATTTCCCTTGCCTTATCCACATCCAGCGAGGCCAAATAACTATACGCCTGGGTAAGCTGTGATTGTGCCGATGCATTGCCTACATACTTTTTGCGTAGGGTATACCATTTGTAAATGAGTTCCAACTCCGTTTGAGTATACTTTACGCCTGTATATTGTTGTATGGTCACCAAAAAATCGAAATTAAAATCAAGCGTTGGCTCAATCATAGTTCCTTCACCGTAATCATTCCAGGTGATGAGCTGCAGGTATGGCAGATTGCTATTTTTGGCGAGGTTGAGCGTACTTTGCATTGTACCTGTTCCGTTATAGTTGATAGTGAACAAATTATTACCCCAGCCACCTTCTTTATAAAAATCATGAAAGCCCGGATATGCCCCGGCAAAGGCTGTAGCCAATGTTTTGCTCCTATTGTTATAAAAATCATTAATTGGTGCCGGGTCGGTTGCCCCTACCCAAAAGAACTCGCCACTGCCTGCACTACCGGTAACATCGCCCTGATATAATAATGAGAGCAATCGTGGCCTGATGGTTAATCCCGAAAAAGCCTGCTGCCAGTCAATGGCCGATTTCAAGCCCTGCGGACCAAAATCTAACAACAATGGCTGCCCACTGATGGTGATATAATTGCTACTTTTAAAATAGTTGGTTTGCAGGTAAGCAAAATCTTCTTTAGCCGCCGTAACCATATCCTCGCCGGTAACTTTGTTCACATTTACCAACGAGGCATCCTCATAGCAAATACCAAACTGCAAGCCAACACCCGGCATCCTGCTGAACAGGCTATCCGTATTCCGTTTAATGAGCGGGTAATCATAAACGTTATGGCTGCCGTTCCAATCTACAATAACACCGTCGATACCGGCATATTTCATGAGCAATAACTGGTAATCTATAATATCCCTGTCTGAGCTGGCATATGGTCCCGTCATGGGGTAATAATGGGATGCTATCTGCCTCCGGCCGTTTGCTAAAACGATATCTGGATTTTGGTTAGCCATGGTCCAGTGCTGGCCCCATTTACCTGTACCCGATGTTGTTTTATCTTCAAACCAAGGCATATAATGTACATACACCTTTTGGCTGTTAGTTTTTACTACAGGTTTGGCATCCGTTTTTACCAAACTTTTGGTGGTATCGGGGTTGGTGACAACAGGATCAATTGGTGTTACCGGATTTGATTTCGGGCTGCTTTTGGCGCAGCTTAAAAACAACAGAGCGACGATTATGGCGGATAATTTATACACGGTTTTCAGGGTTTTGAAAGGGGTAAATCATCATGTCATTGAGTAACCTATCAGGGAAACCCTGAAATCAACAGTAATGACGTTATTTGTTGAATCGTCATTGCGAGTTATAAAATCCGCAGACTGTGAAGGTGGAAATGACAACATCGCCCCCTTGTCATTGCGAGGAACGAAGCAATCTCGTCGCCATGCATATTCGCTCTGTATGGCTACGAGATTGCCACGCTGCGCTCGCAATGACATATTTTTATATTTGTCATGGGTAGGTACGAAGCAATCCCCGATAAGCAGGTGCGCCTGCAAATTCGCCCTGTATAGTTGGGGATTGCTTCGCCGTACCTCCTCGCAATGACGATTTTTAATATTGATAATCAACAATTTAAGAAGCACATCATTATAGGGTGCGAAGGAATAAACGATTTCTGCATTCTTCTACTTATACATTTTCAACCCTTTAACATCGGCACCAGCAGGTTTTATGCTGATGGCCGCGCCTCCACCCTTTGCCAGTTTAATGTTGAGTTTGGTTTTATCGCTAACCAGGTAACTATGAATCTGGTATGCTTCAGGGTTAACTTTCCAGTCGGCATTATCGGCATCGGCATAAATAGTTACGATGTACTTTTTACCTTTATCTAAAAAACTTAACGGAATAACGGCATTCCGGCTATTCTCGTTGGTAATGGCACCTATAAACCAATTATCTGTTCCTTTGGCTTTGCGGGCGGTAGTTATATAATCACCTGGCTCTGCTTCAATAATATGGGTGTCATCCCAATCAACAGCAACATCTTTAATAAACTGGAAAGCATCCATATGCGGCTCGTAGTTCTCAGTTAAATCGGCAGCCATTTGCAGCGGACTATACATGGTTACATACAATGCCAACTGTTTGGCAAGTGTAGTATGTACCTGCCGGCCGGGCACATCGCTATAACCTTTTATTTTGAAAATACCTGGGGTGTAATCCATCGGGCCGCCCATCAGGCGGGTAAAAGGCATAATGGTTTCATGCTCAGGAGCGTTGCCGGTACTAAAGGCATTGTATTCATTACCGCGGCCTGCCTCGCTGGCCATCCAGTTTGGATAAGTGCGCGATAATCCTGTTGGCCTTACCGGTTCGTGGGCATCAAGCATTACCCGGTGATCTGCCGCTTTTTGGGCTACACGTACATAATGATCAATCATCCACTGGCCGTCATGGTGTTCGCCACGGGGGATAATTTTGCCTACGTAGCCGGTTTTAACTGCCGGGTAACCATATTTATTCATGAATTTAAACGCAGTATCCATCTGCCGTTCATAACTTGTTGCCGAACCGGATGTTTCATTATGCATAATCATCTTTACGCCTTTTGAAGCGGCGTAGTCGCTCAGCTCTTTCACATCAAAATCGGGGTAAGGTTTGGCAAAGTCAAATACGTCTTCCTTCCAGTTGCCAAACCAATCCTCCCAGCCCACGTTCCAGCCTTCAACCAATACACCGCCTATACCGTTTTTGGTGGCAAAATCAATGTAATGTTTTACGTTGGCTGTAGTTGCCCCGTGCTTGCCGCTGGGTTTAAGGTTACCATTGGCATCAACATCGGTCATGCTGTTGGCATAGCTCCAGGTACTTTTGCCTATCTGCATTTCCCACCATACGCCCACAAATTTCATGGGGTGAATGTAGGATGGATCGGCAATTTTAGAAGGTTCGTTTAAGTTCAGGATCATTTTGGAGGATAGAATATCTGCCGCCTTATCGCTCACAATAATGGTACGCCATGGCGTTTTACCGGGTGCAACCATGTAGGCTTTATTACCCAAAGCATCGGGCACCAGGTTGGCCGATAACAGGTAGCTTGCCCTATCCACATGTAGCTGCATCGATGTATAATTTACCAGGGCTGCCTCGTGAATGTTGATGTACAAGCCATCAGCGGTTTTCATCATCAGCGGGGTTTGTACGGCGTATTGATCGGGTACCACCCGTACCGCTATATCTGTTGCGGCTTTATAGGGTACCCAGGCATCTACTTGGCTTAGTTTTGAGGTGATGTAGCTGTACTCGTTGCTATCGTAATCTCCCGGTATCCAAAAGGTTTTATGATCACCAGTGAGGCTAAACTGGCTTAGTTCATCGCTCACAATAAAATACCGGAGATTGGGCTGCTGCGGAAACACATACCTAAAACCAACCCCATCCTCAAACACCCTGAAAACAATATCCATCAGCCTACCCGGCGCATCCGCTTGTTTCAGATGTACGGTAAGTTGCTGGTAATGATTGCGTATCACACTTACCTCGCCCCAAACAGGTTTCCAAAGTTCGTCTACATCAGTGGTTTCGGTACTGATGAGCTGTAAATGCTGATCAAAACCTGTATCATTCAATAATTTAATGCCCAGCCGCGATGGTTTTATTACTGATTTTTGGTTGTAACTTACCGAGTATTCGGGACGACCATCGGCATCAATGGTAAAATCGAGCTTAACTTTGTTGAGTTGGGCGCCGGTTGTTTTTTTATCCTGAGCAAAAGCGTTAACAGATATGGAGAAACTGAGCAGGTATATATATACTTTTTTCATGTATGGTTTATTATTGCTAAAACATCGGGCTATAAATCAACAGATTTACAGGTAGATTGATGATTTACATGGATATAGATAAAAAAGTGTAAAGCTTTCTCAAGGCTTTACACTCATAATCAACTATTATCAATACCCCGGATTTTGTTTTATTTTACTGTTGGAATTGATCTCATTTATAGGGATAGGCCAGGTGTAAGATTTGCTGTCGTCCCACTGAAAATCACCCGAAACATTGATAGCTGTTTTGTAGTAAGCAGCTTCTTGTTTACCAATTCTCCAGCGGCAAACATCAAACCACCAGCTGCCTTCGTTAAACAATTCGGCCCAGCGCTCATAGTATAATGGGTTGTTCCCTAATACCGCGTCACTTGCCGATGTTTTATCACTTAATGATTTATAATCGACGGTAATAGATGGTGTATTAAAAGGCAAGCCATAGGCCCTGCGTTTCACCTTATTCAGGTACTCCAGCGCGGTAGCATTATCACCGGCTCCTTTTGAAGCTTCGGCATACAGCAGGTAAACATCTGCCATGCGCAGCAGGTAATAATTCCATGCATCGGCAATGGAATTGGTTGGCGCATTGCCCTGTCCTGTGTTTTCGTTGTACAGGGTTGGCGCGTATTTACGTACACTCCAGGCGTAAACAGCGGTATTATTGGCCAATCCATTTGGCTTAGCCGATGGTGCGTAGTTTACCCCATCAAACCTTACAGAATCTACCCAGGGCTGTAAACCATTCACAAACAAACGCGGGTCGGCGGTTTGCGCTGTACGTACCACCAACGATGCCGTTTTATAAGCCGGGTCCATGATCTTTTCGGGATTTTTATAGCTTGGGTTGCTGCCTGTATATTTAGGATTAGCTACGAGGTTATAAGCTGTACCCAAGGGAAAGCCAAAACGGGTCACGTTACCATCGTGCAGAAACTCATTACCATAGCCTAATGCAAAGGAGTCTTCAACCTTGCCGCTACCTCCTAATGACCATGGTGCCCAGATCAACCCATTAAGCGCGGTAGCATTGGCTGCACCGCTGTAAATACCATAGCCCCCCTTTGAGTCGTTATCAACATTCAATTCAAATAATGATTCCTCATTAAACTCATTAGCGGTATTGCCGTTAAAGGCATCTTTGTATTTAGCAAACGGCATCAGGGTTTTACCACTATTCTGAATCACATCCAGCAAAACAGTTTTAGCATTGGCCCAATCCTGGGTATAAACATAGGCTTTGCCCAATAAACCTTTGGCGCTCCATTCGGTAACACGACCGCGGTCATCGCCGGTCCAAACTTTGCCTTTAAGTAACTCGGCAGATTTTTTCAAATCAGCCTCAATAAAAGTCCATACTTCTTTAACCGTTGCACGGGCTTTTTGCGTGCTGTTCAAGTCGGTAGGCAGGCCATCATAAATAGGTACGCCCATTTTATCGCCACCGCCCGATGCGCTGATGTAGCTTTCACCGAACAGGGTTTCCAGCTGCATATAGTAAAAACCACGTAAAAAATAGGCTTGCCCCAATATGGCATTCACATCTGGTGCATCAGCAGCTTTGGCATATTTAGCATTGAAAAGCGCGGCGGCAGCTATGGTGGCGTTACAGTTTTTTACGCCGGTGTACATGGTTTGCCAGGCTTCTAAAGCGTACTGATTAGTAACGGCCAGGTTAGTGTTGGCCATTTCGTTCCATGAGCCGTCGCCGTTATACAACGAGTTTACTGTGTGCATACTGTTTGATAAGGCTTTGGGCAAAAAATGAAAACCCAGGTAACCCTGATCTCGCAGGTTTGAATAACCTGCTGCCAGTACGCTGTTTAAATCGGCCGTGCTTTGCGGGTATCCGCCCGTTGAATACTGATCTGTTGGTGCTACCAACAAAGGATCTTTTTTGCAACCGGAAACTAAGGCCATTGCCAGTATTGCTATATATATCTTTTTATACATCTTGGTAATTTTTATAGTTAACATTAAAAAGTAAGATCCACACCTGCCGAATAAATACGTACCTGCGGATACTGCGAAACCTGGTCGAGCCCACGGGTGGTAACCCCATAACCGCTTGGCGATTGTGCAAAACCCAGTTCGGGATCTAAACCGCTGTACTTAGTAATGGTGAACACGTTGTTGGCCATTATGAAAATCCTTGCTCCTTTAATTTTAGCATGCGAAAGCAGCTGTGTTGGAAAAGAATAACCTATTTGCAGGTTTTTAAGCTTCAGGTAATTACCGCTTTCAACAAAATAGCTGTTTACCGATGAATAATTTTTATTAGGATCGGGGGTAAAACCATTGGCATCAACTATGCCTAAGCGGGGTTGCGATGTAACCTGGTTGCTACCCAAAAACGACGCGCCAAAAACCTGGCTGGTGGTGTTGCCGTCAGAAAAAGGGAACTGGGTATAAGCTTTTACACCATTGTAAAGCTGTACACCTGCAACGCCATTAAACAGTAAAGCGGCATCAAAGCCCTTATACCCTACACGGATATTGATACCATAAACCAGTTTAGGGTTGGGGTTACCCAATACCTGCCTGTCGGCATCGGTAATTTTACCGTCGCCATTTAAGTCCTGGTAGTGCAAATCGCCGGCATGGGCTACGTGGCCATCAACTGTTTGGCCTGCGGCTTCGGCATCGGTTTTAAAAATACCCAGCGCTTTGTAGCCATAAAATGAACCAAATGGTAAACCTGCCTTGGTAATGGTAATGGTTTGGCTTGGAGTTGCGCTAAAAGCCGCATCGCCATAGCTGTAGTAGTTATACCCATCCTGGATACTGCTGGTAGCAACACCATCCAATTTGGTTACCTTGTTTCTATTGAAGCCGGCAGTAGCGCTGATATCATAGGTAAAAGCACCCGACTGATTTTTAAACCCTAATTGTAAATCAACACCGCGGTTATTAACCGAACCAATATTAGCCAGGAAAGGCGTAGTAATGCCCGTGCTTAATGGCAGGTTTATACCATACAGCATGTTACTGGTATTTTTGTTATAATACTCGGCCGTAAAATAAATTTTGCCGTTCAATGCCTCTCCATCTAAGCCAATATTGGTTTCGGTAACGGTTTCCCAATGCAAGGCCGGGTTGGGTATAGCGTTAATAGAATTGGCAATAATAAGCGGACCACCCGGCGCAAAGTTTTGCGCGCCCGACGCGATACCGTTGGTAGCGTTAAACTGGCTGTAGGTTGATAAAAAGCGGTACTGACCTATATTGCTGTTACCCAACTGACCCCAGCTGCCCCTTAATTTTAAGGCATTAATAACCGGGACATTATTCTTCCAGAACCCTTCTTCGCTCACATTCCAGCCGGCAGATGCAGCGGGGAATGTTCCCTTTTGTTTATTAGGACCAAAAGTGGTAAAGTTGGCATCCTGCCTGATAGAGCCCGATAGATAATATTTACCGGCATAGTTATAATTCACCCGGCCAAATTCAGATTTGATTAAACCGTTTGGATCATAGTGCCCGCTTAATGAAAGATTTGATGCCGATGACTGCACAAAAGAGTATCCCGGCAAGCCTACAGAACTTTCGATACCTACAATGTTGTTGAATTTGTTGATGATCTGCTCAAAACCGGCAACCGCGTTCACATGATGTTTGCCAAAGTTTTCGTCAAAAGTTAACACATAGTTGTTAAGCAGTTGCGTGCTTTGTAATGATGATTTGGTGAGTGAGTTGGTACCTATACCTACCTTACCAATTGAAAACTTATCCTGGAAATAGTCATTGGTTTCCAGGTAGTAGTTATAGCCTAAATTGGTACGGAAGTTTAAATGAAATGGCAACTGTACCTCGGCGTAAAAATTGGTTTGCAGGTTGTTTTTAAAGTTTTGCGCATCGGCAAAGTGAGCGGTACCCACCGGGTTTGGTCCGCCAAACTGCGATACCTGGTCGTAGCCCTGTGGTACTATGCCGTAATTGCCCCTTTTGTCCATAATAGGGATAATAGGCAGCGTGCGGAACGGCGCGTTATGCAGCTGCGCTTCTGAACCTACCGGCGGTTCGGTTTTGCGTTGCGATAAAGCAATCTGCTCGCCTACTTTGATAAATTTACCCAGCTTGTAATCGGTGTTAACACGCGCACCGCCAATGTTTGAGTAGTTTTTGATATAGATGCCTTTTTGATCGTTATAAAAACCCGATACCAGGTAATTTACTACCGGCGACTGCCCCGAGATAGATACGTTATAGTTTTGCTCATAAGCATTACCATACAAAGCACTCACCCAATCAGTATTGGCCAGTGTATCGATGCCTGCTTTTGGTGAGCCATCGGCGTTTTTAAAATAAGTTGGGTGGATGTAGTTCTCCAGCTTAATAAAGTCATTTTTATCCAGCAGGTGAATCAGCTTGGGTTTGGTGATACCGTAACGCGCGCTCAGGTTAATAGTTGGCTGGGCGGTGCTGCCACGCTTGGTAGTAATCAAAATTACACCACCCGCAGCGGCCGAACCATAAATTGCAGCAGCGGCGGCATCTTTCAACACATCAACCGATGCGATGTCCTGCACGTTGATGTTGTTACCATCAGGCACACGCACACCATCCACTATATACAACGGATTGGGTTGGCTCAGTGAAGCTACACCACGAATAATAATGATAGGCGTGGCATCCGGCGCGCCGGAGTTTTTAACAATATCCACACCTGCTACCCGGCCTTGTAATGCTTCGGTAGGATTGGTGATGGGTTGGTTTTTAAACTGGTCGCCTTTTACCGATGCTACCGAACCGGTAATATCGCGGCGGCGCTGTGTGCCGTAGCCTACAACCACAACTTCGTTAAGCTGCCTTTGATCGTCTTGCAGGGTTACGTTGATTACCCGCTGGCTGCCAACAGTAACTTCATGGCGGGTAAAACCCACCATACTGAATACCAGCACCGCCGAACTATTGTCGACCGTTACCGAGTACGTGCCATTGGCTGTGGAGTTGGTACCCTTTGTTGTTCCTTTAATGGCGATAGATACACCAGGGAGTGGTGCGCCCTTATCGTCGGTTACTTTGCCCGTAACTGATACCTGGGCAAAGGATGCCATGGATATCAGCAAAAACAAAGGACAAAAAAGTAATTTCTGTAGTAATTGTTTTCTATACATAATGGTTTGATTTGGTTTATTTCATGATTGGTTGGTTGATATGCTGTGCTTGCCGGTTGCAATGTTTTTACCGGCAAATATTTTAGCCTGATAGCAGGCGGGTTAAACCTGCTGATGAACCTGCTGCTCCTGTTTGCCGCAATAACCCGCGTGCAAAAAAGCGCACCAATACCCCACGGGATGAGTGACTTAAATTCATAGACAATAAAAAATTTTAACTGGTAACTGGTTTATAAACTGGCGGCAGCTAACGGTATCAATTGCAGCACAATTACAATATCAAAGAGAGGGGATTAATGCAGGCACATCAAATTACACAGTAAAAATATAAATAAATTGAAAAGCATAACCTACCTATATAATTGATATACAACTAATTAATAAAATTAAAAGTGAATGGAAATATAAACGGTATATAACAGCAAAAAAGGAATATGGAGCGCCTGTAACCCATTTGCGCAGTTCGCGATTACTTCGTTCCTACCAATAACGTTTTGTAAAACGTCATATCCCCTTCACAGTTCACGGGTTTTACAAATCAGTATTGGCAACGGGATATGGCAGATAAGTCCTCCGCTACATCGCCTTTATCGCCATGATCTTATGCTCAAACTCGTCATTGCTGATGTTTGATTTGCCTTTGATGCGGGCTTTGTAGTTGTAGATGGTATTTACAGAGTACTCCAGGATATGGGCTATTTTTTCGGTATCGCTGATGCCTAAGCGCACCAGGGCAAAAATGCGGAGATCTGTATTGAGTAACTGGTTGGGTAAAAGTTTAACCCGGTTTTCCTCGCAGAACAGGGCATTATAATCATGCACAAAATTGGGGAAGATTTTGAGAAATGCTTTATCAAAGTTGATGAATAGCTCCTCACGCTCCTTGGTAAGGTTGATATTGTTTACCAGCAAACGGATATCATCATATTTTTTTGTGGTGAGCTTGTTATCAACCGATCGTTTAAACTTATCCAGCTTGTTAATATACTCCGCAATAAGGTTAAAGTAGTAGCCTATGTATTCCTCTTTGATCTTATCAGCCTCGTTCAGTTTATTGATACTCACCTGCAGGTTATGGTTTGATTCCAGGATCACCTTATCGGCAATCCTGATTTTGCGTAGTTGTTTGTAAATGATCACCGCGAATACAACCACGATAATAGCCAACACCGTTAATAGCGAAGCATACAGGAACAATACCTGGCGCTGCTGCTCTACATAACTGATCCGCTCGCCGGCAATTACCGGTAATATGGCCCCCACCTGGATCTTGCGTTGCCGGGCACCATAATAAACGGCGTCGTCCATAGCCTGCTTGATGAAAGCATACGCGTTTTTAACATCACCATGCTGATGCAGCAGCTGGGCCAGGTTGGTCATGGCCGCGGCTTCTTTTGTTGACGACCGGGCATCGGCCATTGCGGCCATTATCAGCAAATCTATGGCCTTTTCGGGCTGGTTTATCCTGATGTAAATATCACTTAGGGTTGAAGTGGTAACCGCATATTCATGATCGGTAAGCTTATACTTATCTATCAGCAACCTTAAATTGGCAATGGCTTTATCAATATTACCGGCTTTTAGTGCTTTTAAACCCGTGTAATAGAGATATTCAAACGAGTTGGTTTTACATAGGCTGGTGGCCGAATCGATATATTTTTCGGCCCGGCTGTTATATATTGGCGTGTAATAATTATCCTTGTCAAAATCGGCCAGGTCATAATAAGTACGGGCGCTCAAAAAGTAATATTCCTTTCGCCCATCATTATTAAGCAACTTTACATCCACTGTTTTTAATGAGTCGAAAGTTTCTTTAAACATCCCCGACGATAGTAAAATGAAACCCAGTTTAACCCGGCTGTAAGCTATCTTTTGGGGATCATTTAACAGGTGCCCAACCTGCTGTAGTCTTTGGGCATAGTTAAAAGCCTCATCATAATTAAACGACTTATATTCATTATATAGGCTGAGATAGGTATTGTACCTGAGGTTAAGATCAGGGTTCCCGGTATTGGCCAGGGTGGCCTTAAGTTTTTCTATGCGTGCAAGCTTAACGCCATCAAACTCCTTCTTTTTGTCAATCACGCTATTGAGCCTGGTTAAAAGGCTGTCATAACCTTCGGCCCAAACACAATTACAAATCAATAAAAAAGCAAGCGCGAGTAAACTTCGTTTCATATCAAGGCATAGTTAAGCTGCAGAGGCATTAACTTATAAGTATTTAGATAATTGGGTATGCTGTAAACAGGTTATTTGTTTATAGCATAAAATTACAAAAATAAGTGGATATGAAGCGGCGTAGTTTCATTTAGGGGATGGTTGTAAGTACCACTCAAAGAAATATCGTAAAAACATTTTGTCATCCCTGACTATCGCGAAGGATGACAAAATTATTAGCCTTTTTACTCCAGATTTCATTACTTTTCAGGTCATCGCAAAACCCATCGGCACATCTGAAATCTAAAATCTGCACATCTTCCCTACGCCCTCGCCAGCGCCCTGTCTAAATGCACATATCCGCCATCCACATGAATCAGTTGCCCGGTGGTATGGCTTGACATTGGCGACAGCAGGAAAGCGGTTGTATTGGCCAGTTCTTCGGCCGTAGTCATGCGGTTACCCAGCGGTATCTTTGATTCTATTTCCTGTAGCCTGGCTTCAGGATCGGGCAGGGTTTTAATCCAGTTTTCGTAAAGCGGGGTCCAGCATTCGGCCACTACAATGGCGTTTACGCGGATGCCATATTTTAATAATTCCACAGCCCACTCGCGGGTTAAGGCATTACGCCCGCCGTTTGATGCCGCATAGCCAGAGGTGTGCCCCTGGCCGGTATCGGCTGTTTTGGAGGTGATATTAAGGATAGCGCCTTTTGATTTTTTCAATTCGGGCAGGGCATAATGGGCCATCATGTAGTAATGAACCACATTTTTATGTAATGACGATATAAAACCTTCGTAAGTACCATCTTCCAAACCTACGCCATCGTTTACCCCTGCATTGTTTACCAGCCCATCAATACGGCCATATTGCGCAACTACCGCGTTAACAGCTGTTTCGCTTGCTTTGGGATCGGTCAGTTCGGCAACCACCTGGAATGCTTTACCGCCTGTAGCTTCAATTTCATGAACTACTTTAAGGTTATCTTCGGCACTGCGACCAACTATGACCGGTATAGCACCTTCGGCAGCCAGCACTTTAACAATTCCTTCGCCGATGCCTTTTGCGCCGCCTGTTACTATAATTACCTTATCTGTAAGCTGTAAATTCATGGGTATATGTATACGTTATAAAAATATCAAATTATTAGTGCGAAACACTGAGTTTCACCTCTTTTACCTTTAAATTCCTGATGGCAAAATAAAACACGAACAGGAAACACAAAGCCGGTACCAGGTAAGCTACCTGTATGTTGGTCATATCCGAAAGCTTACCCATGATTGGCGGAAACACTGCGCCACCTACAATAGCCATAATCACCAGCGAAGAGCCTTCTTTTGTTTTGGCTCCCAAACCACGGATACTTAACGAAAATATGGTTGGGAACATTATCGACATAAAAAACTCAACTGCTATTAGCGCGAATACCGGGAATTTACCATGCAAAAACACCGATAGTACAATAAGCGCCACATTGGTAATGCCATAAATGGCCAAAAGTTTTACCGGGTTGATAAAAGTCATTAGGAATGTACCTACTGCCCTGCCCACCAAAAAGGCGATCAGTGCTGCTGTTAAATAATAAGCCGCAGATTTTTCATCGAACAAAGCAACACGCTCGGCAAAACGGATAAAGAAACTGCCAACGCATGCCTGCGCGCCTACGTAAAAGAACTGTGCAACTACGCCAAACCTCAGGTTTTTTTCGCGTAATAAAACACCTGTACGTTCAAAAAATGAAAGACTTTCGTGATGAATAGTACCTTCTCCTTCCTCCACAATTTCGGGCAGGTGGGTTCTCCATAATAATAAGGCTACTATCAAAACTCCCACCGCTATGATCACATAAGGGATTTGCACCGATGATGCCTCTTTATTCAAATAATCGTTTAATTGCGCTGCCGACATGGCGCTTTCCTGATTAACTGTTAAATTTTTTCCTGATAGGATAAATATCCCACCGATTAAGGGTGCCAGTGCTGCCGCCAAACCATTAAAAGTTTGTGCGAAGTTGATCCGTTGTGTAGCACCTGCCGGATCGCCGATAACGCTGATGTAAGGGTTGGCAGCGGTTTCCAAAAAGGCAGCTCCCGAAAATATGATGAATAAAGCCCCAAGGAAGAAAGCGTAATTACGTACAATGGATGCTGGGTAAAACAAAAACGCCCCGAACGAGAACAGGATCAACCCTAAAAGAATACCACCTTTGTAGCCATAACGCTTCATGAACTGTGCCGCCGGAATAGGTAATAAAAAATAGGCAATATAAGATGCCGAATCGATGAGTGATGATTGCAGATCACTCAGCTGGCAGGCTTTTTTCAGGTGCGGGATAAGTATGGGATTAAGGTTTAGCGCGAAACCCCATATAAAGAACAGCGAGGTAATGAGGGCTACAGCAAACAGGTTATTATTTTTTGACATCCGTTGGTTAGTTATAATTGGTTTATTGGGTTGGTTTATCTTTTATTGATGTTTAGGGTTAAAAGCTATCGTGTTCACCATGGTGCCGATGTGGTCTATCGTCATTTCTACCACGTCTCCTACCTGTAAGGTGAACGTTGGGGGCGGTACAAGGCAGGTGCCCGTCATTAAAAAGCATCCGGTAGGGAAACTTAATTCGGCATATAAAAACCCTACCAGTTCGGTAAAAGTGCGTTTTATGCGCGATACCGTGGTGGCATCTTCATAAACCACCTCATTATCCCGCTTAATCACCAGCTTAATAGCCGACGCCGCATCTATCGGCACAGCGCTCACAAACAGGCATGGGCCAAGGGCGGCGCTTTTTTCGTAGATCTTAGCCTGCGGCAGATACAGGGCATTCTCGCCCTCAATACTGCGCGAACTCATATCATTGCCAATGGTGTAGCCCTGAATGTCTCCCCTGGAGTTAATATACAAGGTCAGCTCGGGTTCGGGCACATTCCATGCCGAATCCTTGCGGATGTATACCTCACGGCCATGCCCGCTTACCCGGTGCGCTGTCGACTTAAAGAACAGCTCCGGTCGTTCGGCGTCGTAAACTTTATCATACAGGCTTGCCGCTCCCGATCCTTCCGACTCCTCCATCCTGGCATCCCGGCTTTTTAAATACGTAACACCGGCAGCCCAAACCTCCTGTGAGCCTATTGGAGGCAGTACCGGTCCGCTCATAAATTCAGCATATACCTCGTCGCTTAAGGGTATAGCATCTATCGGGATCTGTTGCAGGTAGCCTGCCAGGTTATCCCGGTTTATCAGTTTATCCCAGTCGTCGTCAATAATATAGGCAGCGTCATGAACTACAAGCAAGCTACCTTTGGCAATTTTATATAGCTTCATCAGTTTACTTCCAGTTCATCGCGTGAGGGTAACTTAGGGAATGGCGTGTGTGGCCCCTGCTGGTACCAAAACACGGTGGAGGCAATATCATCCTGCAAAGGCATGTACCGGCCATCATGCCGCCAGCCAAGGGCCTGTATGGTAACCTTCAGGCTTTTTTCAAAGCGGATAGGGTCGGCAATATGCCAGCGGTACAGGCCAAAGCGCTGGGCCACGTTATAATGTCCATCACCACGAATTACCTGGGCCAGGCCGGTGTAAGGCGTGTTAAACTCGGTGTATTCGGTTTTATCTTCCTCCTTGCCGGCGGCATCCTTGTGGTGGGTATCAAAATCATACGATCCGCAGAAATAATCCTCGGTACCCGTACCGTTTATGGTAGGGAATTTGGTATCGCCATCCATATAAAACTTAATCTCACCCTCGCCCCACCAACCGTTTTTGTTGCTGCCATAGGCCAGGTAAGTACCCACGTACTGGCCCTTGCCCACAATGCTATCAACCAAAACATAATCTTTTTTATACGGCAGCGGATTGCTGCGCCTGAACTGGGCATGGAAGTAGCCTGCATCGTCGGGGATCTCGGTCAATGTATAATCAACCTGGTAGTACAGCACCATATCGGCATCGTCAATGTTTTCCATAGTGATACGGCATTTTTTGCGGAAAGGCATCGGCCAGTAACAGTTAAAGGCGCTGCCCGGGTTAACCGCCACCGCCAGGCTCGACAATGGCGAATATTTGCCCCAGCCCATACAAAAGAAATCGCCCACGGGCACTTCAACCGAGGGGGTGGTTTCATCATCCCAATAAAAACGTAATATGCTGTAGCGCCAGTTACCGGTAGGCGTCATCCAAATGTGTTGTATGGCACCGCTTTCGTTTATTTCGGCAATGGTGTAGGTGGTGTGCTTTTTGATCACAACGCTTGGGCTTACCTTCCAGGTTTGGCCCAAATCGCGCGAGGGACCGCTGCCCGTACCCGTGGTAGCCATACCGCCCTTCCCCTTCTCGCCCGTAAAATTCTCCGGACTTATCGACCTGGTTTTGGCATCGCTCGTCCGGTATAAATTACCCAAACCAACATCCAAACCATTAAACTTTTTTTGGGCATACGAATGGGCATACGTCAGCAAAACAAACACACAGCTCAACAAAATAGGTTTTTTCATGGTCAAAAAATTGAAGCAGGTTTCCTGTTAGTAAATACCGGTAATGCAAAATTGGTAAATGCACACCCGGTTTATTTGCTGTAACGCTTGCTTCACGCCCAATAAGCCCAAAGCTGGTCACAATCATAAAGATAATTTTTTTTATAACATCCCGCTTTATTAGCATAAACTTCAAGGATATTGGCAAGGCAAAGTATAATGCAGACGACTCACCCCGACGAGGCTACGCCCGTCTGCCCCTCTCTCCGACTGCGTCGCATAGAGGGGCTAAAAAAATGTTTTCTCCGCCCTCTTTGCGGCTTGCCGGAGAGAGGGCGGTCCAGCGAAGCGTAGACCGGGTGAGTCGTCTTCGCCCTGCGATCTCCATTGCTTATATATAAAAAAGAAATGCGATTTTTACACATGCCCCACACCCTCATACTAAACAACATTGCCAAACACATCCATTTAACGCCCGATGAGCAGGCCGTTTTTACTGCCATGCTGCAGCCGCGTACCATTAAGCGCAAGCAGTTTTTGTTAACCGATGGCGACATCTGCAAGCATTCGGCCTTTGTAACCCAGGGTTGCCTGCGGGGCTATACCGTAGATAAAAACGCCATTGAACACGTATTGAGCTTTGCCCCTGTCGACTGGTGGATGGCCGATATGTACAGCCTCATTAGCCAAAAGCCCGGCATCCTCAACATCGAGGCGCTGGAAGAAACCCAGGTACTGCTTCTGAGCAAGCACAACCAGGAAACGCTGTATAAGCAGGTGCCAAAGTTTGAGCACTTCTTTCGTGTACTCATCGAAAACTCGCTGGTAGCCAGTCAGCAGCGATTGATTGACGGGCTAAGCCTTACCGCCGAAGATCGCTACAACAACTTCTGCAAGCGCTACCCAACGCTTATCAACACACTGCCCCACAAACAAATAGCATCGTATATTGGGGTAACGCCCGAGTTTTTTAGCAGGATGAGAAGCCGGAAGTAGTGGGCAGTTTTCGGTTGGCAGTGGGCAGTAAAGCGTATTCAACCTGTTTGGCATCTCTTCAGCACGATTAGAGAAATTCGCCGCAATTCGTGAAATTCGTGTTAAATCTTAACCTACATCAACTTCTCCACCCCAAACCTGCCGTACCTTTATATCAACAAACAAAAGGAACAACATCATGGCACAAACCATATTACATAAAGCCGAAACCCGTGGCCACGCAAGTCATGGCTGGCTTAACAGCTACCACTCTTTTAGCTTCGGCAGCTATTACAATCCCGAAAGGATGAACTTTGGCGCTTTGCGCGTTTTGAACGACGACACCGTTGATGCAGGCATGGGCTTTGGCAAACACCCGCATGATAATATGGAGATCATCAGCATCCCCTTAGAGGGTAACCTGGAACATGCCGACAGCATGAACAACGTAGCCGTTATCAAAAATGGCGACATCCAGGCCATGAGCGCCGGCACCGGTATTTACCACAGCGAGTACAACCAGGACGCGCACCAGCGGGTAAAATTCCTGCAAATTTGGCTGTACCCCAACAAACGCAACGTAACACCACGGTACGACCAGATTACCCTTAACCTGACCGACCGCCACAACAAGCTGCAACAAGTACTTTCGCCCAGTGCCGACGATGCCGGCGTAATGATTCACCAGGACGCGTGGTTTAACCTGGGCAAGTTTGATGCCGGCGTAAGCACCGCCTACACCATCCACAAACCCGGCAACGGCGTGTACGTGTTTGTACTAAGCGGCGAAATACAGGTGAACGACCAAACCCTCCAAACCCGCGACGCCCTTGGCATCTGGGACACCGAAGGCTTTACCATCACCGCCACCACCGACGCTGAATTTTTGCTGATGGATGTACCGATGGAGTTTTAATGTGCGGGTGTGCAGATTTCAGATGTGCAGATGAAAAGCTAACAAACCATGTCATTGCGAGTAATAAAATTCGTGGACTTTGAAGGGGGAAATGACGATTAAAAGCGAGGGCGTGTGCGAATCCCCTCTTGAGAGGGGCGGAGGGGTGTGTTATACATGCGATAGAACGCGGGCTAAACACACCCCTGCCATCACTCATTCCGGCGCACCCCCTCTCAAGAGGGGATTTAAAAAATAATCATCCAAAAATACGTCATGGGTAGGCACACCTCGCAATGACATAATTTAGAGTTAATAAGATATGAACAACAACGCAAATCAAAAGTCTCACCCTTCAGGGGAGGATTTAGGTGGGGCTCCCATCCTCGTCATCGGTCGTCATCCCGAAATACTGGCAACAGTAGTACGCCTGATAAACAACAACCCCGATTGGCAAGCCACCGGCTGCCTTACCGACGAGGAAGCCATTCAACACTTTGATACCCAACCCTGCACCCTGGTACTGCTTGGCGGCGGCATCCCGCCCGAAAGCGAGCAACACCTAAGCGCCTATTTCATGAGCCGTAACCCACAAATTAAAATTGTGCAACACTACGGCGGCGGCAGTGGGTTGTTAGCAGCCGAAATTTACGAAGCACTAAAGTAGGTATTGGGTTGATGGGGCATGGCAGATAGCTACTATGCATTACCTTGTTACTGTTCCACCGGAACGCATGGAACACTGTGGAACGCTTTGGAACGCGTTTCCATTAGTAATCAACAAGTTAGGCTTTTTAAAAAAAGGCGAGTCCTGGAACACCTTAACACTTCACTATCAGCTACTTAAAGCTATTTTTGCGTTTTTAAGCCCAAAAACGACCCGAAAACAGGTGCTTTTACCAATGTTTTGGGCTACCGGATTTCCAGGTTTTACAACACTCCCGCAGGGGGAAAAAGGCCGTTGATGGCTAAATTCTATGAAACCCGAGGTGCTGCCAAAGCGCGATTTTCTTTGCCCGGTAGAACAGCGCAGGCGGTTAATTAACAGGCAGGTTTGTGTAAACTTCAGCAATAAACCAATAAAGCAACGAACGAATAAACTAAAGTACTAAAGCAATTTTCTGCTATTTAAAAAAAGCCCCTCAACATCCGTGCTGCTAACCAAAAGCCCGGCTTCAATAGCCGCATCCGCTTGCTCAAGCCCGGTGTGATATTGGCCAATCAATAAGATAAACCGATTTAGCACATCCAGGAAAATCGCCCCCGATTTTCTACCCGAATTGTCAATACCTCCAATCAGTTCCGCTAATCCCCGAACAACCAGGAAACCAACCTACTTACTCCCACCTGCAAAGCTTTTTTACTTTTGAATTTTTACTTTTGAATTAAAAGGGCATTCCCTGCGGGCCGTGCTGTACGTTCATACGCGCACAAGGCATTAGGCGCGGGGCCGGTATCCACTTCCATCACTAACGCGGGGATTGTGGATGCAAAAGCTATATCATTGGGAGGTATGAAGCAATCCCGAACTTTACAAAGTGAGAAAGTTCCGTACTATTGCAATTGCTTTATTATCGATCTAAAATTCTCCAACCCTGCTTCTAAATTTTCCATGATATCCAATGCCAAAACATCAGGGTCGGGCAGGTTGTCTAAATCGGCTAATGATTTATCTTTTAGCCAGGTAATGTCCAAACTTGTTTTATCACGACTAACAATTTCCTCGTAGCTAAACTTTCTCCAACGTCCTTCGGGATTAGTTTCGGGGTGAAATGTTTCGACACGTTTATGGCGCTTGCCCGGCATGTAGCTATCGATAAAATCCTGCAGATCGTCTAATTTGAGTGGGTTCTTTTTTAGGGTGTGGTGTACGTTGGTACGGTAATCATAGTACCAGATCTCTTTAGTCCATGGCTCTTTGGCCGATGGTTTGGCGTCAAAGAAAACTACGTTCGCTTTTACACCGTTGGCATAAAATATACCGGTAGGCAAACGGAGTATAGTATGTAAGTCTGTTGTTTCTAATATCTTTTTGCGCACCAGTTCACCTGCACCTCCTTCAAACAAAACGTTATCGGGCAATACCACGGCGGCCATGCCTGTAGTTTTAAGCATGGTGCGGATGTGCTGCACAAAATTGAGTTGTTTATTGCTGGTAGTTGCGAAGAAATCCTGGCGGTTGTAGGTCAAATCTTCTTTTTCCTGTTCGCCTTCTTCGTTGGTAAATGTCTGGCTGCTTTTTTTGCCAAACGGTGGGTTGGCCAGCACGTAATCGTAGGTAATGCTGCTTTGCGCAATTAAAGCATCAGCCGGCGAAATATTATTATCACTGTCGATGTCTCCAATATTGTGCAAAAACAAGTTCATTAGGGCAAGCCTGCGGGTCCCGGCTACAATCTCATTACCGTAAAAGGTATGGTATTTTAAAAATACGTTTTGTTCGCGGTCAAGCTTATTGTTGTCAACTATGTAATCGTAAGCGGCCAAAAAGAAACCACCTGTGCCACAGGCCGGATCGGCAATGGTCTTGTTTGGTTCGGGGCGGATGCAGGCTACCATAGCCCTGATCAATGCCCTTGGCGTAAAGTATTGCCCGGCACCGCTCTTGGTATCTTCGGCATTTTTTTCCAGCAGACCTTCATAAATATCCCCCTTCACATCTGTCCCCATCATGATCCAGTTTTCACGGTGGATCATATCTATCAGCTTGTACAGCTTAGCCGGGTCCTGGATCTTGTTTTGGCTTTTGGTAAATATCTGGCCAAGCACGCCTTTTTGCTGACCTAATTCACGTAGCAATACCGAGTAATGCAACTCCAATTCGGCCCCACGTTTCTCGGTGAGGCTTTCCCAGTTATATTCTTGCGGGATAGTCAGTTTACGATTATATGGAGGCTTACTATATTCATCTGCCATCTTTAAAAATAACAGGTAGGTAAGTTGTTCCAGGTAATCACCGTAGCTTACACCGTCATCGCGAAGTGTATTACAGAAAGACCAGACTTTAGATATTATTGCGGAAGATGTCATTAGTTAAATAATTTAGCAACTGCTGCTCTTTTTAATGGTTCGGCTTCAAATTCAAAATGAACCAACGGATAATAATTTTTCAATACTATATCTTGGAAAATAAATTGATTAGGAATATTCTTTATAAAACTGAACTTTGTAACCAAATAATTATTCACATCATTTTTTGTTGAATCTTGCTTTAACGAATTAAATTCCCAAGACCTTCCCATAAAAGAAATCGAATTAAAGAAAAACAAGTATTGTTCTACCGTGGAAAGTTGGGCTCTTAGTGTTTTAATATACTCATACTTTTCATCGTATGTAAGCAATGACTGTTTATTAATATACTTAACCGTTTGAAAAATATGTCTATAATAATGTCCTATTACATCTTGATGCCCGGCATAAAATTTCGAAAAATTAGGAGTTGCTAAAATTTTCTTTAAATGGTGATGATAATAATTTAGATTATTGGGGTTAGCAATTTCAATACCATGTCTGAAATTTTCTATTGAATTGACAACTTCAAGTTTATTTACAGTATTAGCAACCTTTTCCCAGTGGAGTAATAAATCTTTATCTAAAGGTTTAGCACTAATATATAATGCAACCTTCCTTATAAACTCGCCTTGATAAACTTCAGAAAAAAGTCGTAATAGGACAGTTATATCATCGTAGTTTACACCAAAGAAAACTAAATCATAAGCTATATCACACTGCGCAAGCTGTACGCCGTCCAATGAGTCATTTGTAAGCATTAAATTCTCTATTGTTGGCAGATAAGATGGAAGATATATTTGTTTATTTTCAGTATCTACAAAGAATGGAGCAATCTCCTTATAACAAATCTGTACTTGCTCGTAAATAAAATTAAAAGCTTGTCTCCCCTTAATTTCTTCACAGGGCTCTTTCAAATTATTAATTTGAATTTCACTAACATTCTCTTTATGAAGCTTAAGCAACTCAAAAAAACGCTCTTCTATTTTTTCCTTTTTTAAATCTTCTTTTTGGTCAATGTAGGTAAAATATACTATTATGAATGCAGATAAGGAAAATAGTGTTCCTGAAACGCCTGCTATGAAATCACCTATAGTTCCATTTCTAACATAATAGTCCTTGTAATAATTTAAAGCAACTTCCATTTCTTCTTTGCTCGAATACTTAGATTGAAGAACTGGTTGATGTAAATAAAACAAAAAAGAAAATAATACACCCAAGATTATGACGGATATTGAAGACGCGATATAAAGGTTATGTTTTGTTATTCTTTTCATACCTAATTTTTAACGATTACTTTCCCAAAACCAACCGGCAATAACTTTTCCTCTATCATCCACTGCCACGTTGATGCAATCAATCGCTCGCTAAATTTAGATTTACTATCATCCCATTGGTAAACTTCATCGGATAGCAACTGGTCGGTTAATTCCTTTTTTTGAATAATGTAGTTATTCCAAACCGCATAAATAGTTGCTATCAATTCAGCGGTGTCTGTGTCCTTGTCTTTAAGTAGTTTTATAATAAATTTTATCTTCTCACTAATTGGCCGGAAATATTTAGGGTATTCTTTTGTCAATTCAGAAATGGCATCAGCTGGCTCATATTTGTAACCATGCCCTACTGGCGTTTCCTCAATCCAGTTCTTTTGTTTGCCTTCTGTTAAAAATGCGTACAAAAACTTTGAATCCAGTGGCCCGGCCGCTTCTTTTACATATTGAGTTTCGTAATCCAATTCTGCATGTTGCTCACACAGGTACAACATTTTTTGGAGTTTGGTACGACCAACATAGCCACCTTTTTGAAACGAATAAATAATATGCCCGGCAAGTACTTTGCGCTGCCAGTCATCACTACCTCTTTTAACTATCGATACAACTTTAGTTTCTTCGGCTGCTTGCTGCACCTTTAACAGTTTACCCTCAAAAGCCTTTTTCAAAATGCTTTGCCTTAATGCTTCGGCTTGTTGCAGGCTGGTAGTTATGGTTTCTTTTATTTTATCGCAAACGCTTAGACGGCTTTCAATTTCTTGAACTACCTGTTTTTGGTGGTCTAAACTACAAATAGGGACTATACAAGATTTCAATTGTTTTGTATTTATTCTCGGTCTTGTCGCGCCATGAACTTCGTCTATTAATTGATTATAAACATTTTTTGTTGACAAAAAGTAAGCTAAGTAATTGGTATTTAAATTCTTTACATCGACCCTTATACAAAAACAATCCGCTTTATTTATGGCTAATTTTATACCGGGTGGCAAAACGGCTACCCTAACCTTTTCGATAATAAATGATGAAAAAATAATATCTCCGGCGCTAACAGTATGCTTATCGAGAGAAGCATATTTTTCTTTAGAAATAAATGTTTTGTATTCCTCTTTAAATTCCAAAACACCTATATTTTCTAATCTAATAACTCTAATTCCATCATCGACATAATCATCGCTTTTTAGATTTGATCCAAAAGGTCCATCGAAAATTTTGCTTGCTATTGTTCCCAATTCCTTGTGTGCCCATTCTTCTGGCAACTCCCCTTCCTTAACGTTCTCATTCGTCAACTTACCCTCAAAGGCCCATTTTAAAACTGCTTGCCTGTAAACCTTCAATTGATCCTGTGCTGTTTTTAAATTTTCAATGCCTTTATCAAGTTCGCCGAAAAGCTCTTCTATTTTCTGAACAATCTCATACTGTTCTTTTATTGGAGGAAGCACAATTTCCATTTCCTCGATTTTTGTTGAGGATATATTTGGTTGTGCCCCTCCATAAGCATCCTTTTCAATCTGCCTTTTTAACGAATGAAGCTGGTATAAAAGAAATTGATTATTTAAAGCATTAGTATTTAAAATGTTAAACTTCCCGACGCGTTGATTTTGGTATGCGATTTCATTACTGCTGAAAATTCCAAATTTTCCAGTTGTCGCGCCTGACATAGCGACAAGAATGTCGTTATTATTAATTAAATAGTTTTCGTATTCGCTACCTGCTTTTACCCGTACTGATTTTTTAGTAGTAACATGGCCTACTTTAATATCTGAAATTCTTATTACTGGTATACCATCAGTTAAATAATCAGTACTTTTAAAAGCAAAACCATTTTTAAGTTTGCAAACAGTGCCGAGTTTAACCATTATCCACCCTTCCGGCAATTCCATATTCTTATCCATTATGCCGCTAATACTTCGTTCAATTCATTAATTATTTCGCCGGTGCTATCGCCAAACAATTGCCACATTTTACCGAGGCCCCCTTGTTTATTAAAAGGATCGAGTTCAAAATCGTCCTGTTCTACATGAAAGCTGGATGCTATGTAATCCTTAATCATACGCAGCCATTGCATTTGCTCGGCGTTAAATTTGGCAGCTTTACCCGCCTGTTTGCTAAACACCCATTGCTGAAAGTTAAGGTCTACCGTTTTATCGTACGCCGTTAAACTTTCGTCCATCCCGCTTATTTTACGGAGGAGCGAAACTAAGGCTATTAATTCGTTTTTTGGTTGGTCGTTTACCTTTTCTAACTGGGCATAAGCCCGCCATATATTTAGGGGTGCCAGCATGGGTTTACTGGTTTTAATAGTATCTACCAAATCCTTAATCATCTTATACGTGAGTTCGCGCCGTTGGTAGGGCTGCCCGTAAAATAACTGCAGGGCGGTTATTTCGGTTTTGTTATCGGCTATCCAGGTTTTAAAATCCTGTACCAAGCCTTCGGCTATGGCGGTATTATCTTTTACCCAGCCTATGTTTAACAATTCGTCGGGGTTTACGTGGTCAATCACCTGGTCGTACTGTTTGCGTACGTCAATAATATAATTGCGCAGTTCAAAGCTGTTAAATACGGCGGTGGCCTGGTCTATCAACGCATTGTGCTGTGCTTTAATGGCTGCATCCTTATCAATGGGTGCAGCACCCGGCATCTGCCTGTCAACAGTTTGCCTGATGGTTTCCAACGCATCTGCATCGTAAGCATTTAATAATTGCTTTACTACTTGGGTAATGGTTTGACCTCCGGCCTTTTCGGCAAAAGTCATTTTTTCCTTTTCAGTGATCAGCTTATCCAAACGGATCAATCGGTTTGCCAGCGTGGTGAGCATATCCTCGTCAGTATTACCCATATGCACACTTTCAATCACTTCCTTAAGCGACAGGCCCGGCTTTTTCTCTAAGGGGCGGCTATCAGTTTTCTGGCTTTTTTCTACACCGATAGCGTCTATAATAACAAAATGGTCTTTGGTAAATTTGGCGGCAGGCGTACCCGTAGCTTTCAATTCTTCAATGCTACAGGTGCGGGTACCCCGGCCTTTCATCTGCTCGTAATAGCTGCGACTTTTTACATCTCGCATAAACAGCAATACTTCCAGTGGACGTATGTCTGTACCGGTAGCAATCATATCAACAGTAACGGCCACACGTGGAAAATAGTCGTTACGGAATTGCCGTAAGATGCTTTTAGGGTCTTCCTCGCTGCGGTAGGTTATTTTTTTACAAAATTTGTTTTCTTCGGCAAATTCCTCGCGTACTATATTGATAATGTCGTCGGCATGGCTATCGCTTTTGGCAAAAATGAGCATTTTGGGTACTTCAAAACTTTCGAGGGTGGTGGGAGTGGCCGGTGTAACCCTATCGGGAAACATGACGGGTAATTGCTCTTTAACAGCTTTGATGATGAGGCGCAACTGATTTGGGTTTACAACCTTATCATCCAATTGCTTGCCGTTGTATTCTATATCCTCGTCAAGGGTGTTCCAAAATTGCTTGCGGGTAAGCTTTTCACGCTTGCCAATGTATTCGCCCAATTCAATTTTTGAGCCGTGTTGCGTAATTTTGGTTACTATTTCAAAAACATTGTAAGGTACCAGTACGCCATCCTCAACCGCTTTTTGATAACCATAATCGCAAACCAGGTTTTGATTAAAATAACCAAAGGTGCGGTTATCGGGCGTAGCGGTTAGGCCAACCTGGAAGGCATCGAAATAATCCAATACCTGTTTCCACAGGTTGTAAATACTGCGGTGGCATTCGTCAATCACCACAAAATCAAAAAACTCCATGGGCGTTTTTTTATTATATATTACGGGCAAAGGTTCTTTAGCCGCCCACTTTTTTTCATTAGGGTTTTGTTCTTCATCGCGCTCATCCAGTTCGCTACCTTTTAATATCGAATACAGCCGTTGTATAGTACTGATATAAACCTGGCTGTCTTGAGGAATAAACGAACTGCTTAAACGGGTAACGCCATACAATTCGGGAAACAGGCGATTATCATCCTGTGGCTGGTAACGCTTAAATTCCTGTTCGGCCTGTTCGCCTAAGTTTTTGGTATCAACCAAAAACAGTACACGTTTGGCTTTGGCAAATTTGAGCAGACGGTATATAAAAGAAATAGCCGTAAAAGTTTTACCCGAACCCGTAGCCATTTGTATCAAGGCTTTAGGGCGGTTTTCCCGGAAAGATTTCTCCACACCGGTAATAGCTGTTACCTGGCAATCACGCAAACCATCAACCTGTAAAACCGGCGTATCATGTAATCGGCTACGTAATGTTTTGGCTTCCTTTATCCATTGCTGAAAGGTTTCGGGCCGGTGAAAAGTGAACACAGGTCGTGAACGCGGTTTAGGGTCACGGTAATCGGTGAACCTTGTTAACTCGCCAGTACTCTCATAAACAAAGGGCAAGGGATCATTATTCAGGTATTTGAGTTTGGAATTAGCGTAATCTGTAGATTGATCTTCGGCTACAATGAGCTTATATCCTTCGTCTTCCCGTTTAGCTTCAATAACGCCGACGGGTTTTTTATCTACAAATAATATATAATCGGCAGGCCCGGTTTCGGTTTGGTACTCCCTGATGGCCACGCCTATACCCGCACTAATATTGCTTTGTTTTTTACCCTGTACCAGCCAGCCACAAGCTTCTAATTGCTTGTCGATATGATCGCGGGCCAATTGCTCGGGGTTTTGGTTCATTAGCTTAGTTAGGAATTTATAAATATAGTATCATTTTTGAAATCATAGTATATTATTAGTACGGTATGTGAGGTGATAATGTTGAACCATTCCCCCGCAGCTCAGCGTTAGGGATTGAAATGGATACCGGCCAAAAGCGCGTAAGGCCTGCAGGCGTATGAATGGAAAGCCCGGCCCGCAGGGAACGCCATTGGGGGAAAGAGTCAAGAGACAAGAATCAAGAATTAAGACTTTGGGATTGGGGACTTTGGGATTTGCGGACTTTGAGGATTGTTGGACTGCCGGGCGGAAGGCTTTCTCAACTTCGGGGACTTTGGGGACTATTGGATTACCGGGCGGAAGGCTTTCTCAACTTCCGGACTTTTCGGACTTCGCTGACTTTTGGACTTTCGGACTATGAAACTTTGGGTACTATTGGATTGCCGTGCGGCGAGCTTCCTCAACTTCCGGACTTCGCGGACTTTCGGACTTCCGGACTACTTGTTCGGCGGATAAAATTAGGGTTTGGGTGCTGTGTCGGCTTTCCGGGCTATCCTACTGGTTGACGTATGCAAACTGGGAACTTCGCCGGCTTTGCCTGCCGTGGGGATCTTTTACCCTGGCTGGCTTGGGGATTTCGGCCTTTTGCCGGCGCAGGGGTAATACCTTAAGATTTATTGGGGGTTAGTTTATGGAAAGGGGGTTACCACAATGGCCGAGGCGAAGCCGCCTTTACCAATTGACGAGAAAAGACGGACAGGTAAACCATTTTTCCAAAACGTAGCCACCGATTTTTGTTGATAAGTGGACTGGCCAGAGGTATAAACATCATTATTGAGCACCGCGATACCCGTTACTTCGGAGGAATAGTCGGAAAACACAGTTAGTTTCCTGTTTTTATAATAGCCCGGTCCTTTTGATGTACCACAGGCCACATACACATCGGCACCGCTAACCGCCATTTCGATGGCATTGATTGCTACTGTTCCGTCGGCCAGGGATACCGGCAGGCCATTTTTCCAATAGTTGGTAACTGTGCTTTTTGAATCGGGTTGCAGGTAAGATGCGGGCATATACATGTCGCCATTTTGAAACACAATATTGTTGCCGGCATATGAATTGGCACTATTCGGAAGCGTAAACGGAGACCCGTTTTTCCAATACACCGCCGATGTTTGTTGCCCTATCTGGTAACCCGATACATAAATATCGGTGCCTTGTATAGCTATGCCCGCGGTGCTTGCGCTGGTACGGCCCGGCAATAGGGGAAGCGTTACCCGTTGTCCGTTTTTCCAGTATACAGCCGCGTCTTCTACAAAGCCGGTAATATAAACATCGTTGCCCTGTATGGCTATGCTACCTGCCGACGCGTTTGTTCCGGTGCCTGTTAGGTTTGTTTGCACCCCGTTTTTCCAGTAAACGGCAACGTATTTTCCATTGGTGGCGGTGATGTAGCCCGAGGCATAAACATCGGTACCCTGCACGGCTATGGCATTTGCAGCGGCATCTTTAATTCCCTGGGTGAGGATTACGGGCACTCCGTTTTTCCAATAAGCAGCCTCCCTTTGGTAAGTTACAGAATCATAAGTGCTGCCGGCCACATACACGTTGGCTGTATATTTAGGAATGGAATCTACCTTATTGGGCTGATCAGGCAAGCCGTTATTTTTGTGACACGCGCTGAATAGCAGCGCCCAAACCCCAATAAAACTGGCGGCATATTTATAAATACTTTTAAACTTTAGCATAACTGAACCAATATAATCATTTTTAAAATTTAACCGCTAAAGTTTTCAAAACCCGCCCTACTGTTTACTTTGGAACTGTGGGCCCTGGGGGACTATTGGACTGGCGGAATCTGAATTTCGGGACTTAAGCATTTTTGGTGAGTCACAACTTATTACCCGCCTACTTCCGGACTTACCGACTTCCCGGACTTTCGGACTAAAAAACAACCGCAAGGGGCTTAAAAAGTAAAAGCCTTAAAAGGGATGGGGGTTAACCCGTCGCGCTTTTAAAGCTTTTGGTTTTGGGGGATGTTTGTGGTTGGTAACCGGGGGAGAGGTTACTATCGCCAACCGTTGTTAGTAAGGTACGTAAGCGCTGACTGTGGTGTTGCGCAGGGCGGCGGTTACGGTGTAGGTGTTGTTAAGCAGGGTAAGCAAATCGGCATTGTTTTGGGTTTGGGCGTAGTCGGCCGCGGTTTTGTGCTGTTTGTCTTTAATTTTGGTGCTGGCACCATGTTCTAACAGGCTTTTTACAATGCCGGCGTTACCAGCGTTTACAGCGGCTATAAGCGCGGTTGCTCCCTGGCTGTTACGTGTGTTAAGGTTGGGGTAATAAGTAAGCAGCAGGCTTACCATAGCCGTATTGTTTTGGCTGGCGGCTACCATCAGGGCAGTGTTACCATCGCGGTCCTTAGCGTCAACATTAAGGGGTTGTTGTAAAAGCAGGTTTACAGCCCTATCCTGTTTGCCTTTAATGGCGGCCAATAAGGGCGTGTTGCCGTTTTCGTCTTTACTGCTCAGGTCGGCACCGTGGCTAAGCAAAAACCTCACGCCGGGGATGTCATTAGTTTGAATGGCGGTGAAAATGGTTTGCGCAAAAGTGGCGGATGAGGCTGCAAGTAGCAGGCATAAAATGGCAATCTTTTTTGTCATAGTTAGTCAGTTAAAAAGTTTGTGGCTTTCGCCGGTTAAGTTAATTACTTCAAAATACGACAAATTTTTACTGCCTGGTTTTGGCCCCGCGGGGCGGTTTTACCGCTAATTGAGGGCAACGAGCGCGTCGACTTTCTTATTATTTAAATTTTAACCTGAATGAAATTTAATTCAGTGAACAAAATGAACGGAGAATGAATAAACGTTTTAGGCGCTACAACGCAAAGCTATAAGGGCTTAATTAATAGTTTATGCACCGTGAAGGGTACTTTTGCTTGAAATAAATTCCTTTATGACATTATATTGACAATAGAGCAAGAATTTTAGGAGCAAAGAATAAGGACAGTAGAAGTTAGAATGATGAGAGAGTGGATTTTGAGGGTTGTGATTGACAGATCCTGGGGACTATACACCGTGCAGAAATGGAATTATAAGAACGTTCGGCCAGTGATAAAAAATTATTGGATTAAGGATCTTTTGAGTTTTCAGTTTTCGGCAGGCAGTTAGCGGGGGAAGCCGGTTTGCAGATAGCAGAGGGCGGTTTTCAGTTAGTAGATTGTTCCGCTAATTCC
>NZ_JANTYS010000027.1 GCF_024808255.1 Mucilaginibacter dorajii
CTCCTTGCTGAGAAATTCAACGAAAACAGATAAACATGGAGCCAATACGTTGCAAACATAGAGGCCGCATCATTTGAATTATGATACGGCCTCGTAATAATTGATGTTGGTTTGGTTAAAAATTCATTAAACATATTCCTTGTTATCTTGTATTTTTATAAAGTAATAACCTCATCAAACCTGTTAAACCAATGGCTACACAAAATACATCCCGTAGAAAATTTATACGTAATGCTTCTTTAGGTTTTGGTACTTTGGCGCTATCGCCGGCATTGGTAAACCTGGCATTGGCCAAACCTGCAAAAAAGTTAGGAATTGCGCTGGTTGGTTTAGGATATTACAGTAGTGGGCAATTAGCACCGGCACTACAGAAAACTAACAACTGCTACCTGGCTGGTATTGTTACCGGCACACCTGCAAAAGCTGTTGACTGGGCAAAGAAATATAATATCCCCGAAAAAAATATTTATAACTATCAAAACTTTGATGAGATAGCTAAAAATCCGGACATAGATATAGTGTACGTGGTGCTCCCTGTATTTATGCATAAGGAGTATACCATAAGGGCCGCAAAAGCGGGAAAGCATGTAATTTGCGAAAAACCAATGGCGCTTAATGCCAGGGATTGCGAAGAAATAATAGCGGCTTGTAAAAAAGCAAACCGCTTATTATCGATAGGTTATCGCCTGCATTTTGAACCGCATACTGTTGAACTGATGCGTCTGGGCCAAAAACAGGTATTTGGTAAGGTAACCAGTATTGATACAGGTAATGGGTTTACCTACAACGGCGATCCCAACGCCTGGCGGCTTAAAAAAGCCATGGCAGGTGGTGGCGGACTGATGGACATGGGCATCTACTCTATACAAGGTTCCCGTTACACTTTAGGGCAGGAGCCGATAGCCGTAAAAGCTACCCAGGAGAAAACCCGACCCGACTTTTTTAAAGAGGTCGACGAAACCGTTTACTGGGAACTTAAATTCCCCGGCGGGCAAAAAGTTAACGGTAAATCGAGCTATAACCATGATTGGGGTTATTTAAAGGTACAGGCCGAAAAAGGTAGTTTTCAATTAGAGCCTGCTTATGGTTATGGCGGAATTGATGGTTTAGTTAATGGTAAACCCATGAACTATCCACAAATAGTACAGCAGGCTGCCCAGATGGATGATTTTGCTACCTGCGTTACCCGTAATGTTCAAAGTAGGGTACCCGGTGAAGAAGGGCTGAAAGATATGAGGGTGGTGGATGCTATTTACCGCAGCCTTGATTCTGGTAAATGGGAAACGATAGGGTAACTATAGGTGGGAAATAATTATATTTGTATTATGACAACAAAAAGCATTGAAGAACAAATTGCCGCAATAAGAGCTGCTACTTCTAAAGCAAATGTGTCAAGGGAAACGGCACTCGCCTTTTTAATAAGTGCCGGTATAATTGCTCCCGAGCCCGTAAAAGAGCAGTCAGTCAAATTGCAATTAAAGAACACCAAATAAATAATGTCGGATTATCAGTCATTAAATGTAATTGATGTTCATGTCTGTGATGAAGTACCTGGAAGGGGCATTTTGCTGAGAAAAATACAATTCCAATATGCCTAAAACAGCGAGATTAGCCCAATTTCTTGACGTTAAAACCAATAACTCCCACTAAATTAGTCGTGATTTGTCATCGTATTTCAATAAAAAAGATGTTTAAACATTTGTTTTTAGGAAGTATCATTTCTTTACCTACTTTTGGGGCATAGAAAAAAACAATCTCAAAAAAAATTAAACAAAATGAAAAAGATTTTAATCCTGTTGGCTTCAGCATTTTTGTACACTGCAGCATCGGCACAAACTACCTGGACTGCCGACAAAAACCACTCAAACGTTAAGTTTACAGTAACTCACTTATTGATCAATGATGTTGATGGTACTTTTAAAAGTGTTGATGCAACTATAGTTGCTGCTAAACCAGATTTTAGCGACGCTAAAGTTTCTTTTACTGTACAAACTGCTACTGTAAGTACTGATAACGATTACCGCGACAAACACCTTTCAAGCGAAGATTTCTTCAATGTTGCAAAATATCCAACTCTTACTTTTACAAGCACTGGCATTTCAAAAACATCTGATAAACATTATGCTCTTACCGGTAACCTTACCTTAGCTGGCGTTACAAAACCAGTTACTTTTGATTTATGGTACCGTGGTACTATTGTTAACCAAATGACCAAAGGCGATGACGCTGGTTTTCAGTTAACAGGTACTATCAAACGTTCTGATTTTAACTTCGGTACAAAATTCGGTTCTGCTACTTTAAGCGACGAAGTAACCATTAAAGCTAACGGCGAGTTTGCTAAAGCGAAATAATTTTTAATAACACCTATTAATTAACAAAACGGCGCGCCCTTTAACAGGTGCGCCGTTTGTTTTTAACTGTTAATTTTTATTGCGCTGGTATTGTACTTTGAGGCTTTGTTTTTGTAAGTAGTAAATAAGTACTGTGCAAATACCAATTATGGCTATTAAAGCAGCACCTGCAATAACATGTATTAATGGTACCTCGTAATTAGGGTTCATCAACGATTCGGTAATGTTGGGGATAATGAGTGCGATGAGCGGCAGGCAGACAAATAATCTTAAAAGTCCAAGTTTTTTCATACACGTAAAAGTTAATTATCATGTAAGCCGTCACCGGAGGATAAACGATTGACGATTGGGTTGTAAAATTAAGATAAAATTAGTGATGGCTTGCTGATGTAAATATGCCCAATTTACCCGAAATAAAAAATACCATGAAGATGGTATATTACCCTCATTGTTTTACGCAAGTTGATAGAAGAATTAACCGACGTTTAGTCAGATAACATTTGCTTCAACGTATCAAACCAAAGCTGGTTTTTAGTGCCGAAAAAGCGGTGATCAATTATCAGATAAATCACGTTGGTATCGTCGCCTTCTTTATAGCGCAATCTTAGCGGTTGCCAAAACATGCCATTGTTGCGTACCAGGGATCTTTTGTAAATTTCATCAAAGCCCAAATATGCTTGTTCAAGCTTATTTAGCGGGATATTGAGATAGTTATAACCATCAATAACAAGGCTGTTATTGGTCAGTATAATTTCACCCTCACGGTGGTGGGGCGGAGGGGTATGTGAAAACAGGGCACCGGCTTCGTCTACCAAAGTAAGAGCGGCAATTTCATAATCGAAGCTCCAGAAAACCTTACCAATTTGTAAAATTTGCATTGCTGTAATGTAAGATTAATAATTGATAACTGCAATAGCTATCATTCCATTAACGACAGCGTAGTATAATCCTTATATTTGATGTGCGAAAATGTGTTTCGTATTACAAATTATGGCTACAGAAGTTAAGTGCCCCAGTTGTGGTTTTGGGTTTCCGATAGAAGAGGTAATGGCCGAGGAGTATAAAAAAGAGCTCCGGGTTAAAATGCAGGACTATACCCGCCAAAAAGAGGAGGAGTACCGCAAAAAGGACGAAGAGTTTTTGGCTAAAGAACGGCAGCAAAAAAACGAATTTGAACAACGACTTAACTCCGAAAAGAAACAGTTACAGCTTGTATTGGAAGGCGATTTGCGTAAATCTATCAGCCAGGATTATGAAAACCAGGTGCTGATGCTTAAAAATTCGGCTATAGAAACAGAGGAGAAGTTAAAATTATCGCGCCAAAAAGAACTGGAGTATTTACAACGCGAAAAACAGTTGCAGCAAAAGGAAGAGGAAATGGAGCTATCGCTGCAACGCAAATTACAGGAACAGCGTAATGAACTGGGCGAACAGATCCGCAAGCAGGAAGCCGAACGCCATAGTATAAAGGATACCGAATATCAACTAAAGGTAAAGGAGCTTGAAAAGCAGCTTGACGATCAGAAAAAGCTGGCCGAAGAAATGAAACGCAAGGCCGAGCAGGGCAGCATGCAGCTACAAGGCGAAGCGCAGGAATTAATATTGGAAGAACTGCTCCGCAATTATTTCCCCTTTGATTTGATTAGTGAAGTAGGTAAAGGTGTGCGTGGTGCCGATTGTATTCAAACTGTGCGAAACCAGTTTGGGCAGGAGTGTGGCCGCATTATTTACGAAAGTAAGCGCACCGCTACTTTTGGTGCCGACTGGATTGACAAACTTAAAAAAGACATGCGCAGCATTGGTGTTGATGTTGCGGTTATAGTAACCCAATGCTACCCTAAAGGGATGGATTGCTTTGGCGAAAAGGATGGGGTATGGATCTGTAGTTTTGATGAGGTAAAGGCGGTATCCTATATATTGCGCGATGGGGTGATCAAATTATCAAACCTGGTAAAAGCCCAGGATAATAAGGGTGATAAAATGCACTTGTTGTATGACTACCTAACCAGCAGCGAGTTTTCTGAACAATGGAAAGCCATTCGGGAGGGTTACATGAGTATGCGCCTGTCTATACAAAAGGAACGTGATGCCATGGAAAAAATGTGGAAATCACGCGAAAAGCAGTTGGATAAAGTATTGCTAAATGCGGCACATATTAAAGGCAGCATTGAAGGTATTGCCGGTGCCGACAGCATTCAGCTTAGCCTTACCGATGATGAGGATACTTTGCTGTTGGAGTAGGTATTTGATTTAACTAAATAACCTTGATGAATTTGCCGGAATTTTTACCAGGGCTTTATTGTTTGAGTTGTCGCAGTATTATTTGAGTCGCCGGATAGCACTCTTTTACCTAAAAGTTGTATGTTTCATCTTTAGGGCTTTCATCATCATCAAGCGGATACTGTAAGTTTACCTATTTCATAGCAGATAGTATTGTATAAGACAAAAAGTAATTGCTTATTTGTTTTTTGACAGCGCAACCACCGCTATGCCGCCAATAATTAATACGCCGCCCAGGTAGGGTGGCCAGTTTACCGTTTTTTGCCTGTCGGCCGATAAGTGGATGGGGCCGGCATCGATGATCTTTTCTTTTTTGGTATAAGTAAAGCCAGTCCAGATAATCATAATTGCACCCACAATAATTAATAAAATGCCAATGGTTTTGTTCATGGTTGTTTTTTAGATATTATATGAATAACCAATAGTGGTTATTTGTTTGCTTTTGCATAAAATACAAGGACGGCCTTTTTTGGATACTAAAGTTTTTATAGCTTAGGTACCTGATTAAGGAGCAGGTAAATTAGCTGCATTAAAGCTTAATTAGTAATAAAGACACCTGGAATGAAAGACGACCTGATACTGGAAACCATATCCGTTACCAAAAATTTCTTTGGCGATAAATCAACAGGTGTAAACAACATTACCATATTTGTACCCAAAGGAAAGATTACTGCTATAGTTGGCGAAAGCGGCAGCGGTAAAACTACTTTGCTCAACTTATTATATGGCACTATCCAGCCTGATCATGGCGAGGTTTTTTTTAAAGAAGAACAGGTTTTAAGTCGCGACCACGGGATACAGCATGCCCACCAGGTAATGCGGATGGTAACCCAAAACGGCATAGATATGAACCCGGATTCGACCGTTTGGGAAACCATACGGGATGGGTTACCGCCAGAAGACCTGAGCCATGAGATAAAAAGAGTTACCGAAGCGCTTAACATGCTCAATATCTATCCGCTAAAAGATTATCCTTTTGGTAAATTAAGTGGTGGCGAAAAGCAAAGGGTTACCATAGCAAAGGCCCTCATTAGCAGACCCCAGGTATTGTTATTGGATGAGCCCTTTAACCAGGTAGATGCATTTTATCGTGAAGCCCTGCAACACGATATCAGGCAGATAGTACGGGAGTGGAAAACAACGGTAGTGCTGGTTTCTCATGACCCGGCCGAAATTCTATCCATGGCCGATGAGCTCATTGTAATTAAAGAAGGGGAGATAGTTGAGAATGGTTCGCCGGATGTGTTATATCATTCGCCAAATCTGCTATATACTTCGCAAATATTGGCCAGCGGCAGTAAAATAACATCATACCAGGCTAAAATTTGCGGTATTAAAAGCAGGCGCGGCATCGTAGTTATTTATGCCGAAAACATTCGGATAGTATCTTTTGGGAAAAAGTGGTTTGTTAAAATGGTATTGTTTAAAGGCTTTTATGAGGAATTAATCATTGAGCGCGAAGGCGTTACTTTGCGTGTAATGAATTATAAACGTGGTAAATACAAAACCGGCAGCCAGGTAAGTATCAAAATAACCAAATACTTTGAGTTTGGGAAATGGGAAAATTAGCCCACCGGGCATTGTATGTAACCCCGCTTTTGTTTGGTTTTCACTCTAAAAAAACGTAACAGGTAACACCAACTCTATCCTATTTCGCCCTGTTCCCCCAAAAATATCTTCATCTAACAACCTGCTGTACCTGATGCCAAAGGAGATACTGTTTTGGTTAAAGAATTTGGTATCGAAATATAAGGTGCCCCCCGCCGAGCGGAAGTTTTGGTTAAAGTTTTTGCCGTTGATTAACAGGTTATCCTCTTTAGCATGGGTATAATCAAAAAACAATGCGCCGCGCAACCGTAACAGATAAAACAGGTTGCCAAATCCGCCATCGGGATAAGCAATAGGGAAGTGATATGCAAGGCCTATTTTATTCATCACATCCAGGTTTTCGGCGGTATAGCCTTTGCTGAAAGGAAAATCGTTGGAGTAGCTGATCACATTATCCTTACTTTTTTGCTGGTGCGCCAGGTTGATGACAAAACTGTGGTTGGTTACTAAACCCGGGAAATAAAAATTCCCCGATGCTAAAAACTGGGTAGCATTGGTACCCGCAACCGCGGTTTTATAATTGAGGCTGATGCTTTGCGCAAAAGGTGCATAAATGTTCTTTTTTGCCCGCTGGGTTTGGTTGCTGAACGAGATGTAGTTATTAAGGTACGTGTACCGCTTGTCTGCAAACTGGGTAACGTATGGTTGCTGAAAATTGGTACTGTTAAAATACAGGTCGCTGCCAAAGGTTAAGCCGGTAAAGTTTTTCCCTTGCGATAATACCAATGGTACTTCCAGGCCGGCATGCAGCTGGGTTTCGTTCCAGTACACAAAATTGCCTTTGGTAAAACCGCGCCTGTCTAAAGTATAATCAGCACCGGCAGATAGGTACGGGAACAACGCACCGTAAACGCCTTCAAAGCCAAACTCTTTATAGCCCTCGTTACTGTTATAATTAAAGGAGATCTCGGACTGAAAAGTGTTCAGCACGTTCTCGCCGGTGATGGCAAACGAATAATTAGGGTCGCTGATGTTGGGGATCAGGCTATGGAAGTTAAATAACCCATGCGCTTTTGAATAATTGCTAACCGGCAGCGGCTTATCAGCTATACCACCCAATATGGCTGCCGATGAATCTTTACCAATGGCGCTGATCCCTAAAAGCGGGAGTTTGGTATTGGTATATACATCAGTAGCATCTACCCATTTCAAATCTTTTTTATCGGCTTGGGTTATGCTGTAGCCATCGGCAGTAAAACCTACCCAGGCCATTTTATGATCGCTTAAAGCGGGCTGATAGCTGCCTATGCTGACATCATCCCCGGTTGGCAGTAATTCAAAAAAAATGTTGGTATTGATCATCAACGCAAACAGCCTGTCCTGCTTGCCTGCGGTGGAGGTAAAATAAACAGTATCGCCTTTTAAGGCTGTAAAACCAATAGGTTTATAAGTAAAGGGCAGCAGGTACTTGGGTTCGCCGGTAGCTATATTAATGAGCGCCAACGTCATTTTACCCTCCGGATTGCGTACAGCGGTTAGCAACTCGTTATCGCCGTAAAACTTAGGGTAAGTAAAAAATAATTTATGCTGATTGGGCACCGTTTTTAAAAGCTTGCCATCCAGGTTGAGGATATGCAGGTCGCTTTTGCCAGACGGACCAACCTGCACCGCTACTATACTTTTACCATCGGCACTAAAAGCAGGCGAAAAGTATTTTGCTTTTTGGGTGATGCGATGCTCCTGGCCGGTTTTAACATCCAACAGCATCAGCTCGCTGTAATCGCGGTAGCCCCAGCGCAGATCCGGACGGTAACTGGCATAAACAATGTTACCATCATGGTAATCAAAGTAATTATCTAAAGAGTACGACCGGGTGCTAAGCTTCCGCTCGGTATTGCCGGTTTTAATGGTGAATGCAGGCACATGATCATAGCTGCTCTTCATGTAAATGAGTGTACTATCGTCCACAAAAGCAGGATATTCCCTGTCAGCATCAAAATGTTTGGGCATTTTAGCGCCTTTGGCTGTAGATGCGTTTTGTAGATCATCGGCAAATTGGCTTTTAAAATGATCAAATGCCAGGTTGGTAAACGCTTTAAAACTGGTACCTGTATATTTTTTTACCGCGTTTTGAAATGGATAAAAACCGGTATAAAAGCCTGCGGCATCATGCGTTATTTTCCGCCAGATATCATCGCCATATTTATCACGCCCGTACGATACCAGCATATAACCTAAGGGATAATGATCGGGCACATAATCGCGGTACGATCCGTTGCGCAGCTTCATGTAGCTGTAATCTTTATTGGCAGCCCACAATGCCCGGTAGCCGTTGTAAAAATAGGGTAGGCGGCCACGCCCCTGCTCACTCACATGAGTTTCGTTAAATACGGCATCACCCTCAAAAAACCAATTGGGCACTGATAGATCATTGGCAAAAGCCTGCCCCCCCTCGCCAAAAATGATGCGCATAAAGTGCGAGAAACCTACGTTGAAATTATTGTACTGCTGCACATGCCTAAACTCGTGAATAGCCAATTGCTGCTGCCAGGGCAGGCTGCCTATATCAAAACTATTTTGTTCGGGTGTTAAAAAAAACTCGCTGCGGAAAGGGGCCAAACCTACGTAGGCATTGGCTATAGTGGTTTGGTTTTGCAATACAATGCTGATCTGTTTTTGCTTATTGCCAATGGTAGGTTTGATAAGCCCATTCATCTGCTGCACGATATTGGCCACACTCATTCCAGCCGAATCCATCCCCGCAGGGAAAATAACTTTGGCCGCGGGCGTATTTATTTGTTTCCATTTGATAGATGGCGGATTACCGCCAAACTCCTGCGCGTTGACAACACTTGCAGCCACAAGCAGTAACGGGAGCAATAGCCGGGGTAAAATATTGCGGGCAGATGGGCAGTTTATCATTCAGGGTTGAAAGTAAGCACATTTTGTAATTTAAACAATAGCCCAGCCTCACCCCGGCCCGCGCTAAAGGAGTGGCGAGTACAAAATATCTGCTATCCAAAAACTGTTGCGTTGCGCAACAGTGTGAACCTTTTAAAAACTACATCTATTTAATTTTCAATTAATTATAATTTTATCACTATTTGTAAACCGCAACAAAATCGCAACAGCAGGAGAGGAAGTTCATTTCCCATCTACTTTTCGTCCTTGCTCCTTTGTCTAACAGTCCTTTATCCTAAAATCTTTTTTCAAATAATTTAAAATGTTTTCAATCGCTAATCGTCTTTATCTTTAAAGAAGTAAAAAGTGATAACCGCCGTAATGCCCGAAGACAAAAACAAGCACATTATACATACCATAAAAGAGTATGGCAAAAGCCTGTTGAGTTTTATTCGCCGGAGGGTAAACAATGACGCCGATGCCGAAGACATTCTGCAGGATGTGTGGTACCAGTTTAGTTCGGTTATCAATTCAGAACCTATTGAACAAACAAGCGCGTGGCTGTATCGGGTAGCCCGCAATAAAATAACCGATAAGCATAAAAAGAAAACAGAAACCCTGTTGGATGATATGCTTACTACCGATGAGGATGAAGATGATGCTACCGATTTCAGAAGCATCATGTTTGCCGAAACCAGTACCCCCGAAACCGAATACTTGCGCAACCTGTTTTGGGAGGAATTATTTTTAGCGCTTGACGAACTGCCCGAAGAACAAAAACAGGTTTTTATATGGCAGGAATTGGAAGATGTGCCCTTTGAGGAAATTGCTAAACGAACAGGGCAAAACATTAACACCCTGGTATCGCGTAAGCGGTACGCAGTGTTGCACCTGCGCAAAAGGCTTAAACAGTTATACCTGGAAATAACAGAATATTAAAAAAATTTAAAAGATTAAAAAGACAATGAAAAGAGCATTTTATAAAGGACGGTTCATATTTATACCCTTCGCGGTAGCCGCCTTCCTGTCGCTCATCAGTTTTGTGGTGATGCAGTTATGGAACAATTTATTACCCGCAATATTACACGTTAGTGCCATCACTTTTTGGCAGGCTATGGGCATATTCATTCTGTGTAAAATATTGTTTGGCTTTGGCAAAGGCGGTGGTAAGCCAGGCTGGGCACAACAAGGCGCACCCTGGATGCGCAAACGCATGGAAGAGCGTTTCAGGAATATGAGCCCTGAAGAAAAAGAACATTTTAAAGCAAAAATGAAAGACCGTATGTGCGATTGGGGAGGCCGTGGCCGTGGCGGAAGATTTGGCTACAAGCCATGGGAGGATTTTGCTGCCGATCAGGAAGAAAAAGTGTCTTAAGTGGTCAGTAGTGAGTGGTGAGTTTTCATCAATTGGTAAGAACTCACCATCCACTACCTACTACTTAAAACTTACTACTTGAAACTCACTACTGACAACTCACTACTATGGATATACTGGTATTTACAACAAGTGTTAAGGAAAAAAGACAGGTAAATAAGGTAACCACCCTGCTTACCAAGGTCCCCTCAATATTTCAATGGAATTTTGATTTGGAAGATTGCGATAACATACTGCGTATCGAGGCTAATGGCCTGTCGCCGCGGTACATCGAATGGCTGTTGATAAATGCCGGCATTCATTGCCAGGAGCTGGAATACTGACATTAAAAAGATCGTCGTTGCTTACTATAATGACATTGTTTTAAAACACTGATTGTCAGTATATATTTTTTCAAGCAACACCCTCGTCACCGTCATTGCTTCGTCGTTCCTCCTACCCATGACAAGTCCACCATGTCATTGCGAGGCACGAAGCAATCGCATGCTCTACAGGGCGGATCTGCATAGTTCGCGATTGCTTCGTTCCTCGCAATGACATAGCTTTATGTTGTCATTCCACCTTCAGAATTTCGCGAAATTTTACAACTCGCAATGACGATTTTTTAGTTTAAACGCCTGCCAAGTGTCCCCCTACAACAATCACTTTTTAGGAGCCGGGCTGTTGATCTCTATCCAGTAACCATCCGGATCCTGAAAATACAATTGCAACACTCCATCTTTCCGTAAGGTTGGTTCTTTACTATCGCCATTCCAATTGCCGTAAGGGATGTTCAGTTTATCAAGCGTTTTGGCAAATTCTTTTACAGATCCTACCGTAAAACATAAATGCTCGGCTTTAATATGCGTATCTGAGCAGGTGCCTTGTATGGCATGCAGTTTAATATGATTGCCTAAGTTATACCATTGGTGCACGGTATCGCCAAACGGGTTGCCTACTTTTTCAAGGTGCATTACATCGGTATAAAAAGCAACGCTCTTTTTAAGATTTTTTACGCAAATGGCAATATGATCAACCACGGGTGCAGCGTTACTGCCCGATTGCGCGAAGCTAAGTGCAGGCAACAAAAAAGCGGCAATTAATAGCACAAGTTTAAGTTTACCTGGCTTATAGGTGTTTTGGGTAAATAAAAAGCTCATTTTAAGTTTTTGGTTTTAAAACTTAAATATATGTGTTTATATAACACTAAGAGGATATCCACAGAAATATTACCTAATAGGATACCTGCTGGTTTAAATCATGATCGGAAACAAAATTCACCGTGTTATTCCGGTTCCAGTCATCAATATCTATTAAACCCGACCGGGTTTGGTAGTGGCCGTCATCGTTAGGACACTTAACCACATAAAGCCCATCTGCCGCCGGCTCAATAACCGGCCGTGCCCCACATATCTTACAAAACTTGCAATATATCGTTCTTGGTATATTAACGTAACCCCTCATAGCTGGTATTTGTACGTTCATGTTGACCTCCAGGTTGCTGTTTGAGTTAATTTAAAACAATAAATTTATTTAGAACGAAACCATTTTATTCATTTATTACGATAGCGTGGGGCTTATTAGTTGCTTCTGCCTCATATTAATTTCTTTTATTACATTTATAACATGCAACCTGATATTGAACAACTAAAAGTAACCTACAAGAATCTATCCGATGATAAGCTTACAAGTCTTGCTATTACCGAAGCCGCCAGCCTGCGCCCCGAAGCGCTTGAGATTTTAAAAGCCGAGATAAAAAGCCGTGGTTTAGATGAGGATATTGCCAGTGGCATTGATGCCCAGCTCATAGATACCGGCAGCCTGGAGTTTGATGGTTATGTATCGCTTATACGCGGCCAGGCTTGTCCTGTTTGCACCGGCACAACCTTACCTTTAAACGCGGCCATAGTTAGCACGGTTAAAAGCTTTATCCTGCTTACCCAGTATAAAAAGAAATTGATGATAGCCTGCCCAAACTGTTTGCAAAATGCCAATCAAAGTGCTACCAACACAACAGCGTTGTTAGGCTGGTGGGGTTTGCCCTGGGGAATTATCAGATCGGTACAGGCGTTAACCCGTAACGTAAAAGCAGCCAAACAGGTTAGAACAGGCGAGCCTACTGATACCCTGGTATCATTTATAAAAACCAATATCGGGGTTATTGAGGGTGTGCGCAAAAACAAACAGTCGCTTAACTTCATGTTAGATAGTGTGAACAAACGTTAAAACAGATAACTATGTTTAAAGCTTACGCCGCCGTTGCCACCGTAATTTTTTGGTTTGCAATTGTTTTGCAATTCAGTATTTCTATACCGGTGTACCTGCAAACCGGCTTTAGTACGTTAGGTGCTGTGGTTCAGCTGCTCAGTTTCTTTACCATTTTAAGTAATATACTTGCGGCTATAGTGCTCGTTATTGTGTTACTAAAGCCCGGGCCTGCTTTTATTAACTTTTTTAAACGTGGTTCTGTTATTGCCGCAGTTACCTTATATATTACCATTGTTGGGCTGGTTTACAATTTGGTATTGCGCAACCTGCAACAATTGCAAGGCTTATTTAAAATAGCTAACGAACTATTGCACCTCATAAACCCTTTGTTATTCATCATATTCTGGCTGTTTTTTGTACCTAAACAAAAGCTTAGCCGGCGGCAGGGTTTAACCTGGTTATGGTTTCCGTTCGTTTATTTAGTTTACACGCTTGCACGCGGTGCGGTTAAACATTTGTACCCTTATCCTTTTATGAACGTTGATAAGCTGGGCTATGGTCATGTATTGCTCAATTCGTTTTTTGTGATGATTGCATTTTTGGCGTTTGGCTTATTGTTCTTTTTTATCAATAATAAGGTTTCCTCAGAATCTGTTTAAAAACAATTACGAAAAGATATTATAGTTAAAAATTGCCATTGCTTCGTTGTTCCTTCTACCCATGGCATATTCGTTTGCACGCTGGCTACGACTCACCCGGTCTACGCTTCGCTGGACCGCCCTCTCTCCGGCTAAAGCCGCAAAGAGGGCCGGGGACACAAAAACCTTTTTAGCCTCCTCTAGGCGACGCAGTCGGAGAGAGGGGCAGACGGGCGTAGCCTCGTCGGGGTGAGTCGTCTGCGCCTTGTTCATGTCATGCTATCCTTCAGATACCCAAAATCTTACCAAAGGCGATAACAATCTACTTTTTTTATTTTTAGACAGTTCCTCGCAAAAACAGTAACAATCCGGAGATAGCATTTGTAACAATATTAACGCTAAGTCCCGTAAATTAAACCTTGGGGACTAATAGATGTTTAACCTGTATATCTATTTAAAACATAAAGTTGAATTGTTATGAAAACTCAAATTTCCCGCTCAATAGCACTGCTTATATTAGCAGCCATGGGCTTTACAAGTTGCTCGGCAGAATACCGCGAACGCAGAAGACATCACCATGAAGAACCCACACGTGTGCATGAACGCGTAGTGATCCACAACTAATTTTAATTATAAAAAATGAAAGCTGTAAAAATATTAATGATCGCAATTGTTGCTTTGTTCACCTTTGAAGGGGCCAAGGCACAGGTAGTAGTAAAAGCCCGGGTTGGGGCACCGGTTCATCGCCATTACCGCCACCGGGTTCGCCGGGCAGTTGTAGTGCGTCACCATTACCACCGCAGGCCGGTAGTTGTAAGGCACGCTTATCACCGGCCACACAGGCGTGTTGTGACACGTACCGTGATCAGATAAAAGCATAAAGCAAAAAGCATAAAGCATAAAGCAAAAAGCAAAAAGCAAAAAAATAGCGGTGGAGTTATCTTCACCGCTATTTTTTTGCGTAATATTTCATGGCTTTATGCTTTTTGCCTTTGGCTTTAAGCTTAATTTAGTCGTTCCAAAAATGGTTAAACGGGGCCGATGCTGCCAGTTTTGCTTTTATAAAAATGTCGTCTTCTCTTTGTAAACAGTCGTTAGTGTAAATATCTTCGTCGGCATTTACTTTGAGTATACTGCCTGCTATACGCTCCACTATGGTTGATAGTGTTGGTACCTCGTTGTCGGGAATTTGGATTGTTAATATTGCCATGGGTAGTTGATGTTTAAAATTGTTATCTCAAAAATATGCGTTTCCTTTTAAAGGTATGTTTGCCGAAAGTCAAAAAGTTAATCATTTGATTAACTTTTTGAACCTTCATGTTTTCTAAGGCTTAAACGCAGCAGGTTTTGATTGTATTATGGAAGCTGAAGTGGTTTAACAAAGTTTAACAACCTTTCAATTTTACTATCTTTTACAAAGCCCTTAAACCAACTATACAGATTGAAACCAACCTTAATTTTCAAATGGCAAATACTCTGCAACGCGCAAAACAGGTAGCCGCTATGCGGCATCATCGAGCGGAAATACATTTGCTACAAATAGGTAGCCGCTATGCGGCAAACTTATATCTGATTAACTCCTATCATTCAGCTCGCCAGAGATAGAAGCTATCCCGAATCGTTTTACTAGGTATTACTTTGCCGCATAGCGGCTCCCTATTTGTAGAAAAAATCATTCGGATGTCTTTTGCTCCATAGGAGCTACCCTCTTTTGCGCAAAATCTTAAAACCAATTTCTCGGGGTTATCCGCCGTTTCAAAACATTTGACACCTATTTTATTATATTGCATACCTATACTTACTTTATATGCACGGCAGCGGTCTTATCAAAGTTTTTCTTATTATATCGGCTATCAGTTTATTATTTGATTGGTATGTTTTTTCGGGGTTAAAAACCTTAAGCACCGGTTGGTCTTCCAAGCGTTGGCAATGTATTGTTTTGTGGGGATATCTCATCGTTTCGGTGGGCGTTACAGCGTTATTATTATTGGGTTTTAGTGCCTTCAGATCGGCCAATGGCATGCAGCCCTACCATGAATGGATCCTGAGTATATTTCTTACGTTTTTTATTACTAAGCTAATCTTTATACTCGTTTTGTTTTTGGGTGATATCGGTCGGTTTTTTGTTGGTCTGTTTAACCTGGTAAGCGGCAAAAACAATAAGCAAGCGTTTCCGGGCCGGCGTAAATTCATCAGCGAAATTGCTGTTTTAGCTGCCGCCATACCGTTCAGTTCTTTTTTATACGCGATGATTAAGGGTAAGTATGATTACCGGCTGCACCGCACCACGCTTTACTTTGACGATTTGCCCCAGGCTTTTGATGGTTTTACCATTACCCAGATCTCTGATATTCATTCAGGTAGTTTTGATAGTATGGCCGGTGTTCAAAAAGGCATCGATATGGCTAAAGCGCAAAAAAGCGACCTGTTTGTTTTTACCGGCGACCTGGTTAATAACGCCGCATTTGAAATTGAGCCTTACCTGGAAAAGTTTGGGTCGATAAAAGCACCCTACGGCCAATTTTCAATATTAGGGAACCACGACTATGGCGATTATATAGAATGGAACAGCGATCAGGAAAAAGCAGCCAACCTTGATAAGCTAAAGCAACACCATAAAACATTGGGCTACCGGTTGCTGCTGGATGAAAACGTAACCATCGAAAAAGATGGTCAAAAAATTTCGCTCATCGGTGTACAAAACTGGGGCCGGGGGTTTATCCAGGTAGGCGATTTGGATAAAGCCCTGCAGGGCGTACCTAAGGATGCTTTTAAAGTGCTGCTATCTCATGATCCTACCCATTGGGAAGATCATGTGCGTTATCACCCAACCAATATCAATCTTACTTTAGCCGGCCATACCCACGGTGCGCAATTTGGCGTAGAGATCCCCGGTTTTAGGTGGAGCCCGGTAAAATATAAGTACCTTGATTGGGCTGGTTTAGCTAACGAGAAAAACCGCTATTTGTATGTAAACCGCGGTTTTGGTTTCCTTGCCTTTAGCGGCAGGCTGGGCATCTGGCCCGAGATCACGGTGATTGAACTGAAGAAAAAATTGCAAGCTTAAAAATGAAAAGATCCTTTGTTGTATTAACCGGTTTATTATTGGCGTTTGCATCCTGCAAGCAGCCAAAACCTAAGCCGGTTAATAAATTGTATGTCTCATCTGACGAGGCCACGATCAGCACTTTGGCCTTTAATTACATCATGCCGTCGGATAGTGTATATAAAGCTCATCTCATTAAATACAAGTTTCCGGCATCGGCAACAGAAAAGATTGCGCGGCTAACAACCGAATTGGATACCGCAAAAATATTTGTGGTTATAGGCGATACGCTGATCAGGCTGCCTCAGGATTATCTTAAAAAACAATCGAAAGATGTACACCGCAGTGATAAGGATATGGTTAAAAACATGGTGGTAGATAGCTGGTCGCCCCAGGTAGATATCCATGAAACCGCAGGGACTTTCCAAATGAAAAACCTTGGTTTTGCTTACGGTTACACATATACGCTTTTCAACCAATTAAAAACTTTGCCGGCTGGTTCATTTAACGCGGGGATGTTCAGGATGTCGGCCGTATTTTTCAATGCGGATAAAACAAAGGCTTTCGCTTACCTTGAAAAGCGTGGCGGCCTGGTGGTGGCGCAAGGTTATGATATTTTCCTGGAGAAGAAAAAAGGGAAATGGTTTGTGGTACTGTGTAATTTGGATTGGGTTAGTTGATATTTAAAGCCCCTGATTTCTGGCAGGGTTTTTATACCTATAATTAATCAACATACATTAACCAGAAACAACATGGCAAGCAACAACGTAAAAAAGATAGGAAATCATCAACCCAAAGTGCAGCCCGTGCAAAACACCTGGGAAGTAATGAAACCATTTGTTAAATTTGGTTTAGCGGCAACAGGGCTTATTGCAGGCACCCTGATTACCATTATAAAAAACATCCCTAAGCCTGATAACGGTAAACAGCCTCTGCTTAAGAAAGATAAGATCATCAGGATCTAAATCTGAATTTTACTTCTATAGTAATTTATTTTACACCACACAGGGTGTTTACCACTTTTTACACCGTGTTTTAACGGGATTAAATACAGTGTTTTCACGGATTGACGGGGCGTATTAAATTCCGGACATTTACTACTGTTAATCCCTGATAATTAACTGCGATGCCCTTACAGATAACTGGTGTTCACAAAATGAGCAATGAGTTTGAGAATCCTTACCTGGCTATCAATTCATTAATGTGGATAGATGATACTACACAAAATCGCGGCATTACTACAAGGGAGGTACTTTTTGATTGGATCAATGATAATGGCCTGGCTTATATCATTGATGACGAAGGCAATAAATTTAAATTGTTAACAGCAATCACCAAAAGCGGTTTTAAATATGTTAAAACCGTGTTAGACGAAACAAAACACGACCGGCTGTTGAGCCTGGTTACATTAAAATAATTAAAGGAAACCTAAATCTTAATTTTTTATCCTACCTAAACTTTGTTGCAAACGCCCGTCACGTCCAGATGGGTGTTTTGCATTTTAGCCCTTTCGGAAAAGAATCAAGAAGTTAGAATCAAGAATTAAGATTTTGCTAAATCGCAGACTTACGAAGTTTTCAAAACTTCGTAAGTCTTTCTTTGCTTTGCCATTTTCTCTGGTTATTTACTGATATGAAGCTGTCTTAATTCTTGGCTCTTGATTCTTGACTCTCCTTCCCCAATATTTGTTTAAACAACAATGGAAGTGGCACAATGAAAACATCGACCCCAAGCTCAATCAGAGCAAATTCCTTCCAATTAAACGAATCTTCCTAAGCTATCTTAATTCTTGAGTCTAACTTCTTGATTCTTTTCAATGCTGCTTTTGTCGAATTAAATTCATTTAATTAAATTTATTTTGAATTTAATTCACAAATTAAGTAATATTACCGTATGATTAACGAAGCGGAAATAGTTTTAGATAAAACAGATCTACAGATTTTACGACTGATGCAGGACAACGCCCGCATTTCCAACGCCGACCTGGCCCGCGAACTGGGCATGGCCCCCTCAGGTATATTAGAGCGGGTAAAAAAGCTGGAACAAAAAAACGTGATCCAGCAATATGTAACCAAAATAAACCCGGTGGCGCTGCAGCAAAAAATGCTGGCTTTTATATTTATGAGATCTGGCGATGGCATGGGCTCCGAACAGACTACCCGCGAACTGGCTAAAATACCAGAGGTGCAGGAAGTACATAGCATAGCTGGTGATGATTGCTACCTGGTAAAGGTACGTACCTATGATTCTGCCACACTAATGCAGTTAATACGCACCCACTTTAGTAAAATCCCAAACATTTTAAGTACCCGTACCACCATTGTACTTGAAACAGTTAAAGAACAACAACAATTAGTTATACCCGAATAAATAAATATTACTATGGCCTCACATACACAAAAATCCGCGTCGTCTCTGTTGGTTATCATAGCTTTTGCTACGGTTTACCTGGTTTGGGGATCTACCTACTTTTTTATAAAAATGGCTGTTGATGGTTTTCCGCCGTTTTTGTTGGGTGCGCTTCGCTTTTTTACAGCCGGTGCACTATTATTAATATGGTGTGCCATTAAAGGCGAGCAGATTTTTGTAAAGCGCAATATTATCCATGCAATTGCAAGCGGTTTCCTGTTATTGGTAATAGGCAACGGCGCGGTGATTTGGGTTGAGCAAACTTTGCCAAGCGCCATGGTGGCCATTATGGTATCATCGCCACCAATTTGGTTTGTATTGTTAGATAAGCCAAACTGGGGTACCAACTTTAAAAGCAAAAGCACGCTCTTTGGCTTGGTAATAGGCTTTGTAGGAGTAATATTATTATTTAGCGAACAAATTGAAGGCATGTTTGGCCCATCCACCGGTCCGTCCAAACTACCGGGGATGCTGCTTTTGGTGCTTGGCACTTTGGGCTGGGCATCGGGATCGCTATATTCAAAGCATTACAATACTAAAGGTTCAGTATCGGTAAATACAGCCTGGCAAATGCTGGCGGCTGGTGTAGTGTTTATTCCATCAAGTTTTTTTCATCACGAGGTGCAAAACTTTAACTGGCACACCATCCCGATGCATAGCTGGTATGCCTTATTGTATTTAATAATTTTTGGTTCGATAGCTGCCTTTAGCGCATATGTATGGCTGCTACAGGTACGCCCGGCCACCCAGGTAGGTACCTACGCTTATGTTAACCCGGTTATTGCTGTTATTTTAGGTGTACTATTTGCCCATGAAGGTGTAACATTACTACAAGTTGGAGGTTTGGTTATCATTTTGGGAAGTGTGCTGCTTATCAACCTGAGCAAGTACAGGAAAGAAAAACAAGTTAAGCCAGAACTGGCAGAAAGCATTTCCTAAAGGAAACTATTTATGGAGTACTAAGCCCCCCTTTAGTTAATGTGTGTATACATATTAACTAAAGGGGGGGATGGTATTTTACCATTTAGAGGGCGCTCTATCAACTATTTGCCAGCTCAATCAATTTTTTTACCCTGTCAACACTGGTTAAGTCTGTGCTGAACTCATCGCCGGGTACATCGCTCATCAGGATATGGTCGTTTTTGTATTGCATTTTGCTTTGCACGGGCACACGCGCTGATGAATGTACTTCGGTTACGCCGGTAAAATGTACCAGGTCGGCAACATTGGCCTCGCTTACACCTGCACCTGGCATAATGCTGATACGGCCTGCTGCTTTTTCAACAAGGTGGTTTAAAACGGTAGCTCCTTCCATGGCGGTACTTTTACCGCCCGAGGTAAGAATGCGGTCGCAGCCTATTTCTATCACATCTTCCAGGGCCTGGTACAGATCTTTGCACATATCAAAGGCCCGGTGAAAGGTTACCTTTAGGCCCCATTGTTTGGCCAGGCGTACCATTTCAAGACAACGTGGCTTATCAATAGTGCCATCGGCATTAAGTATGCCTATTACCACGCCATCGCACCCGGCCTCAATGCAATAGCGGATATCGGCCAGCATAACCTGGTATTCCAGGTCGGTATACAAAAAATCACCCGCGCGTGAGCGGATTAAAACAAACAGTTGAATATGCAACAGGCTTCGGGCCATCAGGATTTGCCCCTGCGATGGGGTAGTGCCGCCTTCCTTTAAATTTTCGCAAAGCTCAACCCTTACAGCACCGCCTTCCTGCGCCGCCACCGCCGATGTAACCGAATTGGCGCAAACTTCAAGCGAAACCCGCTTTGGCTGGCCGGTAGTTTTAAGAGTGTCTTTAAGGGTCATCGTATCTTCGAGGTCGTTAGTCATTCGCTGTGCTGTCATTGGTCATTTCACTACGCTGTCATTAGTCATTTCGCTGCGCTGTCATTGGTCATTGGCTTTTGCATGCCAACTGCCAACGGATAACTGCAAACCGCCAACTGTTACTGCGCCGGATAATGACTTTTTCCTTTGATCAATAAATCCTGTGTTTGGGCGTTGGCCACCGCGTAGCTAAAGCCTGGCTGTATAGCATAAGCGCCGTATTCGCCTTTTTTGTTGATGGCCAAAAAGCCCACCTGGATATTTTTAGCAGTTTCGGGTTTCTTTTTGATGATGCGGTTTACAGCTTCTTTACAGGCATCCTCGGGTGATAAACCCTGGCGCATCAGCTCCACAACTAAAAAGCTACCCACATTGCGAATCACTTCTTCGCCTACACCGGTTGAGGTAGCGCCGCCAACTTCATTGTCTACATATAAACCGGCACCAATAATAGGGCTATCACCTACACGACCGTGCATTTTAAATGCCATACCGCTGGTAGTGCAGCCGCCGGATATATTGCCTTTGGCATCAATAGCCAGCATGCCAATGGTATCGTGGTTATATTTGCCGCCGGGGCGGTTGCTGCCGTTTTCTACGTTCATTACCGGGCTGTATTTAGCAGTTTTAAGCCATTCTTTCCAGGCCTTTTCGGCTTTAGGTGTTAATAGCTTTTCCTTTTTCATGCCTTGCTCAACAGCAAACTGGGTAGCTCCTTCGCCAACAAGCATCACGTGTGGCGTTCTTTCCATTACCATACGGGCGACAGAAATGGGGTGAGCTATGTTTTCCATCGCCGCAACCGATCCGCAGTTACCAAATTCATCCATAATGCAGGAGTCGAGCGTAACATGGCCATCCCGGTCCGGTGTGCCGGTACGGCCAACCGTTCCATTGGTAATGTCCAGTTCTTCGGGTACACGGGCACCGGCTTCAATGGCATCCAGCGCGCGGCCACCTTTTACCAGGGTTTTCCAGGCTTCTTTATTAGCATAAATGCCAAAATCCCAGGTGGAGATCACAATAGGTAAAGTAGTTTCGGGTTTTAAGGCTACCGTTTTGGCAATAGCCGATTTTGAAAGCGCTGCAAGTGACGCACCTGCGGCAGAAATTTTGATAAACTTACGGCGGTTATACATACCGCTAATATAATTTAAATCGTTTAAAGTACAGGATTCTGTAGTCGTTTTGATACAATTTGGCAACAACTACTCAAAATCCTGCTGACAGTTAAAGCAATGCCAGGCTTTGTTATTGTAGAAAGGGAATACTGCTGATAATATAGATGCGAATTTGCCCGTATCGGTGCTGCCTATATTGGTTGACGCACAATAGGTGCAAATCACGGCGTTATTGGTTTCCTCGTCAATTTCTATATGGTCCAGATTGTGCATGTCGCCTTCTTCGGCCATGATCTGACGGCAGCGTTCCAGGTCGCGTTCAAAGATTTTGAGTTTAATACCGCCTATTGCCTGGTTATAAATAGGATTTGCGGCTATCGTGTTCTCGTCCGATATAAAGCAAGGGATGCCATTGTCTTCCAGCTTGGTGCGTACAATGTGTGCCAGCATCACATCGTAATAGTTTTCAAACGTGATGATCTTTTCTTCGGATTGGTTTGCCATGGTAGTAAATGTAATTATGTTAACAAAGGTAGCCCGTTTTTTGTTTAATTTGACACCATGAACCGCATCGACCGTATTTCGGCTATTTTGATCCAGTTACAATCGCGCAGGGTGGTAAAGGCCGGTGATATTGCCGAGCGCTTCAACATAAGCCTGCGTACCGTTTACCGTGATATTAAAACACTGGAAGAAGCAGGTATCCCACTCATTGGCGAAGCCGGTGTTGGTTACTCTATCATGGATGGCTATCGCCTGCCGCCGGTAATGTTTACCCGCGAGGAAGCTACAGCCTTTTTAACTGCCGAAAAGTTTGTTGAAAAGTTGACCGATTCTACCACCATGGCGCAATATCAATCGGCCATGTATAAGGTGCGGGCGATACTTAAGACTACCGAGAAGGATGCCTTGGAAAACCTGGATGGCAGCATTGAGGTAATGAAAAGTGCCAAAATGAAACAGGGCGCAGGTGGTGATCACATTCAAACCATTTTGGATAGCATTATTTACAGAAAGGTTTTGTGTATTGATTACTTTGCCAGCCATAGCCAGGAAAATACCAATCGGGATGTGGAGCCGGTAGGTGTTGTTTTTATTGATAGTTTTTGGCACCTGATAGCCTTTTGTCGTTTACGTAATGACTACCGCGATTTCAGGATAGATCGAATCCTTAAGCTTGCTGTAACCGATAAAACCTATAACAACAGCAAGCACCCTACTTTAAAAGCCTATATAGCGCAGGCCAGTAAAGAAAAACAGTTGGAGATGGTGGTGATCAAGGTCGAAAAGGAAATACACAGTCACCTGGATTACCAGAAATATTATAGTGGTTTTGTATCCGAAAAACACGTTGGCAGCAAAATTGAAATGACTTTCCTAACCTCATCAATAGAAGGTTTTGCCCGCTGGTACCTGATGTTTGGCGATAAGGCCGAAATTATAAAACCCGGGCAGCTAAAAGACAGGGTGGGCGAGATTGCCGCCGCCATTGCTCAAAAAAATTTACAACTTACCAATTCCTACTGACATACTGCTGTCAGTGCCCGGTGCTTTCTTTGTAATGCAATCAAAAATAAACCACGCGTTGTGGTCATGTTTTTGCTTGTAATTAACCATAAGCACAGGCATCATGAAATACTGGATAACCGTAGTATCAAAAGATCACATTACACGTGGCATAGCAGGTGGCTTTATACAAGCTAATCATGGCAAACCCGGTCCGCTAAAGCGTATGCAACCCGGCGACTGGGTGATCAACTATTCGCCCAAACAAAGCATGAGCGGTACCGAGCCATTACAGGCCTTTACGGCGATAGGGCAGGTGGCTCATGACGGCATCTATCAGCATAAAATGAGTGAAGACTTTACCCCTTACCGCCGCAACGTTAATTATTACCCCTGTACAGAAACACCGATAATACCGCTGGTTGATGAACTGAGTTTCATCGCCAATAAAAAATCATGGGGTTATCCTTTCAGGTTCGGTTTTTTTGAACTGCCCGAAAAGGATTTTGAATTGATTAAGGGGTGTATGTTGGTGGGGGAAGCGGTAGGGAAGTAGATAACCAGTAAGTAAAAAGAGGGTCATGCTGAGCTTGTCGAAGCACGCGTGCAAAGGCCTCTGCGCACAAGTCTTCGACAAGCTCAGACTGACAGTTCTACTCACAATAGTACAAAATCATCAACAAGCAAAAACAATATGGAAAAGCTAACAGTGCACGTTCAGATTAAATTTAAAGCCCCGGCGGCAAAAGTTTGGCAGGGCCTTACCGATCCCGCAATGGTAAAAGCCTACTTTTTTGGTACCAATTTAGAATCGACCTGGAGGGTAGGGGAGCCCATTAAATTCAGCGGCGAGTGGGATGGCCACAAGTACGAAGACAAGGGTACTATCCTTGAAATTGATCCAGGCAAATTTGTAACCTATAGTTACTGGAGCAGCATGAGCGGTACAGAAGATAAGCCCGAAAACTACGCCAACATCAGCTACGATCTTGATGAAAAAGATGGCGAAACTACGCTTACCGTTACCCAGGACAACGTGAAGAACCAGGATGCCAAAGAGCACTCCGAACAAAACTGGAAAGGGATGTTTGAAGAGTTGAGGAAGATGATTGAATAATTTTGATTTGAAAATTTGAGGATTTGAAAATTTGAAAATGAGGAATGTTCTTTTCATTTGCACATCTGAAATCTGCATATCTGCACATCAATTCCCCCATCAATTAATCTTCTCAAATAGTTGACTTCTAAATAAATAGTGGTCAGTATAACAAATAGTAATAAGCATAACAACATGGAAAACATACATAGCAAGGGCTTCTTTTTACAGGGCATATCTGTACGAACGACAAACCAGAACGGACAATCGGCTAAAGACATTGGCGACCTTTGGGGGCGGTTTATGGCCGATGATGTGATTGAAAAAATAGAAGACCGTATTACCGACTCCATCTACTGCATCTATACAGATTATGAAAGCGACCATACGGGGCCATATACAGCCGTTTTAGGCTGCCCGGTGAGTTCATTGGATAATATGCCTGCCGGATTGATTAGCGTAACTGTGCCGGCTTCAGAATACGTAAGATACATTGCCAAAGGCCGGCTGCCCGATTGCGTTGCCGAAACCTGGCAGGAGATATGGAACACGTCGTTCAACAGAACATATAAAGCCGATTTTGATGTTTGGGGCGAAAAAGCACAAAATCCCGAAGACGCCGAAGTGGATATTTACGTTGGCGTGCTATAAAAAGCCATATCTTAAGTTGAAACAGGTGTTGTAAATGCCTGGTTTAAAAAAGTGTAAACAAAAAAAGGTCGAAAGACTCTCGCAGTATTTCGACCCTACATCTACCTATGAAAAACAACCCTTTTGGAAGGGTAATAAGGTATATTCAATTGCAGTGCCAAACGCCAAAGCCGCCTGAAAAGCATTTAAATAGCCTTTTTTAAACTGGTATTGTTCTTTGTTGTGGAAATATTGCAATAAAGTGTGTAAATGGGGTGGGAATTTGGGGTGAGGGGCGATAGTCATTGCGAGTATCCATCAGGGTAACCTGAAAAAAAACAGTGATGACATCGTTAACGCGCTTGTGTAGAGACGCAACATTTTGCGTCTCCCGCGTGCAAATGCACCACGCAAACCCGCTCTGTATAGCCAGAGACGCAAAATATTGCATCTCTACAAAAAAAACATATTTGATAATCAATAACTTACATGGGTGTCATTATAAGTAGGAACGACGAAGCAATCCCCAACTTACATTTACGTAGCGGGGATTGCATCGTGCCCAATATGGCAACTTGTATACCCAGACTTACGAAGTTTTTAAAACTTCGTAAGTCTCTCGTAGCTTTGTCGTTCCCACCTTCACTGTCCCCCGGATTTTAAACCAATGATGCTTGAGAATGAACTAATTTCCTCTACAGAAATTTCTGTATCCTCAAAACATAAAACTCATTACCTGTTAAAATTCAGTCGCTTACCGGCTTTACCTTCAATTAAACTTCCATTGGTGTAAGCCACATTACCGGATACAATAGTGTAGGCAACTTTGGATCGGAAGGTAGTCCCTTCAAAGGGACTCCAGCCACATTTGTATAAAATATTGCTTCGGTTCACATTCCATGGCTTGTTCAAATCAACCAGCACAAGGTCGGCCCAATAGCCTTCTCGGATAAAACCACGCTTATCAATCTGGAAACAGGTGGCTACGTTGTGGGCTGTTTTTTCGACAATTTGCTCAAGGCTCATTTTGCCATGATGGTGCAGTTCCAAAAGTGCGGGCAGGGCGTGTTGTACCAATGGCCCGCCGGATGGGGCCTGCAGGTATGGTTGCTCTTTTTCTGCCAAAGTATGCGGGGCATGGTCGGTAGCTATTACGTCAATTTTGCCATCCAATACCGCAGCTAAAACAGCATCGCGGTCGCTCTCTTTTTTTACGGCCGGGTTCCATTTTATAAAGTTGCCTTTGGTTTCATAATCGGCATCGGTAAACCATAAATGATGCACGCAGGCCTCGGCCGTAATGCGTTTATCTTTTAGCGGGATGGTGTTATCAAACAGGTGCGTTTCGAGCGCGGTAGAAATATGCAAAATATGCAGGCGGGTATTGTGTTTTTTAGCCAGTTCAACCGCTAATGACGATGACAGGTAACAGGCCTCCGCACTCCTGATCTTAGGATGTAACCCTATCGGGATATTTTCGCCCAGGAGCTGCTTGTAGTGGTTAAGGTTACTTTTTATGGTTGCCTCATCTTCGCAATGCACAGCAATCAACATGGGCGAATTGGCAAACAGGTTATCTAACGTGGTAGGGTTATCAACCAGCATATTGCCGGTTGATGATCCCATAAATACTTTTATACCGCAAACGTTGGCCGTATCAGTACGCAGCACCTCGTCCAGGTTATCGTTCGAGGCACCCATAAAAAAGGAATAGTTCGCCAATGAGTTACGGGATGCTATCTCATATTTATCCTCCAATAATTGTTGGGTTAAAGTATTGGGTACAGTGTTAGGCATCTCCATAAAAGAAGTAATACCGCCCGCTACAGCAGCGCGCGATTCGGAATGGATATCGGCTTTGTAAGTTAAGCCCGGTTCACGAAAATGCACCTGGTCGTCAATTAAGCCGGGTAAAAGGTGCAGGCCTTGGGCGTTGATCACCTCATCGGTATGTGCGTTTATATTGGCGTCAATCCGCTCAATCAATCCATCTTTGATCAATACATCGGCAATAAATTGCTTGTTTTCGTTTACTACGGTTGTTGATTTAATGAGGATAGTTGACATGTTTGATTTCGGATTTTGGATGTTCGATTTCGGATTTGACGTTTGGTGGCAAAGTTAAACGTTTGCATTGATGTTTACAGAACCTATAACATTTCCTGATAGTGATAGGTTTTAAACCCATTGCTATCAGGAATGCCTTTTAATTAAACCTCCTCCAGCATAGTTGGCGATTCCGGAAAATCATCCAAACTTTTATAGGTGAATTTAGCATTGGTATCGGCCTGTTCAATAGCCCATTTAGCCATGGTGTACATCACCGGTTTTAAAGCCATGCCGGCTTTGGTTAATGTGTAAGTTACATGAGGTGGCACAACGGGCCTGGATTCGCGGATTACCAGATCATCAGCCTCCAGTTGTTTCAGATGTTGAATGAGCATCTTTTCGGTAATAGCCGGGATGGTCTTTTTCAATTCGCTGTACCGTTTGCTGCCTGTGAGCAGGTGGTACAGGATAATGGGTTTCCAGTAACCGCCTATCTTTTCCATTACATACGTTACCGGGCATTCGTTAAAGGCCGTTATTTTATTTTCCTGTATGGTTGAGCTTTCTTTGATCTGGGTCATGGATACATACTTTAGGGTAAGTACTTGTGTAAAAGTAAGTACAAATATAGCTTTGCCCTCAACAAAAACAAAATATAAAAGATTATGAAAATCACCATCACAGGGTCATTAGGCAACATCAGCAAACCATTGGCTCAAATATTAAAAGCAGCAGGTCATGAATTAACCATTGTGAGCAGCAACCCGGATAAGACTGCCGAAATTGAGGCATTAGGTGCCAAAGCAGCCATCGGTTCACTGGCCGATGTCGCTTTCATCACTTTGGCATTTACCGGTGCCGATGCCGTTTACGCCATGGTACCACCAAACTTTGGCGCTGCCGATTTGAGGGCTTACATGGGCCAAACCGGTAAAAACTATGCCGAAGCGATCAGGCAATCGGGCGTTAAACGGGTTGTGGCCTTAAGTAGTATCGGCGCACATTTAGATAGCGGTACCGGCCCAATCAAAGGCATTCATGATGTGGAAGGTATCTTGAGCCAGGTAGACGGTGTGGACGTCAAATTTATCCGTGCGCCGTTCTTTTACGTTAACCTGTTTAACGATATTCCGATGATTAAAACCGCGGGCATTTTAGGCGCAAATTATCCGGCTACGGCAAGGTTAGTAATGGTACACCCCACTGATATTGCCGCCGCCGTTGCCGAAGAATTACAAAAAGGCTTTACCGGCAAAAGCGTGCGTTACCTGGTAAGCGACGAAACCACTACCAGCCACCTTGCCAAAACTTTAGGCGCGGCCATAGGCAAGCCACAACTACCATGGGTAGAATTTACCGACGAGCAAGCTTACGGCGGAATGACCCAGCACGATGTACCCGAAGAAATGGCCAAAAACTTTGTGGAGATGGGCACCGCCATCCGCAGCGGCGCAATTTGGGAAGATTATGATAAGCACCAGCCAGCAACAACCGGCAAAATCAAATTAGCCGACTTTGCCAAAGAATTTGCCGCTGTATACAACGCTTAAATAAGCCCCCTCTAAACGGCGTAGCCTTCATGAACACCAAAAGACTATTAAAATGTGAATAATCTCCCCCGGTAGGGGAGACTTTACATAAAGGTTGGTATATTAAACAACAAAGCCGCCCAAACAGGTGGCGGCTTTGTTTAAAACGTCGGTTCTTCTTTCTATCTGCAGGTTGATAAATAAGTCCTTATTCTTTTGTCTAAAAGTCCTTTATCCAAAAGTCTATTGCTTTCCCCAATAATAATTTACACCGAAACCGATATTGGTATTTAAGCCGATGTTAAAAGAGTTGGCTTTGGTTTGATAATCATGCGTGTAAAGGATGTTCCCAAATCCAAGGTTCACGGCAAGTTTTGGCGTTGCAAAAAATACAATGTTGGGGTTACCGCCAATGTTTAACGACCCTGATTTTAGGTTGTTGATGTCGTTGGCCGTGGTTATCCCAAATTGAGGGAAGATGCCTACCTTATCGTTCAGCATGCAATAATACCTGAAATGAATACCGAAAGATGCGGCATCATTGTGGTATGTATGGTTGTAAACGTAGCTGGTTGTGCCACTGTTGGCCAGTGCGGTATAGGTAGATGTTTCGGTACCTGCCGTGCGCGAATAGCCCGGTTGGATGCCTATCGTCCAGTTTTTTGATAAAAACATACCAAAGTCGGGATTGATCTGCAGGGTAGATATGCCGTGATTATTGTAAACTGTAGTACCTTGGGTATAAGTGTAGGTATTGGTATAGCCATAACTATCGTAATTGTAGTTAAAGCTGCCGCCAACATAATAACGGCCGGTGCCAATTTGTGCGTTTGCAGCGCCCGCTGCCATAGTAGTTAAAAGGATAATCAGTAGAATTTTTTTCATTCGTGTGTATATAAAGTTTTTTAAATAGGCATACGAACAATGCGGTCAAAACGAAACATACCATCTGAAAACTACCCTTAAAATCTCCAAATGGCGCTTAGCTTGTATTCGCAAAGTCATTTCTCCATCCTCATTTAAACGTAAAACTTGTGCTTAAGGTTAGCCGGTATCCGGGTAAATCGCTTTTACCCGCAAGTAATGAATTTGTGTTATCTTAAGGTACCTTTTGGGGAGTTATGCACGACTGCCCGCGGACCCGGTACCGAAGGGACTTATATTGGCCAACAACAGGCTCCAATATTTGGATGCGCCTATACTGCAATATATATCAGTTTAGTGTTAACCATGTTGAAATTTAAAATATTGATTATCAAATTGTTAATAGGTATTTTATCTGAAATATGTTAAGTTATGTTAACCCAATCAGGCGCGTTTGCCCCGTGGCAAAAATTTAAATGTGATTGAAAAAATTCGTGAAATTAGCTATAAGCTATTTTACGGGCAGTTAAATTCGTGTTTACTCAACGCTCCCGCCTGTGATAAATAAAGTTAAATGGTAAAAGCGATTTCCCTTAGCCGCTGTTAAGTTAAAATGTCCCTATTAAACAAAAAGCCTATCTTTGCGGCATGGGTGTAACTTTTGAAGAATTTAATTTTAACCGGCAAATTTTAAACGCGATAGCCGATGCCGGTTATACCGAAGCTACGCCTATACAGCAAAAAGCTATCCCGCCAATATTAAACGGGCAGGATGTAATGGGCATAGCACAAACCGGTACAGGTAAAACTGCGGCCTATGTTTTGCCCATTATCATGAAGCTTAAATACGCGCAGGGCGATAATCCGCGCGCATTGATCATTTCGCCAACACGCGAGCTGGCCATGCAAATAGAGGAAAACGTTAAAACCTTTGCCGCTAATACCGATTTGCGCGTGGTGGTTTTATACGGCGGCCTTGGCCCTAAAACACAAATAGAGCAGATCAATAAAGGGGTTGATATTATTGTGGCCACACCCGGCCGCTTCATGGATATTTACCTGGCAGGCCATATCGTTACCAAAACCCTGCAGGTGCTGGTACTTGATGAGGCCGATAAAATGATGGACATGGGCTTTATGCCCCAGATCAATCGCCTGTTGGAAGTGGTACCCGTAAAAAGGCAAAACCTGCTGTTCTCTGCCACCATGAGCGACAGGATCCATGAGCTATCCAATAATTTCCTGGAGTTTCCAACCATTATAGAGGTTAGTCCGCAAGCAACGCCGGCGCAAACGGTTAGCCAGCATCTGTACCATGTGCCCAATGTTAAAACCAAAATAAACCTGCTCAAAAAGCTGCTTGATTTGGAAGGCGATATCACCAAACTGATGATATTTTGCAAAACCCGTGTGGCGGCCGATGACGTTTACAAGTTTTTGCAACGCAAATACGGCGAGGGCGGCGTTAAAGTATTACATGCCAATAAAGGGCAAAATACCCGCATCAATTCCATCAACTCGTTTAAAAACGATGAGGTGAAAATATTGGTAGCTACGGATGTGGCATCGCGCGGTATTGACGTGAGCGATGTGAGCCATGTGATAAATTTTGATGTACCGGTAGTTATTGAAGATTATGTGCACAGGATAGGGCGTACCGGCAGGGCGCTGCAATCGGGCGTAGCCATTACTTTTTGCGCGCCATCTGAAGAATATTACCTGCAAAAGATAGAAAAGCTGATCAAGCAAAGTATCCCCGTTGAGCCAATGCCCGATGATGTATTTATTGAGGAAACAGGTTACGACGAGCGCCAGGAGCAGAACAAAGAAATTGATATGCAGAAGCGTAAAGAAGATCCCGATTTTAAAGGGGCTTTCCACGAAAAAAAGACTGCCAATCAGCATAAAAAATTCGATGCCGCCAAAAACAAGGTTAAATATGGCAAGGCTTATAAAATGGCCGGTGGTCAAAAAGGTAAATCATCGTCCCGTAAAAAACATTAAACCATAAAACTCCAATAATACTTATAGATGAAATTGCGTATCACCCCGCTAAATTTTGCCACTACCTTTTTTATAGTGATAGCGGTTTACATTTGGATAAATGGCGCGGCTGTTGCCGGCCGGCCGCTTGAACATTTTAGCGGTACCATCAGTTGGATATTTGTGCTGTTTGCTGTTGTGGTATTTTTTTTAGATCTCATCTTCCGAAATTTTTTTGCCGAGCTTAAAAAACTATGGATCATTGAGCTGTGCTTTATAGCGTTGGTGACCATCATATTCTTTCTTGTTAAATAAAACTACATTTAAATTCAAATGAAAACTGCTGAAATAAAGCTGACCGTTACCCTCGACGATAATAATGTTCCTGAAAACATCATGTGGGAATCAACCGATTCAACATCAAAGGAAGCACTGCCGGTAAAATCATTTATGCTGGCCCTTTGGGATCAAAGCTATAAAAATACCCTGCGCATTGACCTTTGGACTAAAGACATGCCGGTTGATGAAATGAAACGGTTTTTTTACGAAACCCTGCAAACCATGGGCGACAGCTTTTTACGCGCCACCGGCGAAACCGCCATCGTTGAAGACCTGCGCGATTACTGTGCCCACTTTGCCGATAAAATGGAAATTAAACAATAGCTTTTTAGTATCAAGTAGTGAGTATCGGAACAGTATCAAGTAGTTAGTATCAAGTATCAAGATTTTGACTTGAGAATTGCCTGATTGGAACTGTTCTGATACTAAACGGATACTAATAAACTGAATACCTAAACGACTTTAAAAAAATACTTGCTACTTGCTACTAATTACTTGATACTATTATGAGACTTAGTTCAATTTTATCTTTCCTTGGCTTTGTACTGCTTTTTGCGGGAACGTATTGCCCTTTGTTGCGCCCGCTGGGCTTGTTTAACTGGGATGTTTACCAACTTAACCAGCCTTATGGTTTGGTAATTTTGCTTGTTGCTGTTGTTGGCGTGCTCGCGTCTTTTCTTAATCAGCAAAAACTAACCCGGGTTGCCGCGTGGGCATCGCTTTTGTTGGTAGTGGTTTTGCTTGCAGCCGCTATTTTTAAGGTCGAGACTGCTTTTAGCTTTATCCCATTCAAAAAGTTCGATTCCTTTTTAACCAGGCATATTAAATTTAAATGGGGTTGGTGGGTTTTATTTGCAGGTGCCGTTTTGGCATTGGCAGGTAGTTTAAGTGGCAAGTCCAAAGGCTTCGTTGTGCCACCCGAAACAATTTGATTAAAACAAATTATTCCTCAAATGTTTATTAGCTGTGCACTTTATGTAAACAGCTTTTTTTTGAACATATTTGTAATTCAGATTAATAAGATCTATAAATGTTGAAATTCTCTTTCCGCCAGCAGGTATTAGCTGGCTTTGTGGTATCAATTTTATTGGTTTTGGTGGTGGGCATTTTATCCTACACCAGCATCCGCCAGTTAGAAGATGATAATGTTTGGGTTGACCATACTCAAAGTGTTATCAGGTCATCAAATCATTTGCTGCAACATTTAATAGACGCCGAAACCGGTATGCGCGGTTTTGGGGCCACAGATAAGAAGATATTTCTTGACCCATATAATGACGCCTTGCCCCGAATAGGTGGTGACATTGATGAATTGAGGAAACTTACTGCAGATAAACAACTCCAACAAAGAAGGATAGATTCATTAAATACCCTTGCTAATGCCCAGATTGCCATTCTTAAGCTAAACGTTGACGCCCGCGAAACCAAGGGGCTCGATTTTATGGTTACAAACAACATGTTTTTGAATGGCAAACAAAACATGGATACAATACGGGCAATTATTGCCCGGCTGATGGAAACTGAAAACGGCTTTCTTAAAGAGCGTAAGTCAAGCTCTAACAAAGCTTCTAATTTGGCTATTATTATTATTGTTTGTGGCTCGCTGATATTTCTGCTTATCATCCTGATGTTGTTCCGCTACATACAAAAAACGTTTGATGAACAGAAAAAAATTGAGGACGAAATAAAAATTGCCAATGTTGAGCTGGCTAAGGTACTTGCCGAAAATGAAGCCAAAAACTGGCTGCTTACCGGCACCGGTGCCCTTAACGAAAAAATGCAGGGCCAGCAAAGCGAAAGGGAACTATCGCAAAATGTATTGGCCGAGGTTTGTACCTATACCAATGCCGCAGCAGGCACATTTTATCTTTATGAGGATAAAGAACACCGCCTTGACCTGTATGCTTCATACGCTTTCCATAACCCCGAATTGCTTAAAAAACAGGTAAAACTATCTGAAGGTTGGCTTGGCCAGGTAGCTGCCGATGAAAAGGCTGCTGTTGTTAAAGGTAAACTGAACGATAAGTTGGAGCTTTCTTCATCCATAGTAAAAGAGCTTTTAACAGAGACATTTATTATTCCTTTCTTTTTTGATAAAAAGTTGAAAGGTGTTATGGAGGTAGCCTTTACCGGCGAATTGACCGATAAGGATAAAGGTTACATAATAGCCGTGGCCAACGATATAGGCATAGCGGTAAATACCGCCCAGGCCCGCACCATTATGCACGACCTGTTTGAGGAAACCCAACAACAGGCCGAAGAGCTGGAAGCACAGCAAGAAGAAATGCGCGTTACCAACGAGGAACTGATGAACAAAACAGAAATGTTGCAGGCATCAGAAGAAGAGTTGCGTGTACAACAGGAGGAACTGCGTACCATCAACGCCGAGCTGGAAGAGAAGGCCAGTTTGCTGGAAGAAAAGAACCAGGCTATTGAAGAGGCCCGTGCTGCTATCAACATCAAAGTTGAAGAACTGGAAACAACCGGCAAATATAAATCGGAATTTTTGGCCAATATGAGCCATGAGCTGCGTACGCCGCTCAACAGTATCCTGGTGTTGGCGCGCATCCTGAAAGATAATAAACCGCTCAACCTGTCAGAAGATCAGATCAAATATGCCAGCGTGATCTTTAACGCCGGTAATGACCTGTTAACGCTGATCAATGATATCCTCGACCTTTCAAAAATTGAATCGGGCAAGCTGGATATGCAAAATGAGGATATCAAAGTATCCGAAATTTTGAGCGACATGGAAATGCTGTTTGCCGAAGTAGCCAGCAACAAAAACATCAATTACACTACCAGCATTGCCAAAAATGTTCCGGCTACCGTATTTACAGATAAAGTACGTGTTGAACAGGTGATCAAAAACCTGCTGAGTAACGCGTTTAAGTTTACGCCGGAGAATGGCTCAATATCCATCAATGTTAGTCCGGGTGCTTTAGATAAAACTATTGCCTTCGCTATTAAAGATTCAGGCATAGGCATCCCTGCCGAAAAACAGCGCATCATATTTGAGGCATTCCAGCAAGCAGATGGTTCAACCAGCCGTAAATACGGAGGCACAGGTTTGGGGCTATCCATCAGCCGCGAATTATCTGTATTACTTGGTGGCCGTATAAGCCTAACCAGCGAACAGGGTTTAGGCAGCGAGTTTGTGCTTACCATACCATACGAAGCTAAAATAGTACCCGTTGTTGAAGAAGATGTGGTGTTGCCAACCGCGCAAACCTTCAGGTCTGAAGCTAACTTCCTGAAACCTGCCAAGGCTTTGGTAAGGGAGGATAACCGCGAGCCATTGGTAGTTATTGTAGAGGATGATAAAAACTTTGCCAATATATTACAGGATTACGCCCGAGACCATGGCTATAAATCTATTATGGTTTATGAAGGCACCCGCGCGGTAGAAACCGTGAAGGAGGCTAAGCCCGATGCCGTGATATTAGATATCATGCTACCGGGAAAAGATGGCTGGCAGATATTGAAAGAGCTAAAAGCTCATCCCGAAACGATGCATATCCCTGTGCACTTAATGTCGGCCGGCGAGGCAGCGGCTAACCGTGTGCGTAAGGAAGGCGCTATCAGTTTCCTTAAAAAACCTATCAATACCGAAACACTGGATAAGCTGTTTGCAGATATCATGTTGCAAAGCGGCACCAAATTTAAACAGATATTGCTGGTTGAAGATCACCGGGCCCAAAGCCAGGCGCTTAAGGATATGATGCAAAGCCAGGGTATCACTGTTGATCAGGCATTTGATGGCGAATCGGCATTCAGGATGTTGCATGAAAATGAATACCAGTGCGTGATCCTTGATTTGAACCTGCCCGACATTTCGGGTCTTGATCTGTTGGATAAGATTAAAGAAGTTGATCGTTTTGCATCGTTACCCGTTGTGGTAAATACAGCCATGGAGCTTGATAAAACATCGGTGAACAGGTTGATGCAATATGCCAATGCCATGGTAATCAAAACCAACAAATCGGCCGATAGGCTAATTGACGAGGTTAACCTGTTCCTGAACAAAATCAGCGAATCATCAGTAAATGTGCAGTCGGTGCCGCCTAAACCCAAATTACCATCAAAAGGCAAAGACGCTATTAAAGGCAAAAAAGTGCTTATTGTTGACGATGATATGCGTAACATTTTTGCCTTAAGCAGTGCCCTGCAAAGTTACGACCTGGTGGTAGAGATAGCCAACGATGGTGAAGAAGCTATTGCCAAATTAGAAGAAATACCCAACATTGATATTGTGCTGATGGATATCATGATGCCTAAAATGGACGGGTACGAAGCTACAAGATATATACGCAAACAAAACAAATGGGCTAAGCTACCTGTAATAGCTTTGACGGCCAAAGCAATGAAAGACGACCGCGAGAAATGTATTGCGGCCGGTGCCAATGACTATATTACCAAACCGGTTGATATGGACAGGCTTATTTCATTGATGCAGCTGTGGCTGGAAAGTTAATTTATGACCGATACTTCCGTTATAATATCATCCGTTCAAATAGCTGAATTGATAGACCTTGTAAAGAAATTTCATGGGTTTGATTTCTCGGGCTATACCAAGGCTTCGCTAAAACGCAGGGTTACCAGGATCATGCAGTTAAAAAAGTTAAGCTTTTATGATCTGAAACATATACTGGTAAACGACCCGCATTTTTTCCAGGAGTTTTTAGAGGAGATCACGGTAAACGTTACCGAAATGTTTCGTGATCCTTCGTTTTATAAAGCTTTAAATAACCAGGTGGTGCCCTACCTGTCAACCTATCAGCATTCAAAAATATGGTGTGCAGGTTGCTCAACCGGCGAAGAGACCTATTCACTGGCCATATTGATGCGTGAGGCCGGGCTGAGTCAAAAATCATTCATCTACGGTACCGATATCAACACAGAAGTATTGAAGGAAGCCCGTCGTGGCATCTATAGTTTGCGTAATATAAAAAGCTATGCCGAGAACTATCAGTTTACCGGTTTAAAAGGTTCAATATCAGATAATTTTACGATATTGTATGATGCGGCGTCTATCCATAACGAACTGAAGCAAAATACACTGTTTTCGGTACATAATTTAGTATCCGATGGCGTGTTCAATGAGTTTCAACTTATAAGTTGCCGTAACGTGTTTATCTACTTTGAAACCGAATTGCAGGAACGTATTCTGGAGCTGTTTTATAAAAGCTTATGTCATTTAGGGTATTTATGCCTGGGCAGTAAAGAAACCATCCGCTCAGATGCCTTCAAAAAGAAGTTTAAGGTCATCAATCAGAAAGAAAATATTTATCAAAAAGTTGGGACCTGATAAAAATTTACTCGAACGTTGGCGTAATGCCGATATCCTCCTGTTAGGAGGGTCGGCAGGGTCATTTAAACTGTTGTTCCATATCGTTAAATCTTTGTTGCCCACGCTTAATAAAGCAGTAATCATCGTAATTCACAGAAAAAAGAATTTTTTCAGCGAGATAGAAAAACTGTTTGCAGAGAATAGCCGTATGTCGTTACGCGAAATTGTTGATAAGGATACCCTTAATAAGAACACTATCTATATAGCACCTGCAAATTATCATACGCTGATAGAAAAAGATGGTACCTTTGGTTTGGATGTTTCGGAAGCGGTTTGGTACTCAAAGCCATCAATTGATGTAACCTTTGAAAGCGCGGCCGAAGTTTATAGGGAACGCTGCATAGCTATACTGCTATCTGGCGCAAACCAGGATGGGGCCGAAGGATTACTAAAACTAAAACAAAGCGGCGCCACAACTATTGCACAACATCCCGAAGATGCAGAAATGGACGAAATGCCCAGGGCAGCCATAAACATTGGTGCTGCTCAATATATATTACACACAGACGAGATTTTTAAATTATTGCAAACAGAATGATTCACCATACATTAATTAATATTACATGACCCCTGTAAATATTCTTATTGTTGATGATAGGGAAGAGAATATTATAGCGCTTGAGGCTTTGTTAACCCGCGATGATATTCGCATTTTTTCTACAACATCGCCTAATGAAGCTTTAAAAATAGCCTGGGAAATCCATATAGCCATAGCCCTGGTTGATGTGCAGATGCCTGAAATGGATGGTTTTGAATTGGTAGAGATGCTGAAATCAAATCCTCGCACCAAAGATATTATGGTAATATTTGTTACTGCCATATCAAAGGAAACCAAATACGCGGTAAAAGGCTTAGGGACCGGTGCCGTTGATTACCTGTACAAACCCCTCGATCCATATATTACATCGGCGAAAGTTGACTCCTTTGTGCAGCTTGCCCGTACACAAGCTGAGATCAGGCAGAAGAACGACGAACTGCAAAATTATTCTATAGTTGTAAAAAACTCTGCCGATATCATTTGCTCTGTTGATGCGCAAACCTTACGCATAGAAAATATTAACCCGGCTGTTGAACCTATTATGGGTTTTAAACCTGCCGAGCTTTTGGGTAAAAGCATTGTTAATATGGCTATAGAAGAGCATCAACCGGCGTTTAGAAAAAAGCTGGGCGAAATTATTAAAGATAACCTGCCCTTTGCGGTATTTGAGTTTAGGTTTGAGCGGTTTGATAAACAAGTCATTTGGGTTGAGTGCCGTGCATCGTACCGTAACAAAATCATCTTTATCAATATCAGCGATATCTCGCCGCAAAAAAGCTACCAGGAACAGCTCATTAAATCAAAAGAGCAGGCCGAGTATACTAAAAAGGTAAAAGAAACCTTTTTGGCCAATATGAGTCATGAACTCCGTACGCCTATAAACGGTATTATAGGGATTACCGGTATGCTGCTTAAAACCAATGTTGATGAGCAGCAAAAAGGAATGCTTAATTTGTTAGAAACTTCTTCAAGATCATTGTTGGGCGTAATTAATGATGTGCTGGATATTTCAAAAATTGAAGCCGGTAAATTTAACATCATCCGTACGCCAAATAATGTTTCTGATATCATTAAGTCGGTTTTTGATTTGCTCAAATTCAGGGCTGATGAAGGCAATATTGAATTTTTATTAGAGATTGATCCCGGTGTACCCCAAAGCCTGATGGTAGATTCGTTGAGGCTTAACCAAATCCTGATGAACCTGCTTAGTAATGCCATTAAGTTTACCGAAAGGGGATATGTAAAACTTAAGGTTTCGGTATTGCAAAAGCACAATGATAAAGTGAAATTAAAGTACAGCATTGAAGACACCGGCATAGGTATCCCGGCCGATAGGATCAACAGGATATTTGAATCATTTGAGCAGGCCGAAGAAGATACTGTAAGCAAATATGGTGGTACGGGACTGGGCCTGGCCATTGTAAAGAACCTGGTTGAGCTAAAAGGCGGCGAACTTACTGTGAGCAGTCAGTTAGGTAAGGGCAGCACATTCAGTTTTATAAACTGGCATACTATTGCCACCAAACCGGTAAATAAGGTAAGCGTAAAGCCTGATAAAACTCTTGCTCCCTTTGTTAATGTGCGGGTATTGGTAGCTGAGGATAATATGGTAAACCAGTTTATGCTTTCAAAAATTTTGAAAGACTGGCAAATTGAGGTTGATATGGTTGATAACGGGCGCAAAGCGCTTGATAAGCTGGCCGCAAATGACTACGATATTATATTGATGGATACGCATATGCCCGAAATGAATGGATATGAAACAGCCAGGAACATCAGGGTTGATTTTGCCGAACCCAAAAGGAGTATTCCTATCATATCGCTATCGGCAGCATCATTTGGGCACGAGCAGCAGGAAGCGCTTACCTCTGGTATGAACGATGTATTATCGAAACCATTTCAACCATACCAGTTACATGAAAAAATGAGCAAACTTTTAAATAGAGATGCTAAAGGGTTAAAAGTTTAATTTAGTTTGCCCAACACCCATAATACGGGCTTCGTGGTCAAGCAGCCATTGCTTGCGCCAAAGCCCGCCCGCGTAGCCGGTTAAACTGCCATCGGAACCTATAACCCGGTGGCAGGGTACTACAACCCATAAGTTGTTTTTGCCATTGGCTGCTGCAATAGCCCTTATAGCTAAAGGGTTTTTCATGAGGTTTGATTGCTGCATGTAGGTTGTGGTAGTACCATATTCAATACTTAACAAACATTGCCAAACCTGTTGCTGAAAATCGGTGCCCGGTTGCTTTATAGAGAAATCAAACGTTTTTCTTTTGCCAGCAAAATATTCCTGCAGCTGATCAATAGCTATTTGCAACAACGGGGTAGAGGCCGGCTCAATATCATATTCCTCATCCCGGATAGAAATGCCCGAAATAAATTCATCATCCTGCGTAATGCGGACAATGCCAATTGGGGTACGGTAGTAGGCTATGGGCATGAATTTCAAAATTGGTTAAGAATATCAAACTTAACAGAAACTGCCCGATGAAACAAATGGATAAAATCAAATACCACAAATTATTACCTTTGCCGCATGAAGCTTGTTAACGAAACCGTCCATTTGCTTAAAAAGGAAATTTTACTGGAGTGGCGTTCAAAATATGCTTTTAACGGCATTTTGCTATATGTTGTATCAACCGTGTTTGTGTGCTACATTTCGTTTAACCAAAGTGCCGGCCTTAGCGGTACCAGTAGTTATCCGCTGGTGTGGAATGTGCTGTTTTGGATCATTATGCTTTTTGCGTCGGTAAACGCCATTGCCAAAAGCTTTATGCAGGAAAGTAAAGGCCGCCTGCTTTATTATTATTCCATTGCCAGCCCTCAGGCTATCATCCTGTCAAAAACTATTTATAACATCCTGCTGATGTCATTGATCAGCGTACTCGCGTTACTTGTATACCAGGTATTTTTTGTAAAACCACTTGGCGATCCGCTTTTTTACTTTTTAACGGTGCTGTTGGGCAGTATCAGTTTTTCAACTGTATTTACTATGATCTCGGCCATTGCCTCAAAAGCAGGTAATAACGGTACGCTGATGGCTATCCTCAGCTTTCCGGTTATTATTCCCATAATATTAATCCTTATCCGCCTGAGCAAAAGGGCTATGGATGGCCTTGAACGGAGTTTAAGCTATGGCGATATAGGTGTGCTGTTTGCCATAAATGCCATTGTTATTACAACCGCGCTGTTATTGTTTCCCTATTTGTGGCGGGATTAATGCCTTAAAATCAAATTGTTATACCTTATTTAGAATAATTAAAAACTTTATTTGGATTAAGTCTAAGTAACAATTATTTTTGCTGCCACATTAAACTCATGGCAATGCATGGTAAATTCTTTACTTTAGTTATATCTTCTTTATTTATATCAGGTACCTTATTAGCGCAGCAGCCTAATAATTCAACTGCCGAAGATTCATTAAATAATAACTCGGCCAAAAACTTCCTATCCAATACGTCCATTGGCGGGTACGGCAACGCTTTTTATCAGTACAATAAAAACCAAAAAACAGCCAAGGTTGATCTGGAGCGTTTTGTGCTTTTTATTGGCCATAAATTCAGCGATAAGATTTCTTTTTTCTCCGAAATGGAATTAGAAGATGCCAAAGTAAATGGCGGGCAGCCAGGTGGTGAAATCACCATTGAGCAGGCTTATTTAAAGTTTAGCCTTAATCCTAACCAATACATTGTAGCTGGTTTGTTTTTACCAAGGATAGGTATCCTTAACGAAAACCACCTGCCTACCACTTTTAACGGTAACGAGCGCAATTATGTAGAAACACTGTTGATCCCTGCTACCTGGCGTGAATTGGGTGTTGGTTTTTATGGCCGTTTAAACAACCTGCCTGTCAATTACTCGGTAGGGATAATGAACGGTTTGAGCGCCGCGGGCTTTACCCATGGTACAGGTATTGTTGATGGCCGTTTTGAAGGGCGTAACGCAACCGGCACCAATCTTGCTGTAACCAGCGCTCTGCAATACTACCAGGGCCCTTTTAAAGCGCAATTATCCGGCTATTACGGTGGTACAGTAGGCATCAGGAAAACAGAGGCCGATAGCTTAGGCTTAAACTCCGGCGTGTTTGGTACGCCGGTTGCTATGGGCGAAGGCGATATTCAATTCAATAACCAGGGCTTTTCGGTAAAAATATTAGGTACGATATTATCTATACCCGATGCTGATAAAATAAACAGGGCTTATGCCAGCAACACTCCTAAAACAGCCTACGGTGCTTACGCCGAAATTGGATATGATCTTTTGTATCGTGCGGGTTACGGTAAAGCAAACCCTGCACAGCTTATTCTATTTGTGCGCGATGAAAAGCTTAACCTCAATTCCAGCATCCCGGGCAACGGCATTACCGATCAAACTTTAAATCAAAACTATGTTGTAGCGGGCTTTACTTATTTGCCGCTGCGTAACGTAGCTGTAAAAGCCGATGTAAGGCTGGTTCATGGCGGCGCGCAAAATCCGGCGTTGATAATTAATCCCAGCCCGGTGGCTTTACCCTATCAAAACAACAACGCTTTGATAAACCTGGGCATTGGATATTCATTTTAAGCTGATTTATATGGACAGAAGGAAATTTATACAACAGTCGTGCTCATTATGTGTAGCTGTTGGCGCAGGCATGGTAATAGGTTCATTAGACGGATGCGCGACCCTGCCGGTATACAAAACCGCTGTTGCCAATAACGCCGTAAGCGTACCGGTAGCCATATTTGCTACTACCAGTTTCCAGCTTATCCAACCTAAAAATCAATATTACAATATCGGTCTTAAAAAAGAAGCAGATGGCACCTACACAGCGCTGCTTTTAAAATGCACCCACGCCGATAACCAACTAACTCCAACCGGTAACGGTTACAAATGCGATTTGCATGGCAGCGCTTTTAGCGCCACCGGCAAAGTAATTACCGGCCCGGCAGAACGCCCGCTTAAAAAATACGCCACAGAAATACAATCAGATCAAATAATTATTCATTTAAGTTAAACTACCTATGAAAAATACACTACTTGCGCTATCAAGCGTGGCTCTGCTTGCTTTAGCCAGCTGCAGCAGCAAAAGTACACCAACACCGGTCACTACGGATGCTGAGGGAACCGTTATTACCGAGTTTGTTAACGTTGTTGCCAACCCCGATTATGCCGCGATTAACGATAACGCTGTTAAGTTGCAGGCCGCTGTTACTTTATTGATCAGTACGCCTAACGCTGCTAATTTATTAGCTGCTCAAAACGCGTGGAAAGCAACCCGCGAGCCATGGGAATCATGCGAAGGTTTTTTATTTGGCCCGGTAGAGGACAATGATTATGACCCTACTATGGATAGCTGGCCTTTAAATAAAACAGATGTTGATGCCCGTTTGGCCAGCAGCGATGTGTTTACCACTTCTTATATTGATGGACTGGATGGCACTGCCAAAGGTTTTCACGGTATTGAGTACATTATTTTTGGTGAAGGTGGTGCTAAAAAAGCAACTGATGTTACCGCGCGCGAAAAATTATACCTTGCTGCATCAACCACAAGTTTAGTAGCTACTACGCAAGCTTTGCGCGATAGCTGGGATGCCTCAAAAGGCAACTACTCTGCAACCGTTACTACAGCAGGTAAAGGCAGCGCGGTATACAAAACCCGTAAAGATGTGTTTAAAGCAATGGTTGGCGCAATGAGTGATATTTGCGGCGAAGTTGGTACCAGCAAAATGGAAGATCCATACGCTGCCCGCGATAGTACATTAGACGAGTCGTCATTTTCACACAACTCCACTGTCGATTTTACAAACAACATCAAAGGTATCCTTAACGTATATACCTGTACCTACGGGGGCAAAACCGGTTCTGCAAGTTTAAGCACACTGGTAGCTGCTAAAAATGCCTCTTTAGATGCAAAAATAAAAACACAATACAATGCTGTATTGGCATCATTTGCAACCATTACACATACATTCGAAAAAGCGATCTATGATCAGCGTGCCCAGGTAAAAGCAACCCAGGATGCTATTGCCACATTGCAAAGCACGCTTGATGTTGATTTAAACGCTTTTGTTGAAGCAAACATAAAAGACTAACAATACAGGTGAAAAAGTTAACAGTAGTAGGCGTATTAGCAATTTTAGTGCTTGTTTTGTCGCAATGTCAAAAGGCGGCAACTTTTCCTGATACCGGTTATGACGCACGCTTATCGGGCGGTGTAGCCACCGTGTTTGATATCACATCACACGCGTTCAGCAATATGTTTCCAGGACTATCTGATCGTGATCAGATAGTGCACGCGTTTGGCGACGCTGCTTTCAGCAAAATATTTGTTACTGCGCCTGCACCTGTTAATAGTGGCTTGGGTACTATTTTTAACAATAACTCCTGTATCTCTTGTCACCACAACGATGGCATTGGTTTACCCACTGCAGGAGATTCCCGCTCTTCATTATTAGTGCGGATTAGTTTGCCCGGCACTGATGCCCATGGAGGTCCGGTAGCGGTGCCTGGCTATGGCTTACAGCTACAGGATAAAGCCGTTTATGGTAAAGTCCCCGAAGCTAAAATCAATATTAACTACACCAATACTACATACAGTTTTGCCGATGGCGAAACTTATGAATTAAGGGCACCAACGTATACTTTAACCAATTTGTACACCGCCATAACAGGTAATTACCTGCTTTCGCCACGCCTGGCGCCGCCCATGTTTGGTTTGGGCTTGCTGGAAGCAGTACCCGAAAGTGAAATTGTAGCCATGGCCGACCCTAATGATGCCGACGGCGATGGTATAAAAGGTAAGCCAAACTATGTTTGGGATGTAGCCACACAATCGCGCCAGTTAGGTCGTTTTGGCTGGAAAGCTAATACCGCGTCGATATTAACACAGGTTGCTGCCGCCTATAACCAGGATATAGGCATTACCAGCAGGATTTTTCCGGTTGAAAGTAGTTTTGGCCAAACCCAGGATGATGGCTTGAAGGATGATCCCGAATTACCGGACAGTACCTTAAATGCGGTACGGTTTTATGCGGCTACCCTGGCGGTACCTGCTCGCCGCAGCGTTACCGACCCTGATGCTCAAAGAGGAGAGGCTTTATTTAAAGCAGCAAAATGTGCTGTTTGCCACAGGCAAACGCTTACTACAGCAGTAAATGTATCTTTCCCATCAATATCAAACCAGGTTATTCACCCGTATACCGATATGCTGGTGCATGACATGGGTACCGGTCTTGCCGATAACCGCCCCGACTTTTTAGCCGGCGGACAAGAGTGGCGCACCGCCTCCCTTTGGGGCCTTGGTTTATTTGAAAAAGTGAACAGCCCGGGCTATTATTTGCATGATGGTCGCGCACGCTCCGTAACCGAAGCCATTATGTGGCATGGGGGAGAGGCCGAATCGGCTAAAGTATATTTCTCTAAATTGTCAAAATCCGACAGAACTTTGGTGTTGAAGTTTTTGGGAAGTTTGTAAGGAAAGAGAGTCAAGAGGTTAGAGTCAAGAATTAAGACAGGTAAGCATTTCTGTCTTAATTCTTGATTTTTTATTTGTCAATTCTACTCTGTAGAAGTTCAAATACTTCGTTAAACTCTTTATCGCCAAGTTCTTGGCGACTAAAGAAAAACATTACCCCTGCGGATTCTTTAACCAGGATGAATAGGGTATCCTTAAAAATTATGGCGGAGTTGAAAAGAGACCAGCTCAATTGTAAACGCTTTTCCTTATCCCGGTAATCTATCCCTTCATCATTAAAGGTAAAAGTACAATCCATCATTTCCTTTTCAAGCCGCTCCGCGCGCGCCTTTGTTTTTCTGGAAAAGCGAACCCAGCGTTCTATAAAGGTTAACCACCACAAAAACAGGTAAAATACCGAGCCTCCTTCGATAATTTTATCCAGTGGAAACCGGTTACTGGTGTCGCCGGAAAATACTGCTGCTGCCACAATCATGATTACTAACGTCAAAATAAAATACCGTTTCATGATTTTGGCGTTTGATAACGACCAATGAACGCGCTGTTTGTTTAAAAAGTAGGTGCGGTTAAATGGGATATGGATAGTTTTTTCCTGCATGGTTGTTGTGATAATAGGGGCGGAAAATACAAACAATATTTAAGAGAAATGATGGGTATAATAAAGTACATATCTATAAATTGGCAGTTGTTTTAAGATAAGTTAAGCATGGACGTTAAACTAATTCCTGTATTAGAAATAAATTGCTGGGATGCCGATGTACTATCACCCGGCAATGGTCCTTATTGGCTTTATCCGGAAGAGTACAATCACTACAATAATGCATGCCGCTTAAAGGCAGGGTTCGAAGATGAGTTTGTATTTTATATGAAGGGAGCCACTTTTGTACGGATTAATGACATAACAATATCAAATTTAGAAAAGCTTATCAAAGATGAAGTTAAAGGCATTTTGAGCGGCGAACATTCAAGAGAAGACGGAGGGTACTTATCGGGAGGCTACGTTTTAAATATTGACGGAAAAGATGTGAGTTTTCCACAATGTTGCTCAGACCTTGCCGGTATAAATTACTGGAAAAGAATGGCACGGGAAAGCCAGGCTGGTTACGATGATGGTCATCCAGCTCCGGTTTTAACTTTTACCGACGACGAAGTTCTATTCGATTTTAAGGCTGGTGAGATTGGTGAAAAATTTACGCCACCACCACTTTATGATAAAATTATCATAAAAAAGGCCGACTTGAAAAAGGCGGTTGATGAGGTAGAAATAGAACTTTACAAATTCGCTGAAAGAATAGAAGGCATAAATAAATCTCTCAGTTTGAACATAATTAATATAGATAAATTGCTCATTTGGGGTGATGATTGATAAAACTGCGTTAACGAAATTTTCGCGTTAGTGATGGAAGCGGATACCGGCCCCGAGCTTAAGGCCTTGTGTGCGTATGAGCGTACAGCACGGGCCGCAGGCAACGCCATGGTTAATTCAAAATTCAAAAATAAAAATTCAAAAAACTTTGTTTGGTTAATGACCTTGAGAGGGTAACATGTTTTTTAGCTGAGCCTCGCAATCGACAACCCGATTCCAGGCTTCACTCGCAACTCGAACCCCGCTCCCCGCACCTCATCACCCGCACCTCCATTTGTAAAAATCCTATATCACAAAATAAATACTTGCCTAATTCATCCTGCGTTCATAAAAAATGTGTTTTTTTGATAGCTTGAAATAAATTTGAGTATTTTTAATATTGATGCGGCTGTACCGGTTATCCCTGATTTTATTTTTACTGTTCCCGTTTGTTGTTTTGGCACAAACTGCAACCATTACGGGTAGGGTAGTGCATGGCGAAAGTAAAGCCCCAATTGCCAATGCCAGCGTGTTTTTAAACAATGCTACCTATGGCACTTCCACAGCCGAGGATGGTTCGTTTACGCTATCGGGAATAAAACCTGGTCAGTATGAATTGATTGTTACTGTGGTTGGCTATGAAGACTATTCACAAACCGTACAGGTAGGACACGATGTGATCAAACTGGATATCTCCTTAAATCAAAAGGTATTGATGCTGCGTGAAGTGGTGATCAGCAGTAATGCCGATTGGAAAAAAAATTATGAACAATTCAGACGCGAGTTTATCGGCACTACCGAAAACTCCAAACTGTGCAAGGTGCTTAACCCGCATATCCTTAACCTGGTTTATAACCGCACCAAACAACAGTTAGAGGCCGATGGTGATGAGTTTTTAGTGGTGGAGAACCGCGCGTTAGGCTATCGTACCAAATACTTGCTGAAGAATTTTTTGAGCGATGCCATTGAGCATACCATTCAATATACCGGCCGGGCCTTGTTTGAAAACCTGCCGGGATCGCCCGAGCAAAAGAAGCTTTGGAAGCTGAAGCGGGAAGAAGCCTATTATGGTTCGCCGCAGCAATTCTTTAGGGCTTTATATAAAGATAAACTACAGGAAGAAGGCTTTGAGGCCCATGATTTTACCCGCACGCTAAACAGGGAACGCCCACCTGAAGAAGTAATTCAGCAAAAAATTAAACGTTATAAAGAAACCAACCGCGATTCGCTTATCCATTGGTACCATGTAGCTAACTACACCAAGTGGAACAATGAGAATGTGGTAAAGATCCCTTATCAATCTGCAGAGATCCTGCGTAAAACGCAGCAGGCCGGTATTTATGCCATTGCTTTCCCGCATTTTTTATACGTGGTGTACACCAAAAAGCATGAGCTTACCGAGTTTAAAGATGTTTACCGTCCGTTGGATATGGAAAACTTTGAAACCAGTATTATTACCCTGTATGGTGGTTATGCCGCATTTGATCAAAACGGCATTGTGATGTCGAACCCGGCCCCGCTGTACGAAGGCACCTGGTCAAAAGCCAAACTATGCGACCTGTTACCGGTTGACTACGAACCGGGGGATTAGCTTCGCCGTCATTGGTCATTTCGCTTCGCTGTCATTAGTCATTGGTGCTTTGCAGTCATTAGTTTTTATTTGAAAATTTTTAAAACCGCTTTTAAAAATCCGACTTGCCTTAATGACCAATAACTGCACAAAAAAACTAATGATCAATGACTAATTATTACCTTTGTTGCATAATATGAAGTTTATTTATCAAACCTGGTGGAAGGTAATAACCGTAATCGTGATCATTTACACATTGATCGCGGGTTTATTACTCGGCGTGCCGGCCATGCCCATCCTACACGAAACTATCCGTAATACTTATTTCCACGTACCTATGTGGATGGCCATGTTCACGGTGTTTACCATATCTGTTTACTATAGCATTAAGTACCTGCAAACAGGTGAAGAGAAGTATGATCTGATAGCGGTTGAAAGTGCCAACACAGGCATTTTCTTTTTTGTTATAGGCCTGGTTACAGGTATGCTTTGGGCCAGGTACACCTGGGGCGCTTTCTGGAGTAATGATCCTAAACAAAACAGCGCGGCCATTGCCTTCCTGTTATACTGCGCTTACTCGGTATTGCGTAACTCTATTGATGAGGAACAAAAGCGCGCCAAAATTTCGGCCATCTATAACATCTTCGCGTTTCCTATCATGATCGTGTTGATTATGGTACTGCCCCGTATGACAGATTCCCTGCATCCCGGCAATGGCGGTAACCCCGCTTTCGGCAAGCTCGATTTAGATAACCGTATGCGCATTGTATTGTACCCGGCATTCATCGCCTGGAGCTTTATGGGCGTTTGGATAGCGTCGGTACGTTACCGCATCCGTTTAATTGAAAATAAAAAGAACCAGATAAATTAATGAAAAAGTTAACATTAATGTTAATGTTGTTGCTGAGCTTTGCTACCGCGTTTGCACAGCAAAACCAGCCTGTTGAAATGGCCGATGCCTTGCGCGGTTCGGGGAAAATATACGTCGTGGTGTGTACTATCGTGATCGTTTTTATCGGTTTGGCCATTTACCTGTTTTCTATCGACCGCAGGCTGAAAAAAATCGAAAAAAACAACTAACAAAAAAACAAGGTCTATGTTGTTTAAACACTGATTTTACTATGCATGCATAGTGTGTATCCGCGACACTAACTATAATATATTTGCAATATTGATAAAAATTGTACCAAATTTGCACACTTTTTTAAGAGTTTAATATTTATACAATAATTATGGATACCAATATTTTAGTTGCCGACGAAGAGACACACTTTTTTGGCGACGTATGCAAAAACTTTGATTATGCCGCTCAATTCACCAAACACGATGCCGGCCTGCTTGATCAGATCAAATCATGTAACAGTGTTTACCGTTTCCGTTTCCCTATCCGCAGGGGTAATGGTTTCGAGGTAATTGACGCCTGGCGTGTAGAGCACTCGCACCACCAATCGCCAACCAAAGGCGGTATCCGCTACAGCGAAATGGTGAACGAGGATGAGGTGATGGCCCTGGCCGCGCTGATGACCTACAAGTGTGCTATTGTAAACGTGCCCTTTGGCGGTGCCAAAGGCGGTATCAAAATCAATCCTAAAAACTACACTGTAAGCGAGCTGGAAAACATTACCCGCCGCTATACTGTGGAGCTTATTAAAAAGAACTTTATTGGTCCAAGCATTGACGTACCCGCGCCAGATTACGGCAGCGGCGAACGTGAAATGAGCTGGATTGCCGATACGTATGCAACCATGAACCCAGGTCAGCTGGATGCAATGGGTGCTGTTACAGGTAAACCTATTGCTTTACATGGTATTGCAGGCAGGAGGGAGGCAACCGGCAGGGGCGTGGCAATCGCTATCCGCGAGTGTGTAAGCTTTGGTGATGATATGCAGAAGTTAGGTTTGTTGCCAGGTTTATCGGGCAAAAGAGTTATTGTACAGGGTTTAGGTAATGTAGGTTATTACTCAGCTAAATTCCTGGCCGAGTTTGGTGCCATCATTGTTGGTTTGTGCGAATTTGAAGGTGCTATTTACAACGAGAATGGCTTAGATGTTGAAGCAGTTTTCCAACATCGCAAAGCAAGCGGATCTATTTTAGGTTACGCTGGTGCCACCCAGGAGTTTAAAAATACCATGGAAGGTTTAGAGCAGCCATGCGATATCCTGGTACCTGCCGCTTTAGAGAACCAAATCACCGAAGCCAACATTCGCAACATTCAGGCAAAAATTATCGCCGAAGGTGCAAACGGCCCAACCTCACCAGAGGCAGAAGCTATATTTTACGCAAATGGCGGTATCATCATTCCGGATATGTATGCCAATGCGGGCGGTGTAACAGTATCATACTTTGAGTGGTTAAAAAACCTGAGCCACGTAGCATTTGGCCGCATGAACCGCCGGTTTGAAGAAAACTCAAACCTTAACCTGGTAAACATGGTAGAAGGCATTACCGGTACATCATTAACTCCAATGCAGCGCTCAACCATCATTAAAGGTGCATCTGAACTTGAGTTGGTAAACTCGGGCTTAGAAGATACCATGATCCGCTCATACCACGAAATAAGGGAAACTTACAAAAGCAACCCAGCGATAGATACATTACGTAGCGCGGCCATGGTAGGTGCTATCAACAAAATTGCCGTTAGCTACCAAAACTTAGGTATCTGGCCGTAAATTTTGCTGCGCAGTCATTTGCTTCGCGTCATTAGTCATTTCGCTGCGCTGTCATTAATCATTAGTGCAATGCGTTAACAGCCATGTCATTGCGAGGAACGAAGCAATCGCGAACCTTACAGAGTCAATAACATTATTAAGAGGTAAGTTTAGAAGCTTGCCTCTTTTTGTTTTTTTGGCGTTCCCTTTGGGCCGTGCTATTCGCTCATACGTGCACAAGGCCTTAGGCGAGGGTCGGTATCCGCTACTATCACTAACGCAAATTGTCTGAACCGGGATCAAACAGATTAAGGGATTTATAGGATTTTATTTCAGTAAAAAAACTTAAACCTGGTATCAAGGTAAAATCCTGAGAATCCCTTAATCCTATAAATCGTGGTTCAGACAAAATAGCTGTAAGCGGGTTTGCTATCTTCCTTCTAAAAGTCCTTACTCTTTGATCCCCTCATCCTTGCTCTATTCTATCAAGAATAATTCTAAATAACACAAACCACCCGTAATAAACATTATTAGCTATACGTTTTGTATTTTTGCAAATCGATTTTTATTTTATAAACCGCAGATGAAAAAAAGTTCAATTTTTGGTCTTGTTGTTATAGCTATAGCTATAGCGGTTATCATAAGTGTATATGCCAACTCAAGTACTTACGGTTCATTTAACGATGCAACCAAAACCAGCAGCGAGCTGCATATTGTAGGTCACCTTAATAAAACAAAGGAGTTGTTTTTTGATGCCACTAAGGATGCCAATTATTTTTCGTTTTACATGAAAGATAACAAAGGCGAGGAGCGCAAGGTAGTTTTTAAAGGTACCAAACCCGAGGATTTTGAGCGCAGCGAACAACTGGTACTTACCGGCACTATGGTGGGCAGCGAATTTCACGCGTCAAAAATCCTGATGAAATGCCCATCCAAATACCAGCAGGATGAGTTAAAAACTACAGAAGTAAAGGCCAAACAGGCCAGCATATAAAACCATTTTGATGGATATTCAATTTAAAGGTGAACACCTTTTACCGGGGCAGATAGGTCAGTTTTTTATCGTACTTTCTTTCGGAGCCGCTCTTTTATCATGTATCAGTTATTATTTTGCCACCACAGAAGATGCCGGGAAAACCGATAGCTTTTGGCAAAAATTAGGTCGCATAAGCTATTTTATTAATGGGGTGTCCATTATTGGAATAGGTACCTGCCTGTTTTACGTTATTTATAAACATTATTTTGAGTATCACTACGCCTGGGCCTATACCTCGCGGTCGTTACCCATTTATTACATCCTATCCGCTTTTTGGAACGGACAGGAGGGGGGCTTTTTGCTTTGGTTATTCTGGCAGGCGGTATTGGGTATTGTATTAATCTTCCGTTCAAAATCATGGGAGCGCCCGGTAATGACGGTTATCGCGCTATCGCAGGTAATGCTGGCCTCCATGGTGTTAGGTGTCGAAATATTTGGTCAGCGTATAGGCAGCTCGCCGTTTTTGCTGTTAAGGCAATCAATGGAAGCGCCCATCTTCTCTAACCCAGACTATCTTTCTTTTATAAAAGATGGGCAGGGAATGGTGCCATCCCTGCAAAATTACTGGATGATCATCCACCCGCCGACCTTGTTCCTGGGCTTTGCATCAATGGTAGTGCCTTTTGCTTACGCTATTGCCGGCCTTTGGCAAAAAAAATACAAAGAGTGGGTTTCACAAGCCATTCCTTACGCCCTGTTTGCCTGTATGATATTGGGTACTGGTGTGGTAATGGGTTCTTTTTGGGCCTACGAATCGCTTAACTTTGGCGGTTTCTGGGCCTGGGACCCGGTAGAGAACGCCTCTATTTTCCCCTGGATAGTTTTGGTAGCGGGTTTACATGTGATGATCGTGTTTAAAAATACGGGGCATTCGTACTTTACGGCTACGTTTTTAGTATTGCTGAGCAACGTGCTAACCTGGTATTCATCGTTCCTGAACAGGAGCGGTATTTTGGGCGATACTTCGGTACACTCATTTACAGACCTGGGCATGTTTTGGCAACTGGTAATTGGTATTATGCTGTTCCTGGTGTTATCGATAGTATTATTGGTGCGCCGGTATAAAGAACTGCCCATCACCCAAAAAGACGAAGAAACTTATAGCCGTGAATTCTGGATGTTTGTAGGTTCGGTATTTTTAGGCCTGTCATGCTTTCACCTGTTGATCGTAACATCGGTGCCGGTTTGGAACGAGATATTCCATACCAAAATGGCACCGCCATCAAGCATTATTAAACATTATAATGTTATCCAATCGTCGTTTGCGTTTGTGATTGCGATACTAACTGGCTTTACCCAGTTTTTAAAATATAAAAAGACCGATGTTACCCGGTTCTTTATCACCACTGGTATTTACCTGCTTTTTGCGGCACTGTTAACTACACTATTCGCTTATTTAAGCGGCCTGTACAAACTTAACTTTGTATTTGTGTTGCTAATGTGGGGATCATTGTATTCTATTATTGCCAACGGTAAAATATTGGCCGATGCCATTAAAGGCAAGTTTAAACTGGCCGGATCGGCGGTGGCGCATATTGGTTTTGGTATGTTATTGGTTGGCGCGGTAGTATCTGCAGGTACCCAATCTGTTATCTCTGTCAACAACACCGGCGAGGCCTATTCGGCCGAGTTTGCCAAAGAAGAAAATCCGCGCGAAAACATCACCGTATACCGTAACCAGCCCATGAAAATGGGCGATTATATGGTTACTTACCTGGGCGACTCGATATCGTCACCAAATCACTTCTTTAAAATCAACTATAAAAGGGTTGATGCAACAGGTAAAGTTACTGAGGAGTTTACGCTGAAACCAAAAGTGCAGGTTAGCAAGGGGCAACTGGCCGCATCACCGGATACCAGGCATTACTTGTTCAGCGATCTTTACACACACATCACCCTTACCAACGCTATTACCCCGGTTGAGGCCGGCAGTGAAAGCGCGGAAGCAGCCCACGATGCTGATAACGATGACAAAAACTATGACGCACCGATAGCGCACGAAGTTAAAGCGGGCGATACTATCAAGTACCGCGATGGCTATATCGTATTGAAATCGCTTAACAAAGAAGCCAAAGTGCAAAATATTCCGCTTACCGATAGCGACGTAGCCATTGGTGCCGATTTGGAAATTGTATCAAACGGAAACAAATACAGCGCCCGCCCGGTTTACATGATCAAAAACGGCAACGTATTTGATTTTGCCCGCAAGGTTGATGATGCAGGTTTAAAACTGCGTTTCAGTAAGGTAATCCCCGAGCATAAAACGGTGGAGATCGTGGTTTTTCAACAACCAGAGAGCAAAAAGAAATTTGTGGTAATGAAGGCCATTCAGTTCCCTTATATCAACTTTTTTTGGGCGGGTAGTATTATTATGGTAATAGGTTTCTTTATGTCGATACTGCGCCGTAAAAAGGAATTAAAGGTAGTTTAGGTTTGGTTAGATGGATAACCATTTAACAGCACATCGGCAGGAGATCGTAAACGATGGCTTTACCGTTATCAACGGAATTTATACCAATGCCGAAGTTAAAAGCATCCTTGACGTAATAGCATCGGCAAACCAAAGCAACCCTGCCTTCCGCAAAACCGACGATCTGTTTGCCATCAGGCAATTTTTAAAGGAATTACCGCAGGTAGTTCCTTTAATTTTTAATGATAAACTAAAAGCGATCATCACCGCGCTTTTTGATCAGGACTATTTTGTTACCAAATCCATCTACTTTGATAAGCCGGAACTAAGCAATTGGTTTGTTGCCTGGCACCAGGATTTAACCATTGTGGTGGATAAGAAAACGGACGTTGAAGGCTATGGCCCATGGACGGTTAAACAAAATCAATTCGGTGTGCAGCCACCGTTACCCATCCTCAAGGATAACTTTACTATCCGCATTCATCTGGATGACACCAACGAAGCTAACGGAGCTTTAAAAGCGATCACAGGCTCTCACTTGAAAGACATCTACCGACCAGAGACTATCGATTGGAATATCGAAACAGAAACCACCTGCAATGTAAATGCCGGCGGCTTCATGATTATGCGCCCCTTATTGCTCCATGCATCCAACCGAACCACCAATAATCAAAAGCGCAGGGTAGTGCATATTGAATTTAGCAGGGCTGATTTGGATGGCGGATTGGGCTGGGCGGAGAAACTTACGTTTTGATTGTTAAAAGTTGTAGATAAATAAAATCAAATTTTGTTTTAAAACACTTTTAGGGCGTACCGTTATTGTTAATTTCTCTGCCATGGATCTTTCAAAGTACCATAGTTTACGCCTTGGTCGATAAAGCATCTTTTAAGCATGTCGAATTTTTGGGTACAATATTCACCTACTGTAAGTTTGTTATGCATCGATCTGTATTGTTTACATTCAAAACAGATCTCAAGGAAATCAATTACCTTCCCCTCTTTATTTAAAAATATAAAGGCGTTATGAGGTTCATAGCAAGTGTGTCCCATAGTCGCAAAATCTTTTAATTGTACTTTATAGTCGGTATTGAAAATAATTTCGGTCAGCCGGTTTATAGCAGCAAAGTCCATTACCTTGTGCTCTATAAGGGTAGAGTAATCCAACTGATTTTGATGAATAACTAATCCTAAAGCTTTTTTGCCGGTTATATGCCCTTTGTACGATGGGGCGGATACTTCGTTTCCCGCATAGGAAACAGCCAGGACTTTAACGGCCTTAGAATACGGATACATTTTTAACCGTTGTTGAATAGTATACTTATTGGTGAAAACACAGTTGTCAAACCAAGGCTTATATCCTTCAAAAGATTCGCGCGAATAACTTACCCCAGGTTCCCGATGTTTAACTTTTAAATTGCTTTTTATAATTTTATTTGTGGTATCAGGGCGATTATTTATACTGTTATTGACTGCGTAACAACTTAAATTCAAAAACAAAAATAAGCAGGAGAATAATTTAGGTTTCATTTGTACAATGTAGCGAAAAGGGAGTTGCTTTTCAAAACTGTAGATCAAACGTGGTATTTAGCCAACTATTGATTTAAATAAGGTTTGATTAGAAACCGCTCTTTGCGCTTTAGTTTAAATATGAAATCACCTCTTCAAAAACGCTGCTATCTTCGCGTTAACCGAATCTGGTTTTTCTAAAAAGGGCAGATGCGCGGCATCGGTCACCGGGAAAAAATCTACTTTCAAAACGCTACGTATCGAATCGCTAAACCTAAAAGGCACCGTTTGGTCGTCCTTACCCCATATTAGCAGCACCTGCTTGTTGGTACTGTTTAAGCAGGCATTACTTTGACGGCCTTGCACATTATAATCATACATGGTTGATACCAGGGCGTTCCTGAAACCTTTAAAACGCATTTGTGGCAGGTAACGTTTTTCCCAGCCGGGGTATTGTTTGGGGTATTTAAAATCGGTAACCTGCCCTTTAGCGCGCTTTTCGGAATTTACGGCTTCGTTATACATTGTTAAAAACCTGGGAGCGTTTGGGTTTTGGTTTTGGTACGCCGGATCAATAAGTATAACTTTGTTCACAACATCGGGGTGAGCACAGGTAAAGTTGGTGATGATGGCACCACCAAAGGATACACCGGCAAGGTTAACTTTGCCCTGTAGCTTTAAGCCGCTAATGAGTTCAAGCAACTGGTTGTTGTAAAGTTCTTTATCATAAGTAAGGTTGGGCCTGTCAGAATATCCGCGGCCGTACATATCATAGCGTAATACTTTATATCCTTTGCTAACAAGATATTCATAAGTGCCATCCCATATATAATACGGAACGCTGAAGCCATGAACAAGTATTACTACCTCACCATTTTCGGGGCCTTTAAGTTCATAATGGGTAATTCCTTTGCTTAGTTTAATGAAACTACCAGGAATATCTTTACGATCTGCATCGGTTAATATTCTTTTTTCTTTATTGTTACTTTCATAAAAGCCGTACAATATCAAAGAGGCCGCCCCAACCAGGAATATTAAAATTATTATGCTTACTTTAAGTATTTTCATGAGGTATTAGATGATGTTTACTAAAATACAGAAATATTTAATTGGTAATTAGCCAATTAAAACATTAATTGAAAAATTATATGCGCTTAACATTCATAGGATCTGGCCATGTTGCAACCCATATGGCGGCTGCTTTTAAAAATGCAGGCCACCGTATTATGCAAGTTTACAGTCCTAATTTGCATAATGCCTCTTTACTGGCCTACCACGTAGGTGCCGATGCCACCAATGAGCTAACCGGTATTAATGCCGATACCGATCTGTTTATCATTTCGGTGAAAGACGATGTGATAGAACAGGTTGCCCAAACGCTGGCCAAACATCAAAAACCAATGGTGCACACATCCGGTTCAACCAGTATAGATGTATTGATAAAATATACTGATAAAGCCGGTGTACTTTATCCCCTGCAAACGTTCAGCAAAACACGCGAAGTTGATTTTATCAACGTTCCGCTTTGTATCGAAGCCGTAAATGGTAGTATGTATACTGATTTAGAGCAGCTTGCGGCCACTGTAAGTAACCATATTTACAGCATTAACTCTGCCGGGCGAAAAATATTGCACCTTGCCGCAGTTTTTGCATGTAATTTCCCCAATTATTTGTACGGTGTGGCACAACAACTACTGGCCGACCATCAGATGGACTTTAATTTACTGCGACCGCTCATATTAGAGACAGCCCAAAAGGTGCAGCAGCAAGTGCCAACAAGCGTACAAACCGGCCCGGCGGTACGTAATGATCAAACAACAATGGCTGTACATTTGCAATTACTTCATCGTGAGCCTCAAATGCAGGAAATCTATACCTTATTAAGTCAGGGTATTATCAAAAACAACATTGATGGGCACGGGGATAAGTAATTTTGTTACTTTTGCCTAAATGAACATTTTTAAAGTAAAGATAAATTTCGAGGAAAAAGGGCACGAGACCATCGAACTGCCAATAGCCGAGGGAGAATCTGTTTTAGACGTATGCCTGGAGAATGGCATTGAATTGCAGCACAATTGCGGTGGCGTTTGCGGATGCAGTACCTGCCATATTTATGTAAATAAAGGGATGGATAACATCCAGGAAATTTCTGATAAAGAAGAAGATTTTATTGACAGGGCAGTTAATCCGCGCATCACCTCACGCCTGGGTTGCCAGTGTGTAATTATTGATGGTGATATTGAAGTAACCCTGCCAGATCAGTCGGGCTTTATGGGGCACTAAACAGGTTTCACGTTCAACGTTATACGTTTTACGTTTGCCCGCAGAGTAATATTAAAAATTAAGAGATAACGTATTGCGTAAAACGTACCGCGTATAACCTAAAAAAATGAGCGATAATAAATTTGCCTTACCCATTCACTGGAACGATTACGAAGATATTGCCATGGAGCTTTACGAAAAGTTTGGCGATGATTTTAATGAATCGAAGATATACCGCATCCGTTTTACCGAACTGCTGGAGTGGGTATTAAGCCTGCCTAACTTTGCCGGTACAAAAGAACAGTCAAACGAAGGCCACCTGGAGCAGATCCAATCGGCCTGGGTATATGAGTGGCGGGATAACCAATAATTTAGTTGGCAGTTAACAGCCGGCAGTTTGCAGTTTATCAGTGCAATCGCCTTTAATAATCGGTGTAATCACAATAAAAATCAGTGTAATCATAATTAATGGAGTCATTTTTACATAAGTTAAAAGATATAACCACCTTTATTTTTGATGTGGACGGCGTGCTTACCGATGGTTCGGTTTTTGTAACCGATGGCGGCGAACAAAGCCGTGCTTTCAATATCAAAGATGGTTACGCCTTGCAGTTGGCTGTTAAATGCGGATATAACGTGTGTGCCATATCTGGCAGCCGGTCAAAAAGTGCCATTTACCGTTTAAACAGCCTTGGGATACAGGATGTGTATATGGGCACGCATACCAAATCGCAAAGGTTTAAAATTTACCTGGAAGAGAAAGCCATCATAGCTACCAATGTATTATACATGGGCGATGATATTCCCGATCTGGAAGTGATGAAGCTTGCCGGTTTAGCAGTTTGCCCGGCTGATGCGGTTGAAGAAATAAAAGCCGTAAGCGCTTACGTATCGCCATACGGTGGAGGCAGGGGCTGTGCCCGCGACATTATCGAAAAGGTACTTAAAGTGCAGGACCGATGGATGAGCGAGCAGGCGTATAGCTGGTAAGCTTTTGAGTTCATGGATCATAGTTGATGGTTCATGGCAATAGCAACATTTGGCTAAAGAGCGAATTTTACTATGAACTATGAACCATCAACTATGAACCAATCGATTCCCAAAATCATTCTTGCATCAAAATCGCCGCGCAGACAGGAACTTTTGCGCTTGATGGACCTGGATTTTGAGGTGGTGCTGAAAGAGGTTGATGAATCATACCCCGATGGCTTAACCCCACAGGAGGTGGCCGTATACATCGCGCGTAAAAAGGCCGAGGCGTTTGACCAAACGGTAGGGGATGAGGTAGTACTTACTGCCGATACCATTGTTTGTGTTGATGGGCTGATACTGGGAAAACCCGAAACCCCGCAACACGCCATCGAAATGCTGCAGATTTTATCTGGCAAAGTGCATTTGGTAGTTACAGGAGTTTGCCTGTTATATAAAAACAAATACAACAGCTTTTTTGATGTATCTGAAGTGTTCTTTCGGCAGATGAGCCTGGAGGAGATTAGCAGCTACGTTGAGCAGTATAATCCGCTTGATAAGGCCGGTTCATACGGTATCCAGGAGCGGATTGGGCTTATCGGTATCGAAAAAATTCAAGGCTCATACACCAATGTGGTAGGGCTCCCTACCGAGAAATTATATGCTCAATTAATTAATTTAAATAAGTAATTTTAAATTAAACCTTTCGTTTTTCGGTAGTCTAACAGTTAAATATATAAGGGAGCGAATTTGTCATGAAAAAAATTATTAACCTGGGGCTGGTGGTATTGCTGGTATCCGCCCTGTCTGCTTGCAGCAGCTACAACTATTACACCGCAGCAAGAAACAAAACCGATCTTTCGTCTTACCGCACCTTTACCTGGCTTGCACCCGATATGCAAACCGATAAGGCCGGCGCGTTGGTGAAAAAAGAAATTGGCGACGAAGCGGTAAAAAATGCAACCATTGCCGCTTTACAAGCCAAAGGACTAAAGCTGGTAGATAACAACAGCAATCCCGATTTGATTGTAAGTTATTCAACCCTTACCGGTCGCGGTATGAAAACCGAATTTTATCCCTCTTACTATGGTGGTCTTTACACCGGCTGGGGCTGGGGTGGCTACGGTGGCTGGGGTTATCGTTCGTTTTATGGCTACGGCGGTTTTGGTTACGGACCGGGATGGGGCTGGGGTGGTTATGGTGGTGGTTCATATGCCAGGGTGCCCTACAAAGAAGGCACGCTGATTATTGACATGATTGACCGTAACAGCAGGCAACTGGTATGGCGCGGCTTTGGCGTAGGTGAACTGCATAATCCTAAAACAACTATCAAAGAACTACCTAAAGTAGTAAACGGCGTAATCGATCAACTACAATTAATTCCGGCGCATCCTCAGCTTCCTGCTCCTAAAAAAGCCTAAGACTGTGCCCAGTTAATAATTAACCAATATCATAAAAAAACCTTTGGGCTTGCCCAAAGGTTTTTTTATCCTTTATCCTTTATCCTTTATCCTTTATCCTTTATCCTTTATCCTTTATCCTTTATCCTTTATCCTTTATCCTTTATCCTTTATCCTTTATCCTATTTCTTTAAAAGTTTAACTTTTCCCAGCAAATTTCCATCTCCTCCTTTTAACTCAACAATGTAAATTCCGGGTTTGAATTGCGACACGTTTTCGTTCCATGCGCTGCTATCTGATGTTTTTTGCATCACCAATGATCCGGTAGCATCATAAATGTTTAATTTATAAGATGATGTTGCCGCGTTAGTTTTGCCATAAGTTACATTGATGTTAAGTGTCTCGGTTGTGGGATTAGGGTAAATGCTAAACATGCCTTCATTACCGGTTTTGTCATAATAAATATTCACAGGATTTGAATAGGTGATATTGCCAAACAGGTCAACCTGTTTTAAACGATATATGTTATTGCCTGTAATTGGTGTTTTATCGGTATACTTATAAATGGTACCACCGTTGCTCTGTATATTGTAAAGCGGAGAATAACCGGTACCGTTTGCCTGCTGCTTTTCGAGGGTGAAAAAATAGTTGTTTCCTTCATTGAGCGTTCTCCAGGTTAATAACACACCATCAGCTGCTTTTTGCGCGGTAAATGTTGCTAATTGATATTTAGATGTGGGTACCTGGTTGATGGATAACTCAAAGCGGTTTGCGCCAAAGGTGCTGGTATCGGTTGTTATTAGGTTAAAGGCATAGGTTTTGTACTTGCCAATGTCTAAGGAGTCCTTTTTTAATTTATCGACCAGGTAAACTTTATACTTTATGGTATCGATATTTTGGATATCGACCAGGTCGATATGATACATGCCGCTGCTTTTGGCGTTTACAAACAACTTAACTTTTTTGCCTTTTTGCGCGTAATCTGCCAATTGATTTATTCCTGTTCTTACACCATCGGCAGAAAAGCTGGACATGTAAACTTTTGGCAACAACCCATCTAAATCGAAGGCATCCTCGGAGGAATTGAAGTTGTCATTCCAGTTTTTACTGAAATAAATCCCGCATTGTGTATTAGTTATGCTATCCTTTGTCAGTTGCAGATGTAATCCTGCTAAAGGTGTTTGAACAGCGGCAGCACTAAAGCTTCTGTTGAGTATAGTAATATCACCTTTTGTGCTCATGATCATAGCGGGAGTAGTGGTATTGGTGATGGCAGGATATTTTACTTTTTGATCTTCCTTAAAAGTTATAGTTTGCCCGGTATTAGTGGCATCTACAATAAAGCCCTGACCGCTCACAATGTACTTACTTGCCCTGGTATTGGATGTAGTGCTATCTTTAGCGTTATAAGAAATATAGGTTTGCCCTGGTGCGTTTAGTTCCCAAAACACTGGGCTTATAGGGTTAGTTGTAACATTGTAATTATCTGCGTATACCGTTTTTAAATTGATGGTACTGGCGTAAGGATTGCCTACCTGGTTATAGCCAGATATAGCCGATCCGGTACCTGTATGATAAGGTATTGCAGTAGTGCCGGTATTCCAGAATTTTACGGCAACAGTTCCCTGGTTTAAATAGCCTGTAGCTGTAACGGTAGTGTTTTCGGGAACCCGTGATGCGGCGGTTGACGTACTGCTGTTATCGCCTATAAAGTATAACAGATAGCTGTTACCCACCGGTATAGAAACGTTTGCAACCTGCACAGGCGGTTTGCCCGATATGGTAGTTACTGTTGAGCCGGTTATGCTTTGTATGCCAACATTTTTACCGGCTACAAATGAAGTATTATTGGTTGTACGGCTTTCGTCATACAGGTACAAAGTGGGATTTGGGTTAGTTATTGAAAAACCTGCCCCCGGGCCTCCGGTTGCGGCACCATTGTAAGTAGTGCCATTAAAGGTTTGCGAGGTACTTAAGTAACCAAGGCCCAGGTTGCCGCCGCCTGCATTGTTTGAGTTCGCATTTACCGGCGAAGAAATCAGCCTGTAACCCCTGAACGTTGTGCCGCCCCCTGTTATATAACGTTGTACATTTACACTGCCATTAATTATAGCCCCAGTTGGTAAGGCAGTAACCGTAGCTGTTGACGTGGCGTCAGACATTAGCGTTAAAAGGCCATTTGTTTGTAACGTGGTGCCCCCGGTTTTTATTTGCATAGCCCCCACACTTGATATAGAAAAGCCGCCGCTGCCTGCAAATGAAGGAGTTCCTGTTGCGCCGCCGGTAAATACAAGATTGTTGAAATTTGTAATATCGCTGCTTGTGCTGTTGGTTAATACCGGTGATGCCGATGTGAAATAGGTTGTATTTGTAGCTACCGGAGAAGTAGCTGTGGGGTCGCTCGCCAAAGGGGCTTGTGCAAAGTACCCGGTATTGTTGTAATTGCCCCCAATGGATATATTGCCAGATGCCATGTTCATGGTGCCATCGTTATTTAAGTTACCCCCTATGGTTGTAGTACCCGCGCCGCCTGTAATAGTTGCCGCTGCATTATTTTGCCAGTTTGTGCCAATTGTGGTTGTGGTGCTGGCATTTGCAAAAGTAGCGTTGATAGCCGTGGTGAATGTCGAGTCTGTTTTTAAAGAGCCCGCGGTGCTGCCTAAACCAATTACCGCGGTACCCGTGCCATTAATGATCAGGTTATCATAGTTTGAACCTGAATTAATAGTTGGGCCGCCCGGGCCAAAACCTTTTAAAGAGCTGGTATAAATAGTTGGGCTTGCCCCTGTGTAAATTACAGTGATTTTACCTCCAGATGTTCCTGTACCGTCAAAATTGATCGTAGCTTTATTAAAGGTTCCATTTTGCGGCAGCGACGTAGCAGTACCTAACGCATTGGCATTGCTAAGCGTTAAGGTGGGGCTGCTTTTAACCCCCGCGGAGTTTAACGCGTCGATAGTAAAATATCCTGCGTTGCTGGAGTTAACCCCACTGATTGCTGTAAAGGCTATTTGACCGGTTAATGCCATACTACCGGCTTGTAGCCTAAATGCACAGCCATTTTGTAGCGCGGTATTCATGTAAATAGCAATGTTGCCGCTAACATTGAGGTTTTTAACCTCCGAAAAAAGGAAGTTATAATTTGTTGTAGTACCGGTAGGGCTGCCAACCTGGATACCGGCGCAGTTTATTGTACCGGTACCCATTAAAAAATTATTAATAGTAGTATTGAAACTAACGGCATTGGTATTGATGTTTTGAGTAATAGTGCCGATCACATTTAAAGTTCCAACATTTACGGTTAGGTTAGTTCCGGTAAATAGTGGGTTGCCAATTATAAATTGATTGGAACCAAATGTTACCGACCCAACGGTTATGCTTTGGCTTGCGGTTAAAGTTAAAACCGGCTGATTAGTATACAGCGATAATGCGGCAACCCCAAACCGAACGATATCATCTGTTCTGAGGGAACTACTGCCCGGGTAAGTTGCTGCTGTTCCGGTTGTGGTACTTCCGCTTACCGTCCAATTGGCAGTAGTAGTCCATGCGGTAGAATTGCTGCCATTCCAATCAAAAATATACGAGGCAAAAGCATTGCTTTGTATAAACATTGTTAAAGCAACCAATAAATGCGTTTTTACAAAACGGTTTCGGAAATTAAATTTACGCAGGGGGGAGATAAGTACCATTTATATAATAATTTCACTTTCAATTAATTAACAGTTATTTTCATTATCGTTTATTGAACGATAATGGCAAATTAGTTATTAATTTATACGTTAAATTGTAGTTATATGTTTTATGGTTAATTGATTTCTTTTTTATTGTTTTATTATTAATTAAAAGTTAAGCAATGATTGCCTGCGCGTCGAGAGATAGCATCAACCGGTCGGTGTATTGAGTAGTCGCAACAGAATTTAATAAATTATGTGGTAGAGATTGCCTGCGATAAATCGCCAAACATAAATCAACGCTTATAAGCCCCGGATAAATGGGCTACCGTGTACCCACATCTTTTTGTTAAAAGGAAATGACAACGTTTTTTGTTAATGATATGACTCTGAAAAGATGTGGGTACACGGTTGGAGAAATGGGGGGAGAGGTAGAGAATAAAAAGAGCAAAGGCCTGTTCTGTGGATTATACCCGAGCCGATCTTTGTTTTTTGTGTAAATGAATAGCCGTAAATATGCCTGCTATAAAAACAACTGCAATTACCCAGGTATCAAGGGGGCAAGTACCGTAAGGATCGCCATCGAGACAAGGAAGATCCTGAGCTTTTACAACCGCCGGTAATGCTGTGAAAAATAAAATAATCAATAAGTATCCTAATCCCAGTCTTTTCATTTTCATCAATTCCGATTTTTATTTCTTTACAAATTTAGCTTTTCCTAATGAATATCCATCGTTTCCTTTTAATTCTACAATGTATATACCAGGTTTAAAGTTTTCAACATTTTCACTCCAAGCGGTATTATCTGATGTTTTTTGCATAACAAGCGAGCCTGTGGCATCATAAATATTTAATTTATAGCTCGATGCCGTAGTCGTATTTTTACCGTAAGTTACGTTAACATTCAATGTTTCGGCAGTAGGGTTGGGGTAAACGCTAAACATGCCTGCATTGCCGCTTTGATCATAATCAATGCTAACCAAATCAGAATAGGTAATATTACCAAGCAAATCTACCTGTTTAAGGCGATAAATATTACTGCCCTTTGCTGGTATTTTATCGGTGTATTTATAGCTGCCGCTACCATCGCCCTGCGTGGTATAAAGCGGGGCATAATCGGTGCCATTAGCCTGTTGTTTCTCTAACGTGAAGAAATAATTGCTGCCCTCATTTTTGGTAACCCAGTTTAAAAATACGCCATCTGCAGCTTTTTGCGCTGTAAATTTGGTTAACTGATATTTTGCACCCGGCAGTTGTTGAATAGATAGCACAAAACGGTTGCCGCCAAAAGAAGAGGTATCGGCGTTGGTTATGTTAAAATTATATACACCATATTTTCCAATATCTAACGAATCCTTTTTGAAGTTATCTATCAGGTTCACTTTGTATTGAGTAAGATCGATGTTGTTTATATCCGGCATTTTTAACGCGTATAAGCCATCTGTTGTTGATTTTACATACAACTTTACCTTTTTGCCCGTGCCAATTTCGCCCAGCGTATTAATACCTGTACGAACGCCATCCGAAGTATAGCTCGACATGAATACTTTGGGTGCAAAACCATCCATATCATAAGCATCGTTATGATCGTACTTATCATCAAAGGCTTTATTAAAGGCAACTGCGCACCAGTCATTTAAGGTGCTGTCTTTTTCAAGTTTCAGATGTAAAACCTGGTAGGCATTTTCTGGAGTTCTTTGGGAAAATGGTAGTAAAGCGGTAGATTTAAAAGCGGTACCGGCTGTTGACGCCAAAATATCGCTTTTGGGTGTCGACATTAATAATGGCGGTGTTGTTGATGTGCCGATCTGAACGCTGGTGGTTTTAATATCTTCTTTAAAAATTACTGTTTGACTTGCTGTTGTAGCCTGTATGAAAAAAGCTCCGCCACTTGGTACGTATTGAGTGAAAAGTGTGGGGTCTGATTGGAATCCCGTACTTGCATTATAAGAGGCGAAGGTTTGATTTGTTCCAAGGCTTTTTACTACCGTAAAATTAACCCAGCCCGCAGCACTGCTATTGTCTAACCAAAGTTGGTGTAAGTCGATGGTACAAGGGTAGGGGTTGCCAACTAAATTAAAACCCTTTTTGCCTGTGGCCGGGGCCTCCGGGCCGCCAAACGACATTGTTGTTGCACTTGTATTCCAAAGCTTAAAAGTAATATTTGCTTGATTAAGGGTACCTATAGAAGTAATGGTTGTATTTTCGGGAACGGGGGTTGATGCTGTGGTTGTGCGGTTAGCATCGCCTATAAAATAAAGCATAAAACCAGTAGTTACCGGAATGTTGATATAAGAAGAAGAGGTAGTGGTTCCAGTTAATGTTTTAACCGTTGAACCGCTTATTGACGCGATTCCGATGGTTTTGCCACCTGTAAAAGTATTGGTACTGGTGGTTTTGGTTTCATCATAAACATACAAAGTAGGATTGGCATTAACTGTACTAAATCCTCCCGATGGCCCACCCGTGTAAGCGCCTGGAACAGTGACCGTACCCACAACTGCGTTTCCATTTACCACGGTGGTAGTTTTAGAATTAAGGTTTGCGAAGCTTATGTTGCCAGTTCCCGATGCATTTAAATCACCAATAGTATTACTGCTAACGTTAACAGGGATAGATAACAGGCGGTAGCCGCGATTACCCGAGCCGCCGCTTATATAACGTTGTACATTGTATAAGCCGGTAAACTGATTGTTATTAGCCGCGGTTGAATTTGGAGTTGTACCTGATTGTCCAATAGAAGCAGAGCCGTATTGATCTGATTCTAAGGTAAAAGTGCCGGAATTTGTAACGCTACAGTTAGGTGAAGACCTTGTATTTTTGAACGTTATATTTGAAGTAGATCCCAAATTAAACGTGGCACCGCTGTTGTTGGTAAGCAAAAATGAGGTATTGGTGCCAGAAGTAATTTGGCATGAAGAATTATTGGTTATTCCTGCGTTGAAAATACCGCTGTTTGTGATGTATGATTGGTTAGTTCCATCATTAAAAGTTATTATAGCTCCTCCTGCTACGGTAAATAAAGCCAAGCTATTATTGATGATACCGCAACCTGTATCAAAGCTGATATTGCCGCCGGTAATGCCAACAGTGCCTGGTGAAGTGTTAGTAAACTTGTTAACGTTACTTGTGAATTTCAAATCGGATGACGAAGATGTAAAGGTGCCGGTATTAGCAAAGGTGCAGCTATTGCCAGGAAACGTGAGTGTTGATCCCGAGAGTAAGCTCATCGAGCCTGGACTTGTGTTATTGAAATTTACGCCATTGCTTGTTGTTCCTAAACTAAGGGGTGACGCTGTTGCCGTAATTGCACCAGTATTAGTAAATGTTGAGGTATTGTTAGTTATAGTAAATGGTGAGGTGTTGAGTGTTATTGTACCACTGTTGTTGATAGGTGATAAGGTATTGCCATTCATCAATATCGGTGCGTAGTTAGCTGTGATAGTACCTGAATTACTAAAAGTACCAGCTGCCCCCTCTGTAAATAAAGTACCTGTCAATGAGGACAAGCCCGTTAGGTTTATAATTCCTGGTTGAGCAGCGCTCACATACGTATTAGCAAAAGTACAAGAACTGCCAGAGAGGGTTAGTTTTGAAGTAGCTGTTGTAGAGGGAGTTATGTTGATAGTTCCCTTGTTTGTAAAGGAGGTGTTGTTAGCTGCAAAAGTGAATGTAGTTGCATTTTGCTGTGTGATAGTGCCCGTGTTATTTAACGAGCCATTGGCAAAATTCATATCTGAATTGGCGGTAATTATACCTGAATTGGAAAATGAATTACCTCCGCTTCCATTCAGATTAATGGGATATGTGGTTGTAACAATTGTGCCTGAGTTAGTAAGGGTACATCCATACCCTCCCTGACTCATTGCTCCGGAGGTTAAGTTAGTTGTTACGTTTGTACCGTTGGAAAAAGTTGAACCCTGATTAATTACAATATTACCATTGATAGTCATAGTACCGGCAATAGTTCCGGTAAAGGACATCGTTGTAGCGCTATAGGTACCAATTGTGATGCCGCCCGTAACCTTAACGCTCGGTGTAGGTGTGGCTGAGCCATTACTTACAAAATTGATTACTTGTGTTGAGCCGTTATTTGTACTTAAAGCACCATTGATAGTCATTGCCGCTCCCTCGGTAAGTGTAGCCGCGGCCGAAAAAGCTAAGCTTGTACCTGTTATTGTCGAAGTCCCTGTTATGGTGGCACTTGCACCAATGGTAATTGCACCTGTTACATTTAATGCATTACTTACGGTTAATGTAACAGCTGTACCGCTGTTGGCTATCGTTAAACTTTTGCAGGTAATTGCCGTATTAACTGTTGGCTGTTGTGTTCCTGTAAAAGCATTAAAAGCGAAAATAATGTAATAATAAACACCGATGTAGGCATCATCGTTGGTTGATGGGTAACCCTGGGTAATGCCCAAAGTACTATAATTATACCAATTATTTTTATTGTTCCAGTTTGTATCAGTCCCCCCCGTCCAATAATACGCGTCTGCTTTTGACTTAAAACTAAATAAACTAATAAATAGAATGGTTAAAAAAAGTATACGTGTTTTCAAATGAGTAAGGTTATTTGGGGGGATAAAACAATAATAATGCTAATGAAATTTAAGCGCCTAAAATTAGCTAAAAATCTATTAATTACGCCATTTACGTAAAACAATGGCAATAAAGTTGCGTTTTGGGTGAGAAAATCTCAAAATAAGAATTCCTGAAAGTTGTGGGCTTTTCCCCATATTGGGGAAAATTTTCCTTTGAAATAATTACTGGATTCATTGAGTCTGTTATTAAGCAATTTTGATTTTATTGGTTAGTTAAATTAACTAATATGATATATTGAAGAGTTTCAAAAAATTTTTTTCATTTCTAAAAAGTGGTGGTATAAATGGAGTAAAACGATTGGTAATGCAGGCAGATAGACAATAGTTATCATCCCGGTAAATAAAAATGATAGGTTTGACAGCCCGTTTTGTTATTCATAGCTGTTTGTCCAGCTAACCATCCGGTTTACGGTTGCAAGGCCGAGCTTAAGTTGGGCGGCGATTTTGCGCTGGCTATACCCTTTACTATGCAGTTGTGCAACCTGTTGTGTAAGGCGCTCGCGTTCTGCCTGCTCAGGACGGCGCAGGTGCTGGTGCTCGGCGTAGTATCCGGTAAAGGTAAACTGCAACAGGCTGTTGCGGCGCTCAAGCTTTAGCAGGCAAATGTTATCGGCTCCGTAAGTTTCGGCAATGCTGCGTTGTTTTATCTGTTTCAGGTAACGGTAGCCCTGCATGGTTTGGCTTTCACCAATGGCAAAGGCGCTGTCGCAAAAGTTCATCAGCATTTTGCTTCCCTGTAAATCATTGCGGCTTATAGGTACGGCGGTATTGCGCTTGGGCGTATGGGCCAATACCAATATGCTTAAGCCGTGGCGGGTTTTAAGATATTTGAGTTTTTTCATCAGCGGTAGGGCCTGGCCGCTGGTATCGGTACCTTTACGTAAACAGGTAATGTTATCGATGATAAGCACGGTTGCCCCGGTTGCTTTAATGCCGCGCGTAAGGGCGCTGATCACGTAGTCGTCATAATTTTTTTGATCGATAGGTAACATGCTCAGCTGGTTATACTCGCCCCGGTGAAAGCTATTGTCAAACTTGTACGTGCCCAGGCTATCGGTGTACCGTTGCTCAAACTGTTTGGAGTTAAGCTCAAAATCAATATATAAAACCGGTGTTGGTTTTGCCCGCAACTCAAAACCCTGTATGGCTTTGCCGCGCGAAATACTATTGCCAATTTGCACCGCCAAAATACTTTTGCCCATATTGGTATCGGCAAAAAGTATGCACAATTCGCCCTCTATCCAAAACTTGTCAAACAGCATTTCGGGGTGGTCGGTTTCTTTTTCCATCTTCATCCAATCGTTAAGGGAGTGGATGTGAAAAAGATCTGCAACCAATTCGGGGTTAGGCGCGGCTGGTGCCTTGGCCGCCTTGTTTTTAAGTGGTGTAATTCCGCGTGCTTCATTCCTAATTTCTTCAATAACAGCCGGTCGTTCAAATAAATTATCCATATGGTATTTGCCTTACCCATACGGGTGCGATGGGTTTAAACCGGTTTAAGGCCTCCTGTAATGGTGGGATAAAGGGGAGGGGCCGGCAGGCATGTCAAATTTACCAACTGTTTATGATACAAATGGTGACACTCTTTTGTCAGTACTGTGGGCGAATTTGAGCTAAAATTTCCGGTTTTTGATGTAAGTAATTGATTTTCAAGTGGTAAGGTGTTTCGCGGGTTGATGTTTTTTATATTGCTTAATGTGTTGATTATCAATAATGAAGGTGTTCGGGGTGTTCCATGCGTTCCACCCGTTCCGGTGGAACACTTTCAACAAAAAAAAGCAGGTGTCTCGTCCTGAAAAAAGTTTATTGATTAATCCTGTATTTAGTTTACAGCAGCCCGATCATTCTAAATGGATATCGCCCGCAACCAAACCCGGGGAAAATATTATTCTTTTAAAAACTTGGCCTGTCCTAATGAATATCCATTGGCATTTTTCAATTCAACAATATATAAACCCGGTTTAAACTGCGATACGTTTTCACTCCAACAGGTACTGGCCGCTGTTTTTTGGATCATTACGGCACCCGTAGCATCGTAAATTTTAAGATCATATGATGAGGTAGCTGCAGCGTTTGTTTGGTTGTAGGTTACATTCACATTCAATGTTTCGGCAGTAGGGTTGGGGTAAAGGCTAAACATGTTTTGCGAGCCTGCATTATCATAATTAACAGATACCAGATCTGAGTAAGTGATATTTCCAAAAAGGTCTACCTGTTTTAACCGATAGGTATTATTGCCCGTTAAGGGTGTTTTATCGGTATATTTATAAATGGTACCACCGTTACTTTGTGTTTGATAAACGGGAGAATAGGAGGTGCCATCTGCACCCAATTTTTGAAGTATGAAGGCGTAATTATTGCCTTCATTTAAAGTTCGCCAGGTAACCAACGCCCCATCATTGGCTTTTTGGGCCGTAAATGTAACTAACAGATATTTAGAGGTGGATGTTTGCTGTATAGATAACTCAAACCGGTTGGCTCCAAATGTGGCGGTATCGGTTGTTAAAATATTAAAGGCGTAAGTTTTGTAAAGGCTCATATCTAATGAGTCGGCCTTTAAGTGATCTACCAGGTAAAGCCTGTACCTGGTGGTGTCCAGGTCTTTCAGGTCGGCAAGGGCAAGGCTGTATAAACCGCTGGTAGTAGCTTTAACAAATAGTTTTACTTTTTTATTTGCGGCTGTATAATCTCCCATTTGGTTAAGGGATATTTTAACGCCATCGGCACTATAGCTTGATAAATAAACCTTGGGCGAAGCACCGGGGATATCCATGGCGTCCTCGGTGTTGCTGTAATTGTCAGATCCGTTTTTGCTAAAATAAATGCCACACTGGGCATTGGTAACACTATCTTTTGTGATTTGCAGATGTAAACCTGTGTTAACCGGTTGCGGTATTACTGCGCTTTGATTAAGGGTTACCATTTCATTTTTAGTGCTCATGAGCAAGGCCGGTGTAGTTGATTTGGTAATGGCCGGGTAGCTCACTTTTTGATCTTCCTTAAATGTTAGTGTTTGTGATGTGCCGGTAGCATCTACTATAAAGCCTTGTCCGCTAACAATGTATGCGCTGGCCCTTGTATTTGAAGTGTGGCCGTTTGATGCATCGTAGGATATATAGGTTGTTCCGGCGGCATCCAATTCCCAAAAAATCGGGCTTATGGCATTGTTCATTGAATTATAATTTTCGGCATACACCTTATCAAGACTAATGGTACTGGCATACGGGTTACCTACCTGGTTATAACCTGGTAAAAGCGATCCGGTGCCGGTATGGTAGGGGATTGATGTGCTGCCGGTATTCCAGAATATTACCGGTACATTGCCCTGGTTTAAATAACCTACGGCGGTTACTTTTGTGCTATCTGGCACCCGACTTGAGGCTACCGTACTGCTGCTGTTATCGCCAATAAAGTAAAACAGGAAGCTGTTACCCACAGGGATACTAACCCCTGTTGTTTGAACAGCAGGTTTACCAGATGTGGTAGTTACTGTTGAACCGGTAATACCATAAATTCCAACGTTTTTACCCGATACGAAGGAGGTGTTATCGGTGGTACGGCTTTCGTCATACAAGTAAAGCGTAGGATTTGGATTTGTTACAAAAAATCCGGATCCTGGTCCGCCGGTTAAAGCCCCCCTGTACGTAGTGGTGCCAATGGTTTGTGTTGTACTCAGATATGCTAAACTTAAATTGCCGCCACCAGTAGTGCTTGAACTGATATTAACCGGCGAACTCATTAGGCGGTAGCCTCTGTAGCCGCTTCCTCCTGTTATAAAACGTTGCACATTTACATTGCCGGTAATACTACATCCGGTTGGCATTTGCGCCACTGTGGCTGTACTGCTGGCATCTGATTTTAAAGTAAGTAAACCGTTGGCGTTTAATGTGGTTGTTGATGCGGTGGCCATGGTTAAAGTACCATGGCTCGATACCAAAAAATTACCCAGACTGATAAGTTTGGTGCCGCTTGCCTGGAAGTTTACATTTTTGAACACCACACCATTGCCAGAGTCGGAACTGGTATCAGATAAATTTTGAGCTGTGCCTTGAAATATTACGGTGGGATTGTTGCTTACCACATCAACCTTACCGCCCGATGAGGCCCAATCGCCGGCAATGGTCAAATTGCTTGATTGAATGTTTTTTTGCCCCGTACCGGTGAACTTTAAATTTTGATATACCGATGGCGATGTATCTAAATAAGTATTGGTTGATAGATCGGTATAAACGATTTGTGAACCACTGCTGTTATATTCTACCGTGCAAGTACCGCTGCCGGCATAAAAGTCAATAGAACCTACCAGGCTTGTGGTACCGATAGGCGTACCTCCCGATAATCGTAAATTGGCACTGCTGCCTGTACCTGGTTCAATGTAAAAAGTTGGGGTACCGGCAACTGCTGACCCTAAACCAGAGAATGTACTTTGTGTTAGTATTTTGCCACCAATAGTAGTGGTACCACCCTGCAATGAAAACGAGCCATTTATTTTGCCTAATGTAAGCGTCAATATAATATTAACTCCAATAACAGTTGAGTTTACAGTTACATCACCCGCAATGCTAAAGTTGGTAATGGTTGATATCATTTTTAAGTTACTGGTTAGGTTAAGAATGGATGAAAATGTGGTGTTATCTGCAATTTGTAAAAAACCGTTACAAATAAGTGAGCCTGTACCGGCTATGGTGGTTGTATATGTAAGAAGTAGTGAGGATGATTGAATAATGTTGCCACTAACGGTTAGCTTTCCATTAACGGTCAATAAAAGCGAGTTTAACGGAACTAAAGCACCAAAAGTAATGGATTTGCAAGGTAAATTATCGGAGGATGCAACTGTTGGCGGATTAGTGAATGATAAAATTAAGCCAATATTTACGTCGTCTGTTGACGCGGGTACTCCCGAAGGCGACCAATTACCCGGTGTATTCCAATTTGATACCGCGCCGACGGTTCCGCCCACCCAGTTTTTTGTGCCCGCGACAGCTAAAGTTGTTTGTAAAACAAGCAGTAATAGTGGCATGCCCACATACACTATTAACTTTTTCATAACACAGCAGTTGAGTAGTATTTTATTCCTATTGGTTGTTGGAATAATACATGAATCTACTTGTTATTACGTGTATTTTATAATTGCTGCTGCTTTTTTGGAGATAATGAACAAACTGAACAATGGTGTGTATTTTATATAATTATACATATATTATCATATAAAATATTGACACAATTTACGGTGCTTAAACAACCCTGCCCTGGTATAATTGTAGTACCTTATCAACGCTATCGGGTATTTCATGCTGATAGTGTGTAACGTAAATAAGGGTTACATTGCTGAGGCTGCAAAGGGTGTCAACCAGGTTTTTAAAATGCAGTTGCTGGTGGTCGTCCATCCCCTGGCAAGGTTCATCAAAAATAAGGAGAGATGGGTTTTTAATTAAAGCACGGGCCAATAGGCATAAACGTTGGGCGCTTGCCGGTATATTTTTTAGTAATGTGCGGGCATATTGATCAATTTCAAGGGTTTTCATCCAGCGCAGGGCTGTGGCAGCATACTGCTTATTACTTGGCCTGAATAGCCCTAAGGTATCATAATAGCCAGATTCTATTACTTGCAGGCAGCTGTTATCGGTAGGGAAATATTGATGCAGTTCGGGCGATACAAAGCCTATTTTCTTTTTAATGTCCCAAATACTTTCGCCGGTGCCACGTTTTTTGTCAAATAAAACAATGTTGTTGGCGTAAGCCTGCGGGTTATCGCCATTAATTAAACTCAACAGGGTTGATTTGCCGGCACCATTTGGCCCTAATAGAGCCCAGTGGTCGCCGGTTTTAATTTCCCAGTCTACGTCATCTAAAATCACTTTGCTGCCGTATTGTATATGTACCTTATCCATTTTTACAATATAGTTGTAGTTGGCAGTGGGGTTATCAATATTAAGCAAGGCACCAAGCTCGGCGGTGTCTACCTGGTCTTGGGTGACAGTGTTGAATAATTCAGGATTAAAATCGACCCTGGTGTTTTCCTGTATAATAGCGCCTTCTTGTAAAACAGCTACATGTGTAATGGCATCGGGGATTTCATGTACAGATGTAGCTATGATTAAGCTAATTCCAGATGCCACTATTTGATTAATGATTCCATTAAACTCCTGTCTTGTTTTAACATCGAGGCCTGTTAGCGGATTGTCTAATAATAGTAGCGCCGGATTTTTAAGCAGCGCGGCGGCCAGCATCAAGCGTTTGGTTTCGCCATTTGAAAGCTTGATCAATTGCTTATCACGCAGGTAATGCAGGTTGAGTAGGGTGAGCACTTTATCAGAATCCCACTGCCTTTCGTTTTCTGAAACTGTATTTACGGATGCCAGGTAATGATCAACAGTTAGGGCATCTTCAGAATCAGATGAGTTATAACGTTGCTGGTAGTAAAAATCCGTTGTGTTTGATAAATTTCTGAAATGATGGCGTGGTTCAACAAGTGCGATTAGTTTTGTTTTGGCGCTAATCCCATTAGTGGGAGATAGATTGCTTAAAAGATGTTCATCGAAATGATAATTGATCTCGCCGCCGGTAATATTGAAACGACCGGCTATGGTTTGTAGCAGGGCGCTTTTGCCAGATCCACTTGGGCCTATGAGTGCCCAATGTTGGCCTTTGTTGATTCGAAAAGTTAGATTTTTGAACAAGGTATTGTTCAAAAATCTAACGGTAGCATTGTTTATAGAAAAATAGGCTGTAGTCATGGCTTGTTCTGTAGAGGCAAAAATAGACATCTACACGAAAAAGCATTTGTATCAAGTATTATTTTACCATAAAAATTCTTTTGTTTTTTAATTATGCAGTCTTCTTTAAAGACTGATTCGGAGTTATTTGTGCATTGCTTTTATTTAGCCTGTTCCAGCCATCAATATTAACAAAAGTGTCTTTTATAAAGTTGTTGCATTGTTTGTTAAGGCATTTTACCATCCAGTATTTTTTCACCTGTTCAACCTGGGGCCGGGTTCCACATTTGATGCAATTTTCGCATTCAATGTTTGGTTGTATTTCAATAGTCATAATATTATGTAGTTATAAATAGAATTTTCAAAATTAATAAAATGTTGTAACATACTAAAACGTTTAACAAAAACATGCATAGTAAGTATGTTTTTATGTATATAGCAAGCTTTAAAATATAACAGCATCAGGTGTTTTAGGTGTATAATAAACCATGAACAAGCATCGGTAGCAATTGTTTTTAAGCGAATCAAAAAAATATTAAAGGTTTGATTAATTAAATATCGCTAAAAGCCTCCGTGTTATTTGCTGGTATGACTGGTGAAAATTTATTTAGTTTAATGGAGTGTATAACTTCTTGTACACTTTTTTGTAATGGATGCAATAAAGGGCTTTTTTTTGAGCAAAAATGCCAGATTTAAATGAGGCCTGGTTATTGTATTGTCAATTATTAGGAAATTAAGCTAATCAGATTTCCTTAACAATTCTATCTACCAAAAAACATCATTATGAAAAACGTACACTTATTTTTGATCGGGATGATCATGTTAACCCTGGGTAGCTGCTCTGTAATAGGCGGAATATTTAAAGCCGGCGCTGTTGTTGGGATTATAGCGGTTATAGTTGTGATACTGATTGTTGTTTGGCTGATTTCTTTATTTAGAAAATAATGTATTTTTACTATTGAGATAATTTTTAATTTTTAGATTAAACAATTCAATCTTTGATGAGTTGTATTTATAATAAAACATTATTTACCATGGAAAATACACAAGCAACAACAGAAGTATTAAATGATCTGATACAGATCAACAACGACAGGATTCAAGGTTATAACCGTGCGCTAAAAGATCTTAAAGACGGCGAAACTGATTTGAAATCGCTTTTCCTTACAAATATCGACGCCAGTAACCGGTATAAAAATGAGCTCGGGCGCGAAGTTGAAGTATTAGGTAAAGATATTGATACCAGCACTACAACCAGTGGCAAAATTCACCGTGCGTGGCTTGATGTAAAAGCCGCCTTTACAGCTCATGGCACCCACGATATTTTAGAAGAATGTGAGTTTGGCGAAGATGCTATCCTAAAAGCATATCGTACCGCGCTAAGCGAAGAATATGTTCCCGGCTTTCTGCGCGATTTGATCACTGAGCAGCAAGATGAGATCCTGGATGCTCATGATGAGATCAAAGCTTTACGCGATAGCGTTCAATAAATAATAGTATCGGGTAGTTAGTATCAAGTATCAAGACAGAAGGAACGAGTCCGGGCGGTTACCGTAAGGACTCGTTTGTATTATAGGGCTGTTGATCGCCTGCAATGAAAATCTTGATACTAACTACTTGATACTTGCTACTAAAATATAGCTACTTGATATTAACCTCATTTATCTGCCAGCTGTTCCTTTCAGACCAATCTCCGCCTTTATAGGTCATTTTGATGTTCCATGTTGATTTTATGGTTTTGCCTCCCGCGTCAATTGATTTTACGGTTGATTGAATTTGATAACTATCTGTAGCGCTATCAACAATGGGGGTGAAGGTGTTATCGGGGAAACTTGCTGTGGATGGTTGTTCCAGGTGTTCGCGAACAATGATTTTTGCAGTTTCAAAAGCCTCTTTTGTTGTTGGTTTGCGGTTGATGTGTACAGCGCTGTTTTTGCTAATGCCCAAAATTATAATGATTACGGTAATAAAAAAGGCAATGCCATAAAGTGTTGCGGTTTTAATATGCGGACGCCGGTGCCAGTTTATGTTTTTACGGTCTTCGGCAGATAAATCTTTCCAGTCGGAATATTTCATGTATATGCGATTTACCCAGTTAAAACAATGAAGGCTTAAATTGTTTGGAGGAGAGTTAAAAGCAAAAAAAACGCCTCCGAAACCGGAAGCGTTTTTTAGCAATCTAAAAAAAGTAAGATTACATTTTTTTAGCTGTGTCTTTTTTAGCTGAATCAACTTTAGCAGAATCTTTCATTGCGCCCATTTTAGCAGCAGTATCCATTTTAGCTGAGTCCATTTTAGCTGAATCTTTTTTAGCTGAATCTGCAGATGAAGAAGAAGCTGCGCCTTTACAAGCTGCAAATGAAGTAGCGATAGCTAAGGCAACTAAGCCTAATTTGAATGAATTTTTCATGTTTAATTTTTTAATAAGTGATTTAATAGTTTTTCTGTTGTTAATACGCTAAAACGAAAAAGGTAACCCTTAATTTTACAAAAAAATTAAAGATTACCTTTTAAAGGTAAAAAAAACTAAAAAATCAATGAAAAGGGATTAAAGATTATACTCATAATGCCCTTTTCAAAGTATGCTTTAGAAATTATTTCTTAGCTGCTGTGTCTTTTTTTACAGAGTCAACTTTAGCTGCACCAGCTTTAGCAGTTGAATCTGTAGCTACTGTAGAGTCTTTCTTAACTGAATCAACTTTAGCTGAATCTTTTTTAGCTGAATCTGCAGATGAAGAAGAAGCTGCACCTTTACAAGCTGCAAATGAAGTAGCGATAGCTAAAGCTACTAAGCCTAATTTAAATGAATTTTTCATTTTGTGAGTTTTAATTGTTAATGTTTTTGATCGTTTCGGCTATTAATACCGTTATTGATAAAAGGTAACCCACTTTTTTTAAAAAAATTATGAATTACCTTTAAAATTGTGAAAATATTATAAAAAATAACATGCTTTTTAAGCATAACCTCTTTTATAGTATTATTCACCAATTATTTCTTTACTGAGTCTTTTTTTACGCTATCAGTTTTAGCTGAATCTTTTTTTACGGTTGAATCAACTTTAACAGTAGAGTCAACTTTAACAGAATCAACTTTAGTTGAGTCGCCACCATCTTTTTTTGCAGAACCACCGCAAGCAGAGAAAGAAACAGCAATAATTAAAGCAACAAAACCGGTTTTAAATAAATTTTTCATTTTTTGAGTTTTAAAGTGTTAATGTTTTTTGAGCGTTTTCAATTTTTAATACCGCATTTAAAAAAAGGTAACCCCATTATTTTAATAAAAAAATAAATTCTATAGATTTAGTGGGATTTATAGCAAGATCGGGAATGTTTTGCTGTCGTTTTTTTTTATCGCAGATTTGCGGTTATAATTATATTAACCCCGGGTTACCTTAATTGCGTTTACAGTATTAATTTAGCAGCATGGATAAAGAAGTGATAGAAATAAAAGGCAATAGTATGCAATGGGTTGTTAAAATCGCTTCGTAAATGCAAATGATTGGCTTGATTGCCGACTTTTAACCCTTGATTCTAATTTTTTTCACAACGATGGGTTACAATTTCGTATAAACAGTATTAAGAGTGAATAAAGATATAAAAGCTTCGGCGCCAACAGATAGTGAGATAGTTCTTGGAATACTGAATAATTCAGAAATAGTATTAAAAAGATTATACACCACCTATTTCCCGATGATATTACAATTAATTATCAATAACAACGGGAACGAAGACGATGCCAAGGATATATACCAGGAAGCAATTATTGTTCTTTACAACAAGGTAAAATCGGGCGAATTTGAGTTAAGCAGTAAGCTTAAAACATACATTTATTCGGTTTGCCGCAGGCTTTGGCTTAAAAGATTGAGCCAGATGAACAGGTACGGGGGGGATATCAGGGATTTTGAAGAATACCTGCCTGTTGATGATGAGGTTGAAACACATAATGACCGGGATATACAGTTTAATAAGATGGAGGCCGCACTTCAGCTATTAGGCGAACCCTGTAAAACCATTATGGAAGATTTTTATATACACAACAGATCGATGCAGGAGATTTGTGAGCGTTTTGGCTATACCAATGCGGATAATGCTAAAACACAAAAGTATAAATGCCTGCAAAGGCTGAAGAAATTATTTTTTCAGCAGAAATAAAGGAGAGTACAGAGATGAGCGAGAATCAACTTTTAGAATCAATTGAACGTTACTTTAACGGCGAAATGACCGCCGAAGAACGTACCCAGTTTGAATTGCTGCGTAAAAAAGATGCCAATGTTGATAGCAAGGTAGTTGAGCATAAATTGTTTATTGGTCTAATAAAACAATATGGCGAGCGCATAGAGCTTGAAAAACGGCTTGATGCTATCCATAACGAAATTGATGTGCACTCGCTTAAAGAGGAGCTCCTGATAAAACCCAACTGGATAGTGAACATGTGGAGGCATCACCACTCAAAGATATCTGTTGCCGCTTCAATTGCGATATTTGCTGCGTTAACTACTTTGTTTTTTACAGGTAAGTTGAGTAACCATGATTCTACCTTTGTTGAATTGGTTCAAAAGGTTGATCGTTTATCTACTCAAACACATCAGCTGGATCTTAAGACAAATACCTTAGCTAAGCAGGGTGTTACTAAATCAAATAAAATTGAAAATCCGGGCAACTTTAGAGGTACAGGGTTTGCGTTATCATCAAACGGATATATAGCAACTAACTACCATGTTGTAAAAGATGCCGATTCCATCTATGTTCAAAATGCCGTTGGCGAATCATTTCATGCCAAGGTTATTTATACCGAGCCTGGATATGATTTAGCTATTTTGCAGATAAACGACCCCACATTTAAAGACTTAGGTAATGTACCTTATAACTTTAAAAGATCGGTTAGTGATCTTGGCGAAAACGTTTACACATTTGGTTTTCCAGGTGGCGAAGAAGTTTTTGGCCCGGGTGCCTTAACTGCCGAAACCGGTTATCGTGGTGATACTTTAAATTACCAGGTATCAATTCCGGTTGATCATGGTAATAGTGGCGGGCCGCTGTTAGATGATAAAGGGAACCTGATAGGCGTTATCCGTGGTTTACAAACCCAGGTGGCTGGTGCTGCGTTTGCTGTAAAATCTGCCTATTTATTAAAGACCATACAAAACATTCCGTCAGACTCATTAACAAAATCATTGACCCTAAGCACCAAAAATACATTGGCAGGTTTAAGCCGTACACAACAGCTTAAAAAGCTAAAAAACTATGTATTTATGGTTAAGGTGTATTAATAAAGCCCAATTCCAATAAAAATTAATAATTAAAAAGAGATACCGCAGGGTGTCTCTTTTTTTTGGGACAAGGATTTTTGGACAAAGGAGCAATGATTTTTGACGAAGGGCTTTCGCAACTAAAAAATTACGGATTTATAGATCCAGGTACATTAGGCACCTGTATTGAGCAACAACAGGCACCAATATTTGGAAGCGCTTAAATTGCGCGATATATCAGTTTGTGTTAACCTTGTAAAAATGTAAAATATTGATTATTAGGTATTTATAAAATATATATCTGAAATGTGTTAAGTTATGTTAACCCAATTAGAGGCGTTTGTCCCGTTGTAAATCCTGCTAATCCTTTAATTCTGTAAATTCCGGTTCAGACAGCTTACCTATCAACCTCGCCCAGCACAAAATCTATCGAGCCAACTATCGCAATTAAATCGGCAATGAGTACCCCTTTTGAAAGTTCGGGGAGTACGGATAAGTTGTTGAAGCTTGGCCCGCGGGATTTTACACGTGTGGGGATTTCTGATTTTCCGTCGCACACAAAATAGAAGCCCAATTCGCCTTTGGCACCTTCGCAACGTACGTAGTAGTCCTGTGCCTTAGGGATGGTTTTACGGGGCATTTTGGCGCGTGGGTCAAAATCGGGCGTACGTTTCAATTCTTTTTGCAGGCGATCAAGACATTGCTCTACAATTCTTAACGACTGCTCTATTTCATCAACCCTAACTTTATACCGGTCCCAGCAATCGCCAACTTTGCCCATAAGGCCCGTACCTACCGGAATTTCAAAATCAAGTTCGGGATAAGCCGAGTAGTTATCAATACGGCGCAAATCCCATTTTAAACCGGATGCCCGCAACATAGGGCCGCTGCAGCCATAGTTTATGGCCACATCAAGCGGCAATACGCCAATATTGGCCGTGCGGGATATGAATACCTGGTTATCGGTTAATAGTTGATTAAGCTCAACCATTTTGGGCTTAAAGTATTCTACAAAATCGCGGCAGCGTTCTTCAAAACCAACCGGCAGATCATAAAACAAACCACCAACCCAAATATAATTATACAGCATGCGCGAGCCAGAGGCCCACTCCAGCATGCCCATAATGTGTTCACGATCTCTAAAGCACCATAAAAAGGGGGTGAAAGCACCAATATCGATACCATAAGTACCTATGGCTATAAGGTGCGATGCGATGCGGTTAAGCTCGCAAACCAGTACACGGATGTACTCTATCCGTTTGGGGATATCTTTATCAATGCCCATCATCCGTTCAACGCCCATTACAAAGGCATGGCTGTTATTCATAGACGCCAGGTAATCAAGTCTATCGGTAAAGGGGATGGTTTGCTGGTAGGTTAGTGATTCGGCATGTTTTTCAAAACAGCGGTGCAGGTAGCCAATGTGGGGGATAACTTCTTTAACTATTTCGCCATCGGTTATTAGCTCCAGGCGTAAAACACCATGGGTGGAGGGGTGTTGCGGCCCCATATTAAGCACCATATCCTCTACGCTGGCATCAGCAATTTTTTTATTGTAATTAATTAATGCCTCTTCGTATTTAGAATTAGTGATCACCATAGATAAAATGCCGGTAAATATAAAACCCGACCTACAAGATCGGGTTTCAAAAATCAGTTTTTTTTCTGTTAATCCGGCTAAATCCAAGAAAATTAATGCTGATTAGGCATATTTTTTACCTGTTAATGTTTCACTCAGTTTTGAGCTTTGGGTAGCTAACCAGGCATAGCTATACATGGCAACCGCTTTTAATTTGCTTTGACGGCTTTTAAACGTCCACACATCCTGCATAAATTCCTTATGGTTTTTTTTGTTCAGGGTATCAAAAGCCACCGAAATGGTTGGTGTTAACGAGTAAGCCGTATGCCATGTACCGAAAGGGATGAACAAGGTTTCGCCGGGACCTACCACAAAGTTGATTGGGGTAGCATCTTTAAACAAAGGGTGTTTTTCGTAATCGGGCTCAAAAACGTTCACTTCCGAGCGCCATGGATCATCGGGACGCGGGTATAACAAATGTTCTTGTCCGCGCGGAAAAACGGTGAAGCGTTTTTCGCCATAAAGCTGGGTGATCCAGGCGTTAAGGTGATAATAATCGATATGCATGTACGGAAACCTGCCGCCCGGGCCGCCAATAAACATTTCGGTGGCGCCGCCCCATTTACCAACGCTGAACATTTTATTTTTGAGCCAGTTTGGAGATGCGTAGTTTAAATCCAGCGGATCTAACAGGGGCATAAGCTCTGGTATGGTTGCGGGGATATCAAAAATAATGGGGTATACTGCCGGTTTTTCTTCGGTGCTGGCCTCTACCATATCCATAGCTTCTTTTATGGTTAGGGTTTTGCCACGTACATCGGTTTTACGGTCGGGGTAGTTTTCGCGGAACCAATCGGGCGTAAACAGGCCATTTGCTTTCCAAACTTTGGCTGCATTAGTAAAAACCAGCGGAATGCCAGGTTTGTAATGCTCTTCCATAAATTCTTCGTAGGTGATGTTATCTCTCCTGATGATGTCCATGTTTAGGAAATTAGGTTTTGTACAATCTTAAGTAAAATATTTAAGTAATTGAACGGGATTTAAGCGATATTTTATTACCACTAATACGATGTTTTTACGGGATAAAGGAATTAATGTTATGGAATCTTATGCGAGTTTGGTGATGCTGTCGCATTGCCCGGTATAATAAAAATACTTTTCGAGCACCAGTAAGGAGATCAGATCTTCTTGTTGCTTATTCAAAAACTGCTTTACATGCGCATTGGCATTTTTGATGATTGCCTGCGCTTTATCGGGGTTATTGATGTAATGCCGAAGTTTTTCTTCCAGATCGGTAAAATCATCCTTGATTTGAATATAATGATGATTGGCAATCAATCGCCCCTCCATAAACCAGGTTTCGTATTTGGGTTTGGGCATTACGGCGATTGAGTTTGACGACATGATCCATTTTAAATTGGTGGCCACATCGTTACCCTCTAAGCTCAGGATAAATTTATAATCAAGGTGATCAATAATATTGATCTTTGGCTTTAACCAGTCGGGGTTGCCTCCGTGTTTGTTAACCTGTCCTAAATCGCAAAGCGCGTTGTTAAAATACATGTCCATAAACCTGATGCGGTGTGGCTGGCTCATCACACCTCGACCAATAAGCAAATCCTTTTTTGCCGCAAATTCTTTATGTTCGTTTACAAAAAGGAAATGCCTTTTCTTGTCCAGCTTCAATAATATGGCGTTTTGGTTATCATCACTTATCGGTCGACTTTTTTGAATAGTAGGTTTAGGTTCTATATGGATAATATCGCCCAAAAGAAAATTTAACTTCAGGTTGCTTTTAAAATAGCGCCAGTATTCAAATAGATCAAAATTATAGGCCTTGGGGCTATTGAAAACTTTTAACTCTTTTATGGCAAAAGCATCATCATTAATAGCCGAAACGGTTTGCAGTTTGTTGTAATAATTTACCCTATCAAGTATTGCTGCCTTATCATAATTCCTGATTGTTTTAAGCTTGCTGTTCAGTAGTTTTTGATATAGAAAGATAGGTACAGCCTGTCTGAAGATGTTTAAACCGTAGTAGGGGATCTTATTTTTTTTTACGGCGATATATAAATTCCTAAAACCCATGTGCTGATCTGTGCAGCAAAGCTACAAATTTCTTTACTTCGCGTCATTGGTCATTTCGCTGCACTGTCATTTGCTTCGCGTCATTAGGTCATTTTGCATCTCAAAATAGTTCGAAATAATTAAAACAATAACATGCACAAGCAATTCTGACTAATGACTAATGACTAATGACTAATGACTAATGACTAATGACTAATGACTAATGACTAATGACTAATGACTAATGACTAATGACTAATGAC
>NZ_JANTYS010000028.1 GCF_024808255.1 Mucilaginibacter dorajii
GACCTGTATAGTTCATCTTAGGACTAACAGAATACCTTGTATAGTATTTACAGGATTTACTCACAAATCTGTATAGCTATTTCCGGACGGGTCATCTTTGACACAATCTGTACGCAACCGCACATCAAGTGTTTCACTATCGTACGGTTTTAAATAAAGTGTTTGTATTTAATTAACTGATTATTAGTTATTTATGTAATTGGTATGGCTTTTAACGTTATATTGGCATAAGCAATTTACCCATGTTAAAAAATTACCTCAAAATAGCCTGGAGAAACCTCATTAAACATAAGGTATTCTCGTTCATAAACGTAGGCGGTTTAGCAATTGGTGTGGCCGCGTTTTGGCTCATCAGCCTATATGTTGCCGATGAGTGGAGTTTTGACCGTTACAATACCAAGGCCGACCGCATTTTTCGCGTTGCGCAGCATGGTGCCTGGAACGGCGGCAAATTTAACCTGGCCGTTACTTCGCCGCCATACGCGCCGGCTTTAAAAAATGATTATCCCGAAGTTGAAGATGCCGTACGGATTGACGCCGAAGGTGGTGGCAAGATAATCTACGGCGATAAGCAGATGAATGAAGGCAATATGTTTTTTACCGATAATGCCGTTTTTAACATATTTACCTTCCATTTTTTATACGGCGATGCAGAATCGGCTTTGGCTAAACCACAAACTATTGTTTTAACTAAAACGCTGGCCATTAAATTATTTGGTGATGCCGAAAACGCCCTCAATAAAACCATCCAGATTGAAAACACGCCTACTTCAGTAACCGGTGTTATTGATGATGTGCCGGTAAACTCCCATTTCACCTTCCAGGCTTTGCGTTCGTTCCCCACTGGTTTTACCGGCAAATGGGGCAATTCAAACCTGTATACCTATGTATTGCTTAAAGATCATGACGATTATAAAAAGATCGAAGCTAATTCTGATGTTTTCTTTAATAAATACATTAAAGGCGATTTAGGTAAAATGACTTTTAGAATTGAATTGCAGCCGCTTACCGATATTCACCTTAAATCCAATTTAGATTATGAGATAGGTAGCAACGGCAATATCACTTATGTATATGTATTTAGTGTTGTGGCCTTATTGATCCTGGTTATCGCGGTTATCAACTATGTTAACCTTACCACGGCCCGCTCATCAGTAAGGGTGAAAGAAATTGGTGTGCGTAAAGTGATCGGATCGGGCAAAACCCAACTGATGGTAATGTTTTTTGCCGAATCTGTTTTACTTACTGTAATAGCTACACTGTTAGCCGGGGTGCTTATCCAGTTTGTGTTGCCATATTTTAACCAGTTATCGGGCAAAAACCTGGTGTTAACACAGTTTGGCTTAACTAAAACCATCATTGCTTTTGTAGTATTTTCATTTACCGCGGGTATGTTGAGCGGTTTATACCCGGCTTTGTTCCTGTCGGGTTTCAAAACTATATCTGCCATGAAGGGGCAATTGGGCAGCCAGGCATCTACCATATTATTCAGAAAATCATTAGTGGTATTCCAGTTTGTGATCACTATAGTAATGATAGCCGGTTCATGTATCATTTACCAGCAGCTTAATTTTGTGATGAATAAAGACCTGGGTTTCAACAAAGCGCAGGTACTTACTTTTCATATCCATGATAAATCTGCCCGGACCAAAATAGCTGCCATAAAGAGCCAGTTACTGCAAAATCCAGCTGTAGAAAGCGTAGGCATAGCCGGTAACCCCATCGGTAATAATGACATAGGTGGCGGCGATTTTAACTTAGGTGCTGATGGAAAAGTAAACCAGGACTCAAAAATTGTAGAGAACCTGGTGATTGATGAAGACTTTATCCCAACCCTGCAGATCAAAATGGATCAAGGCCGCAATTTTTCGCCAACCATGGCTACCGATCAAAAGCAATCTATCCTGGTAAACCAAACACTGGTAAAAGAGATGGGTTGGAAAGATGCCGTTGGCAAAGCCGTACGCACCGGGGTTGATGAAAAAGGGAATATCATTACGCAAACCATTATTGGTGTGGTTAAAGATTTTAACACCTATTCGTTGCAGCACAAGGTTTCGCCAATGGTATTGGAAATGCCCGCGCAGGCAAACGATGAAGATAATATGTACGTCCGTATAGCTAAAAACAATATCCCTGCAACACTCAATTATATCAGCAAGGTATATGGCCGGTTTGATATTGAAAGCAAGGTTGAGTACCATTTCCTTGATCAGAACTTTGCCAAACAATACCAATCTGAGCAAAAGCAGGGGAGTATCCTGTTCATCTTCACCGTCCTGGCTATCGGTATTGCCTGCTTAGGCTTATTTGGCCTGGTAACATTTACTGCCGAGCAGCGGGTTAAAGAAATAGGCATCCGTAAAGTTTTGGGCGCAAGTGTAACCTCTATAGTTGGCCTGTTGTCAAAAGACTTGATGAAGCTGGTATTGGTAGCCACCGTAATAGCGTCGCCGCTGGCCTGGTACGGTATGAGCAAATGGCTGCAAAGTTTTGCTTACCGGGTTGATATTCAATGGTGGGTATTTGCCATAGCCGGTATAGCCGCCGTATTGATAGCCTTTGTTACGGTAAGTTCACAATCGGTAAGGGCAGCCACAGCTAACCCGGCTAAGAGTTTAAAAAGCGAATAATTAACCATTAGGTCATTTGCTTCGCGTCATTAAGTCATTTTTTTTTGATTTTCAATGACTTAATGACGCGAAGCAGATGAACCAATTAACCAAATAAAATGATTAGAAATTATATAAAAACTGCATTCCGCACGCTCAGGAAAAACCTGGGCTTTACGGCTATTAATGTATTGGGCCTGGCCCTTGGCCTGGCAACCTGTTTGCTGATTGTTTTTTACGTGGTTGATGAGTTAAGCTACGACCGATACAATGTAAACGCCGATAGGATATTCCGCATTAATAACGACATTAAATTCGGTGGTAACGATCAATCATACGCCAGCTCGCCGGCACCTTTGGCAGCCGCTTTGGCAGCCGATATCCCGGAGGTAGAGAAATCTGTACGGTTGATAAATAAGTGGGGCTATAATGTTAAAAAGGGTAATCAAAATATCAAAGAAGATCACATGTTATTTGCCGATCCCTCTATTTTTGATGTTTTTACTTTACCCATGATAGCCGGCGAACCCAAAACCGCCCTGGTTGATCCACGTTGCGTGGTAATTAGCGAAACAGTGGCTAAACGTTATTTTAACAACCCTTTACAGGCAGTTGGCAAAACACTCACTTTCAATGACAGCGTGCTATTTAAAGTTACCGGCGTAATTAAAGATATACCAAAACAATCGCATTTTAATTTTGGCTTCTTTTTATCCATGAGTACCCTTGCCGAAAGCCGGGAAAATGCCTGGCTCAGCAATAATTTTAATACCTATGTTTTACTCAAACAAGGCGCCGATCCGCAGAAATTTAAAGCCAAATTACAATTACTGATGCGCAAATACGCCGGGCCGCAATTACAAAGCGTTTTACACGTCTCGTTTGACGAACTTAAAAAAGCCGGTAACAAATACGATCTTAATATAATACCACTAAAAGATATTCACCTTAAATCAAATTGTGTATCTGAATTAGCCCCGGGCGGCAATATCCTGTATGTGTACATATTTACGGCCGTTGCTATGTTTATTTTGCTGATAGCCTGCGTAAACTTCATGAACCTATCTACCGCCCGGTCATCCAACCGGGCGCGTGAGGTTGGGGTACGTAAAGTGTTAGGATCGCCGAGGAGCTCGCTCATCTTCCAGTTTTTGTCAGAGTCCGTGATGGTTACATTTATAGCAGCTGTTTTGGCCGTTATCGCGGCTTATTTATTCCTGCCCGCGTTTAATAATATGGCCGATAAATCCTTCTCTTTTAATGTAGCCTCATTAAGCTGGCTGGTGCCGGGTATGTTGGTAGCTGTATTAGTTATTGGCTGCATGGCGGGGTTTTACCCTGCGTTTTTTCTTTCGGCTTTTCAACCAATTGAAGTGTTAAAGGGCAAGCTGGCCAATGGTTTCAAAGGTAGCTGGCTCAGGAGTTTCCTGGTGGTTTTTCAATTTTCGATATCTATTTTCCTGATCATTGGTACATTGGTGATTTATAACCAGCTGCAATATATTCAGCATAAAGACCTTGGCTATAAACGCGACCAAATGATGGTAATTCACGGCACCTGGGATTTGGCTAACCAGGCCGCTACCTTCAAAAATGAGGTTAAGCAATTGCCTGGTGTGGTTAATGCCACCATGACCGGTTTTTTACCCACCATGGATTACCGCAACAGCAGCAGCTTGTTTCCAGATCGAAACCTTGATCAAAAGAAGGCATTACTGGCGCAAACCTGGACTACCGACGATGACTATATACCTACGCTTGGGTTAAAATTGGTTAAAGGTCGTAATTTTAGTAAGCAAATGGGTACCGATACCACCTCAATGATCATTAATGAATCTGCTGCACGATTAATGGGCATAACAGACCCTATCAACAAAATGTTATATGCCCCTCAAGATAATATGGCCAAAATTTGGAAGGGGTATCGCATTATTGGAATAATCAAAGATTTTAACTTCAGCTCGTTAAAAGACAATATTGGTCCGGTGGTATTGATGTACGGCAGGGATCAGGGTGCATTAAGTGTGAAGGTGAATACTGCCAATATAACCACGTTAATGGGCCTTATCAAAAATAAATGGAAAGCGATAGCGCCCAACCGGGAGTTTAACTACTCTTTTATGGACCAGGATTTTGATGCCACTTACCGCGCCGAGCAGCGCATGGGGACCATAGCCATTGTATTTACGTCGTTGGCTATCATTATTGCCTGTTTGGGCTTGTTTGGCCTCGCTGCCTACGCTGCAGAGCAACGCGGTAAAGAGATAGGTATCCGTAAAGTGTTGGGTGCCGAAGTAAGCACCATAGTAGCCATGCTATCAAAAGAATTTATGAAACTGGTACTGATATCCATTGTGTTTGCGACGCCACTGGCCTGGCTGGCTATGAATCAATGGTTGCAAAGTTTTGCATACAGGCAAAATATCCAATGGTGGGTATTAGCGCTATCGGCGTTCCTGGCCATTTTTATAGCCTTTGTAACCATCAGCTTTCAATCAATCAAAGCAGCGGTAACCAACCCGGTGAAAAGTTTGAGATCAGAATAGATTTTAGTCATTAGGTCATTTGCTTCGCGTCATTAAGTCATTGAACTTTTAGAATGACTTAATGACCAAATGACTCAATGACAGTTTACCAATGAACATTGAACCAATGAACTACTAACATGATACGTAATTATTTCAAAATTGCCTGGCGGAGCCTTTATAAGCAAAAGGCTTTTTCGCTTATTCATATCCTGGGTTTAACCATGGGTATTACAGTTTGCCTGATGATATTCCTGTATATTATGAATGAGTTTAGTGTAGATAAATTTCATAAGCAGGGCAAAAATATTTACCGGGTTATGCGTGGCTTTGATCCGGCACAACCAATGGTACCATACCTATCGGCACCATATGCGCCAGCTTTGCTGAATGATTATCCGCAGGATATAAAAATGGCTGTACGTGTATCGCCTCAAAATAACCTGGTATCATTTGGCGAAAAAGCTTTTAACGAAAAAAAGGTGTATGCGGTAGATGCCGGCTTTTTTAAGCTTTTTACCTTCCCGCTCATCAAGGGCAACGGTGCCACAGCTTTGGACAATCCCAACAGCGTGGTGCTGACCGAAACAACCGCTAAAAAATATTTCGGCTCTGTTGACAATGCCATGGGCAAAGTGGTACAGTTTGATAAGCAGCTCAACCTAAAGGTTACCGGCGTGGCTAAAGATGTGCCGTCAAACTCGCACCTCGATTTTGATATGGTGATGCCTATTTCCAACTATACCAAATACCCAGCCTACAATGTGTGGATTAACAACGGCCTGTTTGTTTACGTGCTTTTAAATGAACATACCAATCCTGCATCACTTGTAAGCCGTTTTACCCGGTTTATGGATAAGTACATGGGGAAGGATATGCAGAAATTCGGGGCAAAATTTGATTTGAACCTTACACCGCTTAATGATATCTATTTTGAGCCATACTCGGCTTTTGATAACGTGAAGCATGGCGATAAAACCGTGGTATTCATTTTTATATCGATAGCGGCGCTTATCATGCTCATTGCCTGCATCAACTTTATGAACCTGGCCACCATAAGGGCGGTTGAGCGTTCAAAGGAGGTAGGTATGCGCAAGGTGATGGGTGCGCTACGCAACCATTTGATATGGCAGTTCATCGGCGAATCACTTATGCTGGCGCTGATCTCCTGCGCGTTATCAATTGGGTTGTTATTGCTGCTGATGCCTTATTACAACCAATTACTGGGTTATAATTTAACAGTATCGTGGAATAGCGCGCCTATCTGGTTATTTCTTTTTGGGGTGATACTGGTGGTGGGCTTTTTAGCAGGAAGCTACCCTGCGATATTTATGTCGGCATTTTCGCCTATCCAGGCTTTAAAAGGCAAATTGAAACTGGGTAAAGGAGGCAGCATTTTCCGCGAATCGCTGGTGGTGCTGCAATTCAGTATTTCGGTGATGCTCATCATTGGTACCATTGTTATTGTTAACCAGATGCATTACATCAAAAGTAAATCATTAGGTTACGATAAAGAGCAAACGTTAGTCATCAAAATAGATAATAACGACATTTATGACCACCGCCTTGCGTTTAAAAACGAATTGCAAAATTCGGGCGCGGTGTCATCAGTCTCCCTGATGTCGGGCGAGCCGGGCGGATTTTATGACGTACACGCCTTTGACGCCGAGGGACAACAGGCAATATTTAAGTCGCGTACTGAGTTTGCCGACTTTGAATATGTAAAAACGCTTGGCCTCAAGTTAATTGCCGGGCGCGATTTCTCGCCATCATTTGCTACCGATACCACAGCCTCGGTATTAATCAATCGTACTTGCGCCAAAGAATTAGGCTTTTCGCCTCAGCAAGCCATTGGTAAATGGATAAAAAACAGGGGCAGGGACGATAAAAAACGTAATATAATAGGGGTTATTGAAGATTTTAATTTCCTCTCCCTTAAAGAAAATATGGATGCCCTGGTAATATCGCCAAGTGAGGATAGGCGTGTAGTAGTAATCAAACTAAAACCAGGCAATATCCCCGCGTCTGTGAAAGCCGTTAAAGATGCGTATGCCAAAGTAGCCCCGGTTTATCCGTTTGAGTATACTTTTTTAGATCAGAAATTTGATACCACCTATAAAACCGATATCAGGCAGCAAACCATGCTAACCATTTTTTCGGGACTGGCCATTTTTATTGCCTGTTTAGGTTTATTCGGACTGGCTTCATTTACCGCCGCAAAACGAACTAAAGAAATTGGCGTGCGAAAGGTACTTGGCTCATCGGTACAAAACATACTGATCCTGATTTCAAGAGATCTATTGAAACCGGTTTTACTGGCTACAGTAATAGCTATGCCAATTGGCTATTACTGTATGAACAAGTGGCTGCAAAGCTTCGCCTATAAAACCTCGCTTCATTGGTGGATCTTTGTTTTGGCGGCCTTTTTAACTTTTGTGATCGCGTTGGTTACCATTAGCTTTCAATCGCTAAAAGCGGCGCTGATGAACCCGATAAAGAGTTTGAGATCAGAATAGTTGGTTCATTTGTTCACTGGTTCATTAGTTCATTGGTCTGGATGCAGACGCTGGCGGCGACGCAAGGACTTTAGAGTTTTTTAATTAAGATTTAGAGTTTAACAATTTGAATTTCAGATATTAAAATTTAGCAGTATGAATACAAAATTAGCGTGGCGTAATTTAAAAAAGAATAGACTTTATGCATTTATAAATGTGTTGGGTTTAACAGTGGGGATTGCCAGTTGCCTGCTTATTGGCATTTATATAAAGCATGAAACAAGCTATGATAACTTTCATGTTAATGCTGATAGAATAGTACGTGCTACCATGGAGTATGAACACTCAAACGGGGCGCAGCATATAGCTGTTACCGGTACCAAGGCCGGGCCGCAGTTAAAACGTATGTTCCCAAAGGTTGAGGCATTTGTACGTACTTTGAAAAGCGCGGCGGTAGTGAGTTATAACGACAAAGTGTTTGAGGAAAATAGTCTCTTATATGCCGATCCGAATTTTTTTAGTGTGTTTTCATTTAAATTGATAGCCGGCGATGCAGGATCTGTTTTGAGTTCCGCGGATAAGGTTGTAATTACCCAAAACGCTGCTGAGAAATATTTTGGCCACCAGGATGCATTGGGTAAAATCTTAAAAATAGGATCAAAAACATATACCGTTTCGGCTATTACAGCTAATGTTCCCTCAAATTCGCAAATCCAATACGATTTTGTGCTGCCATTTAGCTTATACATGGATAGGCAAGGCCCCGAACAATGGTGGTCGGCTAATAACATGACTTATTTGTTGTTAAATAGCAAGGATGATATCGCGCCGTTACAGCAGCAGATAAAAGCATACATGAACGATGTAAGTAAAAACGAATTAAAAATGACTGGGCGCGAGTACCTGACCTTTGATATCCAGGCATTAAAAGATGTGCATTTGTTTGGCAATATGCCTGATGAATTTGAGCCCGGAGGCAGCATTACTTACATTTATATTATGCTGGCCGTAGCCTTGCTGATACTGCTGATAGCTTGCGTTAACTACGTAAACCTGGCTATTGCCCAATCATCAGGCCGTGGTGCCGAAATTGGCGTACGTAAAGTAATGGGGGCCGGCCAGGGCGAACTTTTCTGGCAATTTATAACGGAGTCGGTTTTCACCACAATCATCGCGTCTGTTTTGGCTTTGGCGCTTGCAGCGTTTGTATTGCCATTATTCAATAACATTTCGGGCAAACAATTGCTGCCATCGGCTTTTTTAAATCCGGTAATCCTCGTTGGGTTGCTGGTGTTAAGTGTTTTTATCGGTTTTGCTGCAGGGGCCTATCCTGCCATATTATTATCTGGTGCTAAATTGGTTAAAATACTTAAATCGGGTTTTTCATTTACTTCCGGGCAAAATGTACGTAAGTCGTTGATTGTGTTCCAGTTTGCAATTTCCATTTTCCTGATCATTTCAACGGTTGTGATTTTGCAGCAATTATCCTATATCCGTAACAAGGATGTGGGCTACAACAAAAGTAATGTGGTAGTGTTGCCTATCGACTCCAAAATACAACCCCAGCTTGATGCCATTAAAAAAGCGATAAGCCTGGTGCCCGGTGTACAGCAAGTGGCAGCAGCCAATAACGAACCCATTAACGTTGGCTGGGGCGATGTAATTAAAACCAACGACGGCAAAAAGATCTCAGTAAACGCCATTCCTGTTGATGAAAATTTTATAAAAACTATCCAGCTAAAGCTGATAGCAGGCAGCGATTATACCCATGCCGACCTGATGACGCTTGATACCGCCAATCAATACAAAAACTACCGCTATTCCTTTATTCTGAACGAGTCGGCAGTAAAAGCGCTTGGATGGACACCGGAGCAAGCTATAGGAAAAACCATTAACAAAAACGCGCCTGGTGTTATTAAAGGCGTTGTAAAGGATTTTAACTTTAAAACCTTTCATGATCCTATTACGCCATTGATCCTGTTTCTTAACGACGATCAGTTATACAACATGTTTGTAAGGGTAAACGGTAACAACACCGCCGCAACCATTGCCGCATTAGGCAAGGTATGGAAAAGCCGCATCAGTCACCGCCCGTTTGATTATCGCTTTTTGGATGACGATTATGATGCCTTATACCGTACCGAGCAACGTACAGCTGGTGTATTTACAACATTTTCGGTACTGGCCATTTTACTGGCTTGTTTGGGGTTATTTGCAATTACTGCCTTTGCAGTAGTACAGCGTACCAAAGAGATTGGCATCCGCAAAGTATTAGGGGCAAGCATCGCCAACATTATCCTGTTGATAGCCAAGGATTTTTTAGCTTTAGTGGTTGTAGCTACCATCATCGCATCGCCAATAGCCTGGTACATATCCAGCAAATGGCTACAGGATTTCGCCTATCGAATTGATATTCACTGGTGGGTGTTTATTGCCACAGGCGCAGCGGCATTACTGGTGGCGGCCCTAACGGTAAGTATCCAATCAACTAAAGCCGCACTGGCAAACCCGGTTAAAAGTCTTAAAACGGAATAGAACGTCATTGGGTCATTTGCTGCGCGTCATTGAGTCATTTTAAATGTTCAATATCATGCCAGTGATCTAATGACGTGCAGCAAATGACCATTAATCCAATGAACTAACATGATAAAGAATCACATCAAAATAGCGTTCCGCAGTTTAAGCAGAAACAAGGGCTTTTCTTTTATAAACATCACGGGGTTAGCTGTTGGGCTGGCGGTTTGTATCATGATTATGCTGTACGTAACGCATGAGATGAGTTATGATACCTTTCACAAAAACGGCAAACGGATCTACAACCTGCGTGCATCTATAAAAACGGGCGGCAATGTGATGAACATGGCGTCGTTAAGCTATGCTGCCGGGCCCATTGTACAACAAAATAATCCGGTAGTTGAAAGCTATATGCGCACGCTGGCTTATTTCAGGCCAACGGTGGTAAGTAATCCCAAATCGCCCGAAAATAAATTTGCCGAAAGTAAGCTGCTATTTGCTGATGCTGGTTTTTTTGATTTTTACTCGTTTAAACTATTAACCGGTCAGACTTCCGAAGCGCTTAAAGCGCCATTCTCGGTAGTTATTTCAAGGGATATGGCTAAAAAATATTTTGGCGATGCTAACCCGGTGGGGCAAACTATCACCATAAAAACAGATAGCGCTTATACCTACCACATCACCGGTATTGCCGAAAACGCGCCATCAAATTCCTCTATCGATTTTAATTTTGTGGCCTCCACAAAAAGCCTGCTGGCCATGAAAGAGGCATCGATGTATACCGGATCGCAGGAAATTAGTTTCGGTTCGTTCAATTTGAATTTGCTTTTAAAACATACAGCAGATACCGCCGAATTAAGGCACAACCTGCAGGCTATGGCCAAAAAAGACAAAATCTTTGATGAAACCTTTTACACGTTATCGCCCATTGAAGATACCCACCTGCACATGAACTTTGGCGATTCGTCAAATACCAAATATTTGAAGATCTTCCCTTTGGTGGCGGTGCTCATCCTGCTTTTGGCTTTGGTGAATTACATGAGCCTTTCAACTGCAAGGGCAACGCTGCGTGCCAAAGAAGTAGGCGTGCGTAAAGTATCTGGCGCCAGCAGGAGTAGTATAGCCACGCAATTTTATGTTGAGTCGGCATTGTTTGCTGGTATCTCCTTTGTATTGGGGTATTGCCTGTGTTACCTGTGCAAGCCCTGGTTTTTAGATGTACTTCAATTAAAAATAGATAATTCATTTTTATACAGCCCAACCGTGCTGCTTTGTTTGTTCGCTTTATTGTTTATAACCGTTTTAATAGCCGGCAGTTATCCATCACTGGTGCTATCGGCATTTAAACCGGTGGTTACATTAAAAGGTAAAATGAGTAAACAGGCAGGTGGTACCGCGGTTCGTAAGGTATTCACCACGCTGCAGTTTGCCATATCGGTAGGATTGATCATTTGCGGTATCATCATTGACAGGCAATTATATTATTTCCGGCATACAGATACCGGCATCAACCGCGAAAATGTGGTAATGCTACCCGTAAGTACTACAGCAGTAAAAAACTACGGCGCCCTTAAAAAGGACATTAGCGAATTGGCTGGTATCAGCAAAATTGCCACATCGCATTACGCGTTGTATAAAGGCTATGATATGTTTTTTGTAGCTGGCAAAAACAAAAGCGACCAAAGCGTAGGCGTAGCCAACTTAATGGGCGATAAAGAGTTTACTTCTGTCCTCGATCTTAAATGGAAATATCCGCCAACGCAAATCACTGATATTGTTGGTCGCGATAAAGTGGTGATCAATGAACTGGCTATCGAAAAATTGCACCTGCCGGCCAATCCGGTTGGAACGTTTCTGAGTGATGGCAACAATAAATTCCAGGTAGTAGGGGTGCTCAAAAACTTTAATTTTACATCCATGGCCGATGAAATGAAGCCGCTCGCTTTATTTACCCTTGCAGACACTTCGTCGCTTTGGAAACGTACCGGCTGTAATATTTTTGTTAAGATAGCTGCACACACTAATTTACCGTCACTGCTTAATAAAATGCAAGGCATCTATAAAAAGTACGATCAGGATACGCCTTTTAATTACACGTTTATGGATGATGCCTTTAACCAGCAATATAAAGCAGAAGACCGTCTTGCTGCCATTTTTAGTCTGTTCACCTATATCACCGTGATCCTGGCCACTATGGGCTTGTTTGGCCTGGCTGCATTTACCATTGAACAGCGCACTAAAGAGATCGGTATTCGCAAAATATTAGGTGCAAGCCTGGCAAAAATAGGCACCCTGCTATCAATAGATTTTCTGAAACTGGTTTTCTTATCGGTAATTATCGCCTCGCCAATAGCCTGGTGGGCAATGCACAACTGGCTGCAAAACTTTGCCAACCGCATTGCTATACCGTGGTGGGTATTCACCCTGGCCGGGGTTATCGCTATGCTAACAGCTATTATTACCATTAGCTACCATGCTATTAAAGCGGGGCTGGCAAACCCGGTAGATAGTTTGAGGAGCGAGTAAGGGCCTCACCCAAACCCTCTCCAAAGGAGAGGGCTTTAAGAGAATAGTTCAAAATAAGGTTTCTTAAAACCTGCAAATGAAAAGTCTCCGAGATTATCGCTTATTATTTTCAGCGCTCATGAGGGCTATGCCGTTTAGAGGGGGTGAAGGCCTAATTTCTCATCTATCGCATTTAGCAAATACTCCTTTTTGTCATCGGCGTATTCCCAAAACATTACGCCTCCCATTTTATGGTCTATCATGTACTGGCATTTGTTGGTAACCGACCATTCGTCGTCGAAGCTTACAAATTGTTTGGTGGCTGCGTTAAACAGGTAAGGCGCCGCGGCTGTACTATCCCGGTAATAGGTAAAACCGTTTTTGTTGATCACACTATCCTTCAGACGACTATACCCGCCAACCCAAACATGTTGATAAGCTTTCATCCCCAGGCCATTTTGAGCCGAATCTGTAACCATTTCCGACCGGCCGTAGAAAGCCATTCCCATCACCAGTTTGGCGGCTGGCACCCCCGCTTTAATATATTCATTTACCGCGTTATCGGCCGAGTTTTCGGTGTTGTATTTATTGGATGCAAACAGGTTTGTATGGTGTACAGCTATACCTGTCTTGTTCTGAAAATAATCATACGTCATCAGGTTAATATAATTAAGGTATAGCGCGGCCTTGCCCATTTCGGTATGGTCAAGAAAACGTTTAAAGCCGCCGGTTGCCGCGGTGAGTAATTTTTTATTACCGGTTTCTTTTTCAAGGGCATCAAGTTCGGCTCTCAGTGCCTTAAACATCAGGGTATAGTTACCGCCGTCTTCTTCACGTACCACATTGTTATCACCTTGCAGGCCGGGGTATTCCCAATCTATATCCACGCCATCCAAATTATATTTGCGGATAATATCAACCGCGCTTGCTGCGAAAGCCCGGCGTGAGGTGTCTGTTAATGCAGCGTCAGAGAAATTTTTACTCCAGGTCCACCCGCCTATGGAGATGAGGATCTTTAAAGCCGGATTTTTCTTTTTGAGCAGTACCAGGTTGCGAAAATTGATGGTATCGGTGCGTTCATGCGCCAGCCAGGCCCTGTTGTTACGCACATTTACAAAAGCATAGTTGATGTGTGTGAGTTTGCCGGGGTTAACAATGCCCATGTCGGCAACGCCCTTATAACCGCCAACGTAGCCAATTACTACGTATTTGTGTTTAACCTGTGCCTGTACAGTAATAGCCGTAAATAGCAATGCTGTTAAGCAAAACAGGATGCTTTTTTTTAAAGAAGAAATATTCATTTTAGGTTTATAAATTGTGAGATAGGATGTAGGGTATTATATTTTTAGACGGATGCGTTTCTTTTCCATCAAACCAACAAGGGCTATCAGTATAAAAGCTGTAGCCATGCTACGTGCCAGGCCTATAGTGCCATTGTTGAGTGTTTTGGGGTAGCGTACATCAAACAGCATTAATATAAAAACCTGGTAATAAGGCATCAGATAACAGGTAAGCGTGCTGGTACCGGCAGGCCAAATGGCTTTAAACCAATTTCTTTTGCCTTTAACGTCAACCAGAAATATCATCAGCTCAAATACAATAATGGTGATGCCGCTACAAATAAAGATCCACGCAGGAGTGGAGTGGATTTTGGAAATACCCTCGGCATAGGGGCGAATCAATAAGCCCAGCGCTATCATGAGTACGCCCGTAACGCCAAATATTACCCAAAGCAATTGCGTTTTGCCTTTGGCTACCAATAAGGCGTAAACTTCAGAGATCATTACCCCGCCCATGATCAGGCTAACAGCTGATGCATCACCCAATAATGGGATCTTAAAGTTGATCACATCGGTATGCTTGCCTATATTGATGGCTACAAACAGGGCCAGGAAACCTGCAAGATAGCTTATTTTGCCTTTAACCAGCAGGTAAACCAGGGCACATACCAGGTAAGCCCAGCCAATGATGCCCAAAATACCCCACCATGAAGGACGCATGCCATGTATTTCGCCATCCTCGCCTCCTTTATAAATTATTGCCATGGCGATAAGCAAAGCGATGCCAATCCCCATTAAAGTGTAGCGTTTGGTTTTGGCCATAGTCTCGGGATAATCCAGCCAGATGAGGAAGAACCCGGTTGTAATAATGATGGCCCAAAGGGCTTTGGGTATAATAGCAGCTGCGTTGCTATAGCTTTCAAGGTTTACATGAAAAAAGCCCATGATAATGAGCGCCGCGCTGCGGGTAAGGATATAAATGAGTATAGATGAAAAAGATTCGCCCTTATTCAACCTGTTTTTTATAGCGAAGGGCAGCGATAACCCAACTATAAACAGAAACGCCGGGAAAATGGTATCGGCAAAACCCATAGCATCGACCTCGCCATCGGCATGATCTATCCAGGCAGGGATGTGCTTTACGCCGCTGGCATCATTTACAAAAATCATCAGCAACATGGTGATGGCGCGCAAAACATCAATGGATAAAAGGCGTTTAGGGAGTTTGTTCATATTTCGGAGGTCGGAGTTTTGATTTCGGATTTGCTGCTTTGTGCAAAACTGGTTGCTCTATCTTTCGTTAACAAAGCTATAAGGTAATGTTATTGCCCGGCATTAGCAAGCCCCTACATTACTACTACCTTATTGAAACACTAATAATTTGGAGTATAAATCTATCCTGATAAATTGGTGCAAAAGCATTCTTACGAAGTAGTATAGCTGGCTTTTATTTAAAAAAATAAACTACGGTAATTGATGCCCGCTTTTATTGTTAATTGTGGTGATCAATTTTTGTTATTTTTATAACCGATATCTACCTTACTGGCCTTTAAATCATGTATAAATGGTTAAATCGTTTACTTTCTTGAAAACCTACGTCTTAAAATTGTGTTTACTCGCATTTACAGTGTGTTTAAGCGGTGTGCTATATGCCCAGGGAGGCCATCTTTATTTCGATCACCTTGATGTGAAAAAAGGTTTGCCCGAAAGCACTGGTCGTGTAATTAAGGAAGATAATGAAGGTTACATCTGGATAGCCACACAAAATGGTTTGGTTAGATATGATGGTTACCAATGCAAAGTTTATAACCTTGGTAATTTAAACACCAATACCTATTCTTCAACCAATGTGCTTAGTTTATTGTTAGATAGACGGGGCAATCTTTGGGCAACTACCATCAGTAACGGTATTTTTCAATATAACAGGGAAACAGATTCATTTAAGCATTTTGCATATCCCACTGATGGAAAGATAGCCACTTTTACAATGGATGCCGTAGATAATGACAACAATATCTGGGGGCATATCCGTTCTATCGGATATGGAGTTTCTGTGGTAAAGTTTAATACATTATCTGGCATTTTTGAATACTTCGGAATAAGAGAAAAAGGAAATAATTACATCAACGCATCATTAATTTATGAAGCTTATGCCAGCGTATCAGGAAAAATATGGCTAAGCAGCAATAACGGTATTTACCGGTACAATGGGCCAGGGAAGGCATTAACAGGTTTTATGACTAATGCTGATACCTCCAAGCAAAGACATGTAAACCCCATATATGAAGCCAGATCCGAACCTGGCGTTTTTTGGCTGAATACATTTCACGGTTATAATATTGATTTACGCATTACCCGTTTTGACAGCCGCGATAATAGCATTAAGGAATATCTGCCATCAAACAAGCCCGATAGTGTTTTATCTACAGCAGTTTACAGTATCTACGAAGATAAAAACAAGCAGCTATGGTTTGCCACCGATAATGGCTTGTCAAAATATGACAGGAAAGCAAATAAATTCACCAACTATATACCTGATGGCCCTTTAGAGTCGCCGGATCAAAACCATCTTGAAGCATTTAGGGAAACTAAAGATGGTAATTTATGGCTTACATTTCCATCGGGCCTGGTTTATTTTGAACCACGTACAGGCAATTTCACCCGGTACGGAACCAATGCAGCAGAAGCTGGTACACTTAGCAAAACACAGGTAATAGCAAAAATGGTCGATCGTACCAATGTACTTTGGGCGGGCTTTAATGAAGCGGGTGTAAACAGGGTTAATAAGTTAAAAAGTGCGTTTAAACTTTATAAGGATATTGTTGGTAACGTAACCAGTTACCCCGGTAGTAAATATGTGGCCGGCAACAATAACAAAGACTATAGCTATATTTCAAACAGCCAGGGTATTTACAAGTTTTTCACAGCTACCGGTGCGTTAGAAAAAATGTATTCGCCGGATGAAGGTTATATCTACCTTAGCAAGGTTTGTGTTGGACTTAACGGCGCACTGTATATTGGCGGTTCAAATGGTCTTTATGTTTATAACACTGTTACCGGCAAAAGAGAACATTACTATCACAACGAAAAGGACTCGACTTCAATAAGCAGCAGCTTTATCAATAACTTATACCAGGATCGTGAAGGAGTTGTTTGGCTTGGTAATGCCGATGAAAAGGGTTTATGTTCATTTAACCCTCAAACAAAAAAAATCACAAGGTATCCTTACCGGCCTTTTAATGCAACGGCAACCGGCCAAAGTAGTGGCGCTTTAAACGATGGTAAAATACTGGCTATTTTTGAAGATAATAAGGGCGTTTTATGGATAGGCACAAATAATGGTGGCCTCAATCGTTTTGACCGGAAAACACAAAAGTTTACCTCATATTTTGATACCAATAATCATACTGCATTTTGCGTTGATGATGTATACCAGGATAGTTATGGCAGGCTTTGGGTTGGTACCTATTTAAACGGTGTATACATATTCGATAGCGAAAAAGGGGTATTTACACATCACTTTAGTGAAAGTAATGGTTTGTTGTTTAACTCAAATATGGGTATCAGCGAGGATAGCTCTGGCCGTATCTGGGTTTTAACAGAACGTGGCCTGTCGCGTATTGACCCTAAAACATTTGCTATTCACAACTTTAATATCGAAAGCTTTTTACCGGGCAACGATGTAATTCGCAGCCTATCCGGCTTATTTAAGATATCGGGCGGGAAATTCGCTTTTATGTTAAGCGGTGGCTTAACGGTATTTGATCCTAACAGTCTGAATGATAACCCATATCCGCCAATAGTACATATAGAAAATTTAACCTATAATGATCCGCTTGCCAATAGTAAAGCAGCTACCCGGGTTGTAACATTCGGCCGCAAATCTGTTGAGCTCAAATACAACGAGAACCGTATTGAGTTTAACTATATAGGCCTTCAATTTGACGATCCTTTAAAAAATACCTACGCCTATAAATTGGATGGTTATGATAAAAACTGGATTCAGGCGGGTACACAGCGCAGTGTTACCTATACTAATTTGCCGGCCGGTACTTACACTTTCCATGTAAAGGCAGCTAACAGTGATGGTGTATGGAGTAATCATGGAGATAGCATCCAGGTGATAATCCTTTCGCCATGGTGGTCGAGGTGGTGGGCATGGTTGCTTTATGTTGCTGTGTTTGCCTTTGTGGTGTACTCATATATTAATTATCGCCAGCGTCATTTAAAGGAAGAAAATCAGTTGTTAGAGGAAAAGATCAACGAACGAACTCTGGAGCTAAGCGAGGCTAATAAAGCCCTGAGTGAGCAAAGCGAGGAAATAACCGCCCAGCGGGATCAATTGGCCGATACCGTAAACGAACTGAAAACTACGCAACAGCAGTTGGTACAATCAGAAAAGCTGGCCTCTTTAGGCGAATTAACGGCGGGTATAGCCCATGAAATCCAAAACCCGTTAAATTTTGTGAACAATTTTAGCGAGGTAAGTATAGAGTTAACCGCCGAAATGAAAGAAGAGCTTACCGGGGGTAACGTAGAGGAAGCCGTTGCCTTGGCCGACGACATTGAGCAAAACCTGCAAAAGATATTACACCATGGCAAACGGGCCGATGCCATTGTTAAAAATATGCTGCAGCATTCGCGTAACAATTCGGGCGATAAACAAGCCACGGATATCAACGCTCTTGCCGATGAATATTTGCGTTTGGCATATCATGGCCTCCGGGCAAAGGATAAATCGTTTAATGCAACACTGGTAACCAAATTTGACGAAGGCCTGCCCAAAATAACCGTCATCCCACAAGATATAGGCAGGGTATTACTTAATATGTTTAACAATGCCTTTTACGCGTTGCAACAAAAGCAAAAAAACGCCGCCACCGATTATAAACCTACGCTGAGCATCTCAACCTCAACAAAAGATAATATGGTTGAAATTTCGGTTAAAGATAATGGTACCGGTATGCCGCCGCATATTAAATACAAAATTATGCAGCCATTTTTTACCACCAAACCAACAGGAGAGGGTACGGGCTTAGGGCTTTCACTAAGTTATGATATTGTAGTAAAAGGGCATAGCGGTAGAATTGATGTATTAACCCAGGAAGGTGAAGGGACGGAATTTGTCATAAGTCTGCCTTTGGGGATTTAGGATTTTTAATTATGGTATTTTACAACGTAGTTAAAAACCTTTCTGCCAATGTTCCCATTTTCGTCAATGCCTTCTCAATAACTATGCGGTAATTTCCGGGGCCATCGGCATTGTAGTAGTTCAAAGATCCATATTCTTCGTTGTTTGCTGTAGCGCGCTATCGAAGAAAACTATACAGTTTTTTAATTAGTATATTTTATACAATAACAAAATTTAACATATGAAATTCTATATGTATTTTATCAAATTTTTCAATTTTATTGATATATCTTATTTAATTTTTTAGTAGAAACATAATTTGTGTTATTTTTTATAATAATTCTATACCATATATAGTTTAATTATGTAAAATTCATAAAAAATTTATCTTTGATTTGTTTATTCTTCAAGTAATTTTTAATAAATAACAAAAAATATTAAAATAAATTCAATAAAAATCATGTAATAGTTTGAAAAGTTGATATTTAACAAGGAATTAACGTTATATTGTGATTCAATCAAAATAATTTATCAACCAATCAAACAAAACATGAAGTTAAAATTACATTTTTTCATTTCTGGGGCACTTTTCCTCCTCTGTTCCCCCGTTTTTGCGCAAAAGCTAACAGGTACTGTTACCAGTGGCGGGCATCCGGTAAGTGCTGGCACAGTTAAAGTGACCCCGACAGGCACTGGTACTATTACCGATGGCGATGGTAAGTACACGCTTTCATTAAAAGCGGGATCATACCAGGTAAGTTTTTCGGCCATCGGCCTTGAAAAGAAAACCGTTACAGTAGCTATTGCCGCCGGCGAAACCAAAGTATTGGATATGGAGCTTGCCTCATCTGCCGAAGGCTTAAAAGAAGTAATTGTAGTAGGTAGTCGTGGCGTTGGTCGTACCAAAATTGAATCGGCTGTGCCGGTAGATGTGCTTAAAATGAACCAGGTGGATGCCGTAACAGCAAAACCCGATTTAATGAGCCAGCTAAACCAAACCGTACCATCCTTTAACTATAATAAACAAAGCGGGGGTGATGGCTCCGACGCCATCGACTTTGCAAGTTTACGTGGTTTGGGCTTTGATCAAACATTGGTACTCATTAATGGCAAACGCCGTCACCTTTCGGCCTTTGTTAATGAGGTGGGTACCCGTGGCCGCGGTAATAGCGGTACAGATTTAAACGCCATTCCTGAAGCAGCAATTGATCGTATCGAGATCCTGCGTGATGGTGCATCTGCCCAATACGGCTCTGACGCAATAGCAGGTGTAATCAACATCGTACTGAAAAAGGATGTTAACCATTTAAACATAAATGCCGGCTTTAGCGGCTATAACGATCAAAAATATAACACCTTAAACAACGTTGACCCATCAGCATACTATACCGACAAGCATTTTGACGGACAAACATTTACCCTTGGTGCCAATTACGGCTTGCCTTTAGGCAAAAGTGGTGGTTTCATTAATGTGGGCGCCAACTACTTTAACCAGGGCAAAACCTTTAGGGCTATCCCCGATACCAATTGGCAAACGAATCCCAATGCCCAACCGGTTGCCCGTGAGCGCAGGGCCTTTGGTGATGGTTCTGTAGTATCTGGTGGTGGCATGTACAATCTTGAACTGCCTATAAAAGGCACTAAAACCGTGTTTTATTCATTTGGAGGCTATAATTACAAGCACTCTAATGTTTACGCCTACACCCGCAGTTGGAACTATGATAACGGCTTGCGTCAAAACCCAACAAAATTCCCTACGGATGCTAACGGCAATTTGGTATTTGTACCCGGTATTATGAAAGTACAAGGTGTACAGGATGGCACTATTAGTGCAAATAACGTATACTATAACCCACAGGAAGATGTTTATATCAAAGATCTTTCATCTGCAATTGGTTTAAGGGGTACTACTGCAAGCGATTGGGACTGGGATATCAGTAATAATGTTGGTCGTAATGATTTCCATTATTGGGGAAACAAAACCTTCAACGCTTCTTTACCTGTAGTTGCAGGCGAGCCTATTCAAACCCGTTTTGATGATGGCGGATTTAACTTTTTACAAAATACGGCAAATGCAGATATAACCAAACGCTTTGCTACTGTAGCGCAAGGTTTGCAATTATCATTTGGTGCCGAGTTTAGGTATGAGCGTTACCAGCTTTACGCGGGTGAGCTTAATTCATATGTAGCAGGTGGTGCTACACTACCCGGCGGTGTTGCCAAAGCATCAGGTTCTGAGGGATACCCGGGCTACCAGCCAAGTGATGAGGTAAAAGATCACCGTACCAACGAGGCTGCATATGCCGAAGCCGCTTTGGATGTAACCGATAAATGGTTGATTGATGGAGCAGCCCGTTTTGAACATTACTCTGATTTTGGCGGCGTAAGCACTTTTAAGTTTGCGACACGTTACAAACTAACCGACAACTTTAATCTTCGCGGATCGGCAAGTACCGGTTTCCGCGCACCAACTTTACAGCAAATTGATTTTAGTAATACCAACACTACTGTAGTTGGCGGTAACCTGGAATACACCAAACTGGTACCAAACTATTCTGACGTTGCAAAAACAGCAGGTATTCCTAAGCTAAAACAAGAAACCTCAACTAACTACAGCCTGGGCTTTGCATGGCAGCCGGTAAGTGATCTTACCGTTACTTTAGACGGCTACGATATCAAAATCAAAAACAGGATTGTGATCTCGGGATTATACAATCAGGGTGATGAGACACTTGGGCAGCCATTGAATGATCTATTATTAAAACAAGGTATAAGTGCAGCGCAGTTTTTTGCTAATGCCGTTAATACAACCAATACAGGTATTGATATTGTGTTAGATTACAAGAAACATTGGGGTAAAAACCATTTCTCTGCCTTGTTAGCCGGAAATATCCAGCATTTATCAATCAACAAGATCAATATTCCATCTACATTTAAAGGATCACCTGCAGATAGTGCTACTTTCTTTTCAGATAGGGAGCAATATTTCCTTAAAGCAAGTGCGCCAACAGCTAAATTTAACCTGAACCTGGAATATGGTGTAAGTAAATTCGCTATAGGTGGTCGCCTTACTTATTTTGGTGATGTAAAAGAATTAGGGTTTGGCGAAACCAGCGCGCCTGATGGCGTTGCCGATCCATATTTCCCTTACGTAACTTTAGATGCTACAGGTGAAAAGGTTAAAGAGATCTTCGATTTTAAACCTAAAGTAACTACCGATCTTTATGTTTCCTACAAGATCAATAAAACCGTATCATGGACAGCGGGTGTAGACAACTTGTTCAATGTGCATCCAAGCACCAACGTTATTAAAGGATCAGTTAATCCGAATAGCAGCAGTTCTTTTGGTGATAGCGAATCTGGCGGTCCGTTTGAGGCGGTTCAAATGGGCTTTAACGGTATGCGGATATTTACCAAACTGGCATTTCATTTTTAGCAGTACATAACCTTCATAATGATCCCCCGGTTTTTGTGTAATCCGGGGGATTTTTTATGTTTAGTCGATTTTTGAGCAAATATTACCCCTTAAATTGGTTTAATTGAAAATTTTTGATAATATTTGTTTATTAATCGTTCTTAAGGAGTATGAAAGTATTGCAATTCACCATTCCGGTGCCACATGATAAAAGCGTAATTGCCGATCAGTTTAGCTTGCCTTACTTTTACCCTTACCTGCACAGGCATAAAGAAACACAAATCACGTGGATCCAGAAAGGAGAGGGTACACTGATAGCCGGTAATAACATGCACCACTTTGCGCCCGGCGATGTATTTCTATTAGGTGCCAACCTGCCACATCTTTTTAAAAGCGATCCCCAATATTTTGAAGCAGAAAATGAAGACGCTATTAGCGCCCTCAGCATTTTTTTTAATCCAGATGGTGTATTAGCCTCTTTTTTTGATTTGCCAGAGGTACGCATGCATAAACTGTTCATACAACAGCATCAACAGGGAATTAAAGTGCCTGTAGCTGATGCCGATAGGATCATCACATCTATGACGGGTTTACGGGATAGCAGCGGTGCCGATCAATTGGTGCAGTTTATCCATTTATTAAAGGGGCTGTCTGATATCAACGAACAATTGCAGCCTCTATCGTCATACGGCAACCTGCCGGGTATCACCGAAAATGAGGGTATCAGAATAGGTAATATTTACAACTTCATCATGCAAAACTATGCAGAATCGTTAACACTTGATGATGTAGCTAAGGCGGCTTTTATGACGTCAGAATCATTTTGTCGTTACTTTAAAAAGCATACGGGAAATACATTCGTTACTTTTTTAAATGAAGTGCGTATCAATGAGGCGTGTAAAATGCTCACTGCCAATAAATTTGAAAGTATATCTATAGTAGCTTATAAAAGCGGTTTTAAAAGCATTACCAATTTTAACAGGGTGTTTCGGTCGGTAACAGGTAGTTCGCCAAGGGAATACACCGAAAGTTTCAACGGAAAGATAGCGATAGCCCAACCTGCTCCTGAAATTGATATTCTCAAAAAAGGAAATTCAAAAGCTGCTTTTGCCAACGGGGTTTAAGAGGTTTTTAAGGTTAACCTCACCAGGTATTGTTGAAATTCATCCTCTAATAATACTTCCATGTCCCAACCTGCTTCGGTTACAATAGCCTCTAATGTTTTTTCATCTATATATAACCAGGGAAACCAGTCAGTTTTTTGGCCTTTGTACTCGTACTGATAATTCAGTTCGCCATAATATTTCCCGTTATCAGGAAGTTTTCCATCATACAGGTAAGCTATGTCTGATGAGTCGAACAGCAGTTGTCCACCTTTATTAAGCAGTAATTTGGCGCGTTCTAAAAATGTATTCACTGTTGGTAAACTTCCAGCAATACCAATGCCGTTCATGAGCAACAGTAAGGTGTCGTATCTATGTTCGTCGTACTTAAAAACATCGGCAACGATTACCTTTTTAACACCGCGCGCCTGCATTACATCGGCTGCCAGGGACGAAATTTCTAAAGCACTTACGTCAAACCCACGTTCCTGTAACACCAGGGCATGCGAGCCCGCACCGGCACCAATGTCTAATACCTCGCCGCGGCATTCGTTTAGGGCAAGCCATTCCATATCGGGCATATCATCCTCGTCCCTAAAATAAGCTTCAACCGGCATTTCCTCTTTGGGGCCGTATTGATTATTGATCCACAGTTTGTGAGCAGTTTGCCCGTGATGGTAATCATGTATGGCCTGGCCTAATATATCTTTCATACTTGCGCAAAAGTATGAATTGAGCGCCTAATTACGGTTACATTAAATACCTTTGAGCATATGATTGGCCAAAATATCCTGTTAGCGCTCATTATTATAGCCGGTATGGTTTACAGCATCGCCGCAAAAAAACTCACTGTTCCCGCTGCAATAGCCGGTGCTTTGGTGGCTTATTTTGTTTATACCGGCGCAGGCTTCACGGGCGTAGCCATGATGACTGTCTTTTTTATTTTAGGATCGGCTGCCACCTCCTGGCAGGCGGGCAAAAAGCAAACTTTTACTGTAGAGGATGAGCGTAAAGGAGGACGCACAGTAGGGCAGGTGTTGGCCAATTCAGGCGTGGCCGCAATATGTGGTATGCTGGTATTAATGTGCACAAAGTTTGCCGGCTTATTGGTGTTGATGATGGCTGCAAGCTTTGCATCGGCAACGGCCGATACGTTATCATCTGAGTTAGGGACGGTTTATGGCAAGCGCTTTTTTAATATCATTACTCTAAAACCAGACCAAAGGGGATTGGACGGCGTGATCAGCCTGGAAGGTACATTAATAGGCATAGCCGGAAGTTGTGTCATCGCGGTTATCTACGCCATAGGTTTTGGGTGGAATTTAAACCTGGTATGGATAGTTATAGCGGGCACAGCCGGTAATTTAAGCGACTCATTATTGGGTGCTTTATTAGAGAGAAAGCATTACATAGGCAATAATGCAGTAAACTTTTTAAACACTTTGATAGCTGCGTTGGTTGTGCTGTTAATCAAATTGGTATAACCCTGATATTTACCCCCAATGACATATATTATTATCGACCTTGTAGCGTTCGCATTAGTAGCTTATTTGTTTTTAAAAGGTAGTAAATCAAAGCAGGAACCTGCTATTCCCGCTGTTGATTATAAGCTGTCGTTGCGCACACATATTCAGTTTTATAATCAATTAGATGATGCCGACAAATTGCTGTTTGAGCAAAAGATTATCGCTTTTTTGAGCGGTATCACCATTGAAGGCGTAGGAACAGCGGTTGAAGATACTGACAGGATAATGATTGCATCAAGCGCGGTAATTCCCATTTTTGGCTTTAACGACTGGGAATACCGCAACCTCACTAATGTGATCCTTTATCCCGATACTTTTGATGGTGAGTTTCAGTTTGAAGGCGAGAATCGCAACATACTGGGTATGGTTGGTACGGGTTATATGAACGGACAGATGATCTTATCGCGTGCGGCATTGATTAAAGGCTTTTCTAAACAGGCAGGGAAGGAGAACACAGCCATACATGAGTTTGTGCACCTGTTAGATAAAAGCGATGGCGCTACCGATGGCGTACCCGAAAACCTGCTGGCCCACGAGTATGTGTTGCCATGGCTGAAAATGATTCACCAGGAAATTCATAAAATTGAAGCGGGGAGATCAGATATTAACCCATACGCTGTAACCAACGAAGCTGAATTTTTTGCTGTTGTTGCCGAATACTTTTTTCAAAAGCCCGACGAGTTAAAACATAAGCATCCCGAACTATACGAAATGCTGAGCACCATATTTATGCAGGATAGGGCAAAGGACTAATTAAACCCAAATCAAGCTGACCTAAAACTTCCAAAGGTTTGCCGCCGGTACCATCAATATAATAAACCGGAGTTTCCTCGTGCCTTGATGCTACCACTACGTGAACGCCATCGGCGTAGTTTTTAAACAGGTCTTCTACCAATTGCGGGTCGTTATTGTTTTTGGATAGATGGGCTAATAGTAAATGCGTCATGTGCGCGGGCCGGTGTGTTAGGAATAGATCCAAAGCCTGCTTATTACTCAGGTGGCCTTTACCGCCGCTGATGCGCCTTTTAAGATGATAGGGGTAACCGCCGTTAGCTAACATTTCCTCATCATAATTAGCCTCCAAAAAAGCGGCGTGGCATTGAGCGAAATGACGGATCAGTTGATCACATACTATGCCCAGGTCTGTAAATATCCCAACTTTAACATCGCGGCAACTAACAATAAAGCTATGTGGCTCGGCGGCATCATGTACTTTGGGGAACGACGTAATATTTAACGCTCCAATAGTAACAGTTTCAAATTCTTTAAGGTTATGTACCTGTTGCAGATCTATCATGCTCCCTGAATGTAGCAGTGTACCGGGAGTGATGTATACCGGCAGATTGAATTTTTTGGCCAGCACCGGGATTCCCCGGATATGATCAGAATGTTCGTGTGATACAAAAATGGCTTTCACCTTGCTCATGGGCAAACCCAGCCGGGCCATGCGTTTTTCAGTTTCACGGCATGATATGCCTGCATCAACCAATATAGCCTCGTCGTCGTTCCCTATGTAATAGCAATTGCCATTACTCCCCGAATTTAGTGATGTAATAAATAAACACATATTTTAGAGCTAAAAGCTTAAAACCGAAGGCAGAAAGCTATTTTCATGATTTTATACAATGCAAAATAACGGATTTATGCCGCATTTTGGCATGAGGTAAATCGATATCTTTTTAAAATAGGTGTATTTTTTTGCGCTTATAAAAACCTGCTTATATTTAGCCATGGATTCACCTCAAACTTTACCTGTACTTGATGCTGCCGAATTGCGTGTATTGGGCTCGCTGATGGAAAAAAGCAAAACCACGCCCGATTATTACCCCATGACCCTTAATGGTTTAACTGCTGCATGTAATCAGAAAACATCGCGTAAGCCGGTGGTTAATTATGATGAGGCTATTGTTACCGAAGCACTAAACACACTAAAACGTCGCGGGCTGATATCTACCGCTACTGGCGGATCTATCCGCAATATTAAATATAAGCACAATTTCGCCATTGTTTTCCCGGTGATCCCGGCGGAGGTTGCGTTGATTTGCCTACTAATGCTGAGGGGGCCGCAAACACCCGGGGAGTTAAATACCAACTCGGGAAGGTTATATGAATTTGAGTCGATAGAAGAGGTGCAGGAAATGTTGGAAAAGCTATCAGATCCTGCCTTGCCTTATGTGGTTCAGCTCCCCAAACGCCCCGGTCAAAAAGAGCAGCGTTACGCACATTTATTAGCCGGCACACCGGAAATCAGCGATGACGACGAAATGGAAGAAACAACCGGCCGCTCATCCGGCGGACTTGAAGCCCGTGTTATTAAACTGGAGCAAGACCTCGCCGAAATGAAAGAAGCTTTTGATAAGCTGATGAAGGAATTAATGGGGTAGGGTTGATGAAGAAGAAATAAAAATGCTAACGTATTTTTATTTCTTTTTCATCACCAGCTCCATCATTTTATGCGCCGCTTTCAGCACCGCAATTAATCCTTCGGCTTTCATGGGTTTGGCAATGTAGTCGTCCATACCTTCGGCAATACACAGGTCGCGGTCATCGGGTCCTGCGTTGGCAGTCATGGCTATGATGAAGGGTTGCAATTTGCGGTCACTGTCGCGGATAGATCGGGTGGTTTCAAAGCCATCCATTTCGGGCATCTGCACATCCATCAATATCACATTAAAATCCTGCTCCTTTAATTTTTTCAATACCTCAAACCCGGTTTCGGCCATGGCAAAATCATAGCCCAGTTTGCTTAACATTCTGCTTATCAGTTTTTGATTTACCAGGTTATCTTCGGCGACCAGGATATTTAAAGGATGATCTTTGGCAAAATTGATATCCAATAGTTTGGCAGGCTTAATGTCGTCTGCAACTGGTGCGCTTTGCTGCCCCCTTAACTCGGCCTGGATACTTTTACCAAGTTGGCCCTGTTTAACAGGTTTGGTTAAAATTGCCGAAAACAAACCCGGATATTTGGTTTTGGAACTATCGCCGATAGAACTTAGCATAATAATTGGCAGCGCGGCATGGAGAGCTTTAATGGCTGTAGCAAAACCTGCTCCATCCATATCCGGCATTTCCATATCGGTGATCACCAGGTTATAGTGCTTATCGGCAGTCAATAGTTCCAGTCCTTCGGTAGCCGACGATGCGGTTATCGTAATTAGGCCCCATTGCTCTAATTGTGTTTTAAGGATGAATCGGTTGGTTTGATTATCGTCTACAATCAATACCTTTTTACCTTCCAGGTCGGCCTGGTTGAATACCACGGGTACATATTTGGATTGCTTTTGACTGATGCCCACTTTAACCGTGAATACAAACACCGAGCCTTCGTTATGAACGCTCTCTACCCAAATATCGCCGCCCATTAGTTTTACCAGGCGCTGACTAATCACCAAACCCAGCCCCGTGCCGCCATATTTACGGGAGGTAGATGAATCGGCCTGCCAAAAGGCGCTGAAAAGATTTGATACCTTTTCTTCTGGGATACCTATACCAGTGTCCATTACGCTAAAACCTATTTCTATTTCGTGGTTATTATAGGTTTTTGACAGGAATACCTTTATAAACACCTCACCTTTTTGCGTGAATTTAAGCGCGTTACCGGTTAAATTGGTAATCACCTGCTTAAGGCGAAGGCTATCGCCCACCACCTGGTGTGGCAGGGCAGCATCTATCTGGTAAACCAACTCCAAACCTTTTTCTGATGCCTTGGGCGAAAAAAGGTCGAGTACTTCCTCAATACAATGGCGCAGATCGAAATCTTCAGCTTCAAGGTCCATTTTGCCCGATTCGATCTTCGAGAAGTCCAAAATGTCGTTAATAACATTCACCAAACTATCGCCGCACGTTATTATCGTATCGGTGTACTCACGTTGTTCTTTGTCCAGTTCGGTTTCGCCCAAAAGCGAGGCCATGCCAATAACACCATTCATTGGCGTGCGAATTTCATGGCTCATGGTGGCCAGGAAAATACTTTTGGCCTGGTTGGCTTTGTCAGCTTCTTCGCGGGCTTCTTTTTCATGGGCCATGTGCACCTCCAATTCCTCTGATTGGGATAGCAGTTCCTCATTCAGGGCCTGCAGTTCTTCTGATTGTGCCTGTAGTTCTGAATTTAATTCCTGCAGGTTGGTCGATTGTTTTTTCAATTCCTGCGATTGGGATAAAACCTCGGCTGTACGTTCAGACACTTGTTCCTCTAACAAGCGCTTTTGCTTTTCAATATTGTTAACCTTTAACCGGTACAAACTGTAAACCAGGCCAAATATTACCAGGGTACTTAAAGTGAGAAACCACCAGGTAAGCCAAAAAGGGGGTAAAACAAACAGATTTAAACTCAATTCGTGTTTTGACCATTTGCCATCGCTGTTGCGGACTTTTACCTTAAAGGTATAATTACCGGCAGGCAGGTTGGTGTAAGTAGCGGAGTTTTTGTTACCCACATAATTCCAGTTCTTGTCAAAACCAACTAATTGGTAAGCGTATTCCTTTTTACTGGCTAATGCAAAATCAAGTGACACAAACGATAAAGAAATTACCGACTGCTCGTGACTGAGAGTGATTGACCTTGCTTCGGAGATATCTTCCTTTAAAGGCGAAGGATCATTTTCGTTTTGAGTTACCGGAACCGTTTTGTTAAAGATCTGGAAATTGGTAAGGATAAGCGGCGGATCGTAGGTTGTTTGGGTTACGTTCTGCGGGTTAAACATGTTAAAGCCATTAACACCGCCAAAATAAAGGATACCATCGGGCCCGATAGCTGCCGAATGGGGTTTAAACTCATCGGACTGCAAGCCGTCTTCAACAGTGAAATTTCTGAAGGTTTTGGTTTGCTGGTTAAATCGCGAAATACCATTGTTGGTACTAACCCACAGATTACTCCGGCTGTCCTCACGTACTGCGTATGTATAATCGTTTGGCAACCCGTCTTTTGCCTTATAGGTATTGAATTTGCCGGTTTGTGGATCAAAATGAGTTAGCCCACCGTAAGTACAGATCCATATTTGGCCAAGGTGATCTTCAAAAAGATCAAGGGCTGCATTATTACCCATACCATTTTTTGAAGCGTTGTATTTATAAATCTTAAAATCGTTGGTTTTGGGCCGGTATAAGTCAATGCTGCCATCATTGGTGCCCACCCACAAGTTTCCTTTCGAATCGTTTAAAAGTGAGTTGATGTTATCGCTGCCAACACTATTTGGATTGTTTGGGTCATGCCTGTACCTGGTAAAGTTGTTTGTTTTGGGATTAAACAGGTTAAGCCCCTGGCCAAGAGTGCCAATCCAAACTTTATGATCGGGTGTAATGCTTATTGCGTAAACATTATTACCGCTTAAACTGGCAGAATCATCGGCCTTATTGCGGTACGATTTAAAGCGGTGAGTTTGCAGATCCATTACGCTCACGCCATCGCCCCAGGTACCTATCCATAAATTATTCTGCCCATCATTTTTTAAAGCCAACACATAGTTACCCGTAATACTTGATTTATCAGCGTCGCTGTGCTTATATGCTTTAAAAATGCCGGTTTTAGGGTTAAACTGATTTAATCCGCCACCATCGGTGCCAATCCAAACGTCATCTTTTTTATCAGCAAGGATACTAAGCACAAAGTTATTAGATAAACTATTGGGCAACGAGCTATGGTTGTAATGGGTAAAGTTATCTTTAACTTTTTTATACAGGCTGATGCCCGACGCAAAGCCGGTTATCCACATGTTGCCCATATTGTCGCGCAAAATGACATCTACCGAATTGCTTGAAATACTGCTGTTGTCAACTTCATCGTGTATGTGATTGCTAAAGCTGTTATTGGCGTAGTCAAATATGCTTAAGCCGCCATTTTCGGTTCCTACCCAAAGTTTATGATTGCCATCTTCTGCAATACATTGTATATTATTATGTGATAATGAATTGCTGTTCTTAGGGTCGTTTTTAAAATGTTTAAAGGTTAGGGTGTTGGCGTCATACAAATTTAAACCACCACCGTCGGTGCCTATCCATAACCGGTTGCCGCTATCTTCAAAAATGCTGGTTATTTTATCGGCCGATATAGTGCCACTATTTTTTTCATCGTGTTTAAAACACGTAAAACTTTTGTTTTTGGCATCAAATAAGTTTAGGCCGCCGTAAGCTGTCCCTATCCACACATTGCCCTTGCTATCAACATAGGTAATCCGCGTGTTATCGTCGCTTAAGCTATTTGGCTGGTCTTTATTGTTCCTGTAATGGACAAATTTATGCTGGCTTATTATAAACTCATCTACGCCGTCTTTTAAAGTCGCTATCCATAAATTGCCGCTTTTATCTAAGGCCAGGTTTAGGGTAAAGTTGCTGGCCGGGGAATTTGGTATTTTATCATTGTGTAAAAAATGAGTAAAACGGCTCGTCTTCTTGTCGAATTTATTGATACCTCCGCTTGTTGCTATCCATAAATCACCATTTTTATCTTCAACAACGTGGTTTATATAGTTATTGCTGATACTGGTCGGGTCATTAATATCATTCCTGAACACCTTGAATTCGTTGCCATCATAACGATCTAATCCATCGCGGGTGCCTACCCAGATAAAGCCCCGGCTGCCCTGGATCATAGTGTTCACGTTAAGCTCGGATAGGTTTTCTTTACTGCCGATGTGCTGAAAATGAAGAGGCTGTTCCTGGGCAAAAACACATAGTGATATAGCTTGAAAAAATAAGATCAGGTATGATTTAAAGCCACTCATGGATAGTTGACGAATTATCAAGATTTAGTTTGCGTTATGAGGTAATCAATAAATAATCGGGAACGGAATATACAGTTTATTTGGTACAGATTTGGTATACCTATTTAAACGGGGTATATCCAAAATTAGTTATGATTATGTTAAAGTTAAATTAATGGGATATTTGCCATTCAATAGGACTTATATGACATTATCTGCAACTGGGTATGTAGAATACCCACGATTTGCTTTGTCCCAAAAGCGTCAATTTGGTCGGAGATAAGTTCAATCACGCTAATCAAAGTCCTCTCCTTTGAACTACTGTGTGTACACATCTTTTATAATAGAAAAATGTCATTTCGAACGAGCAAGGGCAAGGAAAAGCGGGGCACGAGGAGAAATCTTTTACAATTTGCATGGCCGAATGTTCGCTTTTAGAAGATTTTTCGCTGCGCTCAAGAGATAGTTTCTCCTCACCTCTGGCGCGCAATCCTACCCCGGCTCGTTCGAAATGACAACGTTTTTTATTTATTTGTTAAAAAGCAAAAGATGTGTACACACAGTAGTTCTTTGGAGAAGATTATTCGTATTTTAATTTTTAGCACTCATGATGGCTTCGCCGTTTAGGTGAGGCTGCGGCTATTTTTCCTACCTTTGCATATGTCACAACAGGTAAATAATCCGCTTCACGGTAAAACTTTAGAAACGATATTGAATGAGCTTGTGGAACGTTTTGGCTGGCCCGAGTTGGGTTACCAGATAAGGATCAATTGCTTTTTAGATAACCCCAGCATACAATCGAGCCTGAAATTTTTGCGCAAAACACCATGGGCCCGCAAAAAAGTGGAGGACATGTATGTGCATTATTTTACTAAAAAGAATTAGTGCTTGCGCTTATTATTCATTTTAGCCTTTTGGCCCGAGCTATAATTGTAGGTTTTTGAGTTAGCTGCCTTTTTCTCGTGAAAGGCCGCGCCAACAATAGGGGCGTCAGGATCTGCTTTTGGGGCTTCTTTTTTGGCTTTTACTTCTTTTTCAATCACCAGTTCTTCCGGGAGTTCGGCAATAGCTATTTTTTTACCACTGGCCTGCTCAATCTTTTTAACCACGCTAAGCTCCAGGTCTGTAGCAAAGGTGAGGGCCATGGTTTCGCTTTCGGCACCAGGCTGGTTATTGGTAATGCGCTCAATAAAAGTTTCTTTTTCGGCAGGTAAATCAAAATGGATGAGGAATGGGATGCCGCTTAAATCCAGCGTTTCTTCATTTTCGCCGGCCACCAGGAGTACCCTTGTGCTTTCATCGGCCACAAAGTCTTCAATGCTTTTAAATCCCGGGCTATCAAAAAACTGGGGATTTAAATACGCCACAGCCTTGCGCAGGCGACTTTGCAAGCTTTTATATACTTTTTCGGCAGTGACGCGGGTATTTACAAAAACAACGGTTTTGGTAAATACTTCCTCGTCATATAAAAACAAGTTCAGCAGGTTTAATTTAGTGCCGAAGTTGGGAACATTATATAATAATTGAGGGTGCAGCTCTAAAGGTTGTTCGCTTAATGCCTCAACCTCTACAACCGCGGCATCACCCATAAAAGGATCAAGCATTTTTTCAAGCTTGCTGTGCATTACCTCGGTAAATACCAGTTTCTGGCTTTTGCCAATGCTGTTTGCCAGTTCAACCACCGGTAATTGCATGCCTTTTTTTATCATGCGGTCAGCATCATCAACTACAAACATATCAACCTTGTTAAGGTTAAGCGCCAGCTTTAAATAAATAGCCCTTGCCCTGTCGGGAGTAGCTACCACAATGTCGGCACCATCAGCAAGCGCGTCCATCTGCGCCTCAATACCAGGAGCAACATAAAGGCCGACAATTTTAATGGACTTATTTTTGTTTAAACGCTCAAAGTGTTCTATAACACCCATTACGTCTTCTTTCTCGGGCACCAGGATCAGTACACGTGGTACACCTTCGGGGGCGTAGTTAAACCGGTTTAATACCGCCAATACATAAGTGGTGGTTTTGCCACTGCCTTCATGACCTATGGCAATCAAATCCTGCCCGCCGGCTATCCGGCTTAAAGTTTTTAGTTGTAATTCCTTAGGGTTTGTAAAGCCAAGTTCATTTACCGATCTAACCAACTGCTTATTCAGCTTTAATTTTTCAAACCACACCATCAGGACGAGTATTAATTTATTACAAAGTGCGAAATTACTGAAAATATCTGTTAGTTAGAGTCAAGAATCAAGAGCCAGGAATCAAGACAGGAATTATTAAGGGAAAGACAAGAGCAGTTTACCGCTTTGAACCGCCCCACAAATCAAAAGTCCTCTCCTTTGGAGAGGATTTAGATGAGGCTCCTTAGGTTAGGTCCAGGCTCCCCGCATTAAAACTTCCCCTCATCGGCAAATCCAAATATGGATAGGTTACTTTAGATAGATACAAACCCTGCGGATAAGCAGGTATAATTGTTTTTGGGGTTTCTTTGCTGATGAGATAGCTTTCAAACTCATCCACGCTCATCTCGCCCCGACCGATCTCCAGTAGCTTACCCACGATTATCCTGATCATCTTGCTTAAAAACCTGTTTGCCGAGATCTGGAATTGAAGCCTGTCGCCGGTTTTATCAATCAGTAGGCTTGCGGAGCTTACATTGCAAATGGTATGGTCTATCCTGTCGGGCATTTTGCAAAAGGCGCGGTAGTCATTGTATAATGGGAGCAGGGCTGTTGCCCTTTTCATTTCATCAATATTGAGGTTTCTTTCGGGATATAAAGAGCTGAAACCATTCAAGAATGGGTCTTTATAAGTATGTATAAAATAGTCATAGGCGCGTTGCACAGCATCAAAACGGGCATGAGGCAAACCCTGCATCGGGATAATGTCAAACACCGCTATATCATCCGGCAGGACCTTGTTCAGCCTGAAAAAAAGATCAAAGTCCCATTCCTGCTCAATATCTGCATGAAAAAAAAACTGGCTTGCATGTACCTGTGCATCTGTACGGCCACAGCCATTAATGGCGATAGGTATGTGTAGCAGTTTAGTTAAAGCGGTTTCAAATACATCCTGTACACTTATAACCCCGGCATGTTTTTGCCAGCCGTTATACTTAGTACCGTGGTAACCAATGTGAAAAAAATAACGCATATATCGGGTTCAAAAATCCAAAAAAAATGGCAAAATGCGGTATCAAAACAAAGGCCTGCTATACATTAATATGGCAGGCCTTTGTAATATGGATGTTAACCCGGTAATTATACTTTTTTTGGAGGCAAATCAAATGCTATTGCATTGTGCTCAAAATGACCTTTGTGTGAGCCATCGCAAAATGGTTTATTTGCCGATAAGCCGCAACGGCAAACAGATACAATGGTTCTGCCTTGTAAGCCGTAGTTGTTGCCTTGCATATCTACAATTTCAAAGTCGCCCTCAATTTTTACCGAGCCGTTGTTATTGATAGTAAGTTTAGTTGATGCCATATATTAAAATTTTGCGCAAAGTTAACCAACCGCCCGGCCTTTGAAGTTTCTATTTGCTATTTAGAAGAGTTCCTGATTGGGGGATAACACTACTATGATTGCTATAAATGACAAATTAATGATGCGTAAAACCCACTGCTCCAAAACATAAATTTTAGTTTTGTTATTAACACAATAGCAGTTTTTGCCGGAATCGGCTTAATGCTTTTAGCCTTAGGCTTTGAGCTTTCTGCTTTAAAAATACCACAATGGAATACAGACAATTAGGAGCATCGGGCTTGAGAGTACCCGTATTAAGTTTTGGAACCGCCACATTTGGCGGCGGCAACGATTTTTTTAAGGCCTGGGGCAATACACAGGTTGATGAAGCCAAAAAGCTGGTAAACCTGTGTTTAGATGCCGGGGTTAATTTTTTTGATACCGCCAATGTGTATTCGCGCGGTATTTCTGAAGAGATATTGGGTAAAGCGTTAGAAGGCCTGCGCAATGATGTACTCATCAGCACCAAAGCTACCTTTACTATGGGCGATGGTGTTAATGATTACGGTTCATCGCGTTTTCAATTGATTAAGCAAGCCGAAGATAGCTTGCGCCGTTTACAAACAGACCATATTGATATTTATCACATGCACGGCTTTGACGCTACCACGCCCATACAGGAAACCCTGCGCGCGCTTGACGACCTGGTGACCAGTGGTAAAGTGCGTTATATTGCCTGCTCCAATTTTTCGGGCTGGCATTTGATGAAATCGTTATCGATATCCGAGCGTTATGGCTGGAGCCGTTACATTGCCCACCAGGCTTATTATTCATTGCTTAACCGCGAATTTGAGTGGGAATTGATGCCATTGGGGATTGAGGAAAAAGTAAGCACCATTGTTTGGAGTCCGCTGGCATCTGGTCAGTTAAGTGGCAAATTCCGCAGGGGGCAGCCTATTCCAGAAAATTCAAGAACAGTGCAAGGCGGTGCCCATGGCCCGGCAACTAACTTTGAGCATTTATATAATATTGTTGACGCTTTGGACGAAGTTGCCGAAGAAACCGGTAAGTCTGTTGCGCAGATATCATTAAACTGGCTGCTGCAAAGGCCAACGGTGGCCAATATCATTATTGGTGCCCGTAACGAAGAGCAGTTGAAACAGAACCTTGATGCCGTAGGCTGGAACCTAACTACCGACCAGGTTAGGAAACTGGACGCAGCGAGCGAACTGCCACCGATATATCCGTATTGGCACCAAAGGCAAAATACCAAGCTGGTGCCGTTGCCTATACGGTATTAAGCCCCTCTAAACGGCGAAGCCCTCATGAACATCTAAAAATAAAAAACCGTGAATAATCTCCCCTGAAGGGGAGACTATAAAAAATGTTAAAGGTTAACCGTTAATTGTCTTTAGGATAGTTGGATATTTCACGTAAAACTACGTATCAAAAAACAGTGAAAACACCTATGTTTAAACATGGGTGTTTTTTTAATTTTACAGTGTAAGCGGTTGGTATTAATACCCGGCCGACGCACCTAAACCCTATCAAAAAAACAAGCCCGGGATTGCCGCTGGCTTGTTTTTTTGTTTAAATGGCGACCCAATCGCGCCAAAGTAACAGTTTAATTACAAAGGCTGTAAAAAATAATCCATCGTTTTTTTCAATGCTTTATAAAACTTAACTAATTTGCCCGCATGTCCGCCGGGGCAATGTGTTATAAACCATCTAACCTTTTTTTATAATGATAAACCGCAGAAAGTTCATCCAAACTACGTCTGTAGCTACCACAAGTTTCCTGCTTGCTTCGCAGGTATCAAAAGGGGCTGCTTTTTTTAGGGGATCGCCTAATGAAAAAGTGGTCCTGGGCTTTATGGGTACCAACAGCCGTGGCCTTTACCTGGCGCAAAACTATGCCAAGATCCCTAATGTGGAGATTGGGTACATTTGCGATGTTGACTCTAAAGTAGTTGATAAAACTATTGAAGAGATCTTTAAAATAACCGGGAAACGCCCCAAGGGCCTTACCGATATCCGCAAAATGCTGGAGATTAAAGATATCGACGCCGTGGTTATTGCTCCGCCCGATCATTGGCATGCGCCCGCAACCATTATGGCCTGCCAGGCTGGCAAACATGTTTATGTAGAGAAACCATGTAGCCACAACCCGCACGAAGGCGAAATGGCCATAGCCGCGGCAAAAAAATACAACCGTTTGGTACAAATGGGGAGCCAGCGCCGTTCATTCTCCAACGTGCAGGCTATGGTGAAAGAATTACATGATGGCGTTATCGGCCGTACATATTATGCTAAGGGCTGGTACACCAATCACCGCCTGAGTATTGGGCATGGCAAACAGGTGCCTGTCCCCGCAAATTTAAACTACGATTTATGGCAGGGACCGGCACCACGGAAGCCGTACCAGGATAACTTGATCCATTATAACTGGCACTGGTTTTGGAACTGGGGAACAGGTGAAGCCCTGAACAACGGTACGCATGAGCTGGACGTGATCCGCTGGGGCTTAGGCGTTGATTATCCTAATAAGGTGGTTTCAACCGGCGGTCGGTTTCACTTTAATGACGACTGGCAAACACCAGATACGCAAAATATTCTCTATAATTTCCCCAACAATACAGCCGCCGAATGGGAGAGTCGCAGCAGCAACGGTTTTAACATTGAACAGCTCAGCCGCGGCGTAATATTTTATGGCGATAAAGGAACCCTGTTTTATGGCAGTGGTAACGGCTACCAGGTTTACGATGGCGATAACAAGCTGGTGAAAGAAATTAAGGACGATACCAAGGTAGACGGCACCAATAAGGTAAGCCCAACCGAAGCGCTGGACGGCTTCCACATGAAAAATTTCATCGATGGCGTGAGGGGAATAGCGCCATTAAACTGCCCGATAGAGATCGGCTTTAAATCGACCCTGTTGCCGCAATTAGGCAATATATCCTATCGGGTAGACCGCGTACTGCACACCGACCCAACCAACGGCCACATCCTCAACGACCCCGAAGCCCAAAAGCTTTGGAGCAGGGAGTATGAAAAGGGCTGGGAGGTGAAGGTGTAAGAGCAGCCCCACCCAACCCTCCCCGGAAGGGAGGGCTTTTAAATTAAACAAGTAAAACACACACAAATAAAAAAGTCTCCCCTCCCGGGGGAGATTTAGAGGGGGCTTAACAACACACAACTATGAAAAAATACATTTATCCAATAATCCTTCTGCTGTCAACAGCAACAATAACCAATGCCCAGGAAAAGATCTTTGATGGCAAAACTCTTAAAGGCTGGAAACGCGTGGCCGGCATGGCCGACTATAAAGTTGAAGACGGCCAGATTGTGGGCACCACGGTTTTAAACTCGGGTAATACCTTTTTGGTGACCGAAAAAGAATATGGCGACTTTATTTTGGAACTGGATGCCAAAATTGAAAGTCCGCTGAGTAATTCGGGTGTTCAAACCCGCAGCCATTATAACCCTGCCGGTCACGATGGTAAAGGTTTGGTGTACGGGAGGCAGTTTGAAATTGATCCGTCGGAACGTAAGTGGACAGGTGGCATTTATGACGAAGGACGCAGGGATTGGCTTTACCCTTTGGATTTGAACGCCAAAGCGAAGGACGCGTTTAAGGTAGGAGAGTTTAACCATATCAGGATTGAGTGCATTGGCCACGAAATGAAAACCTGGGTAAACGGTATCCCGACTGCGGATGTGGTAGATACTATTGATGCCAAAGGCTTTATAGGGCTACAGGTGCACGCGGTAAGTGATGAAAAACAGGCTGGCAAAAAAGTTTACTTTAAAAACTTTAACCTGCAAACCACCAATTTAAAACCCAAACCCTTCCCTAAAGATGTGTATGTGATAAACCTGCAACCCAACAGCCTTACACCTGCCGAAAAAGCAGCGGGTTGGAAACTATTGTATGACGGCAAAACCAATACCGGCTGGCGTGGGGCTACGTTAAAAGGCTTCCCCGATCATGGCTGGGAATATAATAACGGTGTGATGCATGTGCTGCCATCGGCCGGTAAAGAAGAATCGGGTGGTGGCGATATTGTTACCAATGATAACTATAGCGCGTTCGACCTGTCGTTTGAGTTTAAATTAACACCCGGTGCCAATAGCGGGGTCAAATATTTTGTTACGCTGAGCGAAGTAACCAAAGGATCGGCAATCGGCCTTGAATACCAGGTTTTAGATGATAAGCTGCACCCCGATGCCAAATTAGGCCGCGATGGTGACCGCACGCTGGCTTCGCTGTATGACCTTATCAAAGCCAATAAACAAGAACGCTTTGTACACCCGATAGGTGCATGGAATATCGGTCGAATAATCGTGTACCCTAACAACCACGTAGAGCATTACTTAAATGGGGTTAAGGTGTTGGAATACGAACGTGGTTCACAAGCCTTCAAAGACCTGGTAGCCATCAGTAAATACACCATCTGGAAAAACTTTGGCGAGGCCCCGCAAGGCCACTTGTTGTTACAGGATCATGGTAACGAGGTGTTTTTTAGGAGCATCAAGGTGAAGCCCCTCTAAATCTCCCCTGAAGGGGAGACTTCAAAAAAACAAAATCACAGCAAATATAAACGCTTCCTTTTTCAAGTCTCCCCCTTCAGGGGGAGATTTAGAGGGGGCTTTAAATCGAGCTCCTCAAAGTCACATTAAAAGGTACTGCAAAATGCTCGTGGCAGTTGCTTAATGCAAACTCAGCGGTTTTGCTTCCCATTAGCTTAAAATCGGTAGATATGGTAGTAATACCATCCAGGATGATCTCCTTCAGCGCTGTTTCGTTATAGGATATCACACCGACATCCTTGGCCACTTTTAAATCGGATGCGATGATCTTTTTAATCAGTACTACCAGGTCATCTTCGGTAAGGCTAATGTAAACGGTATCTTTTTGGATTGTTTCAATTGAATCTGATTCAACTACTTCATAATCAAAGGCATACTGTCGGCAAAAATTAAGAAACCCTTTCAGTATTTCTTTGGAATGATATGTTTTTCCGGGAAATATCAGCTTGATGTTATGGTACTTAGTTAGCTTGTGTATAAGGCTTTTAAGTGCTTCATATACATCCAAAGCAAAGTTTTCATAAATCGCTGCAAACTTGCCATTTATAGCCGGTACAAGGTTGTCCAGCAGAATCAGTTTATCCTTGGGGATAGTATTGATGATCTCGTGGGCCTTGGTTTCATTATCCAAAAAATGGGGGATGATGATATACTTGGCATAATCGCTTTGAAAGCTCTCGGTTACGATCTTTTTAAAAAAGTAAAAATCGTTATTGTAAATATAAAAATCGATGGTGGCCAGTTCGCCAATGGTGGCTACAAAGGCATCGTAAATGATTTTTTTGTGAGCGCTTAACTTATTAAATAGCAGGAAAATCTTCAACGGTTTTTGAAAGTCCGTATTCGAAATAAAAAAACCTTTACCTGGAACTGAGCTTACTATTCCTTTGTCCTTCAGTTCTTTATAAACGCGTTCTATAGTATTACGTGAGGTATCAAGGGCAAAGCTAAGGTCGTTAATGGAAGGTAGCATATCATCCTTAACAATATCCCCGCTTTCAATAGCCCGGATTATCGCGTTTGATAGCTGAAGGTATTTTGGAGTAATGGAATACTCGTCGATAGATAATATTTTGAGATAATTCTTCACGCTTTACAATTGGAGTGTTACAAATGTAATATTCAGCTATTGTATTTTTTACTTAAAAAGATAGTAGGGGATAGATGGAGAGATTTTAGATTACAGATGCGCAGATTTCAGATGAATTTATTTGAGAATTTGAAGATTTGAAAATGTATTTAAAAAAGATTAATTCAATAATTTACCTGTCCTTCCATCTAAAGCTATAATACAAATACCCCAAAGCAGGTAATATAAACAAGCTACCTACCAGCAGGCCAATGCCAAGATCGTCGATGGTATTAACTGTAGCGTGATCGGTTAACAGCGACATTGAACTGCCTCCTTTAAAGATCACGAACCGTGGGAAACGGGTTGCCCCAACAGATATCAGGATCATACTCACCTGGAAAGCAGCCAGGAGCCTGATCCATTGGCGGTTTCTCTTTTCAGATATAATGAACCATAACAATATCAATGAGAGAGTAGCGGCAATTACTGCTGCAAGGCTTAGAGGATTGCCGAAGATCCAATGCGACAGGCCCACATGCTCTATTTCTGAAGCGATGAAAACCAGTCCGCCGCAGAACACGGCTGCTATGTTGGATACTTTTGCTTTTTTGATGTAACGTTTGATATCGTTCACGTCATCGGTTTCGCCTACAATGTAAATAGCCGCTAAAAATCCGCATAAAGCCACGGTGAAAAGGCCAACAGCCACCGAAAACCAGTTAAACCAGCTGAAAATATAAGCATGGGCAAAATCTTTTGCGGTTGGATCAATCTGGCCTGATAATGCGCTACCGGCGATAATACCCAGAAACATTGGGGTAACAAAGCTTGAATAGATGAACAGGTGATTATAAAGGTTTTGTGTTCTTTCGCCTTTTATAGCATCATAATTACGGAAAGTGAAAGCTGTGCCGCGGGCAATGATACCTAAAAGTAAGATCAATAAAGGGATGTGCAGGTAAGTACACATCTCGCTGTAAATATCAGGGAAACCAACAAATAAGATTACCACAGTGATGATCAGCCACATATGATTGGCTTCCCAAACGGGGCCGATAGCCTGGTACATGGTTTTGCGGGTGCGGTGTTTATTATCTGTAGACGTAAAAAGCTCGATGATACCCGCGCCGAAATCGGCACCGCCCAACAGAAAGTAAAGGGTGATAGAGGCAAATAGAAATAGAATAACGATGTATAGCATAATATCTGCAGGTTAACGGTCGTACAATTCGGGCACCATCTGGATCTGTCTTTTCAGCAGGAAAATAACAAATACGCTAAGGGTGAAGTAAATAAACGTGAACAGGTAAAAAGTGTATTGAATGCCTGGCATTTTGGTTACAGCATCGGCGGTACGCATCACACCCTGTATGATCCAGGGTTGGCGGCCAACTTCGGTTACTGTCCACCCGGCCTCTAAGGCGATAAAGCCGGTAGGGGTGGCAATGATGAACAATTTTAAAAACCATGCTTTGGTAAGCCATTCCTTCTTTTTCCAAAGGGCTACAAAGTACAAGATGCCGATAAACATCATGAGTGTACCAATACCTACCATAATTTGAAACGCGTAATGCGTTACTGCTACTGGTGGTTGGTCTTTAACAGGGATCTTATCCAGCGCGTTTACTGTTGTTTTAAAGTTATCATGCACCAGGAAGCTAAGCAAGCCGGGGATCTCTAACCCATAATTTACCTTTTTTGCTGCGGTATCCGGGATGCCTCCAATTACCAGCGGCGCATATTCCTGGGTATGAAAGTAGGCTTCCATGGCGGCCAGTTTTGCGGGTTGCCTTTTGGCAGCGCCTTTGGCAGAGATATCGCCACTCAGTGGTTGTAAAATAGCTGCTGCTGCGCCAAACACAATGGCGATTTTGAATGATTTGGTATGAAAATTAACGTTCCGTTTACGATAGATCATCAGCGCGTGAATACCCGCAACTGCAAAACCGGTAGCAGAGAATGCCGCTATGGTCATGTGTAAAGCTTCAGAAAACCAGGCCTCGTTGAGCATGGCCTTTAGCGGGTTGATGTTTAGGTATTTACCATTCACATAATCAAACCCCGAAGGACTGTTCATCCATGAGTTGGCCGATACCACCAGGATGCCCGAAGCAATGCCGCTTAAACCCACCACAACACCTGTAAACCAATGGAACCAGGTGTTAAGCTTATTCCAGCCGTAAAGGAAAAAACCAAGTGCTATAGCTTCAATAAAAAAGGCTGTACCTTCCAATGAGAATGGCATACCAAAAATAGGACCGGCATGTTTCATAAAACCGGGCCATAACAAGCCAAGTTCAAAAGAAAGCATAGTGCCGGATACCGCACCTGTGGCAAAAAATATAGCGACACCTTTACTCCATGCTATGGTAACGTTTTTGTAAACCTGGTTTTTGGTTTTTATCCATTTGTAGTGCGATATAGCCATAAATACAGGCATAACCATACCAATGCAGGAGTAGATGATGTGAAACCCTAAGGATAAGGCCATTTGCGACCTTGCTGCAATAAAATCATCCATAGTTGTGATATAAATTATGGTTGAAAGTTAAAAGCTATATCGCACAAATGTAACAGAAATGTTAATTGATATTGAATATGAATTACAGTTACTTCCGTTTAAAATATTGCATTAGTGGAGATAATTTTGTAAAAAAGGCATATTGGTTCTTATCTGAAAATTTAACAACACTCAAAGGCAATAACCCGTAGCTTTATTTAAGCAATGTGTGATAGGGATGGCAAAGGATGGTTTTGAAAATCATTAGTGATAGTTTAGTATGTCAGAATCTGTTTTGGCGCTGCCAACCAATTATAACCTAAAGTAAAAGCAAAGGATGTATTTTAAAAAACTATTTTGTTACCTGTCGCCGGCTTTCTTTCTGGTGCTGATAACGATTTCATCATTATCAGCCCAGGTGGCACCAGTCGTACCGCCGAAGGAACAGCTTAATCGTAGTTTTGGCGCATATGATAAGGTAGCTTTTATGTCGCCCCCAAAAGTTTACTACCCGGAAACCTGGTTCCATTTAATTGGAGGTAACGTTTCAAAAAAAGGTATCACGGCAGATCTGGAAGCGATTGCCCGTTCGGGAATTTCGGGAATCCAGCTTTTTCATGGTCAGTTTGGTGGGCCATGGCCGGGTGTTAACCCTCAAATAGCTTGCCTTAGCCCGTTGTGGGAAGATGCTATACGCCATACAGCCCAGGAATGCAGGCGTTTGGGTTTACGTTTTACCATGCAAAACTGCCCCGGATGGGCTATGGCCGGCGGACCGTGGATAACGCCTGCCAACGCGATGCGCCACCTGGGCTGGAGCCGTACCGATATAACTGGTGGAAAAGGCATGGTTATCCTCCATTTAGATCAACCGCAACCAAGTACTGAGCCCTGGCGGGATTACCGAGATATCACCGTACTGGCATTTCCAACGCCAATGGGGGATATCGGAAAGCCGCTCGCGCCACAATCTGTTAACGGCAGCAACAATATTTTATGGGGCGATTGTTTTTTGAACCAGGCTAAAGAACCCGTTCGCCTTCACGTAGCTGACTCTGGAAAGCCGTACTGGGCAGAGGTTACTTTTCCTGACACCGTGACCATACGGACTATTGAATTTCCAAGCGTTAATAGTATGGGCCATGCATGGAACTATGAACCTGGTGTTAAAATAAAAGCGCAGGCCATCATGGCCAACGGTAAAATAAAGGATATTTTAAACACAAACATTCCTGCGGGGAATTGGCAAGACACCCAGCCGCTCTCTTTTGCCTGTATGGAAGTAAAAGGTGCTAAAAAGATCAAAATATGGATCGAAAATAAGCATGATATGGCGCTTGGTTTCATTCATTTCTTTTCGGCAGCCCGCGAAAATAACTGGGAATCGGAAGCGGGATGGACATTGCGGAATATAGATCGTAGCGGCAAAAAGTATGAGCAATCAGCTAAGGCATATATTGATCCGGCCCAAATTCGTGATATCACCAAAATGATGGATGCACAGGGCAATTTGAGATGGGTTGCCCCGCGTGGTAAATGGACAGTTTTACGCATAGGGCATATAAATAGCGGAAAACAAAATGGTCCCGCACCTGCAGAGGGCACCGGCTGGGAATGTAATAAACTTTCAGAAACAGGAGCCGACGCGCATTTTGCCGGCTATATTGGTCGCTTATCAGGCGCTACTGGTGTGTTAGGCAACGGTATGTTAAATGGTATGCTGATGGACAGCTGGGAATGTGAAACACAAACCTGGACACAAAATATGGAGTGGGAGTTTAACCGCGTAGAAGCTTACCCGCTTCGCAAATGGATTCCCGCTTTGTTTGGCTATGTGTTGAAAGACCAGGAAACCACATTTAAGTTTCTGCGCGATTGGCGGTCGACCATAAACGACCTGTACACTAACAAATTTTATGGCCGTATGGCCCAATTGGCTAAACAAAATAACCTGGCGGTATCATACGAAACAGCTGCCGGGGATGTCTTCCCGGCTGATATTTTAGAATATTACAAGTTTGCTGATGTGCCGATGTGCGAATTCTGGCAGCCTTTTACCAATGGCTACGTGGGCTCGCTGAACTTTAAACCCATAAAGCCCGCGGCATCTGCTGCACGTCTGTACGGTAAACCGCGTTTAGGTGCAGAGGCATTTACATCTTTTGCGCTTACATGGGATGAACACTGGCAGGATTTGAAAGAAGTTGCAAATGTAAATATTGTAGAGGGTGTAACACATCTGATTTACCATACCTACACCCATAATCCCCGGGCCGACTCTTTAAAGCCGGGCACCTCATTTGGCGCACAGATAGGGACGCCATTTCTTAGGCAACAAACCTGGTGGAATGATATGCCGCAGCTAAACGGCTATTTTGCACGATGTAGCTATTTGCTGGAACGCGGCAAGCCAGTGTCTGATGTACTTTGGTATTTAGGCGACGAAATAGATCACAAGCCCGATCAGAATGCCCCTTTCCCTGAGGGCTTTAAGTACGATTATTGTAACCCGGATGTTTTACTACACAGGCTTTCGGTATCAAACGGCATGCTGGTTACGCCCGAAGGGATACAATACAAAATTTTGTGGTTGCCATCAACCACACATATGCTACCACAAACGCTGGAGAAATTAGAATCATTGATCCGTGCCGGCGCAACTGTTGTTGGCGATGCTCCACAAGGGCTTGCAACTCTTAGCGGCGGCGAAAATTCGCACATGCGCTTTAATATCGCTGTAAAGAATATCTGGGGCGATACGCAAACAAAAGGCTTACGAAAGCTTGGCAAGGGTACGGTAATATCCGGCCTGACCTTATCCGAAGCCCTGGATAAATTGAAGATGACAGCCGATGTTACAGGCGGAGACGCGCTTTGGACACACCGAAAGGTTGCGGGGGCAGACTGGTACTTTGTTTGCTCACCCAAAAGTAAACCATTTAAGGGGGTACTTGATTTTCGTAACACCGGAAATATAGAAATTTGGGACCCGGTAACTGGTAAAACGAAATCTGTTGCAGGTGAAAAGAAGCAAGGTCGCACATCGGTAATGCTTGAATTACCACAGGCGGGCTCATGTTTTGTAGTATTTAACCATAATAGCGGGCAAAACGCAATTGTAAAATCTCCTCAAACAAAAACTATTGCTACGCTGAACCTTACTACGCCTTGGGAGCTTTCTTTTCCAACGGGATGGGGGGCACCGCAATCACTACAAGTTAACGAGCTAAAACCCTGGAAAGACCTCGATATGTCGCCCGAAGCAAAAGCATTTTCCGGAACTGCCACGTACACAACATCGTTCATAATTGATAAAATCCAATCTGGCAGCCATTTTTCAATTAACCTGGGGGCGGTAAACATGATAGCAAAAGTGACCCTCAACGGAAAGTACCTGGGCACGGTATGGTGCGATCCTTATCAATTAGATTTAACGAACGCCATTCTTCCGGGTAAAAACTCGCTAAAGGTTGATATAACGAGCACCTGGTTTAACCGGCTGGCCTATGATGCTTCATTGCCCGAAACACAACGTAAAACCTGGACTATAAGCGGCCCGCCAAAAGATTCGCCACCAAGAAACAGCGGGCTGCTGGGGCCGGTAACTTTATTAACGGAAAAGGAATTTTAGAATTGCCTGCTATTTTTTTATTAGAGCCTATATGATTAATGAGTTCCCATAGGAACACCGTCACAGAATACTGTTTCTTTAAAAAAGATAATTAAATGCTATAATAAGATAATATTCGTATAGTGATGGATTATCCTACTGTTTGTTTTTGAAAAAATATGTGATTTTGGCATAATGATGTGTACAATACGCAATAGGCTATAATTAATTGTTTTTCAGGTTTCCTTTGGTTATAATAGCATTGCGTATGACAGACAATATGTTTGTTTTTATGTTTATCTAATTATACACCAATTATATTTTTCATGAGTAACGGCGTTAAAAGACGAGATGGATTTATTGGGGAAAAACTCATAAATGTTCCGCCAAAAGTGCTGGAAGAAGTTAAAAAGAATGAGCCGGAGCTGTTCCCTGTGTATATTACCCAGATAGGCTATTTCCCTAAAGCAAGCTTTCATTATCGCGAACGCCGTAGAGGCTGCTCTGACAACATTCTTATTTATTGCCTGCAGGGTAAGGGCCATTATATATTAGATGATAAACGCTACGAGGTAAATAGCAACCAGTTTATTATAATCCCCGCCACAGATAAGTATATGCGGTACTGGGCCGACAAAGATGATCCATGGACAATATATTGGGTACACTACACCGGCGATGGTATTGATGCCTTTAACAGGGCACTCCATTTAAGCATTGCCAATGGCCCTGTACTTATTCCGTTTAATGAAAAAGCTTTAGAGATATGGCAATACATCTATCAAACATTGGAGATGGGGTATAGTACAGAAAACCTATGCAATGCCAGTTTTTGCCTATACCACTTAATAGCTACTTTCCTGTTTCCTCAAAAACATATGCAAACCAGCAGGGTGGATGATGGCGATATTATAGCTAAAACCATTAACAGTATGCGCGATAACATTAATAAAAAGCTTACTGTCGAGGCAATGGCCGCAAGCCATAGCTTATCGGTATCGCACTTTTCAACGTTGTTCCGTAAGGCAACAGGGATGCCGCCTATTGATTATTTTATACATATTAAAATGCAAAAGGCCTGTCAATTACTATATAACAATGTTAGTAAAATAAGAGACGTAGCTACCGACCTTGGTTATGACGATCCTTACTATTTCTCGCGCATCTTCAAAAAGTATATCGGTTCATCGCCAGAACAATATAGGTTAAACATTAAAAGTTCTGCCTGATAAAACCTTTTATTACCTTATAAAAGCAATTTTGAGCTTATTGGGATGCTGATGCTATAAGGTAAATGCAATTCAAATATCGTTTTTCTTTTAACGCGCTAAACATTAAGTTTGCCCTCCCAAAAACTATAATGTATATGCCCATTACTAAAGCTACCCTTGCCGATGTGCCGGAATTGAATGTTTTAATTAATAGCGCTTACCGGGGCGAAGGCTCAAAAAAAGGCTGGACAACCGAAACCGATTTGATTGACGGTATCCGCATTGATGAACCTATGCTGGTAGATTATCTGAACAATGACGCTATCACCATACTTAAGTACGTAAATAACGAAGGGAGAATAATAGGTACAGTTTACCTGGAAGTTAAGGGCGACCGTTTATACCTTGGCATGTTCAGTGTTTCACCGACGTTACAAAACGGGGGAGTGGGCCGTGCGTTAATTGAGGAAGCCGAGGTTGTGGCAAAACAATTAGGATTACGCACGATTAGCATGACGGTTATTCGTAGCCGCAAGGAATTAATAAGCTGGTACGAGCGCCGTGGATATATTTTTACAGGCGAGATACAGCCATTTCATGACCATGGTAGGTTTGGTTCGCCAAAAACGTTGATTGAGCTTATTGTGATGGAAAAATCCGTTTAAACCGGGCTATTCATTAAATCCTGGAACAGGTCAATAAACTGACCCACATGCAATCCATCAACCAGGGCGTGGTGCACATGTATGGAAACGGGCATTGACCGTTTGCCGTTTTTCTTTTGCGTCATTTTACCAAACGAAATACTTGGGCAGCTATCTGGCCGGCTAAACATCCGCGCGTGAGAAATACTGGTAAAATCTATCCATGGCAAAGCCGAAAAGCGGATAATGTTATTAACGTTTGAGCGAATCAATTCATTTGAGCTTTGAACTTTCTCAACCTCCTGGTTAGCCATCGCTATAAACTCATCAAAGACATCAGCATAGGTAATGTAACCAAAGCCAAAAGTATCATTACTACGTGCAATAGTCGATCCGGCATCAATGCGGTCGTAAATAAAAATTTCCTCGTTTTCGATGCGTAATTTTAAAGGTTGCAGGTCATTTGCTGCCGCCAGCGCCCTATGCATGGTATACAGAAAAAATGAAACACCTTTTTCTTTGGCAAAATTATAAGCGGCTGTACAATCTATCTTTACAGTTACCCCATAAAATGGCTCGTCAAACTGTTTAAAAAATAAAAAGTGATCTTTACGGTTCCAGCTATCCAGCTCTAACTTTTGTTTCATGCCAATATTGATACTAAGATATCAGTCAGTTGGTCAGCGTGCTTAAATCTTTCATGTGTAAGGCTGGTTTCTACATGTTCATGTGCCCAGGTAGTGTGAAACGGCACATGAATGGCATACCCGCCAATATTTAAAACCGGCATTACGTCTGATTTAAGGGAATTGCCCACCATCATAAATTCTTCGGGTTGAATATCAAGGTGTTTGATCAGTTTTATATAATCATCTTCTTTTTTATCGCTCATGATTTCGATATGATGAAAATAGTGCGCCAATCCCGACTTTTTTAGTTTACGTTCCTGGTCAAGCAGATCGCCCTTGGTGGCTACCACCAAGCGGAAATCATTTTTCAGGGTAGATAACACATGTTCCACACCATCCAAAAGCTCAATAGGCTCATTCAGCATCTCGCGGCCATATTGCAATATAATATCAATGGTATCAATGCTTATCTTTTTATCGGAGATGTTGATGGCAGCTTCTATCATGCTTAGGATATAACCTTTTATGCCATAGCCGTAAAGCGCAAGATTATCAACTTCTACCTTAAACAGCTCTTTAGAAATATCGTGCTCGGGCAAAAAATCTTCCAGCAGGCTGCAAAACTTTTTTTCGGTATTTTGAAAATAAGGCTCATTTACCCAAAGGGTGTCATCGGCATCAAAAGCAATAACTTTTAATTTCATGGTTTATAATAGCGTATTGCAATAATAACAATACCGCTTTAAATTTCCACTTAAAAATGCCGGGAAGCAGAGAAATCCCTTTTACTCACAACTAATGAACTCGTGTTATCAATAAGGCCCTTTTTTTATACACGAATGTCCGCCGACCCGGTTACAATTTTATCAAATTTCACGAATTTTGGAGTTGACAGATAGTGCAAGCATCACGTCATTTTAGTGTTAACCTTGCTAAATCATAAAAAATTGATTATTAGATATTTAGGTTGAATTTTATCTGAAATATGTTAAGTTATGTTAACCCAAATAGATGCGTTTGCTCGGAAATGTTTAGGATAAATCACCAGGAGATTCAATTAGCTACGCTATGCTGATTCTCTTCTAAAAGCTGGGCAACTTTATTTTCGAATCGGCTGATGAGGTTAAACTGAAAGTTTTTAGGATCGGGCTTGGCATAGTGCTTATCCGCGGCAATGGCCAGTAAAAAACCATGGTCATTTAGTTTTTTTGCCCTGGTTTTTTGATCCCACCTGGCTATAGTTACTTTCATGAAATTATCATCTAAAAAGTCGCCCAATTTGTTATTGAACAGAAATTCTACAGCGCTTTTCAGAAAACTCTTTTTTTCCGATTTAGCAGATGATACCCGCATAATATGGTTAGGTAAAAAGTTGCGCGTCCAGGCATTGGCGGTAAAAAAATCGGCGAAGGTAGTATCTCCTTGTATTGGAATCAGTGTTACAACTTCGGTAGCGGTGTAAATGTTCTTTTCGGCAATTTCAAGCTGCTGCTCGTCAATATAATAGTTCATGCAAAAGCAATGCTGCTTATTGACCAAAAAAGTTAGCTTCTTTAAGCAATGCATCAGCGTACGGGCTATCCACAGGCGGTTTGCGGCAGTAATGATAAACAGGTCGATATCTGAGCCATCGTCGGCATAATTTTTAGATAGGGAGCCTGAAATGGCTATGCCACGCACATAAGGGAATTTGATAAGCAAATTACCAACCCTTCGGGCTGTTTTTACCATTTCAAAAGCCTTTTGATTGCCTTTGGTACGGCGCTGCACCAGGTATTGGTCGTTTTTAAGACTGTAAAACTTATCGAAACGAAACACCAGCCTATCGCGCATCAGGCAAGCCAGGGCATCATCAAAAATTTGGCGCTCAAATTTCACAGTCAAAAACAGGCAAACTTCTTCGCGGGTCAATGGATAGTTGAACGCATCAAAATAGGCCAGGGTAGCTAATATATTCTTTTTAATTTCTGACACTGTATTGATGGTTAGATGTTGACTAAAAACGGACCTGGTTTGCATATTCATTAGTATGACGTAACTACTAAACCGTTGGTTGCCATCTTACTCAAATATTCGGTGTCTTTATTTGATGCGAAGGGTTTTGATGAGCTTTCGCTGCTGGTGAACAGTAAGAAAGAAAAAAACATGCTGTAAAACATCACGCCTTTATCTGCATCAAGCACGTTTTCAGATAATGATACAATTACTATCAGCATCATAAAACAGATGAAGATAAGGTCCTTTTTTTTCAGGGCCGCCTTTATACCATAACCAAGCGTCAATAAATAAATTAGCAATCCCCAAATGCCGGATTTAACTACAAAGCTGAGATACTGGTTATGGGAATTTAAACCGGCAAGAAAAGAGCTGTACATTTTAGCATCATAAAATCTATCGTGCAACAGCGGGATTTCGGAGCCTGAACCATGACCGGCCAAGGGTTTCTGTTTTATTAAATCGGAAACAATAAGCCAGCGGGCCAGACGTGGATCGGTGCTTTCGCCTGGTTTTGCTGCAGAAAGATCATCCTTTAAGCTTGTTAAATAACGCTCCTTAAAAGAGGATACGCTTAACACCACAACGAAGGCAAGGGCGGATAAAAGCAGGCCTGCCAACATAAACCTCACCCTATTTTTACCTTGTAGCAAACAATATGGCAAAACAAAATTGACCAGGAAGAACAATACAACCAATATAGATTTTGAACTTAGCTGGATAAGCCCGCATAGTAATACACAGATACATGCTCCATAAAATTTTTTCGTTTTTGATTTAAGCGGCTTAAACAGAAGTGTAACAAAATAAGATAAGGCAATTACCAATTGAAGCGAAAAAAATGTGGCGTGCATATCAATCGGCATCGAGAAATTGTGATTTGTAAATGCGTGCGAAAAAAGCGTTTTAAGCGATAAGTGATAATGCCTGATAACAATAAGTGCATCTGCATATAAATAAATTATAGTAGCCGTACATACAAGTGAAAAAGCTAACAACAGGTTTGATCTGTACTTTTTAAGATCGAGGTTGTTAATTAAAAACACAAGAGGGAACAATAAGATAGGTATCCGTAAACCCAATTCACCAAAACCTTCGGAACGATATGATGTGTATAAAGTAGCTATCACCGAAACAAAAAATGCAGCCTGAAGTATTAAAACCCTGGTGTTGACAATTGACTTCAGTTTTTCTTTTTTAAGGTTGATGAGCGTATGTAATATTAAACTAATCAAAATGATATGGCTGTAAAACCTATCAAAAGGCATACTTGCCATTAGCAGCATCACATGAAAATAACTAATCTTATTAACGTTGTTATCGTTGATCAGCAATAATTGTTTCATAGTTTTTATGCTTATAGCTTTCTACAATAAACTCCTCGTATTGATCAATTACCTGCTCCCAATTAAATTGATATTGTATTTTATGAAGATTATTCATCACCATATTTCTCTCAGGATCATTTCGTTGCACATTTTCTACCAGGTGAGTTACTTCGGCTGCATTTGAAAAATAAAAGGCATCGGTATTTAGTACAGATTTATTGAAGGGGTTATTGTGCGCGGCTATCAATGCTTCGCTTGCCATCGCCTCTAATAAAGATGGATTGGTGCCCCCTACACTATGGCCATGAAAGTACAGATAAGAGTTATTTTGCAGCGCGCGAACTTTAGGGGTATCGAAAATAGCGCCCTTGAACTGGATACGTTCGTCGTTAGCAAACTTATTGGTAATGAATTTGCCAAAACGGTTACCGGTATCACCTAACACCTTAAAGCTTTTATCAGAATTGCTTTGATTAAATCCTTCTAAAATAGCCTCAATGTTATTTTCAGGCTCCATGCGGGCCATCAACAGGAAATAATCCTCTTTAAGCGCCTGTTCCGGTTCGCATTGTTCGCGTTCCATATCGGTATACAAATCTGCCCCATAGGGGATGTATCTGCAATTAATATTGTACTTATCCTTTAAGTAAGATTTGATCACCCTTGAATCGGCTACGTAATATTGGCTATATTGTACGGCCAGCTTTTCGGCGTATTTTAAAAACTTTTGCACAGGTTTGGAATACTTGCTTCTTTTCCATTCCATGCCGTCCATATTGGTAATTATGGTGCTGTTTTTAGGGTAAAGCTGTCCCCAAACCGAACTGCTGGTATAGCCCATGATCAAAACCACATCAAAATTTTGTTTACGGGCGTCTAAAAAGCAATTCATATCATAAACAAATTGCCCGGCTGTACCTATCAGGTATTCGGGATCATAGCAATGCCTTATTTGTACGCCATTCCAGCTCTCCTGGTTGTAAGGATGATTATGGGAGTTATAAACTGTTACCGAGTGACCGCGTTTTACCAGGCCGGCTGATACATATTCGGATATATGCTCAAAGCCCCCGTAGTAATTTGGAATGCCCCTGGTTCCTAATATCGCTATGCGTAATTTCATATTATAATACGGATTGATATGCTTTTAAAGTTTCTGTAGCTGCCTGTTTCCAGGTATATTTTTGTAATATCCGGTCTCGTAATTGTTCGTTCACGGGTGCCTGGCTTGCTTTTTCGATAGCAGCAAAAATGCTTTCTGTAGATGCCGGATGGCAGTAAAAAGCATCATCGCCAAAATATTCGCGAACATCGCCTTTGTCGCTTATAGCTACGTTGCAGCCCATCAATGCGGCTTCTATGGAGCTAAGACCGGTGGTTTCAAACCAGCTTGGTAATACATGCACCTTTGCGCGGGCAAAATATTTCACCAATTGTTGTTGTGGCATTTGTTCAATGAAAATGATGTTACTCGCTGCTATCCGCCGGCATTCCTGGTAATAAGCAAACTGGTTAGGGGAGTAGCTGCCAATCAATAACAGGCGATAGGGCGTATTATTTAAAGCCTTGATCAGGTTAAGCTGATTTTTTATCCCTTCAATCCGTGCGGCGCAAATCACCAGCTTATCATCTTTAATAACGTTTTTGTCGTAAATAAAAAGATGCTGATCAGTGCCGTTAGGTACAACCATATGTTTTACCTCGCCGGGATAATTATTAACTACCCTTTGATATTCTGATTGGGAATTTGGCAGGATCATAGCGGCCCTGCCTAAAATGTCGAGGATGCTTTTGCGTTGCCCTTTCCAGGTATAAGCTAAGCTGGCCATACTATCGCGCCCAAGCAGGTAACGGGCCATTGTTTTTACATATTCCACGCCATCGGCGGGTAAGTATTTTAGTAATCTACCCAAACCGTTGCGGTGTTGCTGATCATACTCACTATAATTGCACATAATTGTAGATACTACAAAGGGCTTTTCGGCCTTATAGCTGTGGTATAAAATATCGGCAGGGCGGCTCAGGTTAAAAAAATGCAGCAGATCATAACTATTATAGTTGATGCTTTCGTTTGCCAATTTTATTTCGGCCCTGATGCCCATAAAAGTGAGGTGTCGTGCTGTTTGTACGGCCTGTATGGTATCGCCGCCGGGAACACTATACAAAGTAGAACGGGTTATGAAAGCAACTTTAATCATGACTTGGCCCTCCTGAAATAATTTTATGCAGCCAGGTGATAAACCGCTGAGGAAAAAAACTTACGGTATATAATAAATAGTTATCTAACCGAAGTGGGGAAATACCGATAGCCTTAGACACATGCATCCGTGCTTTTTGTGGCTGGAAGTTATTCAGTAGTAGCTTTTTGCCACACAGCGCATAATAGGAGCCTTTTTTGATCTTATCAGAATATTGTTTTTCGCCAATTTCAATTAAAAGGTCGCTTTCAGTTTGACTTATGGTTTTGTTTTTAAGTGTGGCATATTTGATATCCCTAAACTTACGCGGCCGCCATTTTTCATCAATAGTGATCGACTCGGGGTTAAGCCTTACCTTAATAAGTGGTAACGATAGGTTGCAGGCTTTTTGATCTTTAAGGATATTTACCCATAAAAAATGATCTTCGTAGGTATAGGCCTGCTCATTGTAACCACCCTTACGAATGATAAGGTCCCGTTTATAAAATACTGATGAATGTATAAACGGACAAACAGAGTATTTAAGCAATTGGATTTCGTCGTTATCGAACGCGGGCGGTTTATGGGTAAACAAAAAGTGTCCGTCCATATCAATGTAATCTGCCGCCGAGCCGATAATACTAAACTCAGGATTGGCAAGCATAAAACCATATTGCAGTTCAAGCCGTTCAGTATGGCATATATCATCGGCATCAAACCTGGCTATATGTGGCGCTCTGGCATATTTTAAACCTTTGTTTAAAGCAGTAGCCACACCTTTATTATCCTGGTATATTAATACAATGCGTGGGTCGTTAAAAGACCGGATCACTTCTACTGTATTATCTGTTGATCCATCGTTTACAATTAGTAACTCAAAATCTGTAAAAGTTTGGTTTAATACAGATCTGATTGCATCGCCGATGTATTTACCGGCATTGTAGGCCGGCATCAAAACCGTTATCTGTGGAATGTCAAAATCCATTTGGCAACGGTTTAAGGGGTTCATTTTCTTTGATGTTAAGCAGTAACAGCAATTCAAAAAATATCATTACCGATAATTGCTCAAACCAATACTCTATAAAAAAAGCTGCCAGCATCACCAGCAAAATTGGCAAGCCGTAAGTTAACGCCTTATAATGCCTTGCAAAAAAGCCCAGGTAATAAACTGCAAATGCAAATAGTCCAACAAGACCATATTCTGCCAATAATTGATCATATACCGAATATGGGCTGTTAGTTAGCGAATGAAAGCCAGACCTTTTACTGAAAAAATTAAGGTACAGATCAAGGTGATTCACTAAAAAAGGATGATCTATATAAACAAATTGACGCGGATATCCACCCGCAAAACCAAGCCCTGTGGCACGGAAAGCAAGCTTTGACGAAAAATTACCCATGCCCAGTCCCGTTGCTACGCGGCTCAAGTGCTCTTTTAAAAAAGATGCAGTTTGTATTAAGCCGGTAACCTTACCTGGTAATGCAGGTACGTCATTGGGCTTCCCGGATATCGGCAATTCGTGTTTATGATTTTCGATGAAATCAATTAAGGGCTTTTGTTCGTCAGGGGTTTCGGTACTGCTTTGAAAAGATGCCGAATTAATATCATCGCCCTTGATTTCAAAATGGCCCGATTCTGTTTTGTAAATTCCTTTTGCAGGGTCAATTTCTCCGTGGGGATGATTAACAACGTACATGCTGTCAATAAATATCATCGCCTTTTTTTGCCGGCGCTCTTCAAAGTTTAAAATACTGTCAGGGCGATATGTTAATGGCAAGGGGTTTATAATCGGATGTTTATTGGGATATAGCTCCTTATGAAATAAATGAGCTATAGTTTCACCTGCGTATTTATTGTTTTGGGGCGATATTTTGGCCATGAATATGGCCAGGAACACAATGCAAATTACCACCAGGCTTTTTTGATACCGATTGGTTTTAAAAGCGAATAATAGTAATAATGTAAATATCACAACAATGTTCAGGAAGTTGCTCCCGGTAAGCAACAGGGTTGCCATACAAACCAAAAGCATTGGGGCATTTTTGCGGGTAAGAAAGTAGATAACCCCAAAAGCATTTAACAGGGCATTAGTAATTGAGGTATCAAAGGTAATTCCTTTTACATAGTCGCCTGTACCAATAAAATATTTTTGAAACAGTCCCTGGTAAGTATATGGGTTAATAGCGTGGGTTTCTAAAAATATCACAAATAGGTTTCCTAATGAAAAAACGGCGTTTATTATAAAAAAAACAAGGATGGTTTGGTGAATAATGGCGGGTTCGTTTTTTTCGACAGTAAGCTTTACCTGGTGTATGGCCAGGATACACAAAGCCCAGAAAACAATGCCTGTTAATAATAGAACCGTGTAATTAACGTCTGTGTAATTTTTGCCAATGAGCCAGTTAAAAACCGCGATGAGGATCATGAGCGGATAGAAAAGTGGCAACCGCGAGTTTTTTAAACTGAACCCAAACTTAAAATTGGATTGAACCAATGTGAAAAGGATGATAACGGGAATCTTGATCTCCAGCTTTACATTTAAAAACAAAAGCAAAAATGTAAGGAGTTTTAGATCTACTTTGCTTTTGATTTGATTATAGTAAAAAATCACCTTGCTGGTCAACATTATCCGGGGTTTTTCTTTATAGTCACTACGGCCTGAAAAACGGATTGGTTGCCTGTGCAGGAGTTGCGCCGATACTATTTTACCAATTAAAAAGACAGATGATGCCTTTACGGTCGCTCCGTTTGATTTGGGCGGTTATCAGCAAAAAAGCGAAATAAAGAATAACTGAGCTAATGGCAGCTATCCATGTATTTTGAAAGAGGAACTTTGTTAAAAAGCCACTTACTAAGGCACATGCTGTACAAATAAACAATGTTAACATACTGCCTTTAAGCGCTTCGAGATTGTTTTTTGAAATATAAAACGTCGCCTGTACCAAACAAGCGGCCAGAAAGGAAATTGCCGCGCCTTCATTTTTAAAAAACGGAATAAGCACAATATCACCTACTACATTTACCGTAAAAGTGATCACAAATGAGCGGAAGATCATTTTTAACTGATTTTGAACAAAAAAGATTGTCCACAAAAAATTATTGAGATACAGGAAAGGCAAACATAGCGAGAGGATAAATATCACATTAGTGTTAACGGCACCGTATTTACCATGGGTGACCAGATCGACAACCGGGTTCCAGCATATGTTTAACAATAAACCCGTTAAAGCAGCTATAATTAGTTCAAACCTCACTAATAACTTAATATCAACCTCTTTATGTCCGTCGTTTTTAAATAAGCGGGTAAAACGAGGGATAAGGATGGGGGCAATGGCAAGCAAAGGAAGCGTTGAGATTTCAAAGATCTTATAAGCAAAACTATATTCGGCCAATTTTACTGCTGATAGTATAAGGCCAATAAACAGCCAATCAAACCTTGCTAACGCCGAGGTAATAAGTACAACACCAACTTGTGGTAATGATTGCTTAAGCAATTCAACATAAGCTATTTTATTCCACCGGGGCATTATCGGCACCGACACATATCGCCTGAATAATAAAACACAAACCATTAATTCCAACGCATCACCACCAATAAAAATCCAAATGATGTTCTGGATACTTAAAACATGAAGTAATGCCAATACCACCAAGCTTAATCCCCGCACTATATTGGATGTAACTAACATGTAGGAGAGAAGCTTAAATCGTTCTAACCCGCTGGTAACCTGCTTTAGGGGTGTTGATAGAAATATCATTAGCTTACCGGCGCCAATTAATAAAACAAGCGTGTACACCTGATCATTGCTCACCAATATCAGCCCGCCCAACAGCAGGATGCTATAAAACAATACGCCGGTTAAAACCACATGGAAGGCATATACGGATAAAACAGACTTCGCGTCTTCGCCATCGGCCACCTTTTTGATAACAACCTGGTCTATTCCGAAGGAGAGAATATTGAAAGCTGATAGGAGTATAGCAAGGGCGAGGTTTAACTGCCCGAACGTATTTTTATCAAGTCCAACTGAGAGAACGTAAAAAATGAGAACACCAAATAGCTGGTTAATTACAAGTTGAAGTGTGTTTGCCGATAAGTTATAAGCCAGCTTTTTTTTCATGACCAATGCATGGGTTTATTTAGCCCGCGCGTTGGCATTAAATTCATAGGCCATAACAGGTGGTAAGTCATGTTGGTACAATTGTTTTTGTTTGGCGGTTTGCGCGGCTTTACTAAGGTAATGATATTTTAGCCATGTATTTTTAAATGCCATTTTAGCGATGGCAAACCCTGCTTTGCCGTCTAAAAAACCCAACAAAAACACATATACTTTTACAAAGTGAAATGAGGGGGCCAGGTAAAGCTTTGTAAAATGAGCTTTTTTGCCGTTTTTAAGATATTTTATGGCGCTGAGTTGCGCATAGTGCATTATTTTGGTTTCAAGTTCCTGTTCGTTTTTTGCTGAATAATGATGAAGGTATCCAGCCAGTTTTTGAACGGCAACCTTCTTTGGTAAAATTAAAGTCTCGTGAACAGGGGTTTCTGTCCACCGTACATGAATACGGTTGAATAAACGAATATGATGATCGCGGCCCCAGTTGCCGAAACGAATGAGTTTATTACCCAAATAAGCTTTAAAAGGAATATCGAAAACTGTTTTATCGTTACCGGGCTTAAGTACTGCTATCGCCTTCAATAAAGCCTCATCAGGTATTTCATCGCCATCTACACTCAGGATCCAATTATTCTTTGCCAATTGAACCCCTTTATTTTTATTAGCCCCATAACCGCTCCAGTTCTTTTTATACACCCGGCAACCGTAATTAGTGGCTATATTAATGGTTTGGTCTGTGCTGTCGTTATCAATTATAATGATATCATTGCTGATCTCTTTAAGCATCGGTATACTTTGCTCAAGTATTGGTGCCTCGTTTTTTGTAATTATAACAACAGAAATGGGTATCATGCAGCTGTATATTTATTTGTGCCTAAATGCCGATGACAGTGGCATCTATTCATATATCGTTTGTTTAGGGCAAAGGGTTGCCCCGATAATGAAAACTTATTTATTTAGATACCGATACCGCGCCTTAAAATGTTATCTTTAACAACGTGCCGGTATTTTGTCGGATAACACGTTTATCCACCTTTTTTGGAAGATTCCTTTGATTGCCTTATTGACAGCTATATAAACGATAAGGTAGGCATAGCCAATCACTTTTTGAGTGATGCTTTGGCTGCAGATTTAAAACAAAACCTAATTTCTCTCATTCAGCAAAAAGCTTTATTATCCGCCGGAACCGGGAATGACAGTACTGTAGCCCACGATAAAAAAATAAGGGGCGACCATATTTACTGGCTCGACCGCAGCCATAATACCGTTTGTGAGAATGTTTTTTTTACCTTGATGGATAGTTTTGTAAATTATCTTAATCAAACCTGTTATACAGGTATTACAGGTTATGAATTTCATTATACTTTGTATGAAAAAGGTGCCTTTTATAAAAAGCACCTCGATCAGTTTAAGAATAATGATAGCCGTAAATATTCGATGATCATGTATTTGAACACCGATTGGCAGAAAGCCGATGGCGGCGAGTTACGGATCCACCACGCCAGCCATCAGCAAGATGTGAGTCCGGAAAATGGTAAAACGGTATTTTTTAATAGCAGTGAACTGATGCACGAGGTTTTATGTACGCAAAAAACCAGAATGAGCGTTACCGGCTGGTTAAAAGTAGGTAACTGAGCTTATCATTTGGCGCCAAATGCCGAGCCAATATTCCAGTTTATACCTAATGCTACACCTGTCGATTTAAGATCGACCTTACCATTGCCAATTCCCGTGAGTGGTAATTTCATGTAAGGTTGCACTACAGCGCTAAACCTTGAATTTATTCTGCGCTGATAGTTTGCATTAATATTGAGTACACCAAACAGGTGCTTATTTTGATTTTTTATCTCGATATATTTAGGGTCAAGGCCGCTATCCTGGGTATAATCATATCGGTAATTTTCCCTCAGCATAAAGTAGGATGATACGCCGGAGCCTAAAGATATAGCATTATTACCCTTTGAATACACCTGGTAGCTTACGTTTAAAGGAATATCAAGCACCTTACAATTAGCCTGAATATTGGTAGTATATACAGATTGCGGATATGCAGATGAATAGCTGCCGGGACTCGTAGAATATGGCTTAATTGCATAAGCGGCCCCTGTACTTACTGTAAGCTTCCTGGTTAGTTTTAAAGAAAGCTGAACTCCATAATTTGTACCTGTTTGGCTGTGGCCAAAAGAATTTACCGCATTAGCATCGGAAGCAGCAAGCACACTTATAGAAAACTGCGGCCTGTTTTTAATAACAGCTGTTTTAACAGCCAGCATTTGTTTTTTCTCCTGTGCAGTTAGCTGATCGGTTACTGTATCAGGAGGTGTGGTGTTAGCAGCTATGTTATTTTGTACTTTACTCCCCACGTTATCAACCCCGGGTTTATTTTTATTGCCAACGGTATCAACTATAGCGGCAATCAATGGCAGTACTTTATTATTGTTTACAGGACTATTGTCAGCAGGTTTATTTTCACCATTATCAGAAGCCCTAACCTTTAGCCCGTGTTGATCTGTTGATGGTAAACCACTGTACGGTGTATTCACAGCATACTGTTGTTTAGTTAAACCCGATGTTGTTGATGAACCTTGTGCACTGTTGCTGCTATTTTGCGCGGGCGTGTTTCCCAGGCTGTCACTATTAACAGGCAATTGCGCAGCAGGGGTGTTGGCAGATTTTACGGGCTGGATTTTATCCTTGGCCGATTGACCTTTTGTGTTTTTGCTGTTTAAGTTAGTATTTGTTGGGTCTATCTTATTATTATTATCAGTATAAAAATATAAGCCTATGGCAAGCAATAACAAGGCTGCAATGCCGGCTGCAAAATACACAATACGGAATACACCTGCTTTTCTATTGGATTTTTTATCCAGCAGTTGCTCCATAGATGCCCAATCCTCCTCACGAAAAGCAATATGATCCTCAGCGCCGGATATCCCGTCCCTGAATAATTGATCCAACTTATTTTCGCTCTTCTCTTTCATTTCATTATTAATTCAATCAAAACCGATATGCTTATGCTTATAGCACCTATAGCTACTATGGTATGCTGCGCATTTCCGGCGCTTGTATCCGGAAGCCGCCCGGAATTGATCACCATGTTTTTTAATTTTTCTCTTGCTTTAAACAGGTTAGATTTTGAAGTTCCTGTACTGATGCCCAATTTAGTGGCTATTTCCTCGTGCGAAAAACCTTCTATCGCAAAAAGGTTAAACACCGTTCGGTACGCATTTGGTAACTGCTGCACCATTGCAATAAGATCATCGTAGTTCAGCTTTTGATCGGGTAACTCATTGTGCCCTATATCTTCGGCGGCGTCAAGGTCGTCATTAAGAGAAAGTTTTAAATTACTCCTGTAATAGTCAACAGAAGTATTCATCATAATGCGCCCAACCCAGGCAATAAACGGCCTGCTGGTATCATATTTTTGCAGGTTGGTAAACACCTTTAAAAAACCCTGATTCATGATCTCGGCAGCTTCATAACGATTACCGGCATACCGCAAACATATGCTCATAGCAAAACCATAAAACGCTTTGTAAAGCATCTTCTGGTCTTTTCGGCTATGATTTAAACAGCCCGCAATTAACTGTTGTAGTTCTGCTTCTCCCATATAGGTGGGTTAGTATGCCAGTTTTGTTCCTTATTTGCATTTAACACGAAAAACATTTGCCAAAGGTTGCCTTTATAATTGATTTATTTTTAATGTTTTCAAAAACTCGCAATAAACAAGAAATATTGAGAAAAAATTAAGCAAATCTTGAAGCTTTTTCAGCAAGAAAAAATTAAATAAAAAACAAAAACTTGATAAAGGACAAATTTAGTTGCTATCCGACTTCAAATCAACCATCGTCCAGTTGTCTTGTACCGCTTTGGGGCCGCCGTTGTATTTTAGGGTGATCTGAAAATTTGTTTTTATCTTTTCACCTTTTTCGTCAACAGATGTAACATACGACTTGATCACAAACACAGAATCGGATTTTTTTGCAAATTGGTAATGATCCTCGGCAAACACCAATTTGCCAGATCTTAGTGTGGGTGATACATACTGCTTTGCTACCTGGTAAGCATCATCGCTACCTGGAAACGAATTAAATGAAAAGGTATCCGACCTACCTCCAGAAGTGGCAAATTTTACAATTACCATTATAAAAATAATGCCGATAACAACCAAAATCCAAACGCCTGCCATAGCTGTTTTTCTTTTATGCTGCTTGTCTTTTAAATAAGATTGAGGCGGTTTGCTTTTAGGATAGATCTTCTCCATCTATTCAGGTTAAATAACGTATAAATATAGCAGATACAAATTCAAAACGCATAGTTGTATCGTTGCCTTTAGACGGAAAACCGAATAAAATAGTTTCAAAAAAATAAAACATGTTTACACGCGATTGGCGGGAGTAGTTTAACTATCAAAAAGCTTTGAACTATCCAAAAAACAGGTAGGCTATAAAGATAGCTGCAACAATACCGGCAGCATCGGCAATTAAGCCTGCAGGAATGGCGTATCGGGATCTTTTAATGCCAACTGTACCAAAATATAACGCAACAATATAAAACGTGGTATCGGCAGAGCCATTGAAAATGCTGCCAAGCCTGCCGGCAAAACTATCCGGGCCAAAATGCTTCATCACATCTATCATCATGGCCTTTGATCCCGAACCACTCAGTGGCTTCATATAAGCTACGGGCATAGCGTCTACAAAGCGGGTATCCAGGCTTGCCTTGGTGCAAACCCAGCGCAGGCCCTCATTCATATAATCTAACGCGCCGCAGCTGCGAAAAACGCTGATGCCAACCAACATGGCAACCAGGTAGGGGATGATCTTAACCGAAGTTTCGAAACCGCTTTTAGCGCCTTCAACAAAAACATCAAATACATTGATCTTCTTTACCAGGCCGCCAATAATAAAAGCTACCGGGATGACAAACAACAAAAAGTTGCTTACCACTTTTGACACCGTACCTATCTCAGTTTTTGTTAAATGAGTGGTAAAATACCAAACCACCAGGGTGATAAAAGCGGTGACACCACCCAGCCAGGATATGATCACCCTATCAAAAAGATTGATCCTTTGTTTTACCGCAACTACAAGTAAACCAACTACTGTGGCCACGTAGGTTGCAATTACGCAAGGCAAAAATATATCGGCGGGGTCTTTAGCGTTTAAAATAGCCCGCTGCGCTATAATGGTAACGGGCAACATCTGTAAACCCGATGTGTGCAACACCAGGAACATGATCTGCGCATTGGACGCACTTTCTTTATCGGGATTCAATTCCTGCAGGGTGTTCATCGCTTTTAAGCCAAGCGGGGTGGCTGCATTATCTAAACCTAAAAGATTTGCCGAAAAGTTCATCAGCATCTGGCCTACTGCCGGGTGTTTCTTAGGTACATCGGGAAATAAACGACTAAAAAACGGCCCCACAATACGCGATAGAAAATTGATAGCCCCGGCCTTTTCGCCAACATTTAAGATGCCCAGCCAAAATGCCATAGCGCCAACCAAGGGCAAGGCTATGTCCATTACCGACGATTTGGAAGAACTAAAAATACCATCAACCAATAATTTAAACGCTTCTACATCGCCAAAAAAAACAAGTTTAATCAATGCGACCACAAAAGCGATCAAAAAGAATGCTATCCAGATATAATTAAGGGCCATCGGCTATGTTTAAGGCTTTGAAGTTAACAGTTTTGGTTTTCAATATGAAATTCCAATCTTTAAATACTTATTTAAAATACCAATAATGACTGCAACCTCCTTACTGCTCAATAAAGTAATAACTGAATTTTTGCAAACCAATGCCGACCAAATTGATTGGGAAAGCAAACCCTCGCCTGCCAAATGGTCAAATAAGGAAATTATTGGTCATTTAATTGATAGTGCTCATATTAACCTGCTCAGGTTTGTGCGCTGTACGTACGAGGAAAATTTTAAACTGGTCTATGAGCAGGATCCTTATGTATCTGTACAGCACTACCAGGATGTAGCTGTTAAAGAACTGCTTGATCTGTGGATATTGGTAAACAGGCAAATCATTCGTGTTTGGGAAAATTATCCTGCTGATAGGCTAACAGCCCGTTGCGATAACGGCAAAAACGAACTCAGTCTGCACACTGTTGAATGGCTGGCCAATGATTATGTTGAACATCTTTTACACCATCTTAAACAAATTGAATAAAATGGCTGGATACTCCCAAACTCCGCTTGCAAAAAAACTCGGCATAAAAAACACATCTAAAGTGATGTTGGTTAATGCGCCTGATCATTATTTGCAATTATTTACCGACATGCCTGCCGATATTTACTTTGTAACCGATGAAGCCGCAAAAAAAGATCTCATTCATTTTTTCACAAAGCAGCACAGCGAATTTTTAGAAACACTTCCCCGGTTAATGAAGCAGATGAAAGCAGAAGGGGCTATTTGGGTATCGTGGCCAAAAAAGGCTTCAAAGGTTGTTACCGATATCACCGAAGACATCATACGGAATTTTGCACTTGAAATTGGCCTGGTTGATATAAAGGTTTGTGCGGTAGACAAAGTATGGTCGGGATTAAAATTGGTTATCCCGGTTAAAAAGAGAGCGGGTTGGGTATAAACCTTTTTGGTAATGTAAGCGTAAACAATTGCGTACCTGTTTTCGGTAAGCCTAAATTTATACCTAACTTAGCAGCATTATAAACTACAATACGATGTCTACAATAGAACTTAAACGTGTAAGTGGCGATTTCGGCTTTGAGGCTGTAGATGCCAATGGTCACACGGTAAAAATGGATAGCAGCCCTGAAAGCGGCGGCCAGGATTTTGGAGTACGTCCAATGCAAATGCTCTTAATGGGCTTGGCAGGATGCTCTGCCATTGATGTAATCAGCATCTTAAAAAAGCAGCGCCAGGATGTTAAAGACTATAAAATGGTTATAAATGGCGAACGTGAAGCTGGTAAAGAGCCTTCTCTTTGGCAAGACATAGATATTGAGTTTCATTTGTATGGTGATATTGACGAAGATAAAGCAGCCCGCGCTGTTGAACTTTCATTAAATAAATACTGCTCCGTAGCTGCTACGCTTGGTAAGGCAGGAGCCGATATTAAGTCAAAAGTGTTTGTGCACCCTGCAGTAGGGGCATAAATACCCTTTAATTTCTAAAACAACAAAAGGCGATAGTTTGCACTATCGCCTTTTGTTGTTTTAGTGGTTTTCCTTGCCAACCATAGAGTTCATCGCTGAACACTTTTTTTCATTTTGTTCATTTCTGTTCAAATGTTGTAAATATTAAAATGGTTGAGTATATTGTATATTAATATATGATATATTTCAATTGATAAGTATAGGTTTATTTTATTTATTGTAATATAAATAACTTATAGTCAATTTGTTCAATGTGTAAAATCTTATTCAAACTAACGGTAGAGGTTTGATTGTTTATATGCTACAGGAGGTATAATTGTATATTAAATCAAATAACATACTTAAACATATCCACATGAAATTAAATCCTAAAAAACAGACACTGCTCCTGGTAGGTATCCTATTAGGAGGCCGGCTATTTGCCCAAACTACTCCGGATACCGCAATTACCAAAGATTATGTGGTTCCGTTTTCGGGAAGTAAAATGTTAAACACATGGTCGGTAGGTATTAGTGGTGGTATTACTACCATGTACAATATTTTGAGTACTAAAGACCAATCGGATTTCACGCATCCAGCCTCCAGTTTTGGCTATGGGGCTTATGTGAAAAAACAGGTGCTGCCGGCTTTAGGCATCCAGCTGGATTTTTTAAGAGGTACATTAAAAGGCACAAGCGCGCAGCCCGATCCAACAAATCCGTTAACATCATATAGCACCAAATTAAATTGGTCGGCAACTTTAGGCGCTGTATTTACATTTGCCAACGTAAATTGGGAAAATAAAAAACCATTGGTGCAGCCATATATAAGCGCATCGGGAGGAGTTATCAATTATACGCCGGTTATTCAACATACCGGCGGGCCCAAACTCCCGTTTAAAGACCCTTTTGGCAAAAACAACGCGGCCTATGAAACCCTCATTCCGGTAGGTTTCGGTGTTAAATTCAACGTATCAAACAATGTTAATATTGATTTCGGTTACCAGATTGGCTTTGTGAATACAGATAATCTTGACGGTTATAACTACGGATCAAACAGCGACAAATTCTCATACATCCACCTTGGGCTTGAATATGCCTTTGGCAGCCACAAAAAGCCGCAAATGGCAACGCATAACCCGGTTGCATCGTTACGCACCGAATATTTAACCGGAGATGTGAACACCAAGGCCGCCATACAATCTGAGCTTGACATTGAAAAAAACAAAAACGCCAAATTAAGGGACGATGTAAACGCAACTTTAACAAAAATAACTACCGACAGTGATGGTGACGGCGTACCAGATGTGAACGATAAATGCCCAAATACACCTGCCGGTACCAAGGTTGATGGCGCCGGTTGCCCGCTGGTTTTGGCTATTACAGAAGTGGACAAAAAAGTGGTTACCGATGCTATTAAAAACCTTGAATTTGATTACGGAAAAGCAACACTTCGCCGGGGATCACTGCCTGGTTTAGATAAAGTGGCCGATCTGTTGATTAGTAAAAACTTCAGCCTGAAACTTGGCGGTCATACCGATAACAAAGGTTCTGCAAAACTAAATATGATATTGTCAAAGGCCCGCGCCGAATCGATAAAGAACTATTTGGTAAGCAAAGGTGCTAATCCTTCACGCATAGAAGCGGTGGGTTATGGTCAAAACCAACCAATTGCATCAAACAAAACTGCGAAAGGCCGCCAGATTAACAGAAGGGTAGAGTTTACTTTATATTAAAAAAGGAGTTAGTTTAGGGTTAATTGGTTATATACAAAAAAGCCGCTCGAACAGAGCGGCTTTTGTTATTTTATATTATTTAAACGTGATTGATATAGGCTATTTACTCACCTTCAAAAAAATCTATTAAACCACCAAAATAACTGTAAGTCCATCCTTCTGTAATGTCATCAAAATCCTCATCGGGGATATTGGTATGCCTTAATTCGGCAGAGGTGCCGCTTTTATCCGGGTGAAGCTTAATGGTAACTATTGAGTCATCAGATTTACCTTCAAAATACCATTGCTGTACAATTTTTTTGCCTTCTTCAAACTCAATGTTTTTGCCTATGATGCTGCCATCCCACATAGAAAATTCCGAACCGGGAACGGTACTCATTTCGGCAACCTCTCCCGTCCATAATTCAATGGTAACAGGGTTGGTAAGGGCTATATAAATTTCTTCGGGCGTAGCCGGTATGCTGTAATATTTTTTAAAATCTTTCACCTGCGCAAGTTAGCAAGATTATTTTAAACGTTAACCTGGCCTATAGGCAAAACAACTCGACCGTAAACTTCATTTAATACGTTTGCTATACCGGTATAAATTGCCGATGCACCGCAAATAATGCCTTCGTAACCGGCAAGGTGTTTAATAACAGGGTTACCTGTGGCATCGCCGGCAACCAGTAAAAAGAATAACACGGTTAACGATGCAAAAACAAATTGCAGCGCGCGGTTTAACTTTAAAGTGCCAAAAAACAAAAGCAGCGTAAATACGCCCCAAACGCTTAAGTAAGCGCACATAGCACCTTCAGATGGAGCGGTTGCCCAACCCAGTTTAGGCAACACAATTAAGCCTACTAATGAGAGCCAGAAAAAGCCGTATGATGTAAAAGCTGTTAAGCCAAAAGTATTGTTCTTTTTAGCTTCAATTACGCCGGCAATTACCTGCGCCAGGCCGCCATAAAATATCCCCATAGCCAGGATCATGCTGTTCATTTCAAAAAAGCCGGCGTTGTGAATGTTTAATAAAACTGTTGTCATGCCAAAGGCGCAAAGGCCAAGCGGGGCCGGATTAGCAATGCCATCCTTTACAGGAGCAGGTGTAATTGAGCTCATAATGGGTTTAGTATTAATTGGTTTATACCGCAAGCTAAGTGATTTATATACATTTTACAATTTTTTTTATAACTCTGCGCTTACTTTTGCGTTAAGCAAATACCCATGCAAAAAATAGTATTAATACGCCACGGCGAAAGCACCTTCAATCTCGAAAATCGTTTTACTGGCTGGGAAGATGCCGATCTTTCTGAAAACGGCTATCAGCAAGCGCGAAGGGCAGGAGAGATCCTTAAAAAGAATGGTTATAATTTTGATGCCGGTTTTACCTCATATCTTAAACGATCGATAAAAACCATGCATTTTGTATTGGAGCAGCTTGATCACTTATGGATACCAGTTGTAAAATCATGGCGGTTGAATGAGCGTTTTTATGGCGATTTACAAGGCATGAATAAGGACGACGCCATAGCTAAATATGGTTTAGAACAAGTACAAAAATGGCGACGTGACCCTAATGAACACCCACCGGCTATAACCCGCGATGATCCACGTTTTCCCGGCCACGATCTGCGTTACCAGGACCTTACCGACCGTGAATTGCCCTTAACCGAAAACCTGAGTGAAACCATGGACCGGGTTTTGCCCTTTTGGAACGAGGCCATTGTAAATGCCATGCGCCGGAATCAAAAGGTAATTGTGGTTGCCCATGGCAATAGCTTACGATCATTAATAAAATATATTGACTGCCTTACCGATGAGGAAGTAACCGAATTAGAAATCCCGACTGCCACTCCCTGGGTATATGAATTGGATCATGGCTTAAACCGGATACGACATTATTATTTAGAATAGCAGTCGTTTTTATAGGATATGTAGGGCATTTGTTTATATTAGTAGACCCAATTAGATATAAACCACACCCTGAAATAAAAAATGAAGAAGTCTGATATTTATGAAATAACCATAAAAATCCTTGGTATTTACCTGTTGATAGCCGATATCTCAAAACTGCCCAGTTTATTAACTTTTGTACAAAACCACGGAACAACCGCTATGACTGCCGAACAAGGCAGCGAACAGAGTAATTTATTATGGATAAATGGTTTGAGTTTTTTAGTGCTCATGGCCTTTGCCATTTTTTTAATTGCCGGCACTAAGTTGATAACCCGCATGATTACGATGGCAGCTGATCGGCAGGAAAGTGTAAAGCTTTTTGCTGATAGAAAGGTGATTTATGAAATGGCGCTTCTTATTATTGGTGGTTTACTTATTGTGAACACATTGCCAGATATGCTGTACCGTTTGTATAACTTATCAAATGCCGGCGATCAGGGTCTGGCTATATCATCTATATCAAAACTGTTTATAGGGATTTTAACCGTTGCTTTCGGAAAAAGAATAGCCGCTTACTATGCGAAGTAGTATTTAGTACGAAATATAATGAAACAAAAAAGGCCCCGGAAACGGAGCCTTTTTTTGTACAAACAACTAAGAAAAATCTACATTAAAACTTTAACTGTTTGTTTTATGCCGATGCTAAGCTGACCCCCGTTAGCTGACCGGCAAAGGCAACGAATGCCTTACTTACAGATATACGGGATTGATTATCGATCAGATTTTGCAAATTCACTTTTCCGATAACAAATTTATAATCACCTGAATAATAGCGCTCTTTTATTGAAATGAATTTTAGGTCGTTAACTAAAGCCTCATCATCGTATCTTAAATAGATGTCAAGCTCAATATTATTGGTGAATTTGAGGTTTGTTTTGGCTTTTGCTTTTTTGTATTCATACTGGTAATCGTAGCGCAGTGCAGCAATATCAGACAACACCGCCGATCCGGTTGGGTGACCACCCGCCCCTTTACCAAAAAAGAATTGCTGGTCTGCAAAAGCGGCTTGCACAGTTACCCCATTATATTCATATTCAACGTTATATAAAAACTCAGAGCTCGTTACAAACTTAGGGAGCACAAACATGGCAACATTCTGATCGTCAAGTTCTTTAGCTACTGGAACAAGCTTTATCTTCAGGTTTTTCTCCCTGGCATACTGCAAGTCATGGGCGGCCAGATTTTGGATGCCTAAGTTAAATACCTCATCCGGCTGTACAATTACGCCATAGGCATGTGCAGCGGCTATGATCAATTTGTACTTGGCATCAAAGCCACCAACATCACTTGTTGGATCAGTTTCGGCAAAGCCAAGATCCTGCGCCTGTTGTAAGGCCCGGTTATAATCAAGTCCTTCAATGAATCCTTTAGAGAGGATGTAATTTGATGAGCCGTTAAAAATACCGCTTATAGAGTGCAGTAGTTCATTATCATAATATTCTTCCAAATTGCGGATAATAGGGATACTACCGCAAACCGCGCCTTCATATAATAATGATGTTCCATGTTTTTGCTGCAATTCTATTAACTCATCCAAATGCAGGGCAATCATTTTTTTACTTGCCGATACTACGTTTTTACCGCTGCTTAAAGCTCTTGAAACTATATCGAAAGCGGCCTCGGTATCGTTAATCAATTCCACAATGGTATTGATCTCGGGGTTATTTAACAGTTCTTCCTTATCGATGGTGAATAATTCTGCCGGTAACGACCGCTTTTTATTAGGGTCTTTAATGGCGAATTTTACAATTTCGATGTTTAAATTTTTTGTTTTGATGATATCATATAACCCTTGCCCAACTACGCCAAATCCAAATAATCCTATACTTAACTTTTTACTCATTACGCTGTACGTTGCAATTCTATAATTTTTCCTTTTACATCGGTTTTAAAAAACGATGTGATAATATTTGTTAAAAACTCTGTTTCAATTAAAAAGCCATCGTGCCCGTAAAACGAATCTAATTGGGCAAAGGCCGATTTGGGGATATGCCTGAACAGGTATTGTTGTTCTTCAATAGGGAACAACACATCTGATGTAATCCCGATAACCAATGTGCGGGCTTTAATGAGGCTCAAAGCTTTCTCCACGCTATGGCGGTTGCGGCCTACGTTATGAGAGTCCATAGTTTTGGTTAAATACCAGTAACTGTGTGCGTTAAAGCGATTGACCAATTTCTGCCCCTGGTAATCCTGGTAGGTAGAAGCTTTGAAGTTGTCGGTTTTGGTGTCCTCGTCCTCTTGCTGGGTGATGCCATATGTTTTATAAGTACGGTAGGAGAGCAGTGCGATGGTACGCGCTGCTTTTAATCCTTTTTGGCCACCATCAATGGTGTTATCATAAAAAGTAGGATCGGCGGTTAAGGCCAGGCGTTGCGATTCATTGAATGCTACACCCCACGGAGAATGACGCGCATTTGTGGCAATCAGGATCAGATTTTTGATCCGTTCAGGCTCCATGATCCCCCATTCGATAGCCTGCTGGCCACCCAGAGAACCACCTATAAGGATATGAATTTGACCTATCCCTAACTCATCTGCCAGTAACCTATGCGCGTTCACAATATCCCTGATGGTAAATTGAGGGAACGATTGAAAATAGGGTTGCCCGGTAGCCGGATCAATACTCAACGGATTACTTGTGCCATAAGGCGAGCCCAAAATATTGGCACAAACTATAAAATGCTCTTCGGGGTTAAAAATACTCCCAGTACCTACAAAACCTTTCCACCAATCAAACACGTCAGAATTGGCGGTTAACGCATGGCAAATCCATATTACATTATCCTTGGCTTTATTTAACCTCCCATAAGTATGAAAGCCAATTTCCAGTTGCTGTAATTGTTCGCCGGATTCGAGCTTAAAAGTTTGCGTGTACTTATATGTTTCTATACTCATTCTGTTATTATCATGATGATAGTCGTGAGTTTTGAGTAGTGAGTAAGGAGTTTTCCATTCAAAAAACCTTTTCAACTCAAAACTTATAACTCAAAACTCACAACTTCATCAACTACTATACTAATTCGGCCTGGGCCTCTTTTACTTTGGCAAATGCCTGTTCAAAATCTGCTTTAATATCATCAATATGCTCAATACCAACCGCTACACGTAACGAGGTTGGCGTAACACCAGCCGAAAGCTGCTCTTCATCAGATAATTGCTGATGGGTTGTTGCCGATGGCTGTATGATCAATGTTTTGGCATCGCCAACATTTGCTAAATGGCTTACCAATTTCAGGTTGTCTATAACTTTACCGGCGTCGGCTTTATCGCCCTCAATTTCAAAGGATAATACCGCGCCAAAACCATTTTTTAAATACTTTTTAGCCAGCTCGTGGTATTTAGATGATGCCAGACCGGGGTAATTAACCGATTTTACCAACGGATGCTGCTCAAGCCATTTGGCCAGCTCCAATGTATTATCTACATGGCGCTGCACACGCAGGGACAAAGTTTCCAACCCCTGGATGTTAAGCCATGAATTAAATGGCGACTGCGAAGGTCCAAAATCACGCAAGCCTTCTACACGGGCACGAATGATGAACTGGATATTACCAAACGGACCGCCAATGCCAAACACATCGGCAAAAACCAAGCCGTGGTAACCTTCAGATGGCTCGGTAAATTGCGGAAATTTACCATTACCCCAGTTGTAATTACCACCATCAACTATAACACCGCCAATGCTGGTGCCATGCCCTCCAATCCATTTAGTGGTTGATTGTACCACCACACTTGCGCCATGCTCTAACGGGCGGAATAAGTAGCCACCTGCACCAAAAGTGTTATCCACAATTAAAGGCAGATCAACCTTTTTGGCTAAAGCGCCAACTTTATCAAAGTCGGCGATGGTAAAGCCTGGATTGCCAATAGTTTCCAGGAAAATGGCTTTGGTTTTATCATCAATTAAAGCTTCCAGGCTTTCGGCGGTATCGTCTTTGGCAAAACGAACCTCGATGCCTAAACGTTTAAATGCTACTTTAAATTGATTGTAAGTCCCGCCGTACAGGAAAGGAGAGGTAACAAAGTTATCGCCGGCCTGCAGTATGTTATTTAACGCTATAAATTGCGCCGCCTGGCCCGATGCCGTTGCCAACGCGGCAACGCCCCCCTCTAAAGCCGCTATGCGTTTTTCAAACACATCGGTAGTAGGGTTCATTAAACGGGTATAAATATTGCCAAACTCTTTTAATGCAAACAGGTTTGCGCCATGTTCGGCACTGTTAAATACATAAGAGGTGGTTTGGTAAAGTGGTACAGCGCGTGAACCTGTTGTAGGATCAACTTCCTGGCCTGCGTGTAGTTGTAGTGTTTCGAATTTTAAGTTTGACATAGTTTTAGATTTTAAAAGTTAAATTAATTTTTGATGTTTAGATGGATTTTTAGCAAGTCGGTAAATGCTTACCGGTTTTACAACACGTATGTTTTCAGGGATTGAAAAAGGGACGTATTAAAGCATCAACAGCAGCAACACATACAAATACAGCCAGTAATTGGACTAATACGTTGTATGTTACCGTTTTGGGTATTAAAAATGTTGCTTGTAGTAATTGTAATTAAACTTTTCATGGCTATAAATTTATATCCCCCGGTGTTATTTGCCGGGACAGGAATTGGCACCTTCTTCAAATTTGAAGGGTTGCCAGCGGGTCATTGAGCCTGATCTCTCGCCGCTTCTTTATAAATCAATACCCGAACTATGCGGAGAATTGATCGACTATGGTATCACTACCAAATAATATTGCAAAGATAAGTGGATATTTATTTAAATACCAAATTTTATTTAGATAAAAGACTTTGAGACAAAGGAACAAGGATTCTTGGAGCAAAGACTGTGGGAGTAAAGAACAAGGAAGAGGAAGAGCAAAAACAAGATATTTTTGCTCCTTGATCTTTTATCCTTGTTCCTTGATCTTTTTATCCTTAGTCCTCCAGGGCTTGGCTCAAATCTTCTATCAAATCATCAATATGTTCTAATCCAACCGATACCCGCAATAAATTAAACGGCGTTTTGGTATCGGGACCTTCAACGGTGGCGCGGTGTTCTATCAGGCTTTCAACACCTCCAAGACTGGTGGCTTTGGTAAATATGTTGAGTTTATTGATGATGTTATGCGTATCATCCCTATCGCCTTTTACAATAAATGATAGCATCCCTCCATAAGCTAACATCTGATCTTTGGCTATTTGATGTTGCGGGTGCGATGGCAGGCCGGGGTATAATACCTGCTCAACCCTGGGATGTTGTTCTAAAAATTCAGCCAATAACTGCGCGTTGTGCACGTGGCCTTTAACCCGGTAAGGCAGGGTTTTAATGCTGCGCACCAGCCAGAAACAATCTGTTGGAGATGGGATAGCGCCGCCCATTTCCTGTACCTGGCGGATCTTTGCCCACCAATCGTTTTTTTCGGCAGTGATCAACGCGCCACCCATCAGATCGCTGTGACCACCAAAATATTTAGTGGTCGAGTGCATTACCAAATCGGCGCCTAAAGTTAAAGGCTGCTGACAAATAGGGGTGGCGAAGGTATTATCAACCACTACTTTAATGCCTTTTGCCTTCGCTATGCTCACTACTTGTTTGATATCGGTTATTTTAAGCAAGGGGTTTGATGGGGTTTCTACCCATATAACACCTGTCTCGGGCCTGATATGTTGTTGTAAAACATCCCCATCGTTTACATCGATAAAATCAAAGGTTAAGATACCCGCAAACAGGTTTTTAAGCTGATTCCGTAAACCATGGTACATATCATCCGGGCAAATAATATGTGTGCCCGGTGCCAGTGATTGAAAAACCGACATGCCTGCCGCATTGCCAGATGAAAAGGCTGCCGCATCGGCACCGCCCTCTAACTTACCTATTACATTTTCAAGCAAAGCCCGGTTGGGATTTGATGACCGGCTGTAAATATGACCGCCGGGAAAACCGCCATCTTCGCCGCGTTCAAATGTGGTAGAGAGTACGATGGGCTGTATTACGGCTTTTGATGATCCGTCTACCTTATTGCCGGCGTGTATAGCTATGGTTTCAATTTTCATGATGCAAATGTTATCGGGCCAAAATAAATAAGATTATTTGGTATTTGCTGTAGCAGGCTGTTTAATCTTTTCGTAATGATAAAAAAAGACCTTATGAAAAACCTGTACCTGCTTACCCTGCTCATTTTACTATCGGCCACAAGCTGCAAAAAAGAAAACATTGCCAAAAGCGATCAATACGATACCAGCTATAAAGCCTGGGTAAGTTATAAAACTAATATTCACAACTCTTATAAATACACCATAAGCAGCGGTTCATGGACCGGATATGGCCGTGCCACTACAACCGGGATTAATAATGGCAAAATTATTTCCAGGGACTATGTCTCATTTAAATCGCATAACGATGGTTCTGGCATCGTTGATACTCTTAAAAACTGGCACGAAAATATATCTAATTTAAACACACATGGCCAGGAAGCGGGCGAATTGATGACTATTGACGACATTTATACCCAGGCCCGTACAGTTTGGCTTAAAGCAGATACCAAAACCAATGATATTTATTTTGAAACCGATAAAAATGGCTTGCTGTCCAGCTGCGGCTTTGTACCCAAAGGTTGCCAGGACGATTGTTTTAACGGGATTACTATCACATCAATAAGCACACTATAGCATCGTTTGTGTGCAGCACTAATAAATATCTGTTTTAATAGTCTTTAGGAATTCAATTTTTCAAATCTTCAATAAATATTGAAAATAAACTTCTATTGTAAGATGTTGTCTTGTTGATGTTTACAATTCCCGATGGGCAAACATTACCGTTTTACATCGTTGATATCTATATATTACATTCTCATTACGCTAACATTTGCTACTTTTGTACAAAGTCTTTTGAATGGAAGCTGAGAGTAATTTACAGTTATTATTACAAAACCCTGATCTGCCTGCTGATTTAAAGCATATTGCCGAAAAAGTACTGCGTAGCGAAAGGATCACCTTTGATGAAGGTGTTACGTTATACGAACAGGGCGATTTGGGTTATCTTGGTGTTTTAGCCAACTATATCCGTCAAAAACGTCATGGCGATAAAACCTATTTCAACCGTAATTTTCATATCGAACCAACCAATCTTTGCGTTTACGACTGCAAATTTTGCTCATACTCGCGCCTGCTGAAACAAAAATCAGAAGGGTGGGAGTACACCATGGACGAAATGTTTAACATGGTAACCAAATACGATGGCGAACCTGTTACCGAAGTGCACATTGTAGGCGGTGTTTTACCACAGTATGATGTGCCTTTTTACCAGGAGTTGTTTAGCCGTATCCGTGCGCATCGTCCCGAATTACACATTAAGGCATTAACCCCGGTTGAATACCATTACATTTTTAAAAAAGCCAAAATTGACTACGCCACAGGTATGCGCCTGATGATGGAAGCCGGTTTAGGTTCGATACCGGGCGGCGGTGCCGAGATCTTTCATCCCGAAGTACGCGACCTGATCTCGAAAGATAAATGTACCGGCGATCAATGGCTGGCCATCCACGAGGAATGGCATAAATTGGGCGGCCGGTCAAATGCTACTATGCTTTATGGCCATATCGAAAAATTCCATCACCGGGTTGATCATATGGAGCGTTTACGCCAGCTGCAGGACAAAACAGGTGGTTTCCAAACGTTTATCCCGCTAAAGTTCCGCAACCAGGATAATCAAATGTCGCACGTGCCGGAGTCAACAGTTGTTGAAGATCTGCGCAATTATGCCGTGGCACGCATTTACCTGGATAACTTCGATCACATTAAAGCCTACTGGGCCATGATCAGTCGCACTACTGCACAGCTTTCCCTCAATTTTGGGGTTGATGATATTGATGGTACATTGGATGATACTACCAAAATTTACTCCATGGCCGGTGCCGAAGAACAGCATCCAGGTATGAGTACCAAACAGTTGGTAGAACTGATCAAAAATGTAGGCCGTTACCCCATTGAACGCGATACGCTTTACAACGTGGTTACCGATTACAGTGATTTTAAGTTCCCCGAAACTGAACCCAAACCGCAATACTATAAATTGCCGGTAATAAACTAAGCTGGAAAAAGCTTGAAGCGGAAGGCTTAAGGCCGAAAGCATAAAAGGAATATAAAGGAATATAACTAAACAACAACGAAGCTTTAAGCCTTATGCTTTCGGCTAAGAAAAAAAGCTTTGAGCCTTCGGCTTTCTGCTTTCCGCTCAAAGAATGGTAGAAAAAACTTTATACATTGTACGTCATGGCCAAACCGAGTTTAACAAGCTGGGGATTATACAAGGCCGTGGTGTTAATACTGATCTTAACGACGAAGGCCGCAAACAGGCAGGGCTATTTTTTGAAGCTTATAAAAACGTACCGTTTGATAAAGCCTATATATCGGCCCTTAAGCGCACCCAGCAAAGTATCCAGCCTTTTATTGACGGCGGCTTACCCTTTGAAAAACTGCCCGGCTTAGACGAGTTGGCCTGGGGAATCCATGAAGGACAATTACCAACTACCGAAAACAAAGCAGCATTTTTACAGATCATGCGCGATTGGCTGGATGGTAACCTGGATAGCAAATTTGAGGGGGGCGAAAGTCCCAATGAAGTAGAGGTGCGCCAGCGTGAAGCCCTGGAGGTGATCATGAGCCATCCCGAAGAAAAAACTGTACTCATATGCATGCACGGCCGTGCCATGCGCCTGTTGCTTTGTATATTAACCGGTAAGCCATTAACCGAAATGGATACCTTCCCGCACCAGAACCTGGTTTTATACAAAGTTGTTTACGATGGTGAAAAATTCGAAATCGTAGATTTTAACAATGCCGAACATTTAAAATAATTCAGAAAGCGCGTTTCTTGTGAAAAAGATCAGAATATCAGCAGTAAGCTACACCAATACCAAACCCTTTATATACGGCCTTCAACACACCGGATTTGTAGATAAAATAGAACTAAGCCTGGATATGCCTTCAGACTGTGCCCAGAAACTGATAGACGATGTGGTTGATATCGGCTTGATCCCGGTGGCGGCAACATTAAGTATCCCCAACTGGAATATCGTATCAGATTATTGCATTGGTGCTGTAGGCGCTGTAAATTCCGTTTTTATTTTTAGTAATTGCGAGGTGCACGATATCAAATATTTACAGCTCGATCCGGAATCGCGGTCATCTAATAACCTTGCCCTGGTGCTGCTCAAAAATTTTTGGAAGGTTAAGCCCGAGCTGATCAGCGGTGCGCCAGATTATAGTTTATCAACAGAAGCTAACACTGCTTTTGTACAAATAGGCGACCGTACCTTTGGCAAAAAAGGCAATTACAAATACGTATATGACCTGGCCGGGGAATGGCAAAAATTTACCGGTCTGCCCTTTATGTTTGCCGGCTGGATAGCCAACAAACCCATCCCGCAGGAATTTATGGACGAGTTTAACGCCGCTCTTAAATACGGCCTCGACCATCGCGAAGACCTTTTCAAAGAACTTACCATGCGCGACGATTTCGACATTGTAGATTATTTAATGGTGAAAATAGACTACGAGTTAACGGAGGATAAGAAGAAGGCGTTATTCATGTTCTTAGATTACATAAGGCATTTGGAAGACTAAGAACCATAACAGATTTTTGCAGAGACGCATCACGTGCGTCTTTTTTGTTTGATTTTACTTAGATTTATAAATATCTCAATTTAAATGAACGGTTCAATATTGTCTGGTGGCTCAACTCATATTCGGTATCAGCACTACCATTTTCCCCGATTGATTCAGGTTGTATGCCCAAATTGTTTGAATCCCGCTAAACTAACTCATTGTGATGCCCCCGAGGCCATTGCCCACTTCATTGATACTGACTTTGAAAATAGGAATTGGATATTTTTTTGTACCAACTGCGTTAAAAGGGAAACTAAAAACTGGACTGAAATACCAGCGTTAAAACTTTTAAATAAAATAGAGATTCGTCAGGAATTGATATGGGCCTGGAATGCTGACCATCTTGATTATATAATTGGGCTATTAAGTGGGAATGAAATTAAAGACCATAAATGGTCATTCTTCAAAGCTTATATCAACAAAAACTGGTTTACTAAAACCAAAAATATCTCAGATATCAATAAACTCAAAACAATGAGGGAAGCTAATTCTTTTCATCTATAATACTTACAAAGTATCGTTTCAAATTAATCACTAAGTAATCAATACCATATAGTTTCAATTTCATTGGTTATATTAAAACAAAACTGTTGATATGAACCCATCATTAAAAGGACAAATAGCGCTGGTTACGGGTGCAGATAGCGGCATAGGCAGGGGTGTTGCCCAGGAATTAGCCAAAGCCGGTGCCAAAGTAGTAATCAATTACGCGCATAATCACGATGCCGCCGATGATACGGTGAAAGATATTATTGCCGATGGTGGCGAAGCATTTGCTATTCAGGCTGATGTAAGCCATGAAGATGAGGTAAAAGCCATGTTTGCCCAAATACTGGATAAGTACGAAACCATCGATATCCTGGTAAATAACGCCGGCCTGCAAAAGGACTCAAAATTTGTAGATATGACGTTGGAGGATTGGAATACGGTGATCAACATAAACCTAACCGGGCAGTTTTTATGCTCGCGCGAGGCAGCTAAAGAATTCATTCGCAGGGGAGTTGTTGAAGAGCGGAGCAGGGCTGCCGGCAAAATCATTTGTATGAGCAGTGTTCACGAGGTAATTCCATGGGCGGGCCATGTTAATTACGCGGCAAGTAAAGGCGGCATAAGCATGTTTATGAAAAGCATAGCCCAGGAATTGGCCCCACATAAGATCAGGGTAGTAGGTATTGGGCCGGGCGCTATACAAACGCCTATCAATAAATCGGCCTGGGAAACACCCGAGGCTTTGGATAAGTTACTCACCCTGATCCCATATAACCGGATAGGCAAACCTGCCGATATTGGCCAGCTGGCGGCATGGCTGGCATCTGATCAGGCCGACTATATCACCGGCACTACTATTTTTATGGATGGCGGCATGACCCTGTACCCGGGCTTTGCAGATAATGGTTAATTTGAGATTAACTACGTGTTATTAAAACGGTTTAGATTGACCTAAACCGTTTTTTTATGTATTTTTGGCTTTTAGTTATTGTAATATATACACTAAGTAAATTACGAAAGTCTAAATTTTATACGTCAATTTGACTGTTATTATTAAATATTCATAAAAATTCAATTTTATTTGCCAAATCATCAATTATACCATACTTTTGTTATGGATTTAAAATTTAAAACAACATGAAAAAGATATTTTTAACAACTGCAATTGCCGCTTTATTAAGCGTTAATGTATTCGCTGCCGATGGTGGTAAAAAGAACGATGGTGGTACCAATGTATCATACGTTGCCTTGCACGGTTTTACAGTTGATTTTGCTGATGCAAAAGACGTTAACTGGACAGTTACTAAAAATTGCCAAAAAGCTACCTTCACTGTTGATGGTGTAAGGAAAACAGCTTTTTACAACTTAAGCGGTGAGTACCTTGGTGTAACTCAGCGTGTTGATCCTAAAGCGATCCCTGCTAAAACAATGAAACAAATTAACAAAGATTACGCTGGCTACCAGGTAGGTGAGGTGATTGTTTACCAGGCTAACACTGATATCAACGCAAACATTGATGCTACTTCTTACTTCGTTGATTTGAAAAACGATACGCACGAAGTGCTTGTAAGGATAACCCAACAAGCTAACCTTGAGTTTTTTCAACAAGTGAAATAATTCCACTGGAATTACAAAAAATGCAGGCCGTCCGGATTTATCCGGACGGCTTTTTTGTTTTATCAGGTTTGCGATTGGTATGATCAGGGAAATCGCTTTTAGCAGTTCCGCATAAGGTAACATCATTCAATGAGCACAATAGGTAGCCGCTATGCGGCATTTTGTCTGGTTCTGGTTCTTTTTCTTTCTACAAACAGGTAGCCGCTATGCGGCATCTTATCTGGTTCTTCTATTCGATGCCGCGTAGCGGCTACCTATTTGTAGAACAAGTAATTTATGCTTTTTTGCTCCATCGGAGCTACCTTTTGCTACGCAAATCTTTAAAAGCGATTGCCCTTTTGGTATGATAACGTTACTTTATTTTAAGCGGTAATTTAGCATATTTTAAAAAGATGCAGGATGTTGCCCCGAAGCGGTTGCGAATCTTTAGTTACTCGTTTCTAAACAGTATTAAAACGGTTTAGATTGATTTTATGGAACTTTTGCCTGGATTTTTTATTTAAGATATTGTAATTTATACACTAAGATTATTATTAAAATTTAAATTACGCATGATAAACAGCTACAAATTATCAAATATTCATAAAAATTTAATTTTACTTGTCAAATCATCAATGATATCTTACTTTTGTTATGGATTTAAAATTTAAAATAACATGAAAAAGATATTTTTAACAACCGCAATTGCCGCTTTATTAAGCGTTAATGTATTCGCTGCCGATGGTGGTAAAAAGAACGATGGTGGTACCAATGTATCATACGTTGCCTTACACGGTTTTACAGTTGATTTTGCTGACGCGAAAGACGTTAACTGGACAGTTACTAAAAATTGCCAAAAAGCTACCTTCACCATTGATGGCGTAAAGAAAACAGCTTTTTACAACTTAAGCGGTGAGTACCTTGGTGTAACTCAACGTGTTGATGTAAAAGCCATCCCTGCTAAAACAATGAAACAAATTAATAAAGACTATGCTGGTTATGAAATTGGCGAAGTGATTGTTTACCAGGCCAACACCGATATCAACGCAAACATCGATGCTACTTCTTACTTCGTTGATTTGAAAAATGATGCTCACGAAGTGCTTGTAAGAATTACCCAACAAGCCAACCTTGAATTTTTTCAACAAGTGAAATAATTTCAGGAAAACTGGAATATAATATAACAGAAAGAGGCCGTATCATAATTCAAATGATGCGGCCTCTATGTTTGCAACGTATTGGCTCCATGTTTATCTGTTTTCGTTGAATTTCTCAGCAAGGA
>NZ_JANTYS010000029.1 GCF_024808255.1 Mucilaginibacter dorajii
TGGCCCCGCTCGTGAAAGCGAATTATGGGCGCTGTTTGATCGTCTTCTGTTTTCATACACTTCTTTTTAGTGTATAGTTTTTCCCGGACGAGTCAAGAGTCAAGAGATTAGAATCAAGAGTTAAGACAGCTTCAATTAAAAAGCTGGCAGTGGGCTACTACAGACCTCGGCTGTTCGAACAGCGGGGGAGAAATTACTTTTAAAATTAAAAAGCGGACAGAAGACACCTACGGAACCGGAATATTCGGGCATGATCTATAAACACGAGACTCCGCTGGAGTCAGAAATCTATTTTCAGGCTCCGGAGGTGCCCCGTGTTTATAGTAAATGTATATCCTGATATTTGGCTCCGTCAGGTGCCTCCTTTTTAAAAGCGGTCTCCCCCGTCCATATAATCCGTTTGTGCCGCATTAATTATTAAATAACAGTATTTATATAACCAGTATTAAACTTAACTATGCAATTATGTAATTTGCAACCTTGTTTATTCAGTTCATTGATCATTGTTCATGGAAAAAAGAAATTGCTGTAACAATTGTTAAATTGCATGCGTCTGTTATCCTGTATCATTATTTATGAATCGATAACCATGAACCATTATCTATGATCCATGAACCATTAACTATGAACTATAAAAAATGATATTAAAAAAAGCTACCATTTTAATTGTTGATGATGATCCGGATGTACTTACCGCCGTTAAGCTGTTGCTTAAAACACAGGCCGGTGAAGTAATAACCGAGAAAAATCCCGAAAACCTGAACTGGCTGTTGCAAAAAAACGAGGTTGACCTGGTTTTGCTGGATATGAACTTTAACAGTGCCATTAATACCGGTAACGAGGGCCTTTACTGGCTGCGCAAGGTTAAGGACTGGAAACCCAACGTTTGCGTGATCATGATAACCGCTTATGGTGATATTGATTTGGCTGTACGGTCATTAAAAGAAGGTGCCGACGACTTTGTGGTGAAACCATGGCATAACGAAAAGCTGATAGCCACCATAAAAGAGCTGCTTGATAAAAAAGAAGGCGGCGCTAAAGTGGCTAAAGCGGCTGTAAAAAGCACTGCCGGCGATACTTCTATACTTGGAGAATCGGAAGTGATGCAGGATATTTTTTACAAGGTGAACAAGATAGCGCCTACCGATGCCAATATCCTCATCCTGGGCGAAAACGGAACCGGTAAAGATTTGATGGCCAAGGCTATTCATGAACGTTCCTTACGGGCCGATAAGCCCTTTGTAAAGGTTGATGTGGGCGCGCTTACCGATACTTTGTTTGAAAGCGAACTGTTCGGCCATAAAAAAGGTGCCTTTACTGATGCGCGGGAAGACCGTGCCGGCAGGTTTGAGGATGCACAGGGCGGCACTTTGTTTTTAGATGAGATTGGCAATATCAGCCTGCAACAGCAAGCCAAACTGCTTACCATACTGCAAAACAGGCAGGTAACACGGTTAGGAACTAACAAAGCTGTTGATGTTGATATCAGGCTCATTTGCGCTACCAACGTGCCAATGAGCGAACTGGCTAACGAAAACCGTTTCCGTAAGGATTTAATTTATCGTATAAACACGGTAGAGATCAATATGCCGCCATTGCGCCGCCGCAATGAGGATATTGTGATATTGGCCAGGCATTTTGCCAAGCTATATGCAAGCAAATACCTTAAAGCGGCTATGGATTTTGATACCCCCGCTTTGCAAAAGCTAAAATCATACAACTACCCCGGCAATGTGCGCGAATTGCAATACACCATTGAACGCGCGGTGATCATGGCCGATGAAAGCACTTTAAGGCCCGATGACCTGATATTTTCTATCCTGGAAACCGCTACAGATAATAACACCAACGATGATAATATCCAGTTAAGCACCCTGGAAAAGAATGCCATTTTAAAGGTGATTGAAAAGCACAATGGCAATATCACCCGTGCGGCTAAAGAGCTTGGCCTCACCCGCACCGCCTTATACCGAAGATTGAGCAAATATGATATTTAACCGTTACGAATGGCGGCTGCTGCTGCGCGTATTTTTAATGTTCCTGGCTTTATGTGCCGCCGCCTTTGTTACTGTTAAGGGTCAACCACTATACCTTGTTATTTTTATTCCGCTCATTATTTATTCGGTGATAGAAATGATTCGCTTTCAAAAGAAGGCGCAGGATGAGGTTAACCAGTTTGTTGAATCGATCCATTACCGCGATTTTTCGCGCCATTTTGATGTACGTAAAGCGCCTAACGAATTAAAGCCTTTGCGCAAGGGTTTTAACGATATCAACACAACCTTTAAGCTCATCAGCCGCGAACGCGAAACACAATACCATTACCTGCAAAAGATATTGGAACTGGTAGATACCGGCATTTTATCGTACGAGGAAGATACAGGTAACATTAGCTGGATCAACGAAGCTTTTAAAAAATTGCTGAGCATCCCCTACCTTAAAACTATTCAATCCTTAGAAAAAAGGGAGGCCGACCTATACCAGGAACTGATCAAACTAAAACCCGGTGAAAGTAATATCATTACCATTACCCGCAACCAGCAACTGGTTAAAATATTGATCACAGCCAGCTTAATGCGCAGCGACGAGAAGCTTTATAAGCTGATAGCTTTTCAAAACGTAAGCGAAGCGCTTGACGAAACAGAATCAAAGGCATGGTCGAAATTGTTGAATGTAATGACGCACGAGATCATGAACTCCGTAGCCCCGATCTCATCATTGGCAGATACCTTGAAAAACCGGCTGCAAAGTCCGGAGATTGCCGAAGCTATGGATGGCAGCGACCTGGAAGACCTGGAACTGGGCATTGATACCATTAAACGCCGCAGCGATGGTTTGCTTAAATTTACCGAAAGTTACCGGAGCCTCAACAAGATCACCAAACTGGACAGGGACAAAGTATTGGTGCGTAACCTGTTTGAAAACCTCAACAGCCTGATGAGGCCTACGCTGGAGAAAAAACACATTGAGCTGGAAATCATCCTGCGCGACCCTGCCCTTGCCATTGAGGCCGATATAAACCTGATAGAACAGGTGATGATTAACCTGCTGGTAAACGCAATTGAAGCCGTTAAAGACCGCGAGGAACCCCGCATCACCCTATCGGCCGAAGCGCAAAGCGGCAGCAAAACACTGGTTAAAATTACCGATAATGGTATGGGCATGCCGCATGAGCTGTTAGATAAGATCTTTATCCCTTTCTTTAGCACCAAAAAAACCGGCAGCGGTATCGGTTTGAGCCTGTGTAAGCAGATCATGCTATTGCATAAGGGTAATATCCAGGTACAGTCTACCGAGGGTAAAGGGTCATCGTTTATTTTACAGTTTGTGCCTTAGGATAAAATAATTGTTTTTAGGACTACATCTTTTAATAAAAAAATGTCATTTCGATAGAGCGAAGAAGGGGGCTTAGTAAAGGGCGAAAGAGAAATCTTATACATCTTGCAATAACCGCAAAGTCGCTCGCATAAGATTTCTCCTTACCCCAACGCACAGCCTCTCCCGTTCGTCGAAATGACAACTTTTTTTACGGATAATGTAAAACATCTTTTTAAATGACCCAACATAAAATCCTCGCCATCTCCGGCAGTTTAAGAACAGGATCAACCAATCATAATATTTTAAAATACTTAGGCGGATTGATGCCTGCGGATATTGATTATACCATTTATGATTCATTAGCATTGATCCCTCCTTTTGATCCGGGCAATGACGATGACTATCCCCCTGAGCCTGTTTTTGAAGTGAGGGAGCTTTTAAAACAGGTTGATGGTGTAATCATTTGCACGCCTGAATATGCTTTTGGTGTGCCGGGTCAGCTAAAGAATATGCTGGATTGGATGGTTTCAAGTGCCTCGTTCTCAGATAAGCCGGTCGCCCTTATCACCGCCTCCTTAGGTGGCGAAACAGCCCACGCCGCCATGCTGCTGATCCTGGGCGCGCTTAATGCCCGGGTTGCCGATGGGGCCAGGTTGAATATCTCCTTTATCCGGTCTAAAATGGATGGCGATAAAGTAGCCGATGAGGAAACAATAGCGAAATTGAATGATGTAGTGAATGCGTTTTTGAAAGCATTCTAAAACCTTACTTATTAACCGATTTTGATTTTTTTGTATAGCGATTTTTCGCGATTTGTTTGGTTGATATTTTACCTTTCGCATCAATTACACTTTTAAAAACAACGGAGTCAACAACCAGTTCCCCTACCGGACCTTTATTTGCATAACGAAATTTAGATACACGATAACTTATAATTTCATTTTTATCTAATACCGAATAACTCTCAGTTTGATAATCAGTATAACTATTGTGATCCTGCGGAAAATAAGTTGGATCATCAAGGTCAATGTAGCTTATCGCTTTTCCATTTTTGTTCAATATAATCAATCTCAAAGCGAAGTAATCATGAACTGCCCCAACTGAAACTATAATGGGCTGCAATGACCCTATTTTATTTTGCTTTGAAACAAAATGTCCCCACATTTCATCAACAGCGTAATCAACTCCGTAACCGACAGGTAAAAAAGGGGCTAACAACAGAGCGCATTGATTTTTTGAGAATAATTTCAAAGGTTTTTTACAGGTCGAGTCGCTATATTTAATAAAGATTGATGAATCTATCTTGCTCTTTCTGTCTACAAAATTCAGGTTTTTAGTGGTACTTATATTTTTATAAACGTAATTACTATCATCCAGAAGCGAAGTATCCTCAGTTACCTGAAAAACGCTTTTTTTATTTTCGCAGCTTGTTATCGAAAAGAATGCCGGAGAAAAAAGCACTACTGAAACCAGTACTTTTTTCATTTTTGAAAGCGTGAAAATTTTCATGAACTATATTTATTTAAGTGCTATACGTCATTCAATAGATATCTTGTTCTCCTGGGTAACAAAATGCTGTTTAACCGTTTGTTTGGTGTTAAAACTGCCATCTGTTTGTATCAGCGTTTTAAATACATTGGAGTCTATCTGTATATCCTTTTTCGTGGTGTCTTTATAATCAGTTTCTTCCATCCGTACGGTGGTTATTTCCCTGTTTCTTAATTTAGAGTAGCTTTTCAGGTCGAATTTCATCAGCGAATCACCGATGTCTTCCGGCCCCGGCTGCATGCCTCCATCCAGGTTATAACCATCTATGGGCTGATGCAGTTTATTTAAAATGATCATGCTTAATGAGCCGTAGTCATCGCCGGTTATCCAAACAATAATAGGCTGTAAGTCCCCTATCTTCTTTTGCTTCGATATAAAGTAAGCCGACATAAGATCCCTCGCAAACTTCGGTTTAACGTCAAGCGTTTTGCCAATGAACGGACCGATCAGCTGAAGCTTTTGAGCAACTGTAAGTTCTACGTACTTGCGGGAGTAAGAAGAGTCAGTATAGATATTGTTATCCACGCTGGTGTCGTTAGTTCTCCGGTTAATCATCTTAACATGCCTGGTATCGAGAATATTTTGATATACATAATTCTTATCATCCAAAAACGAGGTATCAATTGCCAGGGTGGTATCTTTATGAGCAGTTGCGGGAGTTTCCTTCTTTTTGTTTTTGCAACTAATTACCGAAAGTAAAGTAACCAGTAAAAACAGGTTTAGGGTTATTATTTTTTTCATGTTAAGGTTTGCCATCGGCCTGGTAAAAATAATTAAAATATTCAAAATCTATCAAAACAAGACAATGGTGTACCAAAGGATGTAGAAAGGTGTTGCAAGGGCAATAAAAAAGGTATCTCAAAGGTATTTAAAAGTGTGCCGCCGGGTTACCGCCGGTAAGGTATTTATCGGCAGGCAAAAAGCAGTTTTTTATATTCCACTGCCAATTTGACAACTTATTGATCTTTGGAACATGCATTGATGGTTGCAGGTTGTAAATCATATTTAACTCAATCATAAATAATATTATGCAAGAAAAAGGCAGTATTTCGATCCATACCGAAAACATTTTTCCGATCATTAAGAAGTTTTTATACTCAGACAACGAGATATTTTTGCGCGAGCTGGTATCAAACGCTGTCGATGCTACCCAGAAGATCAAACGCCTGGCCTCTTTAGGTCAGTACAATGGCGAACTTGGCGATCTGCGTGTTGAAGTTGCATTTGATGAGGCCAAAAAAACCATCACCATTAGCGATAATGGCCTGGGTATGACCGCCGAAGAAATTAAAAAATACATTAACCAGATAGCGTTTTCGGGCGCTACCGAGTTTATGGAAAAGTTCAAAGAAGCTAAAGATGCCAATGAGATCATCGGCCGTTTTGGTTTAGGCTTTTATTCGGCCTTCATGGTTGCCGATAAAGTTGAAATTCAAACACTTAGTTACCAGGAAGGCGCCGAACCCGCTTACTGGGTTTGCGATGGCAGCACCGAATTTGAGATCGGCGAAGGCGTTTTAGCCGAGCGTGGTACCGAGATCACCCTGTACATCAACAGCGAATCTGAGGAGTTTTTAAGCCAGTACAAGCTACAGGAAATCCTTGACAAATATTGCAAATTCCTGCCTGTGCCTATTAAATTCGGCACCAAAACAGAGCAGGAAGAAGATGGCGTTGATGAAGAAGGCAAACCAAAATACATTGATGTTCAAATAGATAACATCATCAACGATACCAACCCTATCTGGACTAAAGCTCCATCTGAATTAAAAGATCAGGATTACCTTGACTTTTACAAACAGCTTTATCCTTTCAGCGAAGACCCCTTATTCTGGATCCACCTGAACGTTGATTATCCGTTTAACTTAACAGGTGTACTATACTTCCCTAAGCTGAAAAACGATTTTGAGATCTCAAAAAATAAGATCAAACTATTTAGCCGCCAGGTGTTTATCACCGATGAGGTAAAGGACATCGTGCCCGAGTTTTTGATGCTGTTACATGGTGTTATCGATTCACCGGATATCCCGTTGAACGTATCGCGTAGCTTCTTACAGGCCGATAGCAACGTTAAAAAGATCAACAGCTATATCACCAAAAAGGTAGCTGACAAATTATCAGAACTATTTAAAGCCGACCGCAAAGCCTACGAAGAGAAATGGACTGACATTGGCTTGTTTGTAAAATATGGCCTGGTAAGCGAAGACAAGTTTTATGATAAAGCAAAAGACTTTGTTTTGGTAACCAACACCAAAAAAGAAAACTTCACTTTGCCCGAATATAAAGAGAAAGTAGAAGGTAATCAGACAGATAAAGATGGCCAGTTAGTGTATATCTACACCAATGATCCGGCTAAACAGGATTCGTTTATCCAGTCGGCTAATAAAAAAGGGTATGATATCCTGGTGATGAACTCTCCTATTGATAACCACTTTATCAGCCAGTTAGAGCAAAAATTAGAGAAAACATCATTGAAACGTGTTGATGCCGATGTTGCTGATAAACTGATCAAAAAAGATGAAGCACCTGAATCTGTTTTAACCGATGAGCAGTCAACCAAGGTTAAGGATATCTTTAACAAAGCCATTAACAAACCTGCATATAGCGTTCAGTTAGAGAGCCTTAATCCAGATGAGTTGCCTGTTACTGTAACTATGGATGAGTTTATGCGCCGTATGAAAGATATGGCAGCCATGGGCGGCGGCATGGGCTTTTACGGTAATATGCCCGATAATTACAAGGTAATTGTAAATGGTAACCACAAGCTGATCACCCGTATCTTACAGGAAGATAACGAAGAAGTGCAGGCTCAATTGTCAAAACAAGCATTTGACCTGGCGTTACTTTCACAGGGATTATTAACCGGTGCCGAACTTACTGAGTTTGTAAACCGCAGTGTTAACCTGATATAAGGTAAACACCTATAAATAATAAAAAGCCATCCGTTTTATGCGAATGGCTTTTTATTTAGAGCCTGTAAATATTTACTCCTGGAATTTGTAATCAGCACTTTCCATCTCGTGGTTGTACTTCCCTAACTTGGCGGCCCCGTTGCAGGCCACCCTATGTAATAAAGCCTGTTGCGCTTCAAGAATATTTTCGTCTTTGCCTTTCCATATCTCCAAAGCGGGTTGCTGCACAGCTCTTGAATAGGAAAAAGTAAGCCCCCAGGGCATAACATTATCAAATTGCACGTGCATCTGGTTTAATCTTTCTGAGGCCAGTTCGGCAGGTTGTCCGCCCGACAAAAACGCGATACCGGGCACTGTTGCAGGCACTGTTCTTAAAAAGCATTTTATGGTAGCTTCTGCTACCTGGTTTGCCGAAGGCTTTTCAGCGCTACCCTCGCCGGGCAGTACCATATTGGGTTTCAGGATCATGCCTTCCAGGTCAACCCTATGCTGATACAAGGCGTTAAATACAGCGTGAAGTACCTCGGTGGTTACTTCGGCACATTTCTCAAGCGAGTGACCGCCATCCATTATAACTTCCGGCTCTACAATTGGCACCAAACCAGCTTCCTGGCAAAACATGGCGTAGCGGGCCAGTGTATATGCGTTTGCTTTGATGCAGGTTGCCGAAGGAATTTCAGCACCGATAGTAATTACAGCCCGCCATTTGGCAAAACGGGCACCCCTATTGTAATAATTTTTTAGGCGATCACCCAAACCATCCAGGCCTTCAGTGATTTTTTCGCCGGGGAACCCTACCATAGGTATGGCTCCCTCATCAACCTTTATTCCTGGAATAATCCCGTTTCGTTGCAGAATATTCACGAATGGCGTACCGTCATCAGCGCTTTGCTTAATGGTTTCATCAAACAATATTGCGCCACTTATATATCTACCCAAACCGGGTGTATTTACGATAAGATCGCGGTATTTACGGCGATATTCCTCTGTTTGGGGGATACCAACTTCTTCAAAACGTTTGTTACAGGTATGGGTACTTTCATCCATAGCCAACAAACCTTTATTATCGCGCATTAGCTGACCGGCAATGTCCTTAAGTGTAGTGGTGCTCATAAATACGAATGGTTAAAACGTATAGCAAGAACGCTGCTAATTGCCACTTGTTTTAAGCATTTTTAATTCATTGCCTTGTGTTGACAAAAATGGACTTATAAACAATTATTCCCAATAGAAATTGGGTTAGGATACGTTTTAATTGGCAATAATAAAGCCTTACCTTGATACCGGTACCTCAATGAAACTATTATTATACCATTTTACATTCAAAGGGATTTGGGCATCGGCTATGCTTTCGGTACTTACATCTTTACCCGTGCCATAATTGATTTGGCAAAACCGGTTTTTATTTACGTTGATCACAACCACCAGTCTGCTCCCTTTTTGCAATTGCCTGCTTACTATTTTGGTATTACTAAACGGCAATGTAGTTATTTTGCCCGGTTGTAGTAATTTGCGATGACTGATATCCCACGAATAACTTGCCCGTCCTACAAAATAAGTAAGCTCAAAATATTCGCCGTTAGGCATCATTTCATATAATACTACGCTATAATCAAAATCTTTTTTGTTGATGGAAGCCGTAAGCCGGCCGATGAACGCACCGTTTACTATCAGCGCTTGTTTTAAACTATCGCTTACAAAAGTGAAGCCGTTACTGCTGATATCTTTTTGAATAATGGGGTATGGATAAGCAAACGTGTTCATGGTAGTGCGATCTGCAAAATCAACCTCCTGTTCCAAGCTGGTAAGTTGCGCGGGCTTTTGTGCCGATAGTTTAAACTGGTCGTCCTTTTTAACGTTGCTGAGGTAAAGTCTGAGCATGCTGTTATGCATTTTATCTAATGATGGCGCATGCCCCCAGCGATTGGCCCCCATCACTTCATAACTGATCCTGCCTTTTAAAATGTCAGGCTTTTTCCCGTTTTTCATAATGTAATCAAACCATTCAAAAGTGATCCTTTTGGTATCGATAAGCGCTACAGAATCAACAACATAATCGCGCAGGTTGGCTACTCCTCCTCTTTGTGCACCGAAATGATCATAAGGGCCCAATATCACATAGTAATTTGCTTTGGGGTTGTATTTAGCCAACTGGCGGATGTAATAAAGCCCGGAGGTTTGCCCGTCATCATAATAGCCATCAAACGCCAACACGGGGATATTGATCTTTGCATATTCGTGGCCATATGGAATTGTAGATTGCCAGTAACTATCAAAACCGGGATGCTTTAGCCAACGTTGCAGCCAGGGATTGGGGGCATGGTCAACACTGTCTATCCTATTATAGGCTGCTCCGCTTTGATACCAGTTAGTTTGGAGGTTTTGCCAGCGCTCCTGGTTATTATAAGTGGCGGTATCCAGGTATTTGTTGTTAGTAACGTAAAAGGCCCAACCGTAATTGGCATTCAGGAATACGTTATTTTCCATGGGCAAACCCATCCCGGGTATCGCCGAAACATAAGGAACAATGGTTTTAAGTGCCGGGTGAACTTTATATTTAAGCCCTGCCCATTGCGCAAAGCCCGAATAACTACCGCCATACATCCCTATTTTATGATTACTCCAGGGCTGTTTACTTATCCAGTCTATTACCTCATATACGTCTGTTGCATCGTTTTCGTAGGGGGCAACCCCATCCAGACTAAGCCGTTTACCCCGCACATCGGCAACAACGCCTACATAGCCATGATCGGCGGAGTATTTTGCTTCGGCTAAACTCCTTTTGGTATCAGAATAAATAAATACAAACAGCGCAGCAGGTTGCGGGCCAGTCATATCGCGTCTGCGTATAACTACGGCCGAGAGTGTATGCCCCTGCGGCGTTTTTATAAACACGCTATCGTTAATAATGTACTTTTCCTTATCGGGCTGAGGCAAATTTTGAGCATAAAGTGTTACACACCGGCTTATGATAGCCAGTAAAAGGAATAATTTTTTCATGATGATCTGTTTTGGTTGAAACGGCGTATTACAATCCGTTTAGGGTTTTAAATTTTACCGATTGCCTTTCAGATACTTCCAGCAACTCACCGGTTTTAAGGCTGATGCTTAGTTTACCGCCGGGCAATGGGGTAACTTGTTTAATAAAAGTTGTGTTGATGATCTGCGCCCGGTTAATTCTGAAAAATATAACTGCGTCCAGCTTTTTTTCCAGTTGATTTAAGGAGCGTTTGATGTAAGTTTTTTGATCGTTAAAATATAAGCGGGCGTAATTGTCCATTGATTCAATAAGGTACAACTCGCTCAATTTTATAAAATGACATTTATCTCCGTCTTTAACAAAGATCTGCTGACTAGCGCCGGAGGAACTTAACTTATGCCTTACCTTTTCAATTGCCTTTGCAAAACGTTCGTCGCGTACCGGTTTTACAAGATAATCAAGGACGTTTGCCTCAAAGGCTTTTACGGCATATTGGTCAAATGCCGTAACAAATATTACTTCGGGTACCGGGTTGATGGTTTCCAGAAGATCAAATCCAGATTCGCCGGGCATTTGTACATCCAGTAAAAGCAAATCGGGCTTTTTTAAATTAACCATTTGCCGGGCTTCACCGGCATTACAGGCTTCGCCCACAATTTCAAGATCAGGGAAATTTGCTATCGTGCGCTTCACTTCGGCCCTTGCCAGGCGCTCATCATCTACAATTAATACTCGGATCTTCTTCATGATACCTGTATTTTAATGGTCGATAAAACCCGTTCGCCTGGTAATTGAATGATCGTAAATGATCCCTTGCTCCGATATTGTAGTTCCAATCGCTCCCTTAGGTTTTTTAAGCCCAGGCCAGTAGCTGTATTAAGGCCGTTTAATCGGCCGGTATTTTCAACACATATGGTAATATATCCCTGTTCGGCAGTTACCACAATACTAATTTTACCGCCATTTTTTTGCTGCGCGATGCCGTGTTTAATGGCATTCTCAACCAGGGTTTGGATACTTAAGGGCAGGATCTTGCAGTCGTTAACATGTTCATCTACCTTTACCAATATCTGTAAGCGATCTTCGTAACGGATCATTTCCAGTTCAAGATAATCATTCACCAGGTTCATTTCATCGCTCAAGGGGATAAGGCCTTTGTTGTTGCCATATAATGAGTTTCTCAATAAATCTGATAACAAATCAATAGCCCTGCGCGCCTTTGACGGATTAGTGCTTACCAGCGCTTTAACACTATTGAGCGAATTGAAAAAGAAATGAGGGTTTAATTGCGCCGATAACTGCTGTAACTGCGCTTCGTGGGCTACCATCTGCAAACGGGCATTATCCTTTGCGATACTAATTTCCATAACCGCATAATGATATAAATGAAAAGCCAGTAACCATATAGCCATCAGCCGAATCCCGGTAGCCGAAATGATGAGATAATTTTCGATGAAAAACTGCTTTAGGCTTTCATCAAACGAGTAGCTGAAATATATCCTTATGGCATACAGCTTCCATATTACCAGTAACATGTACAGCAGGCCCATTAAAATTACTGCTGGTATTAAACGTATGGGCATATCTTGAATACGAAGCTTTATCCAACCCAGCCTATGGGCAAATACGTGATAAGCATGCGTAACTCCAATACCGATGATGATATCCAATACAAAATGAACAAAAGCCAACAATATATTGAAATTTTGCGGCGACTGCACCCATGCCAAAAACGCCCAATATGTTGCCGCTGCCGACCAGCCTATGAGCTGACATATCCAATAAAGTGATATTTTTTTTTCGGGTTTCAATTTGAATGATTTGCCTGGTTAACAAAACAAACCAACAAAATCTATTCGGTATTATAAAGAGAAAATACAGCGGCGCGGGGATTTGGGGATAAACGGCCCTTTTTATACCAAAACAGGGCTTGTGTTTATACCAACAGGCAATGTAAAATAAAAACGGCTTCCCTTACCAGGTACGCTTTCTACCCCGATATGCCCTTTATTTTTTTCAACAAACTCCTGGCAAAGCATTAAACCAAGGCCGGTGCCTTGTTCATTAACCGTACCACGAGTGGTAAAATTTCCTAATGCAAATATACGGGTCAGGTTTTCTTTGCTTATCCCTACGCCGGTATCTTCTACACTGATGATCAGTTCACTATTTGACATCTCGGCTTTGATATAAATATAATCGCCACTACGGCAAAACTTAATAGCATTATTAACCAGGTTCCGTAGCACCGCCTGTATCATATCTTCATCGGCGTAAGCAAATGTTAGCTCTTTAACCTGGTTATGGATTACAACTTCCTTTTCATCAGCACTGCGCTGAAAAAGACCAAGCAGATGCTCCGCAGCCAGGTAAAGATCAAAACTTACCGGGTTTATGGTGGCACCGCCCAATTGGCTTTTCGCCCAAAAAAGCAGGTTATCTACCAACCCCGATGTATAGGTAATGTTTCTTGACAGTTCGGGCAGCATCGATACAAATTCTGCCTGACTTAAGTCGCCACTTTCTATCAAATAGATCATATCACCTAAATTGATCATAGGGGTGCGCAGGTCATGTGCTATGATAGAGAACAACCGGTCTTTCAGTTGATTTAGCTCTTCCAGTTTTTGCTCGTTCTGTTTACGTTCGGTAATATCTCTGAATAAAAATACATTGCCACTGTAAATAGTACGTTTTTCAAACAAAGGGGTAACCGTTACAGCATAAAAACGCGTTTGCTCCTGTTCTTTCCTGCTAATCTCTAATTGATAATTTTCGGGCCAGTTTTCGGCTTGTTTAAACAGGTCCATATCAATAAAAAGCTCATCAATATGATTGCCTATATAGGATGCCCGCTGCGCATCAAGCAATTTTTTCATTCTCGGGTTAAGGTCAATGATCATCCCGTTCAAATCGGTAACCAGGATACCTTCCTGCAATGCTTCAATGATCTTTTCGCGGGCAATGGGCACAATATCAAACAAACGGAACCGCAATAAACCAACACCAATAACCAGCGATGTGGCGATGAAAGCAAAGGGTGTAAGATCAAGATATTTAAACGGGCGAATATGTAGCAAGTAAATGAGGTTTACAACCCAGGGAAACATAGCGCCAACCAATATGATCCTGTTCTGTCGCCTAAGAATACCTTCGGCTTTTTTGAATTTGGCAACAATCATCCAAAAACCCCAGGCCAGCATGGCGTAAAAGAAAAGCGTGTGCACACGGTACCACCAACCTGGTGTAATATCTAGTAAAGGAAACGGCCCGTTATTGGCTACTTTGACAGTCGCGTATTGTAAGCCCCAGGCACCTGTCCATTTAAAAATGAGCGTTAAAGCAGGTTCTAAAAAGATGAGGGCCATCCCCCATATGCTAAGCCAGTTTTCTCTTCCGGTAAACCGCATCACAAATATTATCCACAGGCTTGGCAGCGTGGCCACACCAATGTATTCCAGATGGGTAAACATTACCATGGTTTGCAAGTTATTGCTACTTAGTTCAAAACTATAGGTAATGGCCCAAATGGCGGTTGCCAGTATAATACTACCAAACCAACGTACGGCACCGCCCAGTTTTTGAAAAACAGCAATACCTACGCCAAAGCTCACCAACCCGGTGATGAGTAGTGTTAAAGCAAAAATATTATCCGGTAAGTGCATAATGAGGGAGGGCAATAAGCTTTTTCCGGCATTTATACGGATGGATGGCCACAGGGTTCAAATTTTATGCAATTTATGTGTTAGCTGACAAACAACGATGCAACCTGCCGGGCTATGCCCTGCATAGAATTAACCAACACCGGTTGATGTTTGAGAGATTTATCATGTAGCAAGGCGGCTATCATAGCTGGCAAATCTTCGGCATTATCTGGAATATGATGCTGCGCAGGGCGTACATCCATCGGTTTTACCAGGCTAACCACATGTGCGCCCGCGTAAAGGGCTTCATTCAATACCACGCCATAACCTTCATAGTTGGAGGTATGCAAAAGCACTTTAGACCGTTGCATCAACGCCAATACCTGCCGATGAGGTAGTTCTCCTTTCAGCTCAACATTATTTTCGAGACCAAGCCTGTTTATTTGATTTTGCAGATTTTCCATTTCGGGCCCTTTGCCGCAAATGACAGCTTTGATATCCGGAAAATCGTTTGCTATACTTTTAATTACGTTGATAAACAAACTGTATTGTTTTAGTGGGATCAATGACCCGGCCCCCATAATGTCAATGTCGCGCGCTCGGGCATTTTTCTCAAAAATGGAGGTATCAATACCCACGGGGATCACGTGCCGGGGCTTAATGTTATAATTGAGATAAAACTCTTTTGCCAAAAAATCAGATAGGGCTATAACAGATCCAGGCATGGGCCTCACCTGGTCAACATAATGATTTCCCGCTTTAGCATCCTGGCCAAGCAGCCAGCAGTAATGCAGCAGGTTATTCCGCTTGGCAAACTTGTTGGCAACCAAGGCACACTCACCCATCCAAAAGCTTAGTAAGCCTGTTATTTCGTAATCTCGTGCTATCTTTTTCAATGCCTTAAATGCACGCTGCCAGGTAAGCAGCCGGTAAATCCGCCCCCGCCCCTTACCTGCCAGCGCTATTATTTCGGCACCGTACCAAAAGTAGCGGGATGCTTTAAATGGGTACTGAAAACTGATCACCATAATATTCAGTTCGGGGTTATCCTGCTGAAGTGTTCGCACAAAAATTTGCTGTAAGGGCAGGCAGGCGGTGTCGTCGCCATCGGCCGGGAAACCCGGACTTAATATAATCAGTGCTTTAGGTTTAATCATTCAGGGGTATTATTTTGTTGCAGTAAGCCAGGCTTGCTACATTGTGTGTAATAAAAATGACCATCTTACCCTGCGCCATTGCTAACTCTTTTAATTGACACAGGATAGCTTCTTCGGCCTGCTGGTCTAACTCGCCAAAAGCTTCATCCAATATCAACAGATCGAAATCATGGTACAGCGCCCTTGCCATAACGATGCGCTGCCGCTGGCCGCCGCTTAAGTTTTTGCCATTTTCGCGGATGACTGTATTCAATCCTTCGGGGTAGTTGATTAAAAGTTGATCGAGACCGCAAAAAGCAAATGCCTCACGCAGTTTATCGGGGTTATAGCCATCATCGCTCAGGGTAATATTTTTGAGGATTGTATCATGAATAAGATATGTTTGTTGCTTTATGTAAGCTATATTTTTCCAGTGTAATTTTCTTTTTTCTGTATCCAGGGTACGTTCGTTAATATAGATATACCCGGCATCAGGAGTTAAAAAGCCCAATAATAAATTAATTATAGTGGTCTTTCCCTTGCCAGAAGCTGCCGAGATACCGACAAAATCGCCGGGATTAATCTCAAAGTTGACACCGTTGAGCACCTGCTGATCTTTATAACTGAACCGTACGTTGTGGAATCTGATAGAACTAATAGGCTGTGGTATATTGATCAGCTCGCTTTTTATCTGGCAATCTGTTTCTTTAATTTTGAGCAGATCATTTAACGTAAATTCGTAGGTTTTTATCTGACCGCCACTATTCAAGATTTTGATAATACCCGGAATGATCTTGTATGCCGCTGCCATAAAAACCCCAATGGTAAACAGATCCACAACCGGTTCATGCGCCGACCATTTGTTGATTAACACCAGGATAAAAAAACCTAAAATAGCAAATACCTCTACCATGCGCGATGGCAAGCTTAACAGCGTTTGCTGGCCTGCAATATTGTTGTTCAATTGCTGCTGATAGCTGCCATAGCGATTAGCCAGGAAACTGGTTTTATCGTAAATATTACTTTCAACAAAGCCCGATAAGGATTCCTGTAAATGCTGGATACTTTTTTCGCTGGTTAATTTTATTTGTTCGCGGATGTGTTTTGATCCTCTCCTGAGAAAATAGGCCAGTAAAATTACAGGGGGCACCAGCAATACTAACAACAACAAAAACAATAAGGGCCGATAGAGTAAGATTGCCCCTATAGTAAATGCGATAAGGATAGCTTGCGAAATAATTTGCTGTACATTATTCAAGATATAATGACTAAACTCGATGGGCTGCTGACTGATTTGCCGGATATGGATGGATGAATCCACATTAACAAAATCAGCATAATCGCCTTTGAGATATTGTACTATATTCCTGTTAGATAAGCGCGTAGCCACATCATAAAAAAAGTGATGCTGAAAACGCGTAATCAAATAACCGAGCAGGTTTTTAAAGCAGAAAAGTATAAGGAAGATGCCTATTGGTAAAAGCGTATTGTTATTAAGCCAGGCGGCAGGGAGTAAAATATGGTGTTTTATAGACGCGCCACTGGTATAAAGCCCGATGACGATAAGCAGCATCCCCAAAAAGGCAATATCCAGCACGTTAATCAACAAATCGGACAGGATGAGCCTGTACAACCTGTTTTTTTCGCGGGTATTAAGGAGGGTCAAAATCCCTTTAATAATATGCTTCAAAGCGCCTGTTAAAGTGTAGTTATTACTTTAAACATTACGCTCCGGCGTGCACAATGGTTGCCTATTTAAATGCTCATAGTTGATAGATCATGGTTCATAGCAGCGATGAGGCGATTTTAAATAAAAATGGCTCGAAAACCTGAGTTCTCGTATGAACTCTGGTCTTCGAGCCACATTTGGTATAAATGACCTTTCGTCTATGATCTATGAACCATCAACTATGAACTAAAACTAATTAAGTTTTATCTCAACCCTACGGTTCAATACACGTCCTTCTTCAGTCGCGTTATCAGCAATTGGTTTGCTTTCGCCGTAGCCTTTAACTGTTAAATTATCAACGCTGATGCCGCTGTTAACTAAATATGTTTTTACCGAGTTGGCGCGTTCAACTGATAATTCCATATTGCGTTGGTCGGTACCTTCGGCAGATGAGTTTCCATTCAATATGAATTTTACAGTCGCGTCTTTTTTCATTTCAATAACTGCCGCGTCTAAAGCCTGGTACGACCCGGTTTTTAACACTGCCGAATTAAACTCAAACTGAATATTGCTGAAATTATAATTTGGCTTTACCGGCGCTGGTGGAGGTGTCTGAGCCGGGGCCGGTGCAGGCGGTGGAGTTGGTTTTGGCGCAGGCGCATACATTTTCTCTGTCTCAACAGGTGCTGGTTTCTCGGCTAATTTTTTTGCTTTACAAGCAGGTAAAGCTAAAGCTGCGGCCGCTATTAATAATACGAAAGAAGATGTTTTTAGAATTTTCATTGCTGAGTTTGTTTTTTGGGTAAACATAAAAAATATTGGTTATTTAAGCCTAAACCAAAGCAACCTAATTATAAATAAAGGGATAAAATGACAATTTATTTCAGTTTTGCCGCTCCTCTCCCATGCTGCCAGTTAAAACGACAATTTATCGGCCTAAGTATTCCCTGCCTTACTCCTGTTTTACTGGAAAACTATTTTAAGCATCACCAAATCACCATATAACGCTGTATTTTAAGTATTTATACGCAAACTTTAGCGTACAACTACTGGGAATATTTTGTAAATATTTATGTTATTTAGTATATCTAAACAACACACTATGAAAGCCGAAACCCCTTTTGAGCCTATCGATACACCGGATATTCATTTTTTGCGCCGGATAGAAGTTTTGAAAAAACATCCCGAAGTAAAGCAACTGATGGGTTATGATCCATGGGCCGCTGTGTTAACGTTTTTTATTGTAGCCGGGCAAATTAGCTTTGCCTGGAGTGTGAGCGTTTGGTTTCCCTCATTCGGCGCGTACTGGTGGCAAATCATATTATTATCTTATGTGGTTGGCGGTACAATGAACCATTGGTCGGCTATGGCCGTGCATGAGATGGCCCACAACCTTATGCTTAAAACACCGGCGCAAAACAAGGCTTTGGCAATTTTCGCCAATATTCCGGTATTAGTGCCGGGTGCCATTGCTTTCCGAACACATCATATGAAACACCACTCCCATCTGGGTATTGAACAGGTGGACAATGACTTCCCCAGTCATTGGGAAGTTAAAATGGTAGGTAAATCGGGTATTCGCAAGTTTATCTGGTTATTCTTTTATATCTTTTTCCTGTTTTTGGTACGCGGTTTTGATACCAAGCCAACCCGCTGGGAATGGGCCAATATTATCACACTGATTATCACCGATGTGTTGATCTTTGTTTTTCTGGGTAAAATAGCCATCATTTACCTTTTCCTTTCAACCTTGTGGGGTTTTAGCCTGCACCCCGCCGCCGGGCATTTTATTCACGAACATTTTATTTTTGAAGAAGGACAGGAAACCAACTCCTACTACGGCTGGCTCAACTGGGTTTGCTTTAATGTGGGCTACCATAACGAGCATCATGATATTATGAACATTCCCGGCCGCTTTTTGCCTAAATATTACCGCATTACCAAAGAATTTTACCAGCACCTGGATTCCACCCATTCCTGGACACGTATGTTTTATGATTTTATTACCAAACCCAACCTGGGTGCCGATAAGCGCTATGTACGCACCGAACAAATACGGAAACAAGGTATCAAAATGGCCGAAGCCATGAAAAGGGATAAAGAATTAGCTTAGCGGTGTTACAAATTAAATAAATATACCATTTGAATTATCTCTACAGATAAATGTACTTATTATGCTCGTAATCAATCCTTTTGGGGCACGCTGGTCATTTTAAACTCCAAAGTGCCACCATGGCTGATCTGTTCGTGCGAGATTATATGGTTTTTAATGAGTTGCCCGTCAAACCTTACTTCTTTAACATATTTATTTTGTGCCGATAGATCTATAGCTTTAATAACCAGCTTATTTCCATTTTGTAAATTCAATGCGATGTAAGGGAATTGCGGTGCACCAATACTATACAGCCCGGATGCGGGAGTTACCGGGTAAAAGCCCATGGTACTAAAAATATACCAGGCCGAGGTTTGTCCGCAATCATCGTTCCCATTTATGCCGATAGGCGCGTTCCTGAAGTTTTGCCAACCTGTATGCTGCCGCACCAATTCCTGTGCTTTCCATGGCATACCACAGTAGTTAAACAAGTAAATATAATGATGCCCCGGCTCGTTATCGGCCCGGTAATGTCCGTCATTAAAATTATGTTTTAGTTTATCGGCAAACGGCTTTTCGCCTCCCATCAGGCTGATCATACCCGGGATATCCTGCATGGCGCCAAAAGTATATGTCCACTTTGTTCCCTCGGTAAAGCCGCTATCGGGCTTTGCCGACCATTGCCCGTTGACATTTTTAGGAGCCATAAAACCGGTTGCCGGGTTATAAACGTTTTTATAATTGGCACTCCACTTCATTAACTCATTATAGTCTTCTGTTTTGCCCAAACTTTTGGCTACCTGCGCTACGCAATAATCATCAATACCATATTCAATGGTGCGCGAAACAGACTCCCTTACCTTATCAACCGGAACAAAGCCTAGCTTGTGGTAATAGGTTAATCCTCCCCTGGCCTCATAGCTTGTCCACAGGTCGCGATCTCCCCATTTCTTTTGCATATCGCCATCCGGTGCCTCAAAAGCATCTTTATGCATGGCATCGTACGCCAGTTTGGTGCTGTAACCCCGAAAACCTTTTACATAGGCATCTGCTACCACAGCATCAGCGTGGGTACTTATCATGATATTGGTATAAGTTGGGTTAGGCCACATGGGCATCCATCCACCCTCCTGGTACATTTGTAGTAATGATTTCACCATACCGTTAATACGTTCTGGCTGGGTTAATATCAACAGCGGGTGTAAGGCCCGAAAAGTATCCCATAATGAATAATCGTTATACGATTCGCCGTTGTGTATCTTATCATCAAAGGCACTGTAATATCTTCCATATTCAGAAAATTGCCGTGGGAATAATAGCGTATGAAATAACGCGGTATAAAAAATCGTTTTTTGCTCATTAGTAACACCGTTAACCTGCGCCACTTTTAACTGCTGTTGCCAATTATTGCGGGTGTCTTTAACTATTTTCTCGAAATCCCAGTCAGGTATTTCTTTTTTAAGGTTGCTGCGTGCCTGATCAAGGCTAATAAACGATGTTGCTACAGCAACTTTAATTTGTGTATTGGCAAGTGTTTTAAATGAGATAAATGCGCCCATCCTGGTACCAAACTGCTCTTCGCTGCCTTTTTTGATGATTTTGTTATCCCAGGTACCATATTTGCGGATTTGTTTATCAAACTTAATGATAAAATACCCTTTAAAGTTTTTAAGCTCGGGACCAAGTTGTGCTGATTGCCTATCGGGATTATAGCCGGTGATCTCGTTATTAACGGTATCTATATGAACATATCCTTTTAGTCTTTTTAATCTTGATTTGTAATCGTTAGCCCAATCTGTAAGTTCGGGGTTAAGGTTGATGCCCTGGATAATGAGATGAGCTTTTTCTGCTGCGGGAAATGTAAACCTAAACATACCACAGGTATTTGCCCCGGCAATTTCGGCTTTGATGCTTGTTTTGGCATCGGCTTTTAGTTTTACCGAATAATAATAAGGCTTTGCAATTTCGTCTTTATGGTCATAGGTTAGCCTGCGCTCTTTAGGTAGTACCCTTAAACTACCGGTTTGCGGCATAATAGATACATAACCATAATCGCCCATCCAAACAGTTGGCTGATGTGTTGCCAACAAACCAATAACAGCCTTATCTTCATACTGATAACACATGCGCCCCATTTTGCTTTCGCCGGTTTGGGCTACAAAATTGGTCATGGCAAAGGGCACATTAACACAAGGCATAGTACCGCCACCGTCAAGGCCTTTGGCAAAACCGGTTATTGCTGTACCTATTAAAGGATTAACAAAATCAACTTCATCTTTATGTATTTTGGGTAAAGACTGCTGCGCGCTAATAACTTCACAAAATAGCAGTGACATTATTAAAAGATTCACGCTTAATTTGAATTTCAGGCAGATGGTAGATCTCATATCAATAAAATATCTTGACATTTTCAGGTTAAAGCAAATCTCTAATTTTATTTTATAATCAGTACAAACATTCTTTTTTAATTACGGTTTTAAAAAGAACAAAAAAACCGGAACCGATACGCGACAGCGGATCAGCCCGGTTTCACCCTTCCCTAATTAATATTGCTTTCTGTAGATTTAAAACGCTAATTATTAGTCATTTATAGAGGTATAAGTTTATTTCAACGTAAAGAGCAACAGTACTGTATTCAGTAATAGCAAGGTTGGTTGTACAATTGTTGATATATTTTGGATTTTGTCGTTACGCACAGCCCGCTTATTTTGACCAACATACACAATATCATCATTTTGCATAATTACAGCCGGATTAGTAAGCGACTCCAATTCGCTTAAATTGATCTCGGTTACTTGGGGATTTACGGTCCCTCCCCGGATGATTTTCACGCGCTTTTCATTACCCTTATCAGTAATGCCGCCCGCCTGCCCCAATACATCTATCAGCGTAGTTTTGTCCTTTACCAGTGCATAATTACCTGGTGACCGTACCTCGCCAAAAACAGAAACCTTTAAGTTAATAATCTTAACCTCAATAATAGGGTCTTTGATCAGCTTCTTGCGGTACATATCCTCAATGGCTTTTGATGCCTCCTGTCGGGTTAGTCCAGCCACCGCTACGTGCCCAATTACAGGTAATGCAACAGTTCCGTCTTGTTCTACCGGATAAGCTTGCGAAGCAGCGTTGCTACCACTCCCTTGTGAAGATGAAGCAGAGGTATTTACATCTTCTAATATAAATTTGATATTTTGCAGGTTACGCACCTGCAAAATATCTTCAGGCTTTATTTTATAAACGCCTGCTATAGTGAAGTTATTAGGCTGATTAGCTGTGATATTGCCATTAGGTTCAAAAAGTGTTTGATAAGGTTTATTTGAACAGGAGCTAAAGCCAATAATCAGTCCGCTAAACAGGCAAATAAACTTTATATAATTGAGGTAAATTTTTGTCGCCATATTAATGATCCAGTGAAAAAGTGATCTGCGGAGTTAAAACCTTTTGAGGAGTTGCCTGTACTCTTTCGTAAACAATTGATTCAAAATGACTCGCATATGAATTGATAATGTTATCACAAGTGTAAACAGTGCTTATTTTCTCTATGTTATTTGCTAACAATTGCTTGTAACATGGCGCGCTTTTAACAGTAACAGCCAACTGCAGGGCAACGTCCGCGGCGGTGCTAAAATAAAACGCATCTGTACCTAATATTGCACGGTTAAATTTGTTATCGTTTGAACAAATTAAACTGTTAGATGCCATGGCTTCGAGTAAAGATGGGTTTGTTCCTCCAACAGTGTGCCCGTGAAAATATAAGTTTGAATAGTATCTTAAATTATTAAGCTTGCCCAAATCGTAAACGGCACCCGCGAATACAATATTTTTATGGAATTGAAACTTTGCACGTATATACTCGCCATAATCATTATCTGTACTACCCACAACCAAAAACTTCCTGTCCAACCCAGCCTTGGCAACACCATCCAAAATAATTTCTATACTATTTTCTGGTTCCATTCGCGCAATAAGCATATCGTATTGCTCAGTTTCCAGGTTATATTCATTTAAAACTGTAGCATTTGGACTATTGAAAACCTCTGCACCGTAGGGGATAAAACAAGAATCCTCACCGTACTTCCCTTTGAGATATCTTTGTATTTCGAGTGAGTCGGAAATTAAATGATCGCTATATCTCACCGCAAGTTTTTCGGCATATTTTAAAAAAGCCTGAACCGGTTTGCTGTATTTCGCTCTTTTCCATTCCAACCCGTCCATATTGGTGGTAACAATGGCTGCACCGGGCAATAACCATCCCCATACAGAACTGCTGGTGTAGCCCAATTGCAAAATAATATCAACCTTACGTTTGCGCACGTCCCGGATGCAATTAAGGTCATAAAGAAACTGGCCAACAGTACCCATTTTGTATTCGGGATCATAACAATGGCAAATTTCTACTCCTTTCCAATCCTTTTGCTGGTATGGGTGATTATGGGAGTTGTATACAATAACCTCGTACCCCTTTTTAATTAAACCTGCCGCTAAATATTCGGCACATTGTTCAAAACCGCCGTAATGGTTTGGAATCCCCCTTGTTCCTATGATAGCAATCTTCATATTATTATGTTTTAATACTTTTAAATTCCATTGATTAATATTTACAGGTATTTCAAATAGATATTTCTATTTTGGATATCGTACATTTAAATGTATGCATAAACAAAGTAGATTGGGCTTAAATGGGCCTATTTGAACATATCGTATAGAAAAAAACAGAATGAACAGAATAAATAAACAAGAGTATATTTTATCGAAAAAAAAGTATTATAATTATACTTCAGAGCGGATAATAATAAGAAAATGCAAAAGGCAGTAAAATTCATTAAAAGAGTCAATTTGAAAACCATCATTTTCAACTTCAGGTATTTTCCGTTTAAAACGGCCATTAAAATGCCTGTATTTATATCCAATAATGTTTTCTTATATAAGATGCAGGGAACAATAAAATTTAACTGCCCTATCAAAACCGCTATGATACAAATTGGCTATGGTCAGATCGGAATTTCGGATTTTAAAAGAACAAGAGGCATTTGGGAGGTATATGGAGAAGTGATTTTTAATGGCCGTGTATTTATCATGCACGGAACTAAAATAGTAGTTGGAAAAGATGCTCAGCTTGTTTTGGGCGATAATTTTACGACCAGTACTGAGGTATCGATAATTGCGGAAAAACGAATTACATTTGGTAATGGATCCGGAATATCATGGCAAACACAGGTGATGGATACCGATTTCCATCACATAGCCGATGAACATGGAGTAGTATTTAACCAGCCGGCGGAAGTTATCATAGGAGATAAAGTTTGGATAGGTTGTCGTTGTACTATTTTAAAGGGAGTTACAATACCCAATGGTTGCATCATTGCGGCCAACTCATTAATAACCAGAAAACTATCTGGAGAGAATAACATTTTTGGAGGTAACCCAACCCGGGTATTAAAAAGCAATGTTACCTGGTGGTATTAACTCTTTACGATAAATTAGGAGAGCAAACTTTATATTATAGGTAACACAGCATCGCTTAAATCATAATTGAGATTTTTGTTTCTGCTGGCGATTTGTTTAGCAGGTACGCCTCCAACAACTGTATATGGCAGTACATTTCTGGTTACTACCGCACCGGCTGCCACAACCGCTCCTTTACCAATGGTAACCCCAGGTAAAATAACCGACCGGGAACACAACCAAACATAATCTTCAATTACAACGGCCTGGCCAACCTGTGCAAAATCGGTCGCGTTATAGTCGTGATGCAATGACCAGATCATTACTTCATTACTGATGTTTACATTGTTGCCTATAATTAGTCCCATCCTTGCATCCAGCAAAGCATTATGGCCAATTATAGTCCCTTGTCCTATTTTTAGTTTCCAGGGACTCCTGATTTCGAAGCCACGATAGATGCCTGCTTTATAGCTGATTTTTGCCTTTAAGCTTCTTAATAAAAATATTCTCAAGGTATGAAACGGTAACCAACTAATAATTCCACAAGCCATGAAAAGGCAAGATCCTTTAAATTTATCGATACTTTTACTGCTCATTGCTTATGACTTTATTTAAACAATTTTGAGATTCACTTTATAGGTTGGATTTTCTGGCAATGGAAGTTCGGTGCGTTTTTTCATTACCCTGCCTGGTATACCCGCTACAATTGAATTTGGAGCCACTGTTTTTGTAACAATACTACCTGCGGCAATCACACTTCCTTCGCCAATAGTTACACCGGCCAATATGGTAACCCCCGCGCCTATCCAACAATTGTTTTTAATACAGACACCATTGCGAATCACTCCCTGGTCTTTAATATTTACATTCAAATCCGAGAACTGGTGATTTTCAGAGAATATTTTAACTCCCGGGCCAATTATTACGTTATCGCCAATTTCTATTCCTCCTTGTCCGCCTAAATAAGTACCCGCATTGATGCCGCTGTTATTACCTATAATAATTCCTTTTCCTTTTTGTGATATTACACCTGTGCAAATTAAAGTGCAATTACGTGCTATTGATACATTATCTTTTACCATAATGCCGTTTAATGACAGCGCATTTATATAGGTATTATCTTCAATAATTAGATTACAACCAGCAGTAAATTGGTAAGCATGATCAATAACAACACGGGAACCAATAAACAAAAGCCCGTTTGTCTTTTTAAAAAAAAGCCGACTACCCGTCCCTCTTAAAATCTGCATTGTTCTGTTAAATAGAATTATAAACAACTCTCTGAGGTTGTAATTGCTTTCAAATTTATAATCGGGCTTATTCTTAAGCTTGCGTATTACGCTTTCAATTATCACATGCATCGCTTATAAGTTTAAGTATTCCGTTTGCTGATTTGAGCCAGGTAAATTCACCTGCACGTTTAACCCCGGCTATTACCTTCTCTTTATATAAATCAATATCATTCAATAAATCATTGACTTTATTGGCTATATCTGCTGTATCATCCGGGTTGATATAAGTAGCTGCGTTTCCACATATTTCGGGCATTGCGGTTCTGTTTGATACTATCACAGGCACCCCACATTGCATGGCTTCCAGTGGTGGTAATCCAAATCCCTCGGCATATGAAGGAAAACAAAATACAGTTGCATTGGCGTAAATAACATATAGATCTTCCTCGGGTACATGTCCGGTAAAAACCACTCGATTACGCAAACCTTCTGTATGAATTTGTATTTTTAAGGCCTCTGCCGTATTACCTTGCTCTCCTACTATTACTAATTTTATAATTTTATCATCGAGCAATTTTATTGCGCTTACCAATTTTGAAATATTTTTCCTGATGTTTACCCTGCCAACGCAAAGCAGGTATTTGGGAGGCAAATGGTGTTTAATAACAACGGCCTTAACCCTCGCTGCCGAATAATTAGATAGCTTTTTAAAATTATTATTAACACCATGATATATAACCGAAACCTTATTTTCACTACCAACTTTGTTTTGTATTAACCTATCTTTTTCGGTATTTGAAATGGTGATGATCAAATCTGATTTAGCTGCAAGGCCTTTCATCTTCCTGAAATAAAAAAGTTCGGCCCCGGAATAATATTGCGGGTGATCCAGGAATAAAACATCGTGTATATAAACCACCTTGAACAGGCTTTTCGGCCATATACTGTTAAAATTCTGAAATAACATGGCGTCTAATCTGTATCTGCCCGCATATATCGGAATAAGCAACACGTTATTCAGCAAATTGGGGATAGCAGGTAAAAAAATAAGCTTAATATTATTGGGAAACTGTCCAACTGCTTGTTTCTTAAAATTGCTTGTTATAAAAAGGTAAAGCTCAATATGTGGGTGATTACCGGCTATCATTTCATCAACCAGATTTTTTACCACCATATTACCACTTGGCGGCCCTTTAAAATACCATTTGGCATCTATTCCCAGTTTTATTTTATAAACACCTTCAACTTTCATAATCAAGAAGTTAATGATGAATAAATTAAGGGTGCGGCTTTGCGTTCAGCATATTTACCAATAGCCTTATTGTACATATTGTTAAGTGTGGCAAGCCGGGTATTCCAGTCATGCTCCCTGGCGCATTGTATGGTTGTTTGAGCTAAGTCGATTAAAACAGACGGATTACTTAATACGGAGACTAATGCAGCCCTCATTTTGTCGATCATTACCGGATAGTCATCATTCTTGATTTTAATGCCGCTTTTGCCGCAAATAACATCCCCCATCCCGCAATGGTCAATAGTTAAAGTAGGTACCCCACAGGTTAATGCTTCAAATATTACTGCAGGGTTATCTTCGGCAATGCTGGTGATAATATGAAGATGCGATGCCGACATGATGCCAATAGCTTCGCTACGCTGTATATGGCCATGCCATGTTATCTTATCTTTCAAATTCAGCGCAGCTGCCTTTTCCTTCAATTTTTGCTCAAGCGGTCCGCTCCCTAAAATGTGAAGTATCCAATTGTTATGGCCCACGCCAGACAATATCTCCAGGCACATATCCAAATTCTTCCGTTCAATAAGATTGCCACACCATACCAGTTGTACGCATTGATCTATCCGGTTGAATTTTGATTCATCAAGAATGGGCGCACTGATGATGCCTTGTTCTGACAAATAATAACTTTCAACCCCAAACTTTTCCCAAATAGTATGTTGCCCCGCCGATGTAGCCGCTATACACACATCAGCTTGTTCAAAAGCGTGTGCTATCCTGCCCGAATAATTGAGTTGTAAATGATTAATATAATTTTTTAACGCAAATTTAAATTTAGTAAAACGGGGTTTGTTTACCAGCAGGCGGGTATCAATTTTATTCATCCCCCCTATCGGCCCCCACACTAATGGTTTTTGAAGCTTCCATAAAAACCCCGGCTCCCTAAATCCAATCGGGCCCAACTGATGTATTACATCTATCTCAACTGTTCTACAAATTTCCCGCGCTGCCTTCAAGGCGCTTTTCTGCCATAAATAGTACGCAAAATAAAAGAACCAGCCCCAACCGATTTTATCAAGCAGCGTAATGCATTTAGCCAGCCAACCTGGCTCAACCTCCACAAAGTGAACCGATTTTAAGGGCGTATGCTCAATAAACGCATGCATTGTTTGAGTATCGCCCATATAGCTATCACTCATGCCATATAATACCCATAATTCATGTTGCGTAGCAAGGTTCATTACAGTATTCCAGGCGGCCCCATATTCAGACCCTTTCACCGGAGATATTGCATATGCTGATATCAGGATTCGTTTTTTCATAACATTTACGAATTGGCCAGGTTTCTTAGAGGATCTTTATAAAAATATCGCCAACGCAAGCGGTTTAAGTAGTTGAACAGGTAAGAACAGTAATAATTCAACCCATTTAAATGCCTGCGCATAACACTCAGCTCTTCGCGGTGCATTTTCACAGTATCATTACTTACCCCATCAAGCCGCATGTAAGCAACCACCTCATCAACATGCTTTATTTTAAATCCGTTACGTTTTATGCGCAGGAACATATCAAAATCCATGGCTATTTTCAACCCGGTGTCATAACCACCAACTTGCAGATAAACCCCTTTTTTTATAAAACAAGTAGGGTGCATAATATACATCCCGAAATTGAGCCAGCTTACTTTGCTTTTTTTCTGACGCTCAATTTCATTTGCACCAACAAGCATAATATTGCCACAGCATACATCGTCATCTTTTGATATACTGTGCATCATTACTTCGACAGCGTTGGGCGTATACCAGTCGTCTGCGTTGATCATACCTATCCAATGGCCCGTAGCCATAGCTATGCCCTTGTTAAAACCATCGGCAATTCCTTTATCAGGCTCACTAATGTATTTAGCTAATTTCCCTTTATATTTCTCAATAACCTTTTGCGTACCATCGGTTGATCCACCATCAATAATAATGTACTCCAGATTCTGGTAAGTTTGGCCCAACACACTCAGTATGGTAAGTTCAATAGTAGCCGCCGCGTTATAGGCAATGGTGATAATGGTTACTTTGGGTTTGTGCTTTAAGTATAATTGCTTTTCCATACGCTTACTTAAATAATTAAAGGTTGTTCAAATTTCATTTGTAAGGCCTCTTCACGTTCCTTTTGTTTAAATAGTAAAGAGTTAAAATTCAAATAACTATATCCCAGGGTAATCATCAGAACGCTCATTTCAACATTAAAAAAAGCAGTCACTATGTAATTGGTTAGTAACAAACAGATGATGCACCCAACAGTTAATGCGGCGAAAAATCGAATTATCGGAGGGCCGGTATTGTCGGCATATTTGCGCCAGTTAACCACAATGAGGCTTAAAAAAACAGCTGCGTAGACCATTATACCAATGATGCCGGTTTTTACCAGGATATAAAGCCAGCCGTTGTGCAGCACCGGGATAAATTGAAAATCGGTATCCTCTCCAAGCCTTACGAAAGTTTTAAGGTCTATTAGTTTACCTAACCCACCAAAGATCCAATTTTTGGTGTCGCCTTCGGTATAACCTTTAAGCGCCATAAATGATTCGTAACCCCGATATTGCATATTAATATCCTGCTCGTTAGTGTATTGACCTATACTTACTTCGGAGAATGAACCCATTATTTTCCCCATGAAGGTGCCGTCAGAATTAACTTTTAAAGCATCAAAAGGGATAAGTGTAAATGCAATAACCATTAAAAGTATCACCGGCGGAATCCAAAGTCGCTTTATGCGATCTGCAATCAATAACAGCAAAAAGCAAAATGTGATAATGAGATATGTACGCGAGGCAAACATATAAACCCCCATCACATTGATAGCGGTAAGTGCATTAAACAAAAGCGGACTAAATAACCGGATATTAAATTTACGGGTAAGCAACAAACAAGCTAATGCCACCGGCGGCCCTGGGGTACCTACAATACCCATGGCATAATGCGCCGAATATGGATCTGTTAAAGCCCCAAAACCCATGTAAGATATTGAAATACCGGTTACCATAATTGACGTTATTACCCCGGCATAAATCAATGTTTTTAAAAACTGATCGATAGTAAGGCGGCAAGCCATAACTATTCCGGCGGTTATAAACAACATTGGAATAGTAAAGTAATAGAAATCTTTGAAGATAAGGTATGTGTCATTTTCAAAACCAACCAGCAAACCCAGTAGCACCGGCACCATCAGAAATAAAAACAGCCGGGCCATTTTAATTGCCGTAATCTGCTGATCCATTGGCAGAAGAATCACCAACAAAGCAATTCCTAACGCTATTGCCTGAATGTGGAAAAACGAAGCAAGGATGAGTATTAACAGTAAAAATGAAGTAAACCTTTGCTGATTCATATTACCTATATTAAAACCGCTGAGTATTGATTTTCTTTTACAAATCTTGCGGGGTTGCCTATCCAGATCTGTTCATCGGGAATATCCTGAAACACTACGGACCCAGCCCCCACAATTGAATTTCGACCTATAGTTACGCCTTTTAAAATAGTGCTGTGGCCGCCAATGAATGCGCCATCCTTAATAACCACAGGCCTTGATTTTACGCCGTCCAGCCGTTCAGGATAACTGTTCCTATACCTTGCATCTAACGAATGAAAATCGGTGTCGTAAATGACTGTATTGATGCCAATCTTTACATTGTTACCAATGCTTATCTTATCATGGCAAATAATGGCTACAGATGTGACACCAACATTTTCACCGATAGATAGTTCGGCACCTTCAGCAACTACAAAATAACATTGTTGCTGTCTACCCCCCATAGCATGATACTTACCGCTATTGAACCTGAAACGCCTGCCAATGGTAAATTTCCCCCTCATGTTTATATCAAGGATAGGAATCCCAAATCCTATAAAATCATAAGAAAACTGCACGCCGTTTAAATAGAATTTCAAACAACTGATGATCCATGAGTAAACCCGTGCCATTTTGTAGTATAAAACACGCAACGCACGATAAAACTTCCTGATCAGGTACATCATCATATTATACGGTTGCTAAGGTTGGTTCAACAAAATTTTCTATATTCCAGAATTTCGAAATATTTGCTTCAATCCACTCTTCACTTTTATTCCACCATTCGGTGCGCTGCAGATATTTGATCTGCTCGTCGTCAAAGCGTTTTTTTATAAACCTGGCAGGATTGCCGCCCACTATTTCATACGGGCCAACATCATGTACCACTAATGAATTGGCTGCTATAATAGCCCCGTTGCCGATAACTACGCCATCAATAATAATTGAATTTGCCCCTACCCAAACATCATTACCAATAGTTACAGGTTGATTGTTATTGAATTTTGATTCGGTACAATAATTTTTTATAAGGTTGGCCTGATTGTTAAACGTTACGGGATGCGTGCTAACGAAAACGGAGGTGGGATGCTTACCCGGCGCTATTTTTACATTTGGGCCAACCGAACAATACCGTCCCATTTTAGTATTTAACACGTAGCTGAAGCTGTTAATGTAGGAGAAATCACCTAACGTACAGTTAGTAACAATGCATTGAGTTCCCAAGGTATTGTATCTACCAAAAGTGGTATTGCTAACTTTGCTTAAATAACCTATGCGCAGGTGATTACCCCAATACTTTAACTGGTAAATGGTTTTGCACTTTAGCCATTTTAAATACTCACCCATTGGGTTTGTGATGAATGAACTGTCGATATAAGCTTTCATAAACGGTCAGGTTTTATGTTTCAATCACGCGTTAAAAATTCCCGAGGCTGTTTTATTGATTATTTTATTGGTTTGGATATAAAAAACAGTGCTCATTAATATAAATAAAATGGTATTGGCCATGGTTACCCCGGCTAAACCAAACCACCTGCCCAATATTATAGCTAACGGGATATTAACTACTGCGCTTATAGTAACCAGGTAAAGCTGTAACTTAATTTTGCCTGTGCCATTTAAAAGATAAACATGTATTGTTTGCCATATAGAAACAATGGTATAAATACACATACTTATAGAAAGGCTCAAGGGCACAGACAAGGCCTTACCTAACCATAGCGTATACAACCAAGGCGATACCACCAACAATAGTACCGTGCACAGGCTCAATACAAGCCATATCTTTTTGATGCTGGTTAAGGTATTTTTTATCCATTGATGATCGCCTTTAGTATAAGCTTCGGTAAATGCGCTCCAGAATGGCGTAATTACAATAAGGAAAAACATTAATATTACCGAAAATAGCTTATATGCCGCATTGAAGGTTGTTACCTTGGCCGGCCCAAACAATTGGGTAATAACGATATTGTCTGTTTCGTAGAGTACTAAAGCCCCTATCTGAATAATAAAAAAAGCACTTCCAGTAAACAGCAAGCTTTTAGCATACTTGAAGTTTAATGAACTTATACGCGGCGCAATATGATTGTAATTACCCTTATAAAACCATATACTGCCTGCTATGAGCGCCAACAAAGGCAAACCGGCCATAATTATTACCAGGTCTGTTAACGAACCTGTTTTAAGTTTCATTAAAACAACTATTGATACTAAGGTTATTACCTGACCCACAAGGTTTATAACCGCAGCTTTAGCCGGCTCATGATTGGCCGTTAAAACGGTATTTATTAACTGTACTACAAATTGAATGCAAAAGAAACAAATGGTAAGGAACACCAAATGAGATAAATTGGGGTATGTTGACGAATGAACGTTAAATATGCGCTGCCAGTTAATAAAAGGATTTACGATACAAAAAGCGACAAAGATTAAAAAAGCGACAATTACCAGCATCAGATAAGCTGTGCTTACATAGCTGCGTGCTTTTGAAAAATCGCCAATAGTTATGGCTTCGGCAAGCTTATTTTTAAGTCCATTTCCCATACCCAGATCAAAAAAGCCTGCCCATATAATAAACGAACTCAATGTTAACCAAATGCCGTATTGAGTTGGGTTTACATAACTAATAGTAAGCGGCATCAACAAAAACGAAATAGCTAAGCTGCCACCTTTAAGTAATACCGATTTAAGGATATTCTTTTTAGCTTTAACAGACCGTTCATGCCCCCTGTTAATCAACTTAAATATATTAGCTTGTACTGCCTGAATCATCGTTTTTTCTATTAAGAAATGTGTGATTTTTTCATTAGGCTGGATAGCCCGTTTTCAGTGCTTTCATCTATAACATCATATCCGTAGCTGCCATAACCGTGGCCATAGCCTGTTATATTGTTTTTATGGAGTTCGATGTCGTTTACAATGAGATATAGGCGTTTGGCCTTTTTAGTTTTGTACAGATCATTAACTATACCCAATTGCGATTTATAAGTATAATTTTGTCTTACTACATAGCAGGTTATATCTGCAAACTCCTCTATGATCAAAGCATCGGATACCAAACCAACAGGTGCGCTGTCGATAATTACGTAATCAAATTTTGTTTTTAAGTCATCTATCAACACCTTAAGGTGATCGGTCATCAAAATCTCGGCGGGATTTGGAGGAATTGGCCCGGAGGAAATGAAGTAAAAGTTTTCATTGAACGTCGACGGTTTGATTAGCTCATCTATACGAGTTTCTCCGTCTGATATCACGTAATTTGTAAAACCGCAATCATTTTCGACCCCGATGTTTTTTAAAAGTCTGGGCTTGCGCAAATCGAGCTCCAGTAATACTACTTTTTTGCCGGATAGCGCAATTGAATTGCCCAGGTTAAGGGAAATAAATGATTTTCCTTCGCCACTCATGCTTGAAGTAAAAAGGATTACGTTTGATTTACCTTTTTCGGTTACGTACTTTAAATTGGTACGCAGGGCCCTTATCTCCTCAGATATAATAGAACGTGCATCATTATAAATCAAATTTCTACTCTTGTTGGGGTTTCTGCTTATTTCACCCAGTAACGGCACGTTGGTATGTTTATCTATGTCTGATTTCGAATTTATGCGAATATTTAACATCTCCTTGATGCTTAGCCCTGCTATAGGTATAAACAAGCCGGCAAATACACTCAATGTATAAATTAATGATTTTTTGGGTGCAAATGGGACTTCGTCGCTTTCTGCATCATCCAAAATGCGGCAGCTTGATAGCGTAGCGGTTTGCGAAATGGCAGTTTCTTCGCGCTTTTGAAGCAAAAACAGATAGAGGTCTTGCTTTAAACTCTGCTGCCTGGCGTAATCAAGATAGATCCTTTCTTTTACAGGTGCGCTTGATATTTGGTTTTCGATAGTTGAATTTTGCCTGCGAAATGCTGATTGCGAAACCTGCAAACTATTCCTATAATTACCTAAGCTTGTTAAAAGCGCCTTGCGTGCCAGTGAAATCTGCTGATCTAAATTTTGGATATAAGAACTATTTTCGGTGAGGGTAAGTTTAAGTTCTTCCTTTTTCAAGAGCATTTCATTGTAAGAATTAATAGCCGTACCAAATGCCATATCCTTGGTAATCAATGAACTTGGCACAACCTGATTGCCATTTTCCTTACTCACATATTTATACAGGTCATTAGCAACAGCCAGCTGCACCTCATTTTCGTTTAATTTATCCTGGTACTGATTTGCTCCTTCAACTAACGCCTTTGATTGTGCATTAATGTCTGATATCTTGTTTTGAACTTTATATTGTTCCAGGGTTTTCTCAACCCTGTTTAATTCAGCTCCAACCACAACAAGGCGGGTGTCAATAAATTTCATGGTGCTATCAGCAATCCTTATTTTATTTGAAAGGTTATTTTGCAAATAAACTTTCATCAGTGTTTGTAGTATCCGCTCGCCCTTAACAGGATTGCCGGTAGTTAGCTGCAGATTAATTACCGTGGCCTGTTTATCGTCCAGCCCCGCATTAAAGTCGCCTGAAAGATCTGTTTCCGCTTGTTTTATTGATTGTACTTTTACAACATAATCGCCTTTGGGTTTAAATTTTAAGGTCTTGTTCAAAACCAACGTATATTTATCAAGTTCAACGGGTTTCCCAAACTCTCCTGTTACATCAATATTCTCTTTGTCATTACTCAACCTAAAAGCCTTTTCGTTAATAACTTGAATATCATATTTAGAAAGTTTTAAAAAATCATGTTTATAAACCGCGGTTACTACAAACGGAGCGTCTTCATATAATTCAAACTTCCGTAACCCGTTGTTATCAAGCACATGTAAGTTTAAATTGAGTTTAGATACCACCTGTTTTAAAAGTCCCCTCGATTTTAACACCTTAACCTCGTTATCGGCATTACTTTTAATGTCAAACAACGAAGCCAAATCGGCGTTCACTCCATTTGTTAGTGACTTTGAAGTTGAGTTTTTGTCGTCCTCGACTATAATTTTACCAGATACATTCCATTGAGTAGGTAAATAATTAATATAACCAAGCGCAAAAATGAGGCAAACAATAAGGCTTATAAAAAACAGGTACCAATAGTTAATACATATAGCTATTAAACCCATCAAATCACCCTGTCTAACTTCCTTCTTATAGGAAAAATCAAGTTTTTCTGCCAAAATATCCGTGTTGTTCATAGTGCTTAGTTTATAAAGTCAACTTAATGCAATTGGTATCAGATGTATATAATTTATAATTGTATGTATCCTCAGTTTTGATATTATTTGCAAGAGTCTTTTTTAATACGACCTTAATAAGTGGAAAGTTAAGGTAGAAAAGGCAATATAAATGAGCTTTAGTGGCTTTGAATAAAGTGAATAGGATGCAAAACAGTGAATGGAAAAGATGGCATTCCAAATGGATTTCTGCATTCACTCCCCTATTCGGAGGTTGATACTACCAAGTATTTTAATTGAAGTTGTGATGATTGCTATGCGACTTAGCCGTATAGCCACAAACTCAATTAATATAACAAACAGCTTAGGATATTTCTCTCTTTAGAGTTATATTCGATGCAATCGATTAAATCATAAGTGACTATAAATTATTGTTCGTTTGCTGAAATGCTTGCCCTCACGGAGCAATCGAATAGTATCTGAGATATTGTTATAACCGGGTCCCGGCATCCAAATATCTCAGGTTAATGAGAGATTGCCTGTATTACAGGATCTTGTTTCTAAGTAGTTTTTTGTGTCTATCGATTAATATAGCCAGTAGTTTAATGCTTGAAATTTTTATTGGTAAATATTAGCCCAGGCTACAGAATATTTGACTTTATTCCGCACAAACAATTATATTTATCTATAATAATTATAATAACTATACAAATGTAAAGTAACAAGCTTTAAATAACCAACATCATATGATCAGAACGCTTATTAATTTTTATTTTTAAAACCAACACACTTATTATTCATTAAATGAAATCACATTCATTCCATTCATTTATATTTCGACAGTATGTTTTAGCTATTAACAATCATTACATTCATACAATTATTCATCCCCCTCAAGTTGAATCCCCTCACCAGCCTGGAATAATAAAAAGTAATCGTCTTTGCAGCATAATTTAATTATACTACTCTAAAACCTAAATATATGACAGCCACCTCTTCGCATTCATTTGAATTCTTAAAATCGTGTGTCTTAAATGTATCTAACCTTAAAAGCGTCACTCCCAGCGACTGTAAAGTGATTTCGGCACTTATTTTCAACAAAACCAAATTTATTGTAAGTGAAACCACCTTAAAACGAATTTATGGTTTTGCGTACAGTAAATTTAACCCTTCCATATTTACCATCGATGTTATGGCCAAATACTGCGGATACAACGGATGGGATGACTTTTGCGAAAAACATGATAATAAAACTACAAAATCAGATAGCGTAAATGTTAATTGGGATACGTTAAACAACAAAGCCTTAAAAATCACCAACTTTACATTGCAGGCTTTAAAAAACAAGTCGGGAATTCCATATAATCAAACTATAAAAAGAGGCTTTATTGACGATCATTTTAATGAGTTTTTGAGGGGGAACTACACAGCTACTGTATTCACTGCTCCATCTGGCTACGGTAAAACTATAGCGCTTTGCCATTGGATAGACGAAAAATTAGCAAATAACTTTAATACCCAAAGCAACGACATCGTATTATTCTTTAGCAGTAGCGCACTGATGAGCATCTTTTTAAGTGGCCGCGACCTTAACGATTGGTTATTAACCTTGCTTGGCTACACACCAGAAGAGGATGTGATGTCGCTACTTGACGTAAATAACCGCAAGGAAGGCAATTTTTACCTTATTATTGACGGCTTTGATGAACATATGTTCAAGAATGACCAGTTTGAGTTAATGTTATACCAATTGATGGACGTTTTTTCTTTCTATCAGTCACAAAACTGGTTTAAGCTTGTGCTCACCATGCGCTCATCAAATTGGATGAATAACAAACACACATTGGCTTACAATCAAGACAAATGGTATCATGGCTTTACAACAGACGACCAGTCTGGAGACAATGTACCCCTGTTGAGCATTCAGGAGATAAAAGAGCTTAGTAATAAGATAAATCCTGCCAACCAAAGCAATATAACAACAGATATTGCTAATGATTTTACTAACCCGTTATACTTTCAATTTTATTACAAACAACATAAAGAAAACTTTACACTCAGCCATATCGATCATTTTAGTATTTATGAACTTATATCAACCTTTATATTAAACAAGGTTTACCTGGGTCATTATGCAACCGAAAAAATACTTCTTTTAAACGGACTTATTGAAAATATGGATTTTGAAAACCGGGTATACGATCTTAACAAACTAAAAGTTAACGACTTGTTAAGGCTATATGGCCATGCTTATAATGAACTTTTAAGCATTGGTTTTCTAAAGGAGGTTAATACCAGCGTCGAGTCGCAATTTAACACCAGTGTGCAGTTTGGGAACACCAATTTCTTAGAGTTTACCATTGCGGCCAAATTACTAAATGATAGTAACCAACGTTTTGATAGCAAATTAACAGCCACAATAAGTGGCTTGTTTAAAAATAATGAACGCAAAGTTGCGGTATTGAAATGGTGCATAATACATGCCATAAAAAGTAACCAGCAAGAGTGTTTTGAGTTGTTATCGTTAACGGAATTAACACCCCATGAAAAATCTGAGCTGATTATTTTTTTAGGAAGCTTACTTGAAAAAATGAGCGTAACAGTTACTCACAGTGAGTCACTATCAGGTTTCTTCAAACAAAGGTGTACAGATGAGTTGTTTTATTATTTCTTCGGTTTGGAGTTTATTAACATAAACTATAAGAGAACATTGCAAACCCTGCTTAAATTTGAATTATCGGCCTCAAAAAAAATAATTACCTACACGGCACTTGCGGTAATAGCTATTCAGCAATTTGAGTTTAATCAACTTGAGAGTTACATTAATAAATTAAAAAGTTTCCCTGCCGAGGAAATGCAGCAATTTATTATTAACCCGCTAAATTGTATCGACGCTATTTATCACTTTTTTAAATACGGAATTATTAAGCGGGCATTTTACAGTGATTTAACACATTTTATTTTTAACCCTCCCCAGTCAACCAGTGCTTATAATAACCCCGCAAATGATCTCATTTATTTAATTGCCGGGTATTCATTGATAATTTGCCAGCATCCGAAAAAAATACAAAGGTTTATTAATGTTATTAAACGGTTAAATCATGGCGACAATAGGGATACATCGGTATATAATTTCTTTTTAGATATGTTACAGGCCGAAGCCTGTCATAAACTGGGCAATTTAAAGGAACTCAATAGGATTTATCACCCTGTTAGCGACCTGTATGATAATGATGGAAACACATTTACATCGTATATGAAATCGATGGTTTATAGTCTTAAAATTAAAAGGGCATTACTGAGCAACGATTATACAAAATTAGGCAGTTACTGGCGTTTTATTATACAGATCTGTGACGAGTATGGACATCGGCTTTCTGCCACATTCATTGCAGAAACATTATTAAAGAGCGCTGACTTTGAAGAATTGGAACCGCAACTATACAAACAGGTTTATTATGATTATACCAAGATATTAAGGCAGGCAGGATTATCTAAAGAAACATTTTTAAAACCGATTGAAGCCCTGGTGTCAAAAAGTTAGAGACACAATAATCAAAATGAGGCTGTCTCAAAGATCAGAGAACAACCTCATCCTGATTGAATTTATAAGAATAGTGCTGAATAGTGTTTTGAACAGACGTTTCCCAGGATCCCGATCTTACCTTTAAGAGTGCTTTAAATTATGTTTTTATATTTTAACTTTCTTTTCTCCTGAATCAACGCCTTTTATAAATTTAATTAAACCAGCCATATAAACCTGCTGATCATCATACATGCTCATATGGCTACCATTGGGGCAATATAAATAGCTGCCATTTTGCACAAGTTGAGATACTTTTTCCATGTGCTTTGGATCCATAGTATCATATTGACCGCCGATGCTTAGCGTTGGTACCCCTATTTTAGGCAAATCGGCCATTCTATCCCACTTAACTAATTTACCAGCTACACCAAATTCGCTTGGCCCCTGCATGGTTACGTATAATGATTCATTCAATTTACCCAACGAACGGTTAACAGGCTCGGGCCATTGGTCAAGCGGGATACGGCAAATGTGCTTGGCGTAAAAATTAGGCAATAGTAATTGCATATATTCAGGGTTCTTAAAATCGCCTTTTGCTTCAATGGCACGGATTTTTGCCAAAACTTTAGGATCAAATTGCTTTGCCAATACGTCATTAGCGTATTTACCGTAATCGGGTACGCTCATCATCATATTTGAAATGATCAAACCTTTTAAATTATGCTGATATTTCTGGGCATACTCCATAGCCAGGATGCCACCCCACGAATGACCGAGCAGATAAAAATTACTGCTATCTAATTTTAAAGCCTGGCGCACCTGTTCTACTTCTTCAACATACCGCGGTAAGCTCCACATAGCGGTATCTTTTGGATTATCAGAATTGCCACAGCCTAATTGGTCATAATAAACCAACTCTATTCCCTCGGCCGGTAAAAAGCTTTCCATACACTCAAAATATTCATGTGTAGCCCCAGGACCGCCATTTAGCAGCAACAATTTAATTTTAGGGTTGTTACCTATCTTTTTTGTCCAAACATGAAATTTACCTTTGGGTGTGTTAATGGTTACCATTTGCACTCCGCCGGTTTTTACGCCTGCGGTAGTATCTTTAAAATAATCGGCCGGGCTGATACCACTTTGCTGAACGGTGGATGTTTGCTTACAGGCATACAAACTTGTAAAAACCATTAAAATAACGAATTTCAAGTAATTCTTCATCATACGGGATTAGTTTTTGATTCCATTAAAACTAATAATAAAACGCCATATAAAAGAAAAGGCCACCTTTTGGGAAGAAAAATCGCTTTTGACATTTAACTTTATTTTGTCACAAGCTGAGCGTTGAGTAAATACGAATTTAACTGCCTGTAAGATAGATTATAGCTAATTTCACGAATTTTTTCAATCACATTTTATTTTTGCGACAGGGCAAACGCTGCTAATTGGGTTAACATAACTTAACACATTTCAGATAAAGCACATTGTAAATACCTAATAATCAACCACTTATTATTTTACATGGTTAACACAAAACTGATGGATAAACAGGATTAATCCAGGTATTTCTTTTTTAGTGTTTTGATATCTTTATCACTCAAACCTATCTGGGTTTTAAGGTAATTATCAACGGAGCCGTACTTTTTAATAATCTCATTAAAAGTAGCATCGAGATATTCCTTTTTAGCGGCCATTACATTTTTGGCAACGCGCTCATCCAATTTCATGGCTTGCACCATTAGTTTCTCTGTTTTTTCGTTTTCGGCAGTGCGATAATAATTTGTTGCTTCATAATCGCTCATGATGGTATCATAAGGGACACCCAGGCTGTATAACAACAACGCGGCGCCAATACCAGTGCGGTCTTTACCCGCGGTGCAATGAAAAACCAGGCTTTTATCGGCAGGTAAATTCAATAATTTACCAAACATAGGTTTATATCTATCTGCAAGTGGAGTAATGTTACTGTAATAAGTGATCAGGATAGAATCTCCATCGCCTTTAACATTTTTAAAGCTGCTCATCATATTACCCACGTTTTCGCTGCCCGCGGGGCATAAAATGTAATCGGTATTAGGATTCATACGGTCTGGTGCCTGTTTCGCCTCCTGAGTACCGCGCAAATCAACATCATAAGCAATATTTCTTCTGTTTAATTCAGCCAAATCATCGTCTGTAAGCTTGCTCATATCAGCGCTGCGGTAAACTTTACCCCATTTTACGTGATGACCGTCGGCAGTAGTATACCCACCTAAATCGCGAAAGTTCACGGCTCCTATTAAATCCACTTTACGTTTGGCGCTATCAACAATTTGAGCCTTTGCTGCACCGGTAACGCAAACGCTCAATAATAAAATACTTAAAAATTTCATATCCGTTTATAAATTATAAAACAGGAACCTATTGCTAAGTTCCTGTTTGGTAAATATTTAGTTTAGTGTTGCTTATTTAGTAAGCCAGGTATCTTTTGTAAGATCATCTGTGCCGCCAAATTGCGAGCTAAGTGCTGCATTGTAATTAGCAGTATTGTAAGCCGACTCTGAAGCCGGATATTGCCAACGACGTGGAATCAGGTTATTAGGCGTACCTATACCACTACCACCTTGCACCAATGCAGGTAAGCCAGTACGGCGGAAGTTATAAAATGCTTCCCAACCAGAGTTGTTAAATAACGAGATATACTTCTGAGTCAGGATCTGTGATAAACCAGTAGCATTATCACCTGCGTAAGCTACATTAGCTAAAAATTGGGTAGTATTAGCAGTTGCTGTCCCCCATACATCACCTTGTTTTAGTAACTTAGGGTTAACAGATGGTTCTGTTGATGAGATAGGGAAAGTAACAGTTAATGTTTGACCATTAGTTATTCCGTATAATGCCAACGAAGCATTGATACCATTGGTGTACCATGTAGCACTTGCGCCGCTCACCCAGCCCCGGTTAATAGCCTCGGCTATGTTAAAGCACATTTCTGAATATCCGATAAATACAAATGGCTCGGCAGTTGCACCGGTTGCATTGTTATAATAGCGGGTAAAACTATTGAACGAATAAACACCATTGTTAGAGTTGGTTAATAACGCGGCTTGTGACTGGTTGATATCAGAACCTACATAGGCCGAGAAATCGCCGATTGCTTTGCCACCGCTTACCTGCAATGGAGCAGGAGTTGAAGTTACAAACAAGCGAGGATCTTGTGTAGCCACAGAAATGCTTACATAAGTACTTCCAGGATTTGCAAAGTTATTGTAAGGGTTTAGGCCTAATGAAAACGTAGGATACCTGTTTACTGCATTGAATTTATAAACAAGGTTATCGCCGTTGCCAGTCATGATTGGATATTTTACCGGGTTGGCCACTATAGCTGCAAAGGTTTGTGGAATTTGCAGGTCGGCATTATCGGTGGCACGTTTGCTTAGGCTAATCAATACTCTTAAACGGTAAGTATTAATCACTTTTTGCCATTGCAGGTAAGTTAAACCATAAATATCGCCGCTTGCATCTAATATAGTAGCACCAAGCGTAGGGTTAGCAGTTATTAAATTACTTAAAAGTGTGTTAGCATTATCTAACTGTGTAAGAGCAGCTTTGTAAACATCATGCTGAGTATCATACTTTGGAGTGAGAATAGTTGCATTGCCGGCTTGTGAAAAAGGGATATCCCCTACCCTTTGGGTAAGCCAAATACCAGCGTAAGCTTTAAAAAACTCGCCTAAAGCATAGTACTTATTGGTTTGATTACCCAATTGGGCAGTAGCCTGCTGTTCAAGCTTAAGCGTATACTTTAATATATCATAGCTATCAGATGTATTGCCAAAGTTATAAGTATTGTTACCCCTGTAATAAGAGTAGTTGGCAATAACATATTGGTTGGCAACCTGCGAGTAACCCCAGGGCTGCTCGTCGCTACGGATCTGTGTTGCGGTGATGTGGTTAAGTAACAAAGAAAGCGGAACGATTGAATTTTCACCGGCCACGTTAGGGTTATTGATCAAATCCCCTTTCTGACAACCGGTTATAGATACCATACCCATTGTTAACAACAACGCGTAGGGAATTAATGATTTTATTTTCATAAATTTTCTTTAAATCAATTAAATAATTAGAATGTTAGGTGGATGTTGAATCCATAACGGCGTGCGGTTGGGCTTTCCAGATCGCTGCCACCATTGGTACCCACCAAACTACGATCTGACGCGTTGTAACCAGAAGCAAACTGATCAAGATCGATATCCTTACGTGCAGCAAAATAAAGCAGGTTACGACCAACTATACCAAATGATGCTCTTCTGATAAACGTACCCTTCAACAAGCTTTGTGGTAACGAGTAGCTTAAAGTAGCCTCACGTAATTTAGCATATGAACGGCTGATCATGTAGTACTCGTCAAAGTTGCCTGCAATACCGCTCGATACATAACTTTGTACAGTTACAGCAGTAGTATTTGGTGCAAATGTTAACTGGCTTAAGTTGGTGATCTGACCACCTGAGTAAGTTGGCGTACCACTCACAATATGCACACCAGCACCAACATATGAAGGTGTAGCACCTACCGTACCTTCTTTTGTGCTGTTCCACTCAGCTAAACGAGCAACACCAAAGGCTCCGGTTGCCGTTTCAAGGTTAGTACCACCATTCATTGACTGGTAGTAAGTTCTGTCGTAAATTTTACCACCTATGCGGCCGTCAAACTGGAAGCTCAAAGAAAAGCCTTTGTAACGGAAAGTGTTGGTAATACCAAAAGAGAAATCGGGGTTAGCATAGCCTAATAAGCCCTGGTTTGATAAACCACCTGGTGAAGTTAAAGGTAAGCCACCCGCGGTGTTCACAATGTTACCACTACCATCACGTATAAACTTAGTACCGTAGATAGCATCTGGCCTATCGCCAACTACATAATTGTGGTTATTTTGCTGTAGAGTACCCTGACCTGCGTAAATTGATTTAATAGTTTCTCTGTAAGTTGCATAATTAGCATTGATATCCCAGTTAATACCATCAGGGTTTTTCAATACCGAGCCCATTAATTCAATTTCAATACCATGTTTGCTGGTTGTTACACCATTTACCAATTGGTTGGCATCACCTGTAGATGTTGGTACACCTAATTGGAAAATGTTAGGCCCGTTGGTTGTTGTAAAATAAGTAGCATTTAAACCCAACCTGTTACCTAAAAATTTGGCATCAAAACCGGCCTCATATGATTGAACATCAAAAGGCTTGATTTTGGGGTTGGCAATGGTATTTGATAAAGTTACCGAAGGGGTTCCGTTATAGAAAGTACCGGTTGCGATAGGTGAGGCGTTGGTATAAGTTGGGCCGTTGTATGGGGTATACAACTCAGAGCCGTAACCTAACAAGCCGCTAACCGGTTTTGAGTTCCAGCCTGTACCCAATGCTGTTGATTGTAAAGCATTATAAGATGAGCCAATTGTAGGTGAAGTTAAACCGCCTTTAACATCGGCAAATGAACCACGTATTTTTAAGAACGAAATAAACTCGGGCAATTTAACATAGTCTGTTACCACACTGCTTAAAGCAACTGAAGGATAAAAGAAAGTGTTAGCACCTGAAGGCAATGTAGAAAGGTTATCTACACGACCGGTTGTATTTACGTTGAAGTAGTTTTTGTAACCTAAGTCAAATGAATAGTAACCGCTATACACCTGCATTTTTGAATCAAAATTGTAGATGTATGGTTTACCTGCAGAGTTGTTTAGGTTATAAACACCGGGTAAAGCCAATACCTGGGTTGTGCCCCAGTCAGAGTTATAAGTAAATGACCTTTCGTTGCTACCTGCTAATGCCGATACATTCCAATCACCAAATTTGTGGTTATAAGTTAATGTTAAATCAGTGTTGTTTTCCAACAGGTTACGGTCATCTTGTCTGTAATCGCCATACCAGCCAAAAGTATACCATGACAGGTATTGATTAAGGTTAGCGCCTGCAGGTACTTTTTCGGTATTTTGCTCATTATAAGTATTGAGCGCCGAGCGTAAGCTAATTGCTAAATCCTTATTGAATTTATAGCTTAATTTTAATGATCCGTAAATGGTTTGCTTTGTTCTGCCTTTAAGCCATTTATCGGCCACAAAATAAGGGTTATTTAAACGGCCATACTCCTGGGCATACTGCTGTAATCCCGGAACGCCCTGCGGGCCCTGGTAAACATTTTTAAGATCGCGCACATCATAATCGGCAGAACCGTATACTTTAAACATGTATACATAGCTTTGCGGGCTATAATCAACATCGGGGATGTTAGGAGAATATTGTTCGTTCAGGTTTAAGTCGCCTTCAATACGCAATTTAGATGTGATATCGTAACCTGCGGCGATTTTGAAGTTATCAATATTTAAACCTGTATTAGGGAAATCACCTTTTTGATAAGTGTGACCGTATGATAAATGAAGATCGTAGTTAGATCCGCTGGCTGCAACAGATAAGGCGTTGGTAGTTGTTACACCAGTTTGCACAAAGTTGTTAAAGTTGTTTGCGCCACGTGCCAGCCATGGTGTTTTTTGCCTGATGCCAGTAGTTGCATCATAAGGGCTATCATATTGTTGAGTTTGAAATACACCATCAAAACGCGGACCCCATTCTGGTAAACGTTGTGTGTTATCGTATAATACGTTACCGTAGCTATAGCCAAAGTTAGTACCACGGCCGTATTCTGTTTGACTTTCAGGTAATACTATAAAGCCTTTTTCTAATTCGGTAGTGCTGTTGAAATCAACCTGCCAGCCTTTTTTATCTTTTGAACCACGTTTGGTAGTAATAATGATTGCACCATTAATACCACGGAAACCATAAAGGGCTGCCGCGTTGGGGCCTTTCAATACGGTGTATGTTTCAACGTCATCGGCGTTAAAGTCATAAGTATCTGATGCTACGGGCTCGCCGTCAACAACATATAATATGTCTTTGCTACCACGTAATACTACAGTTGGCGCACCTGCAAACTCAGAGCTTGCACCAATATTTAAACCGGCAATTTTACCGGCAACGGAGTTTAAAGGGTTTGCGTCACGTGCAGTTGTTAACTCATCACCTCTTATTTGTGATTGTGAATAACCCAGTTTTTGAAACTCTTTTTTAACACCAAGAGCCGTAACCACTACTTCTGATAGTGCCCGGGTATCTGGCTTCATTGAAATAGAAAGATTAGTTTCGGTTCCGATAACTACTTCCTGAACGGCAAAACCAATAGTCCTGAAGGTTAAGGTTTGTCCTTTTTCGACAGATATAGTAAACCTACCAGCAATGCCGGTTGCTGTACCGGTAGTTGAGCCTTTTATCATCACACTAACGCCGGGTAGTGGCTGGTTAGCATCATCCAAAACTATACCCCTGATCGTCAGATTTTGGGCGTATAGGTTACTGAATGCAAACACCGAAGTGATCACAATAAGCAACCATCGAGAAACTTTGAGTAATCTTTTTTCCATTGTTAAGTTAATTTTTCCTACAAAATTACCTTGACGCTGTTAAGAGACTATGCGCACATCAACACTAAACGGTTATGGAATTATTAAGAATAAACTTTAAAAGCAACCAATATATCCATGATGTTAAATTTTGTTAAAATCATAACCATAACGAAAAAATATCGCATCGATTAAATACAGTCAGAAAAACCTGAGCAATCTTTTTTGAGGCTGCTAACGTATATATTCAATTCGCAAACAGCCCCTTAAAATGTCTGATTACCCCCTCATTAAATGATAGCGTTGCGGGTATATTTGTTTAAATCAATAAACAACTATTATGAAAATTCAACAAAAGATCACCCCGTTTTTATGGTTCGATAACCAGGCCGAAGAGGCTATAAACTTTTATACCTCAATATTTAAAGATGCCACCGTTGGCGATATCTCCCGTCACGGAGAAAACGGCCCGGTAATGACGGGGACTTTTACTTTAGCCGGCCAACAATTTATGGCGCTTAACGGTGGCCCAATGTTTAAATTCACCGAAGCAATCTCATTATTTGTAGATTGTAAAGACCAGGCGGAAGTTGACTACTTTTGGGAGAAACTATCTGAAGGAGGGCAAAAATCGCGCTGCGGTTGGCTTAAAGATAAATTTGGTTTATCGTGGCAAATTGTACCCGACACCCTGGGTAAAGTATTATACGGTGCCGATAAGGCGGGATCGGCAAGGGCCATGCAGGCCATGATGAAAATGGATAAACTTATTGTTAAAGATTTGCAGAACGCTTACGAAGGGAGGTGAGTTTTAAGTTGATTGAGTTGGAATAGGTTGATTAGGTTGCCTGAAGATTGATTCTTTGCATTTATGGAAAATTCACTTGATTTTATTACCATCAACTGGGTCACTTAACCCAATCAACTTATTCAAACTTAATCAACCAATTAATTACCCAAATCTGCCTTTATTTGTTAAATTGCAGTTTAATTAACTGACTGACCGACTTATGAAACAATTGCTACTCTTTTTAGGGCTTGCCATGTGGTGTACCTTCGCCAGCGCCCAAACATCTGAAGACTCCACCTACATCAAGCAAAATTACACCAAAATGGAAAAGTACATTACCATGCGCGATGGTAAAAAGCTGTTCACATCCATTTACCTGCCCAAGGATCAATCCAAAAAATATCCTATCGTGATGACCCGTACGCCTTATACGGTATCACCCTATGGCGAAAATGAATACAGGCGTACCCTTGGCCAAAATATGCTGTTTGCCCGGGCAGGCTTTATATTTGTTTACCAGGATGTACGCGGAAAATGGATGAGCGAAGGCGACTACGTAGATGTACGCCCGATCATCGACAAGAAAAAAAGCAAAACCGATACTGACGAAAGTACCGATACCTATGATACTATTGACTGGCTGGTAAAAAACCTGCCCAATAATAATGGCAGGGTTGGTATTGAAGGGATTTCTTATCCCGGCTTTTATTCATCAGCTTCATTGCCTAACGCTCACCCGGCTTTAAAGGCAGTATCGCCGCAGGCTCCTGTTACCGATTGGTTTTTAGGTGATGATTTTCACCACAACGGTGCCTTTATGATGATGGATGCTTTTAACTTTTATACCGGCTTCGGCATTCCGCGCCCAAAACCAATTACTCCTAAAGAGTTTAAAAGCAACATCAAACCTGTATTTAAAGATAATTACAAGTTTTACCTTGAAATGGGCGCTCTGCCAAACTTCAAAAAGAAATATATGGGCGATTCTATCAAGTTTTGGAACGATCTGATGTCGCATCCAAACTACGATGAGTTTTGGAAAGCGATGAACATTCGCCCGCACCTCGTTAATATTAAACCTGCAACCATGACGGTTGGCGGTTTCTTTGATGCAGAAGATTGCTTTGGTGCATTACATATTTACGAGGCTTTGGAGAAACAAAATCCGCAAACGCATAAAAACATGCTGGTGATGGGGCCGTGGTTTCACGGTGGTTGGGAAAGTAAAGATGGAACTTTATTTGCCGATCAAAACTTTGGCTCAAACACCAGTGCCTGGTTTCGCGAAAATATCGAACTGCCTTTCTTTAATTACTATCTAAAAGACGAAGGCACCATGGATTTACCGGAAGCATCGATATTTGTAACCGGCAGCAACCAATGGCACAAATTTGAAACCTGGCCACCCAAAAACACCACCGAAAAAACGCTTTACTTTCAGCCGGATGGCAAACTTTCTTTCAGCCCGGCCACCGCTACTGATAGCTTTGATGAATATGTAAGTGACCCTAACGCGCCGGTGCCATACCAGGATGGCATTCAAAAAGGCCGTACAAGAGAGTACATGCTGGATGATCAGCGCTTTGCTGGCCGCAGACCGGATGTAAAGGTTTATCAAACTGATACCTTAACTGAGGATATGACGCTTACCGGCCCTTTAATGGCCGATCTGTTTGCATCAACAACGGGCACCGATGCCGATTATGTGGTAAAACTGATTGATGTTTTCCCGGATACCTACCCCAACCCTATTCCTAACCCTAAAAACGTAACGCTTGCCGGTTACCAGATGTTGATCCGTGGCGAGGTTTTCAGGGGCCGTTTCCGTAATTCATTTGAAAAACCCGAGGCATTTGTACCGGGTAAGGTTACCGAAATTAAATACGCTTTGCCGGATGTTGGTCACACTTTCAGAAAAGGGCACCGCATCATGATCCAGGTGCAAAACTCATGGTTCCCATTGGTTGACCGTAACCCACAAAAGTTTGTGGATATATACCAGGCTACCGATGCTGATTTCCAGAAAGCCACCCACCGTATTTATCACGACGGACAAAATAAATCATCATTAAAAATCACAGTTTTAGAACAATAGAAAAACTATTTTAAACAGTGCAAAGGTTACCGGAGTTTTCTGGTAACCTTTTTTATTTCCTAAGATCCTTATCTGGCAAGTACTCCTCTGTCCCTCTTTAAATAATTTTCGCGAAAAGTTTGGATTTTTAAATTATAGTGCCTACTATTGCAGTGTACTATTCTAGTAGTACACTAAAACACAAACCAACATGATTAATATTGAAAACCTTACCTTTGGATACCACAAAAAGCAGGCAGTGCTTGAAAATCTTGATCTGCACCTTAAGCCTGGGCATATTTATGGCTTGCTTGGTCGTAACGGTGCTGGTAAATCAAGCCTGTTACATAACATATGCGGCTTATTATTTCCTGACGCAGGTACTTGCCAGGTAGCAGGTAAAAACCCGGCAGATCGCTCGCCAGAGTTTTTACAGCAGGTATTTTTATTGCCTGAGGAAATTTACCTGCCCAACGTATCTATCAAAAGCTATCTTGACATCTACGCCCCCTTTTATCCCGAATTTAACCGGGATTTGTTTTTTCAGTTTTTAACGGAGTTCGAAATCCCGGTGGAAAACAAATTACAAAGCATGAGCTATGGCCAAAAAAAGAAAGTGATGATCAGTTTCGCGTTGGCCACTCAGGCAAAAGTTTTATTGATGGACGAACCCACAAACGGCCTCGATATTCCATCCAAAAGACAATTCCGTAAAATAATAGCCGGCATCATTAAAGAAGATCAACTGATCATCATCAGCACGCACCAGGTTAAAGACCTGGATAGCCTGATAGATTTTGTATTGATTCTTGAAGATAAGAAGATCATCCTGCACCAACCGGTTGACCATATAACCGAAAAACTGAGCTTTAAACAGGTAATGAGCCTTGATGAAATAGCCACCCCTATTTACAGTGAGGGGGCTTTAAAAGGCTATGCGGTTGTGGCAATAAATAATAAGCAGGAGCATTCACGGCTGGATATGGAAATGTTTTTTAACGCCGTACTAACCGAAAAGCAACAGATCCTTTCACAATTTAATTAATAACAGCAACATGCAATTCTCACTACACAGAATATGGTTACTTACCCGCAAGCAATGGGCCGAAAATCAACAATTGTATATTTTAGGATTATTGGCTATTGCCGGGATCATTGCGGCCACAGTAATATTTAACCTTATAGGTTCACCGGGTTTTGAACGGCGCGTACAAGAAAACACATTGATTATAGGGCTATTGGCAAGCGGATTTGTTTTTGCCACAACAACATTAACTCAGCTTAATCAAAAAACCGCCGGCATAAACGTATTAATGTTACCGGCATCGGCTTTAGAGAAGCTGGCAGTAGCAGCAATCTATAGTATGCTTGTATTTCCTGTTTGTTTCCTTGTAGTTGTATATCCTTTAATAGTTATAGGTCACTATGTAGAGCATGATGTTATTGGGCGTCCAAATTCATTATATTTTATAAATGCCGATGAAAAAGTATTTGGTATACTGTTCACCTTCCTGGTATTTCAAAGCACCGCGTTATTTTCCACTGTTTTATTTAAACGCTATGTACTCATAAAAGGGGTTATATTGATAATGATCATATTTTTCGGCACATTGATCTTAAACCCTTTTTTGGCAAAGTCAATTATAAAAACAAATCCGGGTACCCCCATTGCCGCAACCGTAAAAGAGACCTACTATGATGCAAAACAAAATATAGTAGAAAGCAAAATTACTAAAGAATCTTTATGGACAAATATCTGGTCGGCCACCCCCTACTCGGATATACAAATTAACAACTGGGTGGTAAATAAAAAGTTTAATGGAGTTGATTATGTATCATACCGCATCGTAATAACCAACCCATATAGAAGTGTATTTATACTATTGTTTATAATAAGCATCCCGTTTTTATGGGTGATCACTTGGTTTAGGCTTAAAGAAAAAGAATTGTAAACCGGTTATGGAATTTAACAACACACAAGCTATATACCTGCAAATAGCAGATTATGTATGCGATAAAATACAGCTTAAAGTATGGCAAGCAGATCAAAAGATCCCATCTGTGCGCGAGCTTGCAGTTATGCTGGAAGTGAACCCTAACACGGTGATGCGCTCATATGAATACCTGCAAAGCCAGGAAATAATTTATACCAGGCGCGGCATGGGATATTTTGCACAGGTTAATGCCGCGCAAAATATATTGAAAACAAGGAGGGCACAGTTTATGGACGAGGAATTACCCCTGCTGTTTAAAAAAATGAAGTTACTGGGTATACCAGTCAATGATTTGCAGGCTCAATACCAACTTTTTATAAATAACAACATCAGCTAAGTAATTTAACATCACTATAATGAAAACCAGCACCAAACTAATTATCATATTATTTACATGTATTCCGGTATCGCTGCTTGCCTATAATTTCATTTTAAAAGCCGAGTACCAAAAAGGCAATTTTGTGCGGGACCTGTACCCACAAGATAACACCAGCTACATAATCAAGCCCGGACTGCCCGACTTTAAACATATTGTTATTGAAGGCTCCCTGAATTTGGGTGAAGGAAGATCTGAAACATGGATGGCCCGCGTGTGGATAGGTGGCAATAATGCCACTCAGAAAAGCGGCAACAGCCTAAGTGTCATTGAGGAATTAAAAGACAACCTAAACGCCACAGTAAAACACGATACGCTCTTTATTTCATTTCATGTAACCGGAAAGTTTGACAACACAGCAACAACCTGGAACCATGGAAATGATATCGTAAAAATTTATTGCAGCCAGGTTAAATCTGTAAGTATCAGGTACGCGAATGTTACTATCGGCAATAACCCGGGTACTGCCGACTTCTTAAAACTCATTGTTGGAGACGGCAGCAACTACAACATTCAAAGACTACACCTAAAGAGCCTGGCGGTTATAGCTAAAGATAGTTCGTATTTAAATATCCTGAAAAATAATCAGATAGGCACACTTAGTTATTCTTTGCAAGGCAAAAGTACCCTAAACGTTGATGAAAACCCTGCCCGCCAATATATTGCCGAACGGGTAGACAGCGCTGCTAAAATTCAATTAACAGGCAAAGCAAGCGTTTTACAAAAACAACTGCGTTAATACCATGAATCATTGAATATCTAAAATCTAATGAGCCGATCAAAGCAACTTTGGATAAGTGCAGCGCTACTGGCCAGCATCCCCTTACTACTGTTATTGATGCAGGCTGCCACACACCATCTATGAAAAACCTAAACCTTTAAAACAAAAAAAGATGGGTAGCCTAAACGCTATCCATCTTTTGCTTACAACTAAATGTAATGCTTAAATTATTTTGCAACCTTTTTTGCCGGGATTAAAGGCAAAACGATAACTGCTAAAAATGCTGCTACTTCTAATACGATTAACATGATCTTGATTTTTTAAAATGATTTATAAATTGTGACAACGGTTGATACCTTATTATTTCGCAACTTTTTTAGCTGGAATTAATGGTAATACGATAACTGCTAAAAAGGCTGCAACTTCTAATACGATTAACATAGTTTTAATTTTTTAAGTGATTTATATATTATTAATAGCTCCTGGAAGCACATTGCTAATCGCATAAATCCCTAATATGTATGGGCTTAAGTGATAAACATTTACGGTTTCCTGAACAGGAATCGACTAAAAACATGCCACAAAACCGGGCCGCTTTTTAATGAAGAATAAGCGAAATTTTAAAATTGTCGATTTTTAAGAATCACAAAAATTGTGAAGAGATAAGAAAAAAATAAAAGACGCTTACCGCCTAATGAAAAAAATATACTTTGTTTTTACAACCTAAATTTTAAAAAATAAAAAAAAGTAAAATTCAGGCGCGCAAAAGCATGACATTCCTGAAAAAGGTTGAATTTTCTGCCTGAAAATTCAAAAACAGACGTCGAAAATGATTTTCCGGCTTAAAATACGGCTCTTGCAATCATTTCAAATCTAAAAACGCTATCTGCAAGCTATATTTCAATCACCTTAGCTATTTGAGATTTTTTTTGCCATTTTGTCACCACGCATGACAACACCTTTGGCTACTGACAAAAAATCCTAAAAAAACATGACAAAACACTTCCAAAATCTCAAAACAATCAAAAATCTCAATCCAACACCCAAAATGCACCCGTGCCAAACCTGTGTAGGTTCAGTTTATAAATTGTCAAACAATTTGATTAAACTAACCGTTGGTTTACCTATTAACCTATCTACCCCTCACCATGAAAAAGTATTTGCTCCAGCTGGCTATTTTAATGAGTCTGTCGGGTTTTGCCTCGGCCCAGGATATCAAAGGAAACTACGCTATTAAAAACGTGCAAACGGGCATGCTGCTTCGTGTAAAAGACGCGGCTTCAAAAAACGGTACCCCACTGGTTGCCTACTACCCCGAAAACTGGAAGTGCATGACCTGGAATTTCAAAAGCACAGGCAGTAATACCTACCAGCTTCAAAACCTGTTAACCAATAAAACCTTTCAACCGGCTGCCCCGGCAAACACTGATGTTCCTTTTGAAGAACAGCCCCTTATAGCCAATGCGCCCAACCAGCAATATGAGTTCATTAAAGTAAAACAGGACACCTATATGATAAAGTTGAAAGGTACCGATCTGTACGTTACCCCTGCCGATGATAATGGCAAGGTAAATTCGCCAATTATCCTCACGGCTAAAAAAAATACACCGGAGCAATTGTGGACAATATATGAGCAGGTACCAACCATGTAAAAAACTACAGCCTGGCTTGATCCATCTTTGCGGTCACCACTATAAGGTATTTCATCCCAAATACACATTATTATAATAAGGAATGCCTAAAACGAAATCCTATGCTTTTAATTAAACTCTTGTTTGCAACAGCCCTTTATTATATTTTTGAGATATGAAGCATATATCCATCTTAGTGCCCAAAGGTGCCATACTGGGCAGCCTTGAAGGCTCCAGGCAGTTGTTAACCCAGGTAAACCAGTTTTTTTTATCGATGGGAAAAGAACCTGTTTTTAAGGTTGAACTGGTTGGCTTAGCCAAAGCTACTCCTGTTAGCGGGGGATGTTTTACTGCTAATACAGATGTTTTATTTGGAGATGTAAAAAAAACCGACCTGATCATTATCCCGGCGCTTGATGGCGAAATAACCGCCGCCATTGAAACCAATAAAGATTTCATCCCCTGGATAGTTGATCAATATAAAAATGGAGCAGAGGTGGCCAGTTTATGTATGGGGGCATTTCTGCTTGCTTCCACAGGTCTACTTAAAGGGAAAAGCTGCGCCACCCATTGGATGGCGGCCAACCAGTTCAGGGCCATGTTTCCGGATGTTAACCTGGTTACCGAAAAGATAATTACCGATGAACAGGGTTTATACTCATCTGGTGGTGCTTTCTCCTATCTTAATCTTATTTTATACCTGATAGAAAAGTTTGCCGGCCGGGATATGGCCATTTTAAGTTCAAAGGTATTCGCTATTGAAATGGAGCGTACCAGCCAATCATCGTTCATTATTTTCCAGGGACAAAAAGATCATTCAGACGATCCTATAAAAAAAGCACAGGAATTTATCGAGAAAAACTACCAGGAGAAAATAAGCGTAGAGCAATTGGCATCTATGTTTGCTTTAGGCAGGCGTAACCTGGAACGCCGCTTTAAAAAAGCAACTGCCAATACCGTGGCCGAATATATTCAACGTGTAAAAATTGAGGCCGCAAAAGTAAGCCTGGAGACCTCACGGGATAATGTGAACGAAGTGATGTATAATGTTGGCTACACGGATAATAAAGCCTTCCGCACTACCTTTAAACGCATCACGGGCCTATCACCTATCGATTACCGGAATAAATATCAGCGGGAATATCTTAATTAAGCGATTGGGCGTATTGAAGTAATTTTTCCAGCTCTTCTCTTTTTTCGAAGCTAATATTATTGGTGCCGATATAATCGTTAAGCTCTTTTTCATGTTTGGAAAACGATTTCAGGAAATTCTTTTTATTGGCAGGAAGTAAGCTTTTAGATGGTGTGAACAAATAATAAGTATCGCTTAAGGTATAAGTTTGATTTTCATCAACTCCAATCCGCGATTGTACCCCGTTTTTAACATTGCTGATAGATTCATTTGCCGATGCATTTGAGTAGGAACCATATCCGTCGGCTTTTTTCTCGGTACCGATATATTGTAACCTTGATTTTTGAACCAGATTTATTGTTGGATAGGCTGTTAATTGCCTAACATAAACACCGGATACGTAAAAGTATATATCGCTGCCAATAATGATATTATCGGTGGTTTCGGGACTGCTCAACGCCAGGGTGTCTTTTTTATCGCCAATAAAAAGGATCTCGTTATTTAACCTGTTATAATTTAACCACGCTTCAACGGTGGAATTATCTTTTAAATGAACCCTGCCTTCTGTGAAATCGGGATAAACATATATGGCTTTTAGCAGCGCGTCTTTATCTTTTATCGTATTTATTTTAATCACCTTATCCTGGGCAAATAATGCATTGCAGGCCAATACCAGCACCGTGGTTGTAAAAAAACAAGCTTTCATTGGTTTAATTGAATTGGTGAGTTATAAAAGTAAATAACCACAGCAAAAGCAATTCTTCATATAGTATCATACTTTCATCATTTTGTATCTATCCATGGTAAACAAATAAACATTTTATATATTTGCGTAATCAGTTACGTAATTATATTTATAATATGAACTTTTTCAACAAAACAGGTAAAATGGCTATTGGCAGCCGGTTAAGAATGCTAACCGAAATGATAACCGAAGACGCGGCTAACATTTATAAGCTTTACAATACCGATATGCAGCCCAAGTGGTTCCCGGTATTTTATGTTTTATCGCAGGGAGAGGCTAAAACCATTACAGATATTGCCAAAGAAATTCGCCACTCCCATCCTTCGGTAAGCAAGATTGCCCGGGAGATGGTAAAACATGGGCTGGTAATTGAAAAAAAAGATAATACCGACGGTAGGCGTAATATGGTTAGCTTATCGGCTAAAGGCCTAACTATAGCTCAAAATATGGGAGATCAGTATACTGATGTAAACCTGGCCATTGAACAGCTTATGTCCCAAACCCGTAATGACCTGTGGAAAGCTATTGAAGAATGGGAGTTTTTGTTGGAACAAAAATCACTTCTGAACCGCGTACGCGAACAAAAAAAGGAAAGGGAAAGCACAAACGTTAAAATAGTTGATTACATCCCAAAATACAAACAGGCATTTAGAGATCTGAATACAGAATGGATCTCCAAATGGTTTAAAATGGAAGAAGCCGACTATAAAGCACTGGATAACCCCGAAGGGTATATCCTTAATAAAGGCGGTTATATACTTGTAGCGCTGTACAACAACCAACCGGCAGGGGTTTGCGCGCTAATAAAAATGGACGACCCGGATTATGAATATGAGATGGCAAAAATGGCCGTATCTCCTGCCGTTCAGGGGAAAAACATCGGTTTTTTATTGGGCAACGCAATAGTTGAAAAGGCAAGATTATTAGGTGCAAAAAAAATATACCTGGAAAGCAACACTATACTAAAACCTGCCATTAACCTATACCATAAATTAGGCTTTAACAAGGTAGCTGCCCGTACTTCACCATACGAACGCAGCAATATTCAAATGGAGTTGATCATTAAATAGCCAAAAACCATGTACGATAATAAAATAGCCATTGTAATTAAGGATGATCTGCTAACCTGGCAAAAACTAAATGTAACTGCCTTTTTAGCCAGCTCCGTTGCCATAAAGCTCCCCGAAACGCATGGACAGGAATTAATCAGCGCATCTGGCACGGTATATTTACCTTTTATTAAACAACCTGTAATGGTTTACAAAGCCGATACCTACGAGCAACTGAAACGCGCCTTTAACCGCGCAAAAGATCGTGAATTACAAATAGGAGTTTATACCCACAATCATTTTGCAACTAAAACCGAACAGGAAAACATTGCCGAAATTGCCCGCCATACCGATGATAACCTTGATCTTGTTGGGATCATTGTATATGGGCTCAACAAAAAGGTAGATAAAGCCTTAGACGGCCTTAAATTCCACCTATAAGCCTGATCGTTTAAAGAACTGCTGAATGGTATCGGGCTTGCTCATCAACAATGTTTGAATGCCCAGTTTTTCGGCACCGGCCAAATGTTGCGGACTATCATCTATAAACAACGTTTCAGTGGGGTTAAGGCCATTTTCGTTAAGTACCAACTCAAATATCCTTGCCTCGGGCTTGCGCATACCTGTGTGGTGCGAATAGTAGGCTTTTTCAAACAGGTGCCCGTTACCGTCAAAGCCGAAATCTTTTTTCAGGTAATCCATAATAAAATCATAATGGATAGCATTGATATTGCTGAGCAAAAAAGTACGGTATTTTGATTTTAAATTCAGCAACAATTCATGGTTTCCCGGCTCAATTCCAAGTAACATACTGTTCCAGGCGGCGTTAATCTGGTCGTCAGTAAGTGATGAGTTTCCCGATTTTTGCCTGATATAGTCCCTAAATTCACCGGCAGAGACCTCGCCCCTATCAAATTTATCAAAAATTTCATCTTGTTGTTTATGGCCAAAAAACTCGGCGGCGTTGCTGATACCCAATTGATTCCAGCCATATTCGGCCTTTTTAAAATCGATATTAAAGATCACATTACCGTAGTCGAAGATGATATTTTTGATATTTTGCATAAAGCGTTTTGTAAAATGAATGCAAATATGTAAAATTGCACCCGTTAAATAAACAAAAATAACCGCGCCTATAGCTCAGTCGGTTAGAGTAGAAGACTCATAATCTTTTGGTCCCTGGTTCGAGCCCAGGTGGGCGCACAAAACGGCATTTTTGCCGATTCGAAAACCATCTAAATCGCTGATTTAGATGGTTTTTATGTTTTATTCCTCGACAATGGTGGATACCTTAGTGAAGGTAGAATTTTCTATTTAGGATTTAGAACGCGTAGGGTAGCTTTATGCTATTTATTTTTCATTATTTTTTGCCATTCGTCTTGGGTTAGAATTTCTAAAAACTCATCGCGAAAGTGCCACGCAGATACATACCCAACTGAGACAACGAAACTGATCACCCAAGTTGTCTTTGCCTTCCATAATTTAAATGCACAGATATCTGTCGCGGTAATAAAAGGACTTGTTTCACCTAAATGTTGATGTGAGGATGCTTTTATCGCTTCTTTACCACCAGTTCCCAGGGGAATAAGATTGTTATGAAGCTTTGTTTTTCTAATTATACCATTGTCTTTGTCAAAATTGATTAAGTAATCATTTCCTAATAATATTTCATCCGGTGCTGTTTGCGCAGTGATGACATATACTTTTTTTGTCCCATTTTTTATAATAGGAACAAGATTTAAACTCGTATGTTCATAAAATTTAAAAAGTGTATCGTTTAAAACAGCCTGTGCAGCTTTTGACCGGATGGTATAGAACTCTTTTTCATTTTCGGTAAATTTTCTTGTAGTTGTGTCTATACTGTATTTAGACGAGTCTAAACCATGGTCGAATTTAACTGTCGCTAATACTACTGGCCCCTCATTTTTAGAAAAAAAGATAGTGGTCATTTCTTTTTTAGTCTCATAAGAAAAATATCCACCAGATAGAAGCTTTTTCCTTCCGAAACTGGAGGCGAAGATCTGCGTACTATGACCTGATGCCCATTCAGAGCGATAAAGCATTTCCCCCTCTGCGTTAATGCTATCAGCAATCTGTCGCAGTACTTTTTTTTGTGCTGTTACGTTTTGCGCCAGTATAAATAGGGTAATCAATGTAAACAGCTTTTTCATTAATGGCGAAACGGTTAGTAAATATTTTGTGAATATAAATAACCTTGCGAATTTTGCATAACGCTTCGCAGCACTCACCAGAATAAGTTTCATTACGTTTTTTGCTGATAATATGAGCAGTATACCATTTCGTTTTATACTTTTAACCGGTTCATAATTTTTAATTGCCGGGTAAACATGCATTTTCTTATATCCATCGGAATCATTTTGGCAATCATCGGTATCGTATTGATCGGAATGCTTAAATGGCCCTTGAAAACCAGCGATAAATTGCTCATCGCCATACTGAGCACTTTCGTGGTAAAATTCAGCTTTGATGAGGTGTCATTGATCACGGGCAATCATCTTTACAGCGTGATCGCCGCTATATTTGGCATGAGCACCATTGCTACTTGCGGCTGGTATATCAAATATATTACAGACACCGAAACGGGTTTCGGGATAAGACAATTATATATTTATTTACCCTTAATAATCATCGGTATTCCGCTGACTACTTTCCTCCTACATCCCGTAGCAGGCACCGGGTATTATACGGGATCAGCAATAGTGATCATTTGCTTTATATTCTATTATTTCTGGTTTTGCATCAATATGCTGCGGAAACACCAAAAACTGATCCGCGAAAATTATTCCGGCGCGCCGGGCAGTATCACTGTCAACTGGATGATCGTCATCATTACGCTGCAGATCGTTGAATTTCTGCTAAAAGGCGTGCTCGCCAAGGTAATTACCAGCAATTACAATACTGATGTTAATATTATCACAAATGAGTACTGCTTCATCATCATGACCTTCCTGCTGGTGGTTTTGGGTATCTGGCAAAAGAGTATCCCTGTTTTTATCCCGGCAAAGGAGGAAATTTCCCAGTCGGTGCCACAGGCCGGTGATTTGGAACGCTATCGGCTGAAACTTGAAAAATTCATGGACGAGTATAAACCCTATCTCGATCCGGAGCTTACCATCGAAAAGCTGGGCGGGTTGACCCACATTAAAAAGCTGCTGCTTTCACAGACGCTTAATAAAGCCTTCAATAAGAACTTTTTTACCTTTATTAGAGAATACCGCATCCGCCACGTTGAAGCAGAGTTGAAAAACAAAAGCAACGAAGAACGCACTATTATGGATATCGCTTATATGAGTGGCTTCAACAGCAAAACGGGTTTCAACCGTGCCTTTAAGGAAGTGACCGGTAAAACACCAACCGAATATCTCAAAAACTAACAAATTTGCATAGTACCACTTTTATTTATGCAAAGTGGCACTCCTCATTTCAGCCGTCCGGGTAAAATTGTACACCAATTACAATTATTAACTCCCGAGTATGAGAAAAATACTATCTATGATCACCGCCTGCCTTTTACTTGAGCTTGCGGCTTTTTCACAAACCCAAAAAATCCTGATCGAAAAAGGCTGGGAATTTCGTGAACAAAATGCCTCAAAACCTGAGCTGTCCGAATGGCGCAATGCTACGGTGCCGGGTCTGATCCACACCGATCTGCTTAATCACAAACTGATACCCGACCCTTTCTACCGTGATAACGAAAAAAAAGTGCAATGGGTATCCAATTCAGAATGGGAATACCGCAAAACGATCACGGCCGATCAAAAACTACTTCACCATAAACACATCGATCTGGTTTTCGAGGGCCTGAATACGCTTGCTGATATTTCCCTTAACGGCAAATTTATACTGCATGCCAATAATATGTTCCGCGAATGGCGGCTGGACATCAAATCGTATCTGAAACCAGGAAACAATACCTTAACCATCGTATTTCATCGCATCCGCCCGGAAGTTGCCCGGCTCGAAAAAGCCCACCCAGAAGAAAACGAAGGCAAAGATACCAGCGCATTAGCGAAAATGATATTCGATAAATTTAAGTTGGGCAGCTACGTGCGCAAAGCGGCCTACGAAGGGGGCTGGGATTGGGGGCCCGACATGATTACATGCGGTATTTGGCGTCCGGTGTACCTGCAAACCTGGGAAGATCAACGAATAGTTGATATGGGTATTGCCCAACCCGACATTACCCCGCAGGCGGCACATATTACTACCGGCATTCGTGTGCTTTCCGCCAATAAAACCCAGGCCGTCCTGAAAATAACTTATGCCCAGGGCGCTCAGACACGGTCGTTCACATACCCTGTTACACTTCATAGCGGCCTAAACGAGATTGGTTATCCTATTGATATAGCTACCCCCAAACTATGGTACCCCAACGGCTATGGAAAACAGGATATGTACCTGTTTAAAACCGAACTAATCACAGGCGGGCATATTATCGATGAAGTGTCAACCAAAACCGGGCTGCGTTCGGTAAAACTGAACAAAGACCGTGATTCATTGGGGCGAAAATTTGAATTTATTGTAAATGGCATACCCGTATTTGCCAAGGGAGCTAATATTATTCCGTTCGACCATTTTCCTACGCGGATGACCGCTAAACGTTATCGCCATTTCCTGCAGGCGGCAGCCGATGCGCACATGAACATGATGCGGCTATGGGGCGGAGGATATTATGAAACGCAGGAGTTTTATGACCTGTGCGACGAGATGGGTATCATGATCTGGCAGGATTTTATGTTTGCCAATGCCACGCCGCCATCGTTCCTGAAAGAAAGCATCGGAGAAGAAGTTGACTACCAGGTACGCCGTTTACGAAATCATCCATGCATAGCAGTATGGTGTGGTAATAACGAGATCAGCATTTTTAGTGAGGCCAGTTTATATGTTGACCCAACCGACTCAGGTGTTATACCTGAGGCCTTCAAAGCCCTGTTTGATAAAATTTTATCAAGCATCAAACCCAAAACCTTTACCGATTACCTGGAGATGTTTGGCTATTTCATCCCGGGCATCGTCAACAGGATAACACCTGAAATACCTTATACTTCAAGTTCGCCAACATCAGACTTTGAACGGCAATCTGCAAACTTCAATTCGGGCGACAAACATAATTACAAAGTTTGGTGGAGCAATAAACCGATAGAAGACCAGGCAAATTACAAAGATCGTTTTGTGAGCGAAACGGGGATTCAGGGTTTCCCGGATATGGCCAGCATTGACGCTTTTACCGAACCAACCGACCGTTCTGCAACTTCAGACATTATGAATGCGCATCAAAAAAACTTCTCCCTGAATGGCAATGTGGTGATTGGTAAAATCATCAAGACAGAATACAAAGAACCGGCTGATTTTGCCATATTTAATTACCTGAGTCAGCTGGTACAAGGTGAAAGCCTGAAAATTTATACCGAAGCTATGCGCCGCCGCAGACCATTCTCTATGGGGTTCTTATATTGGCAGCTGAACGATAGCTGGCCAGTGATATCATGGGCCACGATGGATTATTACGGCCGACCTAAAGCAGCCATGTACATGGCAAAGCACTTTTTTGAGCCGGTGTTGGTATCGCCGCAAGAAGAAGATGGGAAGATCAATATTTATGTGGTATCCGATCACACAACAAACGAGGATGCATCACTGGAGGTGAGGCTGATGGATTTCGGTGGCAAGGTTTTGTGGAGCAAAAAAATAAAACATGAGGTAAAAGCCTTGTCAAGCGAAATCGCGATAAGTATCCCGAAAGAGGATTTGGCCGGTGCCTATTATGATCCTGAAAAGAGCTTTATTTCGGCAAAACTAACCAGTGCAAAGGGAGCGTTATTATCATCCAATGATTTCTATTTTAAGCGGCCGAAAGGCCTGAAATATACAAAGGCTACTATCCAAACCGATGTTTTAAAGCAAAGCGACCATTATGTGCTGAAACTGAGCAGCAATGCCCTCGCTCCTCGGGTAGAAATTACTTTTGGAGATGAAGAGGTTTCCCTTTCAGACAACTATATTGATGTATTACCAAACGAACCTGTTTCGATCAACATAAATAGCCCGGTTACACTGGAGCAGTTAAAAAAGACCTTAAAAATTAAATCATTAGATCAATTGTAGACACTCAAACAAATAAATTCAAAAGATGAAAAAAGCAACACTGGTTAATTTAATGGCCCTGATCCTGATGGTGATCGCGACAAAAGTAACTGCCCAAACGCAAACAAATTATTTCATTGGTAAATGGGATGTGCTGGTAAAAGGCCTGCCACAAGGAGATACACATATGAAGTTTAATATTGCAGACTCTGCAGGGCATCTGAAAGGTGCCCTGTTAGACACCTCCGCTGCGCACAAGGATATTCCACTGACCAAAATTGAGCAGGATGGCGACAAGATCACGCTGTATTTTACGGCACAGGGTTATGATGTGAGCCTGCTTCTGGCAAAGAAAGATGATGACCATGCAACGGGTAGCCTGATGAGCATGTTTGATGCTAATGCTATCCGTTTAAAAGAAAAATAGTAAACCCTCATCTCTTAGCGATGATTAACACCCATCGCTAAGAGATGAGGGTGAATACGTTAATAGGGTCCTTCACAACACTGTTACTGCTACACTTTCCTAATAAAGTATGTTGCCTATCAAACTAATCCTCAAATGGATCGAGGGCTCTCTTATCCTGGGCTGGCATAAAAAAATTCCCCACTTCGCCAATTGCTGTCTTAGTGCATCTCATAATAATATCCTGCAAGTCAGCACCAGAACTATGCAGGGGATCAATAGCTTTTACTAATTTTGTCCTCAAGGCAAAAAGTTCAGCTCTGTTAAATTTACTTGACTCTTTTACTAATTCCAGTTTCATTCGCTGCTCCTGCTGATCTTGTTTCGGATTAAATATCCCATTTAGTTGACTACATTGGTCGCAAACGCCATTTTTATTTACCAGGGCACACCTGTTATCAAAAATATTGGTCATGGTATCTCTGGAGGAATTCAGAAGATGTTTTACGACTCCCTCCGTCTTCTCCAGGATAAGGCAAATTTCTTTGGTTTGAAAATCGTAGATATCTTTTAAGATTAATGCCACCTGGTTTTCGATAGGTAAAGTTTTTGAGATACAGGTAAAGCAAAAATCGATATGCTCTTTCATCTCATAGGCACCGGCATTGGAGGTTTGGTTAACAACCCTAAACGCCTGCTGGATCTCCTCAGTGCCGATGGCTAAATAAGCACCCTTGTCCTGTGCATCTGCCGGCCATCTGTTTAATTTTCTTAAATGATCATAGGCCAGGTTGGTAGCTATTTTAAACACCCAGGTTTTGAGCGAAGAACCCTGGTTGAACATAGAGATTTTGTCAAATGCCCGGATGAAAGTATCATGTGCCAGGTCATCCACGTCGTTCCGATCTGGGTGTAAACGATAGAGATAAGATTTCAGCTGGTTTTGAAATTCGGCAAACAGCATTTGAAACGATTTTATATCGCCGGTTAAGGCCTTTTTAAGTATTTCCGCTTTTTCCATTTTAAAATAGATTATAACAAATTTAGTTTTCCGCAATCAAAATCAACAACATGGCTATTGAAAACTACCCCATTTTCAGAAACCAGGAAGGCGGCTGTCTCGCCTAATTGTTTTAATGTCGGCCCCGATTTCAGGATATCAAACCTTGTGTAATTTAAAGCCATTTCTTCACGCGAAATGCCAAATTTTTCTGCAAAATCGTTGATCATTCCAGATATCTTATTCGTTTCCATCAAGGCACCGGAACAAATACAGATCGCCTTGATCCCATGTCGGCCAAATTCGGCAGCCATTACCCTCGTCAATCCTTCTATCGCTGCGCAGGCGGAGGCGAACCCTGCCATATTGGGAGTCTTAGTCCTTGCCATAGATGCGTTGAGCAGTAAGATGGTGCCCTCAGAGCCGGATTGGATCATATACCTTGCCGCAACCCTCGAAGTAAGGAATTGAGATCCGCAAATCCTTTGTAAAGGATTCATGAATTGCTCAAAAGTGGCTATTGTTGTAGGTGTACCACTACCAGCGTCCTTGTAGTAGCTCCCGATGCCATTAAATACAATATCCAATTTTCCATTGTCAGCAATAACCTTTTGTAAATAGGTGTCAATCTCGGTTTCGTTCAACGCATCTACCTTACCTGCCTCCGCCCGCCCGCCATTGGCTTTAATCTCTTCGGCTAAAGCTTTTACAGCATTCAGGTTCAGGGCCGTAACATACACCTTTGCACCATGTTGGGCAAATGAGCGGGCAACTGCTCCAGCAATTTCTCCCGATGCCGCGAATACTACGGCTACCTTGTCTTTTAAACTTTCCATTTTGTTTGTTTTTGCCTTTTGACGATTTGGCCATTCAAAACGATCTGTTTTTTGTAAAATAATTTTAAACGGCAGGCCGGGGATTATGGAAAACAAAACTCAAACTCTCCACTTTTATATAGCTTACATTATAAGCACCGCAATAAGGATGACAAAACGGTAAGAAGAGCTCACTCAATTAATTCAATAAAATAGTTTTATTTACGCCAACCTGCTGTAAAAAGTACTGATCATGGGAAATAACGACAAGGGTTCCGTGATAATCATTTATTGCCTGTGTTAATACTCCTATATTCTGTAAATCGAGGTTGTTGGTAGGCTCATCCAAAACGATCATATCTGGCGCCTGATTACTGATGGTAAGCAAACACAGTACTAACCTCATTTTTTCACCACCGCTAAGGGCGTTGCAGGATTTATCCCAATCTTCGGAAATAAACAGAAACCTGTTAAGGCGTATCTTCACATCATGTTCCTGCAATACTCCTGAATTATGAACCTGCGCTTGCTGATATACGTTGACTTTATCATCTATAAGCGAATAGTTCTGATCGATATAAATAGCGGTAAAATCAGCTTTGGTGATTACACCGTAATCGGGCTGCAGTTTACCAAGAATCAAATTGACGAGCGTGGTTTTCCCGGAACCGTTTGCGCCTTGTATTGCCAGCCGTTCGCCGCTATAGATCTGAAAATCCACTGGCTGTTTCCATAAAGCATGTTTATTATAGCCGAATTGGAGATTTTGAGCCGCAACCAGGATTTTACCTTTATGTAATGAGGAATGATCTATATCGATCTTCATTTTATCTGCCGCTGGCAGATTTAACCGTAACTGACTGATTTGTTGCGACAATTCACCAACCTTCTCAGCATGAACGCTTTTGAGTTTCGAACCTGTTTGTTCGGCATTATTTCTTAAGGTGTTCATCATAATTCTGGCAACGCCGGCGTTTTCCTGTTTCTTTTTTCCACGGGCATCCAGTTTTTGTTGCCGTTCTATTGCCTGTCGCTCGGTTTCTTTAGCTTTACGCAGCGCCTTCTCCTGGTTTTGCAGGTCATGATAAAGAGCTTTATTTTCAAGTTCCTTTTGCAGGGCATAAAAATCATAATTACCGCCATAAAAAGTAATGCCTTTTGCACTGAGTTCACAAACGGTAGGCAGCAAATTCATTAACGCACGGTCATGGCTTACCACAACCAATGTATGGTTGGTGCTTTGAATATAGTTATAAAGAAGAGTACGGCTTTCGGTATCCAGGTGATTACTTGGTTCATCGAGCAACACAATATCGGGCTGATGAATACGGATGCCGGCCAATAAAACCTTCATCTTCTGCCCGCCGCTTAATGTGTTCATTGCTTGAAAAAGATGCAGCCCTTCCAGTTTCCAGTAAGCAAATGCTTCAGCACAACGCTCTTCGATAGTCCAATCATCATTTAAAATCTCAAAGTTTTTTTCCGTGAGCTGCCCTTTTAAAATTTCGTTAAGGGCTTTCACTCTGTCGTCAATTAGTAGCGCTTCAGCTATGGTACAACTGTTATGCTGCCCAATAGCCTGTGGAACATAATAGGGTTTTGACGATTGTTTAACATTCCCGGCAACGGGCAAAAGATTCCCGGCCATGAGTTGTAACAGCGTAGATTTCCCTATGCCATTATTGCCCACCAGGGCCATTTTTTGTTGTTGATTAACAATTAAATTGATACCGGAAAATAGCAGTTCCCGGTTAGGGTGCATGTAGATGATATCCTGAAGGATCAGCATAGTTCATTTCTTTTAGTGTGAATAAATGACAGCGATTATTGAATAATCCTGTTTTATTTGTCTGAAAGAAATGGCTGATCACATATAGGCACCTATTGAGTTTATTGGCGCAAAAATAATAAAATAATTTGAAGGTAAGTGTAGGTGACTTCCGTTCAAAATAGAAGTATAATGATATTACACGGCTTATGAAGAGGCTGATAACTTAATTATGATTAAACAACAGTTATCAATAAATTTAAACCGTTTTAAAACATGATGACGGGAAAGGAAAGACGCATTTTAATGAACTCTGCTATTAAGCAGATAATTATCCCATTTTTAAGAGAGCAGGGATTTAAAGGATCATTTCCTCATTTTAGGAGACTTAAAAGCGACGGGATCAATCTTTTGACATATCAGTTTAGTTCAAGCGATTCAAAGTTTGTGATAGAAATTTCTAATTGTTCACCAAAAGGAATATTACTTTCCTGGGGCAAAGAAATCAAGCCTTCAAATTGCACTGCCCATGACATGTACAAGCGGTTACGTGTGGGAAGCAAAAAAAACAATGGCGACTATTGGTTTGATTTTAGCAAAGAGTCCTTTTTCAGAGATATCTATGAGAAACGTGCAAAAGAGTTAATAGGTTTATGGGATGAGGCTGAACAATGGTGGCAAAATGACCCGGAGAATCAGCGAAACACCATGGTTCCATAGTTTATTTCCTCTCAAAACTTTCCGCCATCTTATTAAGTAAAGCACCGTCAGATGTCCTGTCCCCATTACTAATCACAATCCGGTATTTAAACGTAACCGATTCCCCTCTATTCAAGTGCAGGTTCTTAGCCGATTTACCATTGGTAAAAACCTTTTCACCTAAAGGATTGGCCGCGAACAGGCCATACCCACGTGCATGCCAAAAAGTTGGGTAGTTAGGATTTTGAGGATGATCTATAATAGCAATACTTACAGAATCTGCTCCCATTTTGCCATACACTTTACACCAAACTCCACGGGTGCTCCATGCGTCATTGCCGGTTTTGCCGGCGCTGGTTAGGTAGTTACCATTGGCTATTTTATCGGTACCTGCTTTTACAATGGTTACGTTACCTTTGTCATCTGTAAATTTTTGATCTTCGGTAGCAGGCATTTGTAAATCGTGCGCTAAGCGCAGGCCTAACATGCCATCCTTGGCATCATTAAACGTAGCATCAACACTGGCTTTCAAAGTAGTTACTCGATCTATAATACGCTGATTGACTGTGCCGCTAAATTCAAAGCGGGTGGTTTCTTCTAAGATCACGTCTTTTTGTTGGTTTGTCCAGTTGGCATGGTAGGTCAGCACCCCTACCCGTCCGCTTTTGGTTTCCAGGATTCGATCGGTACGGATCCAGCCGTACACGCTCTTCTTTTCTTTAGGAATAGCGTATGAGTTATTCCAGAAATCTAACCCGTTCAGGTTTTCAAAATTAAACCACAAGCCGATATGATGCGGATGATCCGTCGGATCGCCGGGTTTAGGATCAAGCGGAAAACCGCGGGTAACAACTATGCCGTCGGCAGTACGTATGGGGTACAGCACGGGCTTCTCCAGGCTATCGGGATACAGAAAGGTTGTAAACGGTTTACCGCCAATCAACACTTCTACCTTATTGTCCGTTTTAGATCCGGTTACGGTTACCAATTCGCTCTTTTGAGCGAAGGCTTCCGTGGTCGAAATCATCAAAACCAATGCAAATCCAATATTTTTAAACCTGCCCATAATTAGTATTTAAATACTTTACCATTTGCCATTACTTCCTGGGTGGTTTCGTCAAAGGTGGCTTTATAACCAGTATGTACTGCAGCATTGGTCATAATATTAGCTATCGAGTGGCTGTAACCCGCTTCAACGGGGGCATTAGGTATTTTACGGCTGCGTACGCATTCCATCCAGTTGCGCACGTGGTTTGACGTAAGGATATCCCCGCCCGTATTGGCCGACGCCACAACAGCCTGGGTATTTGCCAGGCTAATCTCGGGCAGCAGGTTAGGCTGCATTTTCATGGCAGCGGCCATTTTTTCGGTAAGCCCTCCCTCGGGCGAAACTTTATTGGTGATCAGGTTCAATTCGCCGCCGTTTGAGTAATAAATTTCGGCCGGATGCTCGTCGCCATTATGCATGCGCGAGCCAAACGTAACCTGGAAGCCGGTTGACGGATCATCCAGCGGACCGTAATCAAATGCGGCTAAAATGGTATCCCAGTTTTTACGGCCGTCTTTCCACATATAAATACCGCCGTTAGCTACAACGCTGCGGGGGTGTTTAAGGCCGCTAAACCAATGCACGGTATCAATCTGGTGGCTCATCCATTGGCCTGCCAGGCCTGATGAGTATGGCCAAAACAAACGGTATTCTAAATATTTACGTGGATCAAAAGCCTCGTAAGGGCGGTTCATGATAAAACGCTTCCAATCGGTATCTTCCTCCTTTAAAGTAGCTAATAGTTCTGGCCTGCGCCAGCGACCGGGTTGGTTTACATTCCAGGTAAGCTCAACCATGGTAATGGGGCCAAACTTGCCCGATTTAATAAAGTCATTTGCCGCGTGATAGTTATCCCCGCTCCTGCGCTGTGAGCCAATTTGCACAATTTTGCCCGATTCTTTGATCGCTTTAAGGGCTGCGCGGTTATCCTCCATTGTTTCGGCAAAAGGTTTTTCTACATAGGCGTCACAACCGGCCTTTACCGCCTCAATAGCATGGCGCGCATGCTGAAAATCAGCCGTGCTGATAAAAACTGCATCTACCGTTTTGCTATCGTATAATTCTTCGTTATTGCGGTATGCTTTCACATCGTGCTGCATTTTATTTTTCCAGGTGGCCGCACCTTCTTCGCGGCGGTTTTTCCATATATCAGAAACCCCAACCACATCAAAGTTCAATTCTTTGTAATGGTTCATAAAACTGGGAATGTGCGAGCCTTTGTGCCTGTCAGAAAAACCGACAACCCCCACCCTTACCCTATCGTTGGCACCAATAATGCGTTTATAGCTGCTGGCGCTCCAGGCCGTTTTGGTGATCATTGCCCCGGCACCAGCCAATGCGGCCTGCCTAATAAAAGTACGACGCGAGTTGTCCATAATAGTAGGTTTGTTATTTTTATTAAAGTATAGGTAACTGGGTTTAACCAACGGTTTATGAACCGTGTAAATCAAATATCGAAGAAATACGGCAAAAAGCGTTATCCTTTTTGTAAGAAGACTATTACAATGAAAAGGAACATACCAAAACTATATATCATACTTTATCAAAATCAATATATTTACAGTGATCGTTTTTTATCCTTATGAAGAAAATCCTGATTCTTTTTATCCTCATCGCCCCTTTTGCTGCATCAGCCCAAAATGCCGATTCAGCCTGGTTTGTAAACAATTATATCAAAAAGGAGGTAAGCATCCCCATGCGCGATGGCGCCAAGCTGTTCACATCGGTATATATTCCTAAAGATCAATTAGAGAAACATCCCATCCTGATGACCCGTACCCCATACTCCTGTGCGCCGTATGGCACAGGTTACCGAGCATACTGGCGAAACTACATGATCAAGTACTGCCGGGAAGGCTATATTATGGTGATCCAGGATATTCGCGGTCGTTGGATGAGTGAGGGCGAATTTGTGGTGGTACATCCCTTCAACCCCGATAAAAAAACAAACAAAGATGTTGATGAAGCAAGCGATACTTACGATACTATCGACTGGCTGGTTAAAAACATTGATAACAATAATGGCAACGTTGGGGTAAGCGGTATTTCGTTCCCCGGCTTTTATGCAACCGAAGCTGCCTTGAGCAGTCACCCGGCTTTAAAAGCGGTTAGTCCGCAGGCACCGGTTACAGATCGTTTCTTTGGGGATGACGATCATCATAACGGTGTTTTATTTTTATTGGATGCTTTTGATTTTCATGTGGGGTATGGTTTTAGTCAACCCCGCCCCCATCCTACTATTTTGCCTGCTAAGACATTTGAATTTAAGGACAAGGATAATTATTCAGCCTATTTAAAGATAGGCGCGTTACCCAACTTTACCAAAATCAGCGGCGACAGCCTCAAATTCTGGAGCGATATGATGATCCACCCCGACCTTGATGCCTGGTGGAAAATACGTGACGCCCGCAGCGGTATAAAGAATGTTAAACCTGCCATGTTAATAGTGGGTGGGCTTTTTGACGCCGAGGATGGCTATGGAACCTGGAATACTTACCAGGCGCTGGTGAAACAAAGCCCTGCTACCAATAGTAAACTGGTTATAGGACCGTGGTACCATGGGCAATGGGCAAGTAAAGATGGCAGCCATTTGGGCAATATCCAGTTTGGCAGCAAAACCAATGAGTGGTACCAGGAAAACATCGAAATTCCGTTTTTCAATTACTATCTTAAAGGAAAGGGAGCTGTTGATACCATTAGCAAGGCCACCATATTTTTTACCGGCGAAAACAAATGGCGTAAATTTGCAGAGTGGCCCGTTACCGGCGCAAAACAAACCCCGGTATACCTGGAGAAAGGTGGAAAACTTGCGTTTAGTCCGTCGGCCAATAAAACAGCCACTTTTGACAGCTACATTAGTGATCCGGCCAAACCGGTGCCTTATAACGATGGCGTGCACACCTACCGCACCCGTGAGTACATGACCGACGATCAACGCTTTGCAAGCCAACGCACCGATGTGCTTGTATTTGATACTGATACTTTAGCTAATGATGTTACCCTGGCCGGCCCGGTAATTGCCGATTTGATGGTGAGCCTATCTAACACAGATGCCGATTTTGTAGTGAAGCTGATTGATGTGTTGCCGGATAATACTGCCGATAACCCGGTAAACAAATACCCTATGGGCGGATACCAGATGCTGGTGCGTGCCGAAATTATGCGCGGCAGATATCGTAACAGTTTTTCAAAGCCCGAGGCTTTTGTACCGGGTAAGCCCACTCAAGTAAAATTCATCATGCCCGATGTGGCGCACACCTTTAAAAAGGGACATAAAATAATGATCCAGGTGCAAAGCAGCTGGTTCCCACTGGCTGATAGAAACCCGCAACAGTTTGTAGATATTTATCACGCGAAGGATTCAGATTTTGTGAAGGAAACTATCAAAGTTTATCACGATAGTTCGAAGATTATTTTGCCGGTATTGAAATAGTAACCTGGTGAAGAAAGACTTACGAAGTTTTTTAAACTTCGTAAGTCTGGCTTAGTTCGGGGTTTAAGCAATGTTAAAATACTTTATAAACCTGTCCGGTTTGGGTACCTAATACGCTTTTTATATAAGCCTGGGTAACCCTATTCATGGTTACAGGAATATGCCCCGGAAAAAATGGAAAGTAGCCGGGAGAATCCTCAACAACGCCGGGACTGATAGCATTGATACGAACGCCGTTTTCAAGTTCGATAGCTGCGGCACGCACAAAAGCCTCCAGGGCGCCGTTAATGGCGCTTAGGTTTGCACCAAGGTAAATGGGATCTTCGCTTAAAATACCCGAGGTTAACGTAAACGATCCTTTTGGATTTACATAATGCTGCCCTGTTAAAACCAGGTTAACCTGGCCCATCAGTTTACTATCAATCCCTTTTCTGAAATCGGCATCCTTCATGGTACTTAGCGGACCGAAATGACCGTTGCCTGTGGTACTTATTAGCGCATCAAATGAACCCGCCTGCTCATAAAAGCGTTCTATTGATTCGGGCGATGAAATATCTAACTGCAAATCACCGCTTTTTGAACCGGCTTTAATTACTTCGTGATCTTTTTCGAGGGCTTTTACCACATGCTTCCCAAGGGTGCCTGTTGCGCCAACAATAATAATTTTCATACAAGATGGGTTTAAATAAGCTTAACTAAATTAGCTAAATAACCAGGTACCTGCAACAACCTGTTGCCATACCAGGAAAACATCTCGCCATCAACTAATATTACTTTAGCATGTGGCAACAGCTGCTTAAATTCGTCTATATGCTTTTGTTTAAAGGGATAAGGTTCTGAGGATAGTAATAAAATACCCGGGTTAGCCTGAATAAGATCAGCAGGTGTTACTTCGGGATACCGGTAGGTATTAAAAGCATTTTTGAGGCCGCATAGCTTTAAAAGGCTATCTATATAGGTTTCTACACCTGCAACCATATAGGGTTTTCGCCATATAAAATAGGCCACGCTTAGGTTTAAATTTGACAAAGTGAATTTTTGAAACTGAAGAGTGATATTTCGGCATAGATCTTTTGCCGCTACAGTTTTCCCTGTAATAATTCCCACTGATTGGATCATTGATAGCGCACCTTCAATATTATTGATATCGCTGATCCAAACCGGGCAAACATTCATTAAGGCCTCAACCTGGTTACGTTCGTTTTCCTCTTTATTAGCAATGATTAAATCGGGTTTCAAAGATTTAATCAGCTCAAGGTCTAATTGCTTGGTACCACCTATTTTGGTTAGGAGTTTTACCTTTTCTTTAGGATGGATACAAAATTTGGTTACGCCGACAATTTGCCGATCCAAACCCAAATAAAATAATAATTCCGTCTGAGACGGAACTATGGAAACAATTCTTTGCGGAATGGCAGAGATATTTACTTCACGATTTAACTGATCGTGGAACACCGGCATGTTAGAACGCGTTTTTCTCGCCCCTTAAAGCATTCCAGAAGGTTAAGAAAACAATTTTCAAATCTAACAGGAACGACCAGTTTTCCAGGTACCAAACGTCGGCCTCCACACGTTCAAGCATGGCTTGGGTAGTTTGAGTTTCACCGCGAAAGCCTTTGATCTGCGCCCAACCAGTGATGCCAGGTTTAAGGAAGTGCCTTACCATAAAGGTATCTATCAACTGCGAATATTGTTGCGTATGGCTCAGCATGTGTGGTCTTGGACCTACTACCGACATATTGCCTAATATTACATTAAAAAACTGTGGCAGCTCATCTAAGCTGGTTTTGCGAATAAAAGCACCCGACTTGGTAATACGGGCATCACCGCGGGTAGCCTGCTTTTTATCAGAATCTTTATTGACCCGCATACTGCGGAATTTGTAGCACTTGAAGGGCTTATTATCACGCCCGGAGCGTTCCTGCACAAAAAAAACTGGTCCGCGAGATTCCAGTTTGATGATGATAGCCAGTATGGGGAACAACCAGCTGAAAACAAACAGAATAATAAAGAGTGAAAATGTAAAATCAAATAAGCGCTTAATAGATCGGTTAAGCATGTTTTCCAATGGTTCTGGCCGTACAGATATTACCGGGATATGCCCAAAGCTTTGTATAAAGGTTGGCTTTTTTGCGTAATCATAGTACTCAGGTATGAATTTAAACCTGATGAGATTTTTATCAGCATCAAGCATCAGGCGTTCAATAGTTAACGCCTCAGAATTGGGGAGGGTGCAAAAAATTTCGTCAACTTTATTGTTCAATACATAGTTGATACAATCGTTAGTATCGCCTAAATATAGGTGCTTATCAACAACCGTAGCAGGATCGTCATCAAAAAAACCTACAAGGCTATAACCACGTTCGGGGTTTTGTTTAAAAAAACTGTACAGATCATAGCCAATGCGTCCGCCACCTATAATAATAACCGCCCTTGTGTCAATTAAAGACGCCCGGTCACTTTTGCGGATAGTTAAGAATATCAATTTCCATAAACCAAGCAAAAAGCCAAATAATGCTAACGAATAAAACAGGTATTCCCTTGTGATGAAGTAGGCTTTAGTACCTATTAAAATAATGATAGTGAAACAAATAAAGCTTACAAATAACAGGTAGGTTTTTATTACGCCACGATAAGTTTTTATGGAATCTTTATTTAACACATGCTCATAGAGCCCGGTTATATTGGCCGATAATAACCATATCAAATTAAAAACCAAAACAACCGGTAAATATTTCCTGTTATTGATCCAAAAAATGTATGACCTATCTTCAATAAAGTAAGAAATCACCATACTCATATTAAGTATAATATAATCTATGGTAAGGTTCACTGCTTTAATAAAAGTAGCGTATCTGTGAATCATGTATTAGCGCTTATTGAAGTAAATAACACTGCTAAAATTAGCATATTTATTTATAATTAACAATGTGATAATTGAATGTACAATCCGTTACAAATGGGTTCGGGTTTGGTTGGCAAAATTAAGAAATTTCAAATTTGTAGCAAGCCAAATTTGAAATTTGTGTGTATTTTTTTCTCAATTAGAGTGGCTAATTAAAGAAGACTAAAGCCTCCCATCTATCATTGCCTTGTCAAGTATCCCTTTAATATCATATATAACCGATGAAGTACTCTTCTTTAATTGATTATAGTCAAGATTAAAAAATTCCCGATGAGATACAGCCACAATAATGGCATCATAAGTGCCTGATAACTGATTAAAATCTTTAAGGGTTTTTACCCCATATTCCTGTTCAACCTCTACCGGATCGGCCCAGGGATCATAAATTTCATAACAGGTTTCAAATTCTCCTAAAACTTTCACAATATCAATTACCCTGGTGTTGCGTACATCCGGACAATTTTCTTTAAAAGTAAACCCAAGTACCAAAACTTTCGATTTTTTAACCGCAATGTCTTTTTTAATCATCAACTTGATAACTTCAAGCGCAACATAGGTACCCATTCCGTCATTGAGTCTTCGGCCCGCTAAAATAATCTCGGGATGATAACCTACTTCCTGGGCCTTTTGCGCCAGGTAATAGGGATCCACACCTGTACAATGGCCGCCAACAAGACCCGGCTTAAAATTCAAAAAATTCCATTTAGTACCGGCGGCTTCCAAAACCGCATGGGTATCAATACCCATAATTTGAAATATTTTGGCTAACTCATTAACAAAGGCAATATTAATGTCGCGTTGCGAGTTTTCGATCACCTTACATGCTTCCGCAACCTTTATACTCGGTGCTTTATGGGTGCCTGCGATTACTATGCTTTGGTAAAGTTTATCAATAAATTCAGCGGCATCCGGTGTTGAACCAGATGTTACTTTTAAAATATTGGTGAGCGTATGTACTTTATCGCCGGGGTTAATTCGCTCCGGCGAATATCCTGCAAAAAAATCCGTATTGAATTTAAGATTTGATACCTGTTCAAGTACCGGAACGCAAACGTCTTCAGTAACTCCAGGATAAACAGTTGATTCATAAATAACTACATCCCCAACCTTAAGTACTCCTGCAACAGATTCGCTTGCTTTTTTGAGCAAACCAAGATCCGGACGGTTATGAATATCGGTTGGCGTTGGTACAGAAATGATATAGACATTGCAATCGGCTATAGTTTCCACATTGGAAGTAAATATCAATCCGTTGCCTGCTTTATCGCCACCCAAAACCGCCTTCAAAGTAGCAGTATCAGTTTCGAGGGTACGATCAAAAGCGTTGTTCAAATCGTCAACACGGCTTTGCTTAATGTCAAATCCTTTAACGGGGTATTTTTTGGCAAACTCAACGGCTAAAGGCAGGCCTACGTAGCCCAGGCCAATTATTGCTATATGGATATTATCAGGTACTTCAAACTTTGATATAGATTGATTTGAGGAGCGATCAAGCATGTTAGCGGAGGTAGATGTTTGTAAATAGATGCTTATTTGATAATTGATAAATTGAATTTCATTAATTGTATATCTGATACACACCAACAACCGATTTGTTTTGAGCCGAACCAACCAATAGCGTCGTGATTTTCTTTTCGATCATTAACTGCTCTGCTTTACCCGCAAATTCTTCCTGATCAATAATAACAGGATCGACTGTCATAATATCTGCTATAGTTAAGGTAGATGTATCCGGATGCTTCAAAAGGGCACGCCTTAAATCGCCATCGGTAACCACACCGTTGATACGGTGGCTATCTCCTACCATTACCATACCCAAGCGCCCTGCAGACATGCTCAATAACAGGTCAGTAAAGGATGCATCTTCATTTATAAATGGCAGCTTATCGGTGCGCATTAATTCCTTCACCTTTACCAACAGCTTACGCCCAAGGCTGCCTCCCGGATGAAAACGCGCAAAATCATGCTGCTTAAAATCACGCGATTCCATCAAGGCTATCGCCAGGGCATCACCCATGACCAAAGCAGCGGTTGTTGATGACGTAGGCGCTAACTCAAGCGGGCAGGCTTCACGTGCTATTTTAATATTTAAATGGTGCCCGCTATTTTTTGCTACTGTTGATCCGGGGTTACCCGTAACTCCAATAATCAAATTTTTATTCCATTTTAAAAACGGGATAATTCTAAGAACTTCATCGGTTTCACCAGAGTAAGAGATTAGCATAACTACATCGTTGGTGCTAACCATACCCAAATCGCCATGAAAAGCCTCACCCGGATGCAGGAAAAAACTTGGGGTGCCAGTACTTGCCAACGTAGCTGCTATTTTTCTTCCAATAAGTCCGGATTTACCTATTCCAATAACAACTAATTTACCAGTTGCGCTCAATATAGCGTTAACGGCATTAGTAAATTCATCATCAATTAACCCGGCCACGTTTTGCAACGATTCAATTTCGATATCAAAAACTCTTTTGGCAATTTGTTTCATAACGTGTTATAAAATAGTATAAGTACGGCCGGACTTAGTTATTATGATATTTTTGATAATCACTTACCAGTGACTGTAGACCAGATTGTTTGTACTTCGCAATCTCACGATCAAGATGGCCATATTGCTTTGCGTAATACGGGCCTGAAGCATGAAAACAAAACTGATCTTTAATAATTCCTGACTTTAGGCCTAATTTTTTTTGAAAATTATGCACTAAAAAGCCATCTTCTGAGTACTTCATATCCAAATTGGCAAAGAGCACCTTAAACCAAAGCTTACGATAATCTTTTTTTCTAAAACAGGCGCACCACCCGCCTGTTGGCCCGTACTCAATTACCTTATCGTCAATAGCCTCTTCAGTATAAAACTCAGGGCCAGGTTTGGCGCCGTTTGTAAATTCATCTTGTATAACATTTAGCGCAATAAAGCCGTAATGCCTAAATGTTAGCATATAGTTCTCAAAAACCCTGTCAAGCTGTTTTGGAAATGTTAGCACGTCGTCGTCGACAACTACAATATAGTCCCCTTTAGCATATGAAAATAACTTTTTATAACTGTTAAGTCCATAATTCTTATCTCGTTTAATTATCCTAACAAATTCTTGGTCCTTATATCGATCTAAAATTATTGAAGTATCATCGGTTGATCCATTATCCATTACCACAATTTCACATTCTTTTGTATCGGCAATGCTCAATGTCAACGCCTCCAGGCATTTCTCAAGGAATTTATATCTGTTCCAGGTTAAAATAACAAAACTCATTTTCATAAATTAGGTATCTAAGTTTTGTTAATTAGCTAACGATTTTATTAACGCATCCAGGTCATGCAATTTAAGCATATTAGGGCCGTCGCTTAGAGCGTTATCCGGGTCTGGATGAGTTTCTATGAAATAGCCATCCGCACCAAAAGCTTTTGCTGCTAAAGCCATCATCGGCACAAAAGTGCGGTCTCCTCCCGTTTTGCCGCCTGCCCCGCCAGGGCGTTGTACCGAGTGGGTACAATCCATACAAACCGGATGCCCAAAGGCTTTCATATCATAAATGTTCCTGAAATCGACAGCAAGATTATTATAGCCATACATGTTACCACGTTCGGTAAGGATCACCTGCGTATTACCTGCTTCCAAAACTTTTTGTGCGGGATAAAACATATCGGCGCCAGAAAGGAACTGCGCTTTTTTGACGTTCACAATTTTACCTGTCTCGGCAGCCGCAACCAATAAATCGGTTTGGCGGCATAGAAAGGCTGGAATCTGCAATACGTCAACCACCTGGGCAGCTATGGCAGCCTGAAAAGGCTCGTGAATATCTGTAATAACCGGCAAGCCGAATTTTTCCTTTACGTTTTGAAGCATCTCCATGCCTTTGCCAATGCCCGGCCCGCGGTATGAATGTATTGAGGTACGGTTAGCCTTATCAAATGATGATTTAAATACAACAGGCACATTGTATTTTTGGCCAACTTCGGCAACTTTTTCAGCCACGGTATACAACAATTCCTGGTTTTCCATTACACATGGACCCAATATAAAGAACGGCTTCTGCCGCATTTGATCAAATAACATAGTATGTAGGTTATGAGGCAAAGATAATGAAGCTAACACGAATTTCACGAATTGGAACTAATTAGCCGGAAGCATCATGTAAACCACTGTCCAATAAGTGAAATCGCCTGTATCATATTCATGTAATCAGTTGAACACGCCTAAGCAGCCATCTGCTCAAATTCGTGTAATTGAATAAAATTGGCGAAATTTGTGTCACTATGAATTATTTTGAGTTTTATGGCATAGCCGAGTCTTTTACTGTTGAACAGGCTGCACTTAAAAAGAAGTTTTACGAGTTGAGCAAGCTTTATCATCCCGATTTTTATGCCGGCGAGGACGAAGCCAGGCAACAGGAAATATTAGAATTATCGACCCTGAATAATAAAGCTTACCAGGTTTTAACCGACCCCGCGCGCAGAATGGAGTACATTTTGAAGCTCCATGGCCTGGTATCTGAGGGTGCAAAACCCCAATTACCATCAGATTTTTTGATGGAAATGATGGAAATTAACGAACGGCTTATGGAAGCTGACGATGCTGCCGAGCTGGGAAGAATAACCGCAGAAGTACTTGCCTTTGAGAGCGATATGAATGAAAAACTGACCGGGTTAACCAACGATTACACCGAGCTTGATCATACCGCGCAACAGGAAAAACGCATAAAAATTGCAGATATTTACTATAGGCAAAAATATCTGTTGCGAATTAAAGAGAGTTTAGATACATTTGCAGCCCGCCTGTAAGAGATCATTGATCAATACAGCAGAGCATGCCCAGCTGGCGGAATTGGTAGACGCGCTGGTCTCAAACACCTGTGGGAAACCGTGCCGGTTCGACTCCGGCGCTGGGTACAGAGGGTAAACTAAAAGAGGCCGTATCATAATTCAAATGATGCGGCCTCTATGTTTGCAACGTATTGGCTCCATGTTTATCTGTTTTCGTTGAATTTCTCAGCAAGG
>NZ_JANTYS010000030.1 GCF_024808255.1 Mucilaginibacter dorajii
ATGGCTTACTATAATGCATTAAGCAAAGGAATTGCTTACGTTGAACAGGGGATAAAACAATATGAGGAACAAATTAAACGTAAGGAACTGGCTTCATTAAAAAGGTTAGCTAAAAAACACAATATGCAATTAGTTTAAAATCAATACATTAAGATATGTGTCATTGGCAGGAACGAAAGATCTATTCGCAAACTTTACAGGGCGAATAGATATGGCGTAGAATAGATCCTTCGTTCCTCAGGATGACAGGTGGTTTTTAACATGTCATGGGTAGGCACGAAGGATCTCATAAACCTATATCCAAAAATTTCGGCTTCGCAGGGGCCTCCTATCTGCGTGTATAAACATTATAAGCCCACCACTATTTTTCATCGTTTCCTGCAACTATAAAAGTCCCCTAAAACAAAAAAAGAGAGAGCCTACGGCTTCCTCTTTTTTTTTAAGTTGACTGACCTCATTATTTACCATAAAGAACTAATTGGTTAGATCGATAATAACAATTGCTCAAAGATAAGCACTATAGATTTAGTAGACTAATTTTTTGGCAAAAAAAGCACGCTTTTTGTGAAAAAACACCACTTTTTCATCAAAAAGGGGTCTTTTTTGAAAAAAACGTATCGTTTTGCCATTTTTTAGCCCTAAAAAAGTACAAATGATACCTCTTTTAACCTGATTTTGGCAGTATCCTCCCCTGCCAAGCCGGCCTCTATATGGTGTTTTAGTACTAATTCGCTTATTCTGCCGCGGATGTATATATCCTTGTCTCATTCATTACCACTGCGGTAAGGATTATGATCGGTGTTTGAAACCCGCTTTTCCTTCGTTAGTTTCCTGGTTTAACAGCTAAACTTCGCCATAAATAAAAAGTGAGGTATGACTCCCAGCCGGGAAATTCGCTGTAAAAAGCATCTATGGCTTTCACATCCTTTTTATCGCTAATAATGCTGTGCGCTATTAAAGCGTTTATAATACCCACATCGCCATAAGGGATGCTGGAGTTTTCTTTTAAACTTTTCATTAACACGTAGTTTGCCGTCCACACACCTATGCCCCTGATATCAGTGAGCAATTTTTGGCGGGATAAAAAATCGGGCAAAGCAAAGAGAATGGGTTTACTGATGGCATTATCGGCAAATAATTTGGCTATAGTTATTAAGTACTCGGCTTTTTTTTGTGAAAACTGTAAATCGCGAAGCACCGCTGGTTCAAGTGAAGCTAAGTTTGCCGGCGAGGGGAAGATCCAATATTGCTCATTATCATATCGCAAGCTTGTACCATAAGTTTCTACAAGGCGCCGTTTAAGTTTGTAGGCAAAACTTAAATTAATTTGCTGCCCGATAATGCCCCAGGCCAGGGATTCAAAAAGATCGGGCATGCCAATAAACCGCAAGCCCTTAAAATTATCGGCCATGTAGGCTAATGATTTATTAGCCTGCAGATGTGTGTAAAACGACGTAAGGTCACGCTCAAGGTCAAACCAATCGGCAACAAATTGATGTACATGGTTTATTGTTGAGGTGGATTGCAATCCCGCAAGCCATTGTAACTTAAGGGAGCCATCTGCGTATGAAATATCAACCAGCATTTGCTGCCCTTCAAGCTCAAACGCCCGCCGCACACTCCCGGCGCGTACCTGGTAAATACAGTCGTCAAATCCTCTGTTTAAATACCACAAACACTCCTGCCAGTTAAAATGCTGTGTTTGTGAAATAGGGATGCTGGTGGTCATTAGGCAAAGCTAATGCCGCGCAAGGAATAAACATACCCGATTGTTGCGGATTTGGGGACTATTTAGCAATTTAAAGAAAATTGCTTTTGACGAAAGCAGCCGATACACTGCTTACAAATTTGCCGGCCAGCAATAGCTATCTGTTAAAAGTATTTATTTAGTAATATTACAATGTTAAATGGGTTTATATTATAACATATATTTGTGATTTATTTAAAAGGATGTTTGCAGATAGTGATTCAGAAAGCCGTAAAACAAAGATAATGATCATTATTGTTGTTTTAGTAATACTTACTTTGTTGATAATCTGTAGCTTATCTTATGAATTTGAAAAGATCATCAGCCCGTCTTCAACCGGCGACAGAAACTGGGACGGGAATTGATCATTATAACATCTACCGATGGTTAGTTTATGATAAGAGAAACATTTGCAGAGTATTCTCAAAAAAAAAGTAATTGGCTTGAGCTTAAACTCATTGGTCAGTACAAAAAACTGCAGGTTTTAAAGCGGGCAATCAGGTGGCGGTTTTACTTAATATTTAACACCGTAACTATTAATAGGGATAAATTAATAAAAAACTCTGTTCCTGTTTTAATTAACAACTATGATAGGCTGGCGTCATTGCAGGCACAAATCAATTGGCTTTTATCGTTAAATGAAAACATCTCCATTATTGTAGTGGATAATAAATCAAACTACCCGCCCCTCTTGGAATATTATCAAAGCCTGGCGCCAGTTAAAAACTGCCAGGTAGTTTATCTGAACCATAATTCCTGGCTTAAAGGAGTAAACTATTTGGCTAAACAGCTAAAAGAATTTTCAAAGCTGATTATAACAGATGCGGATTTGCTGCCTTATGAGGATACCCCTGATGACGTTATTGAACATTTATCAAACCTGCTTGATAGATATCCGGACTATAATCATATCGGGCTTTCATTAGAGATCAACGATATTCCGGATCACTATCCGTTAAAAGCCAACGTAGTTAAACACGAATCGCAATTTTGGCCGCCGGCAGCCCGTCAACTTAATAATGAGGTGATAGTGGCAGCTGTACATTCAACTTTTGCCATGTATCGTAACCGCTCTGTTTTTAATTCAAAAGATCCGGCGCTACGAACAACAAGACCGTATACTTTGAAACATATAGATTGGTATACAGACCCGGAAAGTATTTCAGAAGAATATCAGCATTATATGAGGTATTGCCAACCCGTGGCCTCGTGGTCGCAGGAATTGATGGCCACCGGGAAAATCAAACCCATAAAAGCCGGGTTATAGCGATTCGAATTTAATATTTAAACTAACAAGGTTATCTATTATGGTTTTAAAATTGGCCCCCGTTTCGGCATGGTCATGTAGTAATATGATTTCATTTGAATCCGGGTTACCAAGCCATCTTTTTTCTTTTGCGTAAATTCTTCTATAATCTTTGGGGGTTTGACTTTTTACTCTTTTTAAAACCGCTTCAATTGTTTCAAGCCCCCGCATGTTTTGCTTAATTAAAGCCCACTCCATAATATCAAATGTCCATAACATGTCAATATCATTTTTAAGCCTTTTAGTATTTAAATAAGCATAATTGACATTTTTAAACTGGGGTTTAACATATCCCAGTCTTTTTAAGTAATCCTGTATATATTTCGCTTTTTTTAAATCTGGAGGAGAAAGGATCCCGAAGTTTTTTCCAAACCTGCCATCTCCCTTATCCCCATACGGAAATCTAAACCATTTTTCGTTGTAATTTAATCCCGCGCTTTGATATAATGAGGTTATAATTTCATCGGCCTTAGCTATTTCATAACAGGCTTCTTTTAAAGAGAGCGAAGAAAAATGAGGGTGACTGTACGAGTGGTTTTGAATTTTAAAGCCCATTTTTAAAGCCTGAATAGCGGCGTCACATTCCTTTTCTAAATTTTTGCCTATACAAAAAAACACAGCCGGAATCTGGCAGTCTTTTAAATAGTTGCAATGCCTCAAAAACTCAGGCGATGGCGAGTCGTCAATGGTAAGATAAGATATTTTCAAAAAAGGCAGATGATTTAAATAAAACTAAAGGTAATCATATTTATTTGCTCGTGCCGCTGGGGCCACAGGCTACACACGCGAGTTTTGCCATTCCAACAAAAAAGCCGCTTTACTTTCGTAAAGCGGCTTAGTAGCCCGTAGGGGAATCGAACCCCTGTTTCTAGAATGAAAATCTAACGTCCTAACCCCTAGACGAACGGGCCTTTTTTTAAAGGCGCTTCCCTTATTTTGGGAGTGCAAATATATCGCTTATTTGCTAAAACAAAAATAAATTTTAACATTTTTTTATTTATGTCTGATTATGAATGTGTTTTTTTTATCTGGTAAACAAAATAGCGCTTTTCTCATTGTATTTCTGTGCGCGTTAAAGCTATCTTTATCGTAAAATCATTTATTCCTTATGAAAGCAATCTGGAACAACCAGGTTATTGCCGAAAGCAATGACACCGTTGTAGTTGAAAACAATCACTATTTCCCTAAAGAAAGTGTAAAAGCCGAATACCTGGAGGAGACTGACACCCATACTACCTGCCCATGGAAAGGCCTGGCATCTTACTATACCCTTAATGTTGATGGCAAAATCAATCCCGACGCAGCATGGTATTACCCGCAGCCCAAAGATGCGGCGGTAAACATTACCAATTATGTTGCCTTTTGGAAAGGTGTTAAAATAACCGATTAAGCATGAAAAAATACGATGCCATCATTATTGGCTCCGGGCAGGCAGGCGCGCCGCTGGCCAAAAAACTGGCTTTAGCCGGTTTAAAAACGTTGATCATCGAAAAACGTTTTTATGGAGGCACCTGCGTAAATGATGGCTGCACCCCAACCAAAACCTGGGTGGCATCGGCCAAAGCGGCTTATATGGCGGGCAACGGTGCTGATCTGGGCGTACCGGTTAAGCGCTTTAGCATCAACATGCCCAAAATAAAAAAACGGAAGGATGATATCGTGATGCAATCGCGCATTGGCGGCCAGCATGCTGCCGAAAAAACCAAAGGATTAGACGTTGTTTTTGGTGAGGCTACTTTTGTGGACGATAAAACGGTTTCGGTAAAACTTAAAAACGGCAAAAAATCCAATGTGCAAGCCGACCTCATCTTTTTAAACACGGGTGCAAAACCATTTATCCCCGAAATTGAAGGGTTAAACGAAATCAAATACCTCGACTCGACCAGCATTTTAGAGCTGGACTACGTGCCGGAGCATTTGTTGGTGATCGGTGGGAATTATATTGGGTTGGAATTTGGGCAGATGTTCCGCAGGTTTGGCAGCAAGGTAACCATAGTCGAAAAATCGGCCCATATTGTATCCAAAGAAGATGAGGATGTTTCTGTGGAGATGCAAAACATTTTAGAAGCCGAGCAGATTAAAATACTCACCAACGCGCAGGCTATTAAATTTAAGCAAAAAGCGGGTGGTAAAATAACGGCTACTGTATCGGTTGATGGCGAAGAGCAGAAAATAAAATGCACGCATGTGTTGGTGGCCGTTGGTCGCACCCCGCAAACAAAGGATCTGGGGCTTGAAAAAGCCGGCGTTGCAACCAATGATAAGGGGTATATTGTAGTTAACGATAAATTAGAAACCAACGTAAAGGGCATTTATGCCCTGGGTGATGTAAAAGGCGGACCGGCATTTACACACATCTCCTATAACGATTACACCATTGTTTATCGTAACCTTATCGAAAAACAAAACCTGGGTATTAAAAACCGCCCTGTTCCGTATTGTATGTTTACCGATCCGCAATTGGGCCGGGTAGGCATTGATGAAAATGAGGCAAAGAAGCTTGGGATTGAATACAAAGTAGCTAAATTGCCCATGGCCCATGTGGCACGCGCCATTGAAACCGGCGATACCCGCGGCTTTATGAAAGCTATTGTTGACCCTAAATCAAAAAAGCTATTGGGTGCTACTGTACTTGGCCCCGAAGGCGGCGAGATCATGACGGTATTGCAAATGGCTATGGAGGGTGGTATTACTTATGAGCAGATCCGATATTTTATTTTCGCGCACCCGCTATATGCAGAATCATTAAATAATCTTTTCCTGGCCCTGGAAGACTAATTTTACCGCATGATAAAGGTTGATGGTATAAGCAAACAGTTTGGCAAGGTTAAAGCCGTCGACGCTATCTCATTTGAGGTGCAGGAACAGGAAAACATGATCTTGCTGGGCACCAGCGGTTGCGGTAAAACCACTACGCTAAAAATGATCAACCGCCTTATTGAGCCATCGGGAGGAAAGATCTTTATCAATAAAAAAAACATACTGGATCAACCGCCGGAAATTTTGAGACGCGGCATTGGCTACGTATTGCAAAACAACGGGTTGTTCCCGCATTATACCGTGGCCGAAAACATTGCCCTTGTGCCGCAATTATTGAAATGGGATAAAAAGAAAACCGAAGGCCGCACTGCCGAGCTGATGGAAAAACTGCACCTTGATAAAAGCTATCTACATGTTTACCCCAATGAACTAAGTGGTGGCCAACAGCAGCGGATAGGGCTGGCCAGGGCGTTGGTATCCGATCCGCCGGTTTTGCTTATGGATGAGCCCTTTGGTGCGTTGGATAATGTAACACGGTCAAATATCCACAAAGAGTTTAAAGCGCTGGATGAATTAAAGCGAAAAACCATCATTATGGTTACCCACGATGTGCAGGAGGCTTTTGAACTGGGCGACAGGATCTGCCTGATGGATAAGGGCAGGATCATTCAATCGGGTACACCTGCCGAACTGCTGTTCAGTCCGGCAAATAAGTTTGTGGAAGATTTTTTAAAGGATCAGCGCCTGCAACTGGAATTCAAGGCCGTTAAACTGGTGGATGTTTGGGAGTTGTTACCCAACCCGCCTAAAAAAGCTAAAACACCGGCCCTTCCTGCCGGCACCGATCTGTGGACGGCGCTGGAGAGTTTCAAATTCGGCAAAGCCGAAACCGTCAATATTCAAAAAGATGACGAGGTAAAAGCTGCAACCTTTGAGGAATTGATGGCTGCATTTTATCAATATAAAAACAAACAGGGCCATGAATGAGCATCAGCAAACGCTATTTGAGTTTATGGGCCAGCAAGCCGATAAACTGGCTGTGCAAACCCTGCAGCACATCGGACTTACTTTTATATCGCTTTTTATTGCCGCGCTTATCGGACTGCCTTTGGGGATTTTTATTACCCGTAAGGTAAAACTATCGGGCCCGGTATTGGGAGTTGCAGGCATATTGCAAACCATTCCCAGCATCGCGTTATTGGGTTTCATGATCCCTGTACTTGGCATAGGTGCCAAACCGGCTATTGTGGCTTTATTGCTTTACGCTTTGCTCCCAATAATACGTAATACTTATACCGGCATCACCGGGGTTGATGCAGCCGTAAAAGAAGCCGCCGTTGCCATGGGGATGAACAAGTGGCAGGTATTATTCAAGGTTGAGCTACCACTGGCTATGCCTGTTATTTTGGCCGGTATCCGCACCGCTACAGTGATAAATGTTGGCGTGGCAACATTGGCGTCCTATATTGCCGCAGGTGGCTTGGGCGAGTTTATATTCGGTGGCATCTCTTTAAATAATACCAACATGATCCTGGCGGGGGCAATCCCGGCTGCACTGCTGGCTATTATCTTTGATTTCCTGCTGTCGAGGGTGCAAAAGCTCAATTTTAAAAAGATCAAAAAAACAACTTATGCCATGCCGGTTTTACTGGTGCTGCTATCATCGTTCTACTTTATCCCATCGGCCTACGGAGGCAGGCTTACAGCGGGTTTTACGCCCGAGTTTATGGGCCGGCAGGATGGCAACCTGGGCCTGGAAAGTAAATATGGCTTAAAGATCCATACCATTGTGATCAGCGACGCCGTGATGTACAAGGCCGCGTTTGAAAAACAGCTGGATGTAATCAGCGGCTACTCAACCGATGGGCGCTTAAAGGCGTACGACCTGGTGGTTTTAGATGATGATAAACGGATCTTCCCTCCTTATTATGCCGCACCCATCATCCGGGAAGAATCACTCAAAAAATACCCTGGGCTTGAAAAAACGCTAAACCTGTTATCGGGCAAAATAAATGATTCGGTGATGACAGATTTAAATTACCGGACTGACTACCTTCACCAAACACCAGAACGTGTAGCGAAGGATTTCCTGGTGGCAAATAAATTATTTAAACCATCCCGCGAGGGGAGCACCGGCATCATCCGCATTGGCTCAAAAATATTTGGCGAGCAATACATCCTGGCTAACATGTACAGTATGCTCATTAAAGGGAATACAAACTATGATGTATCAACAAAAACAGGCCTTGGCGGTACAAAAATTTGCTTTGATGCCTTAACTAATGATCAGATAGATTTTTACCCCGAATACACGGGTACAGGCTTGCTGGCCATATTACAGGCATCGCCAAAAACGGTAAATGAAGTAACCAAAAGCAAGGATAGCACTTATAACTACGTGCAGCAGGAGTTTGAAAAGCGCTACCAGGTAAAATGGCTAAAACCCATTGGCTTTAATAACGCCTACGCGCTGATGATGAGAAAAGAACAGGCTAAACGTTTAAATATTAAAACAATTTCTAACCTCAAACGATATTTGAATAGTAAATAATTCAATGGATTTAGTCGATTGTTATAAAAAAGTTCGCCGGCGAACGGAGCAGATCTGCAGCCCACTGCAAACTGAAGATTACGTGGTACAACCTGTGGTTGATGTTAGTCCGCCCAAATGGCATATAGGGCACGTTACGTGGTTTTTTGAAACTTTTATTTTAAAGCCCTATTTTATGGGTTACCAGGAGTTTAACCCCAATTACAATTACGTTTTTAACAGCTATTATGAAACGGTGGGCAACCGGGTTATCCGTACCGACAGGGGCAATTTGAGCCGCCCAACTGTTGCCGATATTTATCAATACCGGGCCTATGTTGATGAGGCTATGGCCAAATTCCTGTGCGAAGAACCATCTTCCGATGTTAAAGAATTACTGATCCTTGGTTTTAACCACGAAGAACAGCACCAGGAGCTTTTATTAACCGATATCAAATACATATTAGGCCATAATCCTTTGTTTCCGGCTTATTCTGCAGATTACGTTTCGCCCAAAGTAAAGGAGACTGATACCGCTTTTATTAAGATGGGTGAAGGTATTTATGAGATAGGTTTTGAAGGAGAAGGCTTTTGCTTTGACAACGAGCTTAACCAGCATAAAGTATATTTAAATGCCTACGGGATAAGCCCCAACCTGGTAACCAATGCCGAATACCTGGAGTTTATTAACAGTGGTGGCTATCATGATTTTCGCCATTGGCACGCCGAGGGATGGGACTGGGTAAACACCAACAAAGTTGAAGCTCCGCTTTACTGGCATTTGATAGATGGTGCATGGCATAATTATACTTACCATGGCTTACAGCAGGTTAATTTAAATGAGCCGGTTTGCCATATCAGCTATTTTGAGGCCTACGCCTACGCCTCATGGAAAGGGCTTAGGTTGCCTACCGAATTTGAGTGGGAGGCAGCCGCAACAAAGTTTGACTGGGGCAAAAACTGGGAGTGGACCGAAAGCGCTTACCTCCCCTACCCTGGTTTTGCAAAAGCGCCCGGCGCTATAGGTGAGTATAACGGTAAATTTATGGTGAACCAAAAAGTATTACGGGGCGCATCGGAAGTTACATCGCCAGGGCATAGCCGGGTTACTTACCGCAACTTTTTTCAAACACATTTACGCTGGCAATTTACGGGCATAAGATTGGCCCGTTAACCATGCAAAACAGGAAGACAGATGGACTCAACCTTAGCACAAACAAATTTGAACACAGCATCAACAACTAAAACCGAAGCGTTTTTGAGTGATGTTATCACGGGTTTACGGGGCAATCCTAAAAGATTAAATTCAAAATACTTTTATGATGCCAATGGCGATAAGCTTTTCCAGGATTTAATGAATTGCGAAGAGTATTACCCAACCAATTGCGAGCTGGAAATATTTTCTGAGCGTACCGACGAGATCACCGACGCCCTGATTGCCGGTGGAGACGCGTTCGACCTGATAGAATTGGGAGCTGGCGATGCCACTAAATCTGCCTATCTGCTAAAAGACCTGTTAGATAAAAAGGCCGATTTTACCTATCTGCCGATAGATATATCCGAAAATGTAATATCATACCTCAATATCACACTGCCGGTTACGCTACCGGGCTTAAAGATCACCGGCTTAAATGGCGAGTATTTTGATATGCTAAAAAAAGCGGCTTCAATTTCATCCAGGCGTAAAGTGGTTTTATTTTTGGGGTCGAATATTGGCAATATGCCGGTACCGGAAGCCATTGAATTTTGTCGCGAATTACGCAATCACCTTTCCGAAGGCGATATGTTGTTGATTGGTATGGATTTAAAAAAAGACCCAAAGGTTGTTCTTGCTGCCTACAATGATAAAGAGGGAATAACCAAAAAATTCAACCTTAACCTGCTCGAAAGGATAAACAGGGAGCTCGGGGCCGATTTTGACCTCGCAAAATTTGATCATTATCCCACTTACGACCCGGAAAGCGGAGCCTGCAAAAGCTACCTCATCAGTCTTGAGGATCAGATGGTAAAAATTGGAGGTAAGGAGAACATCCATTTCCAGAAAGATGAATACATCTACATGGAAATTTCTCAAAAATTTACCCTGATGCAAACCGACCAGATAGCCATTAATACCGGTTTTGCACCATTAACCCAATTTTTTGACGGAAAGAAGTGGTTTGTGGATGCCATTTGGGTAGCAGCATAACACGATTTGTAAGATTTACAGGATTTTTGATTCCTTTCGCCCTATAAGGAAACTCGTTGGTTAATCAAATTACCAACGAGTTTTTTTATTCATCTGCATATTTGAAATCTGAAATTTGCACATCAAAAATCCTGTAAATCCTACAAAATCCCGCAATTGTGTTACAGCAATCTCGGGTTCAGCTCAGAGTCTATCAACCCTCCAATTGGCTTGTTCATCAGCCATTTATGATGATCGTTTTTTTGCCACTCGTTTTTATAGGGAGTAATCCGCGCGCCATCAGCAATGTAAATAACAGTCATTACCTCGCGCATCTTATCGGAGTTATTTGCTGGTGCATTGTGAATAGTAAAGCCACGGTGAAAGGTTGCGTCGCCGGCATTCATCGTTTGGGCCCTGCTTATCACAAAACCTTTTTCTTTCACATAATCATCAAACAACGATTCTGATTCATCAGAGATCTCGTGGTTAAATACGGCTCCTTTGTTGTATGATTTTGAGGCAAACGTTAACATCCCCATATCAACATCAATATCAACCAAAGGCATCCACATGGTTACGGTGTTGTAGGTATCAATAGGCCAGTAATATTGATCCTGGTGCCAGGGTGTGGGGCCGCCGCCGGCCTCTTTAAACAAAGCCTGGTCATGATACAACCTTACGTTTTCAACACCCATCAGGTCGGCGGCAATTTTTGCCATGCGTTTGGCAAACACAAACTTTTTTACGTCGGCATCAACCTGCCAAAGGTTCATGATCTGTAAAAAAGCCTTCCCGTAAGTATCCCTGTCCTCCAGTTTACGCTTCTCTGTATTATACCTGTCTGCAGCGCCAACAATTATTGGCCGGTAAGCTTCAATCTCGTCTTTTGAAAGTATATTTTTAACTAAAGCGTGTCCTTTTTCACTAAATTCATGAATGGTTTGGGGGGATAACGTTACAAGATCATCAAGCGGTAGCAGCTCAGAAATCTTAGTATTCATAATTTTTTTAGTTTATATTCAAAGTAAGTTTAACTTTATCTGATAAAAAATGAAATGAATGGTATATTTATGGGTTATTTTATCCGTAATTTGACATAAAATAATATTTACGCTAAAATATGCAATGATAAAGGCCTCGTACGAAATTCTTCAACCGTCAAACAGTCAATCATTCCTTGTCAGGAAATTTGATAAACTGGCATTTGATGCCCCTTATCATTTTCATGAAGAGTATGAGTTGACATGTATTATAAAAGGCACCGGCAAACGCTATGTTGGCAGCCATATGGAGGATTTTGCTTGTGGCGATGTGGTATTACTTGGTCCCAACCTGCCGCATTGCTGGAAATTGGAGCCCGGCAATATACCCGCCGAAAAGGCAAGTGCTATTGTAATTCAGTTCAATGATGCTTTTTTAGGCAGCGATTTTTTCAATAGATCTGAACTGCTGCATATCAAGGACCTTTTTCAAAAAAGCGGCTGCGGCGTATCCTTTCACTCAGATACCCAGGCCGAAGTAAAGCAGCTTTTGCTTAACCTGGTTGAGGAGAAAAATAATTTCAGGATACTGATAGGTTTGTTGGAGATATTACAGCGAATGGCTTCGTCTGATGAGTACATGCTGCTTGATCAGCACCGTGTAGTTGCCGAACGGACACTGGCCGAAAACGAACGAATTAACCCGGTATTTGCCTACCTGGTAGAGAACTTCAGGAAACAGGTATCGTTAGATACGGCGGCAGGTATCGCCAACATGACCACCAATGCTTTTTGCAAATACTTTAAAAAGGTAACCCGCAAAACATTCATGGAAACCATTATTGAGTACCGGCTTAATTACGCCATACAACAATTAGTGCAAACCGATAAACCAATTTCTGAAATATCATATGAAAGCGGTTTTGGTGATGTATCGCATTTTTACAAAATGTTTAAGGCAAAAATGCAATTAAGCCCGCTTAATTACCGCAAACGGTTTATGCGCAACATTACAAGTACCCCCAAAAAGTTATCGGCTTAAAAGGGAGATCAGGTTACGTTGATAATGCCGCGTTTAATGGCGTAAATAACCAGGCCCACCAGGTTTTTTGACCCCGTTTTTTCAAACAGGCGGGCGCGGTATCCCTCAACTGTGCGTACACTTAAAAAAATTTTATCGGCAATTTCCTGGTTTGAGCATTCCTGGCAAACTAATTTTAGCACCTCGATTTCGCGTTCATTTAAATCGGCCTTGTTGGATGTTATGGTTTCAGAATGGTCATTACCTACCAGTTGTTTGATAAGGGTAATAGAAAGGTGCTCATTAAAATAAAACCCCTTGCAGTGTACCGTTGAAACGGCCTCGATGATCTCTTCGGGCTCGGCGTTTTTAAGCAGGTAGCCAGATGCGCCGGCCTTCATCATATCAACAATATACTTATCCTCGTTAAACATGGATAGCGCCAGGATCTTGATCTTTTTATAATTCTGATGTACAAAGGTAGCGGTTTGTATGCCATCCATTTCGGGCATTTTTATGTCCATCAGCAAAACATCGGGGGTTTTGGTAGTTAGCAACCCCATCAATTCTTTGCCGTTTGAGGCCTCCAATATCAGGTCGAAGTCCTCGCAATCTTCAAGGGTTGCTTTTAAGCCATTCCTGAAAATTTTATGATCATCTACGATGCCTAATGTAATTTTACCCATTGACTAACAAATAGTTGAATAAAGATAGTTTTTAATGCTACAAAACTATACTATTTTTAATTTTATCGTTGTAAGCGTACCATTTGACGGTTTGCTGTAAATATCAATTTGCCCGTTAATGAGTTGTACCCGGCTTTCCAGGTTTTTAATGCCAAAACCCCGTTTTACATCGCCAAGGTTAAAGCCAATACCGTTATCTTTAAATTCAAGTACCATAAAATCACCTTCTTTTTTTATGGCAAAATGTATTACGGTGGCGTCGGCGTGTTTAATGGCATTGCCGAAAAGCTCCTGGGCTATGCGGTAAAGGGTTACTTCAACGTCGGGCGCGAAGCGCTGATCGGGCATATTTTTGCTGCATTTAACCTTGATATGGGTAGATTGCTCTACCTTATTACATAAGGCTTCAATAGCCACCAGTAAACCATAATCGGTTAATACCGGTGGCAATACATTGTGAATAATGTTACGGATTTCCTGTATACACTCATCCGTAAGTTTGCGGGTATCGGCCAGTAAGGGCTGATTGGTATCGGCCCCAAAGTTTTTATCCAACCGGTGCAGGTTAAGTTTTATGGCCGATAACACCTGGCCTACGCTATCATGTAAGTCTTCGGCCAGGCGTTTACGTTCGCTTTCCTGGGTTTCAAAAACGGCGGCCATCAGGTCGCTTTGCCGGGCATCATGTAAAGCCCGCAGTTCAACCTGGTTCCTGATCATTTTACGCTGATAAATGATCACAAAGAAAAACAGGCAGGTGATTAATACCACTACCACCAAGGTACCTATAATAAGTACGGGGATCAGGTTGTTTTCTGGGGCTTGCAAAGTAATCCTACTGAAAATAATGTATTGGCAATAATATTCGTTATGCTGTTAATAATATAGTAATTGGGCCTGTCATTGACCGGTATCTGTGTTAACAGCATAACCAGGAATATATTAACTGACGTATAAAGCAAAACTCCGGCATTTATCCAAAAGGGCCCTTGCTTCTCAATATCGACATATTTAAGCGGATTTAAAAGCTCATAGAAATAAATAAGGGACAATATAATCATTGATATACTTAGTGCCGTGTTTGAAACAGTAGGATAGTCATATATATCCGTATTAAAGAACAACATCAGCCCCAAAGTCACAGCCGCAATTGTCACCGTGACTTTTTTCAATACGGGTCTACTAAAAAGATTGTAATATATAAGCGTATAAAATACTAAGGATACCAGCACATTTAAATGAAATAATGGCATATTATTTTTGCTCCCACTTTTCGCCAGCAACCAGGCAATAGGATCAAACGTGCAAGATATCAGAAAGTAGAGTGCAGATATCTTTAAAACCTTATCAAGCCGTTTATAGTTATACAATGCAGCTGCTACCGGTAAAAAACCCGAAGACGTTGATAAAATGTCTAATGTTACGCTTAATGACATTGGATTAAAGAAGGCTTTTAGCTTGATAAAACATTTTGAGGGCAGCCTTCTGAACCAGGACAGGGGTGCGACATATTACCTACTATATTATCTGTAGTAGGTGCCACCAAAGCAAAGGTCTTTATTTCTGTAGAAACCGCTGCTACTTCTTTTTTTGCCTCACCAGGTAGTTGGTCATGCCCGCTGGCCACCACACCTGTAATTACAAAGCGCTTTTCGCCATCGGAATTGGCTACTACCCGGATAAAGAAGTTGCCTACAGATACCCAGAATTTTTGCCAGCCGCTAAGATGTTGCTTATTAGCATAGTAAATACGGATACCCAGGCAGCCATCCTGGGCCAATATGGTTTTTAAAATTTTTTGTCCGAAGAACTGCGATACTACGCCATCCGGATGGCGGTGACGGTGGTTTTTTGTCCAGGCTGCGGCAAGTTCAAGATCGATGGCGGCACCTTCATCGCCGGTAATCGGATCGGTGCCTCTTGTTGGTTTAGTTTCCATGATTGAGTTTAATGTAGAGGGTTAGGAATTAGTTTGGCTAAAACTAAGACTAATAAGTTATTATTTCAACAGGGCGAAAAGTTTTACAAAAAATGCAAGCGGTGTTATTAATTCGTAACAGGTTCATTTACAGTTAATAGTGATTAGTCTCGTTTTTTCACCGGGTGCATTTTACGTATTTCTACGCAAACGAATCTGTAGTTGTACGTTTTCGATAGCGTACAACTACAAGCTATAAAACAGTAGTAGCCACGTTGCTTTCACCTTTTTTTAAGCAAACCTTTGACATGACAAAACGCTGCAAAAATAGCTGTGCAACAAAATGTTATGGAGGATGCCCAAAATCCATTTTCAAAGAGTAGGCACCAAAAATCTAAAGCAAAAACCTATGAGCTACATTATTAAAGGAAACCTGCGTGGTTTACTATGTTCTGATTGTGAGATCCCTGTTTCGGGAACCTCTGTAAAAGTTTACAAAACGTTTGACAGGGTTAACGAAACCCGCCTGGCCGTTGCCGATGCCAAACAAACCTTTCACCAGGTAAGCGACGTTGAATTGAGGGAGAAAGAAAAATCGCTGCTTGCCGAGGCCCAGCTACAGGATAACGGCGACTTTGTAATCAGCATTGGCGAAAAATCCGGCTATGAAGGCGGTGCTGTGGATGTGGATTGGTATTGCGGTAACAACCCCATCAAAATTGGCCCGGGGCCAAAGAAAGACCTTTCGCTGCAATTTCATATCACCACCCTGCAGCCTATGTACAAACAAAACGAAAACGGCGAACATCTTGCCTTTTTTGAGTATAGAATAGATCCTAAATGGTTTTGCCGGATCCTTACACTTTTGGATATATGGGTAGTTTGTGGCATCGTGGCCGATTGTGAAACTAAAAAGCCAATAGCCGGCGTAAAAGTTTTCGCTTACGATGTGGATCTGATCCAGGACGATTCGCTTGGTAATGCCTATACCGATAGCAACGGCAAATTCACCATTGTTTACCCTGGTGCCAACTTCAGGCAAACATTGCTTTCGCCGTTTTTAAATGTAGAATGGCCGGCCGGTCCCGATTATTATTTCAGGGTTGAATCCTCATCGGGCACTGTCCTGTTACAGGAAGACCGTACCCGCGGTCGCCAAACCGACCGCCACAATGCCCATAACTGCCTTTGTGTAAAGCTTTGTATTAAAGATGGCGGCATTTATACCCATGATGTACCCTGGTTTACTTCGGTGGGTAATTTTAGTATTACATCTGATATTGATGCCGGTGGCAAAACACTGGGTACTAAATTTGGCGCCGGTGGTACAGGCTTCGGCTTTTTCAGTTCGGTAAAATTGGGCGGCTATGCAACCAAAAAAGTACCGACCGCGCCTGCAAGCGCTTTGTATTACCGCTTTTTGTATTCATTGGATAATGTAACCTTTAACCCGGTTACGGCAACCCAGATGGAGGGCACCGCCCTTAAGGTTGCTACCCGGCAAATCACCTGGAATGGTACAACGGCTTTCCAGGATGTAGTGATAGATATTAACCAGCCGGCATCAATAGCCGATAGCGTACCTGCAGATAATTTTCCTAATCCCATCCCCGACCACGTGCTACACCCTGATGCCAATGGCTGGGTAAGGGTTGATCAGCCTGCTTTGGATAATGGCTTTTATGGCTCCTTGTTTTATTTAAATACCAATACCATTATTGGTGGCGGCGACGCAAGTACCGGTTTAACCGCTGGCGTTGAAGTATCAGTACCCGAACAAAAAAATGGCAGGATGCTGTTTATACAGTTTCAAACAACAGACGATCCGGCAAACCCTGCATCAATCCACTTAAACACACAATCGCTTATCGGCAAAATATATGTAAACAACTGGAACGAGGTTAACCTGCTTAAGCTGGAAGAGTTGTTTGCTAATGGCGGTACAGGCTGTTCGCCGGTACAATCACAGGCCCATGTAGACTTTACAGTAGATCATGAACTGATTAATGCCTGGAATGTGGGCATCTGGTCAAATTCAATAGGCAGTGTATCCGGCTTGCCTTCAAATACCAACAGTGTTCCGCCAATAAGCTCGGCGAGGGGTGCAAGCCATATTCTTAATCTTGCATCGCCGGCACCATATACGTTAACACCGCCTTATAGCACGCCATGGCCATCATGCGCTTATAGCTTAACGCTAAACACACAGCGTAAATTAACCACCGGCGAGTATAATGATCAGGTTAAAACCAACCAGGTTATTTTTTGTAAGTAAGCTCAATTTTTGAATATCAAGGAAAGCATCGTTTTAACCGGCGATGCTTTTTTGTGTTTAAAATAACCGTAAAATATAGGAGAACTCGTAAACCAAAAACACCAGCACCAATATGGAATGAAACACTTTATTATTTACCCGCATAGCTACCAGGCATAATATAAAGTGGCTGATGTTGCGGATAGGGTACTCTATGGAATAATGACTGTAATAAGCCTGCCCTTTTATAAATGTATCAATCAGATCCATCAGATAGCTGAAACCCAATATACCGAAGATCCATTTTTTACGCGAATAAAAATAGTCTTCATAATCTTTATAGTCTTTTAAGTCTTCAGGGTAAATAAGTGCACAAACGCTGTAGTAGATCACGATGTAAAGGATCACAAAAAAGTATTCTACAAACAGCCACTGCTTAATATCGTGCAGGTTAAACTCCCACCACCAAAAATGCAACAACAGCAGGAACATGTAAAAAGCCCAAAGATTATGAACCCAATACGGTTTGTTGCGACCCGGATGCTGAATTTGCTTGGCTGCCCCTTTGAGCAAATGCGTAATGCTAAGGCCGAGTATTATGCCGATGACAGATTTGATATGACTAAAAAAATCCATAAGTATATCAGTGTGATGCTAATAACTAAATGTAGAGTTTTCCAGCAATAATAAAAATGGACGATTATTTCCCTCGCAAAGGCGCTAAGTTGTAAAGAGTTAAGGCTTTTCTTTGCGACTTAGCGCCTTTGCGAGTTTTAAAATCTGCTGACTTTGAAGGGGAAATGACAAAATAAAGCTATGTCATTGCGAGGTACGAAGCAATCGCGAACTGTGCAGATCCAACCTGTTTAGCGTGCGATTGCTTCGTGCCTCGCAATGACATGGTGGGCTTGTCATGGGTAGAAATCAATTACCTGTCTAAAAAATCGCCTCAGCTATCCTCTTAGTTGGCCCGGCGTTACTCATGGTATAAAAATGTAGTACGGGTACGCCAAATTTGATTAGTTCGCGGCATTGGTTTATCATCCATTCAATACCAATTTCGCGCACGTCTTTTTCAGATTTGCAGGCATTTACGGCATCGCACATATCCTCGGGCATATCAATGTGGAATGTTTTAGCCAGGCCAATCAGTTGTTTTGAATTGGTAATGGGTTTCAAGCCCGGAATGATAGGTACATTGATGCCATTAGCACGACAGTTGTTTACAAAATCGAAATATTTCTGATTGTCAAAAAACATCTGGGTCACAATAAAATTGGCACCCATATCAACCTTTTGTTTCAGGTATTTAAAGTCGGTTTTAAGGTTTGGGGCCTCAAAGTGTTTTTCGGGATAGCCGGCAATACCTATGCAGAAATCGGTCTTCAGGCTATCGTCGTTGTGCTCATGCAGGTATACGCCGTTATTCATGTTCACTACCTGCTGCAACAGATCGGTAGCATAATTATGTCCATTAGGCGTAGGTACAAAGGAAGCATCACCACGGCGGGCATCGCCACGCAATACTAACACATTCTCGATCCCTAAAAACTGCAGATCGACCAGGCCATTCTCCGTCTCATCCTTGGTAAAACCACCACACAACAAATGCGGCACAGTATCTACCTTATATTTATTCATAATAGCCGCACAGATAGCAATAGTACCTGGGCGTTTGCGGTAGCTCAGCTTTTCGAGCAAGCCGTTATCATGTTGTTTATAAATAAAATCCTCGCGCAGGGAGGTAACATCAATAAACGGCGGCTTAAACTCCATTAAAGGGTCAATGGCATCATAGATGCCTTTGATACTTTGACCTTTTAAAGGCGGTATTAATTCGAAGGAGAAAAGTGTTTTTCCGTTAGCGTTTGCTATATGTTCGGTGATCTTCATTTTGGGTTCGGGTTGCGAGGGTATCTCCTCCCGTCATTGCGAGGCACGAAGCAATCCCCGATTTGCAAGTCCGCCCTGTATAGTTGGGGATTGCTTCGTGCCTCGCAATGACGCGGTTTTATGTTGTTTTCATTTAGTAATTTATATTCGGACTTAACCAACGCTCAACCTCTTCTAATGAGAGGGTTTTCCTAACCGCATAATCCTCTACCTGATCCTTGCTAATTTTCCCCAGACCAAAATACCGGGCCTGCGGATGAGCGAAATAAAAGCCACTTACAGATGCCGCCGGGGTCATCGCTAAGCTTTCGGTTAAGTGCATCCGGGCGTTGTCTTCGGCTTGCAATATCTGGAACAGCGTAGTTTTCTCGGTATGGTCCGGACAGGCGGGATAACCTGGCGCCGGGCGGATGCCCTGGTACTCTTCCTTGATCAACTCATCGGCGCTTAATTCTTCGCCTTTGCTGTAGCCCCAGTATTCTTTGCGGACTAATTCGTGCATTTTCTCGGCGAAGGCTTCGGCAAGGCGGTCGGCAAGGGCTTTGGCCATGATGCTGTTATAATCGTCATGGTCGGCTTCAAACTCGGCAACCAACTCATCGCAACCAATACCTGTAGTTACCGCAAAGCCGCCAAAATAATCGGGCACGCCACTTTCTTTGGGGGCGATAAAATCTGACAAGGCATAATATGGATCACCTTTCACCTTCTCTGCCTGTTGCCTAAGGGTATGAATACGGGTTAACAGCGTTGTCCTGCTTGCATCGGTATATAATTCAATATCATCACCCACGCTGTTTGCAGGCCAAAAACCGATAACGCCATTGGCATGTAATAGCTTTTCTTTAACAATTTTCTTTAATAGTACCTGCGCATCATCGAACAGTTTTTTAGCTTCATCACCTACAAACTTATCAGCAAAAATCTTTGGGTAGCTGCCACGTAATTCCCATGTATGGAAAAACGGTGTCCAGTCGATATAAGGAACCAATTCCTCCAATGGGTACGATTCAAATACTTTAGTGCCTGTAAATGTTGGTTTTGGCGCAACGTCGCCATCCAAACTGATCTGGAAACGGGATTGCCTTGCCTGATCAATGGTAACAAAACGTTTGTCAGACTTTTTGTTCAAATGCGCTTCGCGCGATTTGGCGTATTCATCTTTAATGTTCTGAATATAGGTATCACGGGTTTCATGGTTCATCAAGCTGCTGCACACGGTAACACTGCGTGATGCATCTAACACGTGAATAGCCGCGCCCGAATAATTAGGGTCTATTTTTACAGCGGCATGGATTCGTGAAGTGGTTGCACCGCCCACAATCAGCGGAATAGTAAAACCTTCTCGCTCCATCTCTTTGGCAAAATGAACCATTTCATCTAAGGATGGGGTGATCAAGCCACTGAGGCCGATGATATCAACGTTTTGTTTTTTAGCTTCTTCAATAATGCGTTGCGCGGGCACCATCACCCCAAGGTCTATCACCTCGAAGTTGTTACAGGCCAATACCACGCCTACTATATTTTTACCAATGTCGTGCACATCGCCTTTCACGGTGGCCATCAGTATTTTACCGGCGTTGGCGCGGCTGTTGCTTGAATCCTCGCCTGCGTCAATAACCCGCTGTTTTTCAAGTTCGATAAATGGCAACAGGTAAGCCACAGCCTTTTTCATTACACGGGCTGATTTTACTACCTGTGGCAAAAACATTTTACCGGCGCCAAAAAGATCGCCTACTATGTTCATGCCATCCATCAGCGGGCCTTCAATTACTTCTAACGGCTTACTATAGGTTTGACGGGCTTCTTCCACATCGGCATCCAGGTACTCAATAATACCCTTTACCAACGCGTGCGATAACCGTTCCTGCACCGTTCCTTTACGCCACTCCTCATCACGGACCACTTCTTTACCTTTACTTTTAATGGTATCGGCATATTCAACCAGGCGTTCGGTAGCGTCGTCGCGGCGATTAAGCAGTACGTCTTCTACCAGCTCCAGCAGGGTTTTATCTATCTCCTGGTAAACCTCCAGCATACCGGCGTTCACGATGCCCATATCCATACCGGCACCTATGGCGTGGTAAAGGAAGGCGGAATGCATGGCCTCGCGCACCACGTTGTTACCCCTGAAGGAGAACGAAATATTACTTACCCCGCCGCTCACTTTGGCATGGGGCAGATTTTGTTTTATCCAGCGGGTGGCCTCAATAAAATCAACCGCGTAGTTATTATGTTCTTCCAAACCGGTCGCGACGGTAAGGATGTTAGGATCGAAAATAATATCCTGCGGAGGGAAACCCACCTGGTTAACCAATATATCATATGAGCGGCCGCAGATCTCTTTACGGCGCTCCAATGAATCGGCCTGGCCGGTTTCGTCAAAGGCCATGACTACGGCAGCAGCGCCGTAGCTCAGGATTTTACGGGCGTATTCAATAAATTTTTCTTCGCCTTCTTTAAGGGAGATGGAGTTTACAATGCCCTTACCCTGGATGCACTTTAAGCCAGCCTCAATAACCGTCCATTTAGAGGAGTCGATCATGATGGGCAGTTTGGCAATGTCAGGTTCGGAAGCTACGAGGTTCAGGAATTTCACCATCACCGCTTCAGAATCGATCATGCCCTCATCCATGTTGATGTCGATAACCTGGGCACCGCCTTCCACCTGCTGCAAGGCAACAGCGAGGGCGGCTTCGTAATCTTCAGCCAGTATGAGCTTCGAAAACTTTGGCGAGCCGGTAATATTGGTACGCTCACCCACGTTCACAAAAATACTATCGGGTTTTATGGTAACGGCTTCCAAACCACTCAGACGCATATCCGGATCTATTTGAGGGATGAGCCTTGCCGGATATCTTGCAGCCCTATCGGCAATACATTTAATGTGCTCCGGCGTGGTACCGCAACAGCCACCAACAATATTAACCAGCCCGGCTTTCATAAAATCATCAACCTGGTGGGCGGTTTCATGCGCGGTTTCATCATACTGACCAAACTCATTTGGTAAACCGGCGTTTGGATAGGCCGATATAAACACATCAGCTTTTTCAGATAGCTCGGCCAAATGCGGGCGCATTTCTTTTGCACCCAAAGCACAGTTTAAACCCACCGATAACAGGTTGGCGTGCCGGATAGAATTCCAGAATGCTTCAACAGTTTGGCCCGACAAGGTGCGGCCAGATGCATCCGTAATAGTCCCCGAGATCATGATAGGCAGATGCTTGCCCGATTCATTTGCGTATTTGTTGATTGCAAACAAAGCTGCCTTGGCATTCAGAGTGTCAAATATAGTTTCAACCAATAACAAGTCCGATCCGCCATCAACCAGGCCCCTAACCTGGTCATAATAAGCATCGGCCAGGTCGTCAAAAGTAACGGCACGGTAACCAGGGTCATTCACATCCGGTGATAATGACGCGGTACGGTTTGTTGGCCCAACGGCACCTGCAACAAAGCGCGGTTTCCCGGGTGTTTTTATATTGTATTCGTCGGCAACTTCACGGGCCAGGCGTGCGCCTTCGTAGCTTAGCTCATAGGCCAGCTCTTCCAGCTTATAATCGGCCAGGGAAATTACCTGTGTACTAAAAGTATTGGTTTCGATGATATCGGCACCGGCATCCAGGTACTCGGCATGGATGGCTTTAATGATATCCGGGCGCGTGATATTCAAAAGGTCATTATTCCCCTGCAGGTCACTATGGTGATCCTTAAACCGCTCCCCACGAAAATCCTTTTCGGTTAACTGGTACCGCTGTATCATGGTACCCATAGCCCCGTCAATTACAAGGATTCGCTTTTCTAATTCTTTTTTAATGTCCATTGCTTAGTATCAAGTAGTTAGTATCAAGTATCAAGTACAAAAAACTTCGTTACCTGATTTCAATTAGACCAATACAAAAAAAATCTTGCTACTTGATACTAACTACTTGCTACTAAAAAAAGCTTACATCGAAAAGTCGGGTGTTCAATTGACTTTCGCTTATCTTTCCAGGGGCTGTTTAGCCGGCCGGGTAGAATGTAGCACCTTGTGAAGCACAGGTTGCTAAGACATCGCAGGGTCTAATCCCTCCGTCTTTCTCCATAAGCAGTGCAAAGGTGCATAATAAAGCGGTAAAATGCAATAGCAGCCCGCTCCTCAAATCTGTAAGCGGTGTCAATTTATATATACGCAAAAAGCTGCCTTTGCGGGGCAGCTTTTCATAATAATTTGTTGGTTGCTGATTATCTCCTTCTGCCGAATAAACGCAGGATCATCAGGAAAAGGTTGACAAAATCAAGGTATAATGTTAAACCGCCTAAAAGAGCCATTTTACCTGCCGATGCGCTACCATATTCAATACCTGCGCCTATACGTTTCAATTTTTGAACGTCATAAGCAGTTAAACCTACAAACACAGCTATACCAACATAGCTAATGATATATTCTAACTGGGTGCTATGCATAAACATGTTCAATAGCGATGCTACAATGATGCCTACTAAACCCATCATCATCAACGAACCAAATTTGGTTAAGTCGGTATTGGTAGTATAACCCGCAATAGCCATTATGCCGAATACGATAGATGTTGTCGCAAATACTCCAAGTACCGAGCTTGCTGTGTAAACTATAAGTATATAGCTTAAACTAACGCCCATAACCGCCGAAAATGCGATGAATAATAACGCAGCCACACCATACGACAAACGGTTAAAACCGAATGAAATAATTAATACAAATGCAAGGGGGGCAAACATAACTATTGTGCCTAAACCAGTACTACGGCCTGTCTCAGGATCTCTAAGCATTGAATATAAAGCCTCATTGTGGGCAAACATGAAAGCACAAAAGGCAGAAAGACCCAAAGCCACAAACATCCATAAAAATACATTAGCTATAAATTTACGGGATGCGTCTTGGTCTGTCAATTGTATTACGTTTTTATAAACGTATTCAGAATCTTTAGTTTCCATTTTTTTATTAATAAATTAATACACGAATATACGAAGAATTGGTGAATATATTGTGAAGCCTTATAGTAGTAAGTAGTTAGTATCAAGTAGTAAGATATTTGACTTTCGGCTGGAAAGATTTTGCAGTGAACAGCTTGCGCAGCTGTCTTGATACCTGATACTAACTACTTGCTACTATCCTTCGATTCTTCTTTTTTCAGATTACCCGCTAATTGTGGGTTTTGCGGAGGAAGTTTCTTTACATCCCTTTCTACTTCTGTTTGTTGTACAGATACGGCGTAATCTGCAGGTTCAATGTGGCTGCCGGATGCTTCGGCGTAAACCTGGGTAAACTCGGCACCAATGTACAGGATTGCCGATGTATAATAGATCCACACCAAAATAACAATGATGGACCCCGCCGCGCCATAGGCCGAGCCCTGCGCTGTATATTGGATATATAAGCTGATAACGTATTGGCCAAGCATAAACAATAGCGCGGTAAAAAAAGCACCGGAACGAACATCCCGCCATTTGATTTTCACATCGGGTAAAAACTTAAATATGATACCGAAAAGTGTGGTTATTACCACCAGGGTAACACCAATGTTAATTCCTTTTAAAACCAACCGGGTTACAGCAGGTAAAAAATGCGCAAGCCAGGTGTTTAGGGCATCCATAACCAAATTGATGGCCAGTGTTGCCAATAACAAGAAGCCCAGGCTGATGATGAGCGAGAATGACACAAAACGATTTTTGAGTAGCTGAACCCACCCGCGTTTAGGTTTAGCTTTTACGCGCCATATAATATTTAATGAATCTTGTATCTCGATAAAAATACTACTTGCACCCAACAGCAGCGTAATTATGCCAATTACTACAGCGATGCCCGATTTGCCGGAAAGCGCCAGGTGTTTTAATATGTCCTGAATTTGCTGTGCCGGGCCAGATCCAACATAATGAGCTATCTGAGGGTAAAGCCTGTCTGTAGCCGCATCGTGGCCAAAAACAAGTCCTGCTACTGAAATTACGATGATCAATAAAGGAGCTATTGAAAAAACAGTATAATAAGCCAGCGAAGCACTTAACTTTAAGCCGTTATCGCTTATAAAACCACTAAAAGTAGCTACCAATACTTTCCAAAGTTGTTTTAAATATTCTTTACTGAAAACGCTCATGTGTTGTAAGTTAATTGCCATTGCCAGGTGTTTAGCAATTTTGATGCCTTTATAGCATTGGGTTGTAAAATTACCTTTTTATAACGCTGTAAAAGGAATGTCTAATAACTGATAATCACGCCAGCCATCAAAGTCATAATGCCACCACTCGGTAGGTAATACCGTAAAGCCGTGGGCATGCATAATTGTTTTAAGCAATTCGCGGTTGGCAATTTGTAACGGACTTGCACCAGGGTAGTTTGCCGATGCTTTCTTGCTGAAGCTATCGAAGCCCGTGGGCATATCCAGTTCTTTACCGCTTTTCAGGTCGATCAATGTTAAATCGATAGCGCATCCGCGGTTATGCTTGGAGCCGAACCAGGGCTTGGCCACAAAATTGGTGTCGGCCGTGGTTTCATAAAATTTTACGGTGATGGCGTAGGGGCGGTAAGCATCAAAGATCTTTAATCCCAGTCCGCGTGTTTTTAAATCGGCCTCTACCTGCTGTAACGCTAAAACTACCGGTAAACGCGCATAGGCTTTGGCTTGCGGGTACATGCGCCGGTGCATAAAGTTATTGGCGGTAGCATAGCGGATATCCAGCACAACCGATGGGATGTATTTTACAATTTCAACCAACTGCTTGTTGGCGTTGGCCTTAACTTGTTTTTTATAATTATCGATGCCGCAAATCCGGGTGCTATCAATGTACTTATAATGCTGTGCCTGCACGGTTACCCCGATGACGGTCAATAACAACACCATGATAAGCCGGCGTATCATTAATGTTTATCGGTTAGATACAATAAGCAGGTCGAGATCTTTACAAGGGATAGAAAAACGCTCGCCAATATATTTATTGGTGAGTTGTCCCTGGTAAATGTAAACAGCCGCACGCACGCCCGACTTTTGCCAGATCACGTTTTTAATGCCGCCCTGTTCGCCAATGTCCAGCAAAATAGGGGCAAAAATATTGGTAAGGGCGTAGGTAGCGGTACGGGCCACCCTTGAGGCAATGTTAGGGACACAATAATGGATCACATCATATTTACGGAACACCGGGTGGGTATGGTTAGTAACTTCCGAGGTTTCAAAACAACCACCCTGGTCAATACTTACGTCTATCACCACCGAATCGCGTTTCATGCGGCTTACCGTGGCTTCTGAAATAAGCATCGGACTACGGCCATCTTCGGCACGGATAGCGCCAATGGCCACATCACAGGTGGTAATTGCTTTTTCAAGTACAATAGGCTGTACAACCGATGTAAAAACCCGGGCACCTATATTGTTTTGTAAGCGGCGAAGCTTATATATCGATGGATCAAAAACTTTTACTTCGGCGCCTAAGGATATGGCAGTACGCGCAGCGTATTCGCCAACTGTGCCGGCACCTAATATTACAATTTCTGTTGGTGGCACGCCGGTAATGCCGCCCAGCATCAGACCTTTGCCTTCAAAAACGTTGCTTAAATATTCGGCAGCTATGAGTATGGATGTGGCACCCACAATTTCGCTCATGGCCCGTACTACGGTTAATGAGCCACCTTCGTCAAGTAAATGCTCAAAGCAAAGCGCGGTAACATTTTTTTTCATGAGGGCATGCAGGCAATCGGCCTTTAACGTGGCCAGCTGCAGTGCCGAGATCAGGATTTGCCCATGCTTCATCATTTCAATTTCCTGCGGCATAGGCGGGGCAATTTTAATAATGATATCGGCTTCGTAAACAGTTTTGGTATCGTAAACTATAAGGGCTCCCTGCTCGCTGTAATCTTTATCACTAAAATTGGCGGCCTGCCCGGCATTGCTTTCCAGCATTACCCTATGGCCATTGTTTACCAATAAGGCTACCGAAAGCGGTGTAAGCGGAATCCGGTTTTCCTGGAAAGAGATTTCCTTGGGAATGCCAATAAATAGTTGATTTTTTTTGCTTTTAACCTCCAGCATCGACTCCTGGGGTTGCATCATTGCCTGCTTGGCAATATCCGAAAACCCGCTGATTATCCCTGAACTCATGTATATGTTTTTTTCTGGCTGATGAAGATAAGAAAAAAGGAATTATCCTGAAACTAAATATTTTCGACCGTAATCTGCCTTGCGCCATCGTCCAAAACCCGGATGCTGATGTTACTATAACGTTCGGGCAGCAGATCTGGAATTTTCCCGGGCCACTCAATAAAGCACCAGGCCCCGGCATAAAAATATTCTTCATAACCCATATCCAGGGCTTCTGTTTGGTCTTTAAGTCGATAAAAGTCGAAATGGTAAATTTTATCTTTAGCGGTGTGGTATTCGTTCACTATCGAAAATGTAGGGCTGCTGATGTTATCCGTTGTACCCAGGGCCTTGCACAACTCTTTAATTAGGGTAGTTTTCCCCGCCCCCATATCACCATAAAATAAAAAGATCTTATTACCGGCTGCATGCTCAATAATAGCCTTAGCGGCCTCGGGTAGCTTTGTTATGGATTGGATAGTTAATTGCATGGCAGCCCCCTCTAAATCTCCCCCGGTAGGGGAGACTTTTTATTAGTTCTTTTTAGTTTATTGAAGCCCTCCCTTCCGGGGAGGGTTGGGTGGGGCTAAAATAATCAAATATTTTCAACCTGTGCTTTCAGGAATTTATCGGCTACTTCAATATGCCAAATATGCCCGCAGTTATCAAACTCAATTCATTTACAGGCCGGAATCTTTTTAATGATTTCGGTGCTCATATCCCGTTCTGCCATCCATTATCTCAAAGCGGCATCAACTCGCGTAATTTTACGTTTATATGGGCAACATATTGAGTAAAAGCACGCTATGCATTTCAGGCAAAACACCCCAACTTTGAAATAAATACCTGATCAAACCTACTTTTCTACATTAAACTATTGCTATCTACAAATCATTGCACCATGCTGTCGGCATTTTTGCGTGTTTTGGTTTCATGCAATAAAAGGAATACAAACAAATAAATAACCAGATACAGGGAAGCCGAAAACTGATTCAGAGTAGGCAACAAACAAACATCAACAACAAATGAAAACTACCCCAAAAACCGCAGAAGGCGCTGCTCCAGAAGTAATTGCCTGTTCGCTAAAAATGCTGCCACAAGATCAATGGATCCCGGCTTCAGAAACGGCTATCAGGATTAATCCGGCCAACAAGGCACACCTTCACCAGTTTAGGCAGGCATTTGGCGATACCGTAATTGAGCCAGCTCACCTTGCCCTGCTTACCGCTAAAAGATGGCCATCAACCGGCGTGAGTTTAACGGTTAGCTTTTTAGAGGCTATTGACCCTGCATTGGCCACCCGCATATTATCGCACATGAACTCCTGGAGCCAATATTGTAATGCCAAATTTACCCAGGTACCTTCAAACGGGCAGGTACGTATTAGTCTTGTTGGCAGCGGTTACTGGTCTTATTTGGGAACCGACATTTTACATATTGCTGCCGGCCAGGCTACCATGAACCTGCAGGGTTTTAGCATGGCTACAGCCGAATCTGAATACCACCGCGTGGTGCGCCACGAAACAGGGCACACTTTAGGTTTCCCGCATGAGCATACCCGCAGCGAAATTGTAAACAGGATTGATCCGGTTAAAGCTAAAGCCTACTTCCTGGCAAATGATGGCTGGGATGCCAATATGGTAACCGCCCAGGTGTTAACTCCCTTAAATGACTCGGCCCTTATTGAAACCGCTCATGCCGATCCAAATTCCATCATGTGTTACTGGCTGCCGGCATCTATTATGAAAGATAATATTGCTGTGGCCGGCGGTACTGATATTGACGCGCAAGACCAGCAGTTTGCAAACCAGGTGTACCCATTAACTCACAAAATACTTATTAAGGAGCACAAAGATGTGAAGCTTGAAAAGGTTGAGCACAAAGAAAAAAATGAGAAGATAGAGCATAAAGAGAAATTAGAAAAAATTGAGCACAAGGAAAAAATAGAGAAGATAGAGCATGTTGAGAAAAACCTGATCATAGACCACAAGGTTATTGATCATAAGGTTAGCGATATACTTCACCCTAACCCACCTATCGTTGTAGGCCCTACCCCAGGTCAGGCCCCATCCGGTCTTGAACAAAGGGTGCAGGAATTAGAGGCCGTGGTTACTTCGCTCACCTCATTTATTGATAGCAGCTTACGCCCTAACCTAAGCAAGGGAGCCCTTTCAAACGAATAATTTTTACCCGGCAGGTGTAACAAGGGATTGCCTTTTTATGCCTGCCATTTTACAACCAACCATGCTTTTAATTATTGCCCACCACCATGATGCCGAAGCGCGATGGCTTTGTAAAATCCTAAAGGAAAGTTACAACCAGCCGCTTCACCTGTTAATGCCCGAAGCTTTGGGGATTGATTACAGCATATCCCTTCAGCTTAAAAACGACGGCCTCCACCATGCATCCGTTTTTTTTCATGAGGGCAAAGTGCTTCTTGATTGTAACGATGTAACCTATGCCATTAACCGCCTGAGTTATATTGATCCAATTGTTTGGAAACATACCAATGCTGATGAACGGGCCTACGCCACTAACGAGCTGAATGCCTTTTTTCCGGCGTTAATCCACTCGTTAAAATGCCCTGTAAGCAACCGCATTTATAATGGCGCGCTTTATGGCGATAATAGCTTTGCTGCCAAATGGGGCATGCACCTTTATGCGCATGGCATCCCGGTTGATGCCTTGTTAACCGATGCTACCGGCAAACTTTACGAAAAACTACGCACCATTCCAGCCGAAAAAATAAACAGGTTAATGTATACCAACAACCAGGTTATTTTACCCCCCGGCCAGGAGCCTATCATTAATTTTGAAGCCATTAAGCAATGTATTTTAAAAAAAGATGAGCCGGAAACCCTGGAGTTTATTTTCATAAAGAAGCAAAACAACAGCCCTCAGCTGGTGCAGATAACCAAAACGCCTTCGTTATCCTGTTACGGCAATATGTTTGCACAAACTATTTATAACCACATTAACAACCTACGCTATGATCATATTAATGGGGATACCCAGCGAAACACCCTTGCGGCTGCTTGCTGAAGCTTGTAATGCCAAAAGGATACCTTATGAATTATTTAACCAGCGGCAACAGGAAAGCTGGACAGTAACTTACGATTTCAGGCTGCCGGGCGATGGCATGTTAAGCAATGGAACCAGGCAGCTTAAACTTAATGACTGCACCGGGCTTTACCTGCGTACCATGGACCATACCCAGGTGCCCGAGTATGCCCAAACAAAAAAACAGGTTGGGATCAATGGCATGTACGAGAAACTTTTTCAGCTTATTGATTCAGAGAGTGATTGCAAAATAACCAACCCGCCATCGGTGCAAATGTCAAATAATTCAAAACCCTATCAGTCGCAGATCATTAAACAATACGGGCTTGATATCCCTGATATGTGCATTACCAGCAATGAGGATGAGGCCCGGGAATTTATGGCAAAGTACAAAGCGGCCATTTATAAATCAATAAGCGGCACCCGCAGCATTGTAAAACAGGTTGATGAGGCGGCACTACAAAATCTGCATAAAATAAAATACTGCCCCGTACAATTCCAGGAGTGTGTTACCGGCTTTAACGTGCGGGTGCACGTGGTTGGGCAAAGAGCCATAGCCACCAAAATTTGCAGTAATGCCATAGATTACCGCTATGCCCGCGCCGAAGGTAAGCAGACCACGCTTGAAGCCTATGACTTACCGGCCCACCTTGCAGAAAAATGCATTGCCCTGGCCCATGGTTTACACCTGCCCTTTGCTGGTATCGACCTCATGATCACCAACGATGGCCGCACCATATGTTTTGAAGTAAATCCATCGCCGGGCTACAGTTATTATGAACTAAACACCGGGCAGCTCATTAGTCATGCACTGGCAGATTATTTGGCAAACTGATAAACCGCAGGCGTATAAGCTATACACAACGGTTATAACGTTATTACCTGGTTTTGGATAGCATACAGCACCAATCCCGTACGCGATTTAAGGTTAAGTTTTAAAAACAACGATTCGCGGTAGTTGTCAACCGTGCGGGGGCTTACGCATAGTTTATCGGCAATCTCTTTATAGGTTAGCTCCGAACAGCTGAGCTTTAAAAACTCGATTTCATTTTTGGAGAATGATGGCTCGGTTTGCTGATTGGCTACCGAGCGGATGAGCTTGCCCGAAACCAATTCATTGATAAAAACACCTTTTTCATATACGGTTTTAATGGCGTTAAATACCTCGCGCGGATCGGCTCCTTTCAGCACATAGCCGGCGGCCCCGCATTTAATCATCTTTATAACAGCCTTATCGTCCTCGTACATGCTTAGGGCCAGTACTTTTATTTGAGGATGGTGCTTTTTTAACCATGTTGTTGCCGCGTAGCCATCCATAACGGGCATGTTCAGGTCCATCAAAACTACATCGGGAAGGGTGTTTTTAGGTAAAAGCTGTTGCATATGCTCGCCGTTGTTGGCTTCAAAAACAACCGTAAGACCTTTAAACTCTTTCATTAAAGCGGCTACGCCATTCCTGAACAGCGTATGGTCATCTACAATAGCGATATGGATAAGGTTAGTTGCTGTCATTGTGGATAAGGTATAAATACATGAATAGTTGTACCGCTGCCCGGCAGCGAGTTAATGGTTGTTTCGCCGCCAATCATTGATGCCCGTTTTTGGATGTTTTGCAGCCCCATCCCAATTTGCTCTGCCGGTAATTCATTGATGCCGAAACCAACACCGTTATCTTCAATGCTTAGTTTTAAACAGGCATCGGCATAATTTAAATCGATATGGATGCAGGTAGCCTGGGCGTGTTTGATGGTGTTGTTGATGATCTCCTGCAAAATGCGGAACAAGATGAGGTCCTTTTCGGGATTGCCGGCCGTGCTATCAAGTCCTTTACAGGTATAATTAACCTCATATACCCCTGTTTTTTGTAGCCAGTTAACCTCTTGCTTAATAGCCTCATGCAGCCCCAGACCAACCAATTGCTCACCCTGTAATAATTTGCCCAGCAGGCGCATTTCCTGTATGGAACGGGCTGTAAGATCAATAGCATCGTTTACCTTTTTCAGCATTGCATCCGGCTCGCTGTGGGCAATTGATTTTAAGGTAAAGGAGGTAAGGCTAAGTAACTGCCCTATATTATCATGCAAATCGGCACCAATGGTTTGCATGGTTTGCTCGCGTATTTCGTGCTGGGTTTTTACAAGTTCGCTGTTAAAATCCTGTTCCATCTGCATCTTTTCCTCCGCGTGTTTTTTTTTGCGTCCATTATAAATAACCAGGTATGACACCAGGGCTGCCGGTGCTAAAAAGAATATAGCCGACGCTATGATGATTGGCCAGGTAATATCTTCATTTCCCATCGTTTACAAATAAATGAATAACTCCAGCATCCGTATAATACAATGTTAAAAGCGTTATAAATATAATAAGTTAAATGCTTTATGGATTTCATTTTTTCGGGCGATAGGTGTTCGAAAAATATATTACATGCCGTGGTCCCAAAATAAAAAAACAACACACCGGCTACCCACCAAAAATCGCCAGAATATAGTAGATTGGTATAAGCTTCGTCTTTAAGAAGATAATAGTAATATAAGAAACTCAATAGTATAAATATAACGAGCATTACCGTGTTAGTTAACTCGTTATAAACGTAAATGCCGTGGCTAAATAACTCATATAAATAAATTATCATGAGCAAGCTAAAGCTGCTCATGATAATTATAAAACTGTTAGTGTATTTTTTTAACAGATGCATAAACATCATGCCGATAAAAAACGCCTGGGCGATGAGTAGTATGTTATAAAGCCAAACATTTGGATGAACATGAACTCTATCTGCCAGGTATAAATCCTTCAAATACTTACCGGTAAACTCAGTTACACAAGTAATAAACAGGAAAACTATCCAGCTTTTCCAGAATATGTCATTAACCTTTCTTAGCTTAACTACTGCAATAATGAAACAGCAAACCTCGGCAATTGTATTTATGGTTAGATATTTTAGTAACATAGGTATCTGTTATTTTTTAATCAAGGCTGAGGTAGCGTTGCTCCTTTGCAATTGTTTGGGCATTGTTCGCCGTTATCGGTTAGACCCTTGGTTAAAAAGCATTCATAGTAATCAGTATTAATATTTTTGTTTTGCGGGTCCTTCGTGGTGGTGATTATGAAATTATGCGTATCATCTTTATGCTTACTATCGGCAGGCTGAAACCCAAGATATATTCGGATTCCGGTTACGTTATAATCTTTAGGGGCGGCATTTAGTTCACGGTCCAGGTAATCAATAAAACCTTTGCTAAACCATTCACTTTTTGTTTCAATATCAATTGTATTATAATCTGGTTTAGTATAAGCAGTTGCCCATTCTTTCGCCACCGCGCAATCAACCTGGTGTTCTGCTTGCAAAGTACAATTTGCCTTGATGCACGGATTAGCATAAAATAACAATGCACCACCTTTATCGCTTCCATTTTCGTCCTTTGCATTAACTATAGCAGTTTTCAGGAAAGATGAAGAATGTTTAAAGTAATCTAAATGTATTTCTTTGGTCGTGTCCTCCGGATTTGGCCCATCATCAACAGTCGTTACCCAAATAAATGTATTCACTCCATCTGCCTTTCTTGCCAAATAGATACGAACGCCATCGGCAGGTTCATTATGTAATAATACATTGAGACTATCGATAAATGCTTTAGTAAACCACGAAGATGTCTTTGTATCCAAAACTCCGGGATCATCTTTAAAATCCTGAACCATTTGATTGGTTTTTTCATAGCTATATCCACTTAATGAATACCTAAATGGAGTTAAATCTTGTAGAAGTGTTTCTTTGTTACCCGTATCTGATTTAACGGAATCTGATTTTTTCATCTCTGATTTACCGCGATTTGATTTACATCCGCAGATACTTGCTGCTACTAATGAGATAATAAAAAATTTAAACAGGGACTTTTTCATGATGTTTAGGATTAGGGTTTGTGCTTAAATATAGTTAATAGTTGTTAAAAATTGTATCTCAAAGTTCCATAAGTGGATTGTTACCGGGCAGGTAGCTTACACGGTATTTATTACCGTAAAAATACCCTGCTGTTTAAGGCGCTTTCACGCTGAAACATGCACACATGCCTTGCGAAATTTGGATCACACAATAACCTCTAAACTTTAAAGATCATGTCAAAAAATGAAGGATTAACTTTTGAAGAAGTTAACAACCATGTTGAAAAACATTTCACAACAGAAACTCACGCAGCATTATCAGCTGGTGGTACCGATATCTGTAGTATTTACACTATAGTTAGGCCTATTTTGGTTTTGGTATCGCAGGCCATTTTTATTCCGCAAAAATGGAGAGAGGCAGTGAAAATTTTAATTGGCGCAATAGATGCCATCTGCCCAGGCCATTGAGCGCTAAATGATATCGCCGGGATTTATTATACCGGGGATATCATTTAACAGTTAACTAAGCCAGGTATATCTGGTAACGGCACCCGCGTTCCGTTAGCCGAAAACACGGCTTTACCAACAGAATTGGATTACGTGTTGAATAAACTTAAAGAAAATCTTCGCTCACACCTTGATCCTGTAAAAAAAGTAAGATCTGTTATTATCTATACTTCGTTTCGCTCATTCCTGCTCCAACTTTTTTGTCGCAAACTCCCCCTCACAATGTCATAAACCGACCCTTTTATTTGCAGGTTAAATGATAGTTTTGTTTAACCAATAATGCCAAACATGAAAACTGTATTTGACAAAGCAACACGCCATCAATTAATTACCCGCATTAACACCCTTGACGAGAATAGTAAAGCCGAATGGGGTAAAATGAATATTTACCAGATGCTTAAACACTGCACCCTGGCCGAAGAACTATACCTGGGCTATAGTACCCATAAACGCGTGTTCCTGGGCCGGCTGATTGGCAAAATGGCTTTGAAAGGTATGCTTAAAGATGAAACGCCGATGGCCCGCAACGCGCCAACCAGTCCGCAATTTATAGTAGCTGAAACAAGCGGCGATATTGAGGTACAGAAAAAGCGCTGGATTGCGCTTACAGAGGAGTACGCCAGCTTTGATAAACCGGAGTTTGTACACTGGTTCTTCGGTAAAATGACCAGGGAGCAGTTAGGCCGGTTTGTTTATAAACATACTGATCATCATTTGAGGCAGTTTAATGCGTAGAGGGAGAATCAAGGATTAAGAGTCAGGAACCAAGACAAAAGGCCGCGTTTTATTGGGGAACATTAGCCTTCAATTTGTGACCGATACTTGCTCTTCAGCATCTGACAGTTCCTTTTTTATCCGGCCCATAGCTTTTATAAACCGGATAAAGAACCAGGTGTGGATACAAAAGAAGGGCAAAGCTGCGGCTGCAAACAAGGGCCACATATCTGGTTCATCCGTCGAGTCGCTTGTGGTAACAAAAATAATGATAAGTAAAACCGGGATAAGATACCAGGAAAAGAAAATATAGCTTTTTTCATTCCTTACATCGGGATATAGGTTAAGGAACAATGTGGCAGCACCGACAACAAGCACTATTGCCAAAATAGCACCCAGTATACTCAACACCAAAGCGGCCTGCTTTCCCTCAAAACCTTCCGACGGTTTTAACAATACCAACTGTATGGCTAAACAAGCCGCAAGCGGACTAAGAACCAACGTGGTCAGCCAGCCCTTACGAAGTTGTTTTAAAATTATATCCCTGGTCATCTGAATTAATTTGTTACAATATACAAAATCAAATAGTTAACCTCCAAACTCAACAATCCCGGTTAATTGCTCAACCGGGATCAATTGCTTAAATAATAATCTAACTAAAACACAATTGAGGCTTAGGTTGATGAAAACACCAACCCAAACGCAATTTTAATTGGCAGGGTTCAACGTTCGTTTGGCCGTTATGGCTTTTTGATAATCATAAGCAGCGTTGTTAACCGATGGTGTTGCCTTCACCGTTTCTTTAACCTGCTCCTTGGGGGCAGCAGGTTTAGGGGTGACTTCCTTTTTGCAGGATACCGTTGTTGCTATTGCAGCAAGGGCCAGTAGTGACAAATGCTTTTTCATCATTTTGATTTTTTGATTTAAAATTTCCCGTTTATATATTGTTTTGGCCTGTTATTGTGTAACCGGGTTTACAAATTGCCACATGGCACTGTACCACCCTGTTTGTGGCCCGGCGTACTGGGCCAGCCCTGTTTGATTTTCAATGTGGATCCACTCGCTGGTTTGCCACCTGTTTTGGATATAGCTCCAGCCATCCGTAGCCGTTGCAGACAACCACATGGCACTATACCAGGTGGTATTAGCTGTTGTGCATTCTACATTGCCGTTCTGATCTTCCACGTGCATCAGGTTACCGGTAGCTCGGTTTTTAAGCAGGTAATAGCCGCCGCCCGCATCAACCTTCGTCCACTGGTAAGCGTTGCCCGATGCGGTTGTACCATAGGCCACTTTACCATTGCCGGCATCGTACAAATAAGCGTTGGCAACAAAGCGGTTTACTATCTGGTAATAGGTGGTGGTACCGCCGGCGTTTACAGTAATGGTGGCAACGGCTGTTTTGGCGCTGTCCTGTGTAGTTGCGGTAATAGTGGCCGTACCTGCTGCTTTACCAGTCACCAAACCGGTAGCACTTACGGTAGCTACGGTGGTATTACTTGAGGTGTAGGTTACCGTTTTATTGGTAGCATTTGCGGGCGCTACTGTTGCGGTAATTTGCTGGGTTGCATTTATGGCGATGGTGGCTGTAGTTGGGCTTACTGTTACGCCGGTAACTGCTACCGTAGTGCCTGGGTTGGTATCATACCAGGTGCCATTTATGTACCAGCCGTTTTTGGTGCGGTTAAGGTCGGCGGTTTGGTTGGTGCCATCGTTAAAGATGAGGTTGGTTGAAGTTACATTGGTAAATGTGTAGCTAAACCAGCCATTGCCTTCGTTGGTCATGTTAACGCCCGGCCAGCTACCATCGGCTAACACGCCGGCCGGCATGGCGCTCCACCAGTAAATTTTAATCCCTGTTCCCCAACCTGATGGCGGCGAAAAGTGTACCGTAAAGCTGGTACCCGCGGTTACGGTAATAGTTGACGCAGCTGTTTTAGCGCCATCGGCAGTTTTTACGGTGATAGTGGCCGTACCTGCTGCTACGGCGGTTACCAAACCGGTAGCGCTTACGGTAGCTACGGCTGCGTTGCTGCTTGTCCAGGTAACAGTGGTGTTGGTTGCATTAGCCGGGGCGATGGTGGCAGTTAATTGTTGGGTAAGCCCGGCAGCAACTGATGCCGTTGTTGGCGATACGCTTACCCCGGTTACTGCAACCGGTGCCACATTGGCATTGGTCAAAACAATGTATTGAAAAGGGTTTAAGGTTTGGGTTGCACCCGATGTTAGGGTTTTGGCAGTGCCCGAGTAAGCATCATTATAAGTACCCGCAATCCCGGCCGGGATGGTATAACTTGATGTAGCGTTACGCAGGTTAACCATTACCACAACCTTTTCCGTACCCGAAATTTTGGTAAATGCGCAAACATTGGCATCGGCATAGCTTGTCATGGTGCCACGGCGAATGGCGGTGCTGCTGGTGCGGTAATTAAGCACCTTGGCAAACTCGGCAGTAACGCTGGCATTTTGTGTCCAATCTATCTTTACATTGGTATATGGCCAAAAAATCTGTTGGTTAAAGGCTACTTCCTGGCTGCCGAACAGAAACGGCACACCACGCATGTAAGCACACACCACAAAGTTGGCCATTACGCCCGATGTGCCTTTAAAAATAGTAAGCGGACCGCCATCACTTGAGCCATCCACGTCGTGGTTATCGGTATAACGGATCATTTGCTGGCTGCCGGTAGCATCAGTGTACTCGTAATTGGTGGAGTTAGTGATATCATTGGCAACGTTTTCGCCATTAAGGGCTATCTTTTTAAGGGCGTTGTAATAAAACTGATCACCAAAATTGAAATCGAAACCGGTCTGGAAGTTTTCGCGGCGATCGCCTTCGGCAAACATTAGCAGGGTGTGGCTGCTAATGCCGCGCAGGTTGCTGATAGCTTGTGTCCAGAAATCGAGCGGCGGGTTATTGGCAAAATCGCAGCGGAAACCATCCACATTGGCGGCAAATACCCAGTAGCGCATGGCATTGATGATAGCGGTGCGCAGTGAAGTATTGGTAAGGTTAAAGCCAGCGATATCCGGAAAGGAGGCCAACTGCGTGATATTGCCGCTGCCGTCGTGGTTATACCAATCAGGGTGCTGGGTTGTCCAGGGGTGGTCCCATGAGGATCCGTTCACCACAAAATCCAATATCACGGCCATGCCGCGGCTGTGGGCACCATCAACCAGGGTGCGCAGATCGGTAAGGCTGCCGTATTCGGTGGCAACCCCATTAAAATCCTTGATACAATAAGGCGAATTGGAGCTTTTGGCATCGGTACCATGCGGGTAAATCGGCATCAGGTAAATTACATTGGTGCCTACGGCTTTAATGTTATCCAGCCGGGCAGCTACACCGGCCAGGTTGCCTGCAGCACTAAAAGGGCGAATGTTTACCTGGTACAGGTTAACATCCATGGGGTTGGGCACATTGGCAAAGGGTGTTCCGTACTGTGCCGGGTCCTGCGCATGTGCCGCCATGGTAAAGAGGGTAAGTAAAAAGAGCATTAGTTTTTGCAGCCCGTTCCTTTTCAGGTGGCACCACACATCACATAGAGTTGTTTTCATAATTTATTTCGGTTAAGTAATTGCTTATCAACCGTTCCCGTAAACTGATGGATCAACACGCCTGTGCATACGCAAAGCACCGTTTGTTATCCATTCAAGAAAAAAATAGCACTGGTTTATAATACCACTGATTGGTCAGATCGGGTAAATCAAAAATAGGCGAAGAATTAGTTGAAAATTATGACATTGATGCTCAATATAAATTATAATAATTTTAATTATTTAATAAACAGCTGATAATCAAAATATTAAATAGGAATAAATTAGTGCGCAATATAAATTATAAGAGATTGGCAGTACACTTGTTTTTAGGTTTTTAATACGCTTGGGTAGCAAGAAGGCCGGTTGCGATGGGGATTAATCGAGGCGAATATATGGGCGTATCCCGCTGATATAGGCGGGCTAGGCTTTCCGTTCATACGCCTTCAGGCATTACGCGGGGGCCTGTATCCACGCCAATCCCTTATGTGGGAATCCGTAGCCGGAATGGGTGATTGGTACCAGTAGCGTTCCATCGGAACTATTATATATAATTATAAGCATATAAATTTTCAGGATGTGTCAGAATATTAAGGGGCTGACTGCGGATCAGTCCGTGCGAGTATATAGCTTAGCCGCTATATCGGCGGGAATGCAGAGAGTTGAGAATAAAACAAAAAAGCCTCTCAGATTTCTCTAAAAGGCTTTTTACTGGGGTAGCGGGAGCAAGACTCGAACTTACGACCTTCGGGTTATGAGCCCGACGAGCTACCAACTGCTCCATCCCGCACTATTTTAATTTGGTCATTGCAGTCATAAACTCTGCAGTGTTTTTCCTGCTTGCCAGGAGGTTTGTTTTAACAATGGCTGATATCGCTATGCCACCATTTAGAAATTAAAAGCCTTAAATCTTTCGACTCAAGGCCTTCGTGGGTAGCGGGAGCAGGACTCGAACCTACGACCTTCGGGTTATGAGCCCGACGAGCTACCAACTGCTCCATCCCGCACTATTTTTGTTGGTATTTACATAACGGACATAACCCCGAAATGTTTGTTCCAATTGTCAAAAATGCAATTTGCACTCCGTTTTAATTGGACTGCAAAGATATAATTCGTTTCTTTGCAGTCCAAATATATTTTTAATTATTTTTATATGAGTCACAAGGCAGGTTTTGTAAGTATAATTGGTAAGCCCAATGCCGGTAAATCAACCCTTATGAACGCCTTAGTAGGCGAAAAAATGTCCATCATTACCCCCAAAGCGCAAACTACACGTCACCGTATTTTGGGAATTGTGAATACCGATGAGTACCAGATTGTTTTTTCGGATACGCCCGGCGTTATTAAACCGCACTATGCCCTGCACGAGAGCATGATGCACCAGGTTGATGGATCTATTGTGGATGCCGACCTGATTTTGCTGGTTACCGATATTTACGAGGAGTACGATGAAACCGACGTTTTAAAAAAGCTGGAAGGCTCATTGGCACCTTTAGCGGTACTAATTAATAAGATTGACCAAAGCGATGAGGAAACCGTAAAAAAGAAGATTGAGTTTTGGCAGGAAAAGCTAAACCCTAAAGCCATCTTCGCGATATCGGCCCTCCACGAGCACAACATCAAAGCGGTGATGGATTTTGTAATAAGTGACCTGCCCGAGCATCCGGCCTATTATGAAAAGGATCAGCTGACTGACAGGAACGACCGCTTTTTCGCGTCGGAAATGATCCGTGCGCAATTGCTTAAACAATACAAAAAAGAAATTCCCTACAGTGCCGAAGTGATTGTAACCGCCTTTGTGGAAGGCGAAAAGCTACACCGCATTAGCGCCGAGATCATTGTAGAGCGCGATTCGCAAAAAAATATAATTATTGGCCAGGGTGGCAGCATGCTTAAAATTGTTGGCACCTATGCCCGCAGGGATATGGAAGAGTTTTTCCAAAAGAAAATATTCCTGGAAATGTTTGTGAAAGTTATACCCGACTGGCGCAGCAAAAAAAATTACCTGAAAAAATTCGGGTACGAATAACAGACCTTTAGAATCAAGAGTCAAGAATCAAGATATTGCTTGGCTCAGTAATAAAATTTCATTTATATAAGAATGAGAATTTTAAGATGGATAGATTTGTATAAATCTTGAATCTTGATTCTTACTTCTTGACTCTAATTTAAAAGCATGAGTAACATAGTAGCCATTGTTGGCCGCCCTAACGTAGGCAAATCAACCTTATATAACCGCTTAACCGAAACCCGTAAAGCCATTGTCGACGATTTTAGCGGTGTAACCCGCGACAGGCACTACGGTGTATCTGAGTGGCTAAACAACAAGTTTACCATTATTGATACCGGTGGCTATGTAGCCAACTCTGCTGATATTTTTGAGGCAGCCATTCGCGAACAGGTTGAGATCGCCATTGAAGAGGCATCGGTTATCCTGTTTATGGTAGATGTTACCACTGGCATTACCGATCTGGACGATGAAATTGCCACCATGCTGCGCCGCAGTAAAAAGCCCGTTTTTGTGGTGGTTAATAAATTAGATAATAACGCTTTATTATCTGATGCTACAGAGTTTTATAGCTTAGGTCTTGGCGAGATCTACAGTATCTCATCAATGACCGGATCTGGTACCGGCGACTTGTTGGACGAAGTTGTAAAAACCTTTGACGACGATATCCTGGAAGAAAACACACGTCCTAAATATGCCATTGTAGGCAGGCCGAACGTGGGTAAATCATCTATCATTAACTCGCTTATAGGTAAAGATCGTAACATTGTTACCCCTATTGCCGGCACCACCCGCGATTCTATTCACATCCATTATAACCAGTACGGTCATGATTTTATGCTGATTGATACTGCCGGGATGCGTAAAAAAACCAAAGTAAAAGAGAATATCGAATTTTACTCGGTAATGCGTACCATTAAAGCTTTAGAAGAAGCCGATGTGATCATCCTGATGATTGACGCGGTTGAAGGTATCGAATCGCAGGATATCAACATTTTCCACCTGGCCGAAAAGAATAAAAAAGGCATCATGGTGGTGGTTAACAAGTGGGATTTAATTGAAAAGAATAACAAAACTGTTAAGGTTTTTGAAGAGATGATCCGCGAGAAGATAGCACCCTTTACCGATGTGCCTATCGTATTTACCTCCGTTACCGAAAAACAACGTGTGTTAAAGGTAATTGATGTAGCCAACCAGGTTTACCAGAATCGTGCCCGCAAAATAGCTACTTCAAAATTGAACGAGGTAATGCTGCCTATCATCGAAAACTATCCGCCGCCATCTATCAAAGGCAAGTACGTAAAAATTAAATATATCACTCAAATTGCAGGCACATCGCCCATGTTCGCTTTCTTCTGTAACCTGCCGCAGTATGTAAAAGAGCCATACTATCGCTTTATTGAAAATAAGCTAAGGGAAAACTTTGATTTCAGCGGTGCACCAATACAGGTGTGGTTTAGGCAAAAATAAACACGATTTATAGGATTAGGCAGGATTTATAGGATTTCAATCCTGCTGCATACATATATAGCCTAATAAATAAGGGATTTATCAGATGGTAAATCCCTTGTTTATTAGATGCCGGGTCAAAACAGATAAGAAATCCTGTAAATTTTAAAATCAAGCGCATCAGAGTTCTGACAAAGCAAACAATCAAAAAATCCTGTAAATCCTGCCTAATCCTATAAATCGTGTTTATTGTTCCAGCGCTTTCTTATACGCCACATCATTAGTGTTCATCACTTCGTAAAAGGCGTTATCACCCCATTTAAGGCGGGCCGCGCTGGCTTTAAGGATGCTTTTGATATACTCTTTTGATTGCAGCAGCTCGCGCGAATCCATTTCCTTTATGGTTTGGGATGCGTAAAGAATGAAATTGTGAAAATCATCATCGCTCACCGAGTAGTGTTTTATAAAATCGTCATTGCCGGTATACTTGCTGATTAGCGGCTGCATTTTATCAATAACATAGGCCGAAAATAGTTGCTGTTCGCTTAGGTTTTGTAATACCTGGCTGTTTTGGTTAGTATCCACAGGTACAAAAATATCGGGCATAATGCCCCCGCCGCTGTAAACCTTGCGGCCGCCGCTGGTATGGTATGATGATCCTTTAAAAATGGTATCGCTGCGGTTGCTTTGCTCAGAAAAAAGTTCACCTTTTTGCATGCGTTGCGCTAATTCATTACGGTAACTCTCCACCCCTCCCTTATACGATTTTTGGATAGATCTGCCCGATGGAGTATAATAACGTGCAACCGTTAAGTTAACGGCCGAGCCATCGCCAAAAGGAAACTGCTGCTGAACCAGGCCCTTACCAAACGAACGCCTGCCAACAATGGTAGCCCTGTCCAGATCCTGCAACGCTCCTGCTAATATTTCGCTGGCCGATGCGGAGTATTCGTCAATCAGCACCGTTACTTTACCTTGCTGAAAAGCGCCGGAGTCTGTAGCAAAATAGTCTGTACGTGCTTCGTGGATTCCTTTGGTGTAAACTATCAGCTGGCCTTTGCCTAAAAACTCATCGGCCATGGAGGTAGCCGCGCTCAGGTAGCCGCCGCCATTGCCCCTAAGGTCAAGCACCAGCTTGTTCATGCCATCGGCTTTGAGCTTTTTAAGCGCGCTCCTAAAATCGGTATCAGTAGTTGCGGCAAATTTGTTGATCTTGATATAGCCTGTATTGGCATTGGCCATATAGGCCGCGTTTACGCTGCTAAGGTCAACCCGGCCACGTTTCATGGTAAGTGCCACAGTCGTTTTAGTATTGGGGTTAATCACATCCATTGCAATAGCCGCGTCCTTATCGCCCCTAAAAATGCTGTTAACCTTATCTGCCGTAAGCTTCGTTCCCGAAAACGGTTTATGATCCACCTTAATTACTTTGGCCCCTACCTGTAAACCAGCTTTTGCTGCGGGGCCACCGGCGTTAACCTGGGTAATGATCAGCGTATCGCGAAGCAACAGGTATTCAATGCCAATGCCGTTAAAGCCGCCTTCTAAACGTTCATTGATATTCTGGGCTTGTTGTGGCGGCAGGTAAAGTGAATGCGGATCGAGGTTTTGGAGTAATTGGTTAATGGATGCGCCTTCAATGCTATCCACATTTACGCTATCAACATAGCTATGATCAACCAGGTTTAAAACCTGCGAGATCTTGTCGTTGCCAGAAAATGAAAAGCCAAGGGTTCTATCGGCGCTATTTCTACTGATATACAATCCAATAGTAACACCAACCAACAACAATATCAGGGTCCTGAAAATTACGCCCGCAGTCTTTTTCATATTCAGCAAACAAAGTTAATGAATGCTTAACCAATAATTTTTATCGGCAGCCTTGCATTTGATGTTTTTTACCGAATTTTGTTATAAATTATTTGATATTTAATGGAAACCACCACCGAAAGGGAATCGAATTATAAAGATCTGGAGCTGCAATCGGTAAAAGAGATCCTCGAAAACATAAACCGGGAAGATCAGTCTGTTGCAATTTCGGTAGCTAAGGCGTTACCACAAATTGAAGCCCTGGCGAGTGTTACGGCCGAACGGATGAGGGCTGGTGGTCGTTTATTTTATATAGGGGCAGGTACCAGTGGCCGCTTAGGTGTGGTTGATGCATCGGAGTGCCCGCCAACGTTTGGGGTTCCGTTTGATATGGTTGTTGGTATTATAGCCGGAGGCGATGGAGCCATCCGTAAAGCCGTTGAATTTGCCGAAGACGATATCAATCAGGCCTGGATAGATTTGCTAAGGTTTAACGTTACCTCAAAAGATGTGGTTGTTGGTATTGCTGCATCGGGCACTACACCTTACGTTATTGGCGGTCTGAAAGCGGCTAATATAAAAAAAATGGTTACCGGCTGTATAGTTTGTAATAGCGGCAGCCCGGTGGCGGCTGTAGCCCAATACCCGGTTGAAGTAGTTACCGGTCCGGAGTTTTTGACGGGTTCAACCCGCATGAAAGCAGGCACCGCCCAAAAGATGGTTTTAAATATGCTGAGCACCAGCGTAATGATCCAGTTGGGCCGGGTTAAGGGGAATAAAATGGTGGATATGCAGTTAAGTAACGATAAGCTGATCATTCGCGGTACCCGCATGGTGATGCAGGAAACCGGCTTGAATGAGGCTGAAGCAGCCGCGTTATTAAAGCAATATGGCAGCGTACGCAACGCTGTTGATAATTATAAGAACTGATGTGCAAATGTGCAGATTTCAGGTGTGCAAATGAGTTGCCTCCGTTTCAATCTGCACATCTGCATATCTGAAATTTGCACATTTGAATATGCACGAGATAGAACCATATTACCGCTGGAGAGACGACTACATTGCCGCCGAGGATGAGTTTTCGCCTTTTTATGCTACTGAATATAGTGAGTTTGAGTTTGATAAGCAGGTATATAATTACCTTTTGCATCCGCAATGGGATTCGTTTGGATCCAACACCCTGTACATGAAAGTGCTTTATGCCGATTATGAAAAGGGTTATACTATTATAGAGTTTATTGGCGAGTGGAATGACGCCATCAATAACGATATCATGATGCTGAAGCGCGAGATATTGGAACTGATGATCGATAACGGGATTAATTATTTTATTCTCATTGGCGAAAACGTCCTCAATTATCACTCATCAGATGATTGTTATTACGAAGAGTGGTTCCAGGATATTGAAGATGGCTGGATAGCGGGGATCAATTTTCGCGAGCACGTAATAGACGAGTTTAAGCGCAATAACATTGATTACTACATCAACTTTGGTGGCCAGCTTGATGATTTGGCCTGGCGCAGCCTTAAACCCATTCAGGTTTTCAAAAAGGTTGAAGAGCAAATGGTGAGAAGGTTGAATTAGGATTTTGGGACTATAAGACTTTTGGACTCTTAGACTTTTGGACAAAGGAGCAAGGACTTTGGGAGCAAAGATTTGAGCCCCTCGTTTAAATTTCATCATAAAGCACCTCAAAGAAAAAGTCCTTCGTCTATAAGTCTTTTTTCCTTTGGCCAAAAGTCTAAGAGTCCAAAAGTCCCAAAACTAATAGGTTTCATGTATCCATGTCACTATCCGTACCATTTCATTGCGGATATCTTTGGCTGGACGGATAAAATTATTGTTCATGAACGAAAAAGCCAGGCGCTTGCCTTTGCGGGTTACCAGGTAGCCACTTTGGTTGTGGTTGTTTGATAGCGAACCTGTTTTTGCCCAAACAAAAGCTTTGCCGTTATCGGTTTTATAAGCGTTTTTGATGGTGCCGGTAAGGCCGCCGGCAGACATCATGCTGTATAACAGCGAATCGTTTTTTACCTCGTCGCTAATTTTGCAAAGCAGTTTTACAATACTGCGCGGGGTAAACAAGTTATAGCGTGAAAGGCCCGATCCGTCAATCCATTGCGGTTCATCGGGTAAATCATTCAAAAAGTGCTTTTTTGAATAATTGATCACCGAATCGGTACTTAACACATTAAATTTTGTTGATGAACATACCAGCAACAACTGCTCGGCAATAAAATTATCACTCGGTTGCAGCATCCGGCGGTAAACCGAGTCGGCGTTGCTGTTATATATTACCCTGGCTTTACTGCTTACCGGTAGGCTTACTAAATAAACCGGTTGTTTAAGCGTATCCTCAAGCAAAGCCCGGGTAAGCATATCACTGGTTTTCCAGGGCACTTGCTGCTTAAACTTTGCCGGGATGCTGGTTTGCGGGTAAACAAAATTGTTGGTTAAAAAGTCGCGTTTCACTTTAAAGCTTTCAGGACTATAACTGGCGTCTGGGGTAAGATCACGCTTAAAATATTGTGGCTTTACCTGCATATTGCCATCCGTGTCGGCGTATAATAATGCTTCGTTATCTTCCAGGGGGAGGGCATTAATTTCAACCTGGTAATCGTCATTATAATCATCCCAGCCCCAACCCGGGCCAAAAAAGTTGCCGGTGTAACCCGTTGTTGAATAATAGAGCTGTTTATTGCTGGCCTGCAAAAACCTTACACCATTGGTGCCTTTAAGGTCACTATGTAAAAAAGAAGGGTCACCAGTACCCCAAAATATCAACGAGTCGGCATGGGTTTCGTATTTGAGGGCCGGGATAGAATCGCCCAGCATTTTAAGGCAGGTATAAAAGGTAAATAACTTGGTGTTTGATGCCGGAGTAAAATATTTATCGGCATTTAATTCAAATACCATCTTTTTTTCGTCAAGATCGTATAAGGCAAAGCCGGTAAAATGATCATTACTTATCTGCGAATTTGTAAACTGCTTTTTTATCTTGCTTTTACTAACCGAAAGCCTGTTTACATTGCAACTTCCTAATAATAAACCGCAAAACATCAGTATAAACGTAAATGTTGTTCTCGGCATAAATATTTATTTAATTAACCAATTAATGTTGTAAATTTAATATTACCAACTATACCAAATTGTTATCTAAACTATTTCATAAAATAAAGTATTTGAGGGCCGTTGTGCTATTATGCTTGCTGGCATTTTGTTCCCCCACGGCTCATGCACAGTATTTTGACCTGGCTGCAAATAAAAAAAAGATAACAATTCCTTTTCGCCTGATACGTAACCTTATGGTGATAAAGTTAAGCATCAATGGCAAGGGCCCTTATAATTTTATTTTAGATACCGGTGTAGGCTTAATGATCATAACCGATCCTAAATTAGCCGATTCAATCAGCATTCCAAGTAAACGTACCTTAAAAATTCCCGGGCTTGGCGAAGGCACAGATGCTGAAGCATATGTAACCTCGGCCCTCACTATTGATATCCCCGGCCTGGTTAGCTATGATGTGGCTGCGGCTATTTTAAAAAAGGATCTCTTCAGCCTGTCGGGCTATGCAGGCATGCCAATACACGGCTTGCTGGGTTACGAGTTTTTTACTAACCTGGCCGTTAAGATTAGCTTTCAGGATAGTACCATAACGGCTACACGGCCAAAAGACCTGAAGGTTTTCAGAAAAGGCACCCAAATTCCTATAACTATTGAAGACAGGAAACCTTATGTACAAAGTAAAGCCGTATTGCAGGGTGGTAAAATAGTTAACAGCAAGCTGATTATCGATCTTGGTGCCGGTCACCCGGTATCGCTTGAAAAGATCATCCCTATTTATGGCCTGCCTCAAAAGTTCATTGCCTCGGCAAATCTCGGCATTGGCTTAAACGGCCCCATTAACGGCTACATTGCCCGTTTAGATGAACTTGATATAGGCAAGTTTAAGATAAAAGGCATTATTTCATCGTTCCCTGCAGAAACCGATGGAATGAACCGTTTATCGGTACCCCGTGACGGCAACCTGGGCATTGGTGTGCTTAAGCGCTTCTCGGTTATTTTTGATTATAGCGGGGGCTACATGTATTTAAAGCAATCATCGGCCTTTAAAGAACCCTTTGAGCATGATATGAGCGGGCTTGAGTACTATGCCGCCGGTACTAATTTAGACAGGATTATTATCAACCGTGTTGAACCCGGCTCGGCCGGCGACGAGATAGGCCTTGAAAAAGATGATGAAATAGTTGCCATCAATTTTAAACCAGTATCAAAAATGAGCCTCGAAGAAATTGATGAGTTATTCCGTTCAAAAGACGACAGAAGCTTGTTATTGGATGTTTACCACGAAAAAAAGCTCGATAAAGTTGTTCTTACCTTAAAACGGAGGATCTGATTTTACAATATTTCGGGCAATCAAAGCGCTTTATTGCTAAAACGGCAAATTTTTATATAAGTTTACGTTTAAACTATTGTAATAAATGAAAAAAACCTTTGTAGCAGGCCAGTATATGCGTGGCGCTGCATTTATGTTAGCTGTTTTGGCGGCCTCCTGCGCCACAAAAAAGCAGGCAGCTAATCAAACTTTAACACTTAAAACAACCACAGGACCAGGTGGCACTACCGCAACAGCTACTACCGGTGCCCCTAAAAAAGAAGGTATTAAAAAGTTTAGCGATGTAATAACCGGCAAGGTTAAAGCCGATAGCGGCCTGTTTAACACTTACAAGGTTGACGGAAAATACTACTATGAAATTCCCGATTCGTTATTGAACCGCGAGATGCTGGTAGTAACCCGCTATGTAAAAACACCTACCGGGCTAAAAACTTTCGGACAGCAATACGGCGGCGAAGAACTTAACCAGCAGGTTTGGAAATGGGAACGTCATGACAAACAGGTATTCATAAGAGTGCCAAGCTATTCGGTACGCGCCGATAGTACATCAGATATGTACCAGTCTGTTAAAAATTCAAATCTTGACGCAGTTTTAGCTTCCTTTGATATCAAGGCTTTTAACAAAGATACTACCGGTGTTTTAATTGATGTATCTGATTTTTACAATGGCGATATTGCCGCTATCGGTTTATCTGATGATGTTAAAAAAGCGTATAAAGTTTCGGGGGTTGATGCTTCCCGGTCTTATATCGACACCATAAAGAGCTTTCCTATTAACCTGGAAGCCCGTACCCTAAAAACCTATCGCTCGGGCGAGTCGCCTACCGATAACTCCAACGGCGCGGTAACATTTGAATTAAACACTTCCATGCTGTTGCTGCCCAAAACGCCAATGAAACCCCGCATCAGCGATGCAAGGGTTGGCTTTTTTGGCCAAAGTCAAACCGATTTTGGTACTGATAAGCAAAAATCGGAAGTTACAGCCTATATCCATCGTTGGAAACTGGAGCCCAAAGATCCTGCTGCTTACAGCCGTGGCGAACTGGTTGAACCTAAAAAACAAATTGTATACTACATTGACCCGGCAACGCCAAAAAAATGGGTACCATATCTTATTGCCGGTGTAAACGATTGGAACAAAGCTTTTGAAGCAGCCGGTTTTAAAAATGCCATTGTGGGCAAAGTGGCCCCCACCAAAAAAGAAGACCCCGAGTTTAGTACCGAGGATGCCCGCTACAGCGTTATCCGCTATTTTGCATCAGATGTTGAAAACGCCTATGGCCCGCATGTGTCAGATCCACGTACCGGCGAGATCCTGGAAAGCCATGTTGGCTGGTACCATAATGTAATGAGCCTGCTGCGCGATTGGTACCTGATTCAAACCGCGGCCATAAACCCTGCCGCCCGCAAAGCCCAATTTACCGATGAGCAAATGGGCGAACTGATCCGCTTTGTATCATCACATGAAATTGGCCATACTTTGGGCTTGCCGCATAACTTTGGCTCAAGCTATGCCTACCCTGTTGATTCACTCCGGTCAAAATCATTTACCGATAAACATGGAACAGCTCCGTCTATCATGGATTATGCCCGCTTTAACTACATTGCCCAACCGGGCGACGGTGTTACCCATTTGTACCCGCAAATTGGCGAATATGATCTTTGGTCGGTAAAATGGGGTTATACCTGGTTCCCCGGCAATAAAACAGCCGCGCAGGAAAAGGAGGCCTTAAATGTATGGACCACCAAAAATGCCGGTAATCCGCTTTACTATTACGGCAGACAAGGCACTTCAATTGATCCGCGCCTGCAAAACGAGGATTTGGGTGATAATGCCATGAAAGCCAGCACTTACGGCATTGCCAATCTTAAACGTATTTTGCCAAATCTTGAAAAATGGACCTATCAAAAAGGTGAGGACTATGATGACGTCAGCGAGTTATATAACGAGGTATTAGGTCAGTACTACCGCTATATGGGCCACGTGACCACCAATATCGGCGGCATGAACGAAAACTTTAAAACCTATGATCAAAAAGGCCCGGTTTATGATTTTGTAAACAAAAACCTGCAGCATGATGCTGTCGACTTTTTAAACAAACAATTATTTACCACCCCTTACTGGCTTATCGACAAAAATGAGTTGGGTAAATTTGATAACGGTGTTGTAATAAACCGTATCAAAGCTTTACAGGTATCAATGCTGAGCAATGTATTAACGCCATCAAGACTGGCACGCATGTTTGATAATGAAGCTAAGAACGGCCCGGCGGCCTATACTGTAGCACAGTTATTTACCGATTTAAACAGCGGGATAGTAACCGGTGCTAAGCCAGATGTGTTTAAACGCAACCTGCAACGTGCTTATGTTGAAAACCTGAAAGGTTTGCTTAATACAGATTTCAGCTTTACTTTTCCGGGTGCTACATCGGCGCAGCTGGCATCATATGGGTTAACGCCTATTAACATCCTGCTATCAGACATCAGGCCGATGGTACGTGCCGAATTGAAAAAGATTGACGCCGCCCTGCCAAAAGGAGGTGATGCTTTAACCTCCGCTCACTTTGCCGATTTGCATTTGCGGATCAAAGAGGCTTTAAACCCAACCCGCCCTATTGTTAATATTCCGGGTGGAGGCAGCTTCAGAGGTATAGAAGCCCAGGAAATTTTAAAAGAAAACACTGACAAAGGCTACCTGAACTGCTGGCCTAAAACAAATGTTGATAACTAATTTATAGCAACAATAAAAATTTCTGCGTAAAAAAACCTGCTTAGTGATAAGCAGGTTTTTTATTTATATAAGGTACGGTAACGCGCTCAGGATAGCTATTTAATTATGCCAATTACATCAGCAATTAAAGGGCAATTATTTAAGCTGGCTGATATTTTCAAAAAACGCGACCTGCAGATCAAGTAACGACTTTACATTTATTTTTTCGCCATAGGCATCAAAACAAAGAAAGGTTGACCTCTCCGGATGGTTTCTGCGGGCTTTTTCAAAAAAATTGAAGGTTTCAAAAAAGTAATGGTTAATTGTAACATTACTTTTACCATTTGTTTGCGAGGCATTAAGCCTAAAGCCGATAGCATCTATCCATCGGTGCACTTTGGTGTGTAGATTATTGCTGATGTTGTTCATAGGTTAAAATGTTTTTAAGTATAACGAAAAGGTTGGACATTTTGTTATGCTGTTCTTTTAACATTTGTTTAATAATATATTGACAACACAATAGCTAAAATCGCCTCGATACCTAAAAACTACAATTGTATCAACATTTCGTGAAACTAATTTTCCACATATCCGTATTAAGACGCACTATAATATTACTAAATCATATCTATATGAGAAGACTACGACTTTTAATACCCGTTTTATTGATTTGCATGATAAGCGCTAACTCGTGCAAAAAAGATAAAACACCCGGACCAACCGGTGCTACCGGTGCAGATGGAGCACAGGGGCCAAAAGGAGATACTGGTGCTACAGGAGCACAGGGGCCACAGGGAGCAACAACAGGCATACCGGGCCCAACGGGAGCAACTGGTGCCACCGGCGCTACCGGCCCGCAAGGACCAATTGGCGCTACCGGCCCGCAAGGAGCAAACGGTGCTACGGGGGCAACTGGTGCTACAGGAGCAACCGGTGCTACGGGAGCAACCGGTGCGCAAGGCCCGGCCGGCCCACAAGGCCCTATTGGAGCAACCGGTGCTACAGGAGCAACCGGCGCTACTGGTGCTACAGGGGCAACTGGTGCTACGGGAGCAACTGGTCCGCAAGGCCCTACCGGTGCAGATGGCTCTGTTAATATCAAAAGCTATATCCTTTTAAATAAGACAGTTAATAGTACCGCAACTGGTATTTTACTTAACGTTCCAGCCATTACTCAGCAAATTGTTAATAGTGGGCTTGTTTTAGCATACGTTAGGGTATCTGGTACTTCTACATTTGCTTCATTACCTTATGTTGTTACAACTAACGCTATATATCAATCTGATGTTGGTGTTGGTTATGTGCGTATAACGGCAAACTTCAATTCGCCAAACTATGATTTCAAGGTAATTGTAATACCAGGCGGTTCTGTTACCACGTTGCAGGTTACCCATCCTGGCCTTAATTTAAAGAACTATAATGAAGTAGCTTCGGCATTAAACCTGAATTAACTTAAGTACTGATCTCATAAACAGCAAAAAGCCGGCATTGTCCGGCTTTTGCTATATATAAATGTAACAATACTATGATTGATAGGCCTTTAATAGGCGTATGTGTAACAATTATATGTTTATTATTCAATAAGCCCTTTATATGTTGAACATTTGTACTTTAATTGTGTCTTTAATTAAAAATGAAAACACCGTAAGCTGAACATATATCATGAAATCCTTTTTACTCATAGTAAGTATTACTTTTTTAAGCATCCTTGGCGCACACGCGCAAACAGCCCGCGATATTAGCGGGATTATTGCCGATACTACCAAACTAAGTTTACCCGGCAGCAGCATCAAACTGATAAGTAATACCGGCGATAGTACTTTAACCATTGCCGATGCTAATGGCAAATTCACCTTTAGCGGTGTTAAAGGCAAAACAATAACACTTACCATATCATCTATAGGTTTTATAGGTATCAAAAAACATTTTTCGCTTGAAGATAACAGCAAACCGGTTGACCTGGGGGTGATCATTTTAAAAGCCGAAACTAACATGCTTAACCAGGTTAATATTGTTGGTGCGGCAAACCCTATTACCCTTAAGGAGGATACCGTAGTTTATAATGCGGCGGCTTACAAAGTACGGGAAAATGCCCCTACCGAAGACCTGATCAAAAAATTACCAGGTGTTGATGTTGACGTAAATGGCAACATTACAACCCAGGGCAAGCAGGTTACCAAAGTGCGTATAAACGGTAAAGATTATATGGGTGGCGACGTGCAAAGCGCCACCAAAAACCTGCCCGCCGATATCATTGAAAATATACAGATGATTGATGACTATGGCGACCAGGCAAACCTTACCGGCGTAAAAACCGGCGAGCCCGAAAAGATCATGAACATTACCATCCGCAAGGATAAAAACTATGGCTATACCGCGCAGGCTACCGCCGGCGACGGGCGTGATGCTTTACCCGCAAAAGACGGAGTACCCAACGATAACCGTTACATTGGTTCATTAAACGTTTTTAATTTTCACGGCGATCAGCAAATTGCTTTGCAGGGCAGTATTAACAATACTAACGTAAACACATTTTCATTCGGCAGCACCAGTACTGGCGGTGGTTTTGGTGGCGGCGGCGGTCGTGGCAATGCAGGCCGTGGTGGTAACAATAGCGGTAGCTTAATAACCGCAGCCAATGGTATTACCGATGCAAAATCTATCGGTTTAAACTTCCGCGATCAGTGGGGCAAAGCATTATCGGTATATGGCAGCTATAGCTTTGCAGATAATACCACCAATACTACCAACAACATCTTTCAGCAAAATACATCGTCGCAAAACCCGAGCAACCAGACGCAGTTGAGCCAGGAAAAAGATAACAAGGTAAACCACCGGATTAACTGGAACATGGAATACAAGCCCGATACCGTTAACTACTTAAAAGTAACACCTACTTTTTCTTATGCAGGTACCAGCACAAACGAAGCTGATAATGTAAGTCTTACCCAAAAAGAAACGGTAACATCGGCCTATAATTCTATTACCAACGGTAATTCTCAATCGCCTACTTATGGTATTACAGCTTTGTTTAACCATAGGTTTGGTGGCAGGCGTAACCTGAGTATTTTGGCTACTGCCAGCTCGGCACCAACCTCGGCTTATCAAAACCCTATATATGATTATACCGCAGGCACACCGCCTGCACCAGAGAACCAGGTAATTTATACTTACAGCCGTACCAATAGTTATGGCACAAATGTATCATACCTTAACCCCTTGGGCAAGCGTTCCTATCTGGAGCTTAACTATGCCTTTAATCACTCTATTACTGTAAATAATAAAGAGACTGATACTTTAAGCAATGCCAATACTTATAACAAGTATGATTTGTTAAGCAATCAATACAACTATACATTTACCACCAATAAAATCGGTTTAAACTATCGTTTTATCGAGAAAAAATATAACTACACTTTAGGCTTAGGAGTACAGCCGTCCGTGTTAGACGGAAACTCGCTGGTAACCGGTGTACAAACACATAAAACCACATTTAACTATATTCCTACAGCCCGTTTTATTTATAACTATTCGCGCAGTAAATCATTCAGCATAAACTATAACGGATCAAACGCGGCACCAAGCTTTAGCCAGCTGCAACCTGTTGTCGATCTGTCAAACGCGCTATATCCGGTTCAGGGTAACCCTAACCTGAATCCCGCGTTTACCAACAACGTATCTATCAGGTATAACAACTTTAGTTTTGCTACCGGTAACGTATTTTTTGCCAACTTTACTTATCAAAATGTATCAAACCAGGTAGTAACCAATACCATTACCTCAAATACATCAAACAGGATCCTTACCCAGTATTTAAACGCTAATGGCTTTTACAGCTTTACAGGCAGGGTAACTTATGCGAAGCCTTGGGCCGAAAGGAAATACACCCTTTCATTAAATGGTACAGCGCAGTATAATAACAATGTGGGTTATTTAACCAATATCAACGGCGATCCGCTTGCAGCTACTGCAGATGAAATAACCGCTGCCGAGCAAAAGAACCTTGCTAAAAATCTTGTGCTGACACCAGAAGTTCGTTTCAGAGTTGATTTGCCTAACATTATTGATGCGCAATTGTTAACCAACTACAATATCAACAGAACCAGCAACTCCGTACAAAACGATTTCAACAATTCAATAACTAACATCAGGACATGGAATGTTGGCTTAAATGGTAAAAACTATTTTGGCGATTGGGTATTTAGCTATGACTTTACCAAGGCTACTAACTATGGTTATGCATCAAATATTAAAGTAACCAACCCTAACATTTTAAACCTGTATGTTGAGCGTCGTTTTCTGAAAAACAAGGTGGCAACTATCCGCCTTTCGGGCTTCGATTTGTTTAACCAAAATACAGGCTATTCATCAACTACTACGGCCAGCTCAATTACACAATCAAGTGTGAACAGGCTTGCCCGTTATTACCTGCTGACCTTTACCCTACGCCTGCAAAAATTTGCCGGCAAAGCGCCAACACAGGATATTCGTAATGGCGACAGGCAAAGAGGTGGCCCAGGGGGCGGCGGTCCGGGCGGTGGCGGTCCAGGCGGTCCGGGTGGCATACAATAAGACCCTTATAACAAAAAGACCTCATCTTTACCGGATGAGGTCTTTTTGTTTGAAAAAATATTTTAAAAGTACCTGTAGGCACATAACCACGCTTATAGCTTTCAACTCTTACCCCGTTACCAGCACTTTGTTAATCACGCGTTCCAGCTCTTCCAGGTCAAACGGTTTGGCAAGAAAGGTTTGTGCGCCGGCGTGATTAGCCAAAATCTGGATATCGCTGTTGGCCGAGAAATAAATTACCGGAATATCTTTAAGTGCCTCTGTTTTTTTTAGCGTTTGAGTGGCTATGATGCCGCCTGCATCAGGTATCCAATTATCCATGAGTATAACATCTGGCAAAATGCCGGATACTTTTTCGGTTATATTATTGCAGTCTGTGAAGGTATGCACCTCCCAGCCTTGCTCCTCTAAAATATAACTGCAGATAGAAAGGATGTCTTCGTCATCATCAAATATGATGATCTTTTTGTTGGAATCTTTCATTAAGATAGTGCAAGTGAAAATAAAACAAGTTTTTAATAAAAACAAATAATTTTAGTTCTAATTAAATGATGCTTGTGGTTCACTTATAAAGTAAGCCCTTCAAATCCACTACTCCGCATTTTTTTAAATCATCATCCCGTGCAATAGCATAGCTTTGTGTACTAAATACACGTAAATTATCGGTTACTTAACCATTTACCTGTTTTTAATCCCAAAAACAATAATAAATTTACTCAACCAATTATTCACAATATCTTCAAAAATCTAATCTATAATGCGCAACCATTTTAATATCAATGCGATGAATAAATATGCCGGGTTGTTTTTATCGGCAGCAGCGCTACTGGGTTCAACAACCATAGCATCGGCACAAAAAGCCGAAAGCGCAAACTTGTGGCTTACAAAGGCCGATAGATCGGCTCTGTTTCAGAAGCAGACGGACGTTTTGCCGTTTAAGGCCGATGGTAAAACCGCCGACCTTACCATTGCGGTTAACGATAAAGAAACTTACCAGCCTATTGACGGATTTGGTTTCGCGCTTACAGGTGGCAGTGCCATGCACATCATCCGTATGAGCGCCGATAGCAGGGCGGCATTACTTAAAAATCTTTTCGCCACCAGCGATAATAACATCGGAGTAAGTTATCTGAGGTTGAGTATCGGCTCATCAGATCTTAACGAGAAAGTTTTCTCCTATGATGATATGCCGGCCGGGCAAACCGATCCTACCTTAAAACACTTTGACCTTGGGCCAGATAAGCAGGATGTGATCCCGGTGATGAAGCAGATTTTGGCTATTAACCCGGCTATTAAAATATTAGGATCGCCGTGGTCGCCGCCGGCCTGGATGAAAACTAATGAGGATACCCGCGGTGGCAGATTGAAGCCTGAGTACTGGGGAACTTACGCCGAATACCTGGTAAAATACATACAAGGGATGAAAGCGCATGGCATTAATATAGATGCGATAACTATTCAGAACGAGCCCTTACACCCCGGTAATAACCCCAGCCTATTGTTAGTTGCGCCCGATGAAGGCTCATTTATCAAGAACAACTTAGGCCCGGCGTTTAAAGCTGCTGGCATCAAAACCAAAATAATCTTGTACGATCATAATGCCGACAGGCCCGATTATCCAATCTCGATATTAAACGACCCAGCGGCGCGCAAATACATCGATGGTTCGGGCTTTCACCTGTATGGCGGCAATATAGAGGCCTTAAGCGATGTGCACAATGCCCATCCCGATAAGAACATCTATTTTACCGAACAAATGGTTGTGGAGCCGGAAAATCAGGCTACCATCAATATCATTAACCCGGTTAAACGCCTTATTATCGGGGCCACCCGCAACTGGAGCCGCAACGTGCTGGAATGGAACCTGGCCGCCGATCCGGAATATAGGCCCTATACCGATAGAGGCGGATGTCCGTCATGCCAGGGCGCTGTTACCATTGATAAAAATGAGGTAAAGAAAAACATTGCCTACTACTCAATTGCGCATGCATCCAAATTTGTGCGCCCGGGTTCGGTGCGGGTTGCATCTAATAATTTAGATAAACTGCCTAACGTTGCCTTTAAAACGCCCGATGGTAAAAAGGTATTAATAGTAGCCAATACCGGGAACGCGGCGCTTGATTTTAATATCAAATACCAGGGCAAAACGCTTGCCGCGCATTTAGACCAGGGTTCTGTAGGTACTTACATCTGGTAGTTTAAATTGTATATCTCAAATTAAAAAGATCATGTTAATTCAATCTGTTAAAAATATATTTTCGGCCAAAGGTTTAGTAATGCTTTCTGTAGTGTCTTTATTATCGATACAAGGCAAGGCCCAGCAAGGCTTTTTAAAGGCCGATGGTAAAAAGATAGTGGACGAAAAAGGTCACAATGTACTGCTGCGTGGCATGGGGCTGGGCGGCTGGATGCTGCAGGAAGGCTACATGCTGCACGTTAATAACGATAGCCGCCAATACCGCATCCGGGAACGCTTGGAAGAGTTGATGGGGCCGGCCGAAACCAAAGAATTTTATGATACCTGGCTGGCCAACGGCACCCGCAAAATTGATGTTGACTCCATGAAGCGCTGGGGATTTAACTCTATTCGCCTTCCTATGCATTATAACCTGTACACCTTGCCTATTGAGAAGGAACCAGTAAAAGGGCAAAATACCTGGCTGGATAAAGGGTTTAAAATGACCGACGATTTGCTGGCCTGGTGCAAAGCGAACCATATGTACCTGATCCTTGATTTGCATGCCACACCAGGCGGCCAGGGTAATGATTTGAATATATCTGACAGAAACCCAGATAACCCCTCCTTATGGGATAGCGAGGCTAATCAGCAAAAGATGATAGCCCTTTGGCGCAAACTTGCCGACCGCTACAAAAACGAACCTAATATAGCCGGCTACGATATTATTAACGAACCCAATTTTGGCTTTGACGACCCGGTTAACGACAAAAACGGGCTACACGAGAAAACCAATGCCCCGCTAAGAAAATTGATGGTTGAAATTACCGCCGCCATTCGTGAGGTTGATAAAAAGCACATCATTATTATTGAGGGCAATGGCTGGGGCAATAACTACAACGGCATATTGCCTACCTGGGATAAAAATATGGTGCTTAGCTTTCATAAGTACTGGAACTATAACGATCAAAAATCCGTTGAGCATATTGTTAAAACCCGCGATCAATACAATGTACCCGTATGGCTTGGGGAAACCGGCGAAAACTCGAATGTTTGGCTAACCGAAGCGATTGGTTTGCTGGAGAAAAATAACATAGGTTGGGCGTTATGGCCATTAAAGAAGATGGGCAACAATAACCCTATAGAAATACCATCGAACTTAAACTATAATGATGTTGCCAACTACCTGAATACAGGGAAGCATAAGCCTAAAGAAAGCAACGTTTACAGCGGTACCATGGAGCTGGCAACTTATGCCAAATTAGAGAATGCCATTATTCACCACGATGTGATAGATGCCATTTTCAGGCAGCCGCATACCACGGCAACTAAACCGTTTAAAGCCAATAAAGTTAAAAATGGCACGGTGATCAATGCTGTTGATTATGATTTAGGCCGCAATGGTTTCGCCTATTTTGATACCGATACGGCCGATTACCATGTATCAACCGGCAAATACGGTAAAGGCAACAACGGGCATGTTTACCGTAACGACGGGGTGGACATCGCCAAAGACTCGACCGAATACAATAGCTATTTTGTGGATGATATTGAAAAAGGCGAATGGCTGCAATATACGGTAAAGGCGATTACTCCCGGCGCTTATTCGGTTAAGTTAAAAGTTGCAGCTGCAGCCGATGATGGTAAAATATCTTTTAGCGTTAACGGCGTAGCTCAAACGGTAGCTGTACCCAGCACCGGAGGGTTTAAAAAATGGCAAAGCATAACTATAAAAAACGTTAAACTGAAGGCAGGAAGCAATAAGATAAAGGTGTATGCCGATATGGGGGGCTATAACTTTAAAAGTTTGGAGTTTGATAAGGGGAAGTAAAGTGTCAGGCACTGTTTGAGGATAGAATAAGATGTTCCTCCCACCTATAACATATTGTAAAAATGATTGCCATCCTGAGGTACGAAGGATCTTCTTCGACCTGCTAATTGCAGATTTTTATAGTGAAGAAGATGCTTCGTGCCTACCCATGACGTCTTTTAAAACGACTGTCATCCTGAGGAACGAAGGATCTATTCTACACCATGCTCGTTCGCTCTGTATGTTCACGAATAGATTCTTCGTTCCTCAGCATGACAGGGTGGAGAGGACAGTTTTTACGTCATTTTCCTCTTCACAGTCCGCGGATTTTAAAACTCAGCATGACGGGGTGGGGACGCCAGCTTGGATTCTTCAACTGGCAACTGAAAAAAACCATGACATGGCATATCGTCACGGGTAGAAAGAGCAGCAAAGCAATGCCTGTTATGCAATAATGTTTTAACCGCCTCTTATACCTCTTTAAACATAATATAAGAATCTACAAACCCCAGCAACCGGTGATTAAACCCTTTGGGAGTGGTCCCTACAATTTCAAAGCCGCACTTTTTCCAGAGCCTTACGGCTGTTTCGTTGGTGCTTACCACAATATTAAACTGGATGCCACGGAACCCCGTTTGGCGGGCGTATTGTTGCGAATGCTCACATAGTTGCCCGCCCAGGCCTTTGCCCCTTGCTTCGGGATGTACCATATAACCGCAATTGGCAATGTGCGCGCCTAAACCTACCTGGTTAGCTTTTATAAAATAGGTGCCTAATATTTTGTCGTCCTCTTGGGCAACAAATACTGTCATACCCGGCGCAAGCCAGTATTTAGACAGATCTTCTTTTGGGGTATCAGGATCAAAAGTATAGGTATCGCCGGATTTGATCACCTGGTGAAAAATTTCCCAGATGCCATTAAGGTCGTTGTTATCGGCTGGTCTTATTTGCATGGTGAAAGAGGGCTTATTGAATGACTAAGGGCGAAGATAAAGAACAACGCCCGTTTGTAAGGGTAAATTAGTTATTGGTTACCGGCGGTGTTACTAATGGGGCTAAAGAATACGTTCTGGGCGAACGTAAAAAGCGACGCAGGTTGGCTTTAATGCTCGCTATAAACTCATAATCTGTAGTGGTTTTAACCATGTAATAACCGGGGCGGTAGCGCTGCATAAAATCGGTAAGCTGCTGGTCTTTAAGCCGGGTTACACTGGCCACAAAGGGGCGGTTAAAACGATAGTCGATTTCCTGTTGGTGATAATCCTTTTCGATGGTTTCACGCAGTTTGGCCGCGTTACGGCCGCTGCGGCTAAATGCATTATATAGCGCATCAATGCCAATACCCGCACCTAAACCCGGCGCCACCGAAAGCAGGCTTTGGCTATATTCCGATCCGTAAATTTTGGTGTAATCGCGTTTAGTGGCTGCAAATTGCTTTTCGGGGGTAAGCACCGTATCGCGGATGTAAACCTCTTTAAGCATAATGGCCGAACGTTTCATATAAACGGCTAAGGCATCGGCGCTTTTTACCTTGAGGGTATCATTAAAATGATCGGGTTTGCTAAATATCAGCACATCGCCGGGCTGGGCATCAATGCTAAACTCACCTTTAAGGCTATTGTAAACCGATTTGCCTGTGGTAGCGTTCACAATATTTACCTTGGCAATACGGTCTTTACTGTCCTTATCAAACACAATACCTTCTACCGGCTTTTGCTGTGCAAAACCCCGGGCAGATAAGGTGCAGAAAATGAGGAACAACCATACTTTCATTGTGGCGCCAAAAATAAATGTTCGGCCGCATTTAGCCATACTATTTAACAACAATTAACTTCTGAGGGGAGAGAGTCAAGAGACAAGAATCAAGAGTTAAGACTTTTTTCCAAGGCCTTTTACCCATCGTCATTGCGAGGTACGAAGCAATCCCCGATATGCAGAGCAGCCGTGCAAGCATCCCTGTAAAGTTGGGGATTGCTTCGTGCCTCGCAATGACGGGATTCTTTTTGCCGTTTTCTTTTTGTCTTAACTCTTGATTCTTGTCTCTTGACTTTTTTTCCTTACTTAACAACTACCAGTTTTTGACCTATGTGGATGTTATTGTCTGGTATACTGTTTAACGCTTTTAACTCATCAACAGTTATTCCAAAACGTTTAGAAATGTTGTATAGTGTATCGCCTTGCTTAACGGTGTAGATCTTATCGTCGGGTTTTGTTTTGGTTAGGGTATCTGTATTAGGCTTGCCAATGCTATCGTTGATCTGCGACAGTACGCGGTCTTCGCGTTTAATTTTGGCCGCTTCGCCTTCGGGACGGTCGTACTGGTCAAGGTTATATTTTACAATAAGGTTGATCAGCAGTTGCGGATATTTAGGGTTGGTGGCATAGCCGGCTGCTTTGAGGCCTTTGGCCCAGCCTTCGTAATCGTTTTTATCCAGTTCGAAAAGTTTAGCGTAGTTTTTACGCCTTAAAAAAGTGGAGTGATCACGGAATGAATCTTCGGGGTTGTCATAAACGCGAAAACAATCATTAACCTGGTCATCATCTTTATAATAGCTTTTACCTTTCCAGTCGCTGGTGCATTTAATGCCGAAGTGGTTGTTGGCAAAACGGGCCAGCTCGCTGTTACCGGCGCCAGATTCAAATAAACCCTGGGCAAGGGTAATACTTGCAGGGATACCATATTGGTTCATTTCCTGTATAGCAATAGCCTTAAAGCGGTCAATATAATCTAAAGAGGTAAGTTGTTTGTAATTGGCAATAGAAGCACTGTTGGCCTTTTGGATGCTGCTGTTATTGCGTTTAACATCGCGATTGGAGATGGAGCCGGTTGTTTTTTTACGTGCCGAGCACGAACTGAAACAAATTACAACAACAGATAAGAGTAGAAATGATTTTTGCATAAAGCTAAACCTTGATATATAGCGTTTTTAAAACGCCAAAATAAAGATTATTGTTTAGCTTCTGCTAATTCTTTAGGCTGTTCTGATGGGTTTTCGTCCAGGTCGTTCAGATCGTATTTTTTGATGATGCCCAAAACCTGTGCTGCCCATTTGCGGCTGCTGGCATAACCATTACGCTGAATGCCGTGTGCCCAGCCTGCGTAATCATAATGGGTAAGCACATCGGCCAGGTGACTGAACTGTTTACGTTCGGTCATGATGCGGGCAAAATCCTGGAATGATTCAAAAACCGAATCGTATTTTTTGTAAGCCGACCTTACTTTTTTATTGTGTTTAATAAAAACTACACTGCCTCCGCCTTTTACTCCAAACTGATTATTAAGGTTTTGCGCTATTGTGCTATTGCCACAGCCCGATTCATGCATGGCTACACCTAAAACGATGCTTGCAGGAATTCCGGTTTCGTGCATGATACGAATGGCATCATCTTTGAACTTCTGGATATAGGATTGTGAAGTGTTCTTTTGTGCTGAAGCAGCAAGTGTTGAGATCAACAGTGTAGTAATCAGTAAGATTTTCTTCATAATTTATTTTTTTCTGATAACCAGCAAGCCATCGCGTACGGGCAGGATGAGTTTTTCTATCCTGCTATCAACAGCTATGTGGTCATTTAGTTTGCGAATATTCTCGGTATCGGTATCTTTTTCGGGCCCGTACACCTTTCCTTTCCACAAAACATTGTCAATTATTATTAATCCTCCGGATCTGACTTTGTCAAAAACCAATTGAAAGTAAGTAAAATTATTCTTCTTGTCAGCATCAATAAACACCAAATCGAAAACATCTGCCTCTAAATCAGGGATAATGGCCTCTGCTTGCCCAAAATGAAGCTTTATTTTGTTTTCAACATTTGTTAGTTTAAAGTGTGAATTGATGATATCCTCCATTTCGCGGTTAACCTCAATGGTATGCAGGATACCGCCTTCAGCCAGCCCTTCGGCCAAACAAATTGCCGAGTAGCCGGTGTAGGTACCAATTTCCAGGATGCATTTGGGAGCTACCATTTTACTTAAAAAACTAAGCAGCCTGCCCTGGTAATGACCCGATAACATGTGGGGCCGCAATACCTTTAAATGCGTTTCGCGGTTCAGTTGCTGCAAAGCCTCCGGCTCCGGATCGCAATGGTCATCTAAGTAAGCCAGTAAGGCATTAGGGAGAATATCCATGCCACAAATCTACGGAAATTATTTTTAATGGTATAAATGGCTCCTTTTAACCCAGGGAAATCGCTTTTAAAGATGAATAGCAAAAGGTAGCTCCTATGGAGCAAAAAAGCATAAATTAATTGTTCTACAAATAGGTAGCCGCTATGCGGCATGCTTTCATCTTATTAAATATTCAATGCCGCATAGCGGCTACCTGTTTGTAGAAAGAAAAGAACCAGGGAAGATGCCGCATAGCGGTTACCTATTGTGCTCATTGAAAGACGTTATCTTATGCCAAAATGTTAAATGCGGTTTCCCTGCCTTTTGCCCGAACCATGATGCACTTAATTGTTGGATATGAGCGTCAAAACAGAAAAAAGCAGCACTAAATGAGACTTTATTGTATGCACAATAAAGTGCGCTCAACATTAAGCCATCGGCCCAGATTTACCCAACAAAAAAAGACGGCATATCAAATATGAAATTCATCTATCGCCCTAATCGCGCTCTCATAACGATCATCCCCCGTGCCGGATATCAACACGTAGTTGGCATTTAGCGAATCGAGCTCTTTGTGCCAAACATCCATAAAATGTTCGCGCATGGTGGGGAAGTTACGGAGCGGGTCATCCTGCCAGGGCAGATCGATGTTCAGAAGCAGGTACAGGTCGTAGGGATGCTTGGGCAGTTCGTCCAAAACCTCTTGCGGGGCTTTGCCAAACATTTCGTCGCTCCATATTTTTACGGTGATAAAGGTAGTATCACAAATCAGGATCTTGTTGGCTTGCGGCAGCAACTCTTCCTCTAAAGCCAGCTGACCGTAAAACATATTGATTTCATCCTGCCAGGTACAGGGTTCGGTGAGCTTTGCGCAATACTCACGGGCATACTCGGGCACAGCAATGGTTTGGTAATGCGCCGCCAGGTAATCAGACATGGTTGATTTACCTGTCGATTCGGGGCCTACTACTGCTATTTTGGGTATGTGGTTCATGGGGTTACTGATTTCAGATGTGCAGATTACGGATGTGGAGATTTTAAATATGCAGATTTAGATGTGTTGATGCATCCATCTAATACTTAATTCTTTTCATTTGCACATCTGTAATCTGCATATCTAAAAATTATCTTTCCAGCTTAGCTACCCGTTTAGGGGTATCGGTACCGGCAACTATAGTACGCGAGCTTAAAGCTATAGCCCTTATGGTTGAGGTAATATTACTTACATCCAATGAACTGTATTCATCTTTAACCGTATGGTATAGTTTATCAATATCTATCTGATCTGTTGAAATGGTATGAGCCGGTACGCCAACTTCTGCTAAAGACGCGTTGTCGCTGCGGTAAAAAAGGTCTTGGTCTGGGTACGGATCAGGGTAAAACTTAAACGTGGTGCCTGCCAGGTTTTTTTGCAGGATGGTGCCAAAGTCTGAACGTTCAAAGCCGGTTATAAACGCCGAGTTGGTGCCGAATTTAGAGGCTTTGCCAATCATTTCGATATTAAACATGGCCACAACCTTATCCGGCTCAACTTGCGTTGCAAAATATTGCGAGCCAAACTCTCCAATTTCTTCGGCACAAAAAGCAACGAAGATCAGGGTGCGGGCATTGTTATTTAGTTTTTTGTAGTATTTAGCTAAGGAGATCACAGCAGTAGTGCCCGATGCATCATCATCGGCGCCGTTTGCAATGCTATCGCCTTCCATCGGTTTTAAAATACCCAGGTGGTCATAATGGCCGCCAAAAACCACGTACTCATCGGGTTTGGTTTTCCCGGGGATCATTCCTGCTACGTTAAACAAAGGCAATTCTACAGTTTTGGCTTCATAGCCTATTTCAAAGGAATTTACTTTGTCTATTTTGCCTAATACAAATACGAGTGGCTGTTGATCTTTGCCTTTAAAGGAAACAGCTCCCCGGCCTGCATAATCATGAAGACGTTTAAACAGGTCTTTGAATTTGGGATCGATAATTAATAACGCCTTTTTACCGCCACGGATAGCGGCACCATATTCCTGCCTTAGGTTTTTATCGGGAGTTACCTGTATAATTTGCACATCAGCATCGGTTTTCCATGAAAACGAATTTTTGCCCGATGCGAAAACACTATCGGCAGGTATTGTTTTTCCGTTGATATTAACAGAAAGCGATACCGGCGAACTGCGCAGCATCGAGAAATTTTGCCTGAAATCTTTGTTGCCTGTTAACGGGACTAAACCAGCCTTCCTGTATTCCTTTTCAATAAACTTAGCGGCTTTCTCAATCCCTGGCGTGAAAGTAGCCCTGCCCTGCATATCATCGGCCGATAAGGTTTTGATAATGCGGTCAACATTTTTTTGCCTGATGAGCTTATTTACATCCTGGGCAAAGCAGTGGTTGTATCCTGATAAAAGTATTGCAGCGAATAATATTTTCTTCATGTTGTTATTTTACTTTTGACTGTAACCAGTTGTTGCGGAAAGTCTCCTGCTCTTTACTCAATGTTTTACCTGCTTTTTCAAAGGTTACAACTTCAAAGTTAGGGTTTTCTTCTAAGGTAATGGTAGTTTCATGATCGCCGGTGCGGTTCTTATAATTTACGCTGAGTTTATCGCCCGGCTTTTTATCGGTAAGCTGATCGTCAAAGCCTTTTTGATCTTTAATAGCAACTCCGTTTACCTTCATGATTACGTCGCCAGCGTCTAAACCTGCTTTGTATACAGGTGTACCCATAATAGTGCTTGATTGAATTGGCAGGCCTTCGGCATTGGCGGTGCGGGCAAGTCCTGAACGGCCACGGGCAGCAGTAGCAGCCAATGAGCCGGCCCATCCTTTACCTGGGTCAACCCGGCGCAATACCAGGCCAGCTTTTGCCAATAGTTCTTCATAATTGTTTTTGTCGATACCGGCAATGTATTTTTTGAAAAACTCGGCAGCAAATTTGGCGTTGCCGGTTACCTTGGCAAGGTCGCTTTGCAAATCGGGCACGGTATATGGTTTCATTACCTTACCACGACTGATCCAAACCTGGTGCATATAATCGTCAAGCGTTAAATTAAAATCGCTGCGCAAACGTAAATCAAGCGCCAGGGCTATCGCGCCGCCGTAGGTATAATAACTGGTGTAATCATTGGCGTTATTATTCGGATCGATAGATACACCTGCATCGGCATACACCGCGTAACGACTCATTTGTGTTGCGGGGTATTTGGCCGCGCCCGGGGTGTTTAGTACCTGGTTTACCAGGCTTGCTATAGTCCAGGTATAATCGTCTAACTTCACAAAGCTAGATCGCTCCAACAGCAATTCGCCATAATATTGGGTAAAACCTTCGGCAAACCAAAGCTCATTACTCATGTTGGCGTGCTCAAAATTAAAGGGCTCCAATGATTTTGGGCGGATGCGTTTAACATTCCAGCTGTGGAAATACTCATGCGCGAAAACACCCAGTAAACGATTTTCAAGGCCGCCTACTTTTGGTGCCGGTATAGTGATACAGGTTGAGTTACGATGTTCCATACCGTCGCCGGCCGCAGCGGGATTGATATCACTGATGAAAGTATATTCGCCATAATCATAAACCGGGTATTCGCCAAATACGGCTTTTTCTTCCTGGGTCATGCGGGCTACCATTTTGCCAAAGTTATCAATTACTTCCTGGCTATCATCGGAGTGTACGGTAAGGCTGATCTTTAGTTTTTTATTATCGGGATTAACGGCTTCCCAGCTGGTTACTTTGTAATCTGAAAGCTCGGTAGGGCAATCCATCATGTATTGCATGTTTGGGGCACTGTATACGTTTTTATCTTCGTGCTTAAGCTGTGTGGCAACGTGCCAGCCGTATTTTTCCAGGTCGTTAAACTGAAAAGTCAAGGCTCGTTTATCAAGGCCCGCAACCCACATAAATGTAGCAGGCATATTAAGGTGGGCATGGCTAAGGTCGATGCTGGTATACGTACCATCGGTGTAATTGCCAAACAGGGTATAGCTTACCTTAACAGTGGCTGGGTGATCCTCAATTTTGTATACATCGCCTTCTACTTGGGTAAGTTGAAGTGGTTTTCCGTTTACGTCGGTAGCGGCAACGTTGTAAATGTTTTTGCCAAACTCATGCGTAGCGTAGCGCCCGGCCGATGAACGGCTCATGCGCAGCAGCAAAGGCTCGGCAGGTGCCTGGGGTATGGTTATGGTAACCTCGGCCTCGTGATGTGCCGCGTTGGGGAACGATATAGCGTAGTAAATGGCTTTAGGCGCATCCTGTTGTGCCATAGCTACAGAGGTAAACAAGGTAGCAAACGCGAGTAAAAATCTTTTTTTCATGTAATCCTGATTAACGGGCATGAAAATACAATTAATAGCGGAAATGAATTATATCAATGTCATTACGTTTGGGATTTTAAAATCATTAAAATCTTTTCTTTCAGTATAGGAAGATCTTTGATGATAACCTGCCAAATGAGGTCAAAATCACTACCGAAATATTCATGAACAAGAATATGCCTCATGCCAATGATCTGCTTCCATTCCATATCAGAAAACAGCGCTTTATTTTCGGGAGTAATATAGTTAGCAGCTTCGCCAATATTTCAATTTGCTTTACACAGGCAAATCGCATCATTGAATTTTCAAGAAAGGACTTTAGATCTGTACTTAACGTATAATTATTAATTTCGTCAATGGCTTCCAGGATATGAAGTAATCTTTGACGATCACCCATTTTACCTTTCATAGATAAGGATTTTGCCTTTTTCTATAAATGAAGATAAATGCCGGGAGACGGATTTTGAAGAAACGAGGTCAATTTTTTTATGAAGCTTTTGTTGGATATCCGATTGCATGGTAATAAATCCAAGGCCGATATGTTTAGAATAATCTAAATCGACAAGAATATCCAAATCACTTTCACTATCAGCTTCATTACGTGAATAGGAGCCAAAAACATACGCCTTAATTACCGGTTGACCGGAAAAATAGTCTTTCAATAACTGTATGTCGTCGCTGGAAAGTTGCATAGCATTACAAATATAATAAACTCATTTCATAACGCGCTATAGCGGGTATACCCATTTCAATGACATTAGTCAATACGGTTTAGCCGTGGAGCTATCACTCATAAAGCGCACCAATTTGTTAACCAATATTTAACATCAATCTCCATTTAAAATAGTCGTTCACAAAATACCGGGGTAATTATCCGTACCTTTAAAGAAATTCCTCAAGCTCATGATCCTTTTTTCGAAAAGAAACCTACATTATACCGATTACAAGTGGACAAACTATACTCAAAATGATCCACGGGTGAGCGGTAAACCGGATGCTACTCCTTTTGCGAAAGACGAAGGTAACGAGATGGTATACCTCATTAACAAACTGATGATCATGTGGGATTACCGTTTTGCCAATACCGGCAACAAAATGGAAAAACTGATTCACGACAAACTCCCCGAAGAAATATATACCCAGGAAGCTATCCAGGAATGGCTAAAATCAAATTTGAAATTCTGATAGTAGTTTTGAGTTATGGGTTCTGAGTAATGAGTTTTTAACGCTTTCCTTCCTCACCGCCATTTAACTCAAAACTCATCACTTAACACTCAAAACTGTTTTATTCCTTCTTAAAATCATAAGCATTACGTTCCACAAAATCGGCTACTTTAACGCGTACGCTGGTAACCTTGCCGTTTTGCACGGTAAAAGGAAACACCGCTTTTCCTAATGTAGGATCGGAAAAGGTTACGTAATAGCGGTTACCGCCCAGTGGCTGTAGTTTAGCAAACATTTTGGGGTGATGCTCAAAACGCATTTCCAGGTCGTTGTTTTCGCCTTGCGTAACCGTCATTGATCCGTAAAGGCTATTGGTGTATTTGCCAATGTAACTTACCGGCAGTAAAGCCGGCTTTGGGTTAAGCAATATGGTGTCGCGTAATCTTTTATCCAGGGCAAGGTCATTGGCCGCTTTGGCTTTAAAGTCTGTTAAGTAAGCATCGCTATAGTTTCGGTATCCCTGGCCAAAGTAGGCATCCAATATATCCCAACGCAAGGCTTCATAAAACAGGTTTTGATCGGTATTGGTTAAAATGATAATACCCAGGTTGTCTTGTGGCGATAGCGTAACAGACGATAAATACCCGTTAACACCCCCATCGTGCATTACCAGCCTATGGCCCGAATAATCCTGTATAAACCAGCCAAGGCCGTAAAGTTCAAAGCTGTTTTCGCCATTAAGATGATGAAAGTTGCCCACAATATCCTGTGGCTGACGGGTAGCTTGTATGGCCGCTTCTGGTATTACCTGCCTGTTGCCCACTTTGCCATTATTTAATAAAGCCAATACCCATTTACTCATATCATTTACCGATGAGCTGATGGCGCCGGCTGGTGCAAGTCCGTCAATCTGGCAATAAGGGATGGCGGTAAGCCTGCCATCGTTAAGCGTATGCGGAACGGTGCGGTTTAAGGCTTTGGGCATTTCGGCAGTTAAGGCCAGTGTGTTACCCATGCCTAATGGGGCAAAAATGCTTTCTTTTAAATAAACCTCCCAGGGTTTGCCGGTTACCTTGGGTATAATTTGCCCGGCCGTTAAAAATGCCGAATTGGTATACCCCCATTTGGTACGGAAAGGATAGGGTGCTTTAATTTGCCCCAGTTTGTTGATCACTTCCTCGCGGGTAAGGTTGGTGTTGTAAAAAGTAAAATCGCCCTGGAAAGTTTGCAAACCCAAACGGTGGCAAAGTAAATCGCGTACAATGGCCTGCTCACCCGCAAATTTATTTTCCAGTTTAAATTCGGGAATATATTTGGTTACCTTATCATCTAAAGAAAGCTTGCCATTGACCTGTAACATGGCCAGCGCGGTAGCGGTAAATGCTTTGGTGTTACTGCCAATCATAAATAAGGTATTGATATCAACCAGGTTGGGTAAGCCAAGCTCTTTGATGCCGTAACCTTTCATTAATACTACCTTGCCATCTTTTACAATGCATACCGCTACCCCGGGGATTCGCCAGTTGGTAAGCGCGCGACTTACATACAAATCGAGGCTATCTTTTACGAATTTGCTTCGGTCGGCGTGCTGGGCTTTGGTAACGGTAACACATAAAATGCAGAGAATGATAGGTAGAAGTATTTTTTTCATTACAGGAGGTCTTATACTTTGGTAAAGTACTAAATTAACGCAAAATTTACGGCGGCATTACCTATTTGTAAAATAATGCCGCAATTTTAATTCAAAGTATAATTATATGAAATTTAACCGCACGGGTTCATTATTCCTTGCAATTGTTTTGTTCATTTTGGGCAATAACGAAGTAAAGGCACAACGCGCGCCCACGCATTGGGCAAACGATGGCTATCAGTATTATAAAACAACCGGCGGCGAAATTACCGTTTATGACACCCGCGATACCAGCAAAAAAACAGTATGGATAAGTACTGCAATGCTTACCCCAAAAGGTGGCAAACCTATAGGTGTAAAAAGATTTACGATATCTGACGATGGCAAAAAAGTATTGATTAACACCAACACCAAAAAGGTATGGCGTTATGATACCCGCGGCGATTATTGGGTGTTTGATACCGGTACCCAAAAGCTTTGGCAAATAGGTAAAAACCTGCCCGGGTCCTCATTGATGTTTGCCAAACTATCGCCAGATGGCAGCAAGGCGGCTTATGTAAGTGGGCATAATATTTATGTAGAGGATTTAGCTAACGGTGCTGTTAAACAACTAACTACCGATGGTAGCACGAGGTTGATCAACGGTACTTTTGATTGGGCTTACGAGGAAGAGTTTGGATGCCGGGATGGGTTCCGCTGGTCGCCGGATAGCCGCAATATTGCTTACTGGCAAATTGACGCTACCAAAATAAAAAGCTACTACATGCTGAACACTACCGACTCTATCTATCCGTTTGTGGTGCCGGTAGAATACCCGGTAGCTGGCGAAAACCCAAGCTCGGCCAAAATAGGTATTGTTGACGTTAACTCAGCTGCTACCAAATGGATAGACCTGCCTGGTGACCCCATCCAGCATTACATCCCACGAATGGAATGGACCTTAAACCCTAACGAGATCATTCTTGAACAGGAAAATCGCGCCCAAACCGAGAGCCGCATTTTTGTAGGCAATATATCAAACGGTACCGCCCATGTAATTCACGAAGAAAAAAGCGATACCTGGCTGGATGGTAAAGAGCGCTGGAACAACGGCGACCCAATTGGCTGGGAGTGGATTAACAAAGGCAAAGATTTTTTATGGGTTAGCGAAAAAGATGGCTGGAAACACATTTATAAAATAAGCCGCGAGGGTAAAGAAACCCTGATCACCAAGGGTGATTACGATATTATTAACCTGAGTTTAATTGACGAGGCTGGCGGTTACATTTACTTTACAGCATCGCCCGATAATGCTACCCAGAAGTATTTATACAAAATAAAACTTGCAGGCGGCAAGGCCGAGCGTGTATCACCTGCCGACCAACCCGGCACACATGGCTATGATATATCGCCTAATGGCAAGGTTGCTTTGCACAATTTCAACAACAGCTACACCCCACCGGTTACAGAGGTGGTTACCCTGCCAGAGCATAAGCACATTGGCGGTAAAGTGATTGTATTGAATAAAGACGCTAAAAACAAACCTGAATTTTTTAAAGTAAAAACTGCCGATGGCATTGAAATGGATGGCTGGATGATGAAGCCAACCAATTTTGATCCTAATAAAAAATATCCTGTTTTATTTACGGTATACAGCGAACCTGCCGGGCAAACGGTTACGGATACCTGGGGTGCAGGTCGTAATGGTTTGTATGTTGGTAGCATGGCCGATGACGGTTACATCTATATGTCGGTTGAAGGCCGTGGGGCACCGGCGCCAAAAGGGACTAAATGGCGTAAGGCTATTTACAAAAACATAGGTATTGTTAACGTGCGCGACCAGGCTATGGCCGCCAAAGAGATCATCAAATGGCCTTTTGTTGATTCAACCCGCATAGCGGTACATGGCTGGAGCGGTGGTGGCTCAACAACCTTAAACCTGATGTTCCAATACCCAGATGTTTATAAAACAGGCATCGCGGTAGCGGCAGTTGGCGATCAGCTTACCTATGATAACATTTACCAGGAACGTTACATGGGCGTACCGGTTGATGATGCAGGCCGCGCGCCGTTTATCAAAGGCTCGCCCATTACCTATGCTAAAAATCTGAGGGGTAACCTGTTATATATTCACGGAACAGGTGATGATAATGTACACTACAAAAATGCCGAAGAGCTGATTGATGAACTGGTTAAATATAACCGCCAGTTTCAGCTGATGTCATACCCTAACCGTACGCATGGTATTTTTGAAGGGCCGGGTACATCATTGCACCTGCATACTTTGTTTACTCAATATTTAAAAGAGCACTGCCCTCCGGGGGGCAGATAAGCACACTTTATAACTTGTTCAAGCCCTGGTTAATCCTAATTAACCGGGGCTTTTTGTTGCAGGTGTTCCACCAGAACGTGTGGAACACTTGGAACGCCTGGAACACCTTTGTTACTCATTATCAAATAGTTGATGATTTTTAAAAAAGCGACAATATGGAACACTTTAACTCCTAACTATCAGCGCTTTACCTCATATTTATCGTAATTAATCCTGAATTATCCCTCTTTACTGACAAAATAATGCACCATGCATATGGTAAGGATACCCGGCGAATAACTGGGAAAATGCTTCTAAATTTCGCTATTATTTATATCCTATCGCTATTGGTTTAAACGTGTAACGCCCCCAAATTTCTCTCGACTGTTTACAAATAACACGAAAAAACATCGCCGTAAAAGCCTGGGTTTAAATGCGCAAGCCTTATGCTATTTATAATCTTTCTAAATAAATTTGGATGATTTGCCACAATGGAGTACTTTTGGTCATTATTTATAATTAGTCTAAATAAAATGATACAACCCCAACTCTCGGTTCACAAACTATTTTCTCTCTTTTTCTTATCAATCATATTGCTCTTTAGTTCACTTACCGCACTTGCGCAGCAAAACCGCGGAACCATTAAGGGACACGTTTCAACCACCAACGGCCAACCTGCCGATAACGTTTCGGTCATGTTAAAAGGTACTAAGTACGGCACAGTTACCAATGAAGATGGCGACTTTGAATTTCGCGCCCCGCAAGGCAAGTACACCCTGGTAATTTCGCAGGTTGGCAGCAAAGGCCAGGAAAGCAGCGTTGATGTTGTTTCCGGCCAAACTGTAACCGTTCCCGGGGTTACCGTATCAGATGTTACCCATGGCTTGCAGGAAATTAACATCAATGCCAACAAAACCAACAAGTTTAAAAGCAGGAAAAGTGTTGATGTTGGCAAGATGCCATTGAGTAATCTTGAAAATGCTTCGGTTTATAATACCATAAGCAGCCAGCTAATGCAAGAGCAGCAGATCTTTTCTGTTGATGACGCCATCCGGAACGCGTCGGGAATCCAAAAAATGTGGGAAGCAACCGGCAGGGGTGGCGATGGTGGCTCTTACTACAACAGCCGTGGTTTTATTGTGCAAAGCGGTTTACGTAATGGCCTGGCCGGTAACATCACCAATACCATTGATGCCGCTAACATTCAAAGCATCGAAATTATTAAAGGCCCATCGGCCACTTTGTTTGGCAGCAGCTTAACATCTTACGGTGGTTTAATTAACAGGGTAACCAAAAAACCTTTCGACTCATTTGGCGGCGAGGTTTCTACATCGGTAGGTAACTTTGATTTTGAACGGGTGAGCGCCGATATCAATACCCCGCTTGATCCGCAGAAAAAAGTACTTTTTCGTTTAAATACCGCTTATAATCATGAAGGCAGTTTCCAAACTACCGGCTTTTCCCGCAACGTATTTATCGCGCCAAGCTTATTATACAACGTAAACGACAGGCTAAGCATTTCCTTTGATGCAGAGCTATCATACGGTAAAAACATTGGTAAATCAATCTTCTTTTTCCCTTACGGTGTAACCATCGCGCAACTGGGCTATAGCAGTGCCGATCAGTTACCGCTTGATTACAAACAGAGCTACGCGGGTGATGACCTGACCCAAACTTCAAGAAACGCCAACTTTTTTGGCGAGGTAAAATACAAGATCGCTAAATCATGGACCTCACGTACCAACATCGCCGCTACACACAGCTACTCTGATGGTTTTGGGCCGTATTTTTACCTGATGCCGCATGATTCTATCTCCCGTAATGATCAATCGACCAAAAACAGTACGGATGATATGATCGAGATTCAGCAGAACTTTAACGGCGATTTCAAGATCGGCAAATTCCGGAACAGGTTTGTTGGAGGTTTAGATTTCTTTAGGGATAACTCGAAACAGTACTTTTTTGGCAGCACACTTGATGCTGTATCCTTACATGGTAACCAGGATTACACCAACTTTAATAAGGCCGCCATGGATGCCATTTATGCAACCGGCACCTATGGCTTTACTTACCCGTACATGTATATCAGGAACACCTATAGCGCCTACGTATCAGATGTGTTTAATATCACCGATCAGCTGATCGTATCGGCAGGTGTTCGTGTTGATCGTTTTGTTAACATTGGTAATGTTGACCCAACTACCAAAACCGTATCTGGCGGTTACCAGCAAACTGCTTTCTCGCCAAAATTTGGTTTGGTTTATCAGCCTATAAAAGACCATTTATCATTATTTGCCAACTACCAGAACAGCTTCCGTAATCAAACAGGTATTACCGAAGATAATAAACCACTGAAACCCGAGCACGCCAACCAGATTGAAGGTGGTGTAAAGCTTGATTTGTTTGATGGTAAATTAAGCAGTACAGTAAGCTATTACGATATTAAGGTTAAAGATATCACCCGCCCGTCATCGGTTCCTAACCGTGTGCTGCAGGATGGTACCCAGTTAAGCAAAGGCATCGAGGCCGAAGTTATTGCTAACCCAATTGCCGGTTTAAACGCGGTAGTAGGTCTCTCTTATAACTATTCGAAATATGATGCTACTACTAATGCCGATGTAGCCAACCGTCGCCCGGGTACAGCATCATCACCTTACCTTGCCAACTTTTGGGTAAGCTACCGTTTACAAAAAGGAGCTGTTAAAGGTTTGGGCTTGGGTTTTGGCGGCAACTATGCCAGCGATAATACCATTATCAACAGCGTAAGCCAGGGAGTATTTAAATTACCTGCTTACACGGTTTTTAACTCGTCTGTATTTTACGATATCAAAAACTACAGGTTCGGTTTTAAAATGGACAACCTTACCAACGAAAAATACTGGATAGGTTATACCACGGTTAACCCACAGAAATTGAGAAACTACGCCCTTACATTTACCTATAAATTCTGATATGACATTTAAGAAAGTCATGTTATTTATCCACCGCTGGCTCGGCTTTATTGCCGGGCTTGTGGTGGTTATTGTAAGCATCACCGGCTGTTTGTTTTGTTTCCAGGACGAGATCCAGGATGCCATGTACAGCTATCGCCACGTAGAGGCGGTGCATAAACCCTACCTGCCGCCATCAACATTAAAAGCCGAAGGACTGAAAGGCCGTACCGGTGCCACTGCAAGCTATTTATATTATTATGGGAAAGACAGACCTGCCGGTTTACTGGTAAATTTACCCAAAGAGCAGGGCATGTTATACGTGTATATGAACCCGTACACAGGTAAGGTAACCCATGAAGAAAACCCGGCTAAAAACTTTTTCATCATAGTTGAATATATTCACCTGTACCTGCTGCTGCCACCCAAAATTGGCAGCCTGGTGGTGGGTATCTCGGTGATCATTTTTATTGTGCTGATGATAACCGGCATCATCCTGTGGTGGCCTAAACGCAAAACCGACCGCAAACGCAGCTTCACCATTAAATGGAACGGCCGCTGGCGCAGGGTGAATTACGATTTGCATAACGTTTTGGGCTTTTACGCTACCAGTGTTGCCATTATCCTGGCGCTAACCGGCTTATCTATGGTTTTTGATGTGGTTAGGGAAGGTATTTACTCAACCGCCAACCTGGGTAAGGCTTATCCTTCAGAAAAAGTATTCCCCAAGTCCGATTCGCTTTTAAAAACTAAGGTTGATAGTCGGTTTACTATTGATAGGGCCTTTGCCACGGCGCAAACCCTGTCGCCGCAGGCACAAATGTTCCTGATTTTTGACGATGCCTCGGCCGCGGGCACCATTGGTATAACGGCCTACGCCAAAAGCCTGCGTTTTTATGAAAGCGATGGTTACTTTTTTGAAAAGTACACCGGCAAATTACTCAAGCAAAGCCCGCATACCCAAAAAAGCCCGGGCATGAAAATGAACGATATGAATTATGATTTGCACGTAGGCCAGGTACTTGGCCTAACGGGTAAGATCATCGCGTTTTTAGTTAGCCTGATCAGCGCATCGCTCCCCATTACCGGGTTTATCATCTGGCTGGGTAAACGCAAAAAAGGCAAAAAGGTGAAGAGTGTGGTGCATAGGAGAGTGGTGAAGCAGCGGGGTGCGTAGGTGTTAGGGCTGTTTAATAGAGTAAAAGCCATGGCGTTGTGAGTTTTTAAATCCGGAGACTTTGAAGGGAAAAATGACGTAAAAACTGCCCTTCCCACCCTGTCATTCTGAGTAAGTTTTATTTGCGCACAAATAATCGCATTGCAAATGACACGAATAGTTATGAGTTTTGCTTTATAAAAGCAACTTATGGCAGTGTAGC
>NZ_JANTYS010000031.1 GCF_024808255.1 Mucilaginibacter dorajii
AAACAAATTAAACAATAAATAGATATTTGAATTTACAGCAATAAAACATTAGTAATAAAAAAGAGGCTGATCATGATTTATGATACAGCCTCTTTAGGTGAGGCTACCTCTTCGCGTTATCCAGCGCTTGTTGGTTTAGCCTTTCATACTCATCATCTTTGCTCGCTTTTGAAAGGGCAATGCCGGCTTCGGCGGCGGCAATGGCGCCGGCTTTATCGCCTTTGCGCAATAACAGGCGCGATTCCCAAAGTTTATACCAAGGACCTTTAGGTTCCATCTTTTCGGCCTCATAAACCCAGCCTAAGGCTTTGTCAACGTCTTTATTGTTTTCGTAATAGTATTGAATAGCGTTGAAGTAGTATGGCTTGCGGTCGCCCTTCATCAGCTCATCAATGTTTGCGGTGATTTTGGCATCATCGTCAGTTTCCATGTGGATCATGGCCGCGGTATGGTCCCAAACCAGGTACAGATCTGTTGATTTGGTGGTGGAGTTGGCAAAAGCCATGGTAAAGGTTTCACGCTTTTCGCTCACGCGAAGCGGCTTTATGGGAAAGCGCAAAAAATCCTCACTTTGCTTGTAGCTGTAGGCGCCCCATTGTTTAACAACTTTGTTGAGAATAACAGTCCATTCATTTTTTTCAGGAATAGTAAAAAGAGAGTAAGTACCAGCAGGAATGGGATTGCCTTCAATTTTTACTTTTTCAGAAAAGGTGATGGTAGTTGCGGAGTTGGCACCTGTGCGCCAAACTTCGCCCCAGGGAATAATACCGCCAAATATTTTGCGGTCTTTAACATTTGGGCGTGAGTAGGTGACGGTTATTTTACCCAGGCCAAAATCCTGGATAATGGTTTGTGTTGAACTGGCCTCAGGAATGCGCGGCACCTGGGCATAGCTTTTATAGCTACAACATGCCAATAGCACGGTAACTAACAGGAAGTAAGTTTTTCTCATATTATGTTTCAGACAACTAAGATACCAAATGTTTTTAATCGGGAATTATTGTGTTGGAGTGATAATATTGGTAAAAGTTTAATGGGGTGGTGTGGAATAAGTTGGATTGAGTTGATTAGGTGAGTGGTTGATTAGTAAGTTATGGCATAAGCTGCTGTAACTTTGCGGTTAATGCTTCGCCTCTGAGGTTGCGTGCTATAATGGTACCGTTTGAATCGATCAGGAAATTATTGGGGATTGCGTTTATGCCATAAATTAAAGCCGCTTTATTACTAAAGCTGTTTAAATCACTAACATTTTGCCAGCTTAATTTATCATCGGCAATTGCTTTAAGCCACGATGCCTTGTCGGTATCTAAGGATACGCCCAAAATAGCCAGGCCCTTATCCTTATATAAAGAATAAGCTTTTACCACTGCAGGGTTTTCTTGCCGGCACGGACCGCACCATGATGCCCAAAAATCTAACAGGATATATTTTGCTTTAATATCAGAAAGCTTTACCTGTTTTCCGGTTGCATCAAGCTGTTCAAAATCAACATATTTTGCGCCAACATCCACGTTTTTATTTAGCTTGATATAGGTTGCAATATCTAATCCGAAATGAGTTTTTTTCATTTCGGGGCTGAAGTTTTTAAACAATGCCGAAGTTGTTTCTTTGCCCCAGGTGGTTGCATATATGTTTAATAAATTAGCCGAAACGAGCGAACCTGGGTGTATTTTTATAAAGTTTATATCTGCTTGTTTCTCTTTTTCTTTAATGTTATCTAAATCTTTATTCAGTGCTGCCCGCTTAACAGAATCTTTCAGCGTTTCTAATACATTATTCAAGCTGTCTTCCTGTTGTGTAAGGGGTAATTTAGATGCTGTCAGTTGGTTATTATCATCTTGTACGGCAGAGCCTTTAATAAGGCCTTTTTTAAATTCACCTGCTTTTATACTAATGCTCATCTGTTTGTTTTCGAGCCAGAAAAAAACGTAATCGGTAAATCCGGCGTTATGCAAAATAACCTCCGCAGCTTTTTCAGTTATCTTACCCCTCATCCGGAATTTGTTGTTCATAACAATTGCAGAGTCTGCTTCCTTTTCAGCATTACCAATGCGCAGGTAGAGGTGGGTGCCATCCTTTATACCACTGGTTTTGCCGTTAAGCACATAGCCCTGGGCCGAGGCAGATACATAAACAAAAAACAGTAAGCAGGCAATTACAGCGGTTTTGGTGTATTTCATAATGTGATGTTGCTCAAATATAACTATTAAAGCGCTTATTTATTGCCATATTAAATACAGAGTGGTCCCAAAATCAGCTTTCAGCTGTCGCGAGTTTAGTACAGGGTAACTCGTGGTAGTAAAACAGATATGATCTGCCCAATACTTATTCCAAAAAGGCTAATATATACCCGTCCGGGTCGGCAATATAAAATTCGTTGCCGTAAGGCATCTGTCTCAAAGTCTGAACGATGATGACCTGCCTGCTTTTGATCGCTTCAAAAAGGTTATGAATACCTGATACTGAAAAGTAATATTCACATGTTCATTATCGTGCCTGCTTGTCCTTTCCTCGTTAGCCGGATAACCCGATTTTAGATGGATGCTGAAACCATCCCTGGTAATCCCGGCATAAAAATCTTCATAACGAAAATCAATTTCAAACCCCAGTTTCTGAGTATAGAAATCTATGGACTGTTCAAGATCGGCCACCACAAAAAGAGGACTCATGTTTTTGATCTTAGGATAAGCTGTTTGCATGCTGATAAGATATTAATGAAAATGATCGTCAGGCTTTTGGTCTGCCAAAAAATAAAACATAGCCATCGGCATCTGTTACTTCAAATCCGTGCAAACCGTCGCTGTTATCGTGAATGGGTTTTCTAAATATTACACCGGCCGAACTGAATTCTTCAAATAAGGTATCGGGCTCTTCAGTCGATACATACGCGTCCCAGGCGGCCCATTCATGCCGGGTAGGATTAGGGATGGGTTTTATATCGGGAGTAATAGCCTTTAGCATAATAGAAACCGGGCCGCGGCCTATCATCGCAAAATATTCATCACCTTCGGGGCCGATGTACAGCACTTTAAATCCAAGTTTACTAACATAAAAAGCCACCGAATCTTTTAAATTGGAAACAATAAAAAAAGGCGAAATGAAATTGAGCTTTGACATTGTATTACGTTTTGATGGTGAGGTAAGCGCCTAAACATTAATGTGTTGTTACAAATATCAGTGGTTCGAATAATTAAAGCAAATTAAAGCCTTAGACCAATAGTCAACACAATTTGTAACTGTGTTGACGTATAATTATAAGATCAAATAAAAGCTTTCTGCGGGAGCATGCTTAAAACTTACCTTACCAAACCCCTCTCTTAATCAACCCAATCAACTACTTACCAAATTACTACCTTTGCACCATGATTGATGTTGTATTAAATAAAGGCAAAGAGAAAGCTGTATTGCAAAGGCATCCCTGGGTATTTAGCGGGGCTATTGATAAGGTAAAAGGTAAACCCGCCAATGGCGATGTGGTGCGCCTGCTTAATGCAAAAGGCGATTTTATGGCCTATGGTTTTTACAACGCCCAATCGCGCGTGGCTTTGCGCCTGCTGGAGTGGGAAGAAGCTGTTGAAATTAATGACGACTGGTTTCGTGCCAAATTAGCTACAGCGGTTAAAAGCCGTGCCAACGTTTTAGCCAATGGAACCAATACCTGTCGCCTGGTTTTTAGCGAAGCCGATTACCTGCCGGGATTGATTGTTGATAAATACGCAGGACATTTAGCCGTACAGGTGCTTACATCGGGGATGGAACGCATGATGCCGGTTATTATCGACGAGCTTCAAAAGCTGCTGAACCCCGAAAGCATATCGGATAAAAGTGATGCGGCTTCCCGTGCCCACGAAGGCATGACCGAAACCGAAAACAAGGTATTGGCCGGCAGTGCCCCACCCGAAATTGTGGAGGTAATGGAAAACGGTGTTGTTTACGGCATCAACATCACCGAAGGTCAAAAATCAGGCTTTTATTGCGATCAGCGGGATAACCGCCATGTGGTTGCCACTTACGCCAAAGGCAAAAAAGTATTGGATTGCTTTTGCTATACCGGCGGTTTTACGCTAAACAGCTTAAAAGACGGAGCCACATCGGTAACCAGTGTGGATAGCTCGGCATTGGCTATTGAGACATTGAAAGAAAACATCCTGTTAAATAAACTTGATGCCGGTAAACATACCGCCATCAAATCGGATGTAAACGCGCAATTGCGCAAGTTTAGGGATGACGGCGAAAAGTTTGATATCATTGTGCTCGATCCGCCTAAATACGCCCCATCACGCTCGGCTTTAACCAGGGCATCCCGCGCTTATAAAGATCTCAATCGTTTGGGTATGCTACTACTTAACGAAGGAGGCCTACTGGCCACCTATTCCTGCTCGGGCGCTATGGATATGGAAACCTTTAAACAGGTAATAGCCTGGGCGGCCCTTGATGCCGGCAAACAGGTGCAGTTCATCTACCAATTCCACCAACCCGAAGATCACCCGGTAAGGGCATCGTTCCCCGAGGGAGAGTATTTGAAGGGACTTTTGTGCAGGGTATTTTAAGGGTTTTTTAGATTATGGAACAAGGAATAAAGACAGCTACAGGAAATATGGAGTTCCCGTCATTGCGAGGAGGCACGACGAAGCAATGACGGGTTTTATATGTCATTTCCTCCTCCAAAGTCCCCGGATTTAAAAACTCGTAATGACGATTCAATTATGTACCCTAAATTAACCCCCAAAAGTCTTAACTCTTGATTCTAACCTCTTGACTCTTCCCTTACTCTGTTCGCAAACTCTTGATAGGGTTAACACTCGCTGCCCTGATAGATTCATAGCTAACCGTTAGCCAGGCAATGCTTAAAGCAGTTGCCGATGCTATGAAAAATATGAGCCAGCTTACATCTATATGATAGGCAAAGGTAGTTAGCCAGCTGTTTACAGCATACCAGGAAACCGGCACTGCAATACATATAGCTACCAGGATTAGCCTGGTTATGCCCGATGATAATAAATAAACCAGGTTGAAAACCGATGCGCCCAATACCTTGCGTACCCCAACTTCTTTGGTACGCTGCTCGGCTACGAAGGCCGATAAACCATACAGGCCAAGGCAGGAGATAAAAATACCGATGGCGGCAAACAGTTTAAAAATATTACCCATCTGCTGCTCGCCCCGATACTGTTTATCAAGTTGCTGGTCTACAAATCCAAAGCTGAACGGATAACCCGGGTTAAGCTGCTTGCTTATTTTTTCCAAAGCCTTGATGGTTGCGGTGGTAGTACCGGTTTTTGTGCGGATAACTACGGTGCCGCCTCCGGTACTCAGGCGAAAGATTAACGGCTCGATGGCTGACTGTACGGGTTTAAAATTAAAATCTTTTACTACGCCAATAATTGTGCTTTGGGTATTGCGCCCAAATTTTACCTGCTTACCTATTGCAGCCCGGGCATTTGGTATGCCCATCAGCTTCAGCATTTTTTCGTTAACAACACAGTCGTTGGAATCGGTAGTAATTGATTCTGAAAAAAAACGACCTGTTGTCAGCTTGATCTTAAGTAAATTAAGAAAATTCTCACTTACATTTAATATCGGGATCGGGTCGGTTAAAATGCGTGGGTCTTTGCCGGGCCATGACACCATTGCCCCTGCTTCAAGGTTTACAGGTAGTTCGCTGGTAATAGCAAAGTCGCTGGTGAGCGGATTCCGTTTTAACTCGTTTCTTAACACCGATTCTTTGTTCTGCATATCATCGTCCATATCCATATACAAAAGACTGGCCTTGTTAAAACCGGGGTTTCTATCTTTAATATATTTAAGCTGCTTGTAAATAACCACTGTACCTACCAGCAATACCACCGAAACCACAAACTGGGTAACCACCAGGCTATGGCGAAAAAGCAAATTGCCGCCCATTGATTTTACATTGCCCTTAAGCACTTTAACAGGGTTAAAGCCCGATAGGAACAAAGCCGGGTAACTGCCAGATATTACCCCGGTTAATAAGGCAATACCCAAAAGGCTTAACCAAAGCTTTGCATCGGTTAAATTAACGCTGAGCTGTTTGCCGGCCAGGTCATTAAACACCGGCAGGAATAAAACCACTATCCAAAGGGCAAGAAATAAGGATAAAAAAGCAATGAAGACCGATTCGCTCAGAAATTGGAAAATAAGCTGGATCCGCTGAGCTCCCGCCACTTTTCGTAACCCAATTTCTTTGGCCCTGCGCGCCGAACGCGCGGTTGCCAGGTTCATGAAATTGATACAGGCTACCGCAAGTATCAGGATAGCCACAATTAAAAAGATTTTTACATAAAGAGCGTTGCCATGTCCCGGCGAATCCACCTGCGCTGCGGGTGACAGGTGGATTTGGGTCATGGGCTGAAGGCGAAACGCACTTTTTACCTCCGGCTCCTGTTTATGATAGATCTGTGATACCTGTTTTTCCAGCTTCGATAGATTGGCCGCGGTGGGCTCATAGTTTTTATCTAACTGAATGTAAGTGTAAAAAAATGGAGCCGCCCATTGTAAGCGTTCCAACTTGGGTATTGCTTTAAATAAAGCGGCCATGGGCATAATAAAGTCGAACTGTAAATGCGAATTTACGGGGGGATTGGCCAATACGCCCGTTACAACTACCTGGTCGGTGTGATCTTGTTTTAAAAACTTCCCGATAGGGTTTTGGTTACCAAAGTATTTTTTTGCTGTAGCCTCGGTTATTAACACGCCATTTACCTGTTTTAATGCCGTGGCCCTATCGCCCTTTTCCAGGCTAAATGAAAATACATCCAGGAAATTCGGGTCGACAAAAAGCACCCTGTTTTCTACAAATTTTTTATTGTCTGCTTCAAATAGGTGGGTGTTGCCCAGGGCATCTACCCGGGTGGTATTTTTAACCGCCGGTATTTGCGCTTTTAGCGCGGCGGCCATTCCTGTTGGGGAACCCGCGAGTGTAATGCCGTCGGTATCCCAGGCTAAACGGTATAGCTGCGGCGCGTTTTTATGAAATTGATCATAACTTAATTCTCCCTGTACCCAAAGCAATATCAGGATGCTTGATGCCAGGCCAATGGCTAAGCCCGATATGTTGATAATGGAATAGGCTTTGTCCTTAATCAAATTCCGGTAGGCCAGTTTAATGTAAGTTCTGATCATGGTGATGTTGGTTTTAAAGCGGGTTGTTAATGTTGGTTTAGGTTTTTGCCATTGGCTGTTTGATATGCCAATATATTGATTTCGACGGGTTTCTGCATATCCTATCCGGGCCATTATCTTCGCCAGAAGCCTGTGGGCATCTGCCCTGGATATTTGTTCATCTGCCGACCATTCTGCAAACAATAGTTGTAAAACATGTATCGCATCCGGGTTTTCTTTTAACAGGGCATCCAGCTCCTGTATTTCTTCGGCAGTAGCTTCACCTGTTATCTTTTTAACCGCCAGGGTAAGGATATGGTCTTGAGTATCCATTTTGATTAACCAGGGTTGTTTGTTTTAAAGTATTGTAACAGATATTGTTATGCTTATTTTAAAACCCGTGCCATATAATTAATATGTTGATAATTAGCAGGTTGGGATATGTGCTTCGGTTGGGATGTTCGAAAACGTTACAACAGGTGTGCGGTTTTGTTGATGATAAGCTTATGGTTCAGGGATTTAATCGTTGTGATAATATTTAATCCTAAAAATTAAGAGCCTGTTTAAAAAGGAAACCCGGCTAAACTCCTGAAGCTGATGTACTATGCATTACCTTGTTACTGTTCCACCGGAACGGGTGGAACGCTTTGGAACGCATTTCTGTTAGTAATCAACAAGTTACGATTTTTTTTAAATAAATTCCATGGAACGCTTTTCTATCTCACTATCAGTTATTTAGCTCGATTTTAGAAAAAAACTCCTGTAAACTCAATTTAGGACTAAAATAAAGTGTAGACTTTTTTCAGGACGATACACTCCCGAATTTGACTGATTGAGCGCTGAATATTCACCCTCATGGATCATATAAAATATTCTTAAAAGAAATTCAAACGGGCTCTAATACAGTTAAATCAAATAGATATGTTCATTTAGGGGGGAGTTATCTTTCGCGTTGCCTCAAGTGCTATGGTTTCCTAAAATCCACACAAAAAGGTCATTTTGTGATATTTCGGGTCGATTAGTGTAATTGGAGTTTATTTGGTGGCGATAAAGAATTAAATTTGCGGCTGCAAACAATCATTCTTTTGGACAGAAAACTGATAATAGGAACACGAGGCAGCGAATTAGCGCTGTGGCAGGCTAATTTTGTAAAAGACAGCCTTGCTGCCATCAATATTACCGCCGAACTAAAGATCATAAAGACCCAGGGCGACCGCATCCTCAACCTAAGCTTCGATAAGCTGGAAGGTAAGGGTTTCTTTACCAAAGAATTAGAAGAAGAACTGATAGCCGGCACTATTGACCTTGCGGTACACTCGCATAAAGACCTGCCAACCGAAAACCCTCCGGGACTCATCATCGCAGCAGTTTCAGAACGGGAAGACCCTTCTGAACTGTTGTTGATATTGAAGGATTGTGTGGATGTACACCAAAAGCTTTCCGTTAAATACGGCGCCACTGTGGGTACATCATCAAACAGGCGCAAAGCTCAGCTGCTTGCCTACCGCCCCGACCTGGAGATAGCAGAATTACGTGGCAATGTACCTACCCGCATAGGCAAACTGCGTGATGAAAAATATGATGCCATTATGCTGGCTAAAGCTGGCGTAAGCCGTTTAGGGATTGACCTGAGCGAGTTTCATGTAGAGGAATTAACCCCCGCCGAGCTGATCCCTGCACCTGCACAGGGCGCTTTGGCCATCCAGATCCGCGAAACAGATCAGGAGCTTTTTGAAGCCCTGCAAGCCCTGCACCACGCCAACGTTGCCGAGGAATTAGCTGTCGAGCGCACCGTATTGAAGTTATTTGGAGGTGGTTGTCACCTGCCTTTGGGCTGCTATTGCCGTAAGGAAGATGATCTGTTCCAGGTGTTTACATCCAAGGCCGATGAGGGTGACGACTTCCCCGACAGGGTGTTTATAGAAGCACCAACTACCGAAGGATTGGCGCACAAAGTTGTAGCCATGTTTGATACTAACCGCAAACTGGCCCAAAGCGTGTTCATTACCCGCGATCTTTCGGAACAAAGCTATTTTCGTAAGGCGTTAGAGAAACATAATATTGCGATAGACGCCCGCTCACTGATCCGCACGGTACCCGTAATAAACAAGCTTGATCCATATATTTTAAGAGATATCAACTGGGTTTTCTTCAGTAGTAAGAATGCTGTTGAATATTTCTTCGCATTAAAACCCCAATTGTCCCCCAAAGTAAAATTTGGTGTGATGGGCACGGGATCTGAAGATACCTTGCGCCGCAATGGTCACTTTGCTGCCTATGTTGGCGAAAGTGGCGATACTACTGAGGTTGCTGCCGATTTTGCCGCGATAGCTAACGGCTCAAAGGTACTGTTCCCCGGTGCCGAAGGCTCTTTACGCAGCATACAACAGGGCTTATCTGCCGAAACTAAAATAATTGATCTTACGGTTTATGAAACTGTGCTTGAGGAGGATGTAGAAGGTACCGGTGCAGATATATTGGTATTTACCAGCCCCTCAAATGTAGAAGCTTATTTCCAGGATAATTTACTGGAGCCCAATCAGCAGGTAATTGCCATTGGTAAATCAACCGGCAAAAAATTTGATGAAATGGGAACCAGGTATACACTTCCCTACTCGCCAGATGAAGTTGGCTTAGCCGAAGCAGTTTTTGGAACAACTTGTTTGACTAACAGGTGCTAAAAAACAAATGTTGCCCATAACCATCGGTTACGGGCAACATCATCAAAGTTAATGTTTTACGTATTTCACTATCAACCTGGGATGCCTTGTGGCGTCATCATAATAGCTTGAGCAAAATATCCGGCTGGTATACAGTACTTCTTTTTGAACAGATAGCTTAAATCCGTAATTGACATTGCCGCTTACCATGGCGCTTACCATATCTTTTACGTTAATATTCATATTCAAAAAAGGCTGATCGGTACTCGGCAACACAACCTGGTTGGTGGTTAAGCCTGCCGGCTGGTTAAACCAGTTCACGGTTGTTTTATCCCAATCGGTAGCTACCTGCTGCACCACAAAGGAATTGTCGGCACCCGAATTTGCATTTATCAGATCGCCGTTTTTAGGTATAGTATCTGAATATAAATGGAGTTCGGCAGATATGATGGTTGCATTCGCGGGAACGCTGCTCAAGTCAAATTTCAATAAATTACGGGTTGTGATTGGTAAAGAGTTGATGGTCCAGGCGCAAAGCGGTTCTTCTATGGATGTACGGTTAGTGGCATCCTGTCCGTTGTACACCGCGATATTGATTTCATAAGGGTTATGGTTTGGCGAAAGATCAAGCGTTGTAACATTCGCCGCCTTTACCGTTACACCAACCGTATCAACGCCGGTAAGGCCATCTTTATCAATAATCATGAACTGAAACTGATATTTTCCTTCAATAAGATGTTTTGCTGTTGCTGATGCAGAGGCTTCATTCACAATAGATGCCTCTGCAGGTCCCGAAATCTGGCTCCATAAATAACCCACTACCACGTCGGCGGTATTACCACTTTTACCGGTTAGTTGTATCGAATCCTGTGGTAAGGTAATGGTTACATCTGCTTCAGCCTGGGCCAAAACCTTTGGGATAGTAGTTGTTTGAGTAGTAGTTGAGGCTACCGGTGCTAAATCTGCTTTTTTGCATGCACTTAGCATGGCCAAAAACGCCAGCGCGATTAGTAGCGGGAATCTAAAGGTTTTCATTGCTTATCAGACAGTTAGGTAGTATAAATGTAAGCAATGTTTTGAAATTTCAAATACTCTTGTAAAATCATCTTTACGCCATAAATTACCTTTAAGGATTTTAAAGAGCCCATAATTGTATGCGTTTATATAAATTTGCGTTCATTAGGGCCCGAAAGTAATTACTGGTGCCTGAGCATCGAACATAAAATGTTACAAAGACCTCGTAGAAACCGAAAAAGTGAAGTTATACGCCAGATGGTGCAGGAAACACACGTTAGCGCGGCTAACCTGATATTCCCGCTGTTTATTATTGATGGTGTGAACCAGAAAAGTGAAGTGGCTTCCATGCCCGGTATTTACCGGTACTCTATTGATAATTTACTGCGCGAGATTGAAAGCTGCCTTAAGCTGGGCTTATACTCTTTTGATCTGTTTCCTAATATCGATGAGGCTTTAAAAGATGCCATGGCTACCGAAAGCTACCGCCAGGAAAGCCTTTATCTGCGTGCTATCCGTGAAGTTAAAAAGAACTTTCCTGAGGCTTGTGTTGTTACTGATGTGGCAATGGATCCCTACAGCAGCGACGGTCATGACGGTATTGTTAAAGACGGCATGATCCTGAACGACGAAACGCTGGAGGTGCTGGGTAAAATGGCTTTAGCGCATGCGCAATGCGGTGCCGATATCATAGCACCATCAGATATGATGGATGGGAGGGTTGGATATATTCGTAAGGTTTTAGATGATAATGGCTTTACCAACGTTTCTATCATGTCGTACTCGGCCAAATATGCCAGTGCTTTTTATGGTCCGTTCAGGGATGCTTTAAATTCAGCTCCTAAATTTGGCGATAAAAAAACATACCAGATGAACCCGGCTAACCAGCGCGAAGCACTAATTGAGGCTAACCTGGATGAATTGGAAGGAGCCGATTTTTTAATGGTAAAACCCGCTTTACCTTACTTAGATGTAATAAAGCTGATAAAAGATAATACCGAATTACCTGTTGCTGCTTACAACGTTAGCGGCGAGTATGCTATGATCAAAGCAGCAATACAACGCGGCTGGCTTAACGAGCAGCGTGCCATTACCGAGGTGCTTACCAGCATCCGCAGGGCCGGCGCAACTGCGATATTAACGTATCATGCTAAAGAGGTTTTGGAAAATAAATGGCTTTAGTAATAAATTCTAAACTCTAATTTCTAAACCCTAACAAAAGGGGGGAAATAGAGTCAGAATGTAAAAAAGCAAGTTTTAAACTTTAGAATTTAGAGATTAGAATTTAGGATTTAAAAAATTAGAGTTTAAAAATTAGGATTTAGAGTTTCAAAAATGTTAGATTCAATTAAAAAGATGTTTTCGGGCGAGGCTAATGAGCCGGTGAATACTACTGGCAAGCCTGATATCAGCAGGGAAAAATCTGCGGAGTTATATGCCAAAGCTAAAACGTACTTTCCTGGAGGAGTAAACTCGCCGGTAAGGGCGTTTAAATCTGTTTACGGTACACCTTTGTTTATTCAAAAAGGCGATGGCAGCCATATTTGGGATGCTGATGGTAACGAGTTTATTGACTACTGCTGCTCATGGGGCCCACTAATCCTGGGCCACAACAACGCCAAGGTTAAAGAGAAAGTGATTGAGGTGATGCAAAATGGCATGTCCTTCGGTGCTCCAACCGCCTTAGAGAACGAACTGGCCGAGCTGATCCTGAAAAACAATAAATTTATTGAAAAACTGCGTTTTGTAAGCTCGGGTACCGAGGCGGTAATGTCGGCCATCAGGCTGGCACGTGGCTATACCAAACGTGATAAGATCCTGAAATTTGAAGGCTGTTATCACGGGCACACAGATGCCTTACTGGTAAAAGCAGGCTCTGGCCTGGTTACTTTTGGCGAAACCTCATCCGCGGGCGTACCAAAGGCTTTCGCCGATGAAACCATCGTGGTGTCACTGAACGATAAAGAAGCGCTTACAAAGGCTTTTGAAGACTTTAAAGATCAAATCGCGGCTATCATCATTGAACCTATCCCGGCTAATAACGGTTTACTATTACAGGAAAAAGAATACCTGCAATTTTTGCGCGATATATGCACAAAAAACGGCACGCTGCTGATCTTTGACGAAGTGATCTCGGGTTTTCGCGTTGGCTTTGAAGGCGCAGCTGGTTACTATCAGATCAAGCCTGATATCATCACCTATGGTAAGATCATTGGTGGTGGGTTGCCGGTTGGCTGCTACGGCGCATCGGCAGAAATTATGGGTAATGTATCACCGGATGGTGGCGTTTACCAGGCGGGCACTTTATCTGGTAACCCGGTAGCCATGGCAGCAGGCATAGCTCAGTTAAGTGAGCTTTTACGCATGGGCTTTTACCGCGACCTGAATAACAAGAGAGAGGAATTTACCGAAGCCATTCAGCGTTTTGCTACGGCCCGTAATTATAAATTTAAGGTGTTTGGTATCGGGTCGATATTCTGGTTTGCTTTTACAGATAAAGAGTATATTCGTAAAGCCGAAGATATTGATGCTTCAAGTATGGAGAAATTTAAAAAGTTTCACCGCGAACTGATAAACCGGGGTATTTACCTTGGTCCATCAGGTTATGAGGTTGGTTTTATATCATCGGCCCATACCAAAATTGATTTGGAAAAAACAAAACGGGCTATATTTGATAGTCTTGATTTAGTGTTTAACGGGAAGTAGTTTGCAGTTAACAGTAGGCAGTTTGCAGTTAAAGCAGACTAACAACGCCCGCTGCGAACTGCAAACTGCCCACAGCAAACTGAAACTAAAATGAAAAAAACATTTGTAATATTTTACGCGCTGATCATCTACGCTGTTGCGGAGCTGATTTGGTGGGGGTATATGCTGGTTTCGTTGCAGCCAAGGCGTACCGGGATGATCATGGGCGAAGGCGCTATGTTTGTTGCGGTATTTGTGATAGGTGCCTATAACCTGCATAAATCATTTAACCGGCAGCAAAAATTATCTGAGCAAAAAAAGAACTTTTTGCTTTCGGTAACACATGAGCTCAAATCGCCCCTGGCCTCAATTAAAATATTACTGCAAACCATTCAAAAACGCAATTTAACCAGGGAACAGATCCTTGATTTTATTGATAAATCGTTGAACGATGTAGAACGTTTGGATGATATGGTTGAAAATATGCTGTTGGCATCAAAAATTGAAAACCGCTCATACAGCTTCCCTAAAGCAAGTTTTAACTTATCGGTTTTGGTTGATAGCATTGTTAACCGCCTGCAAATTACCAAGTGCGATTGCAACCAGCAGATCATCGACGCCGAAATTGAACCGAAAATTGAGATCACCGGCGATAAATTTGCCCTTACATCGGTAGTAACCAACCTTATCGAAAACGCGGTGAAATACTCAAACCCATGCTCGGCAGTAGCAGTTAAGCTATTTTCAAAAGATGATAAGGTTTACCTGGAAGTGGCCGATCAGGGCATAGGCATTGCCGATCATGAAAAAGCCCGTATTTTTGACCGTTTTTACCGTGTTGGCAGCGAGGAAACCCGTAATACCAAAGGTACCGGTTTGGGCCTGTATATAGTAAAAGAGGTGCTGGATAAGCACCATGCCAGCATTAAGGTGAAAGACAACCGCCCCGCAGGCAGTATTTTTGAAGTTGTATTTGGATTAACCTAAATTATAAGTGATGCTTAACAAAAAAAGAATTTTATTGGCCGAAGACGAAGAACATTTGTTGGAAGCCATCAAGCTTAACCTTGAGCTGGAAGGTTATAAAGTTTCTACAGCAAAAAATGGTAAAAAAGCTTTACAGTTATTCAAAGAAGAGCGTTTTAACCTGGTTATATTAGATGTAATGATGCCCGAGATTGATGGCTTTGTGGTTGCAGAAACCATCAGGCTTGAAAACACCGAGGTGCCTATTATGTTCCTTACTGCCAAAAACACTAACGAAGATAAAATTGCCGGCCTTAAAAAAGGTGCAGACGATTACTTGACTAAGCCGTTTAACCTGGAAGAACTAATTTTAAGGGTGAATAACCTGGTAAAACGCAGTTTGAAAGGCGATGACCTGAAAGAGTTTAACAGTTACAAAATAGGTGAAAAAACCATTCACTTTAACTCGTTTGAGTTAGTTAATGAGGATGGATCAATCACCGCCCTTACCAAAAAGGAAACCATGCTGCTTAAATTGCTAATTGAGCGCAGGAACGACGCCGTATCGCGTGAGCAGATCCTGGAAACCGTATGGAACTATGATGTGTATCCGTCAACCCGTACCATCGATAACTTTATTCTTACCTTTCGTAAGTATTTTGAACCAGATCCTAAAAACCCGGTTTATTTTCACTCTATCCGCGGCGTAGGTTATAAATTCACCGATAATTTGCATTAATGTTCAGTAACCAGGTGCGCATATTTATTGCATTTGTTTTCCTGCTGTCGTTAGGCTTGTTGCTATATCTACGTATTTATGAGCTGGCAGCAGTAGCGGTGTTGATGATCATTTTATTGATCTGGGATTATTTTAAACAAGGCACCCTGGTTGTTGCGGCCAAATATTTTCATAATAAAGATTTTGTTAAGGCCGAGAAATCACTGAACGAAATAAGCAATCCAAAATGGCTCAGCAAAAAACGCCGTGGGTTCTACGAGTTTATATACGGCGGTATCTGCATACAAAAACAGGATTTTGAAGCAGCGGAACAACATTATGAAATGGCGGCGCAATATCCGTTACGCAATTTAAACGATCACGTGGCAGCCTTGGTAACCGTAGCCAACATCAGCATAAGGCGCGGTAACTATGAAAAAGCGCAAGCCTATTTACAGCTTACCGAAAAGCATACTGATAAAATTACAGCCAAAATGAAGGATGTGATCAACAAACTTCACAAGGAGATTAAAAAAAAATAGGGTTGAAGAATCAAGAGTCAAGAATCAAGAGTCAAGACAAAAATGCATGGCGCAGATGTTTTCACTCTTGATTCTTGACTCTTGACTCTTGACTCTCTTCAAAAAGATATGAGAGATTCGTTATTAATAAAGGCAGCTTTTTCCGAAAAAACAGAACGACCGCCGGTATGGATGATGCGCCAGGCTGGCCGTTTCATGAAAGAATACTGGGACATTAAAAACAAGTATTCCTTTTTGGAAATGTGCAAAACACCAGAGCTTGCTGCTGATGTTACCATGCTGCCTGTTAATTTATTAGGGATAGATGGTGCCATTCTGTTCTCAGATATATTGGTTACCGGTGAAGCCATGGGTGGCGATTTAAGCTTTAACGCAGGCGTAGGCCCTAAATTTGCCAATCCCGTGCGTACCCAAAAAGATATTGATAACCTGCAAACCGACGTGATTGACAGGTTACAGTATGTTGCTGATGCTATTAAAGTTATTCAACAACGTTTAAATGGCAGTATTCCGCTAATTGGTTTTGCAGGCGCGCCATTTACCGTGATGAGCTACCTGGTGGAAGGTGGATCATCAAAAGATTTTAAATTAACCAAGCTGATGCTGCACAATGAGCCGGAAATGGCCCATCAGCTGTTATCAAAAATTGCTACGGTTACGGCAGACTACCTGAACCTGCAAATTGAAGCGGGTGTAAACGCAGTACAGATCTTTGATAGCTGGGCGCAGGCCTTGGCCTGGGATGATTATAAAGAATTTAGCCATTACTACATTCAGCAGATCATCAGTAAGCTTAACCGTAAAGATATCCCGGTTATCTCTTTCTGTAAAGGCAGCTCGGTTTTTGCACCGTTGATGGCCGAAGCTAAGCCGGATGTAATATCGATAGATTGGAATGTGGATCTGTTGGATATCAAAAAACGTTTACCTGCCGGCATAGCTGTACAGGGAAACCTTGATCCGCATATCCTTTACGCCGATAAAAAAGTAATTAAAGACCGCATTTACCGCCTGTTCGACCGCATGAAGGACGAACCCGGTTTCATCTTCAACCTGGGCCACGGCATTATGCCCGATATCCCGTTTGATAACGTGAAGTATGCGGTAGAAATTATTAAGGAATACAAGAATTAAAACCCAATATGTCATTGCGAGGAACGAAGCAATCCCGTAGCTGTGCATCATTCACCTGCAAGGTTGCAATTGCTTCGTTCCATGTAATATATAGTTTAAGCATATGTACGATTACGTAAAAGCGATACACATTATTTTCGTAGTCTGCTGGATGGCGGGGTTGTTTTACAGCGTACGCCTTTTTATATACCATACAGAGGCGCAGGACAAACCAGAGTCAGATCGTACCATACTTTCAAAGCAATTCGAAATCATTGAGCGAAAACTATGGAATATTATAGCCACGCCGTCAATGTACCTCACTATTGCCGCAGGTATCACAATGCTCATTTTGAAACCAATTTGGCTTCAATTTGGATGGATGCATATTAAACTCACTTTTGTTGTAGTATTAATTGCGTACCATTTCGTTTGTCAAAACAAAATAAAGCAAATGCGTAATGGGATTTTCAAATGGACCTCAATGCAGTTGCGCCTTTGGAATGAACTCGCAACTATAATCCTCTTTGCCATAGTGTTCCTGGTGGTACTAAAAAGTGCGTTGAACTGGATTTTCGGCGTTGTTGGCTTGGTGGCACTTTCGGTTATACTGATGATAGCCGTGAAGATTTATAAACGGTTTAGAGAGCGGAAGTAAGTTTCCTTATTCGTTAAAACTCATTACTTTTAATGATGAATGTTGGGCTATAAATTGGAAATCTCTGTCATCATTCAATAAAACAAGCTTATTGTTTATCGCATAAATTGCAATTAGACAATCGTTTGGCTTACGAATGGTTACTCCTTTTTTTCGCAAACTTCGGTATAGGTCTGCGGCTTTAACGGCTACATCATAAGGATCTTCGTAAATCTTAGTTAAATTATCAAAATGAGATTTTACAATGCGTTCGCTGTTATCAGATGTTAAACCTTGTAAAACCTTCTGAACTATAGTTGGACAAGTTGCTATTACAATATTGGCCAAATTATTCTTTAGAAATTTACTGGATTCGGTTTCGATACCTTTAAAAAAGTTGATCCATACCGAAGTATCAACTAAAACAATTTCCCTATTCAAAAGCTTTATCGTCTATTTCAACCTTGCCCCATAGATGAGCAAGTTTCTGTTGATTTTCAATGGTCACATACAACTTTAAAGCTTCTTCAATTATACCTTTTTTGGTTTTGATATTGCTTAATTTTTGGGCTTTAGCCATTAAATCATCATCTATTTCAATATTAGTCCTCATGTGTATGATTTTTAATAAAGGTACACATTTTTAAATTGAATATTTATTTTATTTCTTTCACCAATTCTCCGGCCTGCATCACCAGCCTAACTTTCTTCAGCACTTTTATATCCTCAACAGGATTCCCGCTTACTGCAACCAAATCGGCAAGATAACCTACTTTAATATTCCCCAAATCCTTCAATCCAAAAACAGTGGCATTTACAGATGTTGCAGAGCGTAGCACATCTAATGGTTTCATGCCGTATTCGGTCATTAGGATCATTTCCTGGGCATTATCGCCATGGGCGAATACACCAACATCGCCGCCCATGCAAATGGTAACACCAGCTTTCATCGCCTCCGTAAAAATGTAATGCTTTTGTTTGATGCCGGCAGGATCCGGGTCGATGCCTTTTTTCCAGCCCTTGTAACTCAATATCGATTCTGTGGCGTTAATGGTTGGGCAAAGGGCTATGCCTTTTTCTTTCATCAGCTTAAACAATTCAGGCGTGCCGCCATCGCCATGTTCAATAGTGGTAACACCTGCCGCAATGGCGCGGCGCATGCCTTCGGTAGTAGAAGAATGTACCGCTACCATGCGACCGCTACTTTTGGCCACCTGCACAGCTACTTTCAATTCTTCCTCTGTAAAGGTAGGCGCGGCGGTATTATTCAAGCCCCAGCGGTAATCCACATAAATTTTAATTACATCGGCACCATGCCCAATTTGTGAGCGCACTACCCGGGTAATGCCGTCTATGCCATCGGCTTCCTCGCCTCCTTTAATGATCTCGGCTTCGGCAACATCACTTTTAGGGCCGTAGCTGCCGGTAGCCACAATAGCCCGGGTTGCCACCAACATTCGTGGGCCGGGAATTACGCCTTTATTGATCGCCTGTTTCAATCCCACATCATCATAAGCCGCGCCCTCGGTACCCAGGTCGCGCACGGTGGTAAAGCCTGCCATTAAGGTTGCGCGGGCGTGGTTAACGGCGCGGGCGGTGCGTTCGGCCCGGCTTTCGGTTTGTACCTGGTCATTCCAGGTGGTTTCATTGTATGGATGTAAAAATAAGTGCGAATGACCTTCTATCAATCCCGGCATTAAGGTGCTGCCTGCCAGATTGACCACCTTTACATTCGATGGAAATTTTATGGTTGATGGTTCGCCCGCGGCCTCGATATGATCACCCTTAATCAATACCCACCAGCCGGTGTGCATTTGCCCGCCATCAAAAACACGATCGGGTTTAAGCAAAATATAGCTTTCGGGGTTGCTTGTTTGGGTAAAAGCAGATAGCCAAAACAGCAAGAATGCTATGGCTGGTATTAATTTCTTCATTGTAAATAAAGATAGCTTACTTTATAGCCAATTAATACTACTGCAGAGTTTTAATAAATATTTTACATTACATGCAACCATTAACCACCATTTACCATCTTGCTCATAAATGATGTTTTTGGAACCTAAATATACACTTGAACAATTGGTTGATCGCTGCAGGGAGGGCGAACGCAAAGCACAGGAGCTGTTATACAAACAGCTTGCCGGCAAAATGCTGGCAGTGTGCATGCGCTATGCTACCGATAGGATGGAAGCCGAAGACATGTTGCAAAACGGTTTCATCAAAGTATTTGGCAAAATTGCTGATTACCGGGGCGATGGTTCATTTGAAGGTTGGGTAAGGCGCATTATGGTACATAGCTCAATTGAGTATTACCGCAAACATCATAAAATGATGCAGATTGTTGATATGGATGATGCCGGTGCCGAACCATCTGTGAACCCTGTAGCAGCGGCCAATATGGATGCCAAGGTGTTGATGGGGTTTATTCAACAACTATCGCCAGGTTACCGTATGGTATTTAACTTATACGCTTTAGAAGGATACGCGCACAAAGAAATTGCCGAAATAATGGGCATCAGCGAAGGGGCATCAAAATCGCAGCTATCAAGGGCGAGAACAATATTAAAAGAACAAATTGCTAAAATGGAGGGCAAAAGTTATGGATATGCAGGATAAAGAGCTGGACAAACTATTTCAATCGGCATTGGACGATTATGAGATAGAGCCATCTGCAAAAGTGTGGGAAGGGATTACCGAAACCTTGGACGAAGGTAAACGGAGAAGGATGTGGATTCCCTTCCTTGGCGTTGCAGCAGGTATAGTATTACTGGTAACCGCCGGGCTTTTATTTATGCCGAAGGAAGAAGTTGTGGTTAAGCCTAAAAGTAACGCGATTGCCAAAGTTACGGTGCCGGTTAAGACCCCATCAGTTATAAAGTTTGCGCCGGTTGCACCGGCTATTATCCAGCAAAACAAAAATAGCCGGGGTGCAGTTATAGCACAGGTTAACCCTTTGGCAGCAACAAGAGTTAATAAAGTACGTCAAGCGGCATCACAAGTTAAGGATGATAAAAGTATCGCTATAAAACAAAACGAGCAGCCGGTTTTAGCTTCGGCCAACGTGAGCAAAGAGGTAATTAAAGCGGTTGTGCCGGATACAGTAACCCCAATAATGGCTAAGCAGATAGTTGACGAAGCGCCGGTTTTCGCAAGCATTAAACCCTTGGTAGTACCAGCGCAGGCAGCGGCGACAAGACCGACAGCACCTGTTAAAAAACACAAGATCCGTAGTTTAGGTGATGTGTTTAATGTGATGATTGCCGCGGTTGATAAACGTAAAGACAAGATCATTGAATTTAGCAACACCGATGAAGACGATGCTACCATTACAGGTGTAAACCTGGGCATTGTTAAAATAAAGAAAGAAAAATAATATAGATAGAACAGAATTATACCCACAGGAATATGAAACGCTTAATTTTTACAGCAATGTTATGCATTGCAGCAAGCTACGGCTTTGCTCAAACTACCGACTCGACCAAAACCACTACCGATACTGTTGTTACCAAAAAAGGACTAAAAATAAGGTTTGGTCTTGGTAATGATGCCCCATATGTATCCACTTACGATACTACAACCACAATTACTCATTCAAAGGCACCGGGTTTTTCTTTTGGTATCACCTTTTCGAGGATCGATTTGGGTTTTGCTACCCTGCTTGATCATGGCAGCTTTACCTTATCGCCCAAAAATCAGTTCCTGAGTTATCGCCAGGCAAAAACGGCCAACTTTGGTTTTGATGTGGTACAATTTGGTTACCGTTTTAACAGTGCCTTCAAGATCTACGTTGCCGGTGGTTTCGACTGGACTAATATCCGCCTTCGCAAGGATATCACCATACAACGTAACGCACCGGTGCTTACTTATACTCAGGATAGTATCCATTACAGTAAAAACCGCTTCTCATCAAGCTACCTGCGCATTCCATTGGCGTTTTATTACCGTAGCCATGAGGATAGCCGCGGCAACTACTTCCGCCTGGTGGCTGGTCCGGAGTTTGGCATATTGCTTAACGGCAGGGTAAAACAGATCAGCGAGGAAAATGGCAAGCAAAAATTTGATGACGATTACCACTTTGCCAAACTACGCAAAGGGATATTTATCCGCATGGGATACGGTATTATGGGTATCTATGCCAAATACTACTTCAACGATATGTTTGAAAATAGTCCAGATCAGCAGGGTTTAAAGAACTTTAGCTTTGGGTTAACGCTGGGATTCTGATGCACACTAATTTCACCAATTGAATCTAATTTCACTAATTTTTAGCTTCAGAATAATCTGCAAAATTCGACTTAGTTATATTCGAGTAGATTTGTGTAATTAGATTCAATTCGTGCCATTCGTGTCTGCAAGATTTGTGAAATTCGATTTAATTTGTGTTATTCGTGTTAATGTCAAACACTCCTTTTTTACAGGCAATAGCGGTAAGTAAAATATATTCCGGTAAACAGTTGGCCGGTGTTAAAACCACCAGCATTAGTATTGAGCAGGGTAAAATAACCGCTATTATTGGTGAAAGCGGTAGCGGCAAGAGCACCTTATTACGGTTGTTATATGGCTTGCTTTCGCCGGATGAAGGTGTTGTTCAATTTAAGGGTGAACGTATTTGGGGACCCGAAGAAAAGCTGATTCCCGGCCATGACGCCATGAAAATGGTTACCCAACATACCGACGACTTGAACCTGTTTGCTAAAGTATGGGACAATGTAGCCGCCATGCTGCCGGCTACCGACCTGAAAGCCAAACAGCAAAAAACCGAGCAGGTGCTCACCCAGCTAAACATGATTCACATGGCCGATAAACGCGTTGCCGACCTAAGCGGAGGCGAGAAACAACGTGTGGCTATTGCAAGGGCTATAATTACGCGGCCGCAGGTATTATTGTTGGATGAACCCTTTAACCAGGTAGATACTTCTTTTAGAGAAGGCCTGCAACAGGATATCCGCCAGATAGTAAAAGAAACCGGCATTACCGTGATCATGGTATCGCATGACCCGGCCGAAGTGCTTTCAATGGCCGATGAATTGGTTGTGATCAAAAATGGCGAGATTGTAGAAAAGGGACATCCTAAAGCGTTATATCAGCACCCGCAGCATTTGTACACTGCCCAATTATTGAGTAACTGTAATGTACTTACTGCCGCTGAGGCGAAGGTTTGTAGTATTGAAACAGTAAAAGATCATGTGGTAATCTATCCTGACTGGGTGAGGATCAAACTAATTTCATCGACCAAAAGCTGGACTATAAAACAAATTCTTTTCAGGGGATTTTATGAAGACCTGATACTTGAAAAGGATGGTGTTATCTTACGTGTATCAAACGGCGAACCAGACAGCTATAAAGAAGGCGATATGGTATCTGTTAGGTTTTGGAAGTGGCTGGAATATTAATAACGTGATTTTATTAATAATGTCGGTCAATCTAAATAAAGGGGAAAATCTTCAGGGGCAGATCAATTCTCGTTGATCAATATATCCTTAGCCATGATCATGGGTACGCTGATATACTTTTTCTCCATATAATTGATCACTTTCTCCAGGATCTCGCGTGATTCTTTATCAAGGCCCTGAACTTCATCGGCAAAAACAGAATTGATGGCCGTGTTACGAATCTCTTTGATCTTTTCGGGCACCTGGCGCATGGCTACTTCAATACGGCGTTGTTTTAACTGAGTTAAAAACTCGGAAATATTCTGCTCTATAATGCCTTCGGCGTGTACCAGTTCGTGGTAGCGCTCCTGTAAGTTGCGTTTGGCAACTTCGTTTAGTGAGTGTACTTCAATAAAGTTAACAGGGAATTGTTCTAATACTTCAGGGGCGGTATCGTTAGGGATGGCCAGATCAACAATGGTTTTTCTGCCGGTTTCGCCGTTAAGCAGCGATTTGTATATTTCTGTGGTGATGATAGGCTCAACTGCCGATGTGCAGGTGATAATGGCATCAAAGCCTTTATTGTATGTTTTAAGTGCTTCTAAGTCAAAAGCTTCGCCGTTGAGGTCATCGGCTAATTGCTGTGCCTTTGATACCGTGCGGTTAAACACCGCGAAGTTGCTGAACTTATGCTTTTGAAGATATTTGGAAATATTGCGGTTGGTTTCGCCTGCACCGATGATCAATACACGGGCATTTGAACAGAGGTTTAAATCTTTAAGCTTGCGGTAAGCCAGCGATACAACCGAAATAGGATTTTTTGAAATATTGGTGTGGGTATAAACTTCTTTGGCGGTTTTAACAACACAATTCATGATCATACGCATACCATCACCGGTTAGGCCGGCTTCTCTGCAATGTTCATAAGCTTTACGTAACTGGGCAAGAATCTCTTTTTCGCCTACAATCAAACTCTCTAAAGAGCATGAAGTACGTAACAGGTGGATCATCGCTTCCTGGTCTTCATAAATAGAAGCACCTTCCATAAAGGTACTCAGCGAATGCTCACAAAGCTCCGTGTTAAAAGCTTCTATAAAGCGTTTGGCAAAGTCTTTATCAACCACCTGGGGCGTAGTCATAACAAATTCCACACGGTTACATGTAGCCAGGTAAAATATTTCCGGAATTCCAAATTGTGTTTTTACCTGTTGAAGCTTTTCAGTTAGATTTTCCTGGCAAACCACCAATCTTCCTATTTCCTTCAGTTCAATCTGTTTGTGTGTAAAAGCAATAACCTTTAAATACTTCAAAGCAGTTTTAAATTTGACCGAACAAAAATATCACTATATATGGGATGCAATGTCAAGACTTTGTCAAACAGGCGTATTTAGAATGGTTATAAATTAACTGAAATGACTGTAAAACCACATTTAAATTGCCCAAAACGGTATTTGCAAAAACAACGTATATCTGCAATGCGCGTATTCAAAAACATTAGCCTTGTGGTATTGATAATTGGTTACACCTTTGCGGGTATTAACCATTTCTGGCATCCGGGTGGTTATATCTCCATTATTCCACATTATATTCCTTATCCGGTTTTGATGAATAAGCTGGCCGGTGTTTTTGAAATTTTATTGGGGCTGATGCTTGTTTGGCCACGCACGAGGATATGGGCGGTTTATGGTATTATACTGATGTTGGCTGCCTTTTTACCGGTACATATTGATATGGCCTTGCACGCACCCCTTAAGTTGGGCACTTTGAATGTAACCCCTCTGGGAGCCTGGCTTAGGGTTGCTTTGCAGCCGGTTTTAATGTTGTGGGTTTGGTGGCATGCAAAAGCTTAACATTAAAAGCTTACCTTAATTGCAAAACAAATCTTGTTGTTTTTTATTTAAGCATACAGAAACCCAACATCAAAATATGGATCTGCAAAGTGTTGAAATGCGTAACCTGGAAGTACAGGATTACCAGGAACTAAAAAAATCAATGAAATCGGCGTACATGGATATGGACGAAGATTATTGGGATGCCAATTCCATCAAAAAATTGATCAAAATTTTTCCCGAAGGGCAGATCTGTGTAACCGTAAATGATGTGGTTGTGGGCTGCGCATTGGCTATTATGGTTGATTATCAAAAATTTGGCGATAACCATACCTATAAACAAATTACCGGTGATAGTACTTTTAAAACCCATACCGAGAAGGGCGATGTGTTATACGGCATAGATGTGTTTATCCATCCTAATTATCGCGGATTGCGTTTAGCCCGCCGCCTTTACGATGCCCGTAAAGCCCTTTGCGAAAAGCTGAACCTGAAAAGCATCATAGCCGGCGGCCGGATCCCCAATTACCAAAAATTTCAGAACGACCTTACGCCACGCCAATATATCGACAAGGTAAAGTATAAAGAAATCTATGATCCAACTTTATCATTCCAGTTAGCCAATGATTTTCACGTGCGTAAGGTGTTGCGTAATTACCTGCCTGAGGATAGCCGGAGTAAAGGTTTCGCTACGCTTATTGAGTGGAACAACGTGTATTACGAGGAAATAAGCAGCGCGATCAACCAAAAAACCGTAGTACGGATAGGCCTGGTACAGTGGCAAATGCGCCCGTACAATAACATCAGCGAACTGTTGAAACATGCCGAATATTTTGTTGACGCGGTGAGTGATTATCAGTCAGATTTTATACTGTTCCCCGAGTTATTTGGCACGCCTTTAATGGCAGATTATAACCACATGGATTCGGCAAAAGCCATGCGCGAACTGGCCAAATATACCCAACCCATTATCGAAGAGTTTTCAAAACTGGCGGTATCATACAACGTAAATATTATAGCCGGCAGTATGCCTACCATTTTTGAGGAGTCGTTGTATAATGTATCCTACCTTTTCAGGCGTAATGGCAGCATGGAAGAGGTTTACAAAATTCATCCAACACCGTCCGAGATCAGTTCATGGGGTATTCGTGGCGGCGATGAGGTTAAGGTATTTGAAACCGACGCAGGTAAAATTGGTATTTTGATTTGTTACGATGTAGAGTTCCCGGAACTATCACGCATTTTGGCCAGCCAGGATATGCAGATCCTGTTTGTTCCGTTTTTAACCGATACCCAAAACGGTTATAACCGGGTTAAATTCTGCTCGCAGGCCCGCGCTGTTGAAAATGAATGTTACGTAGCCATAGCCGGCTGTGTAGGTAATTTACCAAACGTAAACAATATGGGTATCAGCTATGCACAATCGGCGGTGTTTACGCCATCAGATTTTGGATTTCCTACCAATGGTATTCAATCTGAAGCTACTCCAAACAGCGAAATGATTGTTATTGCTGATGTAGATCTTTCTTTATTGGATGAGTTGCATGAGTACGGCAGCGTACAAAATTTAAAAGACCGTAGAACCGATTTGTATAACATTACTTTTAACGGCAAAAAGGTTTAGTTTTGGGTAATGATCCGCAAAGACAACTACACCCTTCCCGGCGCTAAAGGTCGCCCTATGCTTATTGATGTAACTTATGACGACGCTTTAAAAAATGCGCCGGTGGTGATTTTTGCGCATGGATTTAAGGGCTTCAAAGATTGGGGCACGCACAATTTAGTCGCCAGGTATTTTGCCCAGAATGGGTTTAAATACCTCAAGTTCAATTTTTCACACAATGGCACTACGCCGGATAATCCGCTTGATTTTGCCGACCTGATGGCTTTTAGCGAGAATACATTTTCGATTGAGCTGGAAGATTTGGATACCATTATCGATTTTGCCTGCAGCGGGTCGGGAATGGCGGTGGCTAATGGCGTTTACCTGATAGGACATAGCATGGGCGGTGGTATTAGTATCATCAAATCGACAGAAGATAACCGGATCAGGAAATTGGTTACCATGGCTTCTATTTCCAGTTTTTATAACCTTTGGCCCGAAGAAATTGAAATTCAATGGCGTTTGCAGGGTATTATTTACATGCCCAATAAGCGCACAGGCCAACAAATGCCGTTGAAATCCACCCTGTTGGATGATTTGGATAAGCACCCCAAACGCCTTGATATTTTAACGCAAGCCAAAAAAGTTAAACAGCCCTGGTTACTGATGCATGGTGATGCCGACCCTACCGTTCCACTTAGCCATGCCGAAGAGTTATGCGCGGCTAATCCCAACGCCGAATTTATAGTAGTGCCGGGCGCAGATCATACTTTCGGCGGCTCGCATCCCTATTTAAGGGATGAATTGCCAGCTTCGTTGGTAACTTTTTGTGATACTGCCATATCATTTCTGCGTAAATAAAAACCACGGCTGTAAATCAATCGTAACTTTTTTGCGTTAATTGTGTCACAACCTGCATAAGTACTATAATTGCCAACATGAGTTTACAAGCATCCCGTAAAAAGGGAAAAAAATATATCAACGTTATTCCCACCGACGAAGCCGGTTTTGGCAAAATGATTCCTATCCTGCGCGAGTACATGGGCAACAAAGCCGAGAATACACCCCAAAAGCAACTTGGCCCATTTAAAACAGATACCTCTGTTTACAATACGCCGCCGGAAAGCGGTTTGCGCTTTACCTGGGTAGGCCACTCCAGTATCCTCATCGAGATAGACGGCAAACGCATCCTTACCGATCCTGTTTGGGGCGAGCGGGCATCATTCTCTAAATATTTAGGGCCGAAAAGGTTTTTTGAACCTCCTATTGCTTTAAGCGACTTACCGCCTTTGGACGCAGTATTGCTTTCTCATGACCATTACGACCACTTGGATAAGGGTACCATCAAATTTTTTGCCGGCACTTCTATTCCTTTTTATTGTTCCATAGGGGTTGGGCAGTACCTGGAAAACTGGGGTATAATAGGAAACTTCATTACCGAAATGGATTGGGGCGATAGCGTATTGATTGGTAACGAGATTGTAATAACATCTACCCCATCAAGGCACTTTTCGGGGCGCGGTGTTGTTAATCGTAATGAAACACTTTGGGCAAGCTTTGTGATAAAAGGTCCCAAACACAATATCTATTTTGGTGCCGATTCTGGCTGGTCGCTGAGCTTTGCCGAAATTGGAGAAGCCTTTGGCCCGTTTGATTTAACCATGTTAGAAGTTGGCGCATACGGTAAATATTGGGCAGATATTCACATGGGGCCAGATCATGCTTCAAATGCCCACATTGCCCTTAAAGGCAAATTAATGATGCCCATACATTACGGGACATTTAACCTTGCTCCGCATGCCTGGTATGAGCCCGTTGAACGATTGGAAAAATATGCTAAAGACAAAAAGGTGAGCCTTTTTGTACCGGAGCCAGGTAGACCAATCGAGGTTAAAGGAGCTTATAATTCAGCGTGGTGGAAAAAGTTTATGTAGTAGAAGCCCCACCCAAACCCTCCCCTGAAGGGTAGGGCTTTAAAACGGAATTATTGGGCTAATTAAAAGATGCTTGTAACATTTTAACTTTACAACATTCCAACAACAAACATTCCGCTCATGTCTCAGCCCTATATCTTAGTCGTTAATGGCAAACCCGAAGGCCCGTTCAGTATGGATGAGCTGAGGGCTCAAAATATAAAGCCTACCGACTTTGTTAAAACGGGTGATATGCATGATTACAAAGAAGCCCAGGAAATTGCCGAACTAAGAGAGTTGTTTGGTTTTGCCAAACCAGCTTTGCTAATGCAATACTTTGGCAGTTTTGATCAGCGATTGGTAGCTTCTGTTTTAGATTGGTTTATTGTTTTTGGCTCGTTTGTGATCATTATTTTTATTGTAGTAATTCTTATAATTCAGGATAAAGAAACCCGTATGATAGCCAGCTTCGCGCTATTGGGTTGTGTTCCGGTAGCCAATTTCATTTACCATATTGTAATGGAATGCTCTTTAAAGCAAGGCACTTTGGGCAAGCAAATGATCAAAATAAAAGTGGTTGATATGTATGGCGAGCGTATTACGCCGGGTAAATCCATTACACGTAACTTTGCCAAAATACTATCGGTAATGACGTTTTTTATAGGTTATCTGCTGGCATTTTTTAACAAGCAGCAACAATGCCTGCATGATATGCTGGCGGGCACTTTGGTCATTAAGGAGCGGTTGTTTTAATTACTATTTATTTGAAATACCTTTTTGTGTGTAGTACCCGATACACGACTATTTTATTCTTAGCCTCTTTGTAGTGAATACCATACGGAAATTGATATAAAGGAGCTATCCTAATTCCGCGATATCTAACCTGAAATATTTGCGGTTCTCGTTCAACGAATTTCATTGTTCCGAAGAACTCCAAAAAGAATTTATCAGTAAGTGTTGAGAGAATTTTATTGTAATAATCTTGAATATCCTCTAAATCTTTTTCAGCTTTTAGCCTGAAAATAACTTCATAGATCATTTGGGAAGAAATCTATCTTTAATGGTTTGAAAAGATACATATTCGGCTTTACCCTTGGCTTCCTCATCAAGCATCTCATCCATCATCAATTTATATTCATCGGTAAGCTCAAGATTTAAATGGTGTTGATGTAATAAATCCTCATACTCGCCTATCGGAATAATTACAGCGGTCTTTTCGCCCTTATCGTTAGTTATGAACTGAGTTGTCATTAATCAAATTTAATGTTTTTTAGGTTATTACAGTAATAAGCGCGACCAAATGTTTACAATTTGTACATTTAATCAAATGAAAAAGACTGCTGTTATTGAACTTCTTAATTCTCTTGAAGATGAGTTTGACCTCAGGGAATTTATACAAAGCCTTGTTTTTATCGAAAAGGTAGCGAAGGGGTTAAAAGATGTAGCAGATGGAAAAGTGAAGGATTTAAAGGAAGCTAAATCAAAATATAATGCTGAGTTTGTATCAATGATTCTACAAGGTGAAGAAGATTTAAAAGCCGGAAAAGGTGTCAAATTAAATATTGACAAGTTGTTTTAAAATATAATCCCACCTCACGCTTATTTCGTGTTTGGTATTAAGTAGCGTATTTTCTCGCGCTAAGAATCAAAGAAAATTAAACAAATTACATTGCGTCTTAGCGTCTCTGCGCGAAATAAATTATTCTTATACCTCACCTTTTCACATTTAAAAGCAATTTGCCCTATTAATTCATCATTTACATCTGCTACAGATTAATCCACAACATATTCATTAAATTTGCATCTTATTAATTATCCGCTGCATGAATACTGATGCTGTTAAATTGCTGCAAGGCCGCTATTGTAATTCGTTAACCGAATATTCGCGTTTTGTTACCCGCGAGGTTAATATTGGCGATGTGCCGATGGGGGGCAATAACCCTATACGCATACAAAGCATGACCACCACCGATACCATGGATACCCTGGGCACGGTTGAGCAATCCATCCGTATGGTTGATGCCGGTTGCGAGTATGTGCGCATCACAGCACCCAGCATTAAAGAAGCCAAAAACCTGGCCGAGATCAAAAAGCAGTTGCGTGCCCGTGGTTATAATGTGCCATTGGTTGCCGATATTCACTTTACACCCAATGCAGCCGAAGTAGCTGCCCGTATTGTTGAAAAAGTGCGTGTAAACCCCGGCAACTACGCCGATAAAAAGAAATTTGACCAGATAGATTATACTGACCTTGAGTACCAGGGCGAGTTAGAGCGTATTTACCAGAAGTTTGCCCCATTGGTAAACATCTGTAAAGAATATGGTACGGCCATGCGTATTGGCACTAATCACGGCTCGTTAAGCGACAGGATCATGAGCCGTTACGGCGATACGCCGCAAGGCATGGTAGAATCGGCCATGGAATTTATGCGCATGTGCGAAACGCTGAATTACTACAACCTCGTGATCAGCATGAAATCAAGCAATCCGCAGGTGATGGTGCAGGCTTACCGCTTACTGGTAGAAACCATGGTTGCCGAAGGTATGAACTACCCGCTGCACCTTGGCGTAACAGAAGCTGGCGACGGTGAGGATGGTCGTATAAAATCTGCAGTAGGGATTGGTACCCTGTTAGAAGATGGTCTTGGCGATACGGTGCGTGTTTCCCTAACCGAAGAGCCCGAAGCCGAAGCACCGGTGGCTATTGAGCTGGTTAAACGATACTCTTTGAGGAGAAGCCCCACCCAACCCTCCCCGGAAGGGAGGGCTTTAAAATCAAAAGTCTCCCCTACCGGGGGAGATTTAGAGGGGGCTCACAATCCTTACGAATACAAAAAAAGGCACACCTATGAGGCTAATGCCTTTATTGGCGGGCATATGGTGCCAAGGGTAGTGCTTGACCTATCTAAAAAGAATTTAAAAGATCCGGCTATCATGGCGGATGCGGGTTACATCTATTCGCCTTTGCTTGATAAATACAACATGGCAGAGCAATCGGTCGATTTTGTTTACCTGGCCGATGAATTGCCTTCGTTCACACTGCCGGGCAATTTAAAACAGTTATACAATTACAAAACCTGGTTAAAGCTAACTGATAAAACGCTTTGTCATCCATTGTTTAGCCTAAAGGAATACACTGAGGCAGCAGACAAAACCTCGGCGTTAAACCTGGTAAGCATTTTGCCTTCTGAACTGGAATCAGACGAATTTGGCGCACTACCTTTTGATAACTCGCTGGTTTTTGTATTGGAAACCAATGCCCTCCACGGTATGGCCGATCAGCGTGCGTTTTTCTTTAAAATGGAAGAGTTAGGTTTGGATGTACCTGTGATAGTGAAAAGGAGCTACAGCCCCACCCAACCCTCCCCGGAAGGGAGGGCTTTTGAAAATCAATCAGATCAAAAAGTCTCCCCTACCGGGGGAGATTTAGAGGGGGCTATAACCAAGTTGCAACTCTACGCCGCTACCGACCTTGGTGCCCTATTAGTTGATGGTTTTGGAGATGGTATTTGGATTGATGCTCCGGAGGTTGATACTAAGGTGGTCACTTCAACGGCGTTTGGTATTTTACAGGCTACGCGCTCACGCATTTCAAAAACAGAATATATCAGCTGCCCAAGCTGCGGTCGTACATTGTTTGATCTGATGATCACCACGCAGATGATCCGCAGCCGTACAAGTCATCTTAAAGGCTTGAAAATTGGTATTATGGGTTGCATTGTAAATGGCCCCGGCGAAATGGCCGATGCCGATTACGGTTATGTAGGCTCAGGTACTGATAAAATCACCCTTTACCGTGGTAAGGAAGCTGTTAAGAAAAATATCAGTTCGGCAAACGCGCTTGATGAATTGATTGGCATTATTAAAGAAGACGGTAACTGGGTAGAGCAGGAATAACCTGTCCCAAACACATATGAGCGATAAGATCACTGTTTCAACCATTTCGTCAACGCTTAAGCATTACCTGTTATCGGTTAATACCAATACCGGTTTTGGGGTTGTTGATGACAGCTGGAACCAGGATGATTTCGCGGTGATAGCAAACGAGCCGGGATTAACCCATGGTTTGCCTGTTAAAACGGATTATTACTCGGTTATTTTATGCCTTAGAGGGGGCTGTAAAAAAACTATTGGCCATTTTGTGTTCGAGGTTTATACCAATTCTATCCACCTGGTATCGCCCCAGTTTATTACCTCGTTTGAAGATGCCAGCTCAGATCTGTTACTTTACCAGGTAGTTTTTAAAAAAGAGTTTTTAACCGATAGCCTGCTTAAGGAAAATATTTTGAATAACCTGTTGGAGGTAAACCCCGATTATCCGCCCATTTACGGCCTCTCACAAAAAAGCTGCGCATCATTAAAAGCACTATACGAAAAAATAAGTGACGAAGCCCGGGAGAAAGGTGCGTTCCACTTACATATTTTAAGATTGCTTTTAACTGATTTACTTTACGAAATGAACCGGGCTTGCGAAAACTGCCTGCTGCATTCTACCCGGCATTTAAGCAAACAATACCAGCTGGTTTATAAATTTAAAAAACTGGTGGAAGATCAGTTTTTGATCCTTAAAACGGTACAGGAATATGCCGATGCTTTGTTTATTTCGGCTAAATATTTAACCGAAATAGTAAAAGCCGAAACCGGGCAAAATGCCTTACATGTTATCCATAACAGGCAATACCTTGAGGCGCAATACCTGCTCTCCTCATCTGGCCTTAGCATTAAGGAAATTGCCGAGCGGTTAAACTTTGATAACAGTTCGCACTTTAGTCGTTTCTTCAAACGCTTTGCCGGTAATAACCCATCCGAGTTTAAACAACTCCAATAACAACAAGCTTTTATCGTACAATTATTGCCGTTATGACCATTGGCTGACGTTAATAATTGCCTATCGGAAAAATTGGTTGTTAAAACCGATTTATTGAGATTGATGGGCCTCGCTATCCGCAGTACCTTTGACTTGTCAATCAACAACAACAGTCATGAAAAAGCAAAACATCGAATTCATAAAAGGCAAGCTGCTTCAGCTTTACTTTGAAACATACCAGATCCTGACTATTATCTACAGGTAATAATCGAGATAGAATTTAACTCAGTAGCTATCGAATAAAAAATACTTAACATTCAGAAAATACTCAACCGTTCGCGGTTTCAATATATTATACCGACATATCAAAAGAAAGGCAGACTCCGAAAATGGTCTGCCTTTTGTTTTTAAAACAGTTTTCTGAAAATAAACAGGGTTGCCTCGCGCTCCCCTGAGTATAATTAAAAAGCATCTTCAATATTGTTTTATCCTGAATGAGGCTGCAATCATGTTGCTGTCATTGGCAGGTTTGCCGTTGGTTACCAAAGCTTCAAGCACGTTGTTTAATTTTTGTTGCACCTTCTTTTTGCTCACATTTAAATGTGCCTTAATGGTTTCGCTATAAATGAGTTGGTTGGTGCTATCATAAAAACGTATGATCTGCACATCCCGCTGGTGTAAATTACTTTCAACTACCCAGGTGCCTATATTTTTTGATTGTGCAATACTGCTTAAAGCAGCTATGCAAACAATGGCTAATGTTAATATTGTCTTTTTCATGTTGATAAAATTTAAATCTGCATCTAAATTATTACTGTGGTAACATATTATAAATGAACAACGTCATACAGCAGGGATATGGATACAAGCAGGATCACAGGAGATATGAACTACCTTTGTCGATTATTTTGATTGAAGAATGCCCGGCGCAATGTTGTTTGTCGACATCGGGATGTCGTCTGTCGACGAAGTGACAGATTAGGATTTTGCGCCAAATGATTATATTAAATTAGCTATATGGAAAGCTTGATGGATAAGGCCCTGGGCGGTATTAAAATACCAAGGCTGTGGCAGCACATCCTGTTTTGGATTGCGGTATGCCTTTTTATTACCTCTATGTACTCGGTACAAACCAATTTTATGGTATCGGCAAGGAACAACCTTATTTTTATGCCGATACAAATAGCCTATTACTACACTATCGCGGGTTGGCTTATGCCTGGGTACCTGCTCCCCGGTCGGTATTTTAAATTTGCGTTGGGTGTACTGTGCATCATAACGTTATCGGTTGTTATTACCCGTATAGCTGGTATCCTGTTTGTAACGCCCTATACCATTAAAATGATGCATGTTACCGATGGTGATTATCTGCTGGCAGCTCAACGGCCATTTTTAGAAAAGTTTTTTGACTTACAAAATATGATTAATGCCTTTAAAGGCACCAACCTTTTTATCGGCTTTATTTTGGCTATAAAGTTGGCCAAAATGTGGTATGAGCGCAGGGAGGCTACTTTGCAATCGGAGTTAAGCGCGCTAAAGGCACAGGTACACCCACATTTTTTGTTTAACACGCTGAATAATCTTTACGCGTTAAGCCTCAGTCAATCGCAAAAATCGCCGCAGGTTATCCTCAACCTTAGCAATATCCTGCGTTATATGCTTTATGAGTGCGATACCAGTGAAGTATCCCTGAGCAAAGAAGTAGTAATGCTGCAACAATATGTAAGCCTGGAAAAATTACGGTATGACAAGCGGCTGGATGTTACCTTTAATATTTATGGCGATACCGAAGGTAAACTGATTGCCCCCTTGCTGATGTTGCCTCTTATTGAAAATGCTTTCAAACATGGTGTAAGGGAACAAACCGACGATGCCTGGGTTAATATCAGCCTATATATGATGCGCGATGAGCTGAAATTAAAAATATCAAATAGTAAACAGATTGGAAAGGAAGGCTCGATTGGTAAAACGGGTAACATTGGTCTGCAAAATTTAAAAAAGCGGTTGGCGCTCATTTATCCTGCAACGCACCATCTTAAAATAACCGACGATAAAGATATTTTTTTGGCCGTTCTCGACCTGAAGTTAAACTTTGAACCACAACCTGCCCCTCAATTAACCCAGCATGAAGCTACGTACAGTTATAGTTGATGATGAACCATACGCCATTGAGGTAATTGAAAACTACCTTGGTTATTTTGCCGACCTGGAACTTGTAGGTAAATGCAGTAATGCTATACAGGCTTTTCAGTTATTGCAACAAAAAACGGTCGACCTGATGTTCCTTGATATCCAGATGCCCGGCATTAACGGGATTGATTTTTTGAAGACGCTTAAAAATCCTCCCAAAACCATTTTTACTACGGCTTATAGTCAGTACGCGATTGATGGCTTTGAGCTTAATGCCGTTGATTATCTTTTAAAACCCATTGCACTTGACCGTTTTATGCGTGCTATTGACAAAGTTTACCAAAGTAATACCGGCAAAACGAATATTGCTCATATTGCAGAAAAGCCTATTGGCGATACTGAAGCTTACCTGTACCTGAAGGTTGAGCGTAAAACCATCAAGATAAATGTAAACGATATTTTATGGATTGAGAGCCTGCGCGATTATGTAAAGGTAATTACCATGGATAACGTGTACATCAGCAAACAGAAAATCAGTTTATTGGAAGAAATGCTGCCCGGAAATAAGTTTGTGCGGGCACACCGCTCATTCATCATAGGCATAGTGCATATTAAATCATTTTATGCCTACAGTGTGGAGGTTAACGGCCATGAACTACCCATTGGCCGCAACTATAAACAAGAAATGCAAAAACGTTTAAAGGCCGAAAACTTTCATTTTAGTTAACGGAGTAATTTTATGCTTTGGTTGCTGGCGTAAAGTTATAACATAGCTCACCACGGGTTGCATTCCAGGTCATGATTCCCCGGTTTATGATAGCTAACTAAAAACTACCTGCGTTGTATACGCTACCCTGCGGATAACACCGTTTTGTGAGCCAGGTTTCCATTTTGGCGATAATTTCATAACCCGGATGGCTTCGTTATTAGCGGCCGGATCGGCACCTTTAATAACCTTAATATGGTTTAGTTTTCCTGTTTTTTCAACTACAAAATATACCATAATACGTTTACCTGCGGCACCAGGAATAGAACGCAGGTTTGATTTGATAAAGGCAGTTAGTTTTTGCTGCCCACCCGGAAACTCAGGTAATACTTCTTTAGGTTCGGCAAAAACAGCGCTTTTCTTCGTAGAATCTTTTGGTGCAGCAGCGAACGAACTTTGTGTTGCGCAGCAAAAAGTTAGAATTGCAAGAATGGGTAAAAGTTTAAATTTCATATCGACTATAATATCAAGAGATTGAAAAGGTTTTATATTTTAATTAATCAACAGCGTTAAATTCCGCAAACATATTGCCTGCTTCGGCAAGGCTGCTTAGGTTTACGTAATCGCAAACGTCGGCGTACTCGGTCCATAGCTGGTGTACCACCGCGTTGGCGTGTGCCTGCCGGATGGCCTCTGCCGATAGCCATTCAAAAACTTCTACAACGGTTCCGTCTGCTGCTTCCATAATAGTGGCTTCCCTATCAGTTACCAGGCCTTCTGCTTTCAGGCGCGGGTGGTGGGTTTTAGTGAGTTCTTTTAACGCTTCGGCTTTGCCGGGCTTGGGTTTGTAGGCTACAATAACTATACGTCCCATAAAAATGTGAAATTTAAATGATGAAGCAATTTACAATTTTAAAAACTCTTATAGCAATACGGGGTTTTGATTTCACATAACGATAACAATATGGCAAAGAAAGTTGCAGACCAATTGGTTGAAATGCTGGTAAACGCCGGTATCAAAAGAATTTATGCCGTAACCGGCGATAGTTTGAACGAGGTAAACGATGCCGTGCGTCGGGAAGGCAGCATTCAGTGGGTACATGTACGCCATGAAGAAGCCGGTGCCTACGCCGCCGGCGCCGAAGCACAGCTAAACGGATTAGCCTGTTGCGCGGGTAGCAGCGGGCCGGGCCATGTACACCTCATTAACGGTTTGTACGATGCCCATCGCTCTGGCGCCCCGGTTATTGCTATCGCATCTACTATTGCCAGTTTTGAGTTTGGTACATCCTATTTCCAGGAAACTAATACCATTAAACTCTTTGATGATTGCAGTTATTACAACCAAATAGCAACAACACCTAAACAATTGCCACGTATGTTGCAGGCTGGCATCCAAAGCGCATTACATCAAAAAGGAGTTGCGGTGATTGGTTTGCCCGGCGATTTGGGTATGATGGATGCTGTTGAAATTGAAACATCAACCCAAAACTTTAACCCCATCCCGGTGATCCGCCCCAATGATACCGATTTGCAGCAATTAGCTGCCATGGTTAACCAATTTCATAAGATTACCATTTTTTGTGGTATCGGGGCTGCCGAAGCACATGACGAGGTAGTAGAATTATCCCAAAAGCTTCATGCAACCGTTGCATACTCTTTCCGCGCTAAAATGGATATTCAATACGATAACCCTAATGAAATAGGCATGACTGGATTATTGGGCCTACCATCGGCTTACCATAGCATGCATGAGAGCGATCTGCTTATTCTTTTAGGAACCGATTTTCCATACACCCCTTTTATGCCCACCAACTGCAAAATTGTACAGGTAGATACCAGGCCCGAACGCATCGGCCGCCGTGCAAAAATTGATGTTGGCTTATGCGGAACCATCAAAGATACCCTTACCGCTCTGCTGCCCCTCATCGCCCAAAAAGAAGATGATAGTTTTTTGCAGGCACAGCTAAAGGTTTATGCAGATGTAAAAGACAAAATGCAAACCTACGTTGACGATAGTGGCGAAACCGAAAAGATCCACCCCGAATTTGTTGCCCATGTGTTGGATAGACTGGCTACTGATGATACCATTTTTACGGTGGATACAGGCATGTCATGCGTTTGGGGATCGCGTTATATTAACGCTACCGGCAAGCGTAAAATGATAGGTTCATTTAACCATGGTTCTATGGCTAATGCCATGCCGCAAGCTATTGGTGCAGCGTTGGCCCGACCTGGTCAGCAGGTAATTGCACTTTGTGGCGATGGTGGGCTATCGATGTTATTGGGTGATCTGGCAACCATTGTACAATATAAATTACCCGTTAAAATTATCGTTTTCAATAATCGCTCTTTAGGGATGGTGAAGTTGGAAATGGAGGTGGCTGGCCTACCCGATTGGCAAACCGATATGTATAATCCCGACTTCGCGCTGGTTGCCCAGGCTATGGGCATCAAAGGCTTTACAGTTACCGAACCAGACCAGGTAAGGCAAGCCATCAGCGACGCCCTTGCTTTTGATGGCCCCGCATTGGTAAACGTATTCACGGATCCCAACGCCCTGGCTATGCCACCAAAAATAGAACTGAAACAGGTGGCCGGCATGGCCGTATCCATGACCAAACTAATACTTAACGGCCAAATGAATGAGGTATTAGATACCGTTAAAGCTAATTATAAGCATCCGAAAGATTTGCTGTAATAGCTACCGCGAGTTTAGCGCAGCGTAACTCGTGGTAATTCAATTTAAGTTTTCAACTTAAATTGAAAATCTTGCTGATTTGATAGGTGTATGAAATTTCACCTAATTTAAGTTGAAAACTTAAATTAGGTGAGCCACGAGTTACGCTGCGCTAAACTCGCGGCAGCTATGTCTTTTTGCAATTAATTCCCTTTTTGCTTACTCAATAAATTTACGAACAATCTATATGCGCCCGGTACGCCGGCGGGAAGTTCCCTGAAGAAAGCTAACGATGTATACACAAATCTGCCTTTACCGTAATCGCCAACTATTAGTGAACCGTTAAGCGGCGATTCGCCCTTGTCGTTCATCTGGAAGATGGCTTTATATTGTGGGTCTATATCGCTTACAAAGTATAGTCCGCGCTCCTGGATCCATCCTTTAAAATCATCCTGGTTTATTTTGTTAGGATAGTTTAGTACCGGGTTTTGCTGATCAAGCACCGTGACTGTAGCATCCTCATCAGTAACCCTGCGGTTTACCACTGTAAAAGGGTATGGCCCAATTTGTTTGACCACCAGGCCAGAGTTGTTATTGTATTGAACCACCAAATTGCCGCCGTTTTTAACGTATTCCATCAGCTTGGGTTGCTCATATACCAGGCGTTCATTTACGTTATAAGCACGCACGCCGGTTATAATGGCGTCGTAGCTGGATAGATCGGTGTTCATGATCTCATTTTCGCTCAATAAATGTACATCGTAACCAACCTGGCGCAGGGCTTCGGGCATCAGGTCGCCTGCACCGGCAATGTAGCCTAATTTTTTACCACCGGTTTTCAGGTTGAGGTTTACCAGGGTAGCCTCGGCAGGAGGGAACAAGGTAATAGCCGGCACGTGGTCATAACGGATGCGTTTTAGCGACATGGAATACGGCTTGCCATTTGCTGTCGCGATCACTTGCAGGTTGCTTGTTTTAGGCTTATTATCTGATGGAGTTACGGTAAAAGCAACCGTCCACTCATCATTTTTGGCCTTACCAGTAAAATCAATTTTATCTGGACTAATCTTCCAGCCCTCAATAGGTTTTATGCTGATGTTGCCGCTTGCAGTGGTAAAGCTTTTTAATTTTATTTGTACGGTTTGTGCTTGCTGCGAATTGAAAATATAATCCTTACCATCAATATTAGCTGTAACCGGCGGTGTAATCTCCAGGGGCTGATACACCTCGCCACGAACAGGGTCGGTATATTTATATAATAAACGCCGCTCAAAATTTACCGGTTTGCCCTCAATGATAAACTGAAAATTTACTTTAAGCAGATCGGGGTTTTCGGGGTTACCGGCAAGCCTGTCATCGGGTAAATTATAGGTGCCAATTTTATGCGGGGTTTCTAACCAGTACGGCTGACTTATTTTATCAGCCACGGTTGTACTTTCAAAACTTTGCTGCTGATTGGCAGGAATTATTTTTGACCCCAAATCCAGCACATCGGCTCCAATCCCAATCTTATTGATTTTTACCTTATCATTATAGCGGTTCACCACTTGTGATCGCGCCTGGATCTTATCGCCTAAAGCATAAGTTGCCTCGTTGGCATAACTTTCAAACCATAAGCCTGCGCAGGCGGCTATCAGATCACTCAATTCCTTTGTTTTTTGCTCGCGCCAGTACGTGTCCGATACCTTTTCAATTTTACCTAATAAAGCAACCATTGGGGTAACAGATTTCTCCGGGTTTTCGGGGATGAAATTGCGGGTGATCACGCTAACCGATGCCGCTATATCCGCGCCGTCTTTTACCCTTTTCCAGGAGGTTTCAACGCCATCCATCAGGTCGGTTTGAGGGGCATCGCCCAAAATGGTTTTAAAATATTCAAAAGATTCACCGCGTTGTTTAGCTGCGCCAAAGCCCTGGGTTTTATGGTTACTGCGGCTTTCGGCAGCAATTTCGCCATAACTTTTACCAAGGGTTGGGTTGTAAACGCCAACGTCTATCTTAAACTGATCGGCCGCAGTAGTATTGGTGCTGCCAAAGTTAAAGGTATTCCACATCAGCCTTTTGGCCTGCCATGGTTTTACATATTGTAATTGCTCGGGATATTTGGTTGGGTCGGCAGCTGCGGTAAAGGCCTCCTGCGCTAAAATAGCCGACGAGGTATGATGCCCATGACCTCCTTCGCCCGTAGTAGGGAAACGGCAAATGATCACATCCGGCCTAAACTTGCGAATCACCCAAACCACATCGCCCAAAACCTTTTCCTTATCCCATATCTTCAGGGTTTCTTCGGGCCCTTTAGAGAAACCGAAGTCATTAGCGCGGGTAAAAAACTGTTCGGCACCATCCATTCTGCGGGCCGCCAAAAGCTCCTGCGTACGGATCAGTCCCAATAGCTCGCTTTGCTCATTACCTATCAAATTCTGGCCTCCATCGCCGCGGGTAAGTGCCAGGTAGCCTGTGCGGTAATGTTTTTCCTGTGCCAGGTAAGCCAGCAGGCGGGTGTTTTCATCATCGGGGTGGGCGGCTACATATAATACGCTACCCAGCGTGTTTAGCTTTTTTAAGTTTTGCTGTATGGTGCCCATATCTGTTGGCGGCGATGTTTGGGCAATTACACAGGTATTTAATATTAAAAAGGTTATAAGGAGATTTATCCGCTTCATGGCAACAAATATATTGAAAGATACCTATTTACAATTTCGTGTATCATAAATGTAGCAGATGTTACAAGATGGTGACCGACCGTGTACCTACATCTTTTTGGAATCATATCATCAAAAAAAAGTTGTCATTTCGAACGAACCGGTAGGGATTGGGCACCGGAGGTAAGGAGAAATCTTGTAAAAGCGGACATTCGGTCATGCAAGGCGTAGAAGATTTCTCCTCGCAGCCCCGCTTTTCCCGCGCTTGCTCGTTCGAAATGACATTTTAGTTTAACAAAAAAGATGTGGGTATACGGAAGGATAGTGACGGGGAGCATTTAGCCTTATGTACCCTCGGGGTCTCTCGATCAGAGGACCCTGAGGATTTGTTCAACGAAATCACGACGACGGTACTTAGCAGGCGGGCTCAGGGTCCCCTTTTCAAGGAGACCCTGAGCGGACGTCAATTTTGAGCGGGCGTCAAATTTGCCAAAACGATAATTGTTTAAACATTCAATTGCTAAAATCAAAAAAAAATAAACTGATGAAAACAAATTTGTCATTCGATAGTAATCAATTAATCAAATGATTAACTTTTGTGTTTTATTACTTTGCCTAATCAATCGTTTGATTAATTTTGTGCCGTTAAAACAATGGACAAAGATAAAATAGATAAAAAAGACCACATCCTTGACGTAGCCGAGCGCGTATTTGCCGACTATGGGTTTGATGGCGCTTCTACCCGTACAATCTCGGGCGAGGCTGGTGTTAATATGGCGATGCTAAACTATTACTTCGGTTCAAAAGAAGGACTTTTCCTGGCAGTTTTTGAGCGTAAGATCTCGTCGTTCCGCACATTATTACAGAACATAGGTAATGATGATACAATGACAACCTGGGGCAAGCTCGAAAAGTGCATCGATAATTATGTAGAGCGTATCATCGTAAATAACTGTTTTCAAAAATTGATTAACCGTGAGGTTTCCATGAACAAACGCTGGACGCTTACCGATAAGATCACCGAGATTTTGATGGTGAATGTTCATGAGATCAAAAAAATTATTGAAGAGGGGTTAAATAATGGTAGCTTTTATAGCGATATTGATATTCCTTTGGTTATAGCCACCATATTTGGTACCAAAAATTATATTATTAACATGCCACAACTATCATCCTTAATACTGGGACATGATATTCGTGATGAAAAATTTATGGAAGAAAACCTGAAGCCCCGGGTTAAAACATACATGAAAAGACTTTTAAAAGCTTATTTAGTTAATGAAAATGACAACTCGAAATAACAAAACCAATCACCTTATGCTGTTTAAAAACACAGTACACGGGTTTTGGAGGTATGGAGCATCACTTGCCATATCTGGTTTGCTGTTTGCAGGAACAGCCGCCGCCCAGGACCGTACCATTACTTTAGATGAGGCCATTAAGCTGGGCCTTGATAACAGCAAAGTGCTGAAGCTTTCGCAATCAAAAATTGATCAGGCAGTTTCCCAGTATGAGCAAGCTAAAGATGCTGCTTTGCCTACCGGCAAAGTAAGCTATGGCTACAACCATGCCGAGATTCCGGCCAATAAACTTGCGCTTGGTTCAAGCAGCTTTGATTTACCTGCCCGTGCCGATGCTTATCTGGGTATCCTGTCATTAAGCGAAACGCTTTATGCCGGCGGTAAATACAAATACGCCAGGCAATCAACAGAATTGCTTACACAAGTTGCCCGTTTAGATATCAATAACGATAAAGACGAGATTGCTTATGATGTGATCAGCTCTTACTACAACCTTTATAAGGTATTGCAAAGCAAAAAAGTAGTGGCACAAAACTTAGCTACTATTGACGGTCAGATTAAACAAGCGCAACGCTTTTTTGACCAGGGTTTAGTTACCAAAAATGATGTTTTGCGTTTCCAACTGCAACGTTCAAATGTGGAGCTTAACGGCATCGACCTGGAAACTAACCGTCGCATCATCAACTATAATCTGAATGTGTTGTTGGGTTTACCAGAAGGTACCCAGCTTAATATTGAGCAGATCGTTGAAGCCGACAGGCCGGTAGCACCGTTAAGCAATTACATCGATTCGGCCTATGCAAGTCGTGTTGAGCTGCAACAGGCAGATTTACGTGGTAAGGTTTCTGAAACCAATATCAAAACCATTAAAGCCAACACCCTGCCTACTTTAGCGGCGTCGGGAAGCGCTTATTATGTTGATGTTAATTCTAATCCGATACCAAAAAGCGGTCAGTTCATTACCCCACTATCAGTTGGATTAACTCTTTCATGGAACTTTGGCAACTTGTGGACCAACAAAAACAAGATCACCGAAGCAAAAATTCAGCGCGAGCAGGTAGATATCAACAAAAACATTACTATCGACCGTATTAAGGACGAGGTGAATCAAAACTACCAAAACTGGACCATGGCTTTGGATAAGATCAAGCTTTTGCAAACTTCGATAGATCAGGCTGGTGAAAACAACAAGATCCTCGAATCTAAATACAAAAGCAATATAGCATCAGCAACAGACAGGGCCGATGCCGAAACCTTGCTTTACCAGGCCCAGATAAACCTGGAACTGGCCAAAGCCGATGCAGGTCTTGCCTACTATACTTTACTAAAATCAACAGGAAAAATTAACAACAAATAATACTTAAACCAGATAATAAAATGGCAAAGTCACAAGAAACACAGGAACAAGAACCAAAAAAGAAACCAAATAAAGTTATCCCTATCATATTAGGTGTATTGCTTATCGGTGGTGCCATTTTTGGTATCAAAGAATATATATACTACGGTAAACACATTGATACTGATGATGCGCAGATTGATGGCGACATCAGCCCCGTAGTAGCACGCGTTGGCGGTTATGTTGATTCTATCTTTTTTGAAGACAACATCCACGTTACAGCCGGTCAAACATTGGTTAAAATTGACGACCGCGATTATAAAGTGAAAGTTGAGCAGGCACAGGCCGCGCAAGTTGGTGCAAGTGCAGGGATTAACGTTAACCAATCACAGATTTACGCTACACAGGCTAATTCATCAAGTGCAAGAGCAACTGTTGAATCAAATGCCGCCCGTTTAGATAAAGTACAAAAAGATTACGCACGTTATGCCAACCTGGTAAAGGACGGTTCTGTAACCCAGCAACAATTTGACCAGGCTAAAGCCGATTTAGACGTTGCCAAAGCAAACTTAAGGGCTTCACAAGATCAGTACAAAGCCGCTGTTGAGCAAATTGGCACAACCCGCAGCCAGTTAAAAGTAACCAACACTGGTGTAAGCCAGAAGCAAGTTGATATTGACTACGCTAACCTGCAATTAAGCTATACTACTATTAAAGCGCCATCAAGCGGTTTAGCAGCTAAAAAAAGCGTGCAGTTAGGCCAGTTGGTACAGGCAGGCCAAACCTTGTTTAGCATTGTTAATGATAACAGCTTATACATCACTGCCAACTTCAAAGAAACCCAGCTTACTGATATGAAAAACGGTCAGAAAGTGGAGATTGAGGTTGACGCTTACCCTGATCTGAAACTGGAAGGCGAAGTATACAACTTTTCGCCGGCAACCGGTGCTAAATTCTCTTTGTTGCCGCCAGATAATGCTACCGGTAACTTTGTAAAAGTGGTACAACGTGTGCCTGTAAAAATAAAAATAACTGCTGATAAAGCAACAATGGATAAACTGCGCCCAGGTATGAGCGTGAACGTATCTGTAATTAAAGGATAAAAACCATGGCTGAAACAGGCTTTAAAAAATGGATCATCACCATTACGGTTATCACGGCTTCGTTACTGGAGCTTATTGATACCACGATAGTGAACGTGTCCTTGCCCAAAATACAAGGTAACCTTGGCGCAACCCTTGAGGATGTGGCCTGGGTGGTTACCGGGTATGCGGTGGCAAACGTAATCGTACTTCCCATGTCGGGTTGGCTGGGGAGCAGGTTTGGGCGCAAAAATTATTTTATCACATCAATTATCGTATTTACCATTGCCTCATTTTTGTGCGGTAACGCCACAAGTTTAAATGAACTGGTAATGTTCCGTATTTTACAAGGTATAGCAGGCGGTGGTTTAATATCAACATCGCAGGCCATCCTGATAGAAACCTGGCCACGTGAGCAAATTGGGACTGCTACAGCCTTGTTTGGTTTAGGCGCGGTAGTAGGCCCAACTGTGGGCCCAACCATTGGCGGTTATATTACCGATCACCTGAACTGGAGCTGGATATTTTATGTAAATATCCCTGTAGGTGCCCTGGCTGCTTTCTTTGCTTATACTTATGTACGTGAAACACCAAAAGAAGCTAAGGGAAAACCGGTAGACTGGTGGGGCATTGCCCTGCTTGCAGTTGCTGTAGGTAGTTTACAAACCATTCTGGAAAAAGGGGAAACCGAGGATTGGTTTGCTACGCCATATATTACTGTATTAACCATTAGTGCCATATTAGGGTTGATCCTGTTTGTATGGCGCGAAATGAGTATCGAATTTCCTATTGTGAATTTTGCCATATTGCGGCACCGGAGTTTCGCGGTGGGGATGTTTACATCCTTTATCCTGGGTTTTGGCTTGTATGGATCGGTATTTGTATTCCCGGTATTTTGTCAGAATTTGCTTGGGTTTACCGCGCAACAGACAGGCGAGATCTTATTCCCCGGCGGTTTGTGTACCATTATGATGATGCCTTTTATAGGTAAGATGCTTAATAAAGGTATCCCGGCCCAGTTTTTGGCAACCGGCGGGATGTTCCTGTTCTTTGTATTTACCACCATGCTCAGCAACTCAACCCTTGCAGTAGGTACCAGCAACTTCTTTTTACCGCTGGTAATACGTGGGGTTGGTATGGCGCTTTTATTTGTGCCTTTAACAACCCTGGCAATAGCCGATTTGAAAGGGCCCGAAGTAGGGCAGGGTACGGGCTTAAATAACATGATGCGCCAGTTAGGCGGTTCATTTGGTATAGCAACCCTAACCACTATTATTCATATACGCCAGGGGGTACACCGTAATAATTTGTTAACCAATATTACTGCTACTAACCCTGCCCTGGTTGATCGTTTAAACGGCGCTATGCACGGCTTTATGGCTAAGGGATATTCTATATTAGATGCTACCCGTATGGCCTATGGCTCAATTGAAGGGGCTTTAACTAAACAGGTGCTGTTGTTAACTTATGACGATGCCTACTGGATCTCGGGATTGGTAATGCTGTTCTCGATACCGTTATTATACCTGCAACCATTTGGCAAAAATGCCAAAATGCCGGTAGATGCCCACTAACTAAAACGATAAAAGCCGTTCCACTATTACCTGGAACGGCTTTCCCCAAAAAAAATTAACAATTAAAATTTAATAACTCCCCTCAGAGATACAATTCTTTTAAATAAAATAAATGTAGGATTGAGGTTTGTTTAATCTTAGGTATAAATTTAGAAGTTTTTAATTAACAATCGCAAATTAATTCGTTAATAAACTACTAATTGTGAAAAAGACATGAAATGTTAATATCTCATGTCTTTTTTTATGCGAAAAAATCAGAAAAAGTTAAAAAATAACCTTGCCTGTAGCTGTAACCAGTGATGCAATACGCACAGCGTCAAAAATACGCTCCTCGGTGGTAGCTAATTTAATCAATGAATCTTCGTGAGCGTTCACACACATTTCGCAGCCATTAACGGCCGATACGGCAAGGCTCATTAGTTCAAAAAACTCTTTGCCGGTTACCGGTTTCATCATCAGCTGCATACGGATACGGGCCGGGATCTGGGTATATTTTTCCTTTTGGGTAAAATGCCTGAACCTGTAAAAGATGTTGTTTGAAGCCAGTAATGAAGCACAGCCAACGGCTTCGCCAATTTCGGCAGCGGTAGCTTCCTGTTCTTCGGCGTATTTGGTAAAAAAGATTGTAAGCGGCGTGTTGTTATTATTAGCAGCGATGCTTAAGCCTAATAAAGCGCACTCCTTAGCCGTTAAATGAGCCGAGGTAAGGGTGCTGGTGAAATTCAGTTTCAGATCGCGTAAATAGCGCGATTCGCCTTTCTCTAAAAGTGTAAGGCTTACAGTGCGGTAATCTTTATCTAATCCAATACTTTGCAGTATTTCCTGGATCACTTCGGTGCTTTCGTTCATTTCTTTTTTCGTTTGTGCTTGATGGAAATTCTCTATTATGTCATTGCGAGGTACGAAGCAATCTCATGCTCTACAGGGCGAATCTGCACAGTTCGCGATTGCTTCGTACCTCCCCATGACGTCTATTAAAAGATCTGTCATCCTGAACGCAGTGAAGGATCTATTCTACGCCATTCCTATTCGCCCTGTAAAGTTCGCTAATAGATGCTTCGTGCCTCAGCATGACAGGGTGGAGAGGATAGTTGTTACGTCATTTCCACCTTCAGATTCCTCCGGATTTTTAAACTCGCAATGACGGGTTCTTTTTTGCCTTTTTCATTCGCCCATTGTTGGTGTTGTCATCAACAATCAGCCTATAAAAAATCCCCGCACAATATTAACCGTGCGGGGACATATGCTATAGGGGTAATTAAACGGTAAGGGTTTCCTGGCCTTTTTCCCAGTTGCAAGGGCAAAGTTCGTCGGTTTGTAAACCATCAAGTACACGTAAAACCTCTGCTACGTTACGGCCAACACTTAAGTCGTTAACGCATACCCAACGGATAATGCCGGTGGGATCAACGATAAAAGTAGCACGGTACGCAATTTTTTCGGTTGGCTCTAATATGCCCAGGTCTTCAGCTAATGATTTAGATGTATCGGCAAGCATAGGGAATTTTAAACCACGCAAATCGTCATGATCTCTTCTCCAGGCAGCATGAACAAATTCAGAATCGGTTGAAGCACCAATTAAACGGGTTTCGCGGTCGCGGAACTCGCCAAAGTTTTTGTTGAACTCAGCAATTTCAGTTGGGCACACAAAAGTGAAATCTTTTGGCCACCAGAACATTACTGTCCAAACGTTATCGTCATTCACAAGATAATCAGAAGTAAGTGTTTCAAACTCTTTTCCTTTTTCGATACTAACTACGGCAGTTTTAGAAAACTGGGGGAATTTTTGTCCTATCGTTAACATAAGTGTTCTTTTTTTATTATTTATGCAAATATACTGTTTTAAAAGTCAGTGTCCCATTCTAAAAATCTATATCATATAGATTTTATTTATATATCTATTTAGGTTAATCAATATTGACTATTGGTTCGAAATAGCGCCCGCCAACCCAGGGAAATCGCGTTTAAGATTTCCGTATAAGATAGCATCATTCAATGAGTACAATAGGTAGCCGCTATGCGGCATCTTGTCTGGTTCTTTTGTTTCTACAAACGGGTAGCCGCTATGCGGCATTGGATATTTAATAAAACGAAAGAATGCCGCATAGCGGCTACCTATTTGTAGAACAAGTAATTTGTGTTTTTTTGCTCCATAGGAGCTACCTTTTGCTATGCAAATCTTTAAAAGCGATTTCCCTGCCCGCCAACCAAATCTTTTTCTGCTTAATTAAAATATCTATATTGGTATCATGAAAACCAAACCTATTATGATAGTTGCAGCTGCTGTTTTGGTAATAGCTGCGGGTGCTTTTTCCTTTATCCGATATAAAAATCAAAACAAGCCTGGCAAAGGAGAGATCATGCAGTTTTTAAATGCATTTAATAAGCAGGTAAAAGCCGGCAATATCGATTCGGCAAAAGCGTATTTTGAAGATCAGCAGAAAGGCAAGCAGGTAAAGGTGCTGTTAAGCGTGCTTTGCAATAAAACCAACACCGGTGGCAAGGATAAGCCCTTGTTTAAACTAAGCATGAATACCGAAGATGCTTTGATCACAGTAGTAAACCCCGAGTTTGTGACTGCAAGGGTAGCTACTAAATTTACCTATGATGGTTTGCCCCAGGAATTATCTACCATTTTATTTACTATCCACAAAATAGCTGGTGGCCAATATAAAATTACCCAGGTTGATGCCCGTGGGTTTGTGAAAGATTATGTGGCCTACCAGGTTAAAGTATATAATAAAATTACGCCCGAGGCGGATATTTACAGCCCCGAAACTTTGGCTGCCTTTAAGGTTGCAGATCAGTTGAAAGCAAAATATGATAGCGTTTTATGGTTTGATCATGTGGGTGGCAAAACTTTTTATTACGTAATGAAAGGTAAAATAAAAAATGACTTTTACTGGCCTAATCTAGAGGGTTATAAAGGCGAAAAATCTGATTTGAAAATGGGGCTGGTAAATCCAGATTTAAAAGAGATCATCCCCGTTGAATATGATTTGATCCATAATGTGAATGGAGCAATAGAGGGATTGATTGAAGTGGAGAAAGCTACGAAGAAAGGTTTTTATAATATAGATGGTAAAATGGCGGTGCCAGCTAATTACGATGAAATCTACCCTTTAAAAGCAGGCGAAAATCTTGCCATATTGAAGAATGCGGAAGACTTCTATTATTTAAAATCGGATACTACTATCTCTGAAAAGATAGTAGATTTTAAGATAGCGGATATTGTATCGAAAATAAAAACGTTTGGGGATTCGTATACGCTATCTGACAAGAGTTCGAAAAATATCATGGAGTACAATTCAAAAGATTATAATGAGTCGTTGGTTATAGCTCCGTCTTACCTGGTAAACTTGCAGCTGATTCCTAAGTTTGTTGATTTTCCGAACCCTTTGCGCAAGATTTTTCATAGTGATGAAGATGGCAATGGAAGCGGCTCAATTGATATCACATTTGATGGTGAAAAGAAAGGTGCTGATGACAATTGGTTTCAAACCGCTTTTTACTCTATCGCTAACGATTATTTAGGCGGACGTGGCGGGCTTTACCAAAGTAAAAGCATATTGGTGGTTGACAAGAAACATAATCAAATTTTAGGTTTTAATGGTGATGTATACATTGGAGAGGAGGAAGGCTATGGCGAGCTTTCTGGCAGTTGCAATGAAAATTCTTTAAAGGCTATCAACGATTCATTATTTGAATATAAAACCACGGCTCAAATTGGCGATCCACTATTTAACCCAGAGATAATTATAGATGAGGGACCATATTATCGATATCTGCAAGTTAAGAATGGTAAGTTTGTATTGCTTGTGTCTCGCAGGGTTTTTCCTACGCAATTTATAAAATTGGATGATTCATACCTTCAAGGCTGCTATGTTTTGGGTATAGGAACGTATCCGAACAGGAAAACCAAAACAATTGATCATGTTACAAAGGAAATGTTGCAATACATGAAAAATGAAATCTATGCATCTTACAAATACCGATTTAAAGCCAAAGAATGGAATGATGCATTTTCTTACCGTTTTAACAGTGCAGATACTACAACAAATGTAAGCGTAGATGACTCATTAACAACTATTGATAAATATAACATCTCCTTCATTAACAGTAAGCTGAACGGCACGCCAATTTTAAATGTTAAAAAAGTAAACACGCTGGCTGCCCAATGACCATAGCCGGCCGCATTTTAAGATATATTGCTTTTTTCTGGATAGCTGTTTTGAGCTTCGGTACCTTTTATGAAAGTTTTGCTCATAATCATGCTTTCTTTTTAGGATTTAAACAAGCCGCTATTAAAACCGGCTGGTACATGCCGGCTTTTTACTGCCATATTTTTGCCAGCAGCGTGATACTGTTAGTTGGCTTTTTTCAATTTTCTGAAAAAGTTTATAACAACAAAAAGCTACACCGGGCATTAGGCAAAATATATGTTTTTGGAGTATTACTGATTGCCGCTCCCGGTGCTTACGTGATGACGCTTTTTGTTAACCGCGGAACCGGGGTATTTATTTCCTTTTTTATTCAAAACACGTTGTGGGTAGCATTTACACTTGCTGCCTTGTTGCTCATTAAAAAAGGTGATTTAGATGGCCATGTTAAAATGATGCACCGCAGCTACGGCCTGGCTTTTGGTGCGGTAACACTTCGCTTTTATATCTGGCTGTTTCACGTTGTTGGCAACGGCGTTAATTTCGATCACAACTATATCATCATCGCCTTTTTAAGCTGGGTGCCTAATTTGATACTGGTGGAGTGGATAAATAGTAAGAAGAGAGGCCCCCTAACCCCCAATTTATAGATATGCAAATGTGCAGATTACAGATGTGCAGATGATTTTTAATCGATTTGAATATCTGTAATCTGTACATTATATTTAAGGATGTGCGGATATTTTTCATCTGCATATTTGCACATCTGTAATCTGCACATCCGAAGCTTTTACAATATAAACTTCGTGCTCAGGAAATTGCTGTCGTTATCGTTTACAATGTCGTTAAGTATCTGTTTGTTGACTTCGTTCATTTTGGTGGCTACCAATGAGCGGATAGAGAACGACCTTAAAGCATCATGTACCGAAAGTGTACCCTCGGCGCTATCTTTACGACCAGTGAACGGGAAAACATCTGGTCCACGCTGGCATTGGCTGTTGATGTTAACACGGCTTACCAGGTTCACAAACGGATCTATCAGCGAAGAAATTTCCTTGGCATCGTTACTAAAAATACTCACCTGCATCCCATGCGGCGAATCTATTTGGTATTCAATTGGTTCTTCTATCGATTCAAAAGGTATTACCGGGATAACCGGACCAAATTGCTCCTCGCGGTACAGTCTCATCTTTTCGTTAACCGGGTAAACTATAGCCGGGTAAAAGAATGATGCTACAGTTTCGCCGCCATTTTCGTTAATTATTTTTGCTCCGTTGGCAATTGCGTCTGCAACAATTGCGGTAAGGTATTCGGTTTTGTTTGGCTCGGGTAGTGGGGTAAGTTTAACATCCTGGTCCCAGGGCAGGCCGAATTTAAGTTTACCAACCGCCTCGCTCAATAGTTTTAAAAACTCATCGGCAACTTCTTTTTGCACAAATATCATTTTAATGGCGGTACAACGCTGTCCGTTAAATGATAAGGCACCCAAAATGCATTCGCTTACGGCTAAATTCAGATCGGCATTTTTGGTAACGATAGCCGCGTTTTTTGCATCAAGACTTAAAACCGCACGCAAACGGTTTATTTTAGGGTGACGTTTTTTAAGATCATTAGCCACCTTGCTCGATCCGATAAAGGCCAGCACATTTACTTTGCCCGATGCCATTAACCCGGGCGTAACCACAGACCCGCGACCATAAATGGTGTTCACTACGCCTTTAGGGAACGATTCCTGGAAAGCGCGCAATAATGGGTAGTGCAGCAACGTACCGTGCTTAGGTGGTTTAAATAAAATGGTATTACCCATGATAAGGGCGGGAATAAGGGTAGTAAAAGTTTCGTTAAGCGGATAATTGAATGGCCCCATACAAAGCACCACACCTAATGGCGACCGGCGAATCTGTGCTACCAATCCTTCGGCCATTTCAAAACGGGAGGATTGGCGGTCAATATCTTTTAGCGCATCGATGGTGGCATTAATGTACTCGATAGTACGGTCAAACTCTTTGGCCGAATCGCCGTAGGATTTACCTATTTCCCACATCAACAGTTTGATTACCAGGCTGCGTTGTTCGCTCATTTTAAAAATAAAGCGCTCCATGCATTTAATACGGTCGGGAATACTCATGGTAGGCCATTCGCCCCGGCCATTATCATAGGCGGCAATAGCAGCATCAAGCGATTCAAATGCTTCCTTTTCGGTGCAAACGGGATAAGTGCCAATTAATTTACGTTTGAAGCCATCGGCACCAAAAAAACCAACGGGTGAGTATACTTCGCTTACCTCGCCGTTCCAGGGTTTCATTTCGCCACTGCTCAGGTACTCGCGCTGATGAACTTCTTCTATCTGGAAACCGTAGCCAATAAGGCTTTCATCCACAAATATTGAACTCAATTGTTCTTTAAAACTCATATTTTTCAGGGATTAGATTTTTATAAAGATAAAAAAAGCCTGCTTTTATAAGCAAGCTTTTTATTGCAATGGAGGGCAAACGCATCTAAATAGTTAACTGGGATCCGCTTTTATTTAATAATGGGTAACAGCATAAAGCTGGGGCATCGGGAAGATATAAGCATCCAGCGATACCTTGTTTTGTTGCCTGGTCCTGGTTAAATGATCCGGGTATCGAAGGGCGTTTTATTGGTCAACAACAGGCACAAATATTTGGAGTGCCTAAATTGCGAAATACATCAATTTAGTGTTAACCTTGTTAAAATATAAAATATTGATTATTAGATAATTAACATGTATTTTATCTGAAATATGTTAAGTTATGTTAACCCAATTAGATGCATTTGCCCTGTAACTCAGGCACTCTCTTTATATAAAACCATGCCTGCATGGTAAAAAACACCGTCAATAAAATCGCCATCGGCAGTAAAGCCACTGTCATCAAGATATTCGATGTGGTTACCTAATCTATTGTAGTAACCGGTAAAAGCACCTTTTATATCGCCGCGTGCTTCGTTGTAACGGCCGTTTGGTAAAAACTCATGGCGTACATGGCCGTCTTTGGTTACCCAAACGCCTATATGCTCATTGTTTTTCATTTTTTTTAATATGCTGTTGAAATGGTTAAATTTTTCCATGTTTCTAAATCGGTTTGTACCGATGCTATTTTTTGCTGCGCCACCTGGTAGGCATCGGCACCCAAAAATAAATTTAGCGGGGCATCGGGATGATTAGCAATGCTGATCATAGCAGCCGCGGCCTTTTCAGGATCGCCTGCCTGCTGTTGATCAAGGTCGTTTTGATGCATACTTTGCGAGTTACGGACATTTTGATACGCATATATCGTGTTTCGAGGTGTTACCAATGACCCTTCTGACAGGAAATTGGTGCGGAAGTACCCCGGTTCTACAATGGTAACTTTTATGCCAAATGGTTTAACCTCTGTTTCCAGTGCTTCTGTAAATCCGTTTACTGCAAACTTGGTAGCGCAATAAATCCCAAAACCTGGGTAACCACCTGCAAAGCCACCAATTGATGAGATATTGATGATATGCCCTGATTGTTGCGCTCTTAGATAAGGCAACGCCTTACGAATAACGTTTAACGAACCAAATACATTCACGTCAAAATTATCGCGCGCTTCCTGATCTGTTGTTTCCTCCAATCCGCCAAGCATTCCGTAACCGGCGTTGTTAACAACGATGTCAATTTTGCCAAAAGTGCTTATCGTTTTTTCGATGGCCTGTTGTACACTTTCTTCGTTTTTAATATTTACAGCAAGTGGTAAAAAGTCATCGCTTTTTATACCTACAGCATTTTGCAGCTCACTGATATTTCTTGAAGTGGCTGCTACTTTATAACCTTCGTTTAAGAGTCGTTTTACAAGGGTAAGTCCCAGTCCTTTCGAGGCACCGGTTACAAACCATATATTATTGTTGTTCATTGTTGTTTTTTGATTTAAGGTGATTTTTGTGATTATTCACTTGTTTTTAATTTCAGCGGCGTTCATGAGGACGCTGTGCTTGGTTTCACCGATTATTTTTTGATTTTAGTTGACTTAACGTGTTTGGCCAAGTGGTCTTAGCACCAGGTCATTAATGGTAACATTTCCCGGCTGACTGATAGCGTATATTACAGCGTCGGCAATTGCATCTTCATCCATCTTTGGCATGTTGCTTAAATTGCCATATATGGCTTTGATTTTAGGGCTGGTGATATCATGGCCTAACTCAGATTGCGTAGCTCCCGGAAAAATGGTAGTTACTTTAATGGTTTGGGCTACCTCCTCGCGTAGAGTTTCCATAATGGCTTTTACCGCGAATTTTGTCCCGGAGTAAACGCCAATCCCCGGCGATGTTTTGATGCCACCTACGGATGATGTAGCCAAAATATGCCCCTGTCCCCGACTAAGCATATGCGGCAACACGGCATTGATGCCATAGAGTACACCTTTAATGTTGATATCGATCATTTTATCCCACTCATCAACCAGGCCTTCTTCAAAAAAGGAGATAGGCATAATACCGGCGTTGTTCCACAGCACATCTACATGGCCAAATTTGGCTATGACTTGCTGGATAAGATTATCCAGATCGGCGCGTTTGCTTACATCGGTTGTAACGTAAATGACGTTTTCGCCCAACTCGGCAACCATTGTTTTGAGTTGGTCTTCACGGCGGGCGGCCAGCGCAACTTTAGCGCCAAGCTTAGCCAATTTACGGGCCGTAGCTGCGCCCATGCCGCTGCTTGCGCCGGTAATGACAACAACTTTATCTTTAATGTTTTCCATTTTGCGTATCTTTGTATATACCTATTGCCATTTAGTCGAAATCAGTTGCGCAGGTAATCTCTTCCCACTCGTGGATTTCTTTGTACATACCATCCAGCTTGGTTAAAGCCCTGTTATAAGCATCGCCACCTAATAGCAAATACAGCGGAGGATTTTCTTCATACACCACATTGATAATACTGGTCGCCGCTTTTTCCGGGTCGCCAGCTTGCTCACCGTTCATTTTTGAGTATTTGCAGTGTGATTCACGTACATCGGCATAGTCGGCAATGGGATTGGCCGTCATTGTTAATGAGCCTTTAGTAAGGAAACTTGTTCTGAAAGCCCCCGGAGCAACTACGGTAACTTTGATGCCTAAAGCTTTAACATCCATAGCTAAAACCTGCGATAGGCCAATAACAGCATGTTTTGCAGCAGCGTAAACGGCCCAGCCGGTACCGCCAACAATGCCTGCAATAGATGCTATATTAATAATATGCCCCGAGCGCTGTTTACGCAGGTAAGGCATCACAAACCTGATTACGTTGAGGGTGGCAAACACGTTTACATCAAACGCGGTACGGGTTTGTGCATCTGTTAGTTCTTCAATGGCACCGCCAATGCCATAACCGGCATTATTGATAACCACATCAATTTTGCCAAAAGTTTCATAGGTATGCTGCAGGGCCAGGGAAACGCTGCTTTCGCTAATCAGATCAATCTGGAGTGCTAAAAAATTAGTTGAAGTCGAGCCAACAGCATTGGTTAATTCCTGTTGGTTCCTGGAAGTAGCGGCAACAAGCTGACCAGCATCCAGTAATTGTTTTACTAAACTGAGCCCAAATCCTTTTGAAGCACCAGTGATAAACCATACTTTTTTGTTGTCCATAAGTTTTTTGTTTTGATAAAACAAAGGTACTATGGCAACCGGGGTGGGGTATTACGTTAATCAAACCAATGGTTACAAAATTCAAACATTTCTGAATGTTGATGGTGTTAGCTGGGTTTGTTTTTTGAAAAAGTTGTTAAAATGGGTGGGTTCTTCAAAGCCCAGGCAGTAGCCAATTTCAGAAATATTCCAATCGGTGTGGCGTAGCAGTGATTTAGCTTCACTTAGCAATCGCTCGGCAATATGATCTGTGGTGGTTTTACCGGTGGTTTCGCGGATGGCGCGGTTGAGGTGGTTTACGTGTACAGATAATCGCTGCGCAAAATCATTTGCAGATCGTAAATTAAACCTTTGCGATGGCGTTTCTATCGGGAACTGCCTTTCCAGAAGCTCGGTGAATACAGATGTGATACGCGATTTGGCATCCGCGTGCTGGTGTACGTTCTCAGACGGTTGGGTTTTGAGCGCATAGTAGCACATTTCGGTAACGTAATTTTTGATTAGCTCATATTTGAAGGCATAGTCAGAATTAAGCTCTTCGGCCATTTTGAGGAACAGGCCGCGGATGTAATCACCCTGTGTTTCATCTAAAGCGTAAACCGGTTTAGCGCCAATGGCAAACATAGGCAATTCGGCAAGGCCGCCGCGGAACCTATCGGCAAAAAACGACTCGGTAAAAATGCAGAAGAAACCCGTACGGTCGTCGCTCAAATGCTCAAACGTGTATGGCACATGCGGACTAAAAAACATCAGCGAAGTGCCTGATAGGTTGATACTCTTATCGGCATAATGAATGATATTTTCCCCGCACATCAGGCTGATCTTATAAAAACTGCGCCTGCTGTAGGTAACCGGCTTGGCATTTGGCCCAATGCAATCCTCAATCCTGAACACATTAAAGTGGCCAATATTTTGCTGCAGGTTATCAGGCAGCCAGTCGAATTTTTGTTTGTAGAAATCTTCGAGTGTTTCGGTAGTCATAATCAAAATTACGAAATTCAAACCATGTGTCAAGTAGCGTAATTGTTTTTACCCTCAAATGATATACCTTTTTATTGCCAAAATGTTTGTTTTAGCCACTTTTGACAACAAAAAGTAACTGTTACACACCTTACGGCATCCTTTTATTTACCGTTCTATACCTATCGAGCTACCGACGATATCTTTTTAGACACCTTTAAGCCTGTAGGTTCAACAATGTGAAATTTACGAGGAGTAGGTAACGTCAAAAGTCTGGCGCACCAAAAACGGCTCCCGGGAATTGTGCCTTAAAAAGCTTCGGTAATCAACGCGTGGTGTACCGGCGACTTGTATTTAACCAGGCTGGTTTTAATATAGGTCATGATATCGTAGTCGCTCATTTTTTTTACCTGGGCAATGGCGGGGCGGTATAGCTCAATGAACTGATGCAGCGAATCGTCGGGCAGGTTGGTGAGCTGGGCCACGCGCTCGTCGCTAAAGCGGCTGTCAATGTATTCACCCTGCTCATGGGCAATAAGCGCTTTCTTCAATTTATAAGCATTGCTATGTTTGTAGGTAAGCAATGCTATCAACTGGCTCGGTACAATAGTTACCCCCGCCATAGGGTACGGACCTGCTCCCAGCGACGGCCTTACAATATCACTAAACTTTGGCGGCCGGCTGGCAAAATCTTTGGCAAAATCCTTACGGTTACTGATAGAATCCTTCACCCTATCGCGCCGGGCGCTAATATTAACCTGGTTGAGTTCAATGGCGGTTTGTTGAAGGGCAACAGCCACCGTGTTAACCTTGCTTGCATCAACAGGCAGTACGTATAATTTGTAGCCCTGCATTTTTACTTTTAGGGTATCTTTTAATTTGGATGCATTAACAGCAAACTCGCCCGCCATATTGCTTATGGTGGTGCCATTGGAGGTGGTGATCCAGGCTCCGCTAATGCGTTGCCCGGTATTTTTATCGGTAACAATTCCGCTTATTTTTTGGCCATAGCCTTCCAGGCAAAAGCACAATAACACCAGGATCATCAGGTACCGCATATCAAAAGGTTGGTTTAGTGATCAGTACATTACAAATGTAATTAACCGGGGGTAGGAATAAAATAGGTTTAACAAGATTTAACGTTGTGAGTTGTGAGTTGTGAGTTGTGAGAAAAATGCTAATCAAGTTAATCAAAATCGTGGGAATCTCTTAATCCTTAGAATCAAGGTTCAGACACCCTTGCGGTTCACATAAGCCCCAGGTTCAAAAAAAATCAGCGCAATCAGCGAAATCAAAAAAAATCAACGGTCTGGTAATTAATGTGTAGCTTTATAACACCCTAACACCTAAGCCTATGCCCTCAGAAATTGTACAGATCTCCTGTTTAGTGGTTTTATTGAAGTTAACCTGTTTTTTAATAGGCTACCTCACTATCCGGCTGGGTTATAAACTCATTTTGGCCGGGGTAAAGGGCGAGTTCAATTTTTCGGCCAAGTACGAGGGTAAAGAGGCTGCCCTGGTAAGCTCGTCGCCCGGTTTGCTGTTTGTATTGTTGGGTATTATTTTAATAGCCTATGCCATGTTTTTAACCAAAACAGAACAATACGATACACATACATCAAAAAGCACAGCGGTTAAAAAAGAGATATTCAGGCCCGATAGCATAGTTAAAGATTCATTATAAAAACTTGATATGAAAAAGCTCCCCCTTTTATTATTCGTCATGTTATTATTGGGCTGTCCCAAACAAAAGGAAGTTGACGACACCAATGCCACTAAAACCGAGGTTGTTAAAACTGATGATGGTAAAGCCGAAGTTGTTAAAACCACCACGGTTACTGAAACCTACAAAACCTTGTTTAATGATGGCATTATTTTTTATAACGATAAACAGTATGAAGACGCCATTACGGCGTTTAAAAAATCTAACAAGTTAAGCCCAAATAACAAAACAGATTACTATATAGCCCTAAGTTACAACGTGATGAAAAATTGCGATAGCTCGGTAGTATACGCCCAAAAGGTGCTTAAAACAGGCGACGATAATAATGAGTATACTAATAACAGTACCAAAATGATAGCAGCCTGTAGTCCCCCGGTTGTTAATAATATCGGCGCTACGACAGATACACATGCCAAATACGAATTTGATAAAAAGATTCCCGCCAAAGATTTTCCGGTATTTACCTCTACCGATTCGGTGAAGTTTAAGATCATCAATAAAAGTATTTTGCAGCACCAAAAAGCCCTTGAGCTAAAGCAGCAGGTTAAACATTTTTAAGGGATAGGTAATTTATGCTTTACCAGCGGTTAAAAGCCTACCAATGTTGCATTGGTTCTAAAAAATAATTTAATTGTCCAATCAACTATAATATTACAGCCCGGCTAATTATTAATCAGCCTACGACCTCACGTAAAGAAAATCTTTACACTCGTAGCATAAGTATCTTCTCAGGGGCATCCAAAAAAGGAAAATCTTAACTAAAGGACTTCGGGATACCCTATGTTCTGTAACGGCGGAGCATTTGGGGCAATGAACCTGTTTTTCGGGCAATTTATTGGTAGCTGACATGGTGTTTCGAATAGGGATATTCGTAATACGTTTTCTGCTCTTTAAGGTTGTATCATAAAAATAATAAAGTCCAGATACACTCGCTGTTCGGGACTTTGGATTCAAAATGCGTACTAACTCAAAAAAAAGACTTATATTCTATTGAGCAATTTTATTAATAACAGGTGTATTTATGGTAACAGATGACGCACAATTTGTTATACATATTTTTCTTATTGAGGTACTTATAAATGCAGGGTTACAAATCCTAAAATCTCTCCACTGTGCATTCCCGTCCGGTTAAATGGTAAAGTTTAAAAACTACTGCTTTTGCCTAACCCGCGGCAGTTACGGGTAATTAATAGTCCTGGTATTCCCAAAGTCTTAATTTCCTGACTCTAATCTCTTGACTCTTTTCAAAAGGGCGTTCCACCGTCGGTATGAGTGGTGGCGGGGGCATTCACTCATACGCGCACGCTGGTATTCGTTTCTGTCCCTAACGCGCAACGAGGTTTATCAGAATATGGCGATTATTGAGCTAACAAACATACTACGGTAGCTTTAAACTACAGGCATAATGGTTCGAAGTCAGAGACATTCGAACGGCAGAAGACTATGGACATCTGGGGGGCTTTTAGGTGATTTGGTGTTTTAAAAAAAACAAAGGGACTTTTTTAACGAGATCGGGCGGTTTTTACCGGATGCTTAGCCGTAAGTGCTTTCGGTTTGTAAGCATCAGAAAAAATAGCAACAATATCAATAACATGGGCACAGCAATATATTCTATATATAAACGGTTATGGTATTAAATAATAAGGCAGCAAACTTTTCCGCCGAATCCAAATTTCTTCAATTGCTTACTTATTGGAAACCTAAATATTGTAAATTTTAAACTCATTAGTTAAATTTTTTAATATTATAAATTTGTCATTTTTTAGCTAAATTAAATATAAATTAGCTTTATAAACTATAAATGAAATAATAAACCTATGGAAAATAAAGTAAAATACGCTATATATCCCATTTTTTTGATGCTGTTTTTTTTTACCGGGCAGTCTTTTGCTCAAATTCCGGTGCGCACAGGGCCGGCGTCTCCTGAAGAGATAAAAAAAGCCCTCACAGTGGTACAAGCTAATATGGATAGCCTGAAAGCACATAGAACATATATTTATGCTATGGGCATATATAGTCCGCTTTTGGTATCACAATATAACGCATGGATGGAAAAATATCCCAACAGTGTGAATATCCCTTTGGCTATAGGTACAGTTTATCACAACGCCGAAATGCCGCAGGCAACTGAGTTTTTGTTGAAGGCTGCCGCGATTGCCCCGCAAAACGGCAAAATATGGTCTATGCTATCAGATGACGCGTTTAACCGGGGTCAAATGGATTCTGCCAAAGAGTACGCAGGAAAAGCAATGCTTGCTGATACATCAAATGCTGTTTATGCCTATAGTTATCTTAGCTTTTTTGCTGACGGCGATCCGAAAGAATATAAACAAAAGGTTTTTGATTTTGTAAAGCGCTACCCATCTGATGAACGCGGCGCGCAGGCATTATATTTTTTGGCAACAAATGCTGCAAATAATAATGATAAAATTGATTATTTTGAAGCTTTGCATAAATTATATCCCCCACAAAATTACAGATGGTCGGCAGGAGGAATGATAGAGTTAACGGATCTATACTTGCAGCAAGATCCCCAAAAAGCATTGTCGTTAATTAGTGAAATGGGAAAAGATGAAGATTGGAAAGCAAGAAGTCAATTTGCCGAAGCCCTGATCCAGATAAATAAACTGGAACAGGATCAAAACTACAAAGCTGCGATAGTTGAAGCTGGTGTGGCAAAACTTCCTCGCTACAGTGCCTTAGCTGACTTTATGGCATTAAAAACGGCCCGCCTGCAAGCAAAAGCTGGCAATGTACAAATGGCTTACGATAGCCTTGCCTCAAAATTTGCGATACTGCCAACTGATAGCCTTTATACTGCCCTTAAATATTACGGCGATAAGATAGGGAAAAAAGAGGTGCAGGTTGATAAAGATGTGGCGGCTATAAGGTATAAGACTGCTGTTGCAGCTTACCCCTTTGAACTGGGTTTATATACAAGCAACGGTAAGCTAAATTTAAATGACCTGAAGGGCAAAGTAGTGTTGCTTACATTCTGGTTTCCGGGCTGCAGCCCCTGTAGGGCCGAGTTTCCGCACTTTGAGGCGGTAATAAACAAATTTAAAAAGCAAAATGTGGTATATGTTGGCATAAATGTGTTGCCAAGGCAGGGCGACTATGTAAATCCTTTAATGAAAAGCGGCCGGTATTCATTTATACCCTTACGCGGCAGCGAAGAATTTGCCAAAAATAACTTTGGTGTGCAAGGTGAACCAGAAAATTTTTTGATAGACAAAAATGGAAAAATTGTTTTCAAAAATTTCCGAATTGATCAAAGCAATCACCGCACATTGGAGTTAATGATAAGTTCATTATTGTAATAATGCCGGATGGGATTGGGGTTTTAATACGTAATGCAGTTATAGCGTAATAAGTAACCACCGTTTATAAAGTTTTGTTATTACAAACCAACCGGCTAATGGATTGCCACCCTATTGGCGGCCCATGTTATTAAGTAAGTGTTTTGGATTTTATCACAACGTAGGCAGAAATATTTGCAGGGCAATATTTTATTGCCCTGCCGGTAAACTTATGCAGCTGAGTATACGCAAAAATATAGTGAGTAAATGTAGGGGCATCTGGGCATGCTGCCGAAGTGCAAACTTGCCCGGTTGTACAAGGGGCGTCTTGTGTGCATGCATTTTTACAGTCATCAGGCGGCTTAACTGTGCCACCTGTTACTTTTTTTAACTGTTCCCTGTTCAATACGTTGTTTGCACCAAATTGTAGGGCTTGTAATGTTTTCATAGTTTTAATTACCTTCATTTTTATTTGATATTGTTTGTCGCGTAGATGTAAAAGCTATTTCGGCTTTATCGCGCCATTCCTTCGTCGCATTTACCTTATTACCCTGTTCCTTCAATTTGCCGTTGACAGGGGGGATTTGGTCGTGACGCATTATCGTCTTTTTGTTGGCTAAATAACAATCATAGGCATATCTGGCATGGTTTACAGTTTGTTTTTGTTATAGTCAATAAATGTTTCATCAATGGTACTCTTATATCATCTTCATTATAGGCTCCTGTAAATGAAATTTGTAAATCGGCTTGTTTTGCAGCATTCTTTCATTGGTGTTGGCGCAGGGGCACGATAAAGTGTATTAAACTGCAAATTCGATGGCGGCTAAATGGGGTTTATCGGTTAAATGGATTCCGCTTTGTTTTCCTGCACGCAGGAAAGGGAGTTAGTTTATTACCTTAACCAGGATTGTCTGCAGAACGACATTTTTATTGTCCTGGCATTAACGTTATGCCGCAGCCGGCGAGCAAATAATGTGAGTAAATGCAGGATTGTCTTGACACGGCACCGAAACGCATACGCTTCCAGACGGACAGTCACCTGGCATGTTACATGAATTTGTACACTCAGCAGGTGGTTTAACTGTGCCACCTAATACTTTTTTTAACTGTTCTCTGTTCAAAACGCTGTTTGCGTCAAATTGTACGGCTATTAATGTCTTCATGATTTTAAATTTTAAATCGTTTTTAGTTTCATCGCCTTTGGTATAATCAATAATTTTTTCACCAATAGTACACTTATATCGCCTTCATTATAGGTTGCTGTGAAATGAAATTTAAATTTGCAAATCGGGTTGTTATGCGGTAATTCATTCATTGACGTTCGTACGGCTACAATAAGGTGTACAAATGTTTATTATTTTATTTGGCGCATCAGTTTGCCAGACACGGTACCTAAATCTTTTGGTGTTTCCGGTTAGGTTTTTTGTTTGCTGGCAGGCCTCAATATCAGGGGCGATTTTTAAGGCTACCTGTACGGCTTACAAACTGCCTGCCAAATGGACTGCTACCTCACTTGCCTGCGCATGGGAGCGAGTACTTTGAGTTTAAGGCAATTATGCGATATCAGGCGGTTACAAATGTCTCATAACGGTAATTCAGTGAAGATGAATTAACTTGTAACGTAAATCAAAAATATATTTGCAGGACAACAAAACTGTTGCCCTGCAAATAAGTTTACGCAGCTGAGGCCGAGCAAATAGTATGAGTAAATGCCGGATCATCCGGGCATGCTACCGAAGAGCAGCTTTGTCCTGACGGACATGAACCCAGGCTTCCGCCGCATGCATTTGTGCACTCGGTGGGTGGTTTAACAGTGCCACCTAATACATTTTTCAATTGTTCCCTGGTTAATACGTCATTTGCACCAAATTGCAGAGCTCTTAATGTTTTCATAGTTTTTAATTTTAATTCGTTTTTAATTCGTTTTTTAGTTTTGATATTGTTTGTTTACTGGTAATTAAACATTGGTTTATTTTTATACTTTTTTTGCAACCTCCTTTTTTTACTGTTTTTAATTAAACCATTAATATTGTCAGTGTATTTTATTGCTTTGTAAGCCTGTTGTATTTATACAGAGAGAAAATATTTTAAATCATTAACAGTATATATATCTGGTAATTGATACCCGTTTACAAAAAAAGTAGGTGTAAAAGCTATTTCGGTTTTATCGCACCATTCCTTCATCGCGTTTACTTTGTTATCCTGTTTCTTCAATTCGCCGTTCATGGGGTATTTGGCTGCAAAAACCTCATAATCTTTTTTATCGGCTAAATACCAATCATCAAGCGCCTGTCTGGTTAAGGTTTCGCCTTTTTCGGCAATAGCCAATAAATGTTTCACCGATGGCGCTCTTGTATCGCCTTCATCATTGGTTGCGGTAAATAAAATTTGGATTTGCAAATCGGGGTTGTTGTGCAGTAACTCTTCCATTGGTGTGTGCGCCTGGGCGCACGGCCCACAATAGGGGTTGCAAACCTTTATTATTTTATTGGTGGCGTTAGGATTGCCAAGTATAATGCCTAATCCTTTGGTGCTTTCTGTTATTGCTTTTTGTTTTACAAGTAAGGCCTCAAATATCAGGGGGTTATGTTTAAGACGTTGTAATTGAGTTTTAGTGCGCTTATTTCCCCGTACGGCGCGATATGCGGGTAGTAAAAGGTTTAAAATAATAAAGGGGGTAGCAAACGATAAAACAACCGGGACGCTATTGCTTAGGGTGGCTACAGTACTTAAAGGAGCAATAGTATGCCAGCCTGCAGCAGTTGTTGTAATTAATTGTAAAACTAACAAAGCCTGTATGCAAAGGCATAGCACACACCATTGCTTGGCTATTTGCCATTGGTAATAAACCGAGAAAAACACATAAGGTATTGCCAATGTGTTTAACCAGGCCAATGCAACCAGGGCGCCGGGGTTGGTGGCTCCCATAACTAACATTGAAAATAAACTACCAGAAAAGTAGGTAAATCCAATAGCGCTCCAGCTAACACCGGCAATTTTAGAGGCTTTTGAATTGAGTATAGCCCCGCAATTTACTTTTTTGCCCGAGCTGCATATTTGTTGCAATAAAGGATTGTACTGATCCAGCTCATACCAAAGCAATAATCCACTCACTCCACAACCCAGTAGGGTAAACAACATGAAAATTACAGGGAAACCGGCAGCTAAACCGTAAGTGGCAAAAGTTATTATGCAGGTTATGATGGTAAGTATAGGAAGCGCCAGCCAGGTTGCATAGCCGGCAATATTTAAACGCCTTTCTTCGCGGCGCTTACTTTTGTAATCTTTTTCTCCAACGGCATCAGCAGCGTCTGCCAATAATACGATCCCCGATGGCCATTTTTTCTTAAAGTTTTCTTTGTTGATCTCTTCCCATTCATGTTTCTCGGGATGAAAGTATCTGATTGCGTTGTCATCTACAGATTCGACAAGTGCAAAATAGGTGTTATGATCCGATTCGCCATTTAGCGGAATAATACATGGCAGAGGCACTTCGGTCAGCTTGTCAATAGATGCTTTTACAGAAATATTTGCGACGCCGTATCCAGAGAGTACATCGCTTATACTTAAAAGGCTTGGATAATCCGGGTGATTGTATAGATCGTTTTGTAATGTGGTATTGGTGACTTTTACATTTAATGCCAAAAGTAATTTACCAACTGTTTCGATGCAGTTTTCTTTGGCGAAAAAAAGCGATATACTCTTCATGAACTATAAACTTATATTGTGTATTTTTTTTGATGTCGACTATTGGCAATAATTTCTTTATTAAAATATTAACTGATGATTTAAAAATGGAAAAAATGAAAAGATATCATATGGCAATAGATTGTTTTGGTAATTGTGAATTAGTCAATTATTAATGTCTTATTTTTGTTCTTTTGTAAATTAAAGAGGAAGTAATTTGTTGTAATGTTATTATTATTATTTATAAAAAGCAAACTAAAATTAAATTTTATTTACTTTATACTTAAGTATGATTTTCGCTGTTAAAATCTTTTTTTATCTTAAAATACTTAATATATAACTGTTTTTTGTAGATGCCATATAAGTTGACTATGTTTATAAACAGGTGTAAATACGCGCTGAATGATCTAATATTCGATTTTTAAGAATTTAACAAATGTCTTTTCCTTATTACAAACAACCCGATCAAATGGACTGCGGCCCCACGTGCCTGCGTATGATAAGCAAGCATTATGGGCGTAATTTTAAACTACAAACCTTAAGGCAGCTATGTGAGATCAATAAAGAAGGGGTATCGTTATTAGGTATCAGCGATGCGGCAGAAAAAATCGGTTTCCGATCATTAGGTGTAAAGTTAGAAACCACAGATTTAAAGGAGGCTGAACTGCCCTGCATTTTGCATTGGCAACAAAATCATTTTGTGATACTGTACAAAATTAAAAACAACAAATTTTTTATAGCCGATCCTGGCAGTGGGCTGGTGGTGCTTAATGCCGAAGAGTTTAGCCGTGCCTGGCTCAGTGCAGCAGGTGGTACCCAAGGTATTGCCTTATTGCTTAGCCCTACGCCGCAATTTTATGAGCAGGAAGATGAAAAGGGCCACGAAGTGCGTTGGTCGTTTTTATTGCGCTATTTGATAACTTATCGTAAGGTGGTTATTCAGTTGCTGTTTGGTTTGGGCATTGGTAGTTTGCTACAGTTGATCACCCCGTTTTTAACTCAATCAATTGTGGATGTTGGCATCAATACCCGTAATCTTAATTTTATATACATTATTCTTTTTGCGCAAACGGCCCTGATTATAGGAAGGGTGAGCGTAGATTTTATCAGATCGTGGATCTTGCTGCACATCAGTACCCGTGTAAACATCTCCATCCTTACCGACTTTTTAATTAAGCTGATGAAGCTGCCTATCAGTTTTTTTGATACCAAAATGACGGGTGATATCATGCAGCGCATGAATGATCAAAAAAAGATCGAAAGCTTTTTAACCGGCTCTACATTGAGTACCATATTCTCATTATTTAACCTGCTCATTTTTTCTGTTGTGCTGGCGTATTATAACGCTACTATATTTGTAGTATTTGCGGCAAGCAGCTCACTTTACACCGCGTGGATAGTGCTGTTTTTAAAACGTCGCCGCGAGTTGAATTATAAAAGCTTTGATGTGGCCTCAAAAAATCAAAGCAGCATTGTGCAGCTCATTAACGGCATGCAGGAAATTAAGCTAAACAACTGCGAGCAGCAAAAGCGTTGGGAATGGGAGCATATACAGGCCCGCCTGTTTAAGTTTAATGTAAAAAGCCTTGCGCTAAGCCAATACCAGCAGGGCGGGGCAACTTTTATAAACGAGGGTAAAAACCTGCTTATTACTTTTTTAAGTGCCGAAGCCGTTATAAACGGCGATTTAACTTTGGGCGCTATGGTAGCGGTGCAATATATTGTTGGCCAGCTAAGTAGCCCGATTGAGCAATTGCTGGGCTTTATACAGGGTTTCCAGGATGCCAAGATAAGCCTGGAACGTTTGAACGAAATTCACCAGATGACAGATGAAGAGCCATTGGATAAAGAGTGGAACCATACGCTGCCTCAAAATAAAAGTTTAACCATCAGCAACCTTACCTTCAGGTATCCGGGCGCCGGTAATGAGCCTGTATTAGATGAAATTAATCTTCAAATTCCCGAAGGTAAAACTACCGCTATAGTGGGCATGAGCGGGAGTGGTAAAACTACCCTATTGAAGTTATTACTCCGTTTTTACGAACCCCAAAAAGGCGAAATAAAAGTTGGTGAGCAATCAATAGCCAACATCAGCTTTAAAACCTGGCGCGCGCAGTGCGGAGTGGTTATGCAGGACGGATTTATATTTTCTGAATCGATTGAGCGCAATATAGCCGTGGGCGATGATTACCCTGATAAAGCGAAATTACGGCATGCCATTAAGGTAGCCAACATACAGGATTTTATTGATAGCCTGCCATTGGGCCTTAACACCAAAATAGGTGCCGAAGGTAACGGAATAAGCCAGGGGCAGCGCCAGCGGATGCTGATAGCGAGGGCTGTTTATAAAAATCCACAATACCTGTTTTTTGATGAAGCAACTAACGCCCTTGACGCCAATAACGAAAGGATTATCATGAACAACCTGGGCGAATTTTTTACCGGCCGCACCGTAGTGATCGTAGCACACCGCTTAAGTACGGTGAGCAATGCAGATAATATTATTTTATTAGATAAGGGCCGGATCATTGAACAGGGTACCCATTTTGAACTTACCGCGCTAAAAGGGAGCTATTATCAACTGGTAAAAAACCAACTGGAGTTGGGAACCTAATAATTAATGCAGTACAATAGTTGGCGCTTAATCATATTTATTAAATTTTATTCCCCCTCAAATGCCTTCAACCATACAGGAAAACAATACGCCCAGGCATACCGATGAAATGCAGGATATAATTACCGCGGTACCTTCATGGTTACTGCGTTGGGGCATCACCCTGTTTTTTGCGGTATTGATATTAATAATAAGTTTAGCCGCATTAATCAAATACCCGGATATTGTTAAAACACGGTTAAAAATACAATCGCCAAATTCGCCAAAACCTGTTGTTGCCAGGGTAGCAGGTAAGCTGGTTAAGCTTTTGGTAACAGAAAATGAATTGGTTACCCAAAACCAACCATTGGCCTTTATGGAAAGCACCGGCAATCATGCCCAGGTTATGCAGCTTACAAAAAGCCTCATAGCTATACAAAATGAGGCTGCTAATAATAAACCTGTTAACGGTAAACTGCTCATTAATGCAAATAGTGCTTCGCTGGGCGAATTACAGGCTGCCTACCAGGCTTTTTACCAGGACCTCATCAATTATCAATCGGCAATTGATAATGGCTTTTACCTTAAAAAGAAAACTTTTTTAGAAAAAGACCTCGCGGATATTAATCTCCAAACCGGGCAATTGCAACAAGGCAAGATCATTCAACAGCGTAATTTTAAACTTGCCGCCGACGAATATGAGATGCACAAAAAACTGGCGACAGAGAAGGTAGAAACCGCATCAGAGCTAAGGCAGCAGGAGGCCAAGTTCCTGGCTCAAAAATCGCCTTTGGTACAAACAGAATCAGCTTTGGTTACGGCTAACAATAACTATACCGGCAAACAAAAGGAAATATTAGAATTGGATAACCAGATTAGCGAGCAAAAAGCCAAATTCAGGCAATCGCTCAACAGTTTGATAAGCCAGGCAGAAGATTGGGAAAATAAGTACATTTTGCGGGCATCGCAGGCGGGTAAAGTAGCTTACGCCGGTATCATCCAGCAAAACCAGGTACTCAATGCCGGGCAGGAAGTGTTTTACATAAACCCGGGCAACGAAGCTTTTTTTGGCGAAATGACCATCCCCCAGGATAACATGGGTAAAGTAAAAGAAGGGCAGCAGGTGCTTATTAAATTAAGAAGCTATCCATTTGAGGAGTATGGTATGATAAAAGGCAAAATCAATTACATTGCCGATGTACCTTATAAAGACAGTGTTTTTATTTCGAAAGTAGATTTTAAAGTAGATAAACCGGCAAATATTAAACGTGCCATTCATTTAAAACAAGGTATGATGGCCGACGCCGAAATTGTTACCGAAGATGCCACTATATTTCAGCGTATTACTAATAGTGTATTTAAAATAATGGTCAATAAGTAACTGTTTAAAGCCTGCGCCCCCGCCGGTAGAGTTCTGCTGTTCGAATGTCTCTGACTTCGAACGACTATGCCTGTAGTTTATAACTACAGTGATTAAGGTTGTTGGAATGTAATATACAAGACAATTGTGCCTCGATTACTTGTAGCGTTTTAAAGCCTAATCCTGAGCTGGCGCACACATATTGCCAGTACCCCATTGAAAAGCATACACCATGTTCCAATTACCTACGGGGTTTTAAAGAATAATCATGAGGCGGATACACACCACAAACGTGTGCACCGGCAAAGAATATTATAAACGGCGGGATATTAAAATCACAAATGCTTAAGGGGTATATATTTAACTCAGAAAAAAATATTTGCCTTTTTTGCTTTTTTGAAAAATAACAGTTAATTTACGCTTAACTAAAAATTAAAATTGTAATTGTATACAATTAACCGAGAAATATAATTACCCGATACGTTATATTTTTTAAATGCTGGCCAGCCAATTAAATTTTTAGGAAAACCTTACGATTATTACTTAACACAACACACAAACATGAAAAACAAGGTATTACTAACAATTGGCCTTAGCGCCGTTATTGCTGCGTCCGTATTATTTTCCTGTAATAAAAATAACAGCAAGCCAGCAAAGGAAACAACAGTAGCAGTTTCGGCAGACGTATTAAAACAAATAAGTGACCTGGGCTTTAGCACAGATGAAGTTAGAAAACAAGGAGATAATTACCTGGTAGAGGGCGACATACTTTTAACTGCCGCCAACCTATCGGAAGCAAGTACAAGCCCCAATTTACGTATTGCCGAAAATGAGCAGTACCGAACTACCAACCTGGTTAAAAGCCTGCCCCGGACAATTACCGTTTCGATATCAAACCTGCCAACCGTTTATGCTACTGCAACAAGCAACGCGGTGGCCCGCTACAACGCGCTAAACCTTACCATCAAATTCCAGGTTGTAAGCAGCGGAGGTAATATCCAGATAATTGGTTTTAACGAAGGGCCAAGTGGTGGTTACATCACCCTGGGTTCATCCGGGTTCCCAACATCTGCCGGCGATCCTTATAATCAAATTCAAATGAATACCAACGCGCAGGCTTATGGCACCAATCCCGATGTTAATTACTTAACTTCGGTTTTACAGCACGAAATAGGCCATTGCATTGGTTTCCGCCATACCGATTATATGAACCGTGCATTTAGCTGCGGTGGTAGCCGTTCAAATGAAGGCAGCGCGGGTATTGGTGCCATTAACATCCCTGGTACACCAACAAAAGCCGATGCCGGCTCATGGATGCTGGCCTGCTCATCAGGTACAGATCGTACTTTTAATGCAAATGATAAAATAGCGTTAAACTATTTATACTAAACTATTTATCAGGTAATCGGGTACTATATTATTCACAATAAGGGAGGGCATTGCCCTCCCTTGTTTTTATTTTAATAAAGCATGACTAAAAAGTTACTGCCTTTTATTTTTTTTATTTTTTGTTTTAAATATTCCTGGTCGCAGCAAACCGCGGGCGACAAAATGATCAAAAACCATTATTCGGCAGTAAATAAAATACCTGTTTCCGATTCTGTTAACTACTATGTTGTTAAAACCAGTAAACAGCCGTTTGTGGCAGCTGCAAAGGCACGGGTTGTAAAAAGACTTTCATACAATTATTACATTGTAGCCTCAAACAAGCCCATCCTGCAAAGTGCGGATTTTGAAATAGTAGCCCCTGCAAATGCGTTGTGGAAGGCATCGGATAACCTGGCCCTTGTTACTCAAAAACATCCCAACAGCAGCAGGATCATTGCCGTTGATATTACCCTTAACAATAACACCGCCCTAAGCCAGCTGGCAAAATATGCTGAAATAACCACTGCAAACGGCAATAGGATAACGGCCAATATCCGTGTTAATAAGCTACAGGAGCTATTGCAGCAGCCTTATGTGGTTTTTGCCGATAAGACCCGTAAAGCCCACGCCGAACTGGCCATCAGCGACATTGACCTGGGCGCCAATACTATTAGTACAATACAAAGCAATTATCCCGGCATTAACGGGCAGGGCATCAACGTAAGTGTCAAAGAAGATAAGTACGATAATGACCTCGACCTGCTTGGCCGTACCTTTGATTCTTTCCCAACATCGGCTATTACATCCGGGCATGCTACAACCATGGCTACGCTTATAGGTGGTAATGGCAATTCATTTATAAAAGGGCTTGGTGCTGCTCCTAAGGTGCGTTTTACTTCGGCCGATTTTATAAACCTGTTTCCTGATAGTACCGCCGTTTTTAAAATGTTTGATATTGGCCTGCAAAACCACTCGTACGGAACAGGGATTGAAAATTACTACGGCGCCGAAACGGTGGCCTATGATGAGCAGGTATGGGCAAATGACAGTATTGTGCATGTATTTTCGTCGGGCAATATTGGGCTTACTGCGCCGGCTGTGGGCGTTTATAATGGTTTAACGGGCGTAGCCAATTTATCGGGCGATTTTAAACAGGCCAAAAATGTACTGGTAATAGGCGGTACCGGCCGTACAAACATTCCCGAAGATTTAAGCTCTGGCGGGCCGGCCTATGATGGCCGTATAAAGCCCGAACTGGTGGCCGATGGCGAAGACGGAACCTCGGGCGCAGCGGCACTGGCATCCGGAACTGTTGCATTGTTGCAGCAGGCTTATAAACTTAAGCGCGCAAGTTTACCCCCGGCAGCTTTGATTAAAGCGATACTGATCAACTCGGCCGATGATATTGGCAACGCTTATGTTGATTTTAAAACGGGCTATGGCAAACTAAATGCCCTTGAAGCCATGCGCACCATGCAGGATAACAGGTTTAACAGCGGGACGGTTGGTAGTGGCGGCCAAAGCGATTTTTCAATTAATGTGCCTGCAAGTACCAAAGAGTTGAAGGTGTCAATAGCCTGGGCCGATCCTGCCGCTGCGCTGAATGCCCCCAACGCGCTGGTTAATGACCTCGACCTATCGGTTGCCGGACCCGATGGGAAAGCCATTTTACCATGGACGCTAAACAGCTTCCCCTCGCTCGATTCGTTGCACAAGCTGGCGCAAAGGCAAACAGATACCATAAACAATACCGAACAGGTAACCATTGCAAACCCTATAGCCGGCATTTATACCATACATGTAAAAGGCCGCAAAGTGCCGCAGGGGCCGCAAACATTTTATATGGCTTACCAGGCTGTGCAGGCAAATAAGTTTGAATGGATCTACCCCGTTGCCGGCAGCCAGCTTTTTGCATCCGATGATAATTACCTGCGCTGGCAAAGCTCCTTTGATACCGCAACGGGCAGGCTAAGCATCAGCTACGATCACGGAGTTACCTGGAAAGCCATTGATAACGTAACACTAAAAAATAATTATGATGACTGGCAGGCTCCCGATGTATTCAGTACGGCCATGTTGAAAATGGATATTGGCAGCAACTCGTTTTTAAGTGCCGAATTTAATATCTCGGCCCCGATAGCATTAAGTGTGGGTTATAATTGTACACAGGGTACTTTGCTGCATTGGCCTGCACAGCAGGGCAGTACAGGTTATGTGGTTTATACCATAAAAGACAATGTTTTGCAAAAGCTAAGTACCGTAACAGATACATCGGTTATAATTCCGGCCGGGCAGCAAACCTCCAGGTATTTTGCGGTAAGTGCTGCCGGTAACGGCTTCGAGGGCTTAAAAAGCTACACCATTGATGTTACCACGCAAGGCGTTGGCTGTTATGTGAAAACATTGCTGGCAACGGTTACCGGCAATAAGGTTTTATTAGATCTTTCCCTGGGCAGTACCGTAAACCTAAAATCCATTACCTGGGAAAAGATGACTGGCCCGGCTGCTTTTACGTCAATTGGCGACTCGCCGGTAATCACCAACCAGCTTGGTTACCAGTTTACTGATGCCGCGCCCAAACAGGTACAGTATTACCGGGCTAAGCTAATTACTGCCGATAACCAGGTTATTTATACCGATGCCGTTAAAGCCGTTGTGTTGCAAAACAAACAGTTTGCCGTATACCCAAACCCCGTTGATAAACAATTTACCATTTTAAGCGGCGACATCAATAATTACGATTTGAAATTATACGATGCAAGCGGCAAGCTAAGCCTAACCCAAACGCTCAACAACCTGCAAAATATTGTGGCGGTAAACCTTAATCCGGGTATTTACGTGTATGCAATTTCTTTATCCGGCCATGTGGTATATAGTGGCAAGTTAATTAAGCTATAGGGTATTTCGGCAATCGCAGGTGCATGCGTGTTGCATAACGGCAATTACCGGTTTTGTTGGGTTTGAGGCCGCATTTCTACTTTTTTACAAAGCATTCAAATTTGTATATTTCGGCACAATTATAAACCACCTTACATACAATTTAATAAACAACGCAGTAACCTAAACGCATGAATAGTCATCAAAAAAACAGCCTTGTCATCATGTTAGCGTTTGTGCTGCTTGCTGCCTGCAAGGGTAAGCCGGGTAGTGTTACCGCCGATTCATTATCGAAAAAAAACGATTCGGCGAAATTGAAGAAAGCCACTGTTTCCAATTATAGCAAAAAAACGGTCGACTCGTTGGTGCGGGTAGGGGCTATAAGTCCGGATAGTTTGCCCGATGTGCCGCCATCGCAAAGCGAGGAACGGGAGGCATTAAAATTAGCTTATGATCGGGTTGAAACCATTGATACGGTTTTAATATGCCAAAAGGATACGCTGCACTTTCATTCAAAACGTTACTGTTTAAAAGATGTAAAACTGGTGGAGCCAAAGCTTTACGACCCGGATGAGCAGCACCCTAAAGAATTTGTTACCCATCCTTTTGTGGCCGATATATGGCTGGCACACAATAAGGATACCGTGCTGAAACGGCAATTTAAGGCCGCCGACTTTAACCCGGCTTACCGGGATAACTTTGGAGGCAACCTGAAAAAGTACGGCAGTATCATCGATTTATACCTCGAACATCAAAACCGGGATAAAAAACGAGTAGTAGTATCTTTTTCAATTGCCATACCGGCAACAGATTTGGGGATTAACATGTATTTAATAATTGATAAAAAGGGTGGTTATAAAATGGCATCAGCCGTAATAAATTAAAAATTCAAAAGTCAAAAAACAACCGGTTAGCTGTTTGACTGAACATCCCGATTCCGAAATCAAATATCCAACCAAAAACAAAAAAGAGGCCGTATCATAATTCAAATGATGCGGCCTCTATGTTTGCAACGTATTGGCTCCATGTTTATCTGTTTTCGTTGAATTTCTCAGC
>NZ_JANTYS010000032.1:0-21275 GCF_024808255.1 Mucilaginibacter dorajii
AACAAATTAAACAATAAATAGATATTTGAATTTACAGCAATAAAACATTAGTAATAAAAAAGAGGCTGATCATGATTTATGATACAGCCTCGTTTTGGGATTGTATTATTACGATGTCATTGCGAGGTACGAAGCAATCGCATGCTATACAGGGCGGCCATGCACAGTTCGCGATTGCTTCGTGCCTCGCAATGACATGACTAAGTTAGTTATGGGATGTATTTACTTCACTCTTACCAGCACCGGCTTTACCTCGGCATAGGTCAATATGGGAGCAACTATAACAGGCACTTCACTGCAATATTTAAGCAGAAATTCTTTCTTTGAATCTTTGTATGAGGTTACCGCACCTAACAAACTCATCATTTTAATGTAGCACCAGGCTAAATCAAACTGGTGTTTTTTGAAGCCCGAACGGGCGCTTTTTGGATATAAGTGGTGGTTGTTATGCCATTCGCCGGCAACATAGCCTGGCCACAATTGGTTAACAGACATGTCTTCGCGGTTATGGTCAATACCATCACGGCGTTTGTCTTCGCCTTTACCGTGGCCTTCGTAGTTAAAGGTACGTACACCCACACCCCAAAAACCGGCGGCCCCAAAAATGGCGCAAGCCAAGGGCATACCACCTAACAGGTAAAACGTGCCAAACCAAAAACCCCAGTTTAGGATAATACCTGCAACAGTGCGGTATGGGTTTGCAATAGTTCCCCATTTTTGGTACTGCGCATACGTGTTTGGTGTAACACCTACGTGTTTCATTAAGTTAATGCATTTTTTGTAGCAAGCCTCGGTCATATTGCGGGCAATAGGCTGGTGGTTTACATCGGCTAAAAAGCAATATAAAAAACCACCCTGGGCATTGTAAGGATCGCCTGGCTGATCTGACAGCGCATGATGCACATGGTGCGATACGGCGTAAATTTCTTCGGGGATAATTTTAAGGGTTAAATTCTGGGTAAAAAATCGCCAGAAATTATTTTTAAACGTGTAGGCATTGTGCGTGCAGTAGCGGTGATGCCATATAGTACCATGCGTACCCATCACTATCATACTATAAACAAAAGCTATCACCAGGCCTGTTATGGTAAAATATTTAAAAATGAACAGGAACAAAAACGGGGTTAAACAAACAATCAACATCCAGCTTAAAAAGGATAGCCAGTTCTTTTTATCTTTAAAAACATTCAGTCTCGAAAAAAACTCTTTGAAGATTTCACCATTGGTTGGTTTTGAAAGGTTACCATCCTCGTCTGTCCAGCCGTATGCAGGCGGTTCGAGCACTGTGTTTAAAAAAGCCATTAAATAATCAGGATTAATTTATCTTGTTAGGAAGTAAAATAGTGTCACAATATAGTAAAATATAATAACTACACTGTTTTATTTAGATATTACGGAATTTGCTAAATTCACCTATAAGGTTAAAACGCTTACCGATTAATTAAATTACTTATCGGTTAGTATATATTTACGAGGTTATACGTTTTATAGATTGTTTTAGGTACAATTATTTATTGATTATTTAACAAAAAAAAGGAATAATTTTTGCTTAGGTAGCCAAAGGCAGACTAAAACTGAAGGTACTGCCCTGGTTTAATACAGAAGTTACCCATAAACGGCCGCCGTTAAACTCCACCAATTCCTTACATAAAAATAAACCGATACCAGTACCAACTTCGCCCATGGTACCACTTTGGGTAAAGTGTGAATTAAGATTAAATAGTTTAGTCAATTGATCCCCGGCAATGCCTTTTCCTGTATCGTTGATACTAATGACCAGTTCTGTATTGATAACGGCACTGCTTAAGGTGATGGTGCCATTATCATCAGTAAATTTAATGGCATTGCTGATCAGGTTACCTATAACCACCTTTACGTGTTTTTCGTCGGCCTTAACACAGTGGCCGGTAATAGCCATGTTTTGAAATTTTATATCCTTTTGAAGCAACTGATAATTATAAGTTTGGGCCATTTCATCACCAATCAAATTAATATCGATGGCAGCCGGACTAACATTAATACCCCTGATCTGGCTACCGGCCCACTCCAATAAATTATTTAACGTAAGCTCGCCGCCTTTTATTACCGGTTCCATCTTACGCATCAGGCCATGCACATCTTCCAGGTCAAGGCTATTGTCTTCAAACAAGCCTATAATGTTACGCAGGTTGGCAAATGGTGTACGCAGGTCATGGCCTATAACGGCCAGCAATTTATCTTTTAGCTTATTTACCGTTGCAAGATTTTCCGACTGATCTTCTATCAAATCTTTTTGAACCAGCAATGCCTCGTGCTGCCTGCGCAGTTTGTTATTTAGCTGTTTTTTTTGCTTATAATTATACCAGGTGATGTACAGGGCAAGTAACACCACTGCCAGCGATATAATTAAAGTGACAATGAGTGCATTTTGAAAATTTATCCGGGCTTTATCTTCCCTGGCTTTTTGTTCCATTACGGCAATCTCATTAAGCCGGGCATTAAGGGCGAAGTAATTCTGGATCAGTTCTGTATTGCGAATTTTATCGGCCGTGTTTAGTTTATCGAGCGCCTGGCTATATTTTTTTTGGTAGATAAGCGCGTTGCCCAGATCTTTCTTCTGTTCAAAAGCAAACATCATGGCCCGGTAAGCTCCAGAAATGCCATCCATTAAACCAATGCTGTCTGATAATGCTACTCCCTTTTGCGCGAATGTTATTGCCTTGTCATATTGCTTTAACTGGTTATAAACGTCGGCATATTCAACATACATTTTGGCACGCAGGCGCTTGTTACTGGTTTTAAAACTCATCCTAAAAGCACTATCATTATAAGCCGTTGCTTTGCTCATTTGGTTTTTGAACTTATAGATAGAGCCAAGGCGGGTGTAAATGATATTTATTTCGCCATCGTCTTTGGCTACCCTATCAAAAGTGAGCGCTTTTAAGCTGGCGGTTAATGCTTTATCATAATCTTTAGTACGGGTATAAAGCAAAGCCTGTTCGCTGTAATTTTTGCCCTGTAACAGCATATCATGGTCAACATATTTTCCCGATAATTCAATATTACGTTCGGCCTCCTTAAAGTTTTTAAGCTCCATATAGGTACGGCCTATAGCATTGTAACAATTGGCTAATAAGGTATTTTCGTTTTTAGGGATATAGGTTAAAGCTGATTTAAGGTAAAATAAACTGATAGGATAATATGACTGCGACCAGTATACATGGCCCAGGCTAAAAAAACTTTCGCCGATACCCTTGTTATATTTTATTTTTTCGGACAATAGCAGTGCTTGTTCTGCCATTTTTCGGGCCGAATCCGGACATCTTACATATAGGTCATCAGCGTCCTTATTGTGTTTATCGATATAAACTCTCAGGCCATTTGTATCAGCAGGTATAGTTTCAGCATTTTCCTTTTGGGCATAGCTTGCGCTATATATCATTATCAACAATAGTACCTGGCTTAAAAAACGCCTCATTTACACGGGGGGAATTGGGGGATCTATAAAATCAATTAGTGTTAATAGGGTATTATCCGCAGCGACTTACAAACAGTAAAGCAAATATGTGGGTTATCCGGCAACGATACAGCGCTCGCCATGTAACATCTCTATACAATGCTCATAGTTATCGGGCATTTTTATCTGCTCTACTTCTTTCATGTAGCTTTGCTTGATCTCTTTTCTGCGGCGGGCCTCAATAAAACGCCTTACATGCTCGCGGTGCTCTAAAACCAATCCCGGAACCTGGGCGGGTTTGTTATGCTCATCCTTTGCAACCATAGTAAAGTAACTGGTATTGGTGTGCTTAACCGAACTATTCTTGATATTTTCAGATATCACCCTGATGCCAACCACTAACGATGTTTTGCCCACATAATTCACCGATGCCATAAGCGAAACTAAATCGCCGACCTCAACAGGTTGCAAAAAATCGACCGTATCAATGGAAGCCGTAACACAATAATTACCCGCGTGCTTGGCCGCGCAAACATAAGCCACCTTATCCATCAGCGACAGCAAAATGCCCCCGTGAATTTTGCCTCCAAAATTGGAGTACGAAGGGATCATCAGCTCGGTGATGGTGGTTTGGGAAAAGCTTACCGTTTTATAATCGGCCTGGTCTGTAAGGGCTGTCATTACCATAACATTTATGTTACAAGTTTAAGCATCCCACAGTATTAATGCAACAATAGTATTACACGTTAAAAAGGGGTAACCTGCGTTAGGTTAATGATCTGTATTGACCTAATCATAACAAAATTACCCATCGTAACAATTATCTTTTTAGTGTTTACTACACAGGTATTTGCGCGGCAAGGCAGGCAGGTTGTTGGTGCTGTTAAAAATATTGTTGGCATTGCAAAAATCAAGTTGCCGCCCGAAATCTATTTTAATAATAATATGGGTTGATATTGATTATATCCTGCTTTATATTTACCCAAAATCAAAAATAACCTTTGAAAAATATCACCTTGCTAATTTTTGCCCTGCTTTTTGTAAAAACCGGTTTTGCCCAGGAAACTGTAGAACGCAGCCGTCAAACCGGCAGGCATATTACCGAAAAACTACGCGTATTAAAAAGCGATAAAAGTACCCGGCAAGGTTTATGCCAGGTTATTTATGATAAAAAATACGCCATAGCCAGCGGTCAGTTTGATCATGATGTAAAAGTTGGTATTTGGCATTTTTACGGCTCTGACGGGCAACTGCTGCAAAATTACGACTATACCACAAAGGAGCTCACCTACGAAGCACCGGAGGATACCCTATCAAACCTGCGTTATTTTGTTGATAAGCAGTTAACTGATTCTGATAAAACCACGAAGCCCCTTAAAATTGGAGGAAGGTATTATGGCTTTTTGCCCTACTTAAAACTATTTAGGCTGCCGGGCAACCTGATGGATATAAACCGGGCTGTTTCTGTAGCTGTTTGCGAATTGTTGGTTAGTCCGTATGGCCGGCTGGCTTATTTAAAAGTTACCTTATACAGTGGCAATTTTTCAAAAACCTTTAACCTTAATATTGATTTATTAAGCGAGGAAGACAAAGTATTTGTGCCTGCAACGGTGAACAACGAACCCATAGGCTGCCGCATTATGCTGCGGGCTTATATTGAGGATGATGGGACATTGGGGTTTTAAAAGTTGATATCATTGAATAGATATAAGAACTCCCCCATGTCATTGCGAGCGTAGCGCGGCAATCTCGTACATTACAGGGCGGATTTGCAGAGTTCGCGATTGCTTCGTGCCTCGCAATGACATAACTTTTGTCATTCTTTGTAACTTCATAAGACCTTGATTTTATTACTTGCTATAGCCTTCCTACCACATTCCACATTTACAAATTATCGAGAAACCGAATATTGCGCCTCTACAAGAAATCTATCAGTCAATCCTTACAAATCTTCACCCGCAGGCCCTTTGCCTTTATTTGACGATTCCTGTTCATATTTATCTTTTTCGCCGGGTTTTAGTTTGGCTTGTTTGGCCAGCAAAGTGTCTTCCCCTGTATTCTCGCCAATTTCATCCTGATGCAGATCAGAATCGTCATTGGTGTTTTTGTTTTCGACGTTTTCCATTACATTATGTTTAATGATATAACAACAACCCAATCAAAAAGTTCCACCTTCAGTGGCTTAGGGACTTAAGCAGTTATCCATTTTATAGCCTCATCCAATTCCTCTAACCTATAGCCCTTATACTTACCAGGCAGTATGTATTTAAACAGGTGGCTAAATTCCCGGTCACCATCACGGTCGGTAACCACGGCCAGTTTGTGCCATTTGGTAAAATATTTCAGGCCGATACCGATATTGCCGCACCATGCACCGGCATCAAAGTTTTTGATATCGGCTTCCAGGATCAACAGGTAATTTATTTTACCGTTTTCTTTAATGTGTTCGTCCAGCAAAGGTTCCAGCTCCCGTTCATATTGCTCGTTGGTAATTTTGCCCGTAGCATGCACACCTAAAATATGTTTCGGCAGGTATATTAAGTGTTCAAGCATTTATCCTAAATGTTTTATCTATAGTTACAAAAACCACACCGATAATTAACAAATACTCCTTTTTGATGTATATAACGCGTTTTTTACAATTATTGCAGTAAAGCCCTCCCAGGCTTTACCGTAATAATTGTGATTTCAATAAATAGTATCTTTGTGTTGATATGCAAAACAGGACGGTATATAGCCAGCTCATTAAAGCCGAAGCTCAAAAGCTTGGTTTTTTGTTTTGCGGTATCGCTAAAGCCGAGTTTTTAGAAACGGAAGCCCCACGACTTGAATTGTGGTTAAAAAAGAACATGCACGGCGAAATGCAGTACATGGAAAACCATTTTGATAAGCGTCTTGACCCGCGCTTGCTGGTTGATGGGGCAAAATCGGTGATCTCATTAGGCATTAATTATTATACTGATGACCAACAGGCCGATCCATCGGCACCCAAAATATCAAAATACGCCTACGGAATAGATTACCACACCGTAATCAAAGATAAGTTACGGCAACTGTTACAGATCATCAACGAGCAGATTGGCGAAGTTGGTGGACGGGTGTTTGTTGATTCGGCACCTGTGCTGGATAAGGCATGGGCTAAAAAATCGGGCATGGGTTGGATAGGTAAAAACTCCAACCTGCTCAACAAAAAAGCAGGCTCTTTTTTTTTCCTGGCCGAACTGATCATCGACCTGGAACTGGAATATGATGTAGCCCCCACTATAGATCATTGTGGTACCTGTACCAATTGTATAGATGCCTGCCCAACCGATGCCATTGTTGGCCCCTATGTGGTTGATGGCAGTCGTTGCATATCATACCTAACTATCGAATTAAAAAACGAGATCCCCCAGGAGTTTAAAGGTAAAATGGATAACTGGATGTTTGGTTGCGACGTTTGCCAGGATGTGTGCCCATGGAACCGTTTTTCGGTACTGAACACCGAACAGGCCTTTACCCCCCACCCCGATCTGCTGCACCTTAAAGCCGCCGACTGGCAGGACATTACCCAGGATGTATTTCAAAAGGTATTCAAAAACTCGGCCGTTAAACGCACTAAGTTTAGCGGGCTGAAGCGGAATATTGATTTTTTGAAGTAATGAGATATGAGATCAACAAAAAGCCCCTAATGGGGCTTTTTGTTGATCTGGATTTTTTTCAAAAAGTCTCAAATCTCATATCTAACGTCTCATATCTAAATTATTTCTAACATCTCAAATCTAAATTATCCTTTTTTAAACTTCAGCGCCAACTGTTGCAGCATATCGTCGTTTACCGGTTTGGCTGGTTCGTCGTTCTTTTTGAATGGTTTGGGTGGATATTGCGTCCTGGTATGGTCGGGTTTGTGAAAATCTTTTTTAGTGTAATCTGCTTTTGGAGCGTCAGTACGGGGTGCCTGCTCTGCGGGTTTAGGCTGTGCTGCTGCTGCTTTAGCATGGCGTTCAGCTGCTTTTTTTGCATTCCAGCGGGCGTGGATCTCTTCCAGCTTGCGTTTGGTATATAACGGAAAATCGCCCTGCATCATCCATGAATAGTAGCTTGGCTCGGCATTTAGTACATCCTCAACACGTTTGCCTTTGTGCTTACCAAAATTGATGGTCTCTTCGCCCTGCTCATTGTAAACCATCCGGCCTGCAAAATCAACAGGTTTGCTCAGGTTGGTAAATTGATGTAAAGCCTCCACATCGCCAACAACCGGCGTAGTGATATTACCTTTTTTATCTTCCCATTGCATGTTTTCATAACGCTCAATCTGCGCCAGCAAAACCTCCATGGTAGCGCGGGTATCAGCCTCGGCCGAGTGCGCATTTTCTATCTTTTTATCACAATAAAACTGGTACGCCGCTTTAAGGGTACGTTGCTCCATCTGGTGAAAAATGTTTTGTACATCTACAAAATGGCGGTTATCTAAACTAAAATCAATACCGGCACGCAAAAATTCCTCCATCAGCATCGGGATATCAAATTTATTGGAATTGTATCCTGCTAAATCGCTATCACCAATAAAATCGGCTATCGACTGGCCAAGAGCTTTAAATTGCTGCTCGTCCTTTATATGATCGTCATAAATACCATGTACCAATGATGATTCCAGTGGGATAGGGATACCCGGGTTAACCCGATAAGTTTGAACTTCCTCACGGCCATCGGGGTGCAGTTTAATAACGGATATTTCAACTATACGGTCGGCCCCTATATTGGTACCCGTTGTTTCCAGATCAAAAAAGGCCAGCGGGCGTTTTAGTTTTAATTTCATTGTAGCGGAATCAGTAATACTGTAAAGGTCGCAAATGTCCTAAAAAGAATCAGCAGAATAAATTTTTTAATTTAAATTAATATTTAACTTTTATTTTTAAATTAATACCATCCTAATTATCGCAATTACTATATGCAAAAACTATTACTTATTATTATTTTACTTATTGGTACACAGCAACTTGTAAAAGCACAGGATTTTGAAGAAAGTGTTACCACCGAAGACCTGAACCTGAAAAATTACGCGAAAGATACATCGGCCCATGCCTTATTTTTAAATGAGTTTGGTAAAAGCCGGATTGACGTTGTTGGCGACGATCATGTTCGCCTTATATTTAACTACCATGCCCGTATAAAAATATTTGACGCAAAAGGGTTGAGCAACGGCACTATCGAAATCCCTATTCACCACAGCAGCAACGGCGAAACCACCGAAGAAGTTGAAGATATTGTAGGCACCACCTATTATAAGGATGACGACGGGTTGATGCGCAGTTCCCCACTCGATGTAAAAAAAGTATATACCGTAAAAGATTACAAATATCGCAGCACCGTAAAGTTTGCTTTACCTGCTTTACGCCCAGGCTGCGTAATTGATTTTAGCTATAAATTAACATCACCATACCTTGATGAATTCAGGAATTGGGATTTTCAGGACGAGATCCCTAAACTAAAATCGAAATACGAGGTGCATATTCCAGCTTTTTGGGTATTTAACGCTTCACTGCGCGGGGGCTTAAAACTTTCCAATACCGCATCGGAAGTGGAGCGTGAGTGCTTTTCATCGCACGGCGCAAAATGCGATTGCTCGCACATTACCTATGAGATGAAGGATATCCCCGCTTTTGTATCTGAGGACTACATGACATCGCCCAAAAACTTTGTTGCCGCCATTTATTTTGATGAGGTTGAATGGACCAACCCATACACCGGCGCAAAAACTGTGGTATCAAAAACATGGAAAGACATTGAATACCAACTCAAAAGCGACGAGTTTTTGGGTTCGCAGTTTAAGCGTAAAGAGTTGATGAAAGATAGGATTGTCGCGGTAATAGCCGGCAAAACCGATTCGCTTGAAAAGGCCAAAGCCGTTTACGCTCATATGCAAAAATGGTTTAAATGGAATGACATTATCTCTATTTACAGCCCTGATGGTATCAAAAAAGCCTATGAGGCCCATACCGGTACTATTGGCGATATTAACCTGGCGCTGGCTGCCGCGTTAAGAGCAGCAGATATCAATACCGAACTTGTGGTGCTATCAACCCGTAACAACGGCAATATCAACATGCTGTACCCGGTAATAAACGATTTTAATTACCTGATAGTAAAAGTAAACATTGGTGGTAAAAGCTACCTGCTTGATGCAACCGATCCGCAATTATCATTCGGGTTGTTACCTTTGAAATGCCTTAACGACAAAGGCCGCGTGATAAGCCTGGATAAACCATCCTACTGGATTGAGCTGAGCGGCCTGCAAAAAGAGGCCATTACCCGCACGCTTGATTTAACCTTGCTGGAAAACGGTAAATTAAAAGGCACTATCGTAAATTATTATACTGGCTATGATGCTTATGAAAAACGTAAGGCCATCAAAAAATTCAATTCGGTTGATGAGTATGTAGAAAACCTTGATGAAAAATTGCCCAAGGTAAAAATCCTGAAATCAAATATTGCCAACCTGGATAGCCTGGACTTTCCCCTTGGCGAAACATTTGAAGTAGAAGTAGATGCCTTTGATAACCTTAACCACAACAAATTGATATTTAACCCGTTTTTTTGGGGTAAGGTAACTACCAATCCCTTTAAATTGCAGGAACGTGATTACCCGGTTGACTGGGGAATGGCATCTGACGAGCGACTTGTGCTAACCGTGCACCTGCCCCCGGGATATGCTGTTGAAAACCCACCACAGGTTGCCGCGTTTAAAATGCCGAATGGCGGGGGAATGTATGCAGCCACATTTGATAATGTTGATAACACGTTCACGTTTTCAAACATCATCAGGTTTACCAAGCCAATTTATACTTCAGAAGAATATCCGTACCTTAAGGAGCTTTACAACAAGATAATCCTTACCGAAAAAGCCGATATGGTTTTTATAAAAAAATAATGAAAGTATTTGTTACCCTGTTATCGTTATTAACCATAAGCACCTGTGCCTTTGCACAGGAAAATTATGATGCATCGCTGATACCTAAAGAGTTGCTACCTTATGCCAGCGCCGTTGTACGCAGCGATGAGCTAAACATTGAGGTAAAAGATTTGGACAATACCTATTACCATATTAAAACCGCGGTAACGGTATTAAACAAAAATGGCGATGATGAAGCCGAAATTGTGATATTTCATGATAAGGCAAATGTGATCAAAAACATAAAAGGCGTGGTTTATAACCAGTTTGGTAAACCAATTGGCAAGTTTTCTGAAAGTGATTTCCAGGACGATGGCGCGGTAAGCCGTTCGGCTTTGTTTGAGGATACCAAAGTAAAACACTTTCAGCCGACAGTAACCGATTACCCCTACACGGTGGTTTATGAATACGAATTTAAATCAAAACAATCATTAAGTTTCCAGGACTGGGTACCCAAGTCATCTGCCGATGTATCGGTTGAAAAAAGTTCCTATACTTTTAGCTGTAAACCCGATTTTAAGATCCGCTATAAAGAGATTAATATGCCTTCGCCTTTAGTTGAGGGGACCAATAAACAGGGCGAAAAAACTTATTCCTGGCAGGCAAGTAACATCAAAGCTTCAAAATATGAACCTTACAGCCCGGTTTATGAAAAAATAACCAGCCGGGTAAAGATTTCGCCCGAATCGACATTTAATTACCTGGGGGTATCCGGATCGTTTGAGAACTGGAACGGGATGGGTAAATGGATCTACGATAAGCTGTTATCGTCACGTAGGGCGCTGCCGCAAAGTACCATCGACAGGATGCAGGAAATTACCAAAGGCATTACGGATCCTAAAGCAAAGGCCAAAAAGATCTATGAATACATGCAGGGTAAAACCCATTACATTAGCGTACAGGTTGGCATAGGCGGCTATCAGCCGTTTTTGGCAAGTGATGTAGACCAGCAAAATTACGGCGATTGTAAGGCACTCGTGAATTATACGCAGTCGCTTTTTAAGGCGGTGGATATTGACTCTTACTACTGTATTGTAAAGTCGGGCTCTTTGAAGCGCAGTCCGCTTGTTGATTTTGCAAGCATGAACCAGTTCGACCATGTGATCCTATGCCTCCCTTTTAAAAATGATACTACCTTTTTAGAATGTACAAGCCAGCAAATCCCCTTTGGCTTTTTAAGCGACTTTACCGACGACAGGGATGTACTGGCCTGTACGCCAGAAGGCGGAAAACTAATACACACACCTAAATATACCGCGCAAAACAACCTGCAGCAATGCAAAGCAAATTTTGTACTTAATGAAACGGGCCAGCTAACCGGCGATATGCTGACCACTTTCAGGGGTACACAATATGATAACCGGGAAGGTATCATTGAGGAAGCCCCCAAAGAGCAGGTTAAGAGCTTACAGCGCGAGTACCCCATAAACAACCTCGATATTGAAAAATTCGCTTTTAAGCAGGATAAAACTATCCATCCGGTAACTACCGAAACTATTAAACTAACCGCGCCTGATTATGGATCGGTAAGTAACGGGAAGATAGATTTTGTAGCCAATGCCATAAACCGGGTTGGCAGTGTACCACACGAGGTACGTAACCGCCATACCGATCTTTATATTAACAGGGGTTACACCGATGAAGATGAGATTAGCTATAAACTGCCTAAAGGTTATCATGTAGATTTTAGGCCGGCCCCGGTTTCTATCGAAAAACCATTCGGCAAGTTCTCAGTTTCGGCCACCGTGGTGGGCGATGAGCTGGTTTACAAACGCAAGCTACAAGTAATTGAAGGCACTTATAACAAAGACCTGTACCAGGACTTTGTAGATTTTTACCAGGCCGTTAACGAAAGCGATAACAGCAACGTAACCCTGGTTAAAGATAACTAAAGATAATGATGCCCAAAATGATGCCAATCACCATCACTACGTAAAGCGTAATCTCGGTACCGGCAAACTTTTTATATTTTGTCCAAAAGGAGTATTCTTCTTTTTCTTTCGACATATTTTGGGAGCAAAGATAAAGGATTTTTGGAGTAAGGATAAAGGATTTTTGGACGAAGGACTTGGGAAGCAAAGAATAAGGGTTTTGGGACGAAGGATTTTGTCTGAACCGGGATTAAACGAATTTATCAGATTTTTTGGATTTGATTAGCAATGTTTGCCTTACTGAGGGTTTTTCATTACTCAGACGATACTTTTACCTGCACCTCAAATCTCACCTTGCCATATTGCCAACACCAGGATCACGGATTGGCTTTGTTGTTTTTTTAAGACTGGTGCAAGCCGAAAACAGTATTATAACCACAAGCAGACAAAGTAATATGGCATTTATTTTATGCGGGTAGGCCTTACAGTTCTTAAAAGCAGTCATGATGCGGCTGGCAATTTTTCAAATAAACTTACGACTTTTTTAAGGACAAAAGATTGTTGGACAAAAGAATAAGGACTAAAAATGAAGCCCCAACTGCAAAGACCAATGAACTAATGAACCAGTGAACTAATGAACCAAAATTATTAATTCCCCGTCGATCCCATGGCATCATTTACGGAGCCGCCGCGGGAGAAGTATTTGTACAGCGATGGATCGCGGAGTTTTACAATGATCACACCTCGGCGGGAGCTGGCATGTACTACATAGCCATTTTGCAGGTAGATGCCTACGTGACTGAATTGCTTGCCATCAAAATCAAAAAACACCAGGTCGCCTTCCTTGAGGTCTTCCTCGTATTTGCGTTTGATAACGGTGATCTGCTTGCTGGTCATGCGGGGGATGGTGATGCCGTAAACCTGCTGCTCTAACAAATAAGCCAGGCCCGAGCAGTCGATACCATCCCTGTCCAATCCGCCAAACTTGTAGGGGGTACCCATCCACTGCTCAATAAATGCGTACAACCGGCCATTTTCGATATCGCTTTTGCTGACGCCCATAATGTCCGAATATTTGGAAGCTATATCGCCATTAGGTTTCACCACTTCGCCGGGCTCACCACGCATGGCCGCTTTTCGGCTATGGCAGGAGGTTAATACTATCGGCACAAAAAACAAAACGAAGCAATATAAAAGGAGGCGATGTTTGGTCATGCCGTAAAAGTAGGGTTTAGGAAGATTTTGGGGATGCGGATGTTTTTAACATGTTAACACAGGGTAGATGTGCAGGTGTGCAGATTTCAGATGTGCAGATGAATTATAACATATTGAAAACATCTGCACATCTGTAATCTAAAATCTGCACATCTGCTAACTTTTTATCACCCGTTGGATTTCATCCAGCTTCATCAATGCTTCCACGGGCGTAAGCGTGTTTACATCCAGGTTATTCAGGGTATCCCGGATTTTGACCAGTACGGGGTCATCTATCGAGAACATTTGCATTTGCACGGCTTGCTTTTGTACCTTGCGGATGCTTTCTTTGATGTGCTCGCCTCCTGTGCGTTCGTTTTCCAGCTTTTTGAGGATCTCATTAGCGCGGCTCAGCACTTTTGGCGGCATCCCGGCCAGTTTGGCCACGTGGATCCCGAAGCTGTGTTCGCTGCCGCCAGGAACCAGTTTACGCAGAAAGATGATTTGCTGCCCTACTTCCTTTACCGATACGTTAAAATTTTTGATGCGGTTAAAGCTATTACTCAGCTCGTTTAACTCGTGATAGTGAGTGGCGAACAGTGTTTTAGCTTTAGCGGCCGGGTGGTTGTGTAAGTATTCGGCAATGGACCAGGCGATGGAGATCCCATCGTAAGTTGAGGTACCCCTACCGATCTCATCCAGCAGGATCAAACTTCTGTCTGATATATTGTTGAGGATACTGGCCGTTTCGTTCATCTCCACCATAAAGGTTGATTCGCCCGACGAAAGGTTGTCTGACGCCCCTACCCTTGTAAAGATCTTATCTATCAACCCTATCGATGCCGATTTGGCCGGCACAAAGCATCCCATCTGGGCCATCAGCACAATTAAACCGGTTTGCCTGAGCAAAGCAGATTTACCCGCCATGTTGGGCCCGGTAATGATGATGATCTGCTGTGTTTCCGAATCAAGATATACATCATTAGTGATATAAGTTTCGCCCAGGGGCAGGTTCTTTTCAATTACGGGATGGCGGCCACCTTTAATATCAAGCACACGGCTTTCATTCATCTGGGGCTTTACGTAATAGTTTTTGATAGATATGGTTGCAAAATTGAGCAATACATCTAAGCGGGCTATCAGCTGGGCATTCAGTTGAATAGGTTTAATATACTCGGCAAGCGAATACATCAAATCGTTATATAAGCGGGTTTCCAGTACAAAGATCTTCTCTTCGGCACCCAGGATCTGTTCTTCGTATTCCTTAAGTTCGGGGGTAATATAGCGCTCCGCATTCACCAGCGTTTGCTTACGGATCCACTCGGCTGGCACCTTATCCCTGTGGCTATGCGTTACCTCCAGGTAATAGCCAAACACGTTATTAAAAGATACTTTTAATGATGGGATTCCGGTAGATTCGGCTTCACGTTTTTGAATTTCCAACAGGTAGCCTTTACCACCAAAGGCAATTTTACGCAGCCTGTCCAGCTCCTCGTTAATCCCCTCGTTCATTACCGAACCTTTGGCTACCATAACAGGTGGTTCGGCGCTTAGTTCGCGTTCAATCCTTTCGCAAATGGTAACGCAAGGGTTTAGCTGTTCGCCAATGGCACGTAGCGGTAAACTTTCTGAAGCCTCGGCAACTTTTTTGATGGAGCCAATGGCAATCAATGCCTTTTTGAGCTGACAAACCTCACGCGGATTGGCCTTTTGTAAACCAATTTTGGAGATCAGGCGCTCCAAATCTCCAATCTGGCGAATGCTGCCTTGCAATTCCTCGCGCAATTGTTCCTGGGCAATCATGTATTCTACAACACCAAGCCGGTCATTAATGGGCTTAATTTCTTTTAGCGGCATCACTATCCAACGGCGCAGCAAGCGAGCCCCCATCGGCGAGCAGGTATGGTCAAGCACATCAACCAGGGTAAGGGCATTTTCGTTTGACGAGCCCACCAGTTCCAGGTTGCGCACGCTAAACCTATCCAGCCATAAATACCTGTCCTCCTCTATCCGGCCAATAGCGCTGATATGCTGCAGGTTGCGGTGCTCGGTTTCATTTAAATAATGAATGGCTACACCAGCGGCTATAATGCCCAGGTTAAGCTTATCAATACCAAAGCCTTTTAATGATTTTACGCCGAAGTGTTTTAACAGCGTTTCGGTAGCGTAATCGCCGCTGTAAGGCCATTCATCAAGGGCGTAGGTATAAAAGCGGTCGCCATAGCTATCCTTAAAGTCGCGGGTACGGCTTTTAGGGTAAATCACCTCGCTTGGCGAAAAGCTTTGCAGCAGCTTATCAATATAATCGCTGTTACCCTGCGCGGTCCAGAATTCGCCGGTTGATATATCTATCAGGGCAATGCCGATGCTGTTTTTTTCAAAATGCAGCGATGCCAGGTAGTTGTTACTTTTTTGATTAAGGATATTATCGTTGGTAGCTACGCCGGGGGTTACCAGTTCGGTAACGCCGCGTTTAACGATGGTTTTGGTGGCTTTGGGATCTTCCAGCTGATCGCAGATGGCCACCCGCTGCCCGGCACGTACCAGTTTGGGCAGGTAAGTATCCAAAGAGTGGTGCGGAAAACCGGCCAATTCAATATGGGTACCCACCCCGTTACCACGACGGGTAAGTACAATGCCCAGTATCCCTGCGGCTTTAATGGCATCCTCGCCAAAAGTTTCGTAAAAATCACCCACACGGAACAGCAGTAAAGCACCGGGGTACTTTATCTTTATAGCATTATATTGCTGCATTAAGGGGGTTTCTTTGGTAGTATCTTTAGCCAAGCGGTTTACTCCTTTTGTTAATCGGGTAAAGTTAATGCATTGGGTGCGCTTTTAGGGCATTGTGGAAAAGTTGGGTTGTTGTGGATATCGGAATGAAGGTTCCTTTAAAATCCGGATGAAAAAATCGAATAATAAATTTCGAATGTCTAACAACGGATTTTCCGATCATTATTCGATATTGGATATTCGTGTTCGATATTAAATCTACTTTAATCACATCATCCATCCTACCCTCTTGCCGGTATCACAAACCAAAAAGTTGAGCCTTTGCCTTCCTCGCTTTCAACCTGGATATGACCGAGATGCTGCTTCACAATTTCGGATGATATAAAAAGGCCCAAACCTAAGCCTGCATAACGTTGCGAGTTTTCATCAACCCGGTAAAAGCGGTCAAAAAGCATGGGGATCTTATCAACTGTGATGCCTATGCCAAAATCTGTTACCGCTATTTTAATCCCCCCAGGCAATTTTTCGGTTTTGACGATAACCATTGCGCCACCGGGCGAGTATTTGATGGCATTGGATATCAAATTAACTATTACCTGTTCAAGCCGGTTCCTATCAGCATAAATCTTTGTGTTGTAATCCCCCTCAACCAAAATCTGATGCTGCGAACTGCTTTGTAATTCTTCGCGGCATTCTTCTATCAATTCGCCAAGCGTAAACTCTATTTTCCTTAATTCCAGTTTGCCCGCCTGTATCTTGGTAACATCCAGCAGATCTTTGATCAGTTCGGTTAGCTTATCAACCTGCTTATTGGCTTTTTGAGCAAAGCCATGCAGCGCTTTCAATTCTTCTTTTTTTACCGTAGCGCGCTCAATAATTTGTAATATGGCCTTTAAACTGGTAACTGGTGTTTTTAACTCGTGACTGGCTATACTTATAAATTCATCTTTTTTATTTAGCAGATCAAACGTTCCTTCGTCGATGAGTTTTTGCACACTAATATCAAGCAAAGTACCAATGAAACGGGTGGCAATGCCCTCTTCATTAAAGTAAGCACGCCCTTTTGCCTTAAGCCATTTAGTTTTGCCCCGGATCAGATCCGTCCTGAACTCAATATCAAATTCCTTCAACAGGCTATCCCGAAGCGCCTCCCTGATCCGTTCTTCTACCCTGGCACGGTCATCAGGATGGATCCTATCTAAAAACACAGCAATATCAACCCTATCTGCTATTTGTAGCCCAAATATTTCCTTACATTGCTTATCCCAAACAACTTCCCGGGTTTTCGGCGCGTAATCCCAGGTACCCAAACCGGCAGAATCGACCGCAAATTTGAGCCGTTCTTTACTCTCGATTAATAAACGCTCTACTTCAGCCAATCCCTGTTCAATTTTCCGTTTATCGGTTATATCTTCAATAGACAATAATATCAGCTGTTCGCCATTTATATTGTCGATTTGCCGGGCGTTAAAGCATAAAAGGCGCTTCCCCAATAAGGGAAAAATTTGCTCAACCTCAAAATCTTCCAGTTGTTTTTTTCCTGGCAATACATCGCGTAACAACTGCTTTAATCCTGGAATATCCCATTGATTATTATCGAACTCATATAAGTAACGATTTTCGGTTTCCTTTTCGGTAAGCTTAAACCTTTGATAAAAGCCTGCGGTTGCCCTTTTTATTTTCAGCTCGCTATCCAGGATGATCAAAGGATCGCGGATTGTTTTAACAATACCCTCGGTATACTGGCGGGCATTGTTGAGCTGGTCATTCCTGTCTAACAACTCCTTATTAACAATCATAATCTCCTCGTTGGTGCTTTGCAGCTCCTCTTTAGAGGTTTCCAGTTCTTCATTGAGGCTTTGCAGCTCTTCGCTGCCAGACAACAGCTCTTCATTGGCGCTTTGCAATTCCTCGTTGGAGGTTTCCTGCTCTTCGGTAATAGCGCGCATGTCTGCCCGGGCCTGGGTCAGCTCTTTCTCCAGTTGCTCAATTCTTAAATCATTCTCATCATAGGCAACACTTGCCCCAACTGGGTTTACCTCATCGGGCACATGCTGAACACCTGTTGATGACGCGTTTTGAAAAACAACCAGGTAATAAAGCTCAGGAGTATCTTTTAGCGGAATGGCCTGGATGTTTACATAATGTTGTAAACCATTCGCTTTAAAAAACACCCCAAACTTACGGGCAGGCAAACTTGTTTTTTTGGCCAGGTGCAAAATGTTACGCAACTCAAATGACAAGCCTTCCCTTGCCATTTTCAATAAATTAAAGCTGGGTTTGCCAATAGGGGGTATCAGCCAGTTTTCTGTAGCGCCCCTAAACTGCATAATATCAAATTTATCATTTACCAATACGGATGCAGGCATAAAGCTGGCCAGCATTACATCATCGGCTATTTTAAAAACATCCTTATCGGAGCTTTGCTTTTGAACACTTTTATCAATTTCCCTGAACGATTGCTCCCTGCCCGCCGAGCTTACAGCCATAAAACGCCCTATAGGGCCTTTACGTACGTAAATTTTTTCGGTACTATTATAGGCCGTAAAAATATCGGTATTGGCACCAATGGTCTCCGATTTGCCAAGCATCAGGAATCCACTTTCATTTAAAGCATAATGAAAGGTGGATAGCGCCCTTTTTTGCAGCACCGGCTCCAGGTATATCATCACATTACGGCAGCTCACCAGGTCGATCTTTGAAAACGGCGGATCTTTAAGGAGGTTGTGATGTGCAAATACGCACATATCCCTGATAACTTTACTTACCTGATAAGTACCTTCCTGTTTAATAAAAAATTGCTGTAGCCTTGAGTCAGACACCCCCTCCAACTCGTTTGACCGGTAAGTACCCGTACGGGCTTTGGCAATGGCTGTTTCAGATATATCGGTAGCAAATATCTGGATCTTCATGGCGGCAGCTTTATCTCCTAACTGCTCCTGCAGGCAAATAGCCATTGAATAGGCTTCCTCACCTGTGGCGCAGCCGGCAATCCAGATACGCAAGGGCTCGGTATTTATTTTTTTACTGAACAGCGTCGGGAAAATGCTCTTACATAAAACATCAAAGCTTTGAGCATCCCTAAAAAAATTGGTAACGGATATCAGCATATCGTTATACAAAGCATCCTGCTCGCTCTTGTTCTCGCGTAAAAAACTCAGGTAGTTTGATGGCTTTTCAATTTTATTTAAAGCCATGCGTCTAACAATCCTCCGCTTTAACGTGCTTTGTTTATAATAAGTAAAATCTACCCCCCGGCGTACGCGCAATACGGTAAGGATCTGCTTAAAGGTTTCCTTATCCTGTTCCGGCAGGGTATCCGTAATTTCGATTTGTGAATATTCGGAGTGAAAAGGATGATTAATTTCGATGAGGCGCTGCGCTATTTGCGCAGGAGGCAATACAAAATCAACAACGCCGGCTTTAACCGCGCTTTTGGGCATGCTATCAAATGCCGCCGACCCCTCATCCTGTGCAAAAGTTAAACCACCATATGATTTAATAACCTGTAAGCCAAGTGTACCGTCATTTAATGAACCTGATAATACAATACCAACAGCGTAGTCCTGGTGCACTATACCTAACGACGAAAAGAAAAGATCGATAGTATTGCTCTGTTTATTCTTTTTATGTAAAGGCGCCAGTTTAAGAATTCCATCCTCGGTGGTTACTATTTTATTTTGCGGGATAATGTACAGATGATCCTGCTCCAGGTGGATATTATCAGTAATGGCCTGAACAGGGAAAGGCGTTACTTTTTGCAAAAGCTCTGGCAGGATGCTTTCATGGTTGGGACTCAGGTGCTGGATAAAAACAAATGCCATTCCTGATTTTGCAGGGAGCGCCTTTAAAAATTCTTTTACTGCATCAAGCCCACCGGCAGAGGCACCTATCCCAACTACCGGAAATTGCGCTGCAGAATTGTCTTGTTTATTTGCTTTCTCCACTACTGCTATAAAGATTAACGACTTAACGGTTATACAAATACTTATTGGCTCACCAGTAAAGTGTTGCGTGGTAAGCCTTAAAAGTACGTCAATAACACCACAATGAAGAATAATAAAACCGGCGCATTGTTTCAGTAGGCATAACTTATTTAATTGTTAAACAATTACGGTTAAAGCGTAGCTAAGCCATTAAGGGCACTGCGGAATGTTTCCCGTTTTATTTTTATGGCGATAGTAATATTTATTAAATTGGCATTGTGTTGAAAACAGCCTCTCCTTATGAAAAGAATATTCCTGTTTAGTTATTTATTGATGATAAGCTTGTTGCTGATGAGCGGCGCAGCCCGCTCGCAGAGTATTTTTACCGCCTTGCATTTAAACGAAGAAAGGGAATACAAAACTGCAAAGCCGCGCAAGATCATTGAAACAAACACTTTTTACAACAGTAAAGGCAAAGAGGTAAAAAAAGCAGTAAAAACCTTTGACAGCGCCGGGATGCTGCTTACAGAGGAGCGCTTTGATGAGGATAACCAGCTTACATCAAGATCGACCTATACCAATGATACCGTCAACAGGTTGGTGCTGGAAAATAGTTATGAAGACTGGACAAAAATAACAGGCACAACCAAAGAGACTATCGAATACATTTATGATAGCAACAATTTCCTGGTACGCGTTTTAGATAAAAATAAATTGGGGAACGTTTACGAAAAATTCGAGATCATCAATAATGAACATGGCGATCCTATTGACCTTGCCGGTTATCGCTTTAACAACGCCTTGTTTGGGAGGGAAAGTGCAACCTATTTATATAACCAGAATAAAGCCATTGTATCGGTATCCAAAGCCGACGGAACAGTTTTATCTACTGATACGATGCTCATCAAGTTTAAAAAAGCACTTCAGTTCCCTACTCCCGATATGGCTTTTAATGAACAAGGCGATATGATTAACTGGACAACTAAAAACTTTAATGGCACCCAAACTTTTTATACGGCAAAGTTTGATTATGACAACAAGGGCAATTGTACCAATGAAACCATTTATAAGGTAACCATAAAACCCAACGGCAAACAAAAACAAGAAATTAACCGGAATTTTAAGAAGGAGTATTTTTATTAACCAATTACTGTTACTAAGCTAAGCCTCCTCGCCCAGGTTTT
>NZ_JANTYS010000032.1:21366-68201 GCF_024808255.1 Mucilaginibacter dorajii
CAGGTTTTTAATATCCATATCACTTAAATACCATTCAACCGGCGAATAATTATCAAGATGAATATCGCTTAAAAGTATCCGCGAGCCGTTTTTAAGTATTAACCAATTACTGTTACTAAGCTAAGCCTCCTCGCCCAGGTTTTTAATATCCATATCACTTAAATACCATTCAACCGGCGAATAATTATCAAGATGAATATCGCTTAAAAGTATCCGCGAGCCGTTTTTAAGGTGAACATATATGCCAAACGTACTTTCAGAGCGGGAACTGATGGTATTGTTGCTATAAGCCGTGATATCAGTTAATTCAAATTTTTTTGCCGGTAACATTAAATATTTAACCTCAAAGGTTTTGGCTTCATCATCCATAATTACCCAATACGGTATATAAAGAAGCCGCCTTATCCAAAAAAGATTAGCAGCTATAAGTACAAAAAAAACCGCACCATCGTTGATATGATCCCCGGTTACAGGATGATGCCTGTTGTAATAACCAAGCCGGTAGCCATAATATAAAAGGCCAATAATGAGTACTATTTGAAAACCTGTCTCTAAAACAAGGTTAACTTTCTTGGGCCCTATTTCGGTTACCATATTGTGTAGGTTTAATGCTTTAGCGAAAGTTACAAAAATTATTGAAATAACTCATTTCCGGATAATTGCTGTCTATTTAATGCATTTCCAATCAAGGCAAACACATCTAATTGGGTTAACATAACTTAACACATTTCAGATAAATATTTTATAAATATTTAACAATCAACTATTTATATTTTTACATAGTTAACACTAAACTGATGTATCGCGCGATTAAGGCACATCCAAATATTTGTGCCTGTTGTTACCCAATACAGGTGCCGGATATATCAATAGTAAATTTAATTTTGCATCTTCACCCTTATAATCATAACCTTAGGTTACACAATAGAACATCTCATGAAAATAAAATACTGCCTGGCCTTCCTGTTACTCATCAGCCTAAAAAGCCTGGCTCAGGATCATAAAACTATGATTGCCGCATATCGCAACCAATACGCGGCCGATTTTTTATCGGATGCCCATTCGCCATTAAAAAAGGATGACCTGCAATTTTTGCGGTTTTATGATGCGGATAGTACTTACAGCGTTACTGCTACCGTAAAATTATTGGCTAAAGAATCGCCATTTGTAATACCCGCCTTTAGTGGTACTGGTGGCAATTATGAACGTTACGCTTTACTGAGTTTTACGCTTAAAGGCAAACCCATGCAGCTTACTTTATATAAAAGCCTGGCCCTGGCACAAAATCCGCTTTACAGCGACTACCTGTTTTTACCTTTTACCGACGATACTAACAGCCAAACCACTTACGGCGGCGGCAGGTATATAGATATGCGTACAGGTGATATTAAAGATGACAAGTTGACTATCGACTTTAATAAGTCCTATAATCCCTATTGCGCTTTCGGCAGCGGTTACTCCTGCCCTAAACCACCAGACGAAAACAAATTAGCGATTGCTGTTGAAGCCGGCGAGAAATTATTTGTGGGAGCGAAAGTTCATTGAGAAGAGATATACGAATTGTTTGCCAATATAACGATGGGCCACTTCAGCTACATATCTTAACGGGCTTTGCATGATTAATGATCTGTTCAATCCTGCCGATAAACACATTCAAAAATGTTTGTTATCCTGACAATAGAGAAGTCTGCAATTGGCAGAGCGAAGATTCTTCATGCCTACCGATGACAACTTAAAGATCCGTCAGTGCGAGTAATAAAATCCGCGAACTTTGAAGGTTGAGATGACAATGACCTTTACCCCCCGCCGTCATGCTGAGTTATAAAATTTCGCGGAATTCTGAAGGTAGAATGACAATATATAATACTATGTCATTTCGAGTTTTAAAATCTGGAGGACTCTGAAGGTGGAAATGACGTAAGAGTTTGTCATCCTGAGTAAGTTTTATTTGCGCACAAATAATCGCATTGAAAATGACAAGTAAAAATAGACTCTAATAATCAGCAGGTTACAGACTTGTCATTGGCAGGAACGAAGGATCTTCTTCGCCCTGCTAATTGCAGACTTTTCTAACGAAGAAGATCCTTCAAACGTTCAGGATGACAAACGTTTTTTAAAAAACGTCATGGGTAGGTACGAAGCAATCGCGAACTGTGCAGATCCGCCCTGTAGAGCATGAGATTGCGCCGTGCCTCGCAATGACATGGTGGACTTGTCATGGGTAGTTATAAAATCTGGGAGCTCTGAAGGGGGAAATAACAAAGCGATGAGAGACTTACGAAGTTTTTAAAACTTCGTAAGTCTGGATCTACAACTTGTCATGCTGAACTTGTTTCAGCACCTCACTCGCTAAGTATACATCATGCGGGTTACCTGTCCTGTGGGGTCCTGAAACAATCAGGATGACTTCCGTTTTACAACTCGTCATGGGAAGGTACGAAGCAATCGCACGCTAAACAGGGCAGATCCGCACAGTTCGCGATTGCTTCGTACCTCGCAATGACATAGCTTTATATTGTTATTCCCCCTTCAGAGTCCCCAGATTTTACAACTGCCAATAACAAACCTTTTAAGCTTTGCAATTCTTAAATTCACCATTAAAATTATTTGTATTATATAAGGTATAAAACGCGCTAAAACCGGGAGGCTTCAATGGAGAGATCCCTGATCATCCAGGGAGGCGTTATATTTTATTAAACCTTGCCAACAGAAAGGTTGATACATTTTATCAACCTGCGGCATCGATAAGAGAACTGTAGTTAATCGGCGGTAGCAAGGTCAGATTTTGAACCATGACCGGCCGGGGTTGAGAAAGAGGCTACTTCTGTTTTTGCTTTCCCATTGGTATCAGTATTATTTTTAGTACTCAGTGAATATGCTGTTATGCCAGATGCTAACACTATGGCTGTGGCAATGATGATCTTTTTCATGTTGTTGTCGATACGTTAAAATGATTAAAACTTGTTCGCTTGCAATAAAACTATGCTGCGAAATCTGCCTGGCCTAAGTCTTTTTTCGGACCGCCCATTGCTGCGAAGTCTGCCTGACCTAAGTCTTTTTTAGGACCGCCCATTGCTGCGAAATCTGCTTGACCTAAATCCTTCTTTGGACCGCCCATGGCTGCGAAATCTGCTTGACCTAAATCCTTCTTTGGACCGCCCATGGCTGCGAAATCTGCCTGACCTAAGTCTTTTTTAGGACCGCCCATGGCTGCGAAATCTGCCTGACCTAAATCTTTTTTAGGACCGCCCATGGCTGCGAAGTCTGCCTGGCCCAAGTCTTTTTTAGGACCACCCATTGCTGCGAAATCTGCCTGGCCTAAGTCTTTTTTAGGACCACCCATTGCAGCGAAATCTGCCTGACCCAAATCTTTTTTCGGACCACCCATTGCTGCGAAATCTGCCTGACCTAAATCTTTTTTCGGTCCGCCCATTGCTGCGAAATCTGCCTGACCCAAATCTTTTTTCGGACCGCCCATGGCTGCGAAATCTGCCTGACCCAAGTCTTTTTTAGGACCACCCATTGCTGCGAAATCTGCCTGACCCAAGTCTTTTTTAGGACCACCCATTGCTGCGAAATCTGCCTGGCCTAAATCTTTTTTCGGGCCACCCATTGCTGCGAAATCTGCCTGGCCTAAGTCTTTTTTAGGACCACCCATTGCAGCGAAATCTGCCTGACCCAAATCTTTTTTCGGTCCACCCATTGCTGCGAAGTCTGCCTGACCCAAATCTTTTTTCGGACCGCCCATTGCTGCGAAATCTGCCTGGCCTAAATCTTTTTTCGGTCCACCCATTGCTGCGAAATCTGCCTGGCCCAAGTCTTTTTTCGGTCCACCCATTGCAGCGAAATCTGCCTGACCCAAATCTTTTTTCGGACCGCCCATTGCTGCGAAGTCTGCCTGGCCCAAGTCTTTTTTAGGACCGCCTTTTAGGGCTGGTGCTGAAGTTTCTGTTTTAGTACTGGTTACGGCGCTGGCAATGTTTGATACTGAAGTTAGGAAAGTGCTTAATGCTAAAGCTGCTATGATTGATGACTTTTTCATGATTGTTTTATTGGAGTGTAGGGGATGATATTTTTGTTTGTGAGTTTTTCTGTTGTTGTAATTTGATAATTAGTCGGCCTGGCCTAAATCTTTTCTGAAGGCTGTGGTTGACGGTGCAATTACACTTGCTTCGGGTTTTGCGTTTTGCTTATCCGGAGTTTGTGATGATAAAATACCTGTAGCGGTAGTTAATGTTACAATGGTTATGATGATGATCTTTTTCATGTCTGTGTTAAATTTTTGTGTTTTAAACTAATCGTGTTATTAAATTAATCGGCCGTTCCCAGATCCCTTCGGTCGCTTGTAGCAAAATTGTGCAGCGCGGCAGTTTCAATAACTACCTGTTCTTTTTTGCATGATGTGAAGATGCCAGAGAATAAAACTGCCAGGGAAATGGTGATTAATTTTTTCATGATCGTTTTTATAATATTTTGAAAATGGTACTACGTTATTTAAGGTCTCTTTTAAAATCAATCGGCAACTGCCAAATCTCTTTTAAAGCCGTTATCCACTTTTATGAAGGTGGCATGCAATGGCTGATCAACCTTTTTTGTCGATTTTAAAACCGCTGATGATAAAACTTCGGTGCCTGATACAAGCAAAGCCAGAAGGATGATTTTTTTCATATTTATCAATATTTTATATTAGTATTCTATATTATTAGTTAATAGTTAACTATGTATTTACAATAAACCTGTTCGCTATTTTTAGCGATATATAAAACGACCCGTAACTATTATCTATCCATTTTTTTTGGATAAAACCGATGGAATATTTTTAATATTTTACAGTTTTATTCATCCATTTTTTGATTTTAATAAAATAATTTGTTAGTTTTAATATATAAACCCAGTTGCTAAGAACAAGCATTTTCATACTTTTTAATTATATTTTCACCACCTGGTAGCTTATTTGCAACACATAGAGCATTTTAAGTATTTTTCACTGTTTAAACCACAGAATGAACAGCATTTTTTGTACATAAAATACACACTATTTCTCACTATTACACACTTTAATACACACAATAATCAACTGTGTAACAAGTAATTAAAAGAACAAATATATAATATGTTTTTTAAAAAACTGACCAAAAAAATTAAATAATTTATTTAATTTTTTCCCCCGCGTTTTTCGCTATATGAAGTATAATTTATAACTTTCCGTTTCAATATCACGTAACAGTGCTTTAATGAAAAGAATCATCATCTTTCTTTTATTCTTTTTTACAGGATTCTCTTTATTAGCGAAAGATTTGGATGGGGCTATTGCAAGCGACACAACGGAAGTTATCCGAATGAATAAACAGGCCTTGGCCAACCGCCTTACCGATCCGGAACAATCGTCAATTGACGCGGCCAAGGCTTTGGATATGGCCCGTAAAATTGGTTACAACAACGGTATTGCCGAAGCTTACCGCGTTGCTGGCATCGCTAATTATTACCGTGATAATGCCGAAAAATCATTTGAAAATTACCTTAGCGCCGTAACCTATTTTGTAAAAGCCGGCAACCTTGGCGGCGAAGCCAATGTTTATAACAATATGGGCAACCTTTTCAGGGATCATGATGCAAGCCGGGCCCAGGATTACTTTTTTAAATCGCTGGCTATAGCTAATAAGCTTAAGGATATCAATTTAATTGCGAAGATTAAACTCAACCTGGGCAACGTTTATAACCGTAAAAACAGCTTGCACCAGGCACTTAAATTCACTGAGGAAAGCAAGGCGAGCTTTGTAATATTGAAAGATTCCATAAACATTATTCAATGCTTACAAAACTTAGGGGTTATACAATATAAGCTTGCCAATTATGGTGCTGCTTTATCCCTTCTGCTGGAAGCCAACGCAGCCGCTAAACGGTATGACCTTAGTGAAACTATAGCCGGCGTTAATCTTACCCTTGCATCACTATATATTAACCAGAAAAAGTTTGATGAGGCCGAGGCAATTGTAAAAGAAGGCGTTATGTATTCGGCACTGGTAAAAGACCCAAAAATGGATTATGACTATAAACACACTACCTATGAGCTTGAGTTTAACCGCAGGGATTACGCTAAAGCTCTTTTTTATTTAAGGGAAATTTATAAGATTGACAGTACCACATATACCACCAATACATCGGTACAAATGAAGCTGATTGAGGCTACCCGTAAACAAGAAGAGCAGCGTAAAGAGAGCGAACGTGCCGCCGAGCGGCAGGCATATGACCGTACTAAGTTTTGGGCCGTTACTATTGTTGCCGGCCTTTTGCTGGTTGTAATAGGTTTGCTTTTTGGTAATGTAAAACGAAAAGCAAAAACAAATGCCCAGCTTACCTTACTTAACGGCGAGGTATCCCGGCAGAAGGATAACCTTGACCGTATTAACCATCACCTTGAAGAGATCATTGATGAGCGTACCAAAGACCTCCAGATCAAGAACCGAAAGTTATCCGAACACTCCTCCTATCTATCGCACCAGATTCGCGGGCCGATAGCTACCCTGCGCGGATTGATAAACCTGGAAAGAGAAGGCCTTGTTGACGAAAAAGAATGCATTGCCATGATGGATAAATGCGTATCCGAAATTGACGAGAAGATCATAGATATGAGCGATATGCTGCATAACCCATCGAGGACTACGACTACTACGTAGTGGGAAAGTCAAAAGTCAAAATTAAAAAGTCAAAAAATCTGCTGCGACAGGTAAAGTCTTAACTCTTGATTCTTGTTTCTTGACTCTGAATTCTAATTAAATGGCACCGTACTATGAATCTGAGCTTCTATGAGGCCCAGGTAGATGCAATACCATGATATCATTTGCAGAATAAGCAGCTGACGGTGCTTTTTGTAGCCCTGGGTTTCAAACGCTATGGTTTCATCGCCGGCGGTAACAAAAAACCTCACTTCGCCTTTACGGGGCTTAAACCTCGACCGCAGCATATCAAATGCCTTAACCTTTAGTTTACTATGCGGATCATGAATAGTTCCATCTTTTACAGCTTCGTTTTTTGAAATTGATATCAGGTAATTAGACATATGTTTTCATTATGGTATCACATACGTCGCAATTTTTACTCCAAAACCATATAAAAATGGCTATAAAAACAAATTTGCCTATATAGCCATCAAAAATTTCCCATGATTAAATATTATTAATCAATATTTAACAAGGTAAAATAGCAAACTTATAAAAGTGTAGCAATTAGTGTATTATAAAACATGTATTGTAAGGTTTACAACACATATTTTAAAAAACTATACAGCAATAACAGTTTTATTACGCAATTCTTCGTATAACAAAATCACTTTGCGCTGCAGGTTGGCAATCTCGGCTTCGCGGTCAACCAATTTCTTTTGAGCTACACTGAGGTTTGAAGGTGTCATATCAATTTGTTCGGCATCAAGTGCAAGCAGGTTCACTACATTGAGCTCAAAAATATTGGCTATCTGTTCCAACCGCGACAGGTTGATATCCGTGACGCCGGTTTCAATTTTCGAAAACGCAGGTATAGAAATACCTAAACGGTTTGCTACATCTTCCTGACTCCATCCATGCTGATGACGTAGTGTACGAATGTTTTTGCCGACAAATTTATTTGTCTTCTTTTTAGTGTGATCGCTCATTTTAGGGTATCAATAGTAAGTTAATTAATAAAACATATCCAAACGTTATGCCATCATTAAATTACCTTTAAACCTGTGTCGTTCAAGCACAATCGCACACAAAACGGGGAATAAATTCCACAAAAACGGAATTAACTGTTAGTTTATATTGTTGATAATACTCAGTTTAGCAAATTTCAGCAATAGTTGTTTTTGCCCTATCTCTTTAAAAAATATAGTAGCCTTAACATCCGGCTTCGCTCCTTCTAAACTCAATACCTTACCAAAGCCAAACCGCTCGTGCTCTACCTCCATACCTACCTGTAGGTTTGAAGTATCTGAAGGTTTAAAGCCAGCCGATGGCACGTGTGCCTTGGCCAGTATTGAGGTAGTTTTAACCGGTGCTGATGTTGCCGGCTTAGGTTTTGAAAAAGCATCGGCTTGCTTGCCGCCACCTGTCCAGGCCTTCCGCTCGTCATCAAAAAATGGATTATTACTACCGCTGGTCGGTTTGGCGCTGTAATCAAGCTCCAGGTATCTGGCATCAATCTCATCCAAAAACCGGCTTGGTTCGCAGCTAATGAGCGTACCAAACTTAAAGCGCGATGTAGCATAGCTAATCACCAGTTTACTTTCGGCACGGGTAACAGCCACGTAAAACAAGCGGCGCTCCTCCTCCAGGTCGCTGCGTGAGTTGAGCGACATTTGCGATGGAAACAGGTTTTCTTCCAATCCCACCACATGCACCTGTGAAAACTCAAGTCCTTTTGAGGAGTGTATCGTCATCAATGATACCGTATCGGCATCCTTGTTTTTATCCTTGTCATCGTTAGTAAGCAAGGCTATATCCTGCATAAAAATATCCAGGCCTTTTTCTTCAATATCCTCGCGCTCGCTAAATTCCTTAATACCGTTCAATAACTCCTGGATGTTTTCGTACCGGTTTAAACCCTCTACCGATTTATCTTCATACAAATCTTTCAGCAAGCCCGAGTGCTGCGCGATATACAAAGCCGACTCATACGCCGACTTGCTTTTAGCCAGCACCTGGAAACTTTGGATCATGGTAGCAAAAGCAACCAGCGTAGCCGGTGCCTTACCATCAAAATATTTAGCCGGGTCTGTAATTACCTCCCACGGGGTAACCTGGTGTGCATCGGCACTTACAATGATCTTATCAACGCTGGTGTCGCCAATACCACGCTTAGGGTAGTTAATAACGCGCTTAAGCGCTTCCTCGTCGTTAGGGTTAAACGTTAGGCGAAAATAGGCTATCAGGTCTTTAATTTCCTTACGCTGATAGAATGAAAGTCCGCCATATATTTTATACGGAATACCTAACTTTCGCAGGGCTTCTTCCATAGAGCGCGACTGGGCGTTAGTACGGTACAAAATAGCAAACTGTGCCCATTTTTTACCCATGCGACTGCGGTCTTCCATAATGGCTTCGGCTACCATTTTACCTTCTTCGTTATCGCTAAAGGCACGCATGATCTTTATTTTATCGCCCGCTTCCTTTTCGCTGAAAACGTTTTTCTTTAACTGCTCTTTATTATTGCTGATGATGCTGTTGGCTACATTCACAATATTTTGGGTTGAGCGGTAATTTTGCTCCAGCTTAAACACTTTCAAATCGGGATAATCCTTTTCGAAGTTGAGGATATTTTGAATGTTGGCACCACGGAAAGCGTAAATACTTTGCGCATCATCACCCACCACACATAAGTTTTCATTTACCGCGGCCAGTTTCTTCACAATCAGGTACTGCGAAAAGTTGGTATCCTGATACTCATCCACCATCAAGTATTTAAACTTGTGCTGATATTTATTGAGCACATCTGGATGAAGTTTAAGCAACTCGTTGGTTTTGTACAGCAAATCGTCAAAATCCATAGCACCGGCACGGTAACAGCGGGTGGCATACTGTTGGTAGATTTTGCCCAGCTGCCCGCGGCCGCTCGACATATCGTCGGCCTGGATCTGCTCGTTCTTGTTATATTCCTGGAACGATATCAGGTTATTTTTTGAGGCCGAAATACGGTTAAGTACAAAGTTTACATTGTACAACTTATCATCAAGGTTCATTTCTTTTATAATGGCCCTTAAAACGCTTTTGCTATCGTCGGTATCGTAAATGGTAAAGTTGCTTGGGTAGCCAATTTTTTCGGCTTCCACACGTAAAATTTTGGCAAATACCGAGTGAAAGGTGCCCATCCAAATATTTTTGGCTTCGGTACCAACCACGTGGGTAATACGCTCGCGCATTTCGCGGGCAGCTTTATTGGTAAAGGTTAAAACAAGTATATTAAATGAATCAACGCCCTTGCGGATAAGGTGCGCCACCCTATAAGTGATCACTCTTGTTTTGCCAGATCCGGCACCAGCAATGATCATTACCGGCCCGTCTGTTTGTTCAACCGCTGCCCTTTGTTCGGGGTTTAAACCCTGTAAATAATCCAAAATCTTTTCCTCTTTTCTTGAAATGGCGAAATTAAAGGAATTTGTTGAATTTCGGTTTTTTTAACCATCACAAGTTTTCAACCGTGTTAACAATTTGAATTTTGGATTTCGGATGTTCAATTTCGAATTTTGATTATTAAGTTACTTCTAACATTTAATATATATCGATCAGCTTCTAAAAGTCCCTGCTCCTTCGTCCAAAAATCCTTTGTCCAAAAAGATGGCATTCCCGCCGATAAAGCGGGCCGGGCTTTTTGCTCATACTGTTCAGGCCTTAACCACATTGGCCGGTATCCGCGCCAATCCCTAATGCGTTTGTCTGAACCTTAATTTAACACGGTTTTCAGGGTTCAAAGGGGTAATGAGATTTGATTTTAAAATCCTGTAATTGCAAAAATCTGCTTAATCCCGGTTCAGACCAAGGAGTTTAACCTTTGCATTGATTAAAACGCACACCTTACCAACTGGGTTTTGCACCTACGGAGCAAATTTTCGTCATGGTTTGTGCTACAAAGCTTTGGCCCCGATGGGGCATGAAAACCTTGTTTTGTTTTTAATCTTCTTTAATTATTTCTTAAACCATCATTCAAGCATACCCCGTAGGGCTTAAAGCTTTGTAGCAGCATCATTCCACCTTTTTTGCTCCTTAGGTGCAAAACCTATACCTCTATTCAGTCCTACAAATTAATACGCAACTGCATTTCATCGCTCCTCAAAAAACAATTAAAATTATCTAACTCATAATTGTATTTTTAAAAAATATATAATTACTCCGTCTATGATCAATTGGTTTAAGCGCAACGGCACCCATTTTACTGTTGCAGGTGTTTTTTTGGTGATCTGTTTTTTATACTTTTCGCCGGCATTTCAGGGTAAAACATTGGGGCAGGGCGATGTGCTGGGCGCGCAATCAACCCAAAAAGAAATTATGGATTATCGGGCTAAGGATACCACCATTTTGTGGACCAACCAAATCTTTGGCGGTATGCCTGCCTACCAGATCTGGGCACCTTATTCGGCAAATATCGCATCGCACCTGGTTTATTATATCAATTATACCCTGCCAAGTCCTGTAGGTATGGTGCTGGTTTTGCTACTTGGCACCTATATGCTGTTCATCGTTTTAAAGCTTAATCCATGGCTGGCGGCTGCGGGGGCTATCGCGTTTACCTTCACCTCGTACAATATGATATTGCTGGCGGCGGGGCACACCAACCAGGTTTTCGCCATCGCTTTCTTCGCCCCTATTTTGGCTGGCATTATTTTAATTTTTAGGGGAAAGTATTTAACTGGATCGGCTTTGCTGGCGCTGGCACTTACCTTAGAGATTAAGGCCAATCATCTGCAAATGACCTATTATTTAATGATGGCCATCCTCATTTTATTAGGTGTCGAGCTTTTCCACGCCATCAAAAACAAAGCTGTAGCACCGTTCCTGAAATCATTGGGTTATTTATTGGCGGCTTCGGTACTTGCTTTCGCGGTAAATGCTTCGGTATTGTGGAGCACGTATGAATATGGCAAGGATAGCTATCGTGGTAAATCAAATCTAACCCAAAACGCCAAAGAGCCGCAAAACGGCCTATCAAGAGATTACATTTACGAATACAGCCAGGGCATTGCCGAAAGTTTAACCTTTTTGGTACCCAACGCGTCGGGCGGTGCATCGGGTCCCGAATTGCTTGATCAAAATTCCGAAACCGTAAAAACATTTACTGATAAAGGCGTGCCCGAAGAGCAAGCCATTGGCAATGTACAGCAAATAGCGTCCATGCCCGGCCTATCACCCTACTGGGGCGAAAAACTGCGCGGCACCAGCGGACCATTTTATTTTGGCGCGGGCATTTGCTTTCTCTTTGTTTTAGGGTTGATCATCGTAAAAGACCGCATAAAATGGTGGCTTTTAGGTACAGTGGTACTCACTATGCTGTTGTCATTTGGCGGCAACTGGCCATATGTATCAGACTTGTTTTTAAAATACTTCCCGCTTTACAATAAGTTCCGCGTGGTCGAATCTATCCTGGCCGTTACTTGCCTGTGTGTGCCTATCCTGGCATTTTTGGCTATACAGGAAGTGATCAACACGGTCGACAAAAAGATCCTCATTAAAAAACTTTTATTGGCGCTATACATTACCGGTGGCTTAACATTAATATTGATTGTTTTACCCGGCATTTTCCTCAGTTTTAAACCAAGCAACCAGCTTACCGGTATAGGTTATTTAACCCAGGCCCTTAAAGGCGACGCCGCTATGGCCAACCAGGTAGCCAATGCCATTGTTAAAGACCGTGAAGCCTTTGAACGTGCCGATGCTATCCGTTCGCTGGTTTTTGTGGGCCTTACCTTTTTAATTATTTGGGCATTCATCAAGCAAAAAGTAGGCGCAACGGCCGTATCCCTGATGATTTTGGCCCTGGTGTTGGTCGATCTTTGGCAGGTAGATAAGCGCTATTTAAAAGATGCCAACTTTACTGATAAACAGGAAGCCAGTATGCCGCCACGCGAGGTAGACCAGCAAATAGCTAAAGACCCGGATCCCGATTTCAGGGTTTACGATGCCACGGTAGGCATTAAGGTAGATGTACAAAACCCTTTCTTTCATAAAACCTTAGGCGGCTACTCTGCGGCCCGCATGAAACGGTACGACGAATTGATTGACAACCAATTTGGCCAGCAAGTAAACCCGGCAGTTTTAAACATGCTGAACGCCAAATACATCATCACGCCCGATTCGAGCCAGCAAGCGCAGGTACTGCACCCAAACCCGGCAGTATGCGGTAACGCCTGGTTTGTAAAAAGCATTAAATATGTTGATAATGCAGATGCCGAAATGCAGGCACTTACAGGCTTTTCGCCAAAAGATGTAGCCCTCGTTGATAAGCAATACCAGGCTGCAGCCGGTACCACGCAGGCCGGTAACGATAGCACCGCGAGCATCAAACTGGTTAATTACAACCCCGATCATATGGTATACCAATCGGCAACCGCAACTCCGCGGGTAGCTGTTTTTTCCGAGATCTACTATGATAAGGGTTGGAAAATGTTCATTGACGGTGCCGAGAAACCCTACTTCCGTGCCGATTACCTGTTACGGGCAGCCGCCATACCCGCGGGTAATCACAAAGTAGAGTTTATATTTCATCCCGCATCTTATTATGTAGGCGAGGATATTTCCATGGCGGGTTCGGTGTTATTGGTACTGCTATTGGGCGGTGTGGCGTTTGGGGATAGCTTGAAGAAGTATGTGGGGAAAAAGAAGGAAGCTTAGTAATTGATTCATGCCGAATTTATTTCGGCACCTCACAGGATAGATACCGTGTAGCCATATTTTTTTCATTAAAGGAAAATGTCATTTCGAACGAGCAGACGCGGGGAAAAGCAGGGGTGCGAGGAGAAATCCTATACGCTTTGCATGGTCGAATGTCCGCTTTTACAAGATTTCTCCTCTCCTCCGGCGCACAATCCCGCCCCTGGTTCGTTCGAAATGACAAACGTTTTTATTTGGAGCTTAGTTTAACAAAATATGGGTACACGGCACCCCACAAGATAAGTAGCAAGCATGCTGTAAACCTTGCATGTGGGGTGTTGAAACAAGTTCAACATGACTTAAGCTGATTACGTTACATCAAAGTCCCACCTCAACCCGCCATACTTCAATAAACATCAATATATTTGCCTCAAACTTGATATTATGCAGCACATCAAACAATATGTAGACGATAACAGGCAGCGTTTACTCGACGAATTATTTGCCCTTTTGCGTTTCCCTTCGGTTAGTGCCGATCCTAAATATAAAGCCGACGTTTTAAACACTGCCGACTATGTAGCGCAAAGTCTGCGCGATGCCGGTGCCGATAATGTAGAGATTTGCCAAACCGCCGGCTACCCTATTGTTTATGGCGAAAAGATAATTGACAGCACCAAGCCAACCGTGTTGGTTTACGGCCACTATGATGTGCAGCCGGCAGATCCGCTGGAGCTTTGGAAAACCCCGCCTTTTGAGCCTACCGTGCGCGATGGCAAAATTTACGCCCGCGGCGCTTGTGATGATAAAGGTCAGTTTTATATGCATGTAAAAGCCTTTGAGTTGATGATGCAAACTGAAACCCTGCCCTGCAACATTAAATTTATGATTGAAGGCGAGGAGGAAGTAGGCTCATCAAACCTATCGATATTTGTTAAAGACAATAAAGAAAAGTTGAAGGCCGATGTGGTTTTGATCTCCGATACATCGATGATCAGCATGGAGCATCCATCTTTAGAAACCGGTCTGCGTGGTTTATCATATGTAGAGGTTGAAGTTACCGGCCCTAACCGCGATTTACACTCCGGTGTTTACGGCGGCGCGGTGGCCAACCCTATCACCATCCTCGCTAAAATGATAGCCTCTATGCATGATGAGGATAACCATATCACCATCCCCGGTTTTTACGGTGCGGTAGTTGATTTAACGCCCGAAGAACGTACAGCCCTTAACAACGCACCTTATGATGAGGCCGAATACAAGAAAGACCTGGAAGTTGATGAACTTTGGGGCGAAAAAGGTTATACCACCTTTGAGCGCACCGGCACCCGCCCTACTTTGGAGCTAAACGGTATTTGGGGCGGTTATATTGGCGAAGGTGCCAAAACCGTATTGCCATCAAAAGCACACGCCAAAATTTCCATGCGCCTGGTACCCAACCAAACGTTTGAAGAAATTACAGAACTGTTCACCAAACATTTCCTGAGCATTGCCCCGGCCAACGTGAAGGTAAAAGTAACCCCGCACCATGGCGGCGAACCTGCTGTAACCCCAACCGATAGCATTGCCTACAAAGCTGCCCAGAAAGCCATTGCCGAATCATTTGGTAAAGACCCAATCCCAACCCGTGGCGGCGGCAGCATCCCTATAGTAGCCCTCTTTGAAGCCGAATTAGGCCTTAAAACCGTATTGATGGGTTTTGGTTTGGATAGCGATGCCCTGCACTCGCCAAACGAAAAATACGATATTTTTAACTACTACAAGGGGATTGAAACTATCCCCTTGTTTCACAAATATTTTGCAGAGCTAAGTTTGGCTTAGGAGCAAGGATTTTTGGACAAAAGATAAAGGACTTTTTTGGAAGGAAAGACTTTCGGATAAAAGATAAAGGACTTAACAGCCGGCGGATGGTTTCGCCGGCTGTTTTTGTTTACGATCCCCCCGAACTCTCGGGCTTCCCGTAATTGTCAGCAGAACAGCTTCGGGCGAAAACGGGCAAAACAATGAGGGGCGGTGTGGCCGCAGGGCATAGGGAGTTTTTGCTCGTGTGCGGGATAGCGGGTAGGCGCAAAATAATCCCAGCCCAGGTTTTGCCCGTTTTGCAGGGCAGAGGCCTTGAGCGTAAAGAAGCATTTCTGGTGACTTGATTTTTTGGATACTTTTGTATCAAGACAAAAGTATCTGGCCTCCCGCGACCAGGAGCGGGCCGATGTAGTAGCTTCTACAAAGCAATTTCATTACCCGGAATTCGATATGTGCTAATGTAGCTTCGAACAACAAAAAACAGAACAGATAAGGACAGCTATTTATATTATTTGCCATAAGTTTGAGTTAGCTCAGGTTAAACTAATAAACCATGAATAAAAACCAAACTAAACAGCTGCTGCTATCTTTATTTTTCACCATTAATTGTTACTCTGCTTTATTAGCGCAAGTAGCCGTTTTACCCACCGCGTGGACCAAGGCGGCCATGGATGCCCCCGTCCCCTTCCCCGAATATCCACGCCCGCAATTACAACGTCCCGACTGGCTATGTCTGAATGGTGAATGGGATTACCGGGGTGGCAAAGATATAGAGAACGCGCTCGATCCTGCAAAACCTATAGTATTTACAGGCGAAGCGGGTAAAATCCGGGTACCCTATTGCCCCGAATCGGTTTTATCAGGCGTGCAGCGCAAGCAGGAGATCAATATGTGGTACCGCCGGAGTTTTGAGGTGCCTTCGGGCTGGAAAAACAAGCAGGTGATTATTCATTTTGATGCTGTAGCCCACCATACCACTCTGTTTGTAAACGGGCATAAAGTCGGCGCGCATGCCGGCAGCTATGATGCTTTCAGTTTTAACATTACTCCGTTTTTAACCACGGGTAAAAATACATTAGTTGTTGCGGCCTATGATTTAAACGATGGCCGGGTGCCATCGGGCAAAAGTGGCCCACGGGGCGATTATACTTTTTGCTCGGGTATTTGGCAAACTGTATGGCTGGAGCCAGTGAACAAAACCTACATCGAAAACATCCGTTTACTACCCGATTTGGCCAATAACCGTTTAAAGGTATTGGTGAATACCCAAGGCACAGCAAAGATAACAGCGGTAGCCCTTGACGGCAACAGCGTAGTTTCACAGGCCGAATCTGCAAACGACACCTACTTTTATCTGCCCATTAAATCGCCTAAACTGTGGTCGCCGGAAGATCCGTTTCTGTACGATTTGAAGATGACCCTGAAAAATGCGGATGGCAGTATCGCAGATGAAGTGAAAAGCTATTTTGGCATGCGCGATATTAAACTGGGCAAAATTAACGGCGTTACCCGGCCTTTAATTAATGGAAAATTCATGCTACAGCTTGGCTTGTTGGACCAGGGTTACTGGCCCGATGGCGTTTTAACCGCCCCTACCGAAGAGGCGCTTAAATTTGATATCCAATTCACAAAAAACGCCGGTTATAACCTCATCCGCAAGCATATGAAAACCGAACCGCAGCGGTTTTATTACTGGGCCGATAAAATGGGCTTACTGGTTTGGCAGGATATGCCGGCCATATGGTACCAAAACGAGGATACCCTAAAAACCCGCAAAGAATTCAGGAGGGAATTGAAAGCCGTGATGGACGATCATTATAATTCACCATCCATCATCACCTGGGTACCTTTTAATGAAAACTGGGGCGCGTTTGATGTTAAAAACATCACCAATTGGGTTAAGCAATATGATCCTTCGAGGTTAGTTAACGGCAACTCTGGTTTTAACAATAATCCCGATTATCAAAAAGCATACGGCGATCCCGGCAATGGCGATTATGTGGATACCCATATCTATGTAGGTCCGTATGGCGCATCGGTGCCCGACGAACATCGCGCCGCATCCTTAGGCGAGTTTGGAGGCGTAGGCCTGTTTGTACGCGATCATATGTGGCCTGTAGCCAATAATGCCTATGATTACGAACCAACAAAAGCACGCCTAACCGACCGTTATTTATTTTTGCTTGACGAGGTAGAACAACTCATGAAATATAAAGGCCTCAGCGTAGCCATCTATACCCAAACCACCGATGTAGAGCACGAAGTTAATGGTGCACTAACTTATGACCGCGCCATTGAAAAAATGGAAACAGACCGGGTAAAAGCAATTAATGAAGCCGTTATTAGGGAAAGCTATAAGTTGAATAAGTGATTATTGGACTTGGGGACTATTGTACTTTGAGACTTTAGGATAAAGGACAAAACAGCCGGCGAATGATGTCGCCGGCTGTTTTATGTTACGGCTGTTCGATTCTCCTTCAAACCACTATATCTTAAAACAGTCTTTAAATCCTCCTCCTGAAAGTCTCTGGTGATACCCCGGCCTGGTTCTTAAAAAACTTGCAGAAATAAGAATTGTCTTCAAAATTGAGATTATAGGCAATCTCGGTAACTGTAAAATCAAGGTTGATAAGCATGCGCTTGGCTTCAAGCACAATGCGGTTTCTGATGATATCACCGGCAGAAGCACCCAAAAACTCTTTGCAAATGGCGTTAAGATGGCTTGGGGTAATGCAAAGCAATTCGGCGTAAAATTTTGGCAGGCGCTGATGCTTGTAATTCTGCTCAATCAATTTTTCGAAATTGCGCAGCACTGTGTTGTTACGGTTTCCTTTATTATCCAACGCAAGGCTATAACGATCTGATTTGGCTATTAAAATAAAAAATTGCAACAGCAGCACACGTAACAGATCCACCTTGAACCTGCCCTGGCCCTCGGCCTCCAGTACAGCTTTTTCCATTATTTCAATCGCTGTCGAGTGATCTGCCTGGGAGATTTCTGTTTCCGAGTAATGAACATTGCCGCTAAAAAACGGAAACTGTTCCAGGTACTGGCTATCGTAAAGAAAAGATTTGAAAAAATCAGCAGAAAAATTGATCACATAGCCATCAACTTCCCCCTCAAAATCCCATCCGTGTACCTGGCCGGGGGCCATAAAATAAACGTGAAAGGGAGCAATGGTAAAAGTTTCAAAATCAATGGCGTGGGTACCTGCACCACTGGTGAAAAGAATAATATGGTAAAAATCATGACGATGCGGAAAATGAAGTTTCCGCATCGCTTTCAGATACGGGGCCAATGACTTTATGATCACATCCTGTTCCTGTGCATATGAAAATTTGCAAATATCATAAACAGGGAACTCTTTCTTCATTCTATCTAATATCGCTTTTCCGGTAAAGATACATAAAGGCCATTTGTAATAATTCCCCGTTTACCATTTTTTAAAGGGGAGGAATTTACCTTCCATCGTTATTTTAACGCGGTCGCCGTTGGGGTTTTCAACCCGGTCAATATCCATGGTGAAATCTATGGCGCTCATGATACCGTCGCCAAATTTTTCATTGATAACTGCCTTCAGTGTAGAACTATAAACCTGCAGTAATTCGTAAAAACGGTATTGCGTAGGATCTGTTGGCGGTGTTTGTTCCAATGAACCCCTTAAAGGTATTTCCTGTAGCGATTGGATTTGTTCCTTATTAAGTCCGATTAAAACACCTGCCGTTTCAGCATCCGCCTCATCCATCACTGCCTGTCCATGTAAAGCAAGGGTTGTCCATACCAGGCTTTTACCTATGGCATCAGCAACAGCCTGGTAACTCATCTTTTTGTCTTTAAGGGTTTCTATAATTTGCGGTGTAGCTATTTTCCTGTCCATTTTTTTATTGTTTATAATTTTAATAATTGTCAGTTGTCTCTAACTAAAAAATCCGGCGTTCTGTTGCTGCGATAGGCACATCATTAATGCTGGCATAACGTGTCTGCATCAGGCCGTTTTCATCAAACTCCCAGTTTTCGTTGCCATAAGCCCTAAACCACTCGCCCTGGTCGTTACAGTATTCGTACTCAAAACGCACAGCTATCCGGTTATCGGTAAATGCCCATAATTCCTTTTTAAGCTTGTATTGATGTTCCTTTTCCCATTTGGCGGTCAGCAGCTTTACAATTTCTTCGCGACCGTTAACAAATGACGACCGATTGCGCCACTCGCTGTCTATAGTATAAGCCAGGGATACTTTAACAGGATCTTTGGTGTTCCAGGCATCTTCTGCCAGTTGAACTTTTTGTTTAGCCGTTTCGATATTGAATGGCGGCAAGGGGTGTCTTTGTTCCATAACTACTGATTATATTATGTTTCATTTATATAACCAAAGGTAGCTTTTGCCATTTGTGCCGGCGTGGAGGTTTTCGGGGCGAATGCGGTATAATTTAAAGCGCAACGCACGTATTTTCCTTTTTCTCATTTAGGCTACAAACATCCTCAATTAAGCTACAGGCCGGTAATTGCTGTTGCCCACCTTTGTGGTGTTATTTATTTAAAACATAAAATCATGACACAACAAAATGATATTCCAGGTGCTGTTAAAGTATGGTTCATCACCGGCGCATCCCGCGGATTTGGGCGTGTGTGGGCCGATGCCGCGCTTAAACGAGGCGATAAGGTTGCAGCCACCGCGCGCAACTTAGCCAGCATAGCCGACCTGAAAGAAAAATACGGCGAAAACGTTTTAACATTACAACTTGATGTAACCAAAGCCGCCCAGGCCAAAGCCGCTGTAGAGCAAGCCCATGCCCACTTTGGCAGGCTTGATATTGTGCTTAACAATGCAGGCTATTCATTGGTAGGCACTATTGAAGAAGCCAATGCAGATGAAGTGCGGGCACTGTATGAAACCAACATTTTTGGCACGTTGGCGGTGATCCAGGCAGCCTTACCCTTATTACGCAAACAGGGCAGTGGGCACATTATGGGCACATCAAGCGGCCTTGGCCATGTTACCATGCCGGTAATTGGCTATTACTGTTCCTCAAAGTGGGCTTTTGAGGCTATTCACGAAAGTTTAGCGGCAGAAGTTAAACCCTTCGGCATCAAAGTAACTATTATAGAACCGGGTGCCTACGCAACCGAGTTTGGCAGCCAGGATTCCTTAAAATTTGCAGTCGGTATGGATATTTACGGCGATTTTAAAGCACAGTTTTTTGATGGTTTAAGAGGCATGGAACGCGGCAACCCGGATGCCACACCACAGGCCCTGTTCCAGGTGGTAGATGCCGAAAACCCGCCGTTAAGGTTTAACCTGGGCAGTAACAATTTAGCATGGTTACGTGCCACTTATGCCGAGCGCCTGGCCTTATGGGAACAATGGCAGCCCGTATCGGCATCGGCCCAGGGTAATTAAGTAATCCATTGGTCAATAATTTAATGATAACCGGCATTTTAAAACAATATCGGTTATCATTGTATTAGTTTTTCAGCATGAAAAAAGAAGAAGATTTCCCTCATCAGTTTGATTCATTGTCAGATGCGCACCGTGCTTTGGGTTTACCGCAACCCAAACATCCACTCATCAGCCTCATTAATAATGCCACCACCCAGGCAGAGTTTAGCAGGCCTTCCCGTTCTCATGTGCTTAAGTTTTACAAAATATCGTACCGGCCAAAACTAAGCGGCAGGATCAGGTACGGCCAGGGCCATTATGATTTTGATGAAGGCGGTTTACTGTTTGCCGCGCCCAACCAGGTAATTGGCAGCAATAACAACGACGAGTTAAGGGAATGTTCGTTATATACCCTGCTCATCCATCCCGATTTTTTGTGGAATTATCCTTTGGCCAAAAAGATCAAACAATACGGCTTTTTTTCGTACAGCGCCAATGAAGGCCTGCACCTGTCTGACCAGGAAAAAGCGACCATCATTTCGGTTTTCCAGATGATTGAAGAAGAGCTGAACAGCCGGATTGACGACCTTAGCCAGGATGTGATCATCTCCCAGATTGAACTGTTACTAACCTATGCCGATCGTTTTTACAAACGCCAGTTTATTACCCGCAAAGCGGTAAGTAACGATCTGTTGCAACAACTGGAAAAGGTATTGGACAGCTATTTTGCAGAGGAAAGATCTTTAAGCGAAGGCATCCCTACCGTTCAATATCTTGCCGAAACATTAAACCTATCGCCCAGTTATTTAAGCGATATGCTGCGGTCTTTTACCGGGCAAAACGCGCAGCAGCACATCCACCAAAAACTTATCGAAAAAGCCAAGGAAAAACTATCTACCACCAGTTTATCGGTGAGTGAAGTGGCCTACACCCTGGGATTTGAGCATTCGCAATCATTCAGTAAGCTGTTCAAAACAAAAACCAAACTTTCGCCGCTGGAGTTCAGGCGGTCTTTTAATTGATGGGATAGGCAAATGCCCGTTTACCTGCAACCCGCCGTTGTTTGGTGTCTTCGAGTTATTGTGCACCTTCCAGGCTTTCGCAGATTATCATTCTTATGCAAGCCTCATAACAACTTAAATACGGCTATTTTACCTTCCTGGTTAGGTAAGTAATGAGTCCGAAAAGAGATAATTCCAAAAGCATCCAGTAAAAATAATTCAATGAATGTATGGTGTACTTTCCGGTTATGAAGAAAAACAACAATGCAAAGCAACTACAAATAAAGCCTTTGGTAGCCGATCCCCATTTGATGAATTCCAAAACCTGGTAAGCTTTAAATATCGTAACAGAAGGCTCCTGCGGGTTACTGATCTTTAAGAGTAAAAAAACATTTTCAATGATGTCTCCCAGCCAGGCAACAAGCTGTAGCCAGGCCAGTACGGCAAACACGTACCCACCTGCCCCGTGAATTTTTGTAGCCGTTTTCATACAAAGCAGAAAAATAGCCAGGTAAACGCCAGGCATGTAAATAAAATCGACATATAACTGCCCCTTCAGGGCATTTTTAGACCGTGCCCCTTCTGCCGACGGTAATTTATCAATTCCGGTAATCAGGTGGAACAGCGCTTTTCCAGACATGGGAAACTCCAGATCAAATATGGAAAATTCCTTTTTTACCTGGCCCATGGTTACAAAATTGCGGCTTTGAATAGTCATCACAATAGTTGCGCTTAGCAATACAGCTAAACAAATCAAAAAAAAGCACCAGGTATCGGCAATAAAGAGTATCATAAAAATATTTTTAAAGGGTATTTATTAATTTTCCGGTTTCATTTTCCTGTTCAATTCAGTCTGCATGGCCATACGTTCTTTCTGATACTGCAGCCAATCAAAATCACATAAGAAAGAGGCAGCAGCTAAAGCACCTTTTCTAAACATCGCAAGTTTTTCCTCATCTTTTAAAAAGAAGTTAAGCCAGTTGGTACCAAAAAGTTGGATACTTCCGACCCCCTTTTGAAATACGGCATTTTTATCCAGAAAATCTTTGTCGTAATAGTAACGCACGGTATTGAACAACCGCCAGATATAACTTCCCAGATCCCATTGCGGCGCATCGTTACCGTCATTCTTCTTAGGGTCGGTGTCGTCAAGATCAATGCCGAAAGCCGGTAATCTTGGTTCAATCACTTTGGGATTATAAAAAATATTGATGGGAAAATTTGATAACATTCCGCCATCAACAAAACGAACGGTTTCGGGTATCGATTCCGGCTTTATTTTCAGGTGTTTATCCCAGGCGGCTTGCACATCTTTGTTATCCGTAGGAATTTTGTTAATTATGTACGACTCAAAAAATACAGGTATTGACATTGACGACCGAACGAACGCCGCCGGGTGGATCTCATTGATATCGGCCCTGAACAAATCGCACATCAAGGGTAATTCTATTTTATTTTCGGTCACTAATTCGGATGTAATAAAGGTTACATCGCCCTTTAGCGAGGCTATCGTTCCGCTGTTTGTAGGTCGTAAACTCAACGCAGGTAGCGCTTCGGCCTTCCTATTCAAGTCCGTTACATTATGCACATCGTTCGCCTCCATTTTTTCTTTGATCCATTCGTAAAAAGCGATGCCCGGGTTAATACCGTAACCGCATGCCTTCAAACGGCCAAACAAATAGGTACCATATAACACCGCCACTAAAATTAACAAGATGTCCAGCCCGGTTAACACAAATGACCACACACCCCAAATTGTTAAGCTGGGATATTTGTTGGCCAACCCAAGAAGCAGGATATCCAGGATGCTAAACAATATCAAAAAGCCGAAGATTACAACAATGGAGATGGAAATGCGTTTTTTGAATGATTTATTGGCTATAAAGCTTTTGATGAGCAAGCGCGCGAATGGATGACCATCAACAAAACTGAAGAAATCCATAGTGCACAAGTATTCCAATATGGTGTTTGATTTCATCGTTTTTTTATCGCCAATAACGCACATCAGCGCGGTATTGATAGCCCCCGCGCTGGTGCCTGCAAGCCTGAGAAAGCGGATACCGGCCATTTCAAGAATATAAGTATAGCCTACCAAGGCAATACCGAGCACGCCACCTCCCTTTTGAACCAGGTTTACGTATTGATGACCATCGGCATCCAATGTATCAGATACAAGTAACCCCTTGTAGTCTTCGCCAAATTTATCCTGTAGTTTTTTGAGTGAGCCTGTTACATCCGGATGATTGTAATAATCTTCTGGTTTAAGTTTTTTAGCCATGATAGGGTTTGGTTTAACTATTATAAATATAGTTATTTAAAAAACTAAAATTCAAACACTTATCTCGTTTTTTTTCAATAACCCACAAGTATTGGCATTTAAAGCCTCCAAACGGGGGCACCTGATTTGCATTCATATTACAACATACTTTTCAGCGTAAGCATTATATTTTTTGTTGCCATAGCCCCATTTAAACGGAGACAAATCTGCCAGTCGTGTCCGTTCATAAAGAGTAAAATGAACAAAATGAACAAGAATCCCCCACCCATTTTTCTGATATTTAAATGACAGTTTTTTAGATATTACTTAAAACAAATTACTCCTTAAGCAACTTATCATTTAATAATAAATACACTACACTTTATGGAAACCAAGGAAAAGATCAAAGGAGAGGCGACCAAGGAAACCCATCCCCCAAAAGCAGAAAAACAACAGCAAGGTAGCAACTCAAAAGTTATATACAAACCAAAGCGAAAACCCCTGTTATAGAATAATAAACGGATTACTGAAGGTATGCGCGATAAAGCCGCGCATACCTTTTATCTATATTTTAAAAAACGCTCCGCATTCATCGCCCACGGGCAAATCAAACAGTTGATGCCTGCCTCCTTCTGCGCGTTGGTATATCCTTCCAATAATCATATACCCCTTTTCAATCTAAATTCAAAAAAAACGTTTTTGATAGCGATTGCAGATATGTAGTTTTTTTATAGATTTTTAATTTAAATTTACCTAACTAACCATTTGCATATGATCACCATTACCGTAAACGGGCAACGCCACGATATTGAGGCCGACCCCAATATGCCATTGCTTTGGGTTATCCGCGACATTTTGGGTTTAACCGGCACTAAATTTGGCTGTGGCGCGGCCCAATGTGGTGCCTGCACCGTTCATTTAAACGGCGAAGCCGTGCGCTCATGCGTTACAAAAATAAACCGGGCGGCCGGGCAAAACATAGTTACCATTGAAGGTCTTTCGGCCAATAACAATCATCCGTTGCAATTAGCATGGAACGAAATGAGTGTTCCGCAATGCGGCTATTGTCAATCAGGGCAACTCATGTCGGCAGCAGTTTTGTTGCGCGAAAACCCCAACCCAACAGACCAGGATATTGACGATGCCATGTCGGGCAATATTTGCCGGTGTGGTACTTATCAACGTGTTAGGGCCGCTATACATAAAGCCGCAGCAATGCAAACGGAAGGGGTTAAGTCATGAAAAAACTGATAATTATCAGCTGCTTTCTATCTATAGTTGGGTTTGTTTCATTATCCTTCAGATCTGAAAAGGTAATCAATAAAAACTACCCAACTTTACCTAAGGATAGCGTTGGCTCAACAAAGGCATTTATGTCTGTGTATAAAGTTTTGATGAGCGCGCGCTGCATGAATTGCCATCCATCCGGCAATACGCCATTACAAGGCGACGACAGCCATTTACATACCATGAATGTAACGCGGGGGCTTGATGGGCATGGCGTATACTCCATGCGTTGCAGCAACTGCCACCAGGCCGAAAACACAGCCGGTTTACATATGCCGCCCGGAAATCCCAAATGGGGCCTACCACCGGCAAACATGCGCATGGTGTTTCAGGGCCGCACGCCACGTGAGCTGGCGCTACAGTTGCTTGACCCTAAACAAAATGGTGGCCGTACAAAAGCACAATTAATAGATCATATGGCTAATGACGCCCTGGTTGGCTGGGCCTGGCATCCGGGCGAGGGACGTACCCTGCCGCCAATGAGCCGGCCGGCTTTTGCCGCACAGGTACGTTTATGGATAGCCAAAGGCGCTTATGCACCATCTGCTAAAATCAAATAAAGGATTTAAAAGTTTAGAGTAGCCATTATGGAAACCAACGCACTTTCAAGAAGAAATTTTCTGAGGGTATCCGGCATTGCCGGCAGCGCCCTTTGTTTAGGCTTTTATTTCCCTGCCAATGCAAAAAAAGGAGAGTTAATCACTGTGAATACGGCCGACCTGTCGGGATTTGAATTTAACGCCTGGATCCGTATCGATGCCAATGGCAAGGTAACGCTAACAGATCACCGCGCCGAAATGGGCCAGGGTTCTTTTCAATCGGTACCACAAATTATTGCCGAAGAGCTGGAAGTAGATCTTAAAGATATCAATGTAGTTTTTGCCCAGGGCGATCCGGTTAAATACGGCAGCCAGATTACCGGCGGCAGCTCAACCATCAGGGGATCTTATAAAAAACTGTTAAAACTAAGTGCAACCGCCCGCGAAATGTTGATCACCGCGGCAGCAAACAAATGGAACGTTCCGGCAAGTGAATGTTATGCCGGTTCGGGCTACGTTATTCATAAGCCATCGGGCAAAAAGCTCCATTACGGTGAGTTGGTTGCAGATGCATCAAAGCTTACGCCCCCAAAAGAGGTTAAGCTTAAAGATGCCTCAGCGTACAAGCTTATCCGCAAGCCGCTGCAACGGATGGATACGCCAATGAAAACCAATGGTGAAGCTATTTTTGGTTTGGATAAAAAGCTGCCCGGAATGGTATACGCCGTGGTTGAACGTAGCCCCAGGCTGCGCGGAAAAGTAAAAAGTTTTGATGGTTCGGCAGCGCTGAAAGTGCCTGGCGTAAAACAGGTATTTAAAATACAGATGATGGTTTTTAACACTACCCGCGATGGTGTTGTGGTTATTGCCAACAGCACCTGGGCAGCCATGCAAGGTCGCAAAGCCTTACATGTTGAATGGGATGAAAGCGGTTTTGAGCACGTAAATACTGCTGATATTTATAAAGCTCATGAAGATCTACTTAAAACCAAAGAAGGTCTTTCCTTTAAAAAACAGGGCGATCCGGATGGTATTTTAAATAAGGCCGACAAAAAGATAGACGTAATTTATCAAACACCTTACCAGGCGCATGCTGCTATGGAGCCATTAAACTGCATAGCACATTACCAGCCCGATAAAATAGAAATATGGGGACCAATACAAGCCCCGGACTGGGTACAGGGCGATATTACCAGTAAATTTAAAATGCCTAAAGGAAAGGTCATCGTTAACATGACTTTTTTGGGTGGTGGTTTCGGCAGGAAAGCCTTTTTAGATTATACGCACGAGGCCGTAGCCATTTCAAAAGAAATTGGTGCGCCGGTGCAGGTGGTTTGGACACGCGAAGACGATATTAAACAGGGCCCCTATCGCGCTGGTATTTCCTATAGGGGGCAAGGCTCGGTTGAAAATGGCGAGATCAGTGCCTTAAAATTCAAAATGGCAGGCCAAAATATCGATCATTGGAACGGTCCTTCGCGTGATAAAGCAAATAACAGCACTGCCGAAGGTTTTTTGAAACCTTATTATGACAGCATCAAAAATTTAAGTTTTGCGGATGTTCCGTATGAAATGCCTTTACCTAACATGTGGTGGCGCTCGGTATATGCCTCAACCAATGGCTTTGCCTACGAAAGCTTCATGAACGAGATGGCTGTATTGGCAGGAAAAGATCAGCTTGATTTTCGCAGGCAGTATTTGAAAGATGAGCGTTGCCAGGCCTTGATCAGTAAAATGGAAGAAGTATCCGGCTGGAAATCACGCAAAAAAAATGAAGGCTTTGGCGTGGCCATTACCGAATGCTTTGAAACCACCGTTGGCCAGGTAGTTAAAGTATCCCGTAATGCCGCCGGAAAAGTAAAGATTGACAAAGTTTGGGCAGTGATGGATTGCGGCTGGTATGTTAACCCGGATATTATCACGGCACAAATAGAGGGATCTGTTGTAATGGCACTTGGTGCCGCAACTATACATGAAATCACCTTTAAAGACGGATTGGTAGAACAACATAATTTTTACGATTATTTAATGCCCCGTATGAGTGATATGCCGCTGGTGGAAGTACACATAATGGAAAACCCGGCCGATGCAGGCGGCGTAGGCGAACCCGGTCTGCCCCCGTTTGCGCCTGCATTAACAGATGCTATTTATGATTTAACCGGAAACCGCATCAGAAAACTGCCTTTTAACATGAATGCTATTTAACCGCGTTAAATAAAGCATAGGTTATTTAATGCTACCCGGGGGCGTTACCCCCGCCGGTAGAAGCGGCGGTCAGGCTTTCTGTTTCAAGTCCTCACAGGCCATTACCCGCACCGGCCGCGCGTGCTGTGGGCTTTCCACGACAATCCTTAACGCAAAGAAATATTTTTTGTAGCGACGCGACTTTTTTGCCTCTCCCCCATGCAAATCCTAAATTTGCGTTCCCGCCTAAAACAGTCCACCTAAATACTCCTTCCCGATACCCGGCTTCCAATTATGCATCTCAACAAAAACCTTACCTGGCTAATTCATAACAATGATTCATTTATGTATCATTGTACTTTATATAAGTACTATAACTAAGTCCAGCTTTTATAACCGGCAATAACCGTGGTAAACAATAAAGTCATGCGTTACCGGCTTTGGGCAAATGTTTTGAACCTTATAGCAACATTTAAATAGTACTATGCCTTACCCCTTTAAACAGAAAACTGCATCGCGGCCGGCATTAAACCCGGGGAAACAACACCTTTCTGCTACTTCTGTGAAACAGCCCCAACGTAAACGAGCGGCTGGCAAAAGATTGGCTATTATCGGCCTTGTGCTTATCCCGATAGCATTGCTTGTGGGGTACTACTGGAGCCAGCAAACAAACGTAAGCTTCGGGTTTGCGCATAAATTGGTAACCAAACCACATGCAGCCCCTATCGACGCTTTTCATATCACGATAACCAATACCGGCAATAAGGATATCATTATAAAAAATGTTGATGTTATTCAAGGCCTTAATGGCGATGACCTTTATGACCAATTCAAATGGGAATACGAAGGCAAAACGCTGAAGGCTAAAAGCACCATACAATGGGATATGGAATTTGGGAACAAAAACCTCCACCTCCTTTCATTCAGGGTTCAGCTTACTACAGCCAGCGGAAAAGTTTATACATCGTGGAGACAGCCATATCGATATTAAACCAGCAATCATCTTAATTCCTGGCCCTAATTTATTGATTCTTTTCCGGGTAAACACCTGGAAAATCGCGTTTAACATTTCCGCATAAGGTAACATCTTTCAATAGCACAATAGGTAACCGCTATGCGGCATTTTATCTGGTTCTTTTGTTTCTGCAAACAGGTAGCCGCTATGCGGCATCGAATATTTAATAAGACGAAAGTATGCCGCATAGCGGCTACCTATTTGTAGAACAAATAATTTATGCTTTTTTGCTCCATAGGAGCTACCTATTGCTATGCAAATCTTTAAAAGCGATTTCTCTGCGGTAAACACCAAAACAACGGCGAATCAATTTGGGAAATAATATATTTATTTTACTTTTGTATTCATCAGATGATAGGATGAATAAAAGATGAAGGTTTATATTAACAGGAAAACGCTTGCCGAAGAAGTTGCTGCTAAATTACAGGAGCAAATATCATTAGGCCACTACAAGGTGAACGAAAAATTACCTATAGAACCTGAGTTGATGAAAACTTTTGGTGTTGGACGGTCATCCATCCGCGAGGCCATTAAATTACTCACTAACGCCGGTTTACTAAGGGTGCAGCAAGGTGTGGGCACTTTTGTTGATCAAACCGGTAGTCGCGAACCAATGGATTTACGGTTGAAACGCGCCAATGTTAAGGACCTGGACGAGGTAAGGCAATTGCTGGAAATAAAAATTGCCGAAAAAGCGGCGTTAAACAGAACTGACAAGGATATTGAGGCCATAAAAAAACATTTAAACAACAGGCGGATAGCGGCAGACAACAACTTGATAGAGGAATGTATAGAAGCCGACATACAATTTCATATTGCTATAGCCGAAGCCTCAAAAAACGAGATACTTGCCGACCTATACAAGGGCGCGAGCGTTCACCTCAAAGAATGGTTTATAAATATATACCCGGATACAGCCCTGTTTATTGAAACTTATGACCTGCATGAGCAACTATTGAAAAACATTACTGCCGGTAATGCTAAAATGGCCTGGGCAACAGCTGCAAAGATTATCGGCTACCATTAATATCGTTTTTCACTAAATACATCAGATGATCTGATTAATAACCATGATAAACTCTAACAACAACACCATCGACGCTAAGCAGATTGCCCAGCGTACCGTTTTCTCCATTTTATTTACCATCAGCTTTGCGCACCTGTTGAATGACATGCTGCAATCTGTGGTGCCTTCTGTTTACCCCCTTATTAAAAGCAGGTTTCATCTTACATTTTCACAAATAGGATTAATAACACTCACCTACCAGTTAACAGCATCAATTTTGCAGCCTTTTGTTGGGTTTTATACCGATAAAAAACCACGGCCTTATTCGTTGGTTATTGGAATGGGCTTTACGTTATTTGGCTTGCTTGCTGTATCATTTGCCGCGAGCTTCATTACAGTTTTACTGGCAGTTAGCCTTATTGGCATTGGCTCATCCATATTCCATCCCGATTCATCAAAGGTGGCCCACCTGGCATCGGGTGGCCGAAAAGGCCTTGCTCAATCTATCTTTCAATTAGGTGGCAATGCAGGTAGTGCTATAGGCCCCCTGCTGGCAGCTATAATTGTAGCACCTTACGGGCAGTTTAACCTCATCTGGTTTTGTTTGGCAGCTTTCGCTGGCATGATCATCCTATCTACAATAGCCCGCTGGTATCAGCAACAGCTGGACCTGAAAGCATTAAATAAAAATAAAGCGATTGCAGATGTACGTAGCTCCCTTTCAAAAAAAAGGGTCCTATTTTCCCTGGGCATATTGATGGTGCTTATTTTTTCTAAATACTTCTACCTGACAAGTATGACCAGTTATTATACCTTTTACCTGATCGGTAAATTCCATCTTTCGCTGCAGCAATCGCAAATTTATCTTTTCGCGTTTTTGGGTGCGGTAGCCGCCGGTACGTTGCTGGGCGGTCCGTTAGGAGATCGTTTTGGGCGCAAGTACATTATTTGGATCTCTATACTCGGGGTGGCACCCTTTACCCTGATGCTCCCTTACGCCTCACTGTTTTGGACGGGAGTTTTATCTGTAATTATTGGCTTAATTATTTCGTCGGCTTTTTCGGCCATACTGGTATACGCTACAGATTTAGTACCCGGTAAGGTTGGCCTTATCGCCGGGCTGTTCTTTGGTTTAGCCTTTGGCATAGGCGGCCTTGGCTCTGCCGTATTAGGGCGTCTGGCCGACATGACCAGTATTGAATATGTTTTTAAAGTATGCGCATTTCTTCCTTTAATAGGCATTTTTACCGGCCTGCTCCCAAACCTCAACACTAAAAAAATATAGCAGACCATTTTACACCCACTACCCGAAATAAATCGGGTGTTGTTTGAGATATTGGTATTTCACATATAAAAGGCGTCGGGCTTGTTATAGGAAGGGCCTGCCAGATAAATCCGGCAGACCCTTATTATTTTTTTGTAAAGACGCATCACATGCGTATCCCGCATGCAAATTTAAATACCGAATCTAAACTATTTTCCAATTCAACCCTTTGGGCATCCCGTTTACCATGGGCAACTTGCCGGTTCAGGAAAATACTCCGCGCTAAAAAATCCTCCTGTAGGGCCGTACTGATCAATCAGGGCATATTTTGCTATCCGTTGCCCTGCCTCTTGTACGGTACTTGTACCCTGGTGACCGGTAAAATCGGTTTTAGTATATCCGGGGCAAACTGCGTTTACTTTAAAAGGCAGATCGCGCAGCGCGTAGGCCAGGTTAACAGTGTACATGTTAAGAGCCGATTTACTGGATTGGTATACCGCCATTTTATTATCATAGCCAGGCATGGAAGGATCTGCCGCCAGGCTAAGCGAGGCCATAGCCGAGCTTACGTTTACAATACGTGGCTCAACTGATTTTTTTAACAAGTCGATAAATGCCTGCGTAACAGCAACCACACCAAACACATTGGTTTCATATACCGCTCTGAATTGATCGATTGTTGCGCTAAGTGCCGACTGGGGAAATCCGCCGGAAATACCCGCATTGTTAACCAGCACATCCAATACTTCTGTTTTTTTGCCTATTACAGCCCGGGTGGCATCGATAGATTGCTGGTTGGTTACTTCCAGTTGTACAGCTTCCACGTTTTGGAGCCCTTCGGCTTTCAACTTTTCTACTGCTGCCCATCCGCTTTCGATGCTGCGGCTGCCTAAATAAACAAAGAACCCGTTTTGGGCAAGCTGCCTTGCTACTTCAAAGCCAATACCTTTGTTGGCCCCTGTTACTAATGCTATTTTCATTTAAATAATGGTTTTGAAACTAACAGGACAAAAGTATCCCGCAGCAAACCAAACGGGGTGTACAAATCATTTGAAGTACTGGACTAATCGTGATGATCTGCTAAAAATGCACTTACGCTTTTACCGGTACTCTTTTTAAATAGCCGTGAAAAGTAATCGGGGTCGTTAAAACCAAGCTCATACGCCAGTTCTTTTACCGAAAGTGTAGAAAATTGCAGCTTGCGCTTTGCTTCAAGCATGAGCCGGTTGGTCATCCACTCCTTGGGCGAAACACCCGAAAACTCCTTTACAATACCATAAAGGCTACTTGTGGTCATGGCCAGTTGCCCGGCAATACTATGCACGTCATTTTGCTCGGTCAGCTGCGTTTCTACCGCAAGTTTAAACGCAATGTATTTAGCTAATTTTGGATTTGGCAGGTTATCCTGGTTGCTTTGCCCAAAATAAGCGCTGTTAAATTCAGTTAAAAGTGTATTCAAATGAGCCAAAATGATCTCCGTGTTTTTTTGCTTTCCCGCGGCATGAAGTAACTGGAACAAATTGGAGAAAACCGATTTAACACGCTCTTTAGCATCCGGCCCAAACGTGATGGTATTGGTATTTAAGGGATCTAATAAAAATGGGAATGAATTGGGCAGCAAGGCCAGTACATTCTCATCAAAGGCAGCTTTATAATTTAGGCTGTGACTGCTTTTGGGCGGATTTAAAAACACCTGGTTCGGCAAACCAAAAATCAACTGACTATCGGTTATGGTGATATCCTGTAAGTCTACCTTATAAGTTTCTGTACCCTCATCTAAAAAAATAAAACAGTAATGAGCCAGTTTGTGCGGTCTAAGCAGTTTTTCTAAAATATCATCTGGTATCTTAATCTTACAGTTTTCATTCACCGTAATATCTAACCTATCGTGGTGTTTGATCTTGTCTAATAATCCTTTAGTTTCCTGCATTTGTGGTTGTTCAACTAAATATGCGAATATAAGAGCAGTCACAAATGGTTATCCAGCCGTTGGTATCGATTTGACAAACAGGTGACTATGCAGTCATAATTACAAAAAATATCTTTTAAAAAAGGGATCGTCCCATCGTGCCAGTTTCTACGGCTATCGATAAATACCTGGTTAAACTTTTATCAAAAAACATCAGGGTGCGGTAGTAAAACCAACAGATGCTTTTACCTTGTCCCAGCTAAAGCTTATAACGCCGCCGTTATTATCAGCGGGAGCTATCGCAAATGTCAATAACTCTACAGGCTCATCTAAAGATTGGGTTTGCATCGGGATCTTTAAGAGATCATAATCTGCGTTGTGCTCGGTTCCCCATATATTGGCTTGCTTATTGAATATTAACGTAAAGCCAGTAGGGCTTGGCATCGTAAATATGGAGTACGTGCCGGCCGGTAGTTCACTACCGTTAAAGTAAAGCGGCTTGCTTAAATAAATTTTTGTGGCCGCGTCGGCCCCGGTCCGCCAAATGCGGTTCCATGGCACAACTTCGCCAAATATTACCCTACCTCTTACAGACGGACGGGAGTATATGATTTTAACATTGGCCGCGTTGATGGTTGTTTTTACAGAATCCAATTTATTAATAATAGCCAACCGCGGATGCAGGTGCAGTTGCTTAACGTTTACAGCTATTACCGAATCAATATTTAAATACGCCCCTGCCTTACCTTTAATATTAAACGATGTACCCATACCATCTACCGATTGTACTTTATCGTCTTTATCTAAAAATATAGTAAACATCCCCATTACAGAACTGCCCAGCAATAGTTTTTGGCTGCCTGTTTTTTTGATCATAAACTTCCTGGCACTGTTAAACACAATGTGGCTGCTCATTACGCTATCACCTACTCGTTTCGGTGCAAAGTTGGCCAGCAGGGCTGGCATAAAAACAATGGCATCGCCACCAAGATTATTGGCCACCATAATTTTTACGGGGTACTTACGCCGGCTGCTCCTGGTTCCGCTTCTTGTTTCAATAGATGTAGTATCCCTGGCGTAATTTAAATTATAAGTGTAAACCAATGAGTCTTTGCCCCCGGTCGGATTATAATTAATCCCCTCCACATGCATCAGTTGGCCATCGGGAAAAAAGATACCTTTCAATTTACTAACGTTAACATTTGGGCTCATGGAAACTACCGTAAGCATAAATTCGTTTCCGTTTAATTCATAGTTGCCTATTGCCGAAGTATCCGGTCCCAGGGTATAAATCAGGCTTCCTTTAAACCCATGTAGCTTTTGGGCACTTGCCGAATTACCAAAATGAAGCAATAGCCCCAGGAAAAATATTTTTATCCGCATAAATTGTTTGAGCGAATTTAGCATTAAAAATACTTGATGAAGCTGTTCCCAAAAATCTTGTTACGTTAATACCATACATTCAAAGCCATGCCTGGTTAATAGCGCTATAATGCCCGGTATACAAAACTGCCGCCCTTTAACTCTTAGTATATGATCGCAGTCTTCCAGGTCGAAGTTAACTTCAAGTTAAGAATCCTGGCTGCGCAATAGTATAAGCAATATTTCCGCATCAGTTGAGCTTTCTACAGTTGTTTTAAAAACCTCGATCATTATAAAATTTGTTATTTGATAAAAAAGCCCGGCCCAAAAAAGGCCGGGACAATTACTTACTCAGAGGACTATGTTTTTGTAGCAGGATTAAAATGTATAAGACAGGCTGGCCTGGATGGTGCTGTTTTTAAAGTCGTTATTGATAGCCGCAGAAGTTGGGAAGTTACCCGCTTTAGTAAAACCATAGGCATACCTTGCGCCGATGCCCAATCCCATTTTTGACTGGAAACCGAGGCCGCCAACTGCCGACGCGTCTATCTTTTTAAATACTTTCTCGTTTGTAGTGTTAAATCCGGCGATCTCTTCTTTAAGCAGAATGCCTGTTTGGGCACCGGCTTCTACGTAAAAGCCAGAGGTGGTGCGGTATTTTAAAAGGATAGGCACTTGTACATAAGAAAGCTTGATATCCTGAGTGCCCAATATGCCGCCTTTAAGCTTTGCTCCCTGCAATGAGTAAAGAAAATCTTCCTGTACCATAAAGTGATCTGTAAATTTATAAGCTACGCTTGCACCTGCATGGAAACCAATCAGCGGATCTGTAGGTAAATTAAAGTTTTGAAAATTGCTGACATTGACACCCGCTTTGATACCAAATTCCAGTCGGCTCATGATTTTCTTTGCGAAGCTTTGATCGCCGGTGCTTGTTTGCGCAAAGGTTTTTGCAGATGCCAATATAAGAACCGCTAAAATTAACTTTTTCATAAATTTCTTTTTTTTGTTGTGCTTTTTTGTTTGCAGCCCAAAGGCCGTTTGAATTATTTATGACAAAGATGGGGCGCTGGTACGGCCCCCGAAAGGTAAAACTGGCCTAAGCGGGCAATGTGAGGGTGGAAGCGGCAAATGCCGGTTTGAATGGATTGGAGGTAAGAGGTTGAATTGGACTTTTAAAATCCGCAGAATGTGAAGGTGGAGATGACGAGGCGACGAAAGACTTACGAAGTTTTGAAAACTAAGTCTGAATTTGCAACTTGTAATGGGAGAAACGAAACAATGGCAAGTTATAAAAAGAAGTCTTCCTGAACTTGTTTAAGGATCCCACAGGACAGGTTTCCACCATGAAGTATACTTGGCAAGTGGGGTGCCGAAACAAGTTCGGCATGACGGCTGAATTAAAGGCAACTGCCATGCCCTATTCAAAAAGCGGCCGTTTTTTATTACGAAGCACCTGCAAATCAGGCACTCGCCAGCCAGGCAAGGAATTGGGCGGCTTTACCCTTACTAACAATCACTTTCTCATCCAGGGCTATTTTGAGGTTTAAGGACAGCTTTCTCGAAAAAAAACTGGATACATCAATGATGGCGTTCCGGCAAACTAAAACCTGCCGGTTCGCCCTGAAAAAATTTGTGCCTGACATTCTTTCCAGTTCATCCAGGTTTTTATTCGGATAATATCTTTTCCCCGAAAAAGTAACCAGGTGTGTCACTTCATTTTCAAGATAAAAAACCGCTATCTCCTCAATTTTTACCGGGATGATCTTATCCTGGTGATATACCAATACCGATGCAGACCGCTGTGTGTCCCTGGCGGCCAGCAGCTGCATCAACGCCTCATATTGCGGGGTTTGCTCGGTCGACAATACTTTTTTTAACTGCCTGTATTTTTCAATAGCTTTTTCTAATATCCCAAAGGTAAAAGGCTTTAAAATATAATCGATACCGTTTGCTTTAAAAGCATCCAGCGCATATTCATCATAGGCGGTAATAAAAATTACCGGCGCCAAAACCGGGGCTGCGATGAAGATCTCGAAACTAAGCCCGTCGCCCAGTTGAATATCACTAAAAATCAGGTCAGGGACATCATTATTTTTAAAATGAGCGATTCCTTCTTTTACAGATCTGAGTTTATCAATCTGTACAGCTTCCTCAAATAGTTTCCTGATATTGGTTTCCAGCTCATCTGCAACCAAACCTTCATCTTCAATGATTACGATATTCATTATTTAATAATTTGATACTTACTGAAAATATATCCGCATCCTCTTTAATGATGATGTCATCGCCCGACCAAAGTTTATAGCGTTCGGCCAAATTAGCCAGGCCATAGCTGGTAGACGCCACTTTTATATTCTTCTTTTGGATGTTATTGCTGATTTTGAGCCACCCATCCTGCTGCCTGATTGTTACTTTCAAAGGGGCTTCCATAGTAAAATTATTGTGTTTGATAGCGTTTTCAAGTAAAGGCTGCAAAGAAAATGAGGGCAGATAACAGCTTTCTAACGTTTCGGCAGGCAGGTCTACGCTGCAATCTAACGCGGCTCCAAACCTTATCCGCTGCATTTCCAGGTAATCGTAAAGCAAATCAATCTCCGCTTTCAATTTGGAAACATGGGTGCTGTGATGATAAATGGATGCCCTTAAAAAATTAGCCATATGCACAATATAATCATCGGCAACCTGGGTATCCTTATGGTATAGGGCCTTTAGCGTATTTAAGGCGTTGAATAAAAAATGCGGGTGGATTTGCTGCTTTAAAGCCAGGTTCATAGCTTCGGCATTAACGGCCCTTAACCTGGAGAGCTCAAGTTCGCTATTCATTTTATGCTCATATAATAACACGGAATTATGTAGCAGCGTGATCAGCGTATTGACCACTATGCCCGAGCCGAAAAACGCCAGGAATGAACCAATATCAAAAAAATTCCATTTCATCCCCCCGAAATAGGAAAATGCAGGCCGTAGCAACAGATAGATCAATATGCTTACCGGGTAGCCGAACAAGGAACGCGCTATGGAAAATCTTTTAGATCTGATAGAATTTTTTCTGGCTAAGAGTATCATCAGGGAAATATCCGCATAGCCAACAAGCAAGATCCCCGACATTGTCAACGTGGTAAAAGCGATAATATGGGGAGGTGTCTCATGCGAATTAGAGATCACCAGGTAAAAAATAAAGCCAATGATGATGGTCTGTAACCAGGTAAGGCGCACCAAACGCTTTAAGGGCAATTTTTCCTGCATAGCTGTAAAGTTACCGATTGGCAATGAACTATAGCCGGACCGAGACACCGAAGCGGGCAAAATAGGCACCGAACGTTTAATTAGCCGCCCCCAAACGCCGGCTCTTTTATTATTGCTGCTCATACAACAGTAAAATTATGAAATACGGCGCAACTTTTTAAACCCGTCATATGCTCCTCCGGCTATGAATATGCCCGCTTCACTTACTTTTCACAAGCAGCCTGCACATAGGGCTAATACCTTCGCTTCAAATTAATCTCAAAAATTGAATTTATAATTATGAAAAAGACAACTGTATTCGGCATTAACCTATTGATCGGTTTACTCCTTATTTTCTTTGGCTCTTCTATCAGGGCCCAGGAACTCCCGGTTAAAATTACGGGGATCAGGTCGGCAAAAGGGACCATCGTTGTTAGTGTATTTAAAGACCAGGCCAGTTACGATAAGGAAGAACCCTTCAAAAAGTTTTCATTTGACAAACGTAACCTCGATAAGGGCATCATGACGGTAGAGCTTACCCTTGAAGCCGGCATCTATGGCATCACCCTGCTTGATGATGAAAACGCGAACGGAAAAATCGACAAGAATTTCATCGGCATACCCAAAGAAGGTTTTGGCTTCTCCAACTTTTTCATGACTAAAATGAAAAAACCTGCATTTGATGAATTCAAGGTCGATCTTAAAACGCAGCCCAAGGTTGAAATCAAAGTAAAATACATGTAATCCCTGCGCTCAACTTAAAAATTAAATATATCCATCAACAAAATGAAAATCCTTATGAAAACAACAGTGAGTTATAAAAAGCTATTTACAGGCCTGGCCTTATTTATAGCAGTGTTAGCTATTTCTTCATGTAAGAAAAACACCATCGATCCTTCGGGGCAGTTTAATATTAAAGTGGTCAATGCATCGGCTACAGCCGGTCCGCAGAGTTTTACACTGGCTGGTAATGTACTGGTAAGCGGCGGATTAAATTATACGGATGCCTCGGCCTATATTAACGCGCCTTCGGGCAAGAATATGGTTACCGAATTCAAAAACGCCGGTACCAATTCGGTGTATGCCTCCGGATCTCTTTATACCGCAAATGGTGTAAATTTTACGGTTTACCTGGCAGGATCAGGATCAAACGCGAGGGTGAAAAATTTTGAAGATGACCTTGCCACCCCTAACAACGGGCAGGTGAAAATCAAGTTTATCCACCTGAGCGACAAGGCCCCAAACATCATTACCATTAAAAACTCAAATGGCGACGAATTTTCGGGTTCCCTGGTCAGGAACCTGGCAACCGGTTACAAATATGTAGCGCCGGGTGATCTCACCATTCAGGTGGCCGGACTTACATCCAAAAACAGCGTTGGCACTTTTACCTTTGCCAACCTGCAGGCTGGTAAAATTTACTCGCTGTACTTAACCGATGATGCAAATGGTAATGTGGTAATGAACCAGGTACTTCATAACTAATATTAATTTTAGCCTGGCTGAAAACCGCGTAGCTTATGGGCTGCGCGGTTTTGTTATTTGTAGCCTGGTTGTCCGCCGGCGCCCTTCGATGTCTCTGACTAAAGGATGCTTTACCATTTTAGCGCAGGTCTTGTGCCGGGACAGGAGCGGAAGCTGACCTGTGCCTGCGATATAATTGGTTTACAAAAGTCACAAGTGATCCTCATTTGGCAGGCAAAATACTGATTTACAGTCATTTAAACCACAATTCAATAACATTAACCTTGCGGCAGCGCATGACTTCGTACAGCGGAGGCGAAAGTTTCAACGAGTTCGGTCTGCTAAAGACCCACAGTCTTTTTTAAACTACCCTTATCCAATGCTCCCATGAAAGTGATTTTTGTTTGATTTATTTTGCCATTGATATCTATAACCACATAAGTTGGGAATCCGCCTTCTGCGTTGAACGCGGTTTTTAGCCTGGATATAATTTTATCGTTCACAAAAATATGGGTACCCGGGATTTGCAGATCCCCAATCCTGTTTTTCCATGTATTGATGTTTGAACCGCTGGTGGTACACAGATAGATGTATTCAATAGGCAGGTCTTTATTTTTCTCGTGCAAACTTTTACTGAAGGGCAAATCGCCTAAGCAGGGGGCGCACCAGGTAGCCCAAAAATCGATAATGAGCGCCTTGTTTGGGAATGCTGATTTTAGGCTTAGTATAAAGTTATCAATGTTTGCTACGGTATCTAATTGGTATAAGCTGGCATCAAAAGGTAACCGCATTAACGGTGCGCCAATATCTGTATTTTCTAATTTTTTTGATGAGGCAAAAAGGCCGTCTATTCTTTTTTGGTTAGCATCAACTTTAGCCAATTCATCTGTCGCGATTTTTTTGCACCACTTTGTTTTGATACTATTGATGATAATTGGGTAACTCCGGGCATAAGTATCTTTCTCTGATTCTAAAAGGGATAGTTTTAACAGATCAGACCGCTGCTGTGTATATAAACTGTCAAATAGTTTTATGAAACCGGCAAGCACATCTTGTGTTTTAAAGTGTCCTTTACCCAAACTGTAAATCTCCAGGTACTTGTAATACATTACGCCGTCGTTGCTTGTAAATAAAGGCCGATGAGCGTTTAATTGTTTAAAAACCTGGTCGGGCATGGTGTCATTCCAGTAAGCAACACAAATTTGCTGGTAAAACTCTGATAAGGTTTCATTGTTAACAGCCCATTCATAATCACGGTTACCAGCTATAAATTCGCTATCCATATTTTTCAATAGCTGTAAAACAGAATCGGTTTTGAAGGTGAAGGCATCTGGGACATATTTTTTTCTCGCGCTGCATAGGCTACGCAGGTTATTAATCAAACCCTCTCTTTCCGCCTTTTTAAATAATATTTTTTTATTCATCACGGTGTTTAGCTCTCCGTCGTAACCGGAATAAGTTACTCCCGTGCCTATCATGTAGGCTCCGTCTTTGGCCACCTGGTGTGCATCTATGGTAACTGTAAGCCCGGTATTAACATATACGCCTGCATATAAATAATCGCCGGCGCTTAACCATATTTGCTGGTAAGGTAAATTCTGATCAAGTACTATTTTTGCCAGGCCGGCAGCATCTGTTTCTGCATATTTGGTAGCCTGGAAACCTCCGGCGAGTTGTACGAGAGTATATTGAATATTTACTTTTTTAACACTATCCGGAAGGTTTTTTATTTGGACGGTCAATATTGCAGGTTTCCGGCTCATGAGATATCCGTCCATTTTTTTATCCTCGATGGCAATGGGCGATAAATTTTGCGCGCTTAAATAGGTGCTGCTGCACATTAGTAACACTAATAATAAATTTTTCATGATAAGATTTTTTATTTTTTTATGGTGTGTAAGGCTTTTATTACGTTCTCCTTTTTGTTCCTGGAGATAGGGATGCGGGTATTATCGTCCAGTAACAGGTAGCCCGAATCTTCCTTGAGTAAACTTTTGATAAACTTTATATTAACTAAATGCGATTGATGGCACCGGATAAAGTCGTAGCTGCTTAATAATTCCTCATATTCAAAAATGGGTTTTGATACCATGATGTTTTTCCCATCGGATAAAAAGAACTGGGTGTAAGCGTTTGATGATTCGCAACGGATGATATCCCCGGTATGTACAAACCTGATCTCTTTAGTGGAGGCCAGGGCTAATTTGTGTTCCTTTTTTGCGTCCTTATCTTTAATAAACTCCATTAAATTTTCGAGCTGCAGGTTTGTCTTCCTTTGGTTAAGCTTTGCTTCAACCTTGCTAACAGATGCTTTCAACTCTTCGGGATCTATTGGTTTCAACAAATAATCTATAGCCGAAAACTTAACGGCTTGTATCCCATATTGATCAAACGCGGTTACAAAAACCACTTCAAACTGGGGATGCGGTAAGGCTTTAAGCACTTCAAAGCCGTTTTTATCCGGCATTTGAATATCTAAAAACAACAAGTCGGGGTTGCTTGCTGCAATTAAATCTACGCCATCATCGGCATTAGTGGCCGCCCCCACTACAACTACCGGCAGTTCATGCTTTTTTAGCAGGCGTACAATATTTTCAATATTGTTTTTTTCGTCATCAATAATTACCGCTCGTATCATATTAGCCAATTTTTAAAATGGATAACAACCTGTGTTCTATTATCCGTCCTTTTTACCGAAAATTCTATTTGCTGCCCGTTAAGTGTCTGGTTCAATAATTTTATCCGCTCTTTGGTTAACTGAAGGCCAAATCCATTAACGTTATCACTTTCGGTAAACCCTTTGCCATTATCGTTTACGCTCACCACCATGTCGTTATTCAATTTCTCAAACAGTACAATCAGTTGCCCATTTTCCTGCAGCGCCGATATGCCATGCTTTACCGCGTTCTCTACCAGGGGTTGTAAAAACAAAGCCGGTATTTCAAGGGCGCTGGCATCTATCTGCCCGTCTACTTTAATTTGATAATCAAACCCAAACCGCAGCTTTTCAAGCGCTAAATAATTCTCCAGTATCTTGATCTCGGTAAAAATGCTTACAAACTCCTTATCACTGGCTTTTAGGGAATCGCGCATTAAATTGCTAAACTCAATTAAATATTTCGACGCGTTCTGCGAGTCGTTTTTGGTGATAAGCCCTTGTATGGAGCTGAGGGCATTAAACACAAAATGCGGGTTAAACTGCGACCGGATAGATCTGAGCTCGGTTTGCACCAATTGCTTTAAAATACTTTGTTCTTTTAGTTTTTCGGCCTGCTTTCTTGATCGCCATAGTAATAACAGAAACCCGCCGGCCAATATACCAAGCAAACTTAAGGCAGCCTTAGCCCATACCGTTTGATACCAGGCCGCCTTTACGGTAAATACATAGGTGCAAATATTATTACGCTGTACGCTGTAACGTATTTTTAGCCGGTACTGGCCGGGCAAGAGGTTTTTGAACCAAACCAAATTAAAATCAAAATCATTAACCTTCCAGCCCGTACTGTCCTTTCCGTTTACCAGGTTATATTCAATGATATTTTTTGATTTAATAATATCATCTAAATAAAAGATCAGGTTGTTTTCGTTGTAGCCAAAGTCTTTTTTTAATTTCAAGGCTTTGTCCTTACTCCAATCGGTTTGATCCGGGTTTTCCAACGGGCTTGTCCACTGTTTTTTAAAAATGCTTAAAAAATCGGGGAGCTGCGAAAAAGTGAACACACCAACTACCCGGGGCTGCCATTTTACCCAACAAGCTGATACCGAAGTTATAATACTATCGGGCATACTGATCCTGCGTACCTGGAAGGTAAGGGCTTTACCGTATGCGGCTTTAAACTGACCTAAATAAGCCGATAACTCATCTATTTTATCAGGATCGGCAATTTTAGTCATCAAATAGGCTTTGCAAAATAGCTTTGGCTTCGTCCACGGCAAAACTACTTTTTGCTTATCCTCGATAACCCGAAATTGATAGTCATCAACATTTTCGGGATTGATGCCGTTAACGGTTATAATTATTCCCGACGAATCAAAAACCGGAATTGCATATTGCCCGCTATAACCGTCAAAAAGTTGCATATAAGATCGCGATCCACGGGCGCCATATTCCTTTAACCGGGGTATTTTTTGTAAAGCCTGCCGATAGTTTACGGCCAGTTTATTAGAATAAAAAGCGGCAATTAATACGTTTTTATTTTTGGAGGGGGAGTTCTCGTAGTTAAAAAATGTACTGGAAAAATACTTGCGGATAGAATCGCCATGGCTATCGTGCTGAATGATCGGATTGATGCTATCCAGGTACATTGCCGGCTTTTGTGCCTGGCAACAGAGCCGAAAAAAACAGAAACACAAGAATATGACAATACCGCGCATTCGCTCCTTTTATTTAATTGTATACATCAAAGTAAAGGTTTTAAACTCTTGTTAGGATACGCTGATTTGAATCTGGCACGTGTTATTTTGAATCGGGCAGCATGGATTCTTTTTGCGGCACTTATCAGGGGTAACTTTATTAAATGTATGTGACTACCGCTATTTAAATGAACCTGCTAAAGCGCCAGGATATTTTTACGAATTGTTGTATCAACACTGTATTTTAGCCAAAGCAAATTGCTTTATGAAAAAACCGATGCCTTTTGATTTCCTGCTTGACTATTTGCCGGCAAACGTGATCATCCAACCAGCTGTTGGCATGTACTATGTTTACTTTGAGGGCAAAATTGTATTGATCTTTCGGAAGGTTAGCAAAAACAGCCAGCACAATGGCTTGTGGATAGCCACAAAGCGGGAAGATCATGCGAGGCTTAAAGCGGAGATCCCGGCTATTACCGATTTTGTTTTTGATGAGGGCGAAACATTTGAGTCGGCCTGGTTACAGCTCAAGGATGACCACGACGATTTTGAGGAAGCCGCCATCAGCATCTGCGAACTGATTACGCGAAGGGACAAAAGAATAGGTAAAACAACCCCCAAGGCAGTGCAGCTTACCCGGCAATAAGGTGGCAAATATCCGATTTCGAATTACTTTATAATACCTGCAAACTGTTTACCTACCAGGTTGGATACACACCACAGGCGTGCACCAATGAAGGGAGTGATCACCTAAGTTGTTGCTTTAATAAAATTTATTTTGCCGCCTGTTTATTATTCGCTTCTTAAGCTCCTTACGGGGTTAGCAATAGCCGCTTTTATTGCCTGAAAACTTACCGTCAATAAGGTAATTATTATTGCCCCGCCCGCTGCTGCTGCAAATATCCACCACGAAATAGTGGTGCGGTATTCATACTGCTGCAACCATTGATGCAGGAAATAATAAGCTATCGGCATGGCTACCACGCTCGACAGCACCACCAATGCCACAAAATCTTTTGACAGCATGCTCCATAAATTTGCCACGGATGCGCCAAGTACTTTACGGATGCCCACTTCTTTGGTACGTTGTTCGGCCACAAATGAGGCCAGCCCGAATAAACCAATGCAGCTGATCAGAATGGCCAGCCCCGCAAAGCAGCCGGCAAGTTTGCCGATACGGTCTTCGGCAGCAAATTTTTTAGCATAGTCAATATCTGCAAATTTGTAATCAAACGGCATGGTAGGAGCGTATTGTTTGAACACCGCTTCAATTTTGCCCAGGGCATCACTGGTATTGCTGCGCGGGTTTATCCTGATATTAACAGTTGCATGATTCCAGGTACCCAAAAAGAAAACGGTTGGAGTAACCGGTTTATACGGCGATTCCATCAGCACATCTTTTATTACGCCCACTATCCTGAAATTTTTGCCATCGCGCTGAATGGTTTCACCGGTCGGATTTTTCAAACCCATGTATTTTACCGCGGCCTCATTGATCACGTAAGCATTTGAATCGGCAGCCACCGCAGCGCGCGAAAAATCCCGCCCATCGGTAAATTGCCAGCCTGCGGTGTTGCCAAATTCCGGCGTTACGCCAATGGTGCCGAAATATATTTTATCGCCGGCGGTCGGATCTTTGCCCTTCCAGCTAAAACCGCCGTTGTTTGACCATAGCTCGTTTATAGTACCATTGGATTCAGCTGCATTGGCAACCGCGCCCGTTTTCAGCAGGTCTTCCTTAAATGCGTCGAAGTGTTTGTGGATATCGTCGGTTTGCATATTGATATAAACCAGCCCTTCCCGGCTGTAGCCAACCGGGCGGCTTTTTGAAAACAATACCTGCCGGTACACGATAATGGTGCCGATAATAAGCGTTATGGACACTGTAAACTGAACAACTACCAAAACCTTGCGCGGAATGGCCGCCAAACGCCCGGCTTTAAACGTACCTGCCAGTACTTTAACCGGTTTAAATGATGACAAATACAGGGCCGGGTAACTACCAGCAACCAATCCTGTAAATAAAGTAAAGCCTATGCAGGCCAGCCAAAACACCGGGTTAGTCCACAAAACAGTGATTTGCTTATCGGCCACCTGGTTAAACCAGGGCAGGGCGAGTTCAACCAATACCAGCGCGACTGCAAAGGCAGACAGAGAAATCAACAGCGATTCGCTAAAAAACTGGCTGATCAGCTGCGAACGTAAAGAACCTATCGCCTTGCGGATGCCAACTTCCTTCGCCCTTTTTTCAGACCGGGCGGTGCTTAAATTCATAAAGTTGATGCAGGCCAGCATCAGCACAAAAATACCAATAATGCCATAAAGCCAAACAAATTGTAGCTGCGGACTGGTAACGCTTACCCCATGATCAAATTTGTTGTAAAGGTGCCATTTGCTCATGGGCTGTAAAAATACCGCCGGGTTATCTGTTTTTTGCCGCGCCTTATTGATATGGTTAAATTTTTCGTTTTTAATTTTGGCCGATACGCGTTCGAATGATTGATGTGCGGTTATTTGGGTATAAATAACAATTCCGTTATCGTTCCAGTCCGTCTCGCGGCTGGGGTACCAGCTGCCCGAAGACTTCATCAAATCCCAGGGCGCAATAAACTTAACATCGCTGAACTCGGTATTCCCCGGAAAATCCTGGTAAACCCCGGCTACTTTTACAGTCAGTTTATCATTTATCTTTAACAGTTTATCCATGGGGTTGCTGTCCCCAAACAAAGTTTTAGCCAGTGATCGCGACAATATAACGGAATGTGGGTCGGTTAACGCGGAGCGGCTGCTACCTTGCAGCATCGTTAAGCTAAACATATCCGGAGCTTCGGGTTGCATGTACCTGCCTGGTTGAGTAAATTTTTCTTCGCCCGAAGAAATAATATGGTCCTCTGTACGTGTTGATAGCACAGTGGTTTTGATATCATCCTTAAAGTTGATGCGCAGATCAGTCCCCAAAGGAATAGCCATGGATTTGTTGACGTCCAGTCCGTCAATATCCTTATGCCTGATCATTACCTGGCCAATGCTGTCGTAATTTTTAAAGGATTTATTAAAGGAAAGCTCGTCAAAAATCCACAAACCAATTAGCATGGTAACAGCCATACCAATAGCAAGCCCGCCAATATTAATGGCCGATGAAAATTTGTTTTTAATGAGGTTTCTCCAGGCGATTTTAAAATTGTTTTTTATCATGGCTGTAATGATCAAGATTAATATCTGTACGAATCAATTCGTATAAAATCTATTCCATTTACTTAATATACTAACTATCAGAATTTTAATAATAAAACAACAAATCATCACTGTATCAAAACCGCACACGCTATGTTCAGTAACGCACCATATTTTCCTTTGGCTGACCCGTCCGGAAATAGCTATACAGATTTGTGAGTAAATCCTGTAAATACTATACAAGGTATTCTGTTAGTCCTAAGATGAACTATACAGGTC
>NZ_JANTYS010000033.1 GCF_024808255.1 Mucilaginibacter dorajii
TTGCTGAGAAATTCAACGAAAACAGATAAACATGGAGCCAATACGTTGCAAACATAGAGGCCGCATCATTTGAATTATGATACGGCCTCTTTTAGATATATTTAAGGGGCTGTCGAATAAAAAGAGTCCTTATTCTTCTGTCCAAAAGTCTTTTGTCCAAAAATCCTTTCTCCTTAATTCCAAAAAAACTATTTATCCAATCCGCCCCTTCGTGTGGCCTTGGTTTGAACAGGCCATTTTAAGCCCTCTGTTTTGGTATTGGTTGTTTTAACCGGGTCTTCGCTGGCCATGTAAGTCATAATTGCCGCTAAAATCGCGTTGTTTTTAAGATCGTCGAAAACCACCTTATCGTAAGTATCACGGTTGGTATGCCATGTATAAGCACCGTACGACCAGTTAAGCGAGCTTAATGAAAACCCAGGTGCGCCGACAGCCACAAACGAAGCAAAGTCAGATCCACCACCACCTGGAGTTCCTGGAAAATTGGTTTTTATCCTGTTTTTAATGGTATCGGGCACTGCTGCAAGCCATTTGGTTAAGTAATCTTTTGATTCAACAAAACCCTGGCCGCCAATATTAACCACACGGCCGGTGCCGTTATCCTGGTTAAACAAAGCCTGCAGGTTTGCTACAATTTCGGGATGATCTTCAACAAACGCGCGTGAACCGTTTAATCCTTCTTCTTCGCTGCCCCAGTGGCCAACTAAAATGGTACGTTTTGGGTGCGGGTAAAATTTCTTTAGCAAACGCATGGCCTCCATCATGGTTAACGTACCTGTGCCGTTATCTGTTGCACCGGTGCCACCGTCCCATGAATCAAAATGTGCCGATAGCATTACGTACTCATTTGGCTTTTCGCTGCCCTTAATCTCGGCAATGGTATTGAAGGTTGGTACTACGCCAAGCTCTTTTGATTCGCAGTGGATAGCAATTTTAGGGCTTTGGCCGCCATCAGTTAGCCGATAAAGCATGCTGTAATCTTCCAGGGCAATATCAACCGTAGGCACTATTTTGGTATAAGCGCCAAAAATCTTATCAACCCCAAATCCTGCCGACCAATTGCTGGTAATTATACCCGCTGCGCCCGCGTTTTCAAGTGCTACCGGTAAGGTTTTATTATTAAAACCGGTTTTGCTAATACGTTTTTTCCAGGCATCCGTTTGGGTAGTACGGTCGGCCTTCATTTTATCAAATGATTCTTTGGTGGCAAATTCCGTCCAGTTGTAATCCGGGCGACCAGTTGGCTGGCACATGGAGATCATGACAAACTTGCCTTTAACCTTTGGCAACCATTGCTGAAAAGCAGCAGAATCGGCCAGATCAGGTAAAATGATCAGCTCGGCAGTAACTGTTTTATTGCCCATACCGGGGCTCCATGCTAATTGCGTACCTTCTAATGATTTTACACGGGGCGAAATCATATCAATATGCGAAACGCCGCGTTCCCAACCGCGCCACTCGCCCCATTTTTCGTTATGGGCCTGTATATCCCAGGTTTTATATTTGGCTACTGCCCAATCATTGGCCTGCTTCATTTGTGGTGTACCCACTAAACGCGGCCCGATACCATCAAATAGCTCATGTGCCAGTTTTTCCAGCTGTGAGCTGCTGGTTTCTTCGGTCATGATGTTGTTAATAACAGGATTGCTTGATTGCGCGCCAGCAATGCCGCCGCAAAGCATCATGCCGGCAACAATTGGCAGTGCCTTTTGCCATAAATTGAAGCCCAAATTTGTGTTAAAGTGTTTCATGAACCTAATTTATAAAAAAGCGGGGAGCTTACTGTCAAACAGGTTCCAGGTAGAATAATTGTTACATAAAACCATGCCTGTAAATGAAAAATCCCGCTTATAGAATAAGAGGGGCGTGATTATATATGTCGTTTAGCTCAAAGAATTTAATCATCCTCTTCTAACTCATTCACAATTTCAACAGCACCGAAAACAGAAAGGCCTTTAAGCACCAATACTTTGCTTGATCTGTTTTTGCGTACAAGGTAGCTCCGGTCGTCTTCTACTTCAGATAGGATGTGCGTAGTGTCACTTTCAACTCTCCAATCAATTGGTATAGCTATGGTTACCTGGCCAAAGGCCTGTGAAATATCTAAGATGGCTGTGCCGATAATATCGGCATGGGTAAAATCAAGCTCGGTGCTGCCAAATACATTTTTAACACTGCCGCCTTTAAAATCTTTTGAAAGGATGGTCCTTTTTATTTCGCCGAAAATTGTGGTGGTATTAAAGCTGCTATCGGCATTTTGTATGGCTGTTCCTGATAAAATATTCATGAGCTTGATGTTTAATGTGATACAAAAGTATGCACTATCGTCGCCCTAAAAAGTGTATGTCTGTGGGATGAACAAAGTTGTCGGTAAAAGCCGGGAAAATATCGGTGAAAAAGTATTGACCGGTAATTATGGTTAGCCGTTCAAAAAATATCGATATCAGCAAAGGTAAACCTGATACTATCTGTAGGGATTCCGCTTCCCAGGTCTTTAAAAATAACAGGAAAGGAATTTATGGCTTTATAGCGTTCTGCAAATAATTCATGAAGTTGTGTGCCACGGCTGGTGTGATACTGTATTTGCTGCAAGCCAAGCTTTTGAGCGAGTTTTATTAAATTGTCAATTGTCCCGGCGAAGTTCGCCGGTGTTACTGATAAATCACCGATGATGAGGCCGCTGTTTATTTTGATCCATATTTGAGCATTATTAATACTAATCACCTTTGTATGCGAGTAGGTTTTATTTTGCAGGTAACCATCGTTTCTGCTCAATCCATCAAAACCCTCATTTAAAACGGTGCTGCTTATCCCTGATTTTGGCGAGCGATATTTTCTAAGAATCATGGTAGTATAGCCCGTATACAGCCTTTTTAATACCGGCAACTTTGCAACAAGTTTAGCCAGGGGAATGGTCTTTACCGGTATCACAAAACAATCCATTTGCGCAGTCATTTGCCAGTCAAGTTTATTAACAAAACCGGGTAGTGAATTTTGATTGGGGAAGCCAAACAGAAATTTGATACCGGATTGCGTACATAGTTCAAAAGTGCGCTTAGCCAACTCAACAAAAAGACCTTTGTTACGATAATCAGGATGCGTCATGGTATCTGCCGATTGCGCGCATAATACTTCCTTGCCGTCAATCAGCATAAAACATGGGATCACCCCATAAAAAGCGATAGGTTTAATCTGCCGGTTGTAGGCTATAAAACCAATGTGCTCAGCCGAGGCGTAAGCCGTATTGTATTTGCGTTCAAAAAATCCCGGGGCCGGTGTTTTGCCATAAACGGCCGCGTGCAATTTGGTAACATCGCCCAGGTTGGCTGCGCTCAGTTTGTTAATGCAAAGGACGCCACTGTTATCAATGTTGCTCATACCTGCGGGTTATAGTAGCGTGCATCTGATTAATTGGCGATATAAATGGGTTTACGGTGAATCGCTCGCGCATGGCATCATCGTATTGATCTGTATCTAACAAAAAATCCATAGCCAGTAATTGACCGTAGCCGGCATTTTTAGCCGTGTCAATCACCGGTTGTGAATAGCTGCCATAAGGGAAAGCCAGGCTGTTTACCGGCTTTTGAATTATATTTTCAAGGAATTTTTTCGACGATTTTAGCTCCCACATAACATCGCTGATATTGGCGCGCGCCAGGTCATTATGGTAATAGCCATGTGCACCAATATTCACCAATGGCGATGCTGCTAATTTCCTGATTTCATCGGTTGTCATCTGTAGCCAATAATCTTCAACTGCTTTGTTGCTTTTAAAGGGGACTAAAGGATATAGCACATCCATCATCTCCGCTTTTTCATTAAAACCAGCCGACCGGAGTTTTTCTGTCAAGCCGATCCCATCGATTGTCGAAATGTATTTATCATACAGTCCCTTAATATATTGCTCACCTTTATAGTCAATTGCGCCTGGCCCATATTTGCCTACGATCCCTAAAAAATCGTTCCATAAAACATCGTAGCCGGCATCTCGGATGCCGGTTATAAAAAAAGTGGCAGGCAACTGGTATTGCTCCAGTAAGGGCAACACGTATTTATAATTGTTGGCAAAGCCATCATCGAAAGTAATGCAGATGTTAAACTTATCACTGCTGAAATTTTGGCTATAGTAGTCATCTAAAGAAACTACGTTACAATACTTTTTATACAAAGCCAGGTGCGCTTCAAAAACCTTGGCCGTTAAAAATATAGGGTTAAACAACGTATGATTTTTTTGGCAAATACCGTGATAAATCATGATCCGGCTTCCCCTGGCGTTTTTTAAAAAGCGCTCGTAAAACCCCAGCGCATAGCCTATATCCATGCTTAAGTACTTGGCTTCCCGGTAAAGTTTTGCGCGGATCCTGTAGATCATAAGAGTGTTTATATAATCAATACGCCTATCGGTACAAATGGTTGCCTGTACAGACTCGTCCGGAAAAAACTATACATTAAAAACGAACGGCAAATGTACGCTTTCGATACAATAAATTACAAAGTATACTGATGTAAGTATTTGATTATAAATTACTTGTGATTAAGGCATGGTATTTTCTGCTTTAGATTCCGGTAGTCCGGTGTTAAACTCCTAAAACTCAGCATTATGTTCAAAAACTATTTAAAGATCGCGTTTCGTAACCTTAAAAAGGATAAGCAGTTTACGTTTTTAAATGTACTTGGTCTATCGGCCGGTTTGGCTTGTACCTTGTTAATTTATTTGTGGGTACATGATGAGCTGAGCTACGATCAATTTTTTGACCATAACGACCAGGTGTACCAGGTAATGGAACACCGTACCGGTAACGGCGGCCAACAACTTACCGATGAATCATCGGGCCTGGTGAGTGAGTCTATTAAGTTAATAGCACCCGAGATTTTGTATGCCGCCCCGGTGGCCCCGGCAGATTGGTGGCAAAAGTTTACGCTCACCGTTGGTGATAAAAACCTCAAAGCCAGCGGGCAGTACGCCGGTAAAGACTACTTCAATATTTTTTCCTTCAAAATGCTTAATGGCGAAAAGAGTAAAGTGCTCGATGAGAAAACCAAAATAGTAATATCCGACGAACTGGCTAAGAAGCTTTTTGGCACCACACAAAACGTTATTGGCAAGGCAGTAAAGTTTCAGCACGATAAAAACTTTTTTGTATCGGGGGTATTTGAAAAAACGCCGGTGCATTCATCGCAGCAGTTTGATTTTGTGCTATCATTTGATTACCTGGCCGATGTGCAGCCCTGGGTAAAAACCTGGGAAAATGGCGGTCCGCATAATTTTGTATTACTCAAAAAAGGAACTGATGTTGATGCCCTGAACCGAAAAATTGCAGCTGTGGTTTCAAAAGGGAGCGGCGATACTACCCGAAGCGCCTTTGCCATGCGTTTTGCCGATAATTACCTGCAAAATACCTTTAATCACGGTTCGCGGGTTGGCGGCAGGGGCGAGTATGTGAAGTTGTTTTCTATTATCGCCATATTTATACTGCTGATAGCCTGTATCAACTTCATGAACCTGTCAACCGCCAAAGCGTCCGGCCGGATGAAAGAGGTAGGTATCAAAAAGGTGGTAGGAGCCGACCGCAGCCAACTCATCATCCAGTTTTTATCAGAATCGGTGCTGATGGCTGTGTTTACCATGCTGATAGCCATTGGTATTGCCTGGTTATTATTACCCCAGTTTAACCAGCTTACCGGCAAGGATATTCAATTGCGCTTTGATACGCAGCTGATTATGATGCTGATAGGGATCACCCTGTTTACCGGCCTGCTATCCGGTAGCTACCCTGCACTTTATCTTTCCAAATTCAATCCATTGGCTATTTTAAAAGGAAAGCTCAGCTCGTCATTTGCTGAGCTGGTTGCCCGTAAAGGTTTAGTAGTTTTCCAGTTCACGTTATCGGTTGTATTGATCGTATCGGTATTGGTGGTTTATAAACAGATCCAGTTTATCCAGTCGACAACGCCGGGCTATAATAAAGATAACGTGATCCGTTTTGACTCGGAAGGCAGACTGGCCGGTAACGAAGAAGCATTTACGGCCGAACTGCGCAAACTGCCCGGCGTAGTAAATGCAAGCTTTACACAACATAACCTGGTTGGTCGTAACTACGGTACTGCCGCGCTTAACTGGGATGGTAAAAACCCCAACCTGGATGTATATTTTGAAGGATTTTATGGTGGCTTTAATTTTATTGAAACTATGGGCATGCAAATGGCAGCAGGGCGTTCATTCTCAAAAAGTTTTGGTGCCGAGAGCGGTAAAGTAATGATCAATGAAGCGGCTGTTAAAGCCATGCACATTACAAACCCCGTTGGCCGTACTATTCGCATCTTTAACAACCCGGTGCAGGTTGTTGGCGTGGTTAAGGATTTTCATTTCGAATCATTACATGAAGTTGTGCGGCCATCGTTTATATTGTTGGCGCAGGGCAGCAGCCCTTATTTTAAGATCATGGTACGCCTGAAGGGTACACAACAAAAAGAAACTATAGCGCAAATACAAAAACTGTACGAAAACTATAACCCAGGTTTTCCATTTACGTTTGGTTACCTTGATGAAGCCTATCAAAAACAATATGAAACCGAGGTACGGGTTTCAACGCTATCAAAATATTTCTCATTTCTGGCCATTCTAATCTCTTGCCTGGGCTTGTTTGGTCTGGTGGCATTTACAGCGCAAAAACGTCAAAAAGAAATTGGCATCCGTAAGGTAATTGGTGCTTCGGTAAACAGCATTACGCTAATGCTTACGCAGGATTTTCTGAAACTGGTAGCCATAGCGATACTAATAGCTTTCCCGATGGCCTGGTACATGATGCAACAATGGTTGCAGGGTTTTGCTTACCGTATAGATATTGGTCCGCTGGTATTTATCATTGCCGGCTTATCAATTATCGCCATTACGGTGCTTACGGTAGGTTTCCAGGCTATTAAAGCGGCGATTGCAAACCCTGTTAAAAGTTTGAGGAGCGAATAGTTGGTCATTGGTCATTTGCTTCGCGTCATCAGTCATTGGATTTGAATTGCGCGGCGATTTTAGCTTCTACAAATAACTTAGCCACCATTGGGTATGCGTTTTTTTGTATTGGCTGAACCACCTGCAGGGCAGGTAAAGGGCGGTAATTACAATAATCCAGATGACGTATACCCCAAACAGCGAAAAGCCATAAACTGCAGGGGGATCAAAAGCGCCTATCAGATCTTTGATTTTGAAACCCTGTATGGGGAAAGTAATGATGTTAATAACCCTGAGCAGGTACCAATGACATACGTAGTAAAAGAAAGGCACATTGCCGTATACTATTAAAATCCGGGTAAACTTATTGTCTGCATTTTCTAAAAGTGATAAAGCGCTTATCGAGATGCCGAGCGTCATACAAAGGTACAGGAGCGAGCAGGGATATTTGGAGACATTAAAAAACGAAATGATGGATAATGCGGTGTTTTTTTGAACCGACCACGGGGCTGGATCGCCATAAATATTAAATGCCCTTAACACAACAAAAATCAACAACAGGACAATTCCCGTATACAGTAATACGCGTTGCCGCCGGGCCGCTTCAACAGTTTTTTTGTATAACGAACCAAATACGTAGCCTAAAAGCATAACGCCCGTCCACGGCAGCACGGCGTAAGCAATAAGTACGCCATGGGTTTTATCTAAAGCCCAATACTCACCAAAACCTTTCGACGAAACCATCATTTTCCAACAAAATGTCTGTCCAAGGGAGCCAACATTTACATAATCGAATATGTTATGACCGAAGAAAATAATGATGCCAATGATGCCTGTTACAGGTAGTGGTGCCAATACCAGCAGCCCAAGCAAAATCATACTGCTACCAATGGTCCAGATCACCTGCAATACAAAAAGGTGATAACCGGGATCGAGTGTCATGGCAAAATTGATAATCAGGAGTTCTACCACCAGTAGCCATGCACCTCGTTTAATAAGGAAGGCGCTAAGCTGCCCTTTTGTGCGCCGTGTGCCGGCAAGATAGGCAGATACGCCACTCAGAAATACAAACGTAGGTGCGCAAAAATGCGTGATTAAGCGGGTGAAAAACAAAAAAGGGGTTGTTATGGCCAGGTCAGTAGCATCGGGATGCCCTATGTGAAAATAATCGCGGCAATGATCAATGGCCATGATCAGCATAATAAATCCTCTTAAAATATCAATGGAGGTAATCCGGTTTTTTACCGGCGCAACGGCAATTGATGTCATTGTAATAAGTGATTGGTAAGGGCTTGTAATTCAGTAATAACCAACGGGAAATTACACTTTATTTTAAATAAAATAATATACTTTTTTGAGATACATGCTTGTGCTGTAAATAGCAGGTTTAAGTTTCTTTATGGGCAATGGTAGCCCTGCACTATAACGATGAAGTGAAAATAAAAGACCAATACTTTCATAAATAATGGTTAAGGTTGTACAATTGCAATTTGTAAATTGAATCTTTAAAACATACCGCCTTGAAAGTTTTACACAGCGTACATCCCCAGGATTTTAAAACCTATCAAACCGGGCTCATTCGTGAGCGCTTTTTGATAGATAAGCAGGTGCAGCCAAACCAGGTTAACTGTACTTATACGCATTATGATAGGATGATAGTAGGCTTTGCCAACCCGGTTGATACCGAACTGGAGCTGCCGAATTACCCGAATTTACGCGCCGGATATTTCCTGGAACGCCGCGAAATAGGCATCATTAACGTTGCTGGCGATGGTGTTGTAATTGCCGATGGACAATCATTCGAAGTGAAAAAGCTGGATTGCCTGTATTTGGGTAAGGGCATTAAAAGTGTAAAATTTGCAAGCAAAAATGCGGACGCGCCTGCGGTGTTTTATATGTTATCGTCGCCTGCCCACGCGCCAAAGCCTACAACTTTGTTAACCCATGCCGATGCCGTAAAGGTTACTTTAGGTTCGGCATCTACAGCCAATCATCGTACCATTAATAAATACATCCACCTGGAGGGTATTCAAAGCTGCCAATTGGTGATGGGCTTAACCATTTTGCACGATGGCAGTATTTGGAACACCATGCCATCGCATGTGCATGACCGCCGTATGGAAGCTTACTTTTATTTTGATGTGCCGCAGGGACAAAAGATATTCCATTATATGGGCGAGGGTAACGAAACCAGGCACATCACTATGGATAATTACGATGCGGTGGTGTCGCCGCCATGGAGTATCCACTCGGGTAGCGGTACAGCAAGCTATAGCTTTATATGGGGCATGGCCGGCGAAAACCTCGATTATACCGATATGGACCCCATCGCCATTACAGATCTCAGGTAAATTATTATTAATTAACAAAGAATTTTAAAGTGGAAAATAACTTCTCATTAGCCGGTAAGGTAATTGTAGTAACCGGCGGTACAGGAATATTAGGCAATGCTTTTGTAAACGGTATTGTTGCCGCGGGCGGCGCGGTTGGTATTTTAGGCCGCAACGCGCAGGTTGCCGAAGAACGCGCAGCAGCTATTAACCAAAACGGTGGTAAAGCAGTAGCCCTGGTTGCCGATGTTTTGAATGAGGCTGATTTAGAAGCCGCAAAAAACAAACTGTTGGATACCTTTGGCAAACTGGATGGCCTGGTGAATGGGGCAGGGGGCAACATGCCGCAAGGCGTTTTACAACCCGATGAAGATATTTTTAAAATGAACATAGCCGGCATGAAAACCGTTATGGATTTGAATACCTGGGGAACCATCATTCCTACCCAGATTTTTGGCGAAGCTATCGCCCAAACAGGTAAAGGGAGCATCGTCAATATTTCGTCAATGAACTCCAAACGTGCTATCACCAAAGTGTTGGGCTATAATATTGGCAAGGCTGCGGTTGATTGTTATAACCAATGGTTTGCGGTTGAGCTGGCTAACCGGTATGGTGATGCCATCAGGATGAATGCCCTTGCACCCGGCTTTTTCCTTACCGAACAAAACCGTAACCTGTTAACCACGCCCGATGGAGGATATACCCAAAGAGGGCAACTGGCCATTAACCAAACGCCGTTTAAACGTTTTGGTCACCCCGATGAATTGATTGGTGCATTGGTATGGCTGTTAAGCGATGCCTCAAAATTTGTAACCGGATCTATGATCTGTGTGGATGGGGGATTTTCGATATTTGGCGGGGTGTAGATTTCTTTTTCTGTAGAGACGCAATATTTTGCGTCTCCCGCTATACAGGGCGAATTTACATAGCCCATTTGCTTATTCGATTTGCACGCGGGAGACGCAAAATATTGCGTCTCTACGGGGGGCAGCCCTTTAAATTTTAGGTTTATTTCACATTTTTAGCTATTAGTTTTAAACTTGTGAAATAAATCTAAAGATCTGCTGATGAAGTTTGGGGCTGTTACTATAAAAGATATTGCCAGGGAATTAGGGATCTCCACTTCGGCGGTTTCAAAAGCGCTGAAGGATAGTCACGAAATAGGCGAGAAAACAAAAAAACTGGTGCTTGAATGTGCCCAGCGCCTAAATTATACACCAAACTCTATGGCCCAGAGTTTAAAGCAGGGCAACAGCAAATTAATAGGCATCGTAGTATCTACTTTTGATAATAACTTTTTTGCGCAGGTAATTGACGGTATCGAATCTGTGGCTTATGATAGGGGCTACAACGTGTTTGTTACCCAAACGCATGAATCATACGAATTGGAGAAGTTAAACGTTCATCATTTAACTTTTCGTTCTATCGACGGGTTGTTGATCTCTCTATCAACTGAAACCCAGGATATCAGCCACCTCAAAGTATTACACGAACAAGGTTTACCTATTGTTTTTTTTGACAGGGTGAGCGATCAGATCGAAACCCACAAAGTAACCTCCGATAATTTAAAAGGGGCTTACGATGCCACAACGCAGCTTATAGAGGCTGGTTATCACAAAATCGCACATATCACCAGTTCGCACAATGTTTCTATTACTACCGAAAGGTTAAAAGGCTACAGCCTTGCATTAGAGCACCATGGCATCGCCGTAAATGAAAATTACATCAAATACTGCCTGCATGGCGGCAAGGATGTGCCCGAGATTGAAAACGCGCTAAACGAATTGTTTTTATCTGCAGATAAGCCCGATGCCCTTTTTACCGCGTCTGACAGGATCACCACCACAACCCTTAAACTATTGCACAAACTGGGATACCAGATCCCGACTGACATAGCGCTGTTGGGTTTTACCAATACCCAACTGGCCGATGTAATGAACCCATCCTTGAGCACAGTATACCAGCCTTGTTTTGAAATGGGTAAAAAGGCCACCGAAATGCTTATTAACTTAATAGAAAGCCGGCGACCCGTTACCGAATTTGAAACAATAGTGCTGCCAACCGAGGTTTTTATCCGCGACTCATCGCAACCAACCAAATTTAACCTCTAAAACGATTTTTTTTCAATCAAATGGCTTTTTTTCAATTTCTTAAGCTATCTTGCTACGCAAACGATGTAGTAAATTATCTTTGCTCATATTTTGGTAAAGCCTATGCCCCGCAATATATTTGATAACCAATTGTTAAAATAATTAATTCAAAAAACGAAGTCGTAATTATGAATCAGAATCACAGGTTATCTTTTAAAAAAATATTATTGTGGTGCCTTCTGGTATTGCCTGCATGTTTTTCAGCAAACGCGCAGGTAGTTACTTTAGATTATTATTTTAATCACGAAGTACACACCAATGCCGATGGCCAAAAGCAACGCTTTCACTATTTGTGGGACGAAACCGCAAACACAGGTTTTTCTATATGGAGGTATGCCTTTAAAAAATTGGGGGCAACATTGGATACCCTTGGCGAAGCCCCAACCGTAGCTAACCTCAAAAAGTCGGCGGTATATATTATTGTCGATCCGGATACCAAAAAAGAAAACCCCGATCCTAATTATATTAATGAAAACGATGCCTCGGCTATTGCCAGATGGGTAAAAGGTGGTGGAGTACTGGTAATGCTGGCTAATGATAGTGCCAATGTGGAACTGCCTCATTTTAATATCCTGGCTGCAAAGTTTGGAATGCATTTTAACAACGATTTGCAAAACCACGTGATAAATGACGATCATTTTGATGACGGCGCCATTGTTACCACTGGTAACGCCATGTTTGCCACTGCGGGCAATATTTTCATGAAGGACGTATGCTCTATAGCAATCAGCGGCCCTGCAAAGGCGGCCCTAAAAAAGAATGGAGTGGTTATCATAGCCACGGCAAAATATGGCAAAGGAACAGTGATGGCCGTTGGCGATCCCTGGTTATACAACGAGTATACAAACGGGAGGCTGCCCGTCCGTTTTGAAAATGATAAGGCAGCAAATGATGTATCGGCCTGGTTGTTAAAACAAATACCGGCCCCCCAATAGACGTATTTTATATCGCGGCGTAAATGAAAAAAAAGGTTTCCATTAAAGATATTGCTGCACAGCTAAATATTTCTATCACTACCGTTTCGTTGATCTTAAACGGTAAATCAAAACAGGTTGGCTTAAGTGAAGCCCAAACCGAACGGGTTTTAAAGTATGTGGAAGAAATTGGTTACAAACCCAATATGCTGGCTAAAAGCCTGCGTACCGGTAAAACCAAAATTATCTGCCTGCTTATTGAAGATATTGCCGATCCGTTTTTCTCAACAGTGGCAGCCCACGTAGAAGAATTGCTGAATCAGCATGGCTACAAGATCATCTACGGCAGCACCAAAAATCAAACTGCCAAAGCCATCGAACTGATAGACCTGTTCAGAGACAGGCATGTAGATGGCTTTATTATATGCCCGCCAGAGGGTTTAGAAAGTGATATCACCGGTTTGCTTAATGAGCGTATCCCCCTGGTTTTGTTTGACAGGTATTATAAAACAATCGATACCGATACGGTAATAGTTGACAACCTGGAAAGCGCCTGCAAAGCGGTGAACTATTTAATTGAGCATAATTATAAGAATATTGGCTTCGTAACGCTCGATTCTGAACAAACCCAAATGCAGGACCGTTTGCAGGGCTATGAAAAAGCTATTACCGATCACGGTTTTACATCTTATATCAAAAAGCTAAGTTTTTCCAAGGTAAATCAAACCGGTATTGACGATATTGTTCAGTTCCTTACCGAAAATCCACAAATAGACGCGCTTTTTTTTGGAACAAATTATCTTACCCTTAAGGGTATTGAGGCGCTTGATAGATTGGAGTTGAGTATCCCCGGGAACATGGGCGTGATTTCTTTTGACGATCATGATGTGTTTAAACTGTTTAAGCCCGGTATCACCGCCATGGCGCAACCCATATCGCAAATATCAGAGCAAATGGTGAACCTGCTTTTAGAGCAGATAGACAGTACCGAAGCAGATCGTAAAAGGAAAAAGATCATTGTTCCTGCCATTATCAGGATCAGGCAATCATCGGTAACAAAAACCGATAATTAATTACCCGATCTGCGTAAATATTATCCTTTAGCTTGAATATATAGATGCTGCTAAACCATTATAAAATTAAAAGGATATTTTTGTGTTTGCTGATGGCAGTGGTTTATCAAACAGCCATTGCGCAGGTAAGCACCATTGCTGCTAATGGTTGGGCCAGTAATTCTATCAACACAGTTATCTTTCGTAAAAACTCATTGGTTACGTTCAAGGGGATTCAATATGCTGCCTTTTATGATGATGAGCAATATGTGGTGCTGGCAAAAAGGAAACAAACCTCATCAACATGGCAAACCCGGCGCACGGTTTATAAAGGCGATGTGGCCGATGCCCATAAAAGCATCAGCATTATGGTTGATGGCGATGGATATTTACATGTAACCTGGGGGCACCACAACCAGCCCCTGAATTATTGCCGGAGTTTAAGTCCGGGCAGTTTGGAGCTAACCCCAAAAATGCAGATGACCGGTGCAAAAGAGGATAAACTAACTTATCCCGAATTTTATAAAATGCCAGGTGGCGATCTGTTGTTTTTTTATCGCGATGGTGCATCGGGTAATGGCAACCTGGTGTTGAACAGGTACCAGCTAAAAACAAAAACCTGGGTACAAGTGCAAAACAACCTTATTGATGGCGAAGGCAAGCGTAACGCTTACTGGCAGGCCACCATAGATGCAAAAGGTACGTTGCACTTATCGTGGGTGTGGCGCGAGTCGCCGGATGTAGCCAGTAACCACGACCTTTGTTATGCGCAATCTACCGATGGCGGTCTAACCTGGCAAAAGCTTTCCGGCGAGAAATATGTACTCCCCATTACCGCGACAACTGCCGAATATGCCTGTATCATCCCGCAAAAAAGTGAGCTGATTAATCAAACTTCTATGTTTGCCGATGATGAAGGGCATCCCTATATCGCCACTTACTGGCAAGGCGCAAATGATAAGGTGCCACAGTATCAGCTTGTTTATAATATTGGCAACCAGTGGCAAATAGCCGATCTTGGTTTTCGTAAAACGTCATTCAGCCTGGGGGGGACGGGTACCAAAAGCATCCCTGTTTCGCGGCCCCAGATATTGGCCTGGAAGCGCGGAGCAAATATAGCTGTCGCGCTGGTTTTTAGAGATGAAGAGCGGGGTAGTAAGGTATCTATAGCTATAAATGATAATTTGAAAAGTAACAACTGGCAACTTAATGATCTCAGTACTGAGTCGATAGGATCCTGGGAGCCAACTTATGATACTGAACTTTGGAAGGATAAAAAGATCCTTAACCTGTTTGTGCAGAAAACCACGCAAATAGATGGCGAAGGCAACGCCAAAACTACACCACAGCCGGTGCAGGTGTTAGAATGGAAACCATCACCAGAAAAAAAGTAATGTTTAATTGAATTGCTGATGAAAAAGATCATATTTTATTTTCTGCTGATAGCCTCACCCTTTGTATCATCGGCACAAAAAAAACATGATGAACCAGCATCAACCCGAAAACTTTGGCTAAACTACCTGGATAGGGTAGCCCGCCCGGTAATGTCAAACCTGGCTGCCGATCAGTTGAAGGAAAAAATGCCCATGCTGCTATCCGATAGGGTAGATAACAAAGAAAGCCGTACTAAAGTGGGTTACCTGGAAGCTTTCGGCCGCACGTTAAGCGGTATATCCCCGTGGCTGCAGCTGGAAGGTGGCGATGCTGATGAGGTAAAGCTGCGCGATCAATACCGCCAATGGGCATTAAAGGCTATTGCCAATGCCGTAAACCCGCAAGCTAAAGATTATTTGCAATGGACAGGTGGGCAACCGCTGGTTGACGCATCATTTGTAGCCCTGGCATTGGTGAGGGCACCCTGGCTATGGGAACATTTGGATGAAAAGGTTAAGGGACAGGTAACCGATGTGCTGAAAGCCACCCGTAGCACAGTGCCGGTATACTCAAACTGGATATTATTTTCGGGGATGATAGAAGCCTTTTTATGCAAGTATGATTTGGGGTACGATCTCGTACGTGTGGAGTTTGGCATCCGCGAATTTACCCAGCACTGGTATGTAGGCGATGGCATGTACGCCGATGGGATGAATTTCCATTTAGATTATTATAACAGCATCGTCATTCAACCCTATCTGAGCACTATTCTGGATGAAATAAACGCTAAAAAGAAGACCTATCTGCATGAGCAGCAACAGCAACTCATCATCGGTCAGCGTTATGCCGAAATATTGGAGCGCTTGATCAACACAGACGGCAGTTATCCTGCAACAGGCAGGTCAATTGTATACCGGAGTGGTGTTTTTCATCACCTGGCCAATGTGGCCTATAAAAAGCAATTACCCGAAAGTTTGAAACCGGCCCAGGTACGATGCGCCTTAACCGCCATGATCAAAAAAACATTAGGTGCCCCGCAAACTTTTACTGCAGATGGCTGGCTTAACATTGGCTTATATGGTAAACAACCGGGTTTGGCCGATTTTTATATCACCACGGGCAGCCTGTATATCTGCAGCAATGTATTTGTGCCGCTTGGTTTGCCCGCAACGGATTCGTTCTGGGCCGATCCTGATGAACCCTGGACTGCAATAAAGATCTGGAGCGGACAGGATGTGCCCGCCGATCATGCCCTCGACATTAAAAAATAACTGGATACACTATACTATGAAACCATACCGATTTTTATTGTCTGCCTTATTGCTTTTAAGCAGTCTGGCAAACGCCCAAAGCAAATTAATCGCTTTTACCCCAGGCACTATATGGCCCGATAATAATGGCTTACATATCAATGCGCACGGCGGCGGAATGCTCTATAAAAATGGCACCTACTACTGGTTTGGCGAACATAAAATAGCTGGCGATGCCGGTAACCGGGCAATGGTTGGCGTGCATTGCTATTCGTCGAAAGATTTGTATAACTGGAAGGATGAGGGAATAGCGCTGGCTGTTTCGCCCGATTCTACCAATGATATTGCCAAAGGTTGTATCCTTGAGCGCCCCAAGGTGATTTATAACCCAAAGACAAAAAAATATGTAATGTGGTTTCACCTGGAATTGCGTGGCCAGGGTTATAAAGCCGCCCGCGCCGGGGTAGCCACGGCCGATAAAGTTTCTGGTCCGTATACTTTTATCAAAAGCTATCGCCCTAACGCGGGGTTTATGCCGCTATATCCTGAAGGAACGCCCGATAATGAGAAGGTAAATTGTACCCATCCAACAAATGAAAGTGAAGGCTTCTTTTGCCGTGACCTACCCGGTGGACAAATGGCCCGCGATATGAATGTGTTTGTAGATGATGACGGTAAGGCTTATCACATATTTTCGGCAGAAGAGAATTACACGCTGGATATTGCCGAGTTAAATGATAACTACACCGGCCATACAGGCAAGTTTGCCCGGGTATATGCCGGTCACCAAACCGAAGCGCCTGCCATATTTAAACATAAGGGCATTTATTACATGATTGGCTCGGGCACAACGGGCTGGGCACCAAACCCGGCACGCTGGTTTACAGCCAAATCTATTTATGGTCCCTGGACGTACCACGGTAATCCATGCATAGGTAAAGGATCTGAAATTACTTTTGGGGGCCAAAGTACTTACGTGCTGCCGGTAACCGGTAAAAAAGACGCCTTTATTTTTATGGCCGATAAATGGACTCCTAAAGATGCGATAGATGGTCGCTACCTGTGGCTGCCTGTTACTTTTAAAGGTGATGATATCGAGATCAGCTGGATGGATAAATGGGATTTAAGCGTATTTAAAAAGTAAGCATATGCAACAATTGGCTTTTAAAATGAAACTCTTCCCCGGCAAAGCGCAGGAGTATAAAAAGCGCCATGATGAGATCTGGCCCGAGCTTGTGGCATTGCTAAAACAAAGTGGCATCAGCGATTATTATATTTACCTGGATGAAGAAACCAATATCCTTTTTGGTACTTACAAGGTAGCCGATATTGATGCGCTTGAGGTATTGCCGCGAAACCCGGTTATGCAAAAATGGTGGCAGCACATGAGCGATATCATGGAAAGCAATACCGATCATTCGCCGGTTAGCAGTCCGTTGGTTGGTATGTTTTATTTGGAGTAGGTTTTAGATTTAGAAAACGTTTTTTACGAATCGTCGTTCCTTCCCTCCATTACAAATCTACGATGTCATTGCGAAGCAATCGCGAACTATGCAGATCCGCCCTGTATAGCATGCGATTGCTTCGTTCCTACCCATGACAAATATAAAAATATGTCATTGCGAGCGCAGCGTGGCAATCTCGTAGCCATACAGAGCGAATATGCATGGCGACGAGATTGCTTCGTTCCTCGCAATGACAAGAGGGCGATGTTGTCATTTCCACCTTCACAGTCCGCGGATTTTACTACTCGCAATGACATGGCTTTATATTGTGATCCCACCTCTATAGTCCCCGGATTTAACACCAGCAATCCCAATCCATTAAAGCCCGTACAAAAAATTCGGACCTTTTCATTTCTTGTTGTAGGTCAAGTTTTGTGGGGATATTGCACCGTAAATTTGATGTCAATAAACAAAAGCAACATCATGGAAAATACAATCAACGGCATTCACCACATTACAGCAATAGCAGGTAATGCTAAACGCAATTATAATTTTTATACCAATGTTTTGGGACAGCGGTTAGTTAAAAAAACAGTGAATTTTGACGACCCTGAAACATATCACTTATACTACGGTGATAAACAGGGTACTCCCGGTTCAATATTAACTTTCTTCCCCTGGGAAAACATCCAGACCGGCAGGAGGGGGGCACGCCAGGCTACCGAAATTGGTTACTCTGTGCCAGAAGGCAGCTTTGATTTTTGGCTGAACCGTTTTGAAAAACATAACGTGATCTACAACAAAGTATCCGAAAAATTTGGCGAGCCATATCTTACCTTTTTAGATCCTGATGGTTTAAAACTGGAACTGATAGCATCAAAAAGTACGGATACCCGTTTACCATGGGAAACAGATGAAGTAAAGGCCGAAAACGCTACCAAAGGTTTTCACAGCGTTACCATCACGACCAATAAAATGCAGCCTACTGCCGATATTTTAACCGGCGTATTTGGTTACCGTTTGTTGGAGCAACACGTAAACCGCTACAGGTTTATTACCAACGCGGTTGAAAACGCAGCCATAGTCGACCTGGTTGAAGTTGCAGGCGAAGTTGCCGGGCATGTAGCAGGCGGTTCTGTACACCACGTGGCATTTAGAGTTAAAAACGAACAGGTGTTGATGGAATACCGTGAAAAAATAGCCGCACTTGGTTTACACATAACCGATAAAATTGACAGGAGCTATTTCTATTCATTATACTTCCGTGAACCAGGTGGTGTGTTATTTGAATTGGCTACCGATAATCCAGGTTTTGATGTAGATGAACCGGTTGATGAATTGGGCACGCATTTGAAATTACCTGCACAACACGAAAGGTTCCGCAGTACACTCGAAAAAACATTACCTCAATTATATTGATCATGTACACACATCAATTTAAATATATAACAGCAGGCACCCCGGCAAAAAGCGCCGGGGCTGCTTTGATCATGATTCACGGCAGGGGCGGTACCGCGCAAAATATAGCCGCTTTGGCAAATGAGTTGAATGTAAAGGATTTTGCCATTTACGCCCCGCAGGCCACCAACAACAGCTGGTACCCATATAGTTTTATGGCACCCGACGAGGAAAATCAGCTCGCGTTAAATTCGGCTATTGAAGTGATAGGTGAACTGGTAAATCAAGTTAAGGCCGATGGCATTCCCGAAGAAAAGATCTATTTCCTGGGTTTTTCGCAAGGCGCTTGTCTTACGCTTGAATACATTACCCGCAATGCTCAAACCTACGGTGGCGCGGTAGCCTTTACAGGTGGACTGATTGGCGAAAAACTTATCGCCGGTAACTACAAAGGCAATTTTAACGGCACCCCCGTATTGATCACCACCGGCGACCCTGACCCGCATGTACCGGTTAGTAGGGTAGAGGAGAGTGTAAAAGTGATGCAGGGCCTGAATGCCAGCGTTACCCTTAAAGTATACAAAGGCAGGCAGCACACCATTTCGATGCCCGAGTTAGTGTTGGCTAATGAGTTGATTTTTAATAAGTAATAAGGGGGCCTTGAATTGAGTTTGTAATGTTCGATGTAGGTGCGTATGTATCTTATTCCTTATAAAAAGGAATCGCACCACCAAACAAAAATATGGTCATTTCGAACAAACCGTTAGGCAGGGGGCAGGGCAAACGCATCTAATTGGGTTAACATAACTTAACATATTTCAAGTATTTATTTATAAATATTTAATAATCAGTGTTTTATATTTTTACATGGTTAACACAAAATTGATGTATTTCGAAATTTAGGCGCATCTAAATATTGGGGCCTGTTATTGCCCAATCCATCTCTGGTTTATCGAAATGACATTTTTTTACTAAGAAAGATGTGCACACAAAGTAGGTTTAAGAAGAATTTTTGTTTTCTAAATATTATACCGTAAACTACTATCAATGTCCTACAATAATTCATATGATTCCCTGATGTATTTGAACATGATAGGGGTTAGGTCTTCCAATTTTGAAACCCTGAAATGGTTGGCGTATCTGCCCGAATAAATTAAGCTTTTATATGGAACAAGTCCGGCTAATGGTGAGGTTGAATAAAACTTTACATCCAATGTGGCTTTCATGGGCTTCACCACTAAAAAGGTTTGATCGTGTACAAATACCACGCAGTTTGGCGTGGTGCTGATGGCTACATCGTCCCAATCGGCTACAAATAAAAGCAGTTTATCAAACGTAAGCAACAACTCGTCGCTTTTGCCTTTAAACAATGTATCGAGGTTCACTTTGGCACAATAATGTGTCTGTTTCTCACTCTTTAGCTCCCGCTCGCATTTTGGACAAACCCAGGTCATTGCAGTTTTTTATTTGTTTGGTTTCTTTCTTTAATTTCAAAATAGCATTGATCGCAAACCACTTTAATATTTGCGAAAGCCATAGCCTCCTCAGTCCATTCACCTTCCTTAAGTCTTGTTTTTTCACATTTATTACACCAGGCCTGGTGCTCATCCTCGGTTTCTATCGCCGGATCGGAATCGAAAGCTTCATTAAAGCCGGCACAAGTATTCGTGATCAAGTGCTGGCACACAAACGCCGTCCGGGCCGAAACATGATTGTCGCATTCGATATATTTATCTTTTAATGCGTCGCATTGTTCTTGTGTTAACTCATTCGTGAAAATGAAATAAATAAAAAGATGTTCATGAGGGACCTGATAAGCGCCAATCGCATTTAACAACTTTAACGCGATAGCAGTCATTTCCCAGCCTGTATATTCATCACCTTCAAAAAGACCGGTGGTTAATTGCTCAAAGTTGTGTATTGCTCCAAAATCCTTTACTTTTTCAAGGGCCCGGCTGACGTGTTTGGGGGTAGTTGGGTTATCCCATGCCCAATTCCATGTATTAGTTTTAGTTGAAAATGAGCCAACATCAACATATTTAAAATACAGGTTTTTTCCACTGATTGATTTAAAATGGAAGGCTCCTGTGCCATGATCATAAAACCAATCCTCATATGCGTTAACGTCATGCAGCTTTATAAATTCAGGCTGTAATGACGTTAGATCTGCTACACAATTATCTTTATAATCTTCAAAACTTTGCCCTGATAAATACATACGGTTTGGGTTACATGTAGTTTATTCAAATTAAACAATATTTCTCATAACAAAAAAAATTTAATGCGGGTATAACTCCAATATATGTCATCCGTTTTAAACCCTGTGCAGAAGTCGGACCCACAAAAATCAATCTCACCCAATATACTTTAAACCAACAAAGCCCTCCCGATTTCCCAGGAAGGCTTTGCTTTTTATTTTACCTCTTTATTTCCAGCCGCCGCCCAAAGCACGGTAAAGGTTTACCGCCGCCTGTAGTTGTTGTAGCTTATCATTTACGCCACTTAACTGCGCTGCCAATAAGCTTTGTTCAGATGTTAATACATCGGTATAGTTGGTTGCCGAACTATATTGCATTAACTTTTTGGTAAAATCAACCGATTGTTCAAGCGCTTTCACTTGTTTATCGCGGGTTTGTTGTTTACTTACCGCGTTTTGGTAGGAGTAAAGCGCGTTTGATACTTCCTGCCCGGCAGTTAATATCGTTTGCTGGAAGGTGTTAAACGCTTCGGCCTGCTGTGCCTGTGCAATATGATAGCGCGATTTGTTTTGCCCCTTGTTAAATATTGGCTGTGTTAAGCCACCCACCAGGTTATAAAAAATGGAATTATCAAACAGGTTTTTCAATTGCAATGATGATATCCCACCCTCGGCTGTAATGGTAAGCGTTGGATAAAAGTAGGAGTGGGCCACATTGGTATTCTCAAACGCCGAGCGGAAGGCGTACTCAGAAGCCTGTACATCGGGCCTGTTACGCAACAGCTGGGTAGATAAACCTTGTTTTAAATCGGTTACCGGTTGTTGCTGGCTAAGGGTAGCGCGTTTGATAGGGCCGGGGGCACGGGCCAGCAGCACGCTCAAAGCGTTCTCTGTTTCGCGGATGCTTTGTTGCAGGTCGGGTATCGTAACCTCTGCCGCGTAGCGGTTGGCTTCGCTTTGTACAACAGCCGCGCCGTTTACAACCGCGCCTTCTTTAAGTACCTTCATGGTTTCAACATCGGCAATCCTGTTTTTTACCGTTTGCTGTGTTATGGCCAGTTGCTGATCGAGCGACAGCAGGGTATAGTAATAATTTGCAATATCGGCTATCAGCTGGGTTTGCACGGCCCGTTTGGAGGCGTCGCTTTGCAAAAAGTTAGCCAGTGCCTGCCGTTTCAGGCTGCTTAGTTGTCCCCATACGTTTACTTCCCAGCTTGCACTTAGTGATCCCTGGTAGGTGGTGGTATTTAGGTTGATGCCTGTACCTGCCGGGAAGTTAAGCGCCGCCTGTGATGTTTTGGCCTTGGTAACCTGCACCCCTGCGCTCAAAGTAGGCAGATAAGCCATTTTTGCCGACCGCAACGTAGCCTGCGCTTCGGTTATCTTCAATATGGCGGTTTTCAGGTCAAGGTTTTTATCGATGCCCTCCTGTATCAGCCTCTGTAAAACAGTATCGGCAAATAATGATCGCCATGGCAAATCGGCCATTGATGTGGTATCGGTTCCTGTGCTATCGCGATACAGGTTGGATGCGGCTACATCCGGTCGTTTATAGGTTTTGGTAACCTGGCACGATGCTATGATAGTTACCCCGGCTACAGCCAGGATAATATGTTTAAAATATGTTGTTGTCATTGCTTTTTAAAACTTAAATAATTGTCCCTTACTATTCCTCGTCGTCATCATCATTATCCACAACTTCGGGCACAAACTTGGGTTGCCCGCTGATGCGCTCCTGTAAACCCTGGAAAATGATAAACAATACCGGGATCACAAACAAGCCGAACAGTGTACCGATGAGCATACCGCCAACAGCACCAGTACCTATAGACCGGTTACCCACCGCGCCTGCACCAGATGCCACCATCAGCGGCACCAAACCCAGTATAAACGCGAAGGAAGTCATCAGGATTGGCCTTAAACGCGCGGTTGCGCCTTCAACTGCCGCCTGCACAATGCTTAAGCCATGCCGCCTGCGGGCCACGGCAAATTCCACAATAAGGATGGCGTTTTTAGCGAGCAGGCCGATGAGCATAATGAGGGTGATTTGCAGGTAAATGTTGTTCTCTACCCCGAAGATCTTAGCGAAAACAAACGCCCCGGCTAAACCTATTGGCAAGGAAAGTATTACCGCGAATGGCAGGATATAACTTTCATACTGCGCGCTTAACAGGAAGTAAACAAATATCAAACACAGCATAAATATAAAAATGGTTTGGCTGCCGCTTGATAGCTCCTCCCGGGTAAGGCCCGAGTATTCATAACTATAGCCGGCAGGCAAGGTTTTGGCCGCAACCTGCTCAATAGCCTTGATCGCGTCGCCGGAGCTGAAACCCGGTTTGGGCGAACCCTGTATGGCGATAGAAGTAAACAGGTTGAAACGGTTAATAGCCTCCGGACCGTAAACCCTTTTCAAAGTCACGAATTCAGATATTGGCGACATCACGTTATTGCTGTTGCGCACATAAATGTTGTTCAGGCTTTCGGGGGTGCCACGATATGGCGCGTCGGCCTGTATCATTACCCGGTATTGTTTGCCAAACTCATTAAAGTTTGAGGCATATAAACCACCGTAATAGCCCTGCAGCGTACTTAAGATAGTACTAACTGATACACCAGCATCTTTACTTTTAGGTACATTAACATCTACCTGGTATTGCGGAAAATTAGTATTGAAGGATGTAGCGGCGTACAATATTTCGGGGCGTTGATTAAGCGCGCCCAGGAATTTCTGGCTTACCTCGCTAAACTTGGTTACATCGCCGCCGGTTTTATCCTGTAGCTGAAACTCAAAGCCACTGCTGTTACCAAAGCCTTGTAAAGTAGGGGGAGCAAAAAATAGCACCTGTGCCGATTTTATGCCGGCCGTCATCCCAAATAGTTTACCCGTTAAACTATTGATATCCTGCCCGTTTTCTTTACGTTGGTCCCAGGGTTTTAGTTTGATAACGATCATAGCATAAGAGCCGCCTGCGCCCGCGATGAAGTTTTGGCCGGTTATGCGCAGCGTCATATCTACTTCGGGTAGTTTCCTGATGATGTTGTCAACCTCTTCGGCAACAACCGCGCTGCGCTCTAATGATGAGCCCGCCGGCAAGCTAATGTTGGCAAACATTACACCCTGGTCTTCATTAGGCACAAAGCCGGTAGGGGTGGTTTTAATCAGGATCCAAAAAATAACGCCAAATACTACAATGCCCACTACAGCCAGCCATTTGCGGCCGATAAGGAATTTAACTGAACTTTTATACTTGCCGGTAACCGACTCAAAAGCGGTGTTAAAGGCATCGTAAAAACGTTGTAAGAAGGTGGTTTTATGGTGCTCGCCTGTTTTATGCGGTTTAAGCAGCAAGGCGCATAAGGCCGGGCTTAGGGTCAAAGCGTTTACTGCCGATATTACAATGGCTATGGCCAGCGTTAAACCAAACTGTTTGTAAAATACCCCTGCCGAACCGGTAATGAAGGATACAGGCACAAACACCGCCGCCATTACCAGTGTAATGGAAACAATAGCCCCGCTAATACCGTTCATGGCGTTAATGGTGGCTTTTCTGGCCGATTTTGCGCCTGCATCTAACTTGGCGTGCACGGCCTCGACCACCACAATGGCATCATCCACCACAATACCAATCGCCAGCACCAAAGCAAACAGGGTAAGCAGGTTTATGGTAAAGCCAAACAGGTTAAGGAAAAAGAAAGTGCCCACGATAGCAACCGGCACGGCTATGGCCGGGATCAGCGTCGACCGGAAATCCTGCAGGAATATAAATACTACGATAAATACCAGTATAAAGGCTTCTATTAAGGTATGTACCACTTTTTCTATCGAGGCATCTAAAAAGTCGTTAGCGTTAAGTAACGATGAGTATTTAATCCCCGGAGGGAATGATTTTGACTGCTCATCAATAGTTTTTTGCAATTGTTGGATAAGCGCATGCGCGTTTGAACCGGCGGTTTGGTTAATAGCCACGCCGATAGATGGATAGCCATTGGTTTTGGTATTGCCCGAATAGCTTTGCGCCCCCAGTTCAATGCGGGCCACATCTTTCAACCGTAACAGCTGGCTCTTATCTGCCGATTTGATCACGATGTTTTCAAACTCGGCAACGGTTTTTAAACGGCCTTTATATTTAATGGTGTATTGAAACGATTGGTTATCATTCTCACCAAACTTACCTGGTGCAGCTTCCACGTTTTGCTCGGCAAGGGCGGCGTTGATGTCATCGGGTATTAAACCATAGGTAGCCATTACCGATGGTTTTAGCCAGATACGCATGGAATAATCTTTAGTGCCAAACACGCTGGCATCGCCCACGCCGCTAATCCTTTTAATTTGCGGCAGCAGGTTAATGTTGGCATAGTTTTGCAAAAAAGTTTGATCATATGATTTATTCTCGCTGTATAACGAGAAGATCATCACCATACTGCTTTGGCGCTTACTGGTTGTAACGCCGGCCTTGGTAACTTCGGCAGGCAATAAACTGGTAGCTTTTGATACCCGGTTCTGCACGTTTACCGCGGCCAGGTCCGGGTCGGTACCTAATTTAAAGTAAACAGTAATGGTAGCCGTACCATCGTTGCTTGATGTTGATGTCATGTAGGTCATGTTTTCAACACCGTTTATTTGTTCTTCAAGCGGTACAATTACGCTGTTCATCACCACATCGGCATTGGCACCGGTGTATGCGGCCGAAACCTGTACCGTTGGCGGCGCAATTTCGGGATATTGAGAGATGGGTAGTGAGGTAAGCCCCAGGATACCCAGTATAACTATGATAACGGATATTACGGTAGAGAGTACCGGCCGTTCTATAAATTTTCGTAACATGGCAAATTTTTTAAAGTTTTGGGGATGCTTTTAATTGTTAAGCTGTTGGTAAACTTTGTCGGGCGTGAGTAATTCTGGCTTTATCTGGGCCGAATCTTTTAAAGAAGTTGTACCATCCAAAACAACTTTATCGCCATTTTTAAGGCCCGATGTCACTACATAGTATTGGCCCGCGGTAAGGCTCATGATCTCTATTTCGGCGCTTTTTACGATGTTGTTTTGATCAACAACGTAAACAAAATGCTTGCCCTGTAATTCATAAGCCGATTTTTGCGGTATCAGGATGCCATCTTTTATTTGTTGCGGAATACGAACGCTGGCACTGCCGCCACTGCGGATAAGACCAACGGGGTTGGGGAATGAAGCCCTGAAACTTGCCGATCCGGTTTCGGTATTGATGAGGCCGGCAATGGTTTCAATGCGGCCTTTTTCGGGATAAACAGACGCGTCTGATAAAATCAGCGTAACCTGTGGTGTATTGGCCAGTTTTTGGTTAAGGGTGCTGCCTTTAACATTGCGCGAAAAATCAAGCAGCTGCTTTTCATTTAAAGAGAAATAGGCATAAATTTTCCCGATGTTTGAAATGGTGGTTAAGGGGTTGGTATTGGTGCTGCTTACCAAACTTCCGGTTTTGTAGGGCAGCGTACCTACTACGCCATCAACCGGACTGGTTATTGCCGTGTAGCCTAAGTTTACTTTGGCGGTTGCCAGGTTGGCTTTGGCCTGTGCCAGCGCTGCCCGGCGCGATTTTAAGGTGTTTTCTGCCGATTCCAGTTCATAATGACTGATGATATTGCCCTCAACCAACGGCCTGGTTTTATTAACCGTTAATTCTGCCGAGCTAACATCCGCCTCGGCACTGCTGATGGCTGCTGCATAGTTATTTACATCCTGTTGGTACTGCGGCGCGCTGATGCGAAACAGTAATTGTCCTTTTTTTACAACGGCACCTTCGTCTATATAAATTTTATCAACAAAGCCATCTACTTTGGGCCTGATCTCAATGTTTTGTTCGCCCTGTAAGGTGGCCGGGTAATCGCTGTTTAAGGTAGCCGATTGTGCCGAAATGGTAAATACCTGGTAGGCGGCCGGCGGCTGTGCCGCTGCGGCAGCCTGTTGTTTGTTACTCCCTCCGCAAGAGGATAGGGCCAATATGCTGATGCCTGTAATGGCAATGGGAGCTATCGTTTTTCTGATGGTTATTAAGAAGGTTATCATATGAGTTGCTATTGTGTTGTTTTTTATTTGAAGTTTTAGTTTGACGTTTGTGTCAGTTTTTGGAGCAAAAAAATATTCTTTCTGGTGTGTTGTAATTAAAATTGTGAGTGCTTTTGATGATTTTCATATGTGATATAATTAATGTATTGAAGTTTTAGTTTGACACTTTCGTCAGTTTTTGATCAAAAAAAATTAATTGAATAAAATATCGACTATCATTTTTTTACGCTCGTTAAGCAGTTTGGTGTATTGCAGGTCATCAAGCTCAAATATGATTTTGAAAAGCGGGCGGGTTAGTAAAGGGTAAGCCATTAACGCAAACAGGTTAAGTAAAAAATTCATTGGCTTCATTTTTTTTACAGCATCCTTTTCCATCTCGGTCTGAATTTCTTTCAAAAAGGCGGCAAGGACGTTTGGCCTATCTTTCTTTTGGAAGCTAAATCCGTTTGAATTGATCTCGGCAATCATGAAGCTTTCCTGGTAAGGGTAAGTGGCAAGCTGTGTGTAAAATACCTCTATAAAGCGTTCAATTTTTTTCTTGAATGGAAGTGTCGATTGGATCACTTCGTCCATTCGGTTACCCATATCGTGCATCGATTCGTCAAAAACCTGTCTAAACAAAACGTCTTTTGACCGGAAATAATAGTTAACCAAAGTACGGGTAACACCCGCGGCATCTGCAATATCCTGGGTGGTTGCATTGAGTTTGCCTTCTGCAAAAAAGATCCGTTTGGCGGTGTCTTTTATCAATTGCTCGGCCCCTGTATCTCTTATTGCCATGGCTGACTATTTTGTTTGACTAATTTGTCAGACAAAGAACGGGGTTTCCCGCTTTTTTATTGCCAGTTTATTGTCATTATTAGCTACCCAAATTATCTGTGATCCTGTTTCTCTTTAAAGTTGGTAATGGTATTTCCATCATAACGATGCACCCCGTCAAATGTGCCAAACCAAATACTTCCTTTATCATCTTCTAAAATCCCGAAAATCATTCCTTTATTTGTTATTTCGGTTACAGTTGGCTTTTTATCAGACAAGGACTTTTCGTCATACCGGGAAAGTGCCCAAGCTTGGATATTCCCCGTTTCTGTACTAACCCAAGCCGGGCTATTAGCGCTTTCTGAACTGGTCCAAATATTACCTTTTTTATCCTCGATTATATGACCAACAAACTTCTGGGTAAAATTAGTAAACGTTTTGCCGTCATAACGCCAAAGGCCATCACCTCCGCCAAGCCAGATATTGCCTTTTTTATCTTCGATTATAGAACGAACATTGGTAAAAGGTTTACCGTTATGGATGAAAGCGGCAAAAGTCTTTCCATCATATACGAAGGTATTGCCTCCTGTAGCAAACCAAAACTTGCCTGTTTTATCTTCAATAACAGAATTAACATTGTTATTGGAAAGCTCGTCTTTCGCTGTGAAATTTCGAAATGATTTGCCATCGTAACGACTTGCTCCGAACCAAATATTGCCTGTTTTATCTTCATAAATACAAGTAACGCTGTTTCCGGCAAGTCCATCTTTAGTTGTAAAATTTTGAAAGGATTTGCCATCATAATAATAGACACCTGAACCAATACTTCCGAACCATAAGTTGCCTCTTCTATCTTCTAAAACAGAAAAGAACCGGGCCGAACTTACTTTACCGGTAATATTGGTAAAAGATTTTCCATCGTATTTAAAAATACCATCAAATGCAGCAATCCAAATGTTGCCCTTTTTATCCTGTATGATATTACGGGTGATGAGGTTAGGTCCGCTGGAAGTGATCACGCTTTTGGTTGCGGACTTAATAGTGTCTTTTGGCATCTCTGTTTTGACTTGTCCTCTGCAGGAAGTACAAAAAACAAGCATCAGGAACAAAGGAGCACTAATTAAAATTAAGTAATTGGTTGTTAGCTTGTTGTTCATACTACAGAAATGATATTGATTAATAATGATTACCAATGCTTTAAAATCGGCGATACACATTGTTTCTGAGTTTGGATTTTTTTAACATCCTTTATTTGGTATGGCATACATCACGTTGCCCGAAACAGATAAATTGAAGCCATAATTTTCTATAGCAGGAAGTAGTGATAGTTTTTCCCATGTTTTGCCCATGTCGGCTGACCGGAATATGCCATCTGAGCGGCCACATATTAAATATTTACCCATTTGTTTAATTGATAAAATATCCGATGAAGATTTAAGTAAGCCTATTTTTTTCATTAATAAACTACCCCAGAAAGGTTGAAGTTCTTCGCCTATGGCATTCCAGGTTTTTCCACTATCCAGTGAAATGTGCATGCTGTTTGTGTGGGTTATTGTGTTGTTGACTATAGCAGCAAATCCTCCATCTATACGCTCCACAGCGGTGCCTGCACTCCCTTCACTAATCACACGATCCCAGTTTTCACCATCATCGGTCGATCTTAATATTCCCTGTGTGCTGACAGCCAGGAGTACACCGTTTGACTCTACCAATTTCATTACCCAGCCTCTAACATGCACATATTTCCAGGTTTTTCCACTGTTAGTGGATTTAAAAATGGCGTTGTTGGAGCCGATGAAAACTGTGCCTCCCGTAGTTTCAAAAACGCTGCTTACTTGTCTCTCTTTATAGTTTTTGTACATCCAATCTATCGTTTTGTTAAGGCGTACGGCTTGCTCTTGAAAATTGGTGTACACGGGCGACCAATCACTCTTTCCGTTTGTTTTTTGTAAAAATTGACCCCTGAAATTATATGCAAGTATCCTATTCTTGCCAGGAGCAATGTTACGTTGCTCACCAGGGAAAATTTCTTTTGTCCAAAAAGGAGTTGTAGAATTTGGTTCATTGTGATAAACCCCATTGCCGGCACGTAAATATAGCCCACGGTCATTTGCAAATAGACCATCTCTCCACACACCTTCTCTCTGCAAATTTTCAGGCAGTCCTTCGCTAATGTCCTGCCATGTTTGTCCGCCATCAGCAGATTTAAAAATGATGTTGACAATCGCCGATGATTTGCCTTCTTTTATTGGTTTCTTTTTTGCTTCCTTTTCTTTTAGCACAAAAGAATTTAGTAGAAATAATACCAGGAAGATTGCCGGAACAAATACAAATAATCTTTTCATTTTTTTAAATTTAAGTGAAACATATGCTTCATAATCTATTTGATGATCCTATCAGAATTGATGCAGCAAAATTACTTTGATATCATCCGGCGCAGGGAATTTGGATTGTAAATAAAAGTGTAAACTTTGTAAATAAAACGTTGATAGGATGCCTGATGCCCGAAATCTCCTTGCTGGAAACTAATACCTGAAATTTAGAGGGTTAACATAACTTAACACATTAAAAATGTAATTAGTTGATTATGAGTAATTTGTGTCGTTTTTCTTTAAAAAGTGTTAACCCAAACTGCGGGCTGAATTATAGCATAAACTAAATACGGGGACGCGACACATTTAGTAGAATCACAAGTCGTCGTTTTAGCGCGGGGGCTTGTGTTGAGGAAAGAAGTGATAGCTGAGCTGTGCTTTACGATGTGATTGGTTTACTAATTCACATAGGTTATCCCACATTGCATCGTTCAACACTTGCGATAAGGAGGGGGCGTTTTGCCCGTTGTTGGTGTTGTCACCAATAACTTTTCCGGCGCTATTTCGCTAAGGAATATTTAGGTAGTCGCAAAAAGCAGGCAGTCGCTATCCCAGTTGCTTTATAGGAAACGACAACAGTTGGCTGTCCGACTCTGTTGTTGGTGACAATACCAACAACGGGCGGAATTATTTCTAATATATTTTATAACAAATCTACTATCGATAAATATTATTGTATTTTTAATGTTAGATAAAATTGTTATTGAGCCAATGACCTATCATTCTCCTGAACTCCACTTTCCTGAACGGTTTACCCAAAAATTATCTCAAGGTACAACCTTTGATTATCAACAGATTTTAAAAAACTTAAAGACAAAAATTACCGAATTTATTTCAACAGGAAATACTTATCAAGAGTTTTTTAAAGACTACACTAATCATGGCATTAGCCATATTAACGAAGTACTATTAAACGCGGATTTTTTAATACCGGCTCATACCTTTGAGCAACTAAGCGTAAGTGAGGTGTTCTATCTGACATCATCGATACTTTTACACGACATCGCGCTACATATACCTTGGCCGGTATTTTATTGCTTACTAACAGGGAGTAATGTCAAAATTATCGAAAATAATAAATCGTTGGACGATGGGCTATCCTGGGAAGCCGCATTTGAAAGTTATTTAGCGGAACGGAAAGAACTACAATTACTAAATAAACCAAAAGAATGGGAACCAGGCGATAAAGAAAAAAGAATCGTTGGCGAATTTATACGGAAGAACCATCACCGTTATGCTCAGGAAATTGCGGAAGTTGGTATTTGTGATCCCGGGCGAGGTCGTTGTGAAAGTATTTTTTATCCGGATATCCGGATAGAGGAAAAACGGATTATTGGGATTATCGCCCGAAGCCACAACCATAATATGAATGATCTAAAATTGCAAGCATATATGGAACAAAATTGGGGAGAAACGGAACGGCCGTTTGGTGTACGTATTAAATATTTGATGGCTGTTTTGCGTATTGCTGACTATATGGCAATAGACTCTGAACGATCTGGCTTGAATTTATATCGTTATATCGAATCTAAGAGATCGTTTATTGAACATTTAAAACATAAGATGATCAAGCCGGTTATTCGATCCGAAATTGTTAATAAAGTATTAGAAGTGCATGTTTATGATCCCACAAGCATACTGGAGGCCTATACTTTGGCAAGTGAGTTACATAAGCAATCGTTTTCTTTGCCCGACGTTGTAAACGAAGTCAGGTTATTGCTGATTGATATTCAACGTGAAATTAATGGTGGAACAGAGATTGTTGCAGCGCTGAATAAAGAATATCGTGAAGATAGGTTTGAATTAAATCTCGAGGAGATTAATTGGAAAGGGCTGTCATATTGTCCTAAATATAAAAACCCGACGAAAGGCATTTATAAATTGCTTCCTTATCGTTATCCTGGTTATTTAATTGACAACTATCTGCAATCTGTTACTAAAACGACCAATAATATTGACTTTTACGTAAACGACGACTGGCACCCTGTCAAAAGTCCTGATTTGCAGGAAATTTACTATCCGCTTTCGTTCAAAAAACTTAAAGGTACATTTTCAAAAAAAATTGTTTTTGAATCAGATATAGAAACACCCATTGAAAATATTATGGCGAGCGAACGCCCGCTTACATCAGTCAAGGAAATCTCTCAAACTGTATCAGGTAATGTTATCGACGCAGTAGAAACAAGTAGCCATATTGAAATGGTTCGGGACATTTTCAGAAAAGAAAACATGGGAACCGGTATTATTGCTGACCTTGGTTTCGGAAAAACTGTACTTTGCAAAGCGCTGCTCCATTTTTTTAAACTTCGCTCCACAAATAAAAGAGAATTGGAAAAGGAATTTTGGGAAGATTTAGGTCATCTTGAAGAACTGCAATATATTCCTTTGTTATATACTTGTCGTTCATCACGACGAGTAAGAAAATACACATCTGTAAGGGATTTTATCGCTGATGCACTCTCGGAGATAATTGATGAGGATAGTAAAAAGTATAATCTACTGATTAATGAGTTTGCGAAGATATTCCACGAAAAGTCCCACCGAATCTTGTTTATTGTAGATGCCATTGACGAATTAGAAGATCGTTTGGATGGCGATATTATACGTGAGTTCATGAAATTTTTAATGACACATATTGTTGATGATGGTTTTCACACGCTGGTTTTTACTAAAAGAGATGGATTAGAAACCCAACATAAGGAAGATACATTAAGATATTCTATTGAACAATTAAATGAAGAACAACAACAATGCATCGTGTTGAAATTATGTAATTTATATGATATAAAAGATGAGGAGCAAATTCGTGACTACTTGGATGTTTTAACTGGCAATAATACAAGCCTACAGCTAAAAAAAAACGTGCTTAATCTTACAAACAGCTTTATTTATTATCATAAATTCAACAAGCCACCAACTATAGATCAATTTGAAAAGGAATTAATACGAATTTTTTTTGCCAGAAAGAACGTCGTTTATACAGAAGAAATGCGTCTATTTTTAACTGAAATAGCTTTAAAAATACGGGCTCAAGGAGATGGAAGATATGTCAAAGAGAATGAATTATTGGAATTGGCCGAACAAAACTACGAAAAGCTCAATTTCACCAACGCCCGTCTATTAATTGACTTATTGACGCATAGAGTAGGTATTTTAAAGCGTAGGGTTGAAATTATAAAGGGGGAACGCACCATTATTTATGAATTTAACGAAATAAAACAATATCAAAATCTATTGGGCATGAGAGATGCAGAAGGTATCACCCATGTTGATCAGATAAAACCTAAAATTAATGAGCTATTAGGGCCTGACGTCCTTTTAGCTATGGATCAATTGCCGGAATCGGTTAAGAGGTTGATTATAAATATATTAAAATATTTAAATCGCGATGGAGGCGATCATTAAAAAGATGAACGAATCAACAAAATTTATAAACGAAGTACTTGATGATCCGTTTAAAAACCTGGGGATCAATACTCGTGCAAGCCTTGATCTGGCTGTCGACTACCTTGTTCGATCTCATGATAGAGAAGACCAACCGCTTCTTGAGAAAGTAGTTAAAATTCTTTTTTATGAATTTGACAATGAGCATCATAAACAGTTTAACTCCTCGGATGATTCATTTGAAATGATAAGCCGATTGTTAATGAATAGCTTTTGGGGTGATGAAACATTGCTAATATTAACCAAACAATATTTGTACGAGCCAGCTAAAAACAATGATTTTCATGATGTTTTTATGGAATACTTACTTGTTAAACTGGAACGACGATCTCGTTACCTCATCACAGAAAATTTCGGTTATTTTGAAGAAATGTTTTTAAATAATCCTATTGAGTCTTATTCCGAGGTAGAACAGGCTATTTATTGCATGCATGCTTTGAACGCTTATTTTCTTTACTTTGGTAACAAACTTGAGCTTTCGGCGCAAGAGTTTTTGCAAATCACACGGGAAAATCTTTGGAAAATATCTTCTCACCAGCAAACGAAACTACGTCGATTGGCCATTTGGGCATTGTATTGGTGTGATAATGGCACCGACGATAAATCAGGATTGCTCAAACTTAATAAACAGGAAGCCGATGTCCTTTCTAATGGTACCATTAACAATCCAGACCAGATGACCAACGGGCGGATTACTTGTATGTTAATTAAAAACAATCATAAATTGCTAAAAACTGTTATTGCTGCGAGAAATGCAATTGACGGCTGGGAGTTTGATATCAACAAAAAGGTTGATTTGTTTGCTATTTCACACGTTAAAACGCCTTATCATGCCATTATCGAAACGGTCTGTCTGGACATATTAAGTTTGACCGAAAGAAAAATTTGGTTGGAAAAAATGGTTATACCATATTTAACCCTTTTTGCTTCAAAAAATACAATTCGTAAATTATTTTCATATCTACTAACTAATGGGATGCAACAGGAAGCTGCCTTTATTATTTTGGGTAGTTTAGGCCATCTTCAGTCGAATCAAGTTAACGAAGAAGTATATGCTAATTTTCCTAAAATAATTGATAGGATAATTAGTAGAAAGGGCGATTTGATTCATAAACTTAAGGCCAAAGACACAACAGGGAGATGGGCTTATTATTTTGTCTTGGTTCCGGCCTCAAGAGAGGCTGCTTTTCTGCATTCAATTGAAGGAGACGGAACTATTGATTTGGAACATTATGGAAAAGTTGTCGCGTCTTGTTATGGTGAGTCCCCTACTCAAGAAGTTAAAGATTACTTAAAAGAAAAATATAGATTCGAAGTTTAGATAAGGTTAAAGTGTGTTCATTTGCTTACTCTATACGCAGTAAAAATCGATCTATTATGAGATGAAAGAAATGTTATGGTTTCAGAAATGGTATTTATAATAATTTAGCTTAATAGACGCATAGGGATTTTTATTCATAAGGTAATATTTGAATAAAAATCCCTTATAGGTTATTTTGTCCTCAAAACCGACATTGCCACGAACCGATTTTTGATATTGCCGCTAAAATTTGTTCCATAAAAAAAAGTAGCCCATAAATTGGTTATTTGTTGTTAGTCGTACTCATCGTCGGAGTCGAACCGACGTGTTTTTTCATGTATTTTAGATCAATTCGCCTATAGGTACGCTTCGCCGGTTGTTTGTGTTCTGCCCGTTGTTGGTGTTGTCACCAATAACTTTTCCGGCGCTATTGTCGCTAAGGAATATCGATGTAGTTCCAAAAAGCACACCGCCGCCATCCCAGGTGCTTTAAGGGAAACGATAATCGTTAGTAGCCCGACTCTGTTGTTGGTGACAACACCAATAAGGGACGGAAAAAAGAATTATAAATTGGCTTTTGCCTCGTTATAAGCTAACGATGACGACAGTTTACGATAAGCCTCTGTCTGCCCTTTAAGTGTTTCAATCACTTGTTCAACAGTATCAACAGCATCTGCACCCGCTAAGAATCTTTTAGGCGGATTTGACTGATCAATAACATTTAACAAAGCCTGTGCAAGCTTTGCCGGATCACCACCTTGTTGTCCGTTGGCACCCTTCCAAAATTCTAATTGCTGTTTTCTGCCTTCTTCATAATCGTCAATTTCTTTTGTGCTGTATTGGGTTGATTCTTCCGTCAATAATTCGGTACGGAAAAAGCCAGGGTTAACGATCGTAGTTGAGATTCCGAATTGTTCGACTTCTGTTTGAAGCGATTCCATCCAGCCTTCAATGCCGAATTTTGAAGCCGCATAAGCCGAACAAAAAGTATAACCTGTTAAGCCCGCGGTAGATGATATCGTTACGATATGGCCTGAGCGCTGTTTACGCATGACAGGTAAAACCGCTTTGGTAACTTTCATAGGGCCGAATAAGCTTGTTGCAAGTTGACCTTCTATTTCTTCCATAGAAAGCTCTTCAAAATATCCTGCATTGAAGTTTGCAGCGTTATTAACTAACACATCTATTTTACCAAACCTTTCTACGCCTGCATGAACAGCCGCTTCGGCATCTGCAATGTTAGTAATATCAAGCTTTACCACTAATAGGTTTTCATGATTGCCAAGAGCCTTTAATACATTGCTTGGCTTACGTCCGGTAGCAATGACCTGATGTCCGGCATTAAGTACTGCTTTTGTTATATCTACGCCCATGCCGCGTCCCGCGCCTGTAATGAGCCATACTTTGTTTGTCATAATTTTAGTTTAAATTGTATAGTCGATGGAACTCATATGTGCTTGACCCATCCGGTCGCCAAATACTGGGTATTTCGAAAGACAAGTTTCGATTTCCTGAACATCTGCGTTGGTAAGGTGAAGGTTCTGTGCGCCCAAATTCTCTAACAAATGTGTTTGAGTACGTGTGCCAGGTATCGGAACAATGTTTGGGCTTTTTGCCATTAACCATGCGAGTGAAATTTGCGAAGGCGTAGCGTTCTTTTTGGCAGCATAACCTTTAAGCCAGTCAATAATAGGCATGTTCAGCGGCAAAAATTCTTTGGAGAAACGGGGAAATCCAGCTCTGAAATCTGATTTCTCATCAAACTTTGTGTTGATATCGTACTTGCCCGTTAAAAAACCTGCACCCACAGGCGACCAGGGTACAAACCCAATGCCCAGTTCGTTGCAGGTATTCAAAACTCCGTTTAATTCTACATTGCGTGTCCATAAAGAATATTCAGACTGGACGGCTGATACCGGCTGAACCGCATGTGCGCGGCGAATGGTTTTAGCACTCGCCTCTGAAAGGCCGAAATGCAGGACTTTTCCTTGCCGGATCAGTTCATTGATCGTGCCGGCCACTTCTTCAATGGGCACATTCGGATCAACCCGGTGCTGATAGTATAAGTCGATACGGTCTGTCCGCAGCCGTTTTAAAGATTCCTCAACAACTCTTTTGATCCGTTCCGGACGGCTATCCAGGCCGACCGTGCCATCGATAGCAAACCCGAATTTGGTGGCGATCTTTACCTGGTCACGAAACGGCTGTAACGCTTCACCAACTAATTCTTCGTCTATGTAAGGGCCGTACACTTCAGCTGTATCATAAAATGTAACACCGTTTTCAAATGCTTTACGTATGGTGGCAATAGATTGCTGGCGGTCGGCCGGCGGATTATAATTGCCGGCCATATTCATACATCCGAGTCCGATCTCGGATACTTCTAAAGTACCCAGTTTTCTTGTTCTCATTTTGTTTTCTCCTTTTATCAATTTTTCAGCGCCGGCAGACCACAAAGGAGCAGTCATCAATCCAACACTGGCTAAAGTTGTTAGTGTCAAAAAGTCGCGACGGTTAATTGCCTGCATGTCGTTATTCATCAGACAAAGGTCTCCATAACTATGCTACTGCAATAAAGGAAAACAAAGAAAAAATTATGATTTTCAAAGATTGGCGGTCCGTATTGATTTTGGAACTGTCCCGGTTCTTTTTTTGAAGAAGTTATTAAAATAGGTGGGGTATTCAAATCCCAGGGCATAGGCGATCTCGGAGATATTCCAGTCTGTATGCATAAGCAATGCCTTCGCTTCACTTATGATACGTTCGCCAATATGGGTGGTAGTTGATTTACCGGTAATCTCCTTCACCGCACTATTCAGATAATTGATGTGAACCGATAAATAAGCGGCATAGTCTTGTGCACTTTTTAAGCCTAACGGCCGGTTGGCGTTTTCTATGGGAAACTGTCGTTCCAGCAATTCTAAAAATACAGATGTTATGCGCGCCGAGGCATTGCTATATTTGAAATTATTCTCTGAGGGCTGGATCTTTAAGGCCTCGTGGATCAATAGGCTGATGTAGTTGCGGATCATCTCATCCTTGTAGGTATATTCGGTATCCTGTTCCGCTAACATTTTCTGAAACAGTTGGGTAAAAGCATCAGCCTGGGCTTTATTCAAATTGAAAATTGGGTTACCGCCGATCTTAAATAAAGGTGATTGCAGTAAACTTTCAGACCGCTCGTTGGGCTTTAAAAAGTCTCCTGAAAACAGGCAGGTATAACCGTTGTGTGCTTCAGAAATTGCATCGCAAGAGTAAGGAATATGGGGATTGCCAAAGAATACAAATATATCATCCGTTTCAAAACTCCTTTCAGCATAGTGGAAAACGAAGTTACCGAAAGTGATATTGATCTTATAAAAATCTTTGCGGCTATAACTATGTCCGGCCGAGTTACTGTCGGTTTTATATACTTTAAAGCCTTTTAATTTTAGTTCAGCATTAAAGTCTGAGCCGCTGTCTGTCACCTGTTTCTCCACTTTGCAAAAGTAAGAAAAACAAAGATAATTCATCAATCTAACTTTTGTTGTCCCGGCAGTAAAAGTTTTGCCCGTTGTTGGTGTTGTCACCAATAACTTTTCCGGCGCTATCTTAGCTAAGGAATATTGATGTAGTTCCAAAAAAGCAGGCAGCAGCCACTCGTGGCTTTGCTATTTACATTCGAGTTCCCTCAGGGGGCTCCTGGAAAAGGGACCCTGAGGCTTCGAATACCGTTATCATAATGCGAGCCGCTTAGCAGGCGGGCGCAGTGGCCCTTTTCCAGGAGACCCTGTGCGGACGAAATCCTCAGTTGGAGAAGATCCATTTGAAGACCTTTCACTGTTGATTTTCTGCCGGTGCTTAAAGGGATAATGGCGAATAAAAGGGAAATACCGGATTAAGGAACACTAAATTTTTTGAATTTAATCGTCTATTTTTGTAACGTACGGTAATCGTTTAAAATTTTAAAGTTCAGTTAAAAAATCAATATGATAGTAGAAGCGGGAAATGCGGAAAAGTTCATATCCGTCATGTTCAACTTGAATAGTGCGATAAAAAGTGAGTCCGAGTATTGTTGCAAGATATGTGGTGATCTCAATGAAAAAGAATTATTCATTATCGCGTTTATCGGGGAAAAAAGGAGTGTCAAAATGAGTGATATAGCTGATTATTTACAAGCGCCCCTGAGTACATTGACCACCATTGTTGATAAGCTCGTCACCAATAAATTCCTTTTACGGTATAATTCTAATGACGACCGGCGTGTCGTAAAAGTTGAACTTGACCGGAAAGGAAAAGACTCTTATAAAGAATTCAAAAACAGGAGAGAAATCATGGCAAAAAAGGTATTAGGCCATTTAAGCGAAGCGGAGCAGGTAACACTTATTGCTAATCTCGCCCAACTCGTTGCTTCAATGCGGTTGTAAATTTTTTTGTTTATTTATTTCGGCAACGGTAATATTTTAATTTCGTAATAAAAGATGACATATACAGATTTACTACAGATCCCGTAAACGAGAAATATACTTATTCGGCTACCAATGTCATTTGAATTTAAAAATACGATTTTCGTTGATTATTTACTTCGATAATAGTACTATTGCATAATCGAATTAATAATTCAATGTCAGTTATCTATTAATCACAACTAAAAAGAGAGAAAATGAAAACACTAAAAATTACAATACTCGCCATGTTTATGGCAGCAACTAATTTAGTATGTGCACAAGGACTTCAATCTAAAACCGCAGTAAACAAATCAACAATGGAAAAAAACAAAGAAGTAGTAGTCAGATTCAACAAGGCGTATTGGGAATCTGGAAATGTAGAAATCGTCAAAGAATTCTTGGCAGATAATTATGTAAATCATTTTGCGCCACCCAATGGACCCAATGATGCGAGTCTAATGGTTCAATTCATAACTGGCTTTAGAAAAGGGTTTTCAGATGTTACCATTGAATTTCACGAAGTGTTAGGCGAAGGAGATAAAGTGTCTTTGATAAAGACAATAACTGCAACTCATACGGGTGATTTTATGGGAAAAGCAGCGACGGGAAAAAAAGTAGTAATAAATATAGTTGAAATTGACACGTTGAAAGATGGCAAAATAACAGACACGTGGGCTTTAAGCAATTTTCCACAGGTAATTCAGGCACTTTAAACTAATAGAGGGCGGAAAAAATAATACTTATGAAGAACAACAATTAGTAACCTAAAAAGATAGAAAAAATGAACGAAAGTATATTAATAACCGGAGCAAATGCTGGGCTTGGGAAAGAGACTGCCCGACAGTTGGCATTGAAAAAAGAAACAAAAAAGGTGATTCTTTTCTGTAGAAACCAGGTGAAAGCCGAAGCAGCAAAAAAGGACCTTGAGAAGCAAACGGGAAAAAGGATTTTTGAAATTGTAATTGGGGATGTTTCGGATGCCAATTCTGTGAGAAATGCAGTAGAAAAAATAAAGGAACCTATTGATGCAGTAATTTTAAATGCGGGTGGAGTAATTGGCAAAACGGCTGCGAAAATTACGCCTTCTGGTATGAATGTATTAGCTGCTACTAATATTTTAGGTAATGTAATCTTAGTGGAAGAATTAATAAAACGTGATTTGTTAAAAAAAGCAGTACTATCAGTAAGTGCGGAAGCTGTACCGGGAGTAAAGATGCTCGGAATGAAACCGGTTGCCATGAAGACTTCTTCTGTAGGCGAGTTTGCTGCTGTTCTTGATGGATCATATTTTGGTGATAAGTTCGAAGCAATTCAAGCATACGGATATGTCAAATATGCAGCAACCATGTGGACCTTATCAATGGCAAGAAAATATCCTGACCTCAAATTTGTTGTTATGAGTCCCGGGAATACGGGGGGAACTAATGCACCAGATAGTTTGCCCCCGGCAATGAAATTTATGTTGAAGTATTTGATGATGCCTATTGTATTTCCATTGATTGGAGGAATGGTGCATACGTTAGAAGTAGGTGCCAGGCGCTTTGTAGATGGCGTTTCGGATGAGAGATATAAGAGTGGCGTTTTTTATGCAAGTAAAGAGGGTAAATTATCAGGGGACGTGGTTGACCAAAGCACTTTTTACACTGATCTGAAAAATACTTCATTTCAGGGTAATGCCGATGAAGCAATTCACCGTTTCATAAAATAGGTTTGAGAAGCATCACATAAATGAGACTCCAGAACAATCATAGTAATGAATAAGCGGCAGTTATTATAGGATTGGATAGTAGTTTATTATGCTTAAAACAGGTAGAAATTAGAAAAAATGAAAAAACACGAAAACAAAGTCGCAGTCATCACAGGAGGAAATAGTGGTATTGGCTATGGAATAGCCAGCGAATTAATTGCCGAAGGCGCAAAGGTTGTGATTACAGGTAGAAGTCAAAAGGCTGTTGAGAAGGCTAAAAAAACATTAGGCGCTGACGCTACAGGTATTGTCGCAAATCAATCAAGTCTCACAGACTTAAGCGAATTGGCAGAAAAAGTAAAAAAACAATTTGGGCACGTTGATACCCTGGTAATTAATGCCGGCATCATGCATATGTTACCTATTGAAGGGGTAAGTGAGGAGCAGTTCGACGAAACAATGGATATAAATTTCAAGGGTGGTTTTTTTACTTTGCAGAAATTTTTACCACTATTAGAAAGTGGTTCTTCCGTAATTTTTATTTTGGCGCTCAGTGCTACCCAGGGAACGCAAAACAGGTCGGTATACAGTTCCAGTAAAGCGGCTCTAAAATCATTAGCAAGGGTAGCAGCCATTGAATTAGCCCCTAAGGGCATCCGTGTGAATGCCATTTCTCCGGGGCCGTTTAGTACGCCGATATTTGAAAAAAGCGGTGCCCCCGCTGAAGCACTTTCCAAGTTTGCGGATACAATAGCCCAAAAAGTATTATTAAAAAGATACGGACAACCTAATGAAGTTGGGAAGCTGGTATCTTTTCTTTCGTCTGAAGATGCTTCCTTTATCACCGGAAGTGATTATGTTATCGACGGAGGGATGTCAATAAACTTCAGTTAACAAAGCTTGAGATATCTAACAATTACTGGGTGATCATTTACAAGGCTAAGGTAAACTTGCGTGGTTCTGCAAAAAAAACTGGAATTAAATTAAAAAAAGATGAAAGAAAGCGGATTCAAGAAAATTGTTTACAACTGTAAAAAGGCGACGTTTTTGATTGAAAAAAAACAAATCGGCAACCTAAGTATGCGTGAGAAACTGGAGTTGAAGATACATCTGGCAGGTTGCTCAGTGTGTCGGATTTTTGTGTATCAAAATATAGTGATTAATAAATTGGTTTATAATCTGTTCAATGAGCCGCAGGTCACAAAGGGTTTTAAACTTGACGACGATTTTAAAAAGAAAATGCAGGTTCAAATTATGGAGAAACTTGAAGAAAACTAAGTGTCAAATTTAGATGTTTTTTAGAAACCCCTGTTGTCATAAATAGTACCCAACGTCAGAGTCGAACCTATGCGCTTTTCACGCAATCTATGCCCGAAATAACGAGGGATCAAATAATCTGTAGAAACCATGGGAGAACACATGGCAAACCAACAGTGCCTGTCTCCAATATAAAATTCAACTATTCCAAACCCACCCAATTGAATAGTCCATCCCTTTTATAAGTTTATCCATTTTTTGAAATGCGGCTGCCAAATACATTTGCCTGCCAACAAAATCATTCCCAGTTAATTTAAAACCATCACATGTTTAAAAGCTATATTTTTAGTTTAAAAGCGCTTATTGTGGCATTTGTAGTTCTGCTGCAAGGTGCTAAATCGTTTGCCCAATCAAATATTGTTTACTTAAACAGCTCGGCCAGCCAGGTATGGAAGGTTAAGCCACAGGTTGATGTAAATAATCCAACCGATATTACCCAGGCAAATTATAATACAGCCAATTGGGTGAATGCTATAGTACCCGGAACTGTTTTTGCATCGTACGTGGCTGCCGGCTTGGAAAACGATCCCAACTTTGGCGATAACATTTATAAAGTGGACCGGGCTAAATACGACCGGAGCTTTTGGTATCGTACCGAATTTAATGTGCCCGCCAGCTATACTCAAAAAAATGTTTGGTTAAACTTTAAAGGTGTAAACCGCAAAGCCGATATTTATTTAAACGGTAATAAGCTGGGCACGCTTGATGGTTTTATGCAGCGCGGGCAAATTGATATTACGGGCCTGGTAAACCGTAAGGCTAAAAATATATTAACCGTTTTAGTGTACATCCCCAAACAGCCCCTGGCCAATGTAGGCAGCCCCAATTATGTATCGAGCGCAAGCTGGGATTGGATGCCTTATGTGCCGGGCCTAAACTCGGGCATTACCGATAAGGTCTACCTGAGCAATACCGGCGACCTGACCATCCAGGACCCATGGATTCAAACCAAACTGCCAACCAACGCCAGGGCCGATGTATCGGTGGCCCTTGAGGTTAAAAACAATTCGTCAAGCGGGCAGCAGGGCTATATTAAAGGGGTGATCAACCCCGGCAATATTGAATTTACCAAAAAGGTTTATGTGGATGCCAATGCGACAACTACTGTAAAATTCGACCCTAAGAATTTTGAGCAGCTAATGATCAATCGCCCTAAACTATGGTGGCCAAATGGTTACGGCGACCCTAACTTGTATGATTGTAAGCTAAGCCTGGTGATGGGCGATGAAGTATCAGATGTGCAAAACATCAAATTCGGCATCAAAAGATATAGCTATGATACTGTTGGGCACGTATTGCACGTAGCCATTAACGGCACCCGCGTGTTTATAAAGGGTGGCGACTGGGGTATGGCCGAATATTTATTGCGTTGCCGCGGCAACGAGTACGATACCAAGGTAAGGCTGCACAAGGAAATGAATTTTAATATGATCCGCAACTGGGTAGGATCAACCACCGATGAGGAGTTTTACGATGCCTGCGATAAATACGGGATTATGGTTTGGGATGATTTTTGGCTGAACGCGAACCCCAACCTGCCTGCCGATTTAAATGTGTTTAATGCCAACGTTATTGAGAAGATCAAGCGTTTCCGGAATCATCCGGCCATCGCGGTTTGGTGTGCCGAAAATGAAGGCTGGTCGGAAGCGCCCATAAACGGATGGTTAAAGGAAAACCTGGCAACGTTTGACGGGGGCGACCGTTGGTATCAGCCCAATTCGCATGCCGAGAACCTGACCGGCAGCGGGCCATGGGATAGCCGCGATCCGCGTTATTACTTCACCGCTTACCCCGTAGGCAGCGGTGGCAACATAGGCTGGGGGTTGCGTACCGAATTGGGTACAGCAGTTTTTACCAATTTTGAAAGCTTTAAAAAATTTATGCCGAAAGAAAACTGGTGGCCACGCAACCAGATGTGGAACCAGCACTTTTTTGGCGAGCTGGCCTTTAATGCCGGTCCGGATAATTACGACCGCAGCATTACCGTTGGCTACGGCGCGCCTACAGGCATTGAAGATTATTGCCGCAAAGCCCAGTTTGTAAACATCGAAACCAATAAGGCCATGTTTGAAGGCTGGCAGGATCATATCGGCGAAGACGCGTCGGGCCTGATGACCTGGATGAGTCAATCGGCATACCCATCAATGGTATGGCAAACCTATGATTACTATTACGACCTGACCGGTGCCTTTTGGGGAGCCAAAAAGGCCTGCGAGCCAATACACATCCAGTGGAACCCTGTTAACAATGCCGTTAAAGTGGTAAACACCACCCGTGCCGATATGGAAGGCCTGACCGCCCAGGCCGAGATCTACAACCTTGACGGGCAACTGGTAAAAAGGTATAACCAAACACAGGTGGTGGATGCGCTATCAAATAGTGCTGTAGAGTGCTTCAGGCTTAATTTAAGCGAGAGTAAGGCTAACCTGGCGCTTAATAAGTTTGTTTATGCATCATCGTCAACCAATGGCGACCCAAGCCTGGTAAACGATGGCAATAACAATACCCGCTGGGCCAGCAACTACAATGATAATGAATGGATCTACGTAGATTTGGGTAAAGAGCAGGTGGTAAATGGTGTTGGTTTAAACTGGGAAGATGCTTACCCCAAATCATTTAAGATCCAGGTATCTGATGATGCCAAAAACTGGCGCGATGTTTATTCAACCAACGATGGCAGGGCAGGGCAGCAGCAGGTATCTTTTACCGAAGCTACCGTCAGGTACGTGCGGATGCTGGGTGTTGAGCGCGCCACCTCATGGGGCTATTCGTTATGGAATTTTGAAGTTTACCAGGGCGATGTAGCCAGCGAAGGTCTTTCGGATGTGCATTTTATCAAACTGAAACTAACCGATAAAACCGGCAAGCTGGTATCTGATAACTTTTACTGGAGGGGCAACAAACGTAAAGATTATACCGCGTTAAACACCCTCCCAAAGGTAGACCTGAAAGTAAGCTACAAAACCACCCGGGCCGATGGTAAGTATCTTGTTACAGCCCAGGTAACCAACCCGGCATCGTCAAAAGCAGTGGCCTTTGGCATTAGGGTACAAGCCCTGCGGGCCTCCACAGACGAGCAGGTACTGCCGGCAATTGTTAACGATAATTATTTCTCGCTACTGCAAGGTGAAACCAAAATAGTTAAGATTGAATTTGCCGATGATGCACTGGGCAATGACACCATCAAACTTGTAGCTGATCCATACAATAACCGTAAATAGGATCATTTTTGTAGAGACGCATTACATGCGTCTCCCGCGTGCAAATCCTTCATGCATTGTCAACATAAATAAAAACAGCCTTTACAAAATGTAAGGGTTGCTTTTTGTTATGCACCCCTCGGGCAATTATCCACCAATGACATTTTTTCCGGCAGTCGACTTTAACAATTTTATTTGTTATCATTGTGTTGTTGCAACACAATGACGGCGGGCGCTACTTTTATCTTTCGGGTAGAATTTTGATCATGTCATTGCCAATATAAATCAGATTTTTTAAAAATAGATCAGCTAACTTGTAGTTTGTAGCTGCTTGTTTATTTATTATAGGTTATTTATAAATTTATTGCAGTTTACTTTCAATAATTTGGTCATTTTATGAAGCTTTTTTGCACCTTTTTTATAACCGGCGTTTTCATGGGGATGTTTGTAACAAAAGGTTTTGCCGCCCGGGTTGATACCCTGCAGGTGCAGAGTAAAGTGATGCAAAAGGTGATCAAAGCCGCCGTGGTTTTGCCCGATGCATACAAGGGTTCAACTAAAACCTTCCCGGTTATATACCTGCTGCATGGCGGAACCGGCAACTATCGCGACTGGCTTTCTAAAACCGATGACAAGCTATTGCTCCATAAACTTGCCGACCAATACCAGGTAATTATTGTAACACCCGATGGCGGGCCGATGAGTTATTATTTTGATAGCCAGTTAGATAAAGCAAGTCAGTATGAGACTTTTATAACCAAAGAGCTTGTGCAGCAGGTTGATGGTACATACCGTACCATTAACAATCGTAAAGGGCGTATTATAGCGGGCCTGTCTATGGGCGGGCATGGTGCATTATACCTTTCTGCGCTTCATCCGGATTTGTACTGCGCTGCCGGGAGCATGAGCGGCGTAGCCGACCTGAATACCGCCATCTGGCACGTGCCTGCCGATTTTGCCAAATCAAGAGATCAAAATTTTGAAAATCTTCTTGGCCCTAAAAAGGAGGGAGGGAACCCTTATCCAGGCTATTCGGTTGTGACACTGGTAGATAAGATTAAAGCCAACGATGTAAAACTGATATTTGATTGCGGCTCTGAAGATATCATGATAGAGCCCAACCGTGAGTTGCATAAGCTGCTCACCGAAGCTAATGTACCGCATGATTACATTGAACGGCCCGGCAAGCACGAATGGCCGTACTGGTCGAAGGCTGTGCCTTTTCAATTCCTGTTTTTCTATAATGTGTTGAAAGCTAACGGGGCTCTGTAAAATCTGATCAGGGTTTCAACCCTTTAAAATGGATGCGAGCCTCTGCCAACTATCGTTTTCCCTTTATCGTTATACCATTCGCGGATCTAAAGTTGGAATAGGGAAAGATGGTATGCCATAAAACGGCGGAATATTAATTGTTTAAATAACAATTAATATTCCGCCGTTTTTTTATATTGCGCACTGATACTGCGTGTGCTCTTTGTCCCCGGGTTAAGTCAATCGGGTACAGTTCCGCTGGATATCGGGAATGATGAGGTATACAATCGTATTTCAAGATTCCGTATTTGAATGACCAATTATATAAACAACAAATACATACATGAAAAGAATCGTTTTATTAGGCGTTTTTATCGGCTTTTACACCACGCTCCTGGCGCAGCCCAAACAAAATTTCAGCGCCTACCTGTTTACTTATTTTACCGGCGGAAAAGGCGGCGAACACATCCGTTTCGCGCTGAGTAATGATGGTTACCACTTTAGGGCATTAAATAAAAACCAGCCCGTGCTGGATGCCGCGCTGATCAGCGCTACCGGTGGCGTTCGCGATTCGCATATATTACGTGGAGCCGATGGCAAAACCTTTTATATGGTGGCAACCGACATGAACACCGAAAAATATGGCTGGGGACCGGATTATGCCATGGTTTTACTTAAATCAACCGACCTTGTACACTGGGCATCAACATCAATAGATATTACTAAAACGTTCAACAAGTTTGCAGGTGTAAACAGGGTTTGGGCACCTCAAACTATTTATGACCCGCAAGTTAATAAGTATATGATATATTGGTCGATGCGCTTTGGTGAAGAAGCGGATAAAATTTATTACGCCTATGCAAATAAAGATTTTACAGGTTTGGAAACCGAGCCTAAGCAGCTCTTTTTTAAACCTGATGGTGGTGCCTGTATTGATGGGGATATTGTTTATAAAGACAAAAAGTATTACCTTTTTTTTAAAACAGAAGGCTCGGGCGCAGGTATAAAAATAGCGGTGTCTGATAAGCTTACCTCGGGCTATGTACTGCGCGATAAATATGTGCAGCAAACAAAAGATCCGGTTGAGGGCGCAGGTACTTTCAAATTAAATAACAGCAACAGCTATATTTTAATGTACGACATGTATACCCAGGGAAAATACCAATTTACCCGCACTAATGACCTGGAGCACTTTAAGCTTATAGATGATGAGGTATCAATGAACTTTCACCCACGCCATGGCACTATAATGCCTATTACTGCCCGGGAGGCCGCATTGTTAACAGCCAGGTGGGAAACAACCGAGGATGTGCTGCTTTCGGCCGGAAACAAGCAAATAAAAACTATCAATATTGTATTTAATGATGCGGGTCATGAGCTTTATCTGCCTGTAAAACCGGGTACAAATTTACGCTCATTTGATCCTCAATTCACCTTGTTCCCAGGTGTTCATATCAGTCCGGCAACTCCCCGGGATTTTACCAAAGGTGCTGTTAGTTATTCTGTATCCATAGGTAATAAAAAGCCACAGGTTATTAAAGTTACGGTTGAAGAAACCCACAATCCGGCGTTGACAGGTTACTACGCCGATCCCGAAATACTATACGCTCAAAAAACGGGGAAGTTCTATATTTATCCTACCAGCGATGGGTTTGACGGCTGGTCTGGTAATTATTTTAAGGCTTTTTCTTCTGCCGATATGGTAACCTGGAAAGATGAAGGTAAGATTCTTGATTTGCCGAAAGATGTAAGCTGGGCAAAAAAGAATGCCTGGGCGCCTTGTATCATCGAGCAAAAAACCGAAAACGGGTTTAAATATTTTTATTACTTCGCCGCAGGGCAAAAAATAGGAGTGGCTACGGCAAGTGATCCTGCAGGACCGTTTACAGATTCGGGTAAACCCCTGCTTGCCCAGTTACCTGATGGTGTAAAAGGCGGACAGCAAATTGACCCGGATGTTTTTGCCGATCCGCAAACAGGTAAAAACTATTTGTATTGGGGCAATGGCTATATGGCCGTGGCCGAATTAAATGCCGACATGGTATCGTTGGTGCCGGGTACAACCAAAATTCTGACGCCATACGCGCATTACAATGAGGGCACCTATGTTTTTTACCGGCAAGGTACTTATTACTTTATGTGGTCGGAAAATGATACACGTAGCCCCGATTATAGTGTTCATTACGGAACTTCCAAATCACCTTACGGCCCTATACAAATTCCCGAAAACAACACAGTACTTACTAAAGATGCCGCTAAAGGGATTTACGGAACAGGTCATAATTCCGTTATCCAGGTACCAGGTACTGATGAGTGGTATATAGTGTATCATCGTTTTAATTACCCAAAAGGAATTACAATGGGTGATGCAGCCGGATTTAACAGGGAAGTTTGTATTGATAAAATGGAGTTTAATAGCGATGGAACTATCAAACCTGTAATTCCAACGCATTCGGGAATTAAGCCGGTACACCTGAAAAAATAAGCAAAATCCGGGGTTAAATAGCTTATGCGCTATAAAAAGGGGCTGTCTCAAAAAGGCAGCCTCTTTTTATTTTAACGCTTAATTACCAGTCTACGTTTTGCTTTCAAGATGTATGTGCTTGGATTTTTCGAAGGTGTTATGATGGACGTGATTGCAGGTGCTAAATTGGGAGTATAGGAGTGGGGGTAGTATACAAACCGGAATAGTCTATTGAATGGGATATATCGCCTTTTTTGTATAAACTTTTACTATGAAATCATTGAAAAGTGTTTTTTTAACCTAAAACTCTTTTTTTGTCCCTTCTTTTTTGCAGGTTAGCCCCTTTTGTTTTCGATGTTTTTCAAAGACTTTGCCTTCTTGAATGGATATATCAAAAGGGCCATTCGTATTAACCAATTATTCCATTAATTAAAAAACATCATGAGAAAAATGCTGAAAGTAGCGGATGCTCTAAAAAAGATGCCGCCAGCATCTTAATTGAAACCTGTTCACCAAAATGCCAGGATAAATTCCTGATCTGCGCAACTGTTTGTTATTGTTAATGCTGCGAGCTGTATTGAGTACATTGATATCATGCTTTTTGGTTGCAGGCGTGTCATCGCCAGCTGCACTAACATATAGCTGCCCTTGTTTATTGAACTAACCAGCTTGAATTTTAATAACCCAATTATGAAACGAAAATTACTTATTCCAAATTATTTTTATTCCAAGGGGTTTCGCGCCACATTTAAAACTTTGGCATTATTTATATTGCCAATTGGTGCAAGTGCGTCAACCCCTAATTTAATAACTCACAACAGTAGTACTGTAATGGCCAAAATAGCTTTTAATAAAGCTGCGATTACTGTAAAAGGATCTGTTGTAGATGCTACTGATGGCCAGCCGCTGGTGGGGGTTTCTATTAGTATAAAGGGAACCAACAAAGGAGCCCTAAGTGATTTAAAAGGCAACTTTCAACTTACCAATGTACCGGAAAATGCCGTACTTGTTGTAACCTATATCTCTTATGAGAAAGTTGAAATTGCAGTAAGCGGAAAGACTGATATTGCCATAAAACTTCAGCCCTCAATGAAAACCCTGGGCGACGTAGTGGTAGTTGGTTACGGTACGCAGAAGAAAGAAAACCTTACCGGCTCTGTAGGTATTGTAAATACACAGGATTTAGAAAGCAGGCCCTTAACAAACACCAGCCAGGCTTTGCAGGGCACTGTCTCCGGCGTTTTTGCGCTGCAAAGCTCGGGTAAACCTGGCGATGATAACACGGTTATAGACATCCGTGGGGTAGGAACTTTTGGAGATAATTCTCCATTGGTGTTAGTGGATGGTTTTCCCGGGAGCATCGGCGACGTAAATCCTAACGATGTTCAATCAATTTCGGTATTGAAAGATGCCGCATCATCCGCTATTTACGGAAACCGTGCGGCAAACGGCGTTATTTTGATTACTACCAAGCGAGGATCAGCAGGCAAAGTTCGTGTTAACTATAGTGGATATGCCGGTATCCAAAGTCCTACGAGGTTGCCCAATGTATTAAATTCTGTTCAATATACTACCCTTTACAACGAGGCGGCCGTAAATACCGGGTCGGCACCGGCGTATCCCGATTCGATCATTCAAAAATACGCGGCGCACAATAATCCATTATATCCTGATATCAATTATTTCAAGGTATACTACGGTAATGCCTATATGCAAAATCATCGTGTAAGCGTAACCGGGGGAAGTGACAACGTCAACTATGCATTTATGCTGGGCCACTTAGATCAGGATGGAATCCTGGTGGCAACCAATTACAAAAAAACAGACTTCCGTCTTAACCTTGATACTTACCACCTAAAAGATAAAAGGCTGCGTGTTTCGGGAAATATCTCTGGTAATTTAGGGGTAAAAAACGAACCAACCGACCTTTGGAACGCTGAGTGGTATTCTACCCTCGCCCCAATACATCCCCTCAAGGATGCAAACGGAAACTGGGTATCAGTTAACGGTGAACGTAATTATTATGGGGAAATTAAAGAGGGCAGTACAAGCCTGCAAAAGCGTTACAACTTTAGCGGGCAGGCAGAAGCAGAATATAAAATTCTGCCAGGGCTGAGCGCGCAACTTACTTACAATTATAGCGCTATATACACCAACACAAACGCCTTTCATGCCAATGTAACGCTGCAAAACCAAAACGGAACAGTTACACAACTGCCTTCAGATCTCAATGTAACCAACGAGCTTGACGGCCATTCGCTGCTTACCGGTTTACTGAAATACAATAAGACATTTAATCGGCATTCATTCAATTTATTAGGTGGTTATAGCGAAGAAGAGTTTACTTACGATTGGCAAAGTGGCTTTCGCTCACATTTTGTGAACAATACACAACGTGTACTGAATCTTGGCGACGCTGCTACGCAAACCAACAACTCGGGCAGTTATGACCTTGGCCTTCGTTCGTTTTTCGGCCGTTTTAACTATGCATTCGATGATAAATATTTATTTGAAGCCAATGTTAGGCGGGATGGTGCTTCCAGGTTTGCACAAGGCAAGCAATGGGGTACATTTCCGTCATTCTCGGCCGCATGGGTTTTATCGAAAGAAGATTTTATGAAAAACGTGAGTTGGCTGGATTTTGCAAAAATCCGCGCTTCCTGGGGGCGTTTAGGTAATCAAAATATAAGTAATTACTATAATGGCAGCGATATCCTTAGCTCTGGTCAAAATTATTCGTTTGGCGGAACTCTCTACTCGGGTGTTGCCATTACACAAATGACCAACAAGGATCTCACCTGGGAAACAGCTCAGCAACTGGATTTGGGGCTTGACATCTCTTTGCATAACAATATTGAAATTACTGCAGATTATTTTGATAAAAGGACTAAAAACTTACTGTTAACCCAACAGATTCCGCTAACGATGGCTGAGGCAGCGCCATGGGCTAATGCCGGCGAAGTGCAAAACAAGGGCTTTGAGCTTGGCATCACCTATAGAAAAACGTTTGACAATGGCATTAAATTAAGAACATCCCTAAATGTTTCCCACATCGTCAACAAAATTACCAGTATGGATGTGCCTCAGCAGTATACCTCGCCAAAAGCGATTGTTGTTGGCTCGGCTATAAATTCATTCTACGGTTATCAGATGACAGGTATTTACCAGATTTCTGACTTTACATGGCAAAGCAACAGCGATCCATCCATTCCTTACGCCAACCGTACTTATACGCTTAAACCGGGTGTAGTTAAAGTAAGCGATTACAATGCCCAACCCGGCGACATTAAATATGCAGATCTTAACGGAGACGGTATAGTTGACCAAAATCATGATCGCAAAATCATCGGTAAGCAGTTTCCTGATGTAACCTATGCTTTTAACTTCAATGTAGCCTGGAAAGGTTTAGATCTGGGGGTATTTTTACAAGGTGTGCAAGGCATGCAAGGTTATACCTACTATGAAATAGCTTCGCCTTTCAGTGGCTTTGCAAACGTTGGTTCATGGTGGTTAAACAGGTGGACACCGCAAAATCCATCCAACACTTATCCCCGTTTGACATTGGATGGTGTAAGAAACAATATCCACTCTTCTTTTTATGTGGAAAATGCATCATACCTAAGGATTAAAAATATTGAATTAGGATATACTTTAAGTCCGGCTGCTATTAAAAAGATAGGCTTAAGCTCGTTTAGGATATATGCCAATGTGCAAAATGCTTTCACATTCACCAAATTCAAAGGATTTGACCCGGAACAGACCACGGATCAAACCAGAGCCGAAGCATATCCGCAGGTGCGGGTAATGACCGCAGGTATAAATGTTAATTTCTAAAGGATAAAATCATGAAGACTATATATAAAATCATAATCTTAGCATCTGTTATTAATCTTGCCGGCTGCAAGAAAGACCTTTTGGATAAGACGCCAAAAGACCGTTTGTCACCTTCGACATTTTATCAGAATGAAACCCAGGTAAAAATGGCCCTGGTTGGCATTTACAATGCGCTGCCACCCAATGCAACGCCGGCTCAATTCTTCCAATTTGATTTTGAATCAGACAATGCCTATTGCCAGGATGCATGGCAGGGTTCAAAGGAAGTTGGAGAATGGCAAACAACAAGCAATAGCTGGGCTCCATATGCTAAGTGGACCCAGGATTATACCATTATTTCCAGGGCCAACGAGTTTCTGCAGGACGTTGCCGCTGCATCCATTGATGCTACTGTAAAAAGCCAAATGGCTGCAGAAGCGAAGTTTTTACGCGGTTATGCATACGCCGATCTGATCGCGTACTTCGGCGATGTACCCTTAATTACCCAGGTTCAAACGCTTTCGGAAGCGTTTGTTTCCAGAACAGCTAAGGCTACCGTGTTAACCCAGATTGTAACCGACCTTACTGATGCCGCCGCCGCGTTACCAACCTCTTATTCGGGTTCTGACGTTGGCCGTGCAACAAAAGGCGCCGCCCTGGCATATAAAGCAAAAGTGCTTTTATATAATGAAAAATGGGCCGATGCCGCACAAGCAGCGCAGGATGTGATCAGTCTTAATGCTTACAGTTTATATGCCAATTATAGTTCGTTGTTTGATGAGGCGCATGAAAACAATAGCGAAGTGATTTTCGATATCCAATATATACCAACTACCCAGCCTCAACCCTGGCCATCATCTGCCTTATCGTTAAGCGTTTGGCCAACACCAAATGTTACAACCGATTTGATCGACTCATATTATACAACCAGTGGACTACCTATCACTAACGCGGCTTCGGGGTACAACTCCCAAAATCCTTATGTCAATCGCGACCCAAGATTAGCTGCTTCGGTAGTGTTACCCGGCTCTCAATGGGGTTCAATCACTTACATTCCGGCTAATGATGTGGTGCCGTCTGGAGTGCGCCCCCGCAAATACGCGGCCATAGGTATTGCCGATCCCAATAATTGCTCTCTTAATACTATCCTGATGCGTTATGCCGACGTATTGCTGATCCGTGCTGAAGCGTTGATTGAATCTGGAAGTACCTCGGCAGAAATTTATTCATTAATTGACCAGGTGCGGGCAAGGGTAAGTATGCCTAAAGTTGAAGCTGTAGAAGGAACCGGCTTAAGCCAGACACAATTACGCGCAATTTTAAGACACGAGCGCAGGGTTGAATTCTTTATGGAAGGCACCAGGTATGCAGACATATTACGCTGGAAAGATCAGTCCCTGGTTCATGATGCATATGGCTATGACAAATCATTGCTGACTAACCCGGCAAGCGCTTCTACCTGGCAATTTAAGCAAGCTAAGTTAGAAACCCGGACATTTGATGCAGGTAAAGGATGGTTATGGCCGATACCTCAGGCTGATATTGACATTAACAAAAAATTATTGCCCAACAATCCGGGATATTAAGGTGTTTTGGTATTGCATAATTAAATGGTGTAATACCCTTCCATTTTAACGAGGTAATCCCCGATAGCGCTGCCAATGGTGGTCTATCGGGGATTTTGTTTTATAGATACTTTTGTATCTGGCTGGTACATATTAAAATTTTGCTGTTACCGGGTGAAATGGTAAGGGAACATTACAGTAAGGTGGGGTGAAGAAGATACTTCGTGTCCTACCCATTACAAGTCCACCATGTCATTGCGAGGCACGAAGCAATCTCATGCTCTACAGGGCGGATCTGCATAGTTCGCGATTGCTTCGTTCCTCGCAATGACATAGCTTTATGTTGTCATTCTACCTTCAGATTTTCGCGAAATTTTACAACTCGCAATGACATGGTGGACTTGTCATGGGTAACTTGTTTCAGGCCCCCACAGGCTTTCCGAATGATGTATATTTGGCGAGTGGGGTGCTGAAACAAGTTCAGCATGACATAGGGTTTCAAGCCACTTTGTTAATTCAACCTTCAGATTTCGAGGCTTTTACAACTCGCAGTGACGGTTTTTCAAACCGCCCCTTATAGAATTAAAAAGGCTGCCCTTTTAAGGCAGCCTTCAGCGCAGTATGTTTTGAATATTAATTAAGCAATAGCCGGGTACCATTCAGGCCAAACAGTGCGTAATTAACAATTAATTATCCGCTCCGCATCTTATTTATACTATTTTTATTGAGCTATAAGCGTCCATTGCTGATTGTAGCTTGAACCGCTTGTCCACTGTTGCATAACAGATCCATTGGCAGTTAAGCCTCCTGTATCAAGGCACTTTCCTGTAGCCAGGTTAACTATCTTATAGTATCCGCTTCCGGCCGATACTATTGACCAGCGCTGGTTAGTACTGGTGCCTACGGTGTATTGTTCAACTGATGATCCATCAGCGGTATTGCCCCCGGTATCCAGGCACTCTTTCCCGGTTACACAGCTTAGCGTATAATAACCATCGGTATAGCTTATGTTCCATTTCTGGTTGGCGCTTGTGCCCGATGCCCATTGAGCAACAGTTGCACCATCAGTTGTACTACCTAAATTATCAAGCATAAGGCCCGATGCACGGTTTTGAAGTTTGTACCGGCCATCTGCAATAGGCCCTAACCATACAGGAGAAGCAGAAAGCAACCATGACCATCTGAACATATTTGCGGTGCCTGGGCTAACCTCTACCAGGTTGTTATTTGCCTTATACCAACGATAAGTATCAATGTCATTAACACCCGACCACGCAATTGTTCCCATTGAGTTGTCGCGGGCATAGGTAAGTGATCCGGTCAGGAAAGCCTGGTCAACATATACCCCGGTATCCCATTGTTGGTAGAAACTCATGTTGCGGAATGTTTCGATACCAACTTCTGTAACTATAGTACGGGATGCATAAGAACCCGTACGGGCCGACATGATATTATAGTAACTTGACCAAACATTATACGAGCCCCAAAACCACCAATAGCAGTGTAGTCCAAGATATTGATTAACCAATCTTGAATCGGCACCAACAGCGGTTACATCAGCGGCATAACCGGTGCCATCCAGGATACATTTGCCATCTGCCGGGCTAAATGTGGTTAAGAAACCGGCATATAAATTATTCAAATCTGTACTTGAATAATCAACCGGCTCGTTTATAGGTTCATATAGCACCGATGTATTGTTTTTATAAACTGTATTTACGCTTGACCACATGGTGTGCCACTGCGCGGTATCAGGTACATGATGTACGCTAACAGGCCAATAGCAAAGAATCACCTTGCATCCATTGGCTACAATTGCATTAATGGCAGCCTGGTAAACCGGCCAATAAGTTGAGCTGGAAGGTGTCCACGGGTTTATAGGCATCCTGATAGTGGTTCCGCCGCTTGTTTTAACGGCGCTTGAAATACTGGTGGCTAAAGCGGCAGCCTGGGTTGCCGTGAGCGAAGTAGTCATACCACTGGGCAATACCACCCTTCCGTCTCCTTCGTTACCGTTTGGATCGGCCCAGTTAATGCCTCTGAAACCATTTGTATTGGTAGTTGTAAGTGCCAATGGCGTTAAGCTTTTTTTTGATACGTTCAGGGCGTTTTGCGATTGGATTATCCCATCTTTTTTAGAACACGCGGAAAGGTATAACAAGCTGGTAATCAGTAACGATATTTTAAAATTGTTTCTCATAATTTTATATTGAATGTTGAATGATTTGTGTTTAATAATCAGTTGATTGTTGATTTTCTAACATGGTGGGGAGCGGCCCGGCTTCAGCACGAAGCAGGTAATGAAGTCGGCTAATTGCAAAACAACCGAATGTATATGAAGGAGCAATTCAAATATTCTCATGGTAGTATAAGGAAAAATTCAAACCTCCCGGCCAATAATTAGCCATCAATTTACTGCCGGATGCGCCCGTCAGCAATCAGATCAGCCCGTAAAAATGGCTGCAAGCATTAACGGTAATAGGAAATTCGTGTTTATATGGTTTGATTTAAATTTCTCTTAAAAAGCAGAGATTGAAAAGGGGGAAAGCCTCAATATTGCGGGGATAAAGTGTCATTTTAATGCGTTTCTAAACCGATAACCAACTTATTTACACTTTATTAATATTTTTCTTTGTCTGAATGGCCTCAAAATACCCTGTTTTTAGAGAATAGGCTTTTGGAATTATTGTTATAAATACAATTAATATTTATTTAAATTTGAGCGCCATATAAACTTAATGAGTCAAGTGTGTTCCTCGCCCGCTTGGAATTGAGTTACCTTGAAGTATATAAGTGTAATAAGTACAATTTTTTTGCCGATCGCTGAGCAAAGAAGGTTGTGCACCTTATACATAGGCACAAATTACCGGTGATAACATGGTGTGGTATTTATTTGATTAAAAGTGATAACGGATTTATGTATAAAGCTGTCTTGTTCTTTCTGATTAACATTTTGTGTGTAGCTGGCCTAAATGGACAAACCCTAACTACTTTGCCAACCAACGACATCAGGAATTTCGCGCTGAAATCATATAATACTCATGATGGACTGCCATCTGAAAATGTAACAGTAGCGCTTAAAGACAGCCGCGGATACATGTGGATAGGAACAGACAATGGCCTTTGTAGGTTTGATGGATACTCTTTTGAAAATTTAGTGAACATTCCCGGAAACACTGCAAGCATAAGTTCAAATTATATTAATGCGCTTGCCGAAGATAAAAACGGAAAAATATGGGTTGGCACAATGGACGGCTTGAATGTTTTAGATCCCAACACTGAAAAATTTGAGCGGTTTTATCATAGCGATAATATCAAACAGTCGATAAGTAACAACAAGATTTTTTCGATCTTATGTGATAAAAAAGGAACTATCTGGATAGGAACAGACGACGGTTTTAATCAATATGTGGCAAATCTTGGATCATTTATTACCTATAAACCTAACTCACACAACGCGTTTTCAATAAAAGGAAAATCGGTAAATGCTATTGTTGAAGATGATAAGCAAAATCTGTGGTTAGGAAACTGGAACGGTGGACTAAATAAATTCAATAAGATTAGCAGGCGTTTTACCAATTATCCGCAAACCGAGTCCTTGCATAAGAAAACCCCTAATGATATTTGGAGTCTTTTATATGATCAAAAAAGCGGCTGTATTTGGGTAGGCACCTATTGGAGCGGTCTTTTTTGTTTTGATCCTATACACCAACAATACACCCCATATCCAAGTCATGACAATCTCAACATAGGTGCCTTTAGCATTGAAAACGCTAATGACTCCACTTTAGTTGTTGGAAGCAACGCCGGGTTCTATTTTATAAATAAAGACAAGGGCCAATGGCGCAAAATTGGAGAAACTAATAGCACTGCCGATGGCTACGTGTATAATGATAAGGCAGGAATCATTTGGCTTTGCGGTAAAGATGCCTTAACAAAAGTAGATTTTACACAATATAAGTTCCATTTCATTCCGTTATTAATCAAACCGCGCGAAGCAAAAAGTATCCTGTTGCAAGGGAGCATGTTGTGGTTGGCAACAAATAACGGCCTTTATCAGTTTGATTTAATTAAAAAAACGACAAAGCTATTTGTTCACACAAATGAACCATCAAGTATCAGCAGCAATCAGGTTGGCAAAATATATTTAGACAATGATGGGGTGTTATGGGCTGCTACCGAAAACGGTTTTGATAAGTTTGACGCTAAAAAGAATAGATTTATACACCACTTTCATCATTCTGCTCTGAGTAATTTCTTTAATGAAGACGTTTTCAGGGATATTCTTGAAGTAAGGCCCCATGAATACTGGCTTGCCACCGACGCCGGACTCAAGATATATAACGAAGAAACACAACAGTTTAAACATTATTATAATGATGATAAAAACCCCAATTCAATTGCCAGCAATCACGTTTATGATCTCTTAAAAGATAAAAAAGGTAATGTGTGGATTGGGACAAATGGAAACGGGGTTGATCGTTTTGACCAAAAAACCGGTATTTTTCATCACTATGCTTATAATGACAAAAATACCAGTAGCCTTAGTAATAATATTGTGCAGTGCTTATTTGAGGATAGTAAAAAGAATATCTGGATCTGTACGGCCGACGGTTTGAATAAATATGTCCCGGAAAGTGACTCTTTTATTGTTTACTCACGTAAAAATGGATTTGCAAGTAACGTTTTCAACAATCTTGTTGAAGATAGCCTGGGTAACCTTTGGATTAACTCCGCCACCGGAATATCAAAATTTACTCCTCAAACATTAAGCGTCACTAACTTTGATGAAGGCGACGGTGTGTTTTCCCACTCGCTTATTTACAAATCGGCAGATGGCAAGATATATTTAGGTGGAAATTCTGGTGTAGTTGTTTTTGATCCGTCAAAAGTTAAATGGAATAATAAAATCCCTCCGATTTACCTTTCCGATTTTCAGGTGTTTAATAAATCGGTAACACCAGGTACAAATTCGCCATTGAAAAAGCCAATTAGTATAGCTGATACCGCAATTCTTAATTACGACCAAAATGTATTTTCAATTGAGTTCGTTTCACTCAATTATACCCATTCAGAGAAAAACGCTTATCGGTATAAGTTAGAAGGCTTTGACGAAAAATGGAATTCTAACAATAGTCAACGCCGGGTTACTTATACAAACCTTAATCCGGGAACCTATACATTTAAAGTTATTGCAAGTAACAATGACGGAGTTTGGAACAGAACGCCTAAAGCCCTGACTATAATTATTGCTCCGCCATGGTACCAAACCTGGTGGGCATATACAATTTATATCATATTTATTGGTGGGTTGGTTTATCTGTATCTCTTATACAGGGATCATCAGGCCAAATTAAGATACGAAATTCAGATTGCACACTATGAAAGTGAAAAAGAAAAGGAGCTTAGCGAACGAAAACTCGCTTTCTTTACCAATATTTCTCATGAGTTCAGGACACCATTAACATTGATCATTAATCCTATTAAGGAACTCTTATATAACGAAAAGAAGGTTACGGATACCTCCAATTTAACCATCGTTTACAGAAACGCGCGCCGGTTATTAGGCCTTGTAGATCAATTACTTCTTTTCAAAAAGGCAGAATCAGAATCGGACCAACTGAGAATAAGTAATGTTAATATAATTGATTTGTGTAAGGAGGTTTATTTTTGTTTTGTACATGAAGCCAAAAGGAAACAAATTCATCTTGAGTTCATATCAACAGCCGATTGTCTGAATATCTATGTAGATAGAGAAAAAACAGAGATCGTGTTATTTAACCTGCTCTCGAATGCTATCAAGTTCACGCCTAAGCACGGAAAAATTCGCATCAGTGCAGAAGAAGCTGAACAAACGGTATCAATAATTGTTGCCGACACCGGCTGCGGGATTCCAACAGAAGTTGGTGATAAACTTTTTAGTCGTTTTTACCAGGTATCTGATTTGGCCAGTACATCAACCGGAGGATTTGGTCTTGGCCTCTATCTCGTCAAAAATTTTGTAGAACGCCAGGCCGGAACAGTTGAATATCATAGTCAGATTGGAAAGGGTACATCCTTTACGGTTAGCTTAAAAAAAGGGAAATCGCACGTTAAAGACCAGGTTATCTTAGAACAATCAACAAGTACTTCCGGATTTTTAAAAGAACTTATAGATTCTGAAACTACAGCTAATAATATAGTGTTAGCGGCAGCCCCAGGTGAAGAACAATCATTATCTGACCTCCAAACGTTATTAATTATTGATGATCATGAGGATATGAGAGAATATCTTCGTCAGATATTTAAATTGGAATACAATGTCCTTGTGGCGTCAAACGGCGAGGACGGGATAAAGATAATTAATGAACAATGGCCGGATATTGTGATATGTGATGTAATGATGCAGGGTATTACAGGCATAGAAGTTTGTGCTGCCATTAAGGGGAATATGACAACCTCACACGTTCCGGTTATTCTTTTAACGGCCAGTGCATCAAATGAGATCAAGCTAAAAGGTATTGAAGGTGGCGCTGACGACTATATTGGGAAACCTTTTGACAAGGATATTTTAAAAGCAAGAGTGAATGGGTTGCTTAAGAGCAGGAATACCCTCCAGCAATATTTTTATAATGAAATTACGCTGAACAATAACCCACATAGCATCTCTATAGAGTACAAGCGATTTCTGGATTCCTGCATTCAGATTGTTGAAGATCATATAACAGACCCGGATTTTAATCTCCAATCCCTGGCCGCCGAATTAAATATGTCCTATTCCGGGATTTATAAAAAAATCAAAATGATTTCCGGGCAGCCTGCGAATAGCTTTATAAGGTCGATCAGATTGCGAAAAGCCGCACAGTTATTTGTACATAGCGATTTAAATATATTGGAAACCGCTTATGCTGTGGGAATAAAAGACATCAAATATTTCCGTGAGCAGTTTAAAAAAGTGTTCGATTTAAAACCTTCCGAATACATCAAAAAATTCAGAAAGAACTTTAAAAACTCGATGATCAACCAGGTGCCCGAAAGAAGATAATTTTGTTTACAGCCGCTCTGTTTGCTCTTATCTGAAAATGTTAGGCCCTGTTTAAATTTCTTTGAAGGGTATTTTATATGATTTATGAGTGTAAACTAGTCACAGGACTATTCAATAAAAGTGTAAACTTCTTTCAGGATGTACATAGGCAAATATGTAGTGCGCTCTGCCAGTTAAATTCGGGGTAATTTTTGCTACTTTTTGCTAAGTTATTGATAATGAGCCAGGAAAGTGTTCCATATGGAGGATTTTGGAAAATAGTTAACTATTTGATAATGAGAAATAAAGGTGTTCGGGGTGTTCCACCGTTCCGGTGGAACAGTAACAAGGTAATGCATAGTACATCAGCTTAAGCAAACAAAAGGCTTCAGGAGTTTAGGAGAGGTTTCTTTTTCAAACAGACTCTTTAAAAAAATGATGCCTTAGCCAGTAATTCATTTGACGTTGTTGGCCAATACCCTGGTTGACCCGACTGAAAACCCTGAAAGGAAACTTCCTCAGGCCTGTTTTTGGCAATTTGCCCCTTCAATTTTGCTGATTACCCCCTTTTTATTATTTGATTTTACATTCACTTTAGCGCATCAGCCAATAACCAAAAGTATTAGCGAAGCTTAACCGCATCCTTAAATGCAATTTTGAGCAGTGTGCCAATTATGTAATCAATAACACCTTATATATTAATGAGATCATTTATTCTTTTTTTGATAGGGACCATTTTGTTAGCGGGCGGCCTGGTCAAAGCCCAACCTAAACATCAATTCACTTTAGGCGATAAGGACTTTCTTTTAGATGGTAAGCCTTTCCAGATGATTTCTGGTGAATTACATTATCCCCGCATACCAAGAGAGGCCTGGCGCGACAGAATGAGAATGGCAAAGGCAATGGGGCTTAACACCATAGGTACTTATGTTTTTTGGAACCTGCACGAGCCACAAAAAGGACAGTATGATTTTTCGGGCAATAATGATATTGTTGAATTTATTAAAATAGCCCAGCAGGAAGGTTTATGGGTAATACTGCGCCCAAGCCCTTATGTATGTGCCGAGTGGGAGTTTGGTGGATATCCCTATTGGTTACAAAATGAGGAAGGATTAGTTGTAAGGAGTAAAAATCCACAATATTTAAATGAGTACGAAAATTATATTAAAGAATTAGGAAAGCGTTTGTCCCGGTACCAGGTAAACCATGGCGGCAACATCTTAATGGTGCAAATTGAAAATGAGTATGGCTCATACGGCTCTGATAAGGATTACCTGACTATTAACCAGAAAATGTTTAAAGAAGCCGGATTTGACGGTTTGTTATATACCTGCGATCCGGCTGGCGATCTGGTAAAAGGGCATTTACCGGGTTTGCTGCCGGCAGTAAACGGCTTAGATAATCCGGCTAAGGTAAAGGAACTAATCAATCAAAACCACGATGGTAAAGGACCTTACTATATTGCCGAATGGTACCCAGCGTGGTTTGACTGGTGGGGTACAAAACACCATACAGTGCCGGCCGAGCAGTATACCGGCCGGTTAGATTCTGTAATTGCGGCAGGAATTTCCATAAACATGTACATGTTTCATGGCGGAACAACACGGGGATTTATGAATGGGGCTAATTATAACGACCAGGCTCCCTTTGAGCCGCAAATCAGCAGTTATGATTATGATGCACCACTCGACGAAGCCGGAAATCCGACACCCAAATTTTGGGCTTTTAGAAATGTAATTCAAAAACATTTACCCGCCGGTGTTAATTTACCTACCGTCCCCCCAGTTAAACCCACCATTATAATACCTCAAATTGAGCTTAAAAATGTGGCAGACCTTGACGACTTAAAACTGGATGGCAAGAGCAGTCAAAATCCATTGACCTTTGAGAACATGAAACTCGATTATGGTTTTATGTTATACCGCACAACCATTGCAGGAGGGAAATCCGGAATATTAAAAGTCAAAAATCTTAGAGATTTTGGGGTAGTGATGATCAATGGAAAAGCGGTGGGCAGCCTTGATCGCCGTACCGGATCAGATAGCATTAACATCAGTTTACCTGATGGAACGGTAACATTGGATATTTTGGTCGAAAATTCAGGTCGCATCAATTTTGGTAAATACCTGTTGCAAAATAAAAAGGGAATTGTAGGCAAGGTGTTTTTTCGAGGCAATGATGTAACGGGTTGGCAAAACTTTCCTTTACCGTTAAAGGCGATTGGGAGTTACAAACCTAAACCTGGTTTGGTTAATTTAAATACGCCCGTTATGAAGAAGGGAGTTTTCTCATTGTCGTCATTAGGAGATACTTATCTTGATATGACTGATTGGGGGAAAGGCGTAGTTTGGATTAACGGACATAACTTAGGCAGGTACTGGCGAACCGGCCCTCAACAAACGCTGTATGTACCACGCGAATGGTTGCGTACCGGTAAAAATGAAATATTAGTTTTTGAACTGCTAAAACCCGAAAACCAAAAACTATCTGCAATTAACAAACCAATTTTAGACCGCTTACAATAAAATGAACCGTATAAGAATTACAATAAACACTGCCTTAATTGCTTTTTTCTTGCTCAATTTTCAATTAACAGTCTTCGGGCAAAAAAGCAAGAACAATGAGGGATACAAAGGTTACCTATTTGCCTATTTTACCGGAAATCAGAAAAGTGAAGAGGCCATCCGGTTCGCGATCAGTATGGACGGATACCACTACCTGGCATTAAACCATAATGAACCGGTTGTAAATAGTTTGATGATCAGCGAAACCGGCGGCGTTCGGGACCCCCATATACTGCGAGGTGCCGACGGGAAAACATTTTTTATGGTTGCAACAGATATGGTTTCAGCTAATGGATGGAATTCTAACCGCGGACTGGTGTTACTCAAGTCAAAAGATCTCATCCATTGGTCTTCTTCTCTTATTAATTTTCAAAAACGTTTTCCTGATCAGGATAGCCTTTTGCGTGTATGGGCGCCTCAAACCATCTATGATAGTGTTGCTAAAAAGTATATGGTTTACTTTTCTTTAAAACATGGCAGTAATCCGGATAAGATATATTATATATATGCTAATAAAGAGTTTACAGATTTTGAAGGTGAACCTAAGCAGTTGTTCTTTAGCCCCGATAACGCAGCTTGTATAGACGGGGATATAGAGAAAAAAGATGACAAATACTATTTGTTCTTTAAAACAGAAGATAGGCTACCTGGAATTAAAATAGCAGTTTCCAAAAGTTTAACCGGTGGCTATGTGCTTCAAAGTGATAAGTATGTTCAGCAAACTACACGGCCGGTTGAGGGCGCAGGTACTTTTAAATTGAATGATGGCAGCGGATTTATTCTGATGTATGATATGTATACCAGCGGCCTTTACCAGTTTACAAAATCTACCGATTTAAAAAACTTTAAGGTTATAGATAAGGAAGTGAGCATGAATTTTAAACCACGACATGGCACTGTTATGCCGGTTACCTTAAAGGAAGTTAAAAAGCTCATCAGTAGCTACATGACTGCGGATGCCTTTCTCCAAACCGCCAATGGGACGGGCTTAGTCCGAAACGAATTGGCAGTCGATACGGTTAAAAAAAGGGTTTATCTGCCGTTGGCACCAGGCTCAAACGCAAAGCTTTTTAAACCGGAATTTGCCCGTTTGCCCGGGATATCAGTAATACCGGTTAAAAAGGTTGATTTTTCTAAAGGTGCTGTGCCGTATCGTGTTACAATTGTTGGACATAAGCCTGTATTGTATACATTATCAATAATGGAAAGTTCGTTTTCAAAATCTTCGGGACGTTAACGAACATAGTCAAGTATAAGGATTGTAGGGAAATTGTGGCGTTGAAAGAAAATAGTATTGGTTAAAATCTCAACGTAAACCTCTCATTAGGTTTTCGCAATAAACTTTTCCTACAGGTAGTTCTCTGCTATCCAGGGCTACTTCATTACCTTCTAAATATTTAACGGCTTTTAGAGGTAGCAAATAGGATTTATGTATCCGGATAAATTTATTTGCAGGCAACTGTCCTTCAAACTCTGTAGGGGTTTGCTTAGACATAATCCGGTACACAATGGCATAAAGCTCGTGATCGAATGCGGAATCATGGATCGCCTGAGTCCTGATCAAAGAGACGCGGAAAGCATTTAAGTCAAGCAGAAAAAGAAACTATTGCCTGTCTGATACAGCAAGGCCAGCTAACATTTCACATTGACTCGTCCGGGAAAAACTATACACTAAAAAGAAGTGTATGAAAACAGAAGACGATCAAACAGCGCCCATAATTCGCTTTCACGAGCGGGGCC
>NZ_JANTYS010000034.1 GCF_024808255.1 Mucilaginibacter dorajii
GCAACTGCAAACTCAAGTCTAATGATTGATTTGGTGTCATTTGATCCTCTGGTTTAACCAAATATACACTTTTTATTTTAAGTTAGTGCCATTACCCTGAAGGGGGAGCTTTTTGATTTGTATCCGGCACATGAATATTGGAAGAAATGGTGGCAATAGGGTCAAAAACTTCTTAAAGGATCACGAAAGGATGCCGCAGGTGTATGAAAAGGATGAGAAAGGTTATCGTAAGGGTACTGAAAAGATGCTCATAAGGGGACTAAAAGTGGCGTTTTTGAAGTAAAATCCTGTTTTAAGAAGTTTTAGGGCCTTTTTGCTTTATCCAATCCGCAACAATTTTGGCAGAAAGCAAACAGAGTGGAATCCCGCCGCCGGGGTGCACGCTACCCCCGCAAAAATACAATCCATCCACCTTGCCCGACCGGTTGGCATGCCGCAAAAATGCCGCGAACTGGTTGTTGCTGCTGGTACCATAAAGTGAGCCCTGGTACGATGAAGTTTTGCTTTCGATTCCCCGTGGATCGAGCACGGATTCGGACACGATGAGGCTGCCGATATCCTGCCCCAGGATGCGGGTAAGCTTGCGCAGGATATCCTCCCGGGCAGTGGCGATCAGGGTATCCCAGTCCTGCCCGGTGTTGGCAGGTACGTTGATCATGGTAAACCAGTTTTCGCAACCTTCAGGGGCATCATCCGGCTTATATTTTGAGCTGATATTGAGATAGATAGTGGGGTCGTTGCTGATGGTTTTATCCTTCCAGATGAGGTCAAATTCGGCCTTGTAATCGGTACTGAAGAAGATGTTGTGCAGGTCGAGTTCCTTAAACTCCCTGCTGATCCCCCAGTAAAATATCAATGCCGAACTGCTGCGCTCCTGCGCCAGGATCCTGCGCGGAAACAGGTGCTCATGCCCCTTCAACAGCTTGTGGTAAGTGAACCACACATCCATATTGGATACCATAATATCGGCATAAACTATACTGCCATTGACTACTGCACCTGTGAGTTTATACCCATTGACAAGTAACTGGCTAACAGGCGTATTGTAGTTGAATTTAACCCCTAAATATTCGGCTAATTTGACTAATGAGGTAGTAATACTATGCATGCCTCCCTGCGGGAAATAAGCCCCAAAATGCTGCTCCAAATGCGGGATCACATTGAGGGTTGCCGGGGCCTGGTACGGGTTGGAGCCGTTGTAGGTGGCATAGCGGTCATAAAACTGTACCATCCTGTCGTCCTTAAAAAAGCCCGCATTAGCCTGGTGCATCGTGCGGAAAGCGTCGATCTTCCCAAACCTAAAAACGGATTTTAAGATGTCTGATCTCAGGAAGTTTTTTAGCTGATGCAGTGATCGTTCCAGGAAAACGTGGTTGGTGACATTGTAGATATCCGCACTGTTATCCAGGTATTTGCGAACAGAAGTTACGGATTCGCCGGTAGTGTTTTGCACTTCTTCGACAAATCGTTCAGCGTCAGCATAGGCGGTCAATTGGGTGCCGTCTTCATAAAAATATTGGCAAACTTTGTTGAGCTTTTGGTAGATAAAAAAGTCTTTGGGATGCTTACCGGCCAGTTCAAAAAGCTCATCCACATACCGGGGCATGGTAAATAAACTCGGCCCGGCATCAAAGCGAAAACCGTCCTGCTCAAACTCGGTTAATTTGCCGCCGGGATAGCTATTAGCTTCAAAAATCTCCACCTGGCAACCCTGAACTGCAAGCCTTATCGCCGTAGCGATGCCTGCGATCCCGGCACCTATGATGATTGCTTTAGGCATTACGTAGTCCCAGTCCAGGGTCATTGTTCAATATATACTTGCCATCGGCAAAGCCGGGCATTTGGTAGGGATTGTTGCTCACCAGGAAGGGGCCGTCAAGGTCAACCCAATCGCATTGCGGGGCAAGGGCAAGGCCGGCTAAAGCGGCACAGCTGGTTTCGGTCATGCAGCCTATCATCACCTGTAAGTTAAGTTCCCGCGCCCTGGTTATCATTCGTTTAGCTTCATACACCCCTGCCGATTTCATAAGCTTAATGTTGATGCCAGTGTATACGCCTTTGGCCTTTTCCACATCGTCAAAACGTTGTACAGCCTCGTCGCCAATAATGGGGATGGGGCTGCGTTCGGTGAGCCAGGCGTTGCTGTCGGGGTCGGATTTCAGCATGGGTTGCTCTATGAGTTGTACGCCTTGTTCTTGTAACCAATAGGTCATATCCAGGCTTTGCTGCAGGTCTGTCCAGCCCTGGTTGGCATCTACATATAACGGCACATCGGTAACCGAGCGAATAGTACTGATGAGTTCTTTATCCGTATCCCGGCCAAGCTTTACTTTAATAACCTTAAAGCCTTCGGCTTCTTTAACTTTTTTGATGATCATTTCGGGCGTATCGATGCCGATAGTAAAACTTGTTACCGGCATCAACGCGGGATTGCTACCTAATAGCTGCCAGCAGGGCTGGTTTTTGATCTTGCCATCCAGATCATGCAGGGCGATGTCAATGGCCGCTTTTACAGCGGGATTGCCGGGGGCAATGCTATCCAAATAGCTGATTATAGTGTCAAAGTCAAACGGATAGCTAAACTGCCCAATATCTACTTTACTTAAAAAATCTATAGCGCTTTGATGGCTCTCGCCCATGTAGGGCACCATGGAGGCTTCGCCATAGCCGGTGTATCCTTCATGTTTTATCTGCACCAGCATAACCGGTGTAGTGGTACGCGAAAACTTGGCTATGGTAAAAGCGTGCTTTAGTTGAAGCTCAAAGGGTTGATATGTCAGTTCCATGTTAAAAACCAAAGCTAAAATTTTAGAATGAAAAACCTGCTTATCTTTGCGGCCATGCCGGCACAAATTTATTCACCGTTCAAGAGTTTTAATTTCAGCAACAGCAAATGCTTCCTAACCGGAGATTTGCTTAACTCGCCCGAAGAGCGCATCCAGGTTTTTCCGCAATGGCTCATGAGCCGCTATAGCCTGGAAGATAAGCCCTTTAAGCTGCTTGACGAAAGCATGGCTACCTATAAAGATTTGAAACTACCTTGTTCGGCAGCCCTCAATGAGCAATACCTGGAGCCCTTAGAAGCCGAAATAGCCGCCGCGTTTGATACCGGCTATGAAGCTGTAAAAGCGCTTGATGATGTAAAGCTTTTTCAATGGGCCGGGAAGATGTTGTATGGGATTGTTTTTAACGAGATACAGGCCGGCATAAGGCAGCAACATGCCCAGGGCGAGCAGTTTAACATATCAGAATCCCTCATCCATAAGTTCAGCAACCTGCATTTGATGCTGCAGTGCCTTAATTTGCCTATTCAACTGGACGGCTTTAAGCCCTTTAGTCTGGTGCTGTTTAAGGTTGATAATTCTGAAGACATTTTCGGCTATCGCGATGAGATCAATACCCTCACTTTTTCATTGCGGATAAAAGATTTTGGGTTGATCATTTGCCTGCAGGATAACGGTGCCAATGGCCGCTATCATAAAGAGGTATTGGATAAAGTGGACGGACGGACACTACATCCTATCCAGTTTGAAGAACTTAACGCGAAGTTCTTTTACTCGGCCTACCTGTTTAACCGCCTGCCAGAGTACGATGTGATGCCTGTAGGCGATACCATTTATATTGAAGCTGCCCCCTTGCGCGGTACCAGCAGCAAACCACTATTTGATGATTGGATGAACAAAATTTACGGGCAGGTGCTGGAAAATTTCTGGAAAAACTGGGGCTACCTGTTGTTCGAGATCATTAAAAACCCCGAACAACCTATGAGCTTTTTGTTTGATGCCAATGGCAATTTTGTTAATGCATCATCGATTGAACTTTCTCGCTAATCTGGTGAAAAAAGCCAATCAGTACACCGGGATGAAAAAGAATAGTGATCATTAAGCCGCTAAGCGCGCCATAAAAGTGGGCATCGTGATTAATATTATCACGGGCGTACTTGGTGGCGTAGCTACAATAAACAAGGTACAGCACGCCAAAAATCACTGCAGGAATAGATACCGGGATTGGCATGATCATCATACCATTCAGTGGATTGTAAAGTATCGCGCTAAAAACCACCGCGCTTACCGCACCCGATGCGCCAAGACTATAATAGCTGTAATCTTCCTTGTGTTTTACTACCGATGGCATATCACTCAATACAAGGCTTAGCATATACAACACCCCAAACTGCAAATGGCCTAAAACCGGCTCCAGCTGAAAAGCAAAAAAGTAGTACGACATCATGTTAAAAAACAAGTGCATCAAATCCTTATGGATAAAGCCGCTTGTAATAATGGTGTACACATGGCGCCCTCTTGAAACATTGTAGGGATGCAGCATGAGCTTACCGTACAGGTTTTGATTGGAGAACGCTATTAAAGAGGTGATTATAGTAATTACAAATATCACAGCGGCCACAGGGGCCTGCATTAGTTGTTCCATTTAGTTTAAATCGAGTTTGGTGTTGATTAATAGCCGGCCTACCGGGTAGCGCATATAGGTTTTTTCAAAGTTAGCAGAATTGCGGTACACAAAAAACAGCTGTGCTTGCGCGCTATTGGCCAAAGCAGGGGCTTTAGCTTTGGCATCGTCTAATTTTTGTTTAAGCGCAGGATCCTTTTTTAGCATGGCGGCGGCAATATCTTCATATACGTAGTCAGAAAAGTATTCCTTTTCGCCCAGTACCGAATCAAAAAAGTTCCAGGCAAAAAATGAATCTACACCCTGTGGTTCCAGGGTTTCCACAATGTAACGGTTAATGGCCTGGTTGGTGTATACAACGTAATCGCCGACATAAAATTTCACTGGCATATCAACCGGGTTTAACTGAACGTTGCTGTGCAGGTAATGGCCCTCAAAAGGGCGCGTAGGCGTTTTAATGTCACCAAAGTAATACATCTGCAGGTTAAGGGTAGTGTCATGAGCCAGCTGCTGCATTTTTACGCCGTTCAGTTTAAACAGATCGATAACCTTGCCCCAGGCCTGCGGGATCACATAGGCAACAGGCTTATCGGCAAAGGCGGTAGCTTTATAGGTGTTATAAAATTTAATGATCTTGGTATAAGGCTTATCCCTATCGTAATATAAACGCTTTAAACCGCTTACATCACTGGTTTTATAGGCGGCTTCGTAGCCTTTAAAGGTAATGGTATCTACGGCTTTCATATCTACTTCCCATTTTAAAGGGAATGTTTTTTGGTTGATGACCGACTCATCGGCCTTTTTCTTTAATTCGCCTATCAGTTTAGCATCACGCTGGTTAATATCAATCAGGTGTTGCATAAAATCATAAGTGGCGTATACCCGTTTATCAAAAGATTTGAGCATGTGCGTTTCTGTAATATAGCTGATGATGTTATGCTGCGCTGTAAAACCTGTGGCAAACCGTGGGGTTTCCAAAAAGCTAACAATACCAGAATCGGGCAGGCCTTCTTCGCCGGCACCGTAAGGGATCATTTCGTAGCCACTTTTTTTCATATGGCTGTATAGGTACGGCGTAAGCGTTTTTGCAGTATAGTCGGCCAGGATAGGGTTTTGTTTATCTTTTTGGGTTTCAATGAGCGTCATCACATACTGGTAATCGGCACCATCGCTGGTATGGTTATCCAGGAAAATTTCGGGTTTCCAGGTGGTGAGTATCTGGGTAAAAGCCAATGCGTTGCGGCTATCTGCCTTAATAAAATCGCGGTTCAAATCAAGATTACGATAGTTGCCACGGAAGCCATAAGCTACAGGGCCATTCTGACTTACCCTGCTTTGGCCACGGTTAAGGTTACCATCTATATTATATAGCGCTATAAAACAAAGTACTACATCTTTTGGTAACGCGCTTTTCTTCAACAGGTCGCGCACCAGCATCATGCTGGCGTCAATACCTTCCGGTTCGCCGGGGTGAATGCCGTTGTTGATCAGCAGTACTCGTTTATCCAGCTTTTTGATGGTTGCCGGCTCAAAAACTTTATCTTTCGATAAAACGATCAATGTTAAAGGCTTACCTACATCAGTAGTGCCGTAGTTGATCATTTTCATTTGCTGCGGATACAGCTTGTTCAGCTTCTGATAATAGCTAATTACCTCGTTGTAGGTAGCAGTGTAGTTTTTATCTTTACTAAGTTCAAAAGGGGTTAGCTGCGCTTTGGCCGATAGCACGCAGCAGGCTAAGATGATTGATAAAAATGATCTCATGGCTCAAAGATATATGCAAGCGCTTATAATTAAGAGCCAAGGCCCTAATTTTACTGTCACAATTTGATGGATAATGCTATTGCAACGCGGCAATTTCTGCCTGGGTTTTCTTTGGAAGGCTTTTTATCACCTGATCATAAGAGTGGTTGATCATATCGCGAAGCTCTTTGTTAGTCAGCGCTCCATCCATATAAACGGTGTTCCACATTTTTTTATTCATGTGATAACCGGGGATCACCTCTCTGTGGCGTTCCCGTAGTTCAATGGCCAGTTCGGGATCGCATTTTACATTAAAACGGTTGCCATCAGTCAAGCCTATCAACAGGAAAATCTTTTCGGCTATTTTAAAAACAAGCGTTTCCTCACCAAAGGGAAAACCTTCGGTAACACCTGGCTTTTGCAAGCAGTAATCACGTAATTCTTCTATGTTCAATATTGAAACTTGCGGATAAGTTTATTGTATGAAGTGGTATTACCAAAGTTATATTTAAAGCCAACAGTTATAAAAGTATACTGATCAAGCGCATTATTTTTGAATTTATTCGGATTGTCATTATATCCGTCAATACCTTCGCCTATATCATAATAATGCTGTATGCCTATATCAATACCGTAACGGGGCTGATCATAATCGTCAAATATTTTAAATTCGTAACCAAATCGCAGCGGCAAAATAAGATTGAATCCCTTGTTTACGCCTTGAAATCCTTCTCCAGAATTTGGATCGGGAAAAACAGGGCCATTCTCCGGAAACCTGTTAAAACGTTCAATCCGGGTCATATTATTATAAATAAAGCCTATGCCGGTACCCACATAAAAGTTCTTAACTCTATCTAAAAACCAACTATCGGCATAATCCATAATTTCACCGGCTTGCAAATCGGCATGAAGGTTAAAAGATACATAGGAGTTGGTAAAGTACCTGCCAGAGAAATCCTCGGCTCTTGTTGCCCCACCGCCAGAAAATGTGCCCTTTTGAAGTTCCGCCGTAATGGGCAAATAGGGGCTGTAGTTATAAACAAAGTTTAAATTAAAGGCGGGGTGATAATCCTGCTTCTTCAAATCTGCTTCTGCTTTCCCGTAACTTGCACCCGTGCCCACACCAAATTCGTAGTAATTAAATCCGCTTTGAGCTTTTACAACAACCGAGGCAAAAGCCAAAACAAAAAACAGAATATATTTTTTCAATGTTAAAATTTAGTCAATATTTACAATGATGGCTGGTTAGTGATAAGCAGTCAAAAAAATTTTACTAATATAGCTTATGAGTTTTAATTCGCCGCTAAATTTTACGGTAACAGATCGTTTTCTTCGATACGTTACCATTGATACGCAATCAGACCCTGCTTCGGTTTCATTCCCATCTACCCAAAAGCAAAAAAACTTAAGCCGCTTATTGGTTGAAGAGTTACTAGCCATTGGCGTTACCGACGCACATCTTGATGACTACGGCTATGTGTACGCCACCATTCCATCAAATACAACTAAACATGTACCGGTTATTTGTTTTTGCTCGCACGTAGATACCGCACCCGATTGCAGCGGCGCTAACGTTAAGCCCATTGTACATAAAAATTACCACGGGCAGGATCTTGTTCTGCCCGATGACCTTACCCAGGTAATCAAATTATCAGAACATGAAGACCTGAAAAATCAAATAGGACATGATGTAATTACCGCCAGCGGTCTTACTTTATTGGGCGCTGATAATAAAGCCGGTGTTGCCGAAATTATGGATGCCTGCTACCAATTGATGAATCATCCCGAAATTAAACATGGCAATATCCGCATTTTGTTTACTCCGGATGAGGAAGTAGGCCACGGGGTTGACCATGTTGATATTGCCAAATTAGGAGCTTACGCAGGTTATACCATTGATGGCGAAAGTGCGGGAAATATGGAAAACGAAACCTTTAGTGCCGATGGCGCAAGGCTCACGATACAAGGAGTTAGCTCGCACCCCGGGTTTGCCAAAGGTAAAATGGAAAGCGCCATTAAAATAGCAGGTGAAATTGTTGCGGCTTTGCCCAATGAACTTTCACCGGAGCATACAGAAGAAATGGAGGGCTTTGTACACCCCGTGGCCATAGAAGGCCATGTAGAAACCGCCGGGATAGATTTTATCATCCGCGATTTTGATGAAGCAAATTTAAAAGCCCATGCCGATGTGATCCGCAAAACAGCAGATGGGGTTTTAAAACAATACCCCAACTCCACCTATACCTTAGCCATCAGCGAGCAATATCGTAACATGAAAAACGTATTGGAGCAACACCCCGAAATTGTTGCTAACGCGATGGAAGCCATTAACCGCACCGGCCTTAAAGCTAAACTTTGCAGCATCAGAGGGGGGACCGATGGCTCACGCCTGTCATTTATGGGCTTGCCCTGTCCTAATATTTTCGCAGGCGAACACGCTTTTCACAGCAAGCAGGAATGGGTATCTGTACAGGATATGCAAAAAGCGGTGGAAACCATTTTGCACCTTTGCATGATCTGGGAAGAAAAAGCCTAACCAAATAACTATCAACCTAAATAATAAAAAATGTACTCGATAAGAACAGCAACCGTAAACGACGTTGATACCATTTTAAGCATTGCCGATACTACCTGGTGGGCTACCTACTCACCAATTTTGGAGCGTGAGCAAATTGAGTTTATGCTGAGCGAAATCTATTCGGCAGATAAAATTGGTAAGCAGGTAGCCGAAAACCAGCAAACCTATTTATTGTTGGAGGAAGAAGGCGAGCCGGTGGCCTTTGCCGCCTATTCGCCCCGCGAAGAAAATGCCGACATTTATAAGCTGCACAAACTTTATTGCCTGCCCCAAACACAAGGTAAGGGCTACGGCAAAATACTTATTAACGAGGTTGTACAAAAGACCAAAGATGCGGGCAAACAGGTGCTTGAATTGAATGTAAACCGATACAATAAAGCCCAAAGTTTTTATGAAAAAATGGGCTTTGAAGTGGCTTATGAAGAAGATATCGCCATTGGCCCCTACTGGATGAATGATTACGTAATGCGGAAAGAGTTATAGTCAAAAACGATTGCGCCGGTTACTTTTATCCGGCCCAATCGCTTTTTAATATTCCGTATATATGTTCGTCCAAAATCACATCATTTTTAATGATGGCACTCCTCAGGATCCCCTCTTTTTTGAAGCCTGCTTTTTCGAGCACCTGCATTGATGCCGGATTGTTGCTAAATACCCCCGCTTGCAAGCGTACAACATCCAGGTTTGTAAAGCCATAATCAATCATCAGCCTCACCGCCTGGGTCATAATCCCTTTGCCCCAATATTGCTGCCCCAGCCAGTAGCCAAGTAAAGGCGCTTTACGGTAAATGTCGTCCCTGAAATCTATCCCGATAACGCCGGCAAGCTCACCATCAATAACAATGGCGAACTTAGTTTGTATTTCGTCGGCTATGCGCAACCTGATAAAATCAATAGCATCGGGTAAATTATATGGCGATGGAAAACGATCAAATAAAAAGCAGGCGATATTCGGATTATCCGCCTGTTTTTGTAGCGCGGCGGCATCGCCTAAACGTAACTCTCTCAATATAAAATCCGCTCCGGTAATTTCCATTTTGTAACAATAAGATGCTTAAAATTAGCAATCCTGATGGAAACTGCTAAATTGCGTTGGCGTAATTGCTGCGCCGCATAATGACTGATCGATGAAAAAATTATTTACGCTGCTACTTATAGCCGGCGCAGCCAATGCTAATGCTCAAAAACTGGATACCCTTACCATTGAAAAGATCATGCGTGATCCTAAATGGATAGGCACCTCTCCTTCAGAAATTCGCTGGAGCGACGATAGCAAAAAGCTCCTTTTTAAATGGAATACCGATAAAACCGGTCCGGATGAATTGTTTGGCGCGACACCGGCTAATGTAAAGCCGCAAAAAGTAAGTATAGAAGATCAACGAAATTTAACAGGCAACGGCAGCTGGAATAAAAAACACACCCAAAAAGTGTTTGAAAAAAATGGCGATCTATACCTCGAAGATCTTAAAACCAACAAAACCATCCAACTAACCCATACCGAACAACGGGAAAGCGCCCCTGTTTTTAATGGCGATGAAACCGAGGTTATATTCTCGCAGGCTAATAATCTTTTTGCATTGGGGCTCAATGGCAAGGGATTGGAGCAACTGACTAACTTTGTAAAATCGGCAAAAAACAAAAAGGCCAAAGATGAAAGCAACGATGAGGAAAAATGGCTAAAAAAGCAACAACTGGAGCTTTTTGATATTATTAAAGTGGAAGCGAAAGATGCGAGACAGGATTCGGTTGAAGAGGCTACACTTGCCCCCAAACAACTAAAGGAATTGGTTTTTGGCGAAAAAAGAGTGGGCCGGGTTAAAATTAGTCCAGATGAGCGCTTTGTTATTTATCGCCTCACCAAACCAGCGGCCGATGTTAAGGAGGCCATTGTGCCAAACTATGTAACCGCGTCGGGCTTTACAGAGGACATTCCAAATCGGTCAAAAGTTGGCCGCCCGTCATCAACTTCGGAAACTTATATTTTTGACAGGCAACGCGATTCGGTTTATAAGATCAATACCAAAGAGATTCCCGGTATTAAAGACCTGCCAGATTATGTGAAGGACTATCCCAATGAACTGGCCGAACTGAAAAAACAAAACGCCGATAGGCAAGTGACCATTGAAGGTCCTTTTTGGAGCGAGAACAGTGCTTTTGCGGTTGTTGTGGTTTCGGCCCTGGATAATAAAGACCGCTGGATTATGCGACTTGAGCCTGCAACAGGCAAACTTGCATTGCTTGACAGGCAGCGCGATGAAGCCTGGATTGGCGGCCCTGGCATCGAAAATTCGGCAGCGGGCAATGTTGGGTGGATTGACGATACCCACTTTTATTACCAGAGCGAAGCAAGCGGATACTCACATATTTATGTAGTTGATGTAACCAGTGGCACCAAAAAGCAATTAACCAGCGGCAAATGGGAGGTGCAAACATTACAACTATCCAACGATAAAAAAACATTCTATTTTACGGCGAATATTGACCATCCCGGTTTAACTGATTTTTACAGCTTGCCGGTAAGCGGTGGCTCGCCGGTTAAAATAACCAGCCTGAAGGGCGGCAACGATGTTACCCTATCGCCCGATGAAAAATGGCTGGCTATCCGCTACTCCTATTCTAATAAGCCATGGGATTTATATGTGCAGGCTAACAAACCGGGCGCAAAGGCCTTGCAGGTAACCAATTCGGTGTCGGCAGAATATAACTCTTACCCTTGGCGTGCGCCGGAGATCATTACTTTTAAGAACCGTTATGGCAGTGATGTTTACGCCCGCATCTATCAGGCTAAAAAAGCCGATCCGGCAAAACCTGCTGTGATATTTGTGCACGGCGCAGGTTACTTGCAGGAGGTTACCTATTCCTGGAGCTATTATTTCCGCGAGTTTATGTTTAACAACATGCTTGCTGATAACGGGTACACCGTTTTAGATATTGACTATACCGCAAGCGCAGGCTATGGCCGCGACTGGCGTACCGGTATCTATCGCCACATGGGTGGTAAAGATCTTAGCGATCAGGTAGATGGTGTAAAATACCTGGTTGAAAAATATGGTGTTAACCCCAAACATGTTGGTTTATACGGCGGCTCGTACGGTGGCTTTATAACCTTAATGGGCATGTTTACCGAGCCCAATGTTTTTGCAGCGGGCGGAGCAATCCGTTCGGTTACAGATTGGGCACATTATAATCATGAGTATACATCTAATATATTGAATGAGCCATTTACAGATGAGATCGCTTATCGCCAAAGCTCGCCCATTTATTTTGCCAATGGCTTAAAAGGGAATTTGCTGATGCTGCATGGGATGATAGACCAGAATGTAAACTACCAGGATATTGTACGCCTGAGCCAGAAACTGATAGAATTGCACAAAGAGAACTGGGAATTGGCATCATACCCGGTAGAAGACCACGCCTTTGAGCAACCCAGCAGTTGGACTGATGAGTATAAACGCATTTATAAACTGTTTGAACAAACGTTGAAGAAATAAAACTTTAATTATAGATCCACAACAGCAAATGCTTTTTTTGTTTGCGGATCAATGCATCGGTAATTTTATTTTAATTTTTGTTACAGGGTAAACGCATCTAATTGGGTTAACATAACTTAACATATTTCAGATATAATACCATGCAATTATTTAATAATCAATGACTTATATTTTAACATGGTTAACACTAAACTGACGTCCGGCGCAATTTAGGGCATCTAAATATTTGTGCCTGTTATTGGCCAATACAAGTCCCTTCAATACCTGGATCATTTAACCAGGACCAGGCAATAAAACAAGGTATTGTTTAATGCTTTTATCTTCCCGACTCCTTAAGCTTATTCGCATTAATTATTTAGATGCTTTTGCCATGCTATCAACGGTTTAAATACAGGGATTAGTACAATTTCTGTTTAATTTTGCACACCAGCAAATTGGTCTTCCGACTCCAACCATGAATAAACTAATTGTGTTTTTTGTAATCCTATGTTTTGGCTGTAACGCTAATAAAAATAGTAGTGCAACTGTTAAAATAAATCTTGCTGCCGATAAACACTCCATCAACATAACTGGCCTTGATAATGCCATTGTGCAGGATATTAGCCGCGATTCATCGGGCGGCAACTGGCAAAGCCTGGTGCCCGTATATAAAATGCCTGCCGATACCGATCTTAAAAACTATCAACCAGTCCAGCCTGGCAAGTATATGGTAAAAGATAGCATTGTTGTGTTTACACCTGATACTCCCTTTATTACCCGGCAAACCTATTTTGTGCGCTATTATAAATTTGACGCCAACAGCAAAGCATCTGATTATATACTTGGGCATAACAAACTTGGCAGCCTGCCCTATACTGATTTGATTTTTAAGCAATAAACTGTCGTGGGCACTTGAAATTTTAATAATATTTATTATATTTGCAGTTAATTAAGGAAGAGGGGGCAATTAGCCCCCTCTTTTATTTTATCAATTAAAAATTATCAATCAAAAACAGGCGGGTAATGAACATTGAAAAACGGGTAACAGAACTGGTAGAAGAGAAGATAGTCGATAAGCCAAATTTGTTTTTAGTGAACGTTAAAATGCACTCAAACGGAAAGCTTATTGTTTTATTAGATGGCGATCAAGGAATTGCGATTGATGATTGCGTGGCGGTAAGCAGGCATGTGGGCTTCCATTTAGAGGAAGAAAACGTAATTGAAACTGCTTATAACCTGGAAGTATCGTCGCCGGGAATTGATTATCCACTATCTTCGTTAAGGCAATATGCTAAAAACGTAGGGCGTACGTTAGGAATAAAAATGGCCGACGGAACAAAAAGAGAAGGTATTTTAGCCTCACTTACCGAAGACGCCATTGTAATAGAAGAAGTAATAAAAGAAAAAGGGAAAAAGGCCGAAACTGTTGAGAGCGTTATCCCATTAGATAAAATAACAGAAACAAAAGTTTTAATATCATTCAAGTAAGGAAATGAGCAATATTAATTTAATTGATTCTTTTCAGGAATTTAAAGATTTCAAAAACATTGACCGCCCAACCATGATGAGCGTACTGGAAGACGTTTTCAGAAGCATGATCAGGAAAAAATACGGCACAGATGAAAACTGCGACGTAATTGTGAATACCGATAATGGTGACTTAGAAATTTGGCGCACCCGTAAGGTTATGGAAGATGGCTTTAGTGAAGATGATGACCTGGAAGTTGAACTTACAGAGGCAAAATTATTTGATGCCGACCTGGAAGTAGGTGATGAGCAAATTGAACAGATCACACTGGAAAGCTTTGGTCGCCGTGCCATATTAGCAGCACGCCAAACTTTGGTTTCAAAAATTCTGGAACTGGAGAAAGACGAGATCTTCAAAAAATATAAAGACCGCGTTGGCGAAATTGTTACCGGCGAGGTTTACCAGGTTTGGAAAAAAGAAACTTTGGTATTGGATGATGAAGGCAATGAGCTTTTATTACCAAAAACAGAGCAGATCCCGGCCGACTACTTTAAAAAAGGCGACAGTGTAAAAGCCGTTGTACATAAGGTAGATATGCTGAACAGCAACCCCAAGATTATTATTTCGCGCACCGCTCCTGAGTTTTTACAGCGTTTGTTTGAATTGGAAGTGCCAGAAATTTTTGACGGATTAATCACGATCAAGAAAATTGTACGTGAGCCGGGCGAAAGGGCTAAAGTTGCCGTTGAATCATATGACGACCGTATTGACCCTGTTGGTGCCTGCGTAGGGATGAAAGGTTCACGTATCCACGGTATCGTTCGCGAGTTGAAAAATGAAAATATCGACGTAATTAATTTTACCAACAATCTTCAATTATATATTCAGCGTGCGTTATCGCCGGCTAAAATCACTTCTATTAAATTAGATGATGAGAAAAAAACAGCCGCTGTATATCTAAAACCCGACCAGGTTTCATTAGCTATCGGTCGTGGCGGGCACAATATTAAGCTGGCGGGTAAATTGACAGGATATGAAATTGACGTTTACCGCGAGGCAGATGAGCACGACGAGGATGTGGATATTGAAGAATTTACAGATGAAATTGATAGCTGGATCATTGACGAATTTAAACGAATTGGTTTAGATACAGCAAAATCGGTTTTGGCTTTAACAGTGGGAGAATTGGTAAAACGGACCGATCTGGAAGAAGAAACGGTAAAAGAAGTGCTATCAATATTGAATGCTGAGTTTGAATAAGCATAATAACCAAAATTAAAATCGTATTTTTGCGATAATTAGCAGAGAAAATATAATAAATGTCAGAAGACAAATCAATAAAATTAATTAAGGCAGTAAAAGAACTCAACATTGGTATGGGTACCATTGTCGATTTTTTGGCTACTAAAGGCTACAAGGTTGATAAGCAACCTATGGCCAAGCTGGATGGCGACATGTACAATGCCCTGTTGAAGGAATTTGCTTTCGACAAAAGTATTAAAGAGGAAGCCAAGCAGATCAGTATCGGAAAGATAAGGAAGGAAGAAACTGCACCAATTCCTGAAAAGCCGGTGGAAAACCGTCGTTCAAGAGATTTTGAGAGCGAGGAGATCCTGATCAAAAATGCCGGTCAATATACTGCGCCGCAGGCAGAAAAGCCAAAACCGGTTGAGCCAGCAGCTCCCGTTAAAACCGACGAACGCAGTGATGTGTTGCCTGGTGTTAAAATAATTGGCAAAATTGACCTTAACAACCTTAATGCAAAGCCACAGCCTGCTGCCGAAAAACCGGAACCTGTTGTTGAGCCCAAAGTAGAGGAAGTTAAGAAACCGGAACCTGTTGCAGCTCCTGAGCCAAAACCAGAGCCTGTTGCCGAAGTACCAAAAGCACCTGTTATAACTGAGGCACCTAAGGCACCTGTGGCAGAAGAGCCAAAACCTGTTGTGGCTGAGGCACCTAAGGCGCCGGTACCAGAAGCACCAAAACCACCTGTGGTACAAGCATCTGTTGTTGCAGAAACTCCGGTGGCAGAAGCATCAGCTCCTGTAGCAGAAAATGAAGACGAAGTAATTAGGGCCAAGGCCGAGCGCCTAACTGGCCCTAATATTATTGGTAAAATACAGTTACCTGTAAATACACCGAAACGGAACCCAATAGCATCGTCATCAAATACTAATAGCGCCGATAACAAGCGTAAACGTAAGCGTAAAGACAGCCAGGGTAATCCACAACAAGGTGGGGGCAATCATCCGCATAACCAACAAGGTGGTGGAGGGGGCAATCATCCGCCTCATACACCATCAGGCGGTGGTACTATTAATCCAAACCGTCCTGATTTCAGGAACCGTACCAATGGCGCACCAGGAAATGGAGGCCCGCAGCAAGGAGGTGGCGGTGGCAACCGTCCCGATTTCAGAGGCAACCGGAACAACGCACCACAAAATAACGGTCCTAAGGAAGAACCATCAGAAAAAGATATCCAGGATCAGATAAAAGCAACACTTGCACGTTTAAGCGGCGCAGGTAAATCAGGTAAATTTGCACAACGGGCTAAATTCCGTCGTCAAAAACGTGATGACGTTGCCGCCAATGCCGATGAACTGGCAATGGAGCAGGAACTGCAGTCAAAAGTACTTAAGGTTACAGAGTTTGTAACAGCCAACGAGCTTGCATTGATGATGGATGTGTCTGTAACGCAGATCATATCTACCTGTATGAGCTTAGGTATGTTTGTATCTATCAACCAAAGGCTTGATGCTGAAACGTTAACTATTGTGGCCGACGAGTTTGGCTACCAGGTTGAGTTTGTGAAACCCCAGGATGAAGAGGCCAACCTTGACCAGCCAGATGATCCGGCAGATCTTGTTCCTCGTGCACCTATTGTAACCATCATGGGCCACGTAGATCATGGTAAAACATCATTACTGGATTTTATCCGCAAAACCAACGTAATAGGCGGCGAAGCAGGTGGTATCACCCAGCACATTGGTGCTTATGAAGTAACACTGCCAGATAATAAAGGAAAAATCACATTCCTGGATACACCGGGCCACGAAGCGTTTACCGCTATGCGTGCAAGGGGTGCACAGGTAACAGATATTGTTATCATAGTAATTGCCGCTGATGACAGCGTGATGCCACAAACCCGCGAGGCCATAAACCACGCGCAGGCTGCAGGTGCACCAATCATCTTCGCTTTCAATAAAATTGACAGGCCAGGTGCCAACTCGGACAAAATCCGTGAGCAATTATCGGCCATGAACATTTTGGTTGAAGAGTGGGGTGGTAAATACCAAACGCAAGAGATCTCGGCTAAAACCGGCTTAAACATTGAGTTGCTACTTGAAAAAGTATTACTTGAGGCCGAATTGCTTGAACTAAAAGCTAATCCTAATAAACGTGCCGTAGGTACCGTTATTGAGGCTGCTTTAGATAAAGGCCGCGGTATTGTTACCACTATATTGGTACAAGCCGGCCGTTTAAAAGTAGGTGATCCTATTTTGGCAGGTTGTTACAGCGGGCGTGTAAAAGCGTTAACCAACGAGCGTGGTCAAAGGGTTGAATCTGCAGGGCCATCAACACCTGTACAGGTGTTGGGTATGCAGGGCGCACCAACAGCGGGCGATAAGTTCAATGCGCTGGAAAGCGAACCTGAAGCACGTGAAATAGCCAACAAGCGTTTACAATTACAACGCGAGCAAGGTTTACGTACGCAGAAACATATCACACTTGATGAAATTGGCCGTCGTTTGGCAGTTGGTAACTTCAAGGAGCTTAACATTATTGTTAAGGGCGACGTGGATGGATCAATCGAAGCGCTATCAGATTCATTGCTGAAACTATCTACCGAGCAGATCCAGGTTAATATTATATCGAAAGCTGTAGGTCAGATCTCCGAATCAGACGTATTGCTGGCATCTGCATCTGATGCTATCATCATCGGTTTCCAGGTTCGTCCTTCAGGAAGTGCCCGTAAACTGGCCGAAGCAGAGCAGATTGATATCAGGTTATACTCTATCATTTACGATGCTATCAACGAAATTAAGGCAGCGATGGAAGGCATGCTTGCACCAACCTTTGAAGAGAAGATTGTTGCAAACGTTGAGATCCGCGAAACCTTCAAAATCAGCAAAGTTGGCACCATTGCAGGTTGTATGGTGTTAGATGGTAAAATTAACCGTAACAGTAAAATCCGTATCGTTCGTGATGGTGTGGTAATTTACACCGGCGAACTTGCTTCACTGAAACGCTTTAAAGATGATGTGAAAGAAGTATTAACCGGTTACGAGTGCGGTTTAAACATCCAGAACTTTAACAACATTGAAGTAGGCGACATTGTTGAAGCTTACGAAAACGTAGAAGTTAAACGTAAGTTGTCATAAAACAACTTTTTATAAAAATACAAAGGGCCGGTCTTTAGCAGATCGGCCCTTTTTTGTATTTTGTCAAATTTGTTTTGGCAAGGCTTGTCGTTAATGAAGACCACAATACGCAAATCCGGGCATCCAATCTATTATAGCTATTCCTTCAATAAACCCTCTGCCAAGGCTTTCCATTGCGGCCCGGATAGCCCTTTGCGCGCGCTTAATGCTACAATGGTATTGCGAATGCTATCATAAATATTGGCTTCTGTATTATTGATTACCTCGTTACGTCCATGTACCGCCGCGCTTACATGGTTCAGGTATCGTTCAACAATAAAAGTGTTTGTTGCATGATGATCATAAAAGTTGGCAACTGCCTCACTCGCTTTTCTGGGGTTAACCACCGGTCTTACTGTAATGGCTATAAACTCCGTTTCGGCCAAAGCATCTTCATGTTCCTGGATGTTTTCAATCATCACCCAATCCAGCCCATCGCCTGCAATTGAACCGGGAGCCGGGAGGTTTACATAAAAAAGATCACCTCTTTCTGCCATTCTATATAATTCATTGCCTTGCGCATCGGTAAGCGAGAACTTAGATGAGCCCCGCCCACTGAACTGGTGCCAATTGGATATGTCTTTTAAACGGCTTTTGGCCAACAGGAACAGCTTGTGCGCTTCCTGCCGGGTCTCAAAGTCGGCAAAGTGGATAAAATCGGTCATCCCTCCATCTTCCTGATCCGGAATAGTTTGATTTGCATCGTTTATCATTATTATTTAACGTTGAGTGTTACAAACAGTTTTGCACCTGCGTATTATTATTATTGTTGAGAAAACAGTTGTAACATAATCACTACATAAATACCTCTATCCGATATTTTCAAGCTATATGTTTGATTATTAGTTAAAAGTAATGTACATTTCCTCTTTATAAAACCTAAATGATAAATAAACCACTCCTGTGCTTTTTTATCGTCTTTGCTTGTTTCACTAACCGGGCCTTATGTCAAACAGTTACGGACGATAGCACTATGCAAAAAATTGCCCTTGCGCATGTTGTTGACGGCTATAACAATTCCATTGGGCAAATGTCCCGCTTGTATAATGGGCCGGAGTACGAGTTTTATGAACCCTTCATAAAAAGTAACGCCTATTTCTTAGATATAAATGCCTTCAAACCCGGTACGCTCAATTACGATGGCGAGTTTTTTGGCAATGTGCCCATGATGTATGACCTCAATAAAGATCTGGTTGTGGTTTTGTTATACAACGGCTTTTCTAAATACAGCCTTGTAAACCCTAAGGTTCAAAACTTTGAGCTGTTTAATCACCATTTTGTATACGTACCTGCCGATTCGGGCAGCAACTCATCAGCAATAGACGCAGGATTTTATGAAGAGATCTACAGCGGCAAACTCCAGGTTTTGGTAAAGTGGTCCAAAAGCATCCAAACAACGTCCAACCTAAACACCATCGAGTCGTATTTTACAGTAGCTAAAAAACATTACTTTTTAAAGAAGGGGGGCAGCTATTACAGCACCGGAAGCCAGGGCTCATTCCTTGATATTTTAAAAGACAAGAAAAAGGAGTTGCAGCAATACCTAAAAGCCAATAAAATTAAATTTAAAGATAACCCCGAGAAGGCGATGTATATGATGGCAGCGCAATATGATCAATTATCCAAATAAGCGAGCTTTAGTTAAAATACGGGACATACTGGCGCTATAGTTTATAGCTCTTTTATAAAATGAGTGTTGCGTTGTGTAAAATAAATATGCTGATGAAAAAAATTTACTTTTTAAGTTTTTGTTTTTTGATCCTGCTGCAAGTGGCTAATGCCCAGCAAGCACCTGTGCGATTAATAAGCGTGAACTTTCAACAGGCTACAATGGAGCAGTTTGTGACCGATATTGAAGCAAAAACAGGATATCATTTTTACTATGAACCAAACCAGCTTGATAGTTTAAAAATTACCGTACAGGCCGATAATAAACCGGTGATCACCGTACTTGAAGCGGCATTTAAAAACACGGCTTTCCATTACGCCATCACCAATGACGGGCAAATATTTATATCGAAATGGCGTGAGATCCAGCCAGCACTTGCAGCGGGTTTCTTTGATATTAAACCAGGTGCCGACAATTTTAAAAACAATGTTACCACTACCGTAGCCGATTTCAACGATGTAAAAGACAAAGTTATCCCCGAGGCTACTACCGAAAATAAACTTTATGAGATAGGTACCAAAACAAATACCATAGGTACAGGTAACGCTACCCTATCGGGCTATATCCGCGATGGAAAATCGGGCGAGGCCATACTTGGGGCCAGCATTTATGTAACCAATACAAAATCAGGAGTTGCTTCAGACCAGTTTGGCTATTTCACCATTACGTTGCCTAAAGGCAGGCAAATTTTGAGTATCAGAGGCATAGGCATGCGCGATACCCGTCGCCAGATTGTATTATATGGCGATGGCAAGCTTATTATTGAGATGAAAGAGCAGGTTACCAGCCTAAAAGAGGTAAAAATTTCGGCCGAAAAGGTGGCTAACGTACGTAACGTTCAATTAGGAGTAAACCGGCTGGATATCAAAAGCATCAAACAGGTGCCAACCGTATTTGGCGAAGCCGATGTGCTACGGGTGATTTTAACACTCCCCGGCGTACAATCAGTAGGCGAAGCCACAACCGGCTTTAATGTTCGCGGAGGCTCGGCCGATCAAAACCTTATTTTGATGAATGATGCTACTATTTACAATCCCTCGCATTTCTTCGGCTTTTTCTCGTCATTTAACCCCGACATTGTAAAGGATATTGAACTTTACAAAAGCAGTATCCCCGAAAAATTTGGAGGCCGGTTATCGTCTGTGTTAGATGTTACCAACCGCGAGGGTAATAAAAAGATCTTTACAGGTTCGGCAGGTATTGGTTTAATTACCAGCAGGCTTAATGTTGAAGGGCCTATCATTAAAAACAAAACATCTTTTTCATTTGGCGGCCGTACCACCTATTCAGATTGGTTGTTGAAGCTGCTGCCCGAGGCTTACAAACATAGCCAGGCATCTTTTTACGATTTGAACCTTGATATAAGCCATCAGATAGATGAAAAGAACAATATTTATATTACAACCTACCTTAGCAAGGATAAGTTTAAACTAAACAGCGATACCGCTTATAGCTACAGCAATAAAAACGCCAACATTAAATGGAAGCACAATTTTAATGATAAACTGTTTAGCGTAATTGGTGGCGGAATAGATAGGTACCAATATGAAATAGCCAGCTATGATAATCCGATAAATGCTTACAAGCTAAATTTCGATATCAATCAAACCAATTTCAAAACTGATTTTACTTATTACCAAAACCGCAAAAGCACCATCAACTTTGGTTTAAGTTCAATTTTCTATAAACTTCATCCCGGCAATTATCAGCCAAATAACCCGCTATCATTGGTAGCACCAGATGTAATCCCGGCGCAGCAGGCTTTGGAAAGTGCCCTGTACCTGGGCGATAAGTACGATTTTAGTGATGATTTTTCGGTAAGCGCCGGCGTGCGTTATTCTATATATAACTACCTGGGCCCGCAGTTGGTGTATAACTACGCGCCAAACCTACCAAAAACAAGCTCAAATCTTATTGATAGCACCAATTACGCCAGCGGTAAGTTTATAAAAACCTATTCGGGCCCCGAGATCAGGATTTCGGGCCGCTATCAATTAGGTGATAATACCTCGTTAAAGGGCGGGTATAATACGTTAAGGCAATACATCCACCTGTTATCAAATACTACCGCCATAGCGCCCACCGATGTATGGCAGCTAAGCGACCCTAATATTAAACCTCAATACGGCGACCAGGTATCGCTTGGCTTGTATCATAACCTCAAATCAAACACCATTGAAACTTCGGTAGAAGTTTATTACAAACGTTTAAGGGACTACCTTGATTACAGGAGCGGGGCAAACCTGGTATTAAATCATCATATAGAAAACGATGTATTAGGTACCGAGGGCAAAGCTTACGGCATTGAGTTTTTACTCAAAAAAACAACCGGTAAAGCCAATGGCTGGATAAGCTATACCTACTCACGCACGTTTTTAAGGCAAACTAACCCCAATGAGGGTGAACTGATAAACGGCGGACAATATTATCCGGCCAATTTTGATAAACCGCATGATTTTAATTTTATTGGTAATTACCGGGTTTCGCACCGGTTTAGTGTATCGTTAAACGTAACCTACAGCACCGGCCGCCCAATAACACTCCCTGTAGCAAAATATGAATACGGAGGATCGGAACGGGTTTATTATTCTGATAGGAACCAGTATCGCATCCCCGATTATTTCAGGTCGGATCTTTCGATGAATATTGAAGGCAACCACAAAGTGCATCAAAAAACACATAACTCGTTCACCATTGGCGTTTACAATTTAACAGGCAGGCAAAATGCTTACTCAACTTATTTTACCGAGCAAGGCGGGGTAATCAATGGCTATAAACTATCCATATTTGCTAAACCAATTCCGTTCATCAATTATAATATCAGGTTTTAATGTAATGAGCAGGAGAACCACCTATATTATCTGTTTGTCGCTTTTGGCACTTGCCGCTTGCAGAAAGGCCTATACGCCGCCTGCAATTGCTTTTGCCGGTAGTTACCTGGTGGTTGAGGGAGTTATCAATAGTGGCGGTGACAGTACTATTCTTAAATTGAGCAGAACGGTTAAGCTGAATGACACCACCAAACTAAAGCCCGAAACTGGCGCTATAGTAACACTTGAAGGCGAAGATGGCAGCACGTTTCCACAGTTGATGGAAAGTACTACAGTTAAGGGGAGTTATATTAACCCCTCGCTGGTATTAAACGCAGGCAAAAGATACCGGCTCCGGATTAAGAGTGGGTCAAGCGAATATTTGTCTGATTACGCCGAGTCAAAAATAACCCCGCCTATTGACAGCGTTACCTATGTATTAAGCCATACTTATGATGCCGGCTTGCGGGTAAATGTAAATACGCACGATGCCACCGGCAAAAGCATTTATTATAAATGGGACTATGCCGAAACATACCAATATCGTACCCCATACGATTCGCGATGGAAATCAAACGGCGATACGGTTTTGCCCCGTAATATCATTACCGATGATATTAATCATTGCTGGCGCACAACGTATTCAGATCACGTGATTATTGGCTCGTCAGAAAAATTAAGCAGGGATGTAATTTCACAGTTGTCATTAACGGTTGTACCATCAACTTCTGAAAAAATCAGCGAAGAGTATAGTATACTGGTTAAACAATACGCGTTAACCAAAGAGGCTTACCAGTTTTGGGAAAGCCTGCAAAAAAACACCGAAAAGCTTGGTAGTATATTTGACCCACAACCATCGCAGCTGCCAACTAATATTCATTGCGTAAGCAACCCTGCCGAACCTGTTATAGGATATTTAAGCATTTGCACAGTAACCAGCCAGCGCATATTTGTGCCGTTTTTTACGTTGCCAAACTCGGGCGAAGGAGATACCTACCAGGGCTGTTCTCTTACCAGTGCTTATTTCCATTACCTGGTAAATCCGCTCAAGGGCGATAATGACGAGGATTTTTATTATAACTATAACAAGCCAGGTCCTCATATCATACTTATACCTTATGAGAGTATCATAGGCGTAATAGATGGACATAAAGTGGTTGTAGGGCATACCGGATCAACCCCCTATTGTGTTGATTGTACTTTAAGAGGCAGTAATAAAAAACCATCCTTTTGGAAATGATAAAAATGAAAACTATTAAATATATAATATGGTGTTTGCTGGCAACGGGTGCAATAGTTACCGCCTGCCGGAAACCTTATAACCCTACGATTGTAAGTACTGATAATAGTTATCTGGTAGTTGAAGGCACCATCAATAATGGTGATATAACAGCCATCAGGCTTAGTAGAACAGTAAAGGTGTCTACAGATACAAAAATACAGCCGCTGCCTGGGGCAACTGTATTTATTGAAGACCAGTCGGGCAATCAAATACAGCTGATTTTTAATAATACTACCAATAAATACGAATCGGGCAGTACGCTTAATCTGGACAAAACAAAAAAGTACAGGTTACACATCACTGCCGATGGTAAAGAATACGCCTCGGATTATGTGGCAGTAAAAGATAATCCGCCTATTGATAACATCGAATTTAAACCCAATGGCGATAAGCTTGAGATAAGCGTTGATACTCACGATCCAACCAACAGTACCCGTTATTACCGTTGGGATTTTGATGAAACCTGGCGCTTTCACTCCACTTTTCAGTCGGATTATTTGGTAGATAGTACAAAAACTATACGGTTACGAACAAGTGCACAGCAAACTTATTATTGTTTTGCGTCAGATACGTCGAGCAATATACTGATAGCATCATCGGCTAAACTTGTACAGGATGTTATAGCCCAGTCGCTCATTACCACTATTCCTTCCAGTTCTGAAAAACTGGAGCTGCGCTATTCTATCTTGCTAAGACAATATGCTTTAAGTAAAGAAGAATATGAGTTTTGGGAAAATATTAAAAAGAATACCGAGCAGCTCGGGAGCATTTTTGACGCGCAACCATCACAGCTTATCGGTAATATTCATTGCATCACTAACCCCACCGAACCGGTAATTGGCTATGTAAGCGCTACAAACGTGCAGCAAAAACGAATTTTTATAAACAATAACCAACTGCCCCTGGATTGGTATCCTATAACGCCCTATTTATGTAGTTTGGATTCGGCGTATTATTCAAATCCCAAAACCAATAGGGCCGAAGTACAAACTTTCATCATAGATGGCGGCGGCATTCCGGTTGAAGCAATAACCAAGAGCGGGTATATAATTATTGGGTTTACCTATTCAAGTATTGAATGTACCGATTGCACTATAAGAGGTAAGGTTAAACAACCATCATACTGGATACCGTAGCAGTAATGTCTGTGAACCATCGTCGCTATAAAGAAGAACATAAAATAAACCAGGTTTGGTTATGAGAAAAAATATAGGCATCATTAAAATTATCGCTTTATCAGCTTTAACTGTTTTGCTTGGGCAAACACTTTGCCGGGCCCAGGCTTTGGAGCAGGTTAAAAAAAGCTTTAACCTTTATCAGCAGCAAACCGTGCAGGAAAAGGTTTTTGTACATACCGATAAAAGCACTTACTTGCCAGGCGAAATCATATGGTTTAAAGTATACGTCGTTGATGCGAGCTTTCACCGGCTTTTTAATTTAAGCAAGGTTGTTTATGTTGATGTTGTAGATAATGCCCACAACGCCTTATTACAGGCCAAAATTGCCATAGCAGATGGCACAGGCAGCGGATCTTTATACATTCCTGTATCAACCAGCAACGGTAGCTATCGATTCAGGGCCTATACCAACTGGATGAAAAACTTCGGACCCGATTATTATTTCGATAAAAATATTACCATAGTAAACCCACTAAAATCGCCAGAGGCAGCGGCTAAAGAGATAGCTCCGGTATATAATGCGCAATTTTTCCCCGAAGGCGGTAATTTAGTAGCAGGGGTAAATAGTAGAGTGGCTTTTAAAGTTACCGCCCCCAACGGTAACGGCCTTGCCACATATCACGGCGCAGTGGTCGATCAGCATAATGACACCGTGGCCCGTTTTGAACCTTTAAAGTTTGGCATTGGCAGCTTCGTTTTTACCCCGGTTGCCAATAACACCTATAAAGCTGTTATCAAAGCCGGTGCCAACAGTCCGGTTATAAAAGAACTGCCTGCGGTTAGCAATGATGGATATGCTATGCAGGTAAAGGATAACGGCCAAACCCTATCAGTAACGGTAAGCCATGCCAACGGAGGAGAGGTGTTCCTTTTTGCTCATACCCGGCAATTGGTTAAAGTTGCAGAAAGCGCTTCACTTAGTTCGGGCGTGGCTGTTTTTAATATTGATAAAAGCAAGTTGGGTGAAGGCGTCTCGCACATTACTATTTTTAATAGCTCCAGGCAGCCAGTCTGCGAAAGGCTTTACTTCAAACGTCCCAAACAACTATTACAGATAGATGCTACGGCCGATCAGCCTCAATATGGTACACGCAAAAAGGTAAGTATCAACGTGAGCACAAAAAACGTCACAGGCTCGTCGTTACCAGCTAATATGTCGGTAACTGTTTACCGGGTAGATTCATTGCAGCAAATAGATGATAATGAGATTTTCAGTTCTTTGTGGTTGCGGTCAGATCTGCGGGGCAGCATTCAATCTGCCGGGTACTATTTCAGGAACACCAATGCCGAAGCCGACCAGGCCATAGATAACCTGATGCTTTCGCAGGGATGGCGCAGATTTCAGTGGACTAAAGTGCTGAGCAATTCCTCAACGCACTTTGATTATTTGCCAGAGTATACCGATCATCTCATTAATGCTAAAATAACCAACACCCTTACAGGACAGCCGGCAAAGGATGTAATAGCTTATTTAAGTGTGCCCGGGAAGCGGGTGCAGCTATACGCCTCTAAAAGCGACTCCTTAGGCCATCTGGTGTTTAATACCAAGCAAATGTTTGGCCCCGGTGAAGTAGTGGCCCAAACCAATACCGAAAAAGACTCAATCTATCGGATAGACGTTTTAAGTCCATTCTCAGAGCAATATACGGCATATGCCAGCCCTAAATTTAATTTATCAATAGGCGTTCAAAAGGCTTTGGAAGAACATAGCCTGGCCATGCAGGTGCAAAACATATATGCAGGTACCAAAATAAAAAGATTTTATGATGCCGGCGTTGATAGCGCCGGTTTTTATGCCACACCTTATAAAACCTACCTGTTAGATAACTATACCCGCTTTACCACCATGGAAGAGGTATTACGCGAGTATGTAAGCCAGGATAACATTGTACGCTCAAGAGGAAGGTACCATATCAAAGTGTTAAACGAAAAAGGATTCCTGGATGGTGATCCTATCGTACTATTGGATGATGTACCCGTATTTAATATCGATAAAGTAATGGCCATTGACCCATTAAAAGTGCGAAAGCTGGAAGTTGTGCCTTATCGCTATTTTTATGGGCCAACGGTAAACGAAGGCATATTTAGTTTCACCACTTATAAAGGCGACCTTGGCGGAGTTGAAATGGACCCGCATTCTGTAGTACTGGATTATGAAGGCCTGCAAATGAAACGGGTATTCTACTCGCCGGTTTATGACACCGAGAAGACCGGGAAAAGCCGTGTGCCCGATTTCAGAAACCTGCTGTTTTGGTCGCCAGACGTAGATACCGATGATAGCGGCACGACTATAGTATCGTTTTACACCTCCGATCAAAAGGGTAAATATGTAGGTTCTATACAAGGAATAGCTAATAATGGCGCTGCAGCAAGCCAATTTTTCAATTTCGAGGTGAAATAAAAAAAAATAAATTCTTCAGGGTTCCTCTTTGAAATGGGGAGTTATTTTATTTTGATACAGAGCAAGTTACAAGGGGTATGAAACGGACTGGCAACTGGTTCTTTTACTTAAAAGCGTCACGAAATTCATTTTTTTTCAAAAAGGATTTGTGTAATACAAATTGCTGCGTATATTTGCACACCCAAACGGAGTGGTAGTTCAGCTGGTTAGAATACATGCCTGTCACGCATGGGGTCGCGGGTTCGAGTCCCGTCCATTCCGCTGAAAACAATGTCAAAATTGCCTAAAAGCCTGTAAATCATCGATTTACAGGCTTTTTTGTTTGGCCGAAAACACCAAAATATGCATGTTTTAGCATAAAAAAGGTGAGCAATTCGGTGAGCATATTAAAGCTAAAAAGATGCTCACCAGAAACGACATAAGTAACTGATTTAGAAGATGTTCAGCGAGTGAACATCTTGATTGCAAGTGATGGAATAATCAATTTTGTTTCACTATTTAATTCATTTGTAATGAGAACTAACATCAATTTGCTTTTTTATTTAAAGAAGCGCTCTACCTACAAGAATGGCCCAGTGGCCATCTATCTCCGGTTTACTGTTGACGGCCAAAGAGCTGAAGCCTCAACCGGTAAAACTTGCGACCCTTCCCGCTGGAATACACAAGCAGGCCGTGCTATCGGCACCAAAGAAGACGTTCGTACCCTCAACTCTTATCTTGACACCTTGCAGGCCAAAGCCCAGGAGTTTCATCGATGGATGACGGCTAATGACGAAATGGTTACCGCCGAGAGCCTCAAAAATCGCTTTATTGGCAAAACAGAAAAGGTACGCACCTTGGTTACCGTTTTTGAAGACCATAACCAAAAGATGCGCAGCCTGGTAGGGCAGGAATTTGAGAAAAGCACATTGCAACGTTATGAAACAGCGTTAATGCATACCAAAGATTTCATGCAATGGCAGCACAATGTTTCTGACATACCTATCACAAAAATCAATTTCGAATTTCTTAATGATTTTGAGTACTACCTCCGCAGTGTTCGCAAGTGCGCCAACAATTCTGCGATCAAGTACATTAAAAACTTAGGAAAAATTGTCCGTATCTGTTTAGGTAATGGCTGGCTTACGATTGATCCGTATCTGAACTATAAGCCTAAAACCAAAAAAGTTCACCGGGTTGTGCTGACCAAGGAAGATCTGACGGCCATTGCAGAAAAGGAATTTTCCGTAGATCGGCTGCGCTTAGTCAGGGATATTTTTCTGTTTAGCTGCTATACCGGGCTTGCTTATGTCGATGTCAAAAAGCTTAAACGTTCCGAAATGGCCAAGGGAGTCGACGGCGACCTTTGGATCCATACTAACCGCCAAAAAACAGATACTTTATCCCGCATTCCCATTTTGCCGGCAGCATTAAAAGTTATTGAAAGGTACGAGGATAACCCACAATGTATTGTCGACGATCTTTTGCTTCCGGTAATGAGTAACCAAAAAATGAATGCCTATTTAAAGGAGATAGCCGACTTGTGTGGTATTTCCAAATTACTGACTTTCCATATTGCCCGGCATACGTTTGCCACCACCGTAACGCTTAATAATGGCGTTCCGATAGAGAGTGTAGCTAAGATGATGGGGCACACCAGCATCAAGACCACACAAATCTATGCTAAGGTAATGGATCATAAGATCAGTTCTGATATGGCCGCACTTAAAGTTAAGTTGTCGGCAATTAATTAAAACCATCAATTGACAAATATTCACAAATATTAGGCAGTTCGTATAGTTTTTAGTTAATTTTGAGTATGATAAAAGAGATCAATAAAAGAGTAGTACTAGTTCATTGGAAACGTTTTGCAGGAATCGATATTGATGTATTTTCAAGTCTTAAAGGTTTTTGCGACAGCTACCCTGATTTTAATTATCATACCCTGAATAATTATCTTTCCAAGAAAAAAATCCCATTTGAAAATGACGATGTCAAAATAGAGCGGCAACCATTGATACAAAAAGTCACCAGGCCTAACCTGCCGCCTGTATTATTCTGGGATTTTGATTTTGATAAAATTGATTGGAGAAGGTCAAGGCTGACGATCATGGAGCGGGTGCTTGATAAAGGCGACGAATCTGATTGGAAGGAGTTGATACGATTTTATGGCCATGATAATGTTATCTACGCACTGAAAGAGGAAATTACTTATCTGACTGATATGACAACTGACCTTGTTTGTGAATATTTTCAATTGAGCAAAAAAGAGCTCAAATGTTACACAAAGAAACAGTTAAACCAGGGACACTGGATCTAATTAAAAAGCTGATGCTAGATCAGCAAATTAATTCATTTCATCTTGTCGGTGGAACGGCGATGGCACTACAAATGGGACACCGGGAATCGATAGACATTGATCTATTTAATTCAGGTGATTTTGACTCTGCGCAATTAGCAGATCACTTAAAAACACATTATGATGCCCGGATCAAACGGCAAAATGGCAATTATATTAGCGGAAGTATATTAAATGTTGACTTTGACATGATAAGTCATAAATATCCAACGATTAGAAATATAGATCCACAAGAAGGTATTCGAATAATGTCTTTGGAAGATATAGCTGCTATGAAAATAAACGCTATTGTAAATAGTGGACGCAGAGTCAAGGATTTCATAGATATACATTATTTACTTACGAAGTTTTCTTATGAGAATATAATGGACTTTTATCACATTAAGTATCCAAAAGCTGATCTCGTTATTGCACGTTTAGCTTTACTTTATCATGGAGAAGTTGACTTAACTGTTCCTGTGATTCTTAAAGACGAAAAGCTCACATGGGAAATTGTGAAAAGTAGTATTAACAGTGCAGTGTACGAATATGATTGGATGCGACACAACCCAGGATTTAATCGAGAGGGTAATGACAATTCTGAAGATACGGGAAGAGGCAGAGGCGGGTATCGAAGATGAGTGATACGGGTACTGCCAGTTTTATAAATGATGCGGAGAACAAGTGTTGTATTCTCCGCAAATTTGCGGAGAAGGAGCCTGGCGGCGTACGAAATACCAACTATGCATTAACAACTTAATATTATTACGAAATAATCAAACCACTGATTTCTCGATTTGCGAATTTAGAAACCAGTGGTTATATTAATATATGAAAGCACATAATGGCATGAGGCCGTATGACATTGTCTTGCTGCTGAAAATAACCTCGTTAGATAAGAACTGGTTGAACAAAGATCTTGCGACTAGCTTATATATCAGTAATTCTGAGATTAGCGAATCCTTAAATCGTTCGATGATTGCCAAATTAATCAGTCCCGATAAACGGGTGGTTTTCAAAACAGCCCTTTATAATTTTATCGAGCACGGATTAAAATTCGTTTTCCCTGCTGAGCCAGGCCCTATTATTCGCGGGCTGCCAACCGCACACAGCGCTCCCATTCTGAAAGATTACTTTGTATCTGATGAAACCTATGTATGGCCAAGTGCTGATGGGAAATCAAAAGGCCAGGCGATAATACCGCTATACCCCAATCAAGTGATGGCGGCAATGAATGATGAACGGCTATATGATAAACTTGCTTTAGTCGATGCAATCCGCGTGGGTAAAGTTAGGGAGCAAAAAAAAGCCTTAGAGCTATTAAAAAAATCTTTTGAATTGGTTTTTTGAGGAGCCAATCGAAGCCATTCTTGATAGTCAATTAAATAAGCGGCTGTATCATAGTATATGATACAGCCGCTCTGGTGTATTAGAATCAGTTGCCGTTAAAAGATATCCTTATCTCCTTCAGTCATCCATTCATCTTCAGCCATCGTAACTGGATCGAGCCAATCTGCTTTATGCCTGGCCCAAGCCCGCCAGTCATTATTGGGGCTGGGTATTGCAGCAAGGTACTCTCGAATAAGCTGTGCCTGCTTCCAGCGTTTTGCCTGCGTTAGTAACTCTTTAAAACTCTCTCGCTCTTCATGCTGGTGTGCATCACGTTTTGCCTGAAGTTTGCGTTGCTTTTCCCAATTCTCTTGCCATATACGTGCATTTTTTAAATACTCCTCTTCTTGTTTAGCTGATATATCCAACTTAGCCATTATTTTTGGCAGCTGGTCTTCTAATAGTTTGGTTTTTGAATCTCCCCATTCAGACTTTAACCTGTCATCAAGTCGAAATACTATCTTACCATTTGGCCGCCACTCAAATTCCTGATAGGGTTTATCCGCCTTGAATTTAGTTGTTCGTTCCCGAAAATTGACCTTGAGTTTTACCTCACCAACAACAATATAATTCCCATCTATAGTTATCTCATAAATGTATCCTCTGGCACGTATGCATTTAATTAATGTATCCATAAAACGAAGTGCCCGCCCAATATTGGATGGTGCCACGCGAATGTCCAGTTGCCCTTTTGTGGTTACAGCCATTCCAGGATAATTGATATCAGTCAGCTTTTCCAAACTTTCTTTTGCGGCTATAATCAGAGAGTCAGGTTTTATCAACCGTTCCGGTACTTTAAATGGTAATTTCTTCTGTGTTATTTCGTTAACGAGCTGAACCCGCTCGGAAGCTTTTTTAACAGGTTGTTCCTGAGGCCGTTCTTTGAGTTCAATAAAATCTTGTCCGTCCCACTTTGCCGGCAACTTTGGTTGGCGTCTATGATGCCCTGCTTTAACTTTAGCCCAGGAGCCTATTTTTGGAACAGGGATATTCATACGAAGGCATATTTTACGAAAACCAACATCCGATATCTTATATTTCTTAGCTATCTCGGTCATTGGTAGCTCCCATACCATCTGGTAGATTTCTTTACGTGTAAATCTGATCATAAAACTGGCGCTGCAGATTTTAGCTCATCCATGTTAAATTCACCCAGGCTTCGCAGATATTTCATCGTTATAAGTACTGATGAATGTCCCATCATTTTCTGAACCATATAAACATCTTTCGTACGGCGAAATACATCTATCGCAGCGGTATGCCGAAAAGAATATAATGTCTGTTTAGGGTATATTAATCCATGGCTCAATAATATTTTCTTTTCCCGTGACCATTGTTTGCTGAAGTAATCATCATTAAATGGCTCGTTAATTAAACTGAATATATTGTCATCTCTTTTAATGCCGTCAAGTACTGGTTCCAATTCGTGCCTTACATAATCGGGCACATAGACAACCCGGATCTTGCCACTCTTATTCTCACTACCATCTAAATGGATCTCGGTATTGTTAATCTTAAAATGCTTTTTAGTCAGTAGCCGTATCTCCTCATGAGGCCGCAATAAGCAGCCATAGGTCATCAGGCAGCAGCGATAAAGATTGATTTGCCTGGCTTTTAGAAAATTGAGCACTGGTTTTAGCTGATCCTTTTCATAAGCTAAATGAAGTGTAGGCTTGATTTTCTGTACTTCTGTTTTCTTAACCGTCATTAAAGATTCATCGATTAGTCGGGTAGCCGCGTTAAAAAGGGAGCTCAATTCACGCCTTTTATTCATGTAGCTCGTTGGAGATGAATTGTAACGTTGGAGGAATTCTTCGATTGTAGACGTCTTTAATTTCTTGATTGACATTTCACGGCCTTCTGGCCCTAAAAAGATCATGAACTGATTGTAGGCATACCGAAGGCTATCTCTATGTAGTTTACTGATATCGGATGTAAGTTTTCTGTCGAGCGCCTGCTGAAAAAGCAAACCAATGGATTTGTTATTTTTTTTAATTTTCATCCGGCAAACATGCGCTTATAGCACATATCGACTTTATTAAATTCTTTTCTTTTTTGACAGCTATGAACAATACAGTCTTAATCACCATGTAAGCAACTAAAAGCAAAGCCGGATAAAATGTCAAGGGCGAGCCAGCTGCTGAAAGCTTACAATACGGCTCGCTTGTATACCCTTGACGTTTTATTCCGGCTTGGACTACCTTTGCGATAGTGGTGAGTAAGGTAATCCCACAGTATTAATTAATTTATTTGTTGTTGCCCATCTAACTAATCAGGAACAGGGCTTTCTTGCAATTTTTTAAAGACTTCCAAGAAAAAATGAGTTGCGAATTTTTTTAAATCCTCCCGGGAGGGCAAGGGACTTTTTGTCATACAAAAAGACATCTTGCAGTAACAAAAGCAAGATGTTTTTTGATAATGATTTTAAGCTATTTGATGCTTCGTAAAACTGAAAGAATGATTCTCGGAGCATTTTAAAAATCGTTTTCGAGAATCTCGAAAACGGTTTTTTTTAAATAGGAGATTAACATATACAAATAGTCAATTTGATATTGTAAAGGCTGTTATCGTGATATTAAGATCTATTGATAGCATGATCTACCGATCTCATGATCGTAAGATCGGTAGATATCAAGATACCGCCTCCTGCCAGGAAATCAGGCTGCCTTTTATAGGATGGTAAGATGGGCTATATTTAATATAACCTAATTCGACCAACTTCTTAATACATTTGTGATAGGTAGCAGTAGATGCAATATTGCTATAAGACATTAATACCCTACGATTGACTGGAAAAGGAGTAATTCCACCATTCTGCTGCAAGCAGATAAATAAAGCATTGTAAAGGCTTGAATGACTTATAAATAATCGCGGGTCTTTCTTCATTTTCATAGCCCGCTCATTGTATACCTTGAATCTGTCGAGTTTTACAGGTGGCCTCATTGTTTACCCCCTTCCAGAACTTTTTGAATGTCCTCCAGCTTGTAATACATCATGCCGCCAATCTTAGTAAAGCTAAGGGTGCCATTAATTCGTAAATTTTGCAAAGTGCCTGGTGAGATGTCCAATAGTTTTCTCACGTCCTTGCTCTTTACCCATTGCCTGCTTTGTCTTTTTTCAGGCTGAAGAAGAGTTTCAATTTTTTCCAGGATTCTTTTTTCGAAGGCATCCAGGGCCTCTGTTGTAACTAACTCATTTGGTCTCATTTAATTTAGTTAAAAAATAGTTCGTTCACCATTCGCTGACCTATGGGAATGGCGCGTTTTAATCTGCAATTGATTTAATTGCAGCTGTTTTTATTTAAAACAAATATAAAATATTGTTTTGACAAAATAAAACATATCAAAACAAATGATTAATTTTGCCATAATCAATCGGTAAAAGACTTAATTAGGATTGATCGTTTTTGGTTAAGTCTGATTAATTATAGCAGCTTAACCAAAGCGGTGAATATCAAAATCAGTTAAACCCTATCAAAAAATATTTTTAAAAAAAGTGAATAAAATTAGTTACAAGACATATTTGAATGACCGTTTGAAGCAGGTGGATTTCCATGGGCAGCCGACCCATCCACTATACGTGCAGGTAACTTTTGAACGGAAAACGATATTTTTTAAAAGCTATTATTTCGAATTGTTCTCTAAATCCAGATATGGACTGGAGTTGCCGGATGGTAGCGTTAAAGGGCCTGATATTGAGCAAATTATTGAAAAGGAAAACGAGGTGATCCATTTTGTTATTGATAAAATGAAGGACGGATTTTCTTTGGATGCATTTAAAAAAAACTATGCTTATTTTAGTAAGGACCTTTGTGATGTGACTGAATTCGATTTTATCACTTTCCTGTACCTATTCTTTGATGACAAGAAAATGCCACACATGGCAGAACTAATAAAATGGGGTACCCTTCAATTTGTAACCTATGATCTGATCATGGATTTTAAAAAAGTTCTTAAAAAAACTTTATATCATGAGCTTGTTGAGCAAGCATTTGAAAAGGCACCACCCTACCTCCAACTATATAGCTTTATGATGTCCACCAAAAAATGGCCAATGGTTTGCCTCACAGCGATGGAATGGGATAATATGGAAACGATCAAATCTTTTAAGGAATATGTGGAAGTACATTATCCGAAGTTAAAGTCTACAACATTGATTGGACAGGTGAATAACTGGCCAAAATATCGTAGAAAGGTTTTTTGAAGTTCCTTTCAAAAAGTAAGGGACTGCCCCCTTGGAATAATCATGAGTTAAGCTATGGATAATAATATTAAAACTCTAATTTTAGTTGGCTTTCTCGAGGATAAGATTCTACGGGAATTATCGGAGGATAAAATACACCGATTATAACAAATGGATTTTTGGAGCGACGGGTGTGCCATTCCTTAGTCGTTCCTAAAAAAAAATATAAGTCGCGGCCCTTAAAATAATCCCAATATTTTTCTTTTACTTTTGCCAGCGCTTCCTGTTCATTCGCTGACGTGCGCACGCAGTTAAAATATAATTGGCCAATCTCCCAGTCTTCGATCATTAAGCGGGAAACGCGGCCATTAATATCTTCAAATTTGTAAAAAAATTTATACGGTAGTTTGGCAATCAGTTTGCGAGGTTCTGTGTTTGCCCCATTGGTGATAAAAAGTTCCAATTGATTTAATTGGTCTTTCCATTCCTGTTTCCATTCTCTGTCATCTTCTTCTAATTCAAAGTTTAACAATTTGGAAGGTTTAAAGGTAGCGAGTGAGACATTCTTAGGATCCTTACTGTCCTCAATTAATAAGCTCATGTCTTTGTATACCTTTTTTGTACAAAGGGAAATACGCGATTTCCAGGCTTCCATCTTGGCCTTGGTGCCTCCCTTGATATCGATGCTCTCGCGAACCATCATATCCGAAAAATTGTAATTCAAAGGCGAATGGCTTTCAGGCCGAAAATCCTCGGTCCTGCGACGCAGGCTTAATTCAATCCAGGTGAATTTATACGTTCCTATAACACCGTCGTTACGCAGGCCCGAAAGAAATTTGAAAGGAACCGGATAAATTCTGATCCAGCTGCCATCTTCACAAATACCAGCCGTACAAACCAGTTCGTCGTAGCTCCTGGAGGGCAATGGATAAGTAGTGACCGTGATGAGAACTTTCTTTTTGTGCATTTAAGTCTAAAGGTGATGAAGCTCGAACTCCCAGCCTTCAAACTGTGTTATTGCCTCTGCCAGCGGCTTCCGATGGCATTGACAAATATTTGCTTCAAAGCAGGTTAGGGCGATTCTTTGGTGTTCCTGCAATAAAGATAAAATAGTTTTTTGATTATCAATAGTTTCCGCCAAAGTGACTTCTTTATAAACTTTAAAAAGCTGATCGTAGTCTGCCTGTTTATTCAACTCCTGCCGGTCTGCAGACTGTATACCGACCTCGGGTAAATGTCGATAAATGATCCCTAAGCTTTCACAGGCAGACTTAAGCTGGTTTTTGGAAAAACCAAATTTCATACTGATGGGATTGTTGCGGACATCACAGAGCAGGCGAATGTCATTTGCAATAAGTTTATTCAGATATGCTTCAAGCGAGATCCCCTCATAGCCAATTGTAAATAACATCGTTTTCAGCTTTTTCGGACGCGCTGCTATTACTCGTTCATATTGTTCCGAGCTAAGGATGTCCTTTGCTATCAAACTATTAATCGCATAATAGGGGTGGGAAATATAAGTAGACTTAGTAAGCTCCTCATTTGTTTTTAAGCCATAGACGACTTTAAGGCTTTTGATTGCCTGCCGGTCTGTGGGCTTTAGCTGCGCTAGATAATCGACGTCAGAGGTTTTGTGTATACGATTGCCTTCCTGTCCAACAATATTATATTTTTCTAAAGTGTTTAAGTCGGCTGCACTTTGAAAAGAATAGCAACCATATTTATAAGGAACAAACTCATAACTACCTTCAGTTTTCTGAAAGCGGGTCAGTAGAAACAGTAATTTTTGAAGACGAATCTTCTCCAGATCGTCATCAAAAGCTTGCAGCAATCCTAATAAAAGTTTCCTCCGATAGTACATGGTACAAAGGTAGTGATTTAAGCTTATATGCTTGCCGTTAGGTGTCAGCCTGATCCAGATCTCCAGGCGTTACAAGAAAATGGAGGATATAAATAAGTTTCGCCGCGGAGTCTAACGCTAAAAAAGCTTCCTGCCTGCTAGCTCGACCGCCCTGATGAATAATTTTGTTGCGTAACCGGTTAATCCCCTTTAAAGCTTCGAGCAATTTACTATGAGTGGATAGGTATTCGGCTTTAATTGTACCAAATAACAATTCCAATTTGGTTGCCGAGGATAAATCTATTAATAGATTTTCTGCATTTTTATCGCTTGGGTTTAGAAATCCCGATTTGAACCAAAGTGACAATATCGGGAATGTATGCGCTTCAACGGCTGTTGCACAGTTAATGACCGCTTCACTATACCGACCTTCATAAATTGCATGGTTCGCATCAACCAATAAGTTTATTTCTAATAGTTGATTACTGGCGTTTTCCATCATTTCTGAAAATCCAATGGCCCAACCTTCATCGTTAATACTATAAAAATATTCTTGGAATGCGGGTGGCGCCTCATAATGTAACGGTTGATCTATATTTAAGATCAACCCATCCCCGTCCTTAACCACAACCTTTGCTGAACTTACGGTTCGCGGAGCTATAAGTACCAGATTAGTTGAAGCTTCATCAAATGTCCGCGCATTATAAATGATATAATTTAATACAGCGATTCCCCTTTCAACAAGCAGATCAGTAGTATACGCTTCATCGGCATGTAAATCCCAATTGACCGTCAATATCATGTTTTCGGCTTCAGTAGCCTTCCGCCCGTTATACCCATACGATCGGTTTTGGACGTCAACAACCGTTGGCGTATCATAGTCTTGCAGCATTTTTGCGGAGTAAAACGGCACCATAACTTCTATTTTAACAGCTCTCATAATCCTAAATATACTTAAAATGAATGCCCCAATGATCAATAAGGCTTTCATAGGTCATGGTGGCCGCTCCGGAGGTGGATGGCAGGGAAATAATGGAATTGTGCGGAAAGGAATGCCGAATCTCGTTGATCTTTGCAGATATGATTGGGATACTTGTATTATTTGGATTGAAATTGATTATCACTTTTTGCGGCTTGTGCTTATTGATGATTGTCAGTATTTCATTGTCGTTCCAGATCGGGTTCGCTCTTTCGATAGCGGTATCGGGAAAATTGTCATAAATCTGGTCAAATGTATTTGGTCGTATGGTTTGAACAATATCGGTAATCAAGATACCTCGATCTCGGCAAAACTGCTGTTGACGCTCGAAGACTTGTTGGCGGTCGAGCATCCGACTGTAGAATTTCAGCCCCTGAAGATTTACCGCTTTTAAACTTTTTCCGTCGTAAAATTCCGGGGTGTGGATATGGTCCATGACTTTCCAGAAGCGGTTTTGAGGCCGGTCATAAAAATTCCTGACCAGGTTGAACTTGATAAATTTTCGGCTTTGGATAATCTGCTCGAATTGGACTTGTTCCTCTGCATTCAATTGAGTCTGGTCGGGCAGGCCGGGATTAAAGGTGCCAATGATTATCACATCTACCCGGGCCATCCCTTCTGTGGAAGTTAGCCTATCCAAAAAACGGTGGGGAATAATGATGGCCATAGGATAAGATTTGCCATCAAAAATAAGCGATATAACTGATTGCGCGATTTATTATTTAGCTTTAGTAAAACCTTACCCTCATGTGAAATATAAATCTTAATTTCATCAACCTGGCTTTGCCCGACTATCGCATAAATTTTATAAAGTAGTTCCTTGCAAAATATCCGGTATGCTTAATTCAGGAGTATTACTTTTGTAGCTAATTATTACACTTAACCAACGCGAATATGCCGCGAAACTTAATCAATTGAAATGACCTCCGGTGAAATAGAAGGGAAACTAAGCTTACTAATCGAACAATTTGACCGCGAGGAATTCATCTATGATTTTCTGCTGGCCTACGGCATTTCCAAAACTTCGGTTACTCGGTTAAAGAAAGGCGACTATAATTTAGCGAAAAAGCCTGGTGAGTTGTTATATAAAAATAAGATCTACTTTAAAACAGCGCCAGCCTCTCAGCTGTTACTGGCCATAGAAGAAGCCGCGTTAGATCCGAATATCCTGAAACACGGGCCTCGTCTGATCCTCATCACCGATTTTGAAACGATCGTTGCCCGCGACCTGAAAAAGAAAATCAACGCAGATTTTGCCTTGGGCGAGCTGCCCAAATTCAAAGACTTCTTCGTGCCGCTGACCGGTGCCGAGATCTACAAAGCGTCTAACGATAATAAAGCAGACCGCGAAGCGGCATATCAGCTCGCCAAACTTTATGATATGCTCGTCGTTGACAATCCAGACCTGTTGAGCGAGGGCAGCCATCAACTGAATTTATTTCTTTCACGAATCCTCTTTTGTTTTTTTGCCGAGGACACCGGCATCTTCAAAACGGAAAGCATTTTTACAAATACCCTGGCCAATCATACGGATGAAGATGGCGCCAACGTACATAATTTCCTGAATGGCCTATTCCGAAGGCTGAATACGAAAGAGGGAGAGTTCGCCACGCATCTACAGGAGTTTCCATATGTGAACGGTGGGTTATTCCGCGATGAGATCAACAGCCCACATTTTTCCCGTAAATCAAGGGCCATTCTGCTGGATTGCGGTAATCTGGAATGGGGAGAGATCAATCCCGATATTTTTGGGTCTATGATCCAGGCCGTGGCTGACCCTGAGGAGCGTAGCGACCTCGGGATGCACTATACTTCAGTGCCTAATATTAAAAAGGTTATCGAGCCGCTATTCCTGAATGACTTATACGCGGAATTTGAAAAGCATTTAAACAGTGCAAACAATCTCAAAAAACTGCTAATCAGAATATCGCGCATCAAATTTTTTGACCCAGCCTGCGGCAGCGGGAATTTCCTAATCATTACGTATAAGGAACTACGCCTACTGGAGATTAAGATCATTAAATGCTTGATAGACCTGGACGCACAGCAAAATGTGAAGCTGCTTTATTTTACGGGTATCCAACTTTCCCAGTTCTATGGCATCGAGATCAAAGATTTCGCTCATGAGATGGCTTTACTATCATTGTGGCTGGCAGAGCATCAGATGAACAAAGTCTTTGAAGACATGCTGGAGGGGTATGGGCGCTCAAAACCGATCTTGCCTTTAAAAGAGGCCGGACACATCGTATGCGCCAATGCGACACGCTACCCTTGGCCGGAGGCTTGCCCTGCCAGTGAAAAGGAAGAAGTATATCTTTTAGGCAATCCGCCATACTTGGGCTCTTTTTTGCAAAGTAAAGAGCAGAAAGCTGATCTGGCATTCGTTTGCCACGGATTCAAATCCTATAAAGACCTGGATTACATCGCCTGCTGGTTCATAAAGGCTGCTCAATTCGTAGAAGGCTCCAGTGCCAAATTCGCCTTTGTGACAACAAATTCCGTTTGCCAAGGTGAGCAGGTTATTTTGTTGTGGCCATATATTTTTGCCAGGAAGCTTGAAATTCAGTTCGCCTATAAATCCTTCAAATGGACAAATAACGCCAAAAAGAATGCCGGTGTTTACTGTACCATTATCGGTATCGGTGCCCGGAACCTGGAGAAGAAGAAACTGTTTGCAGAAACCATTTATCAGCAGATCAATAATATATCGCCTTATCTTACCAACGGCAATAACACCATCGTCTCCAAGCGGATGAAGCCCCTTTCGGTCCTGCCGCCAATGAACTATGGCAGCAAGGTCGTCGATGGGGGGCACCTTATTTTTAAGCAGGAGCAAAAGGATAAGCTGCTGGCGCGGTACCCCCAAGCGAGGCCCTTGTTTAAGAAGTTTGTCGGATCAGCGGAGTTTATCCGAGGCCTTGATCGCTATTGCCTATACATGGACGACTGTGATCTGGAAATGGCTATGGCTATCCCGGAAATTGCCGCCCGGCTGGATGCGGTTACCGAGTTTCGCCTCAAAAGCACAGAGGAAAGTACTCGTAAACTGGCCGATAAGCCGCATGAATTTTATTACTCCGTTCACGACAATTCCGATTCCATCATCATCCCGAGAACTTCATCTGAACGGCGCGAATATATCCCTATGGGTTTCCTAAACGGCGATTCCGTTATTTCCGACGCGGCCAGCGCCATCTTTAATGCGCAGCCCTGGATATTCGGGATTGTCAATTCCCGCCTGCACATGACCTGGGTACGGACTGTTGCCGGCAGGTTGAAAACGGATTACCGGTATTCATCACAGTTATGTTATAACACATTCCCGATCCCGGAAGTATCGGGAAAACAAAAAGAAATCCTGGGCCAGTATGTTTTTGGGGTACTGGACGAGCGCGCGAAATTTCCCGAAAAAACGATGGCCTGGTTGTATAATCCGGAAACTATGCCCCCTGGCCTAAAACAGGCGCATATACAGCTTGACGAAGCGGTCGAACGCATTTACCGCCTGAGTCCATTTCAAAGCGACACCGAAAGACTTGAGTATTTGTTCCGGCTCTATGAGGAGATGATACAAAAGGATACCTTGTTCGCTAAAAGCAGAAAAATTAAGAAAGTTAAAGCCACTTTAAATGAGTAATCAGGAAAATAAAGCTGCAGGGTATATTAAACCCATCAACTTGGTAGAGGTGCGTTATGCGCAAACCGGCGCCAGCAAAAAAATCAACGAGGTGGGCATGCGGGAGATGCAGGCTAAGGCTTACGAAGCACGTACCGCGCAATACCTTCTGCTAAAAGCGCCACCCGCTTCCGGAAAATCAAGGGCATTGATGTTTATCGCCCTGGATAAGCTCATCCATCAAAATATTCGCAAGGTCATCGTCGCCGTGCCGGAGCGTGCGATCGGTAACTCTTTTGCACCAACTGAGCTGAGTAAATTCGGATTTTTTGCCGACTGGGAGCCGAACCAGCGATACAATCTGTGTACACCTGGCGGGGATAAAAGCAAGGTGCAGGCCTTTCGGAATTTTTTAAAAGGGGATGACCGTATTTTGATCTGTACTCATGCAACCCTGCGTTTTGCCTTTGAGGGATTGGATGAAAAAGACCTGAACGATTGTTTGCTGGCGATCGATGAGTTTCACCATGTATCCGCAGATGGTGATAACCGGCTCGGCGACGTGATCCGTAATATTATGGCCCGCTCGACCGCACATATCGTGGCGATGACGGGTTCTTATTTCCGGGGTGATAATGTACCGGTATTACTGGCAGAGGAAGAAGCCAAATTCACCAAGGTAACCTATAATTATTATGATCAGCTGAATGGCTATGAACACTTGCGTTCCCTCGGCATAGGTTACCACTTTTACCAGGGCCGTTATTATAAAAAACAGCCCGGCCGGGATATATCGGCACTGGAAGAGATTCTGGATGAATCGCTGAAAACGATCATTCATATCCCAAGCGTTAACTCGGCCGAATCCTCCAAACAAAAACTTGAGGAGGTCAGCCATGTAATAGACTGTATAGGCGACATGGAATATCAGGACAGTGAAACCGGTATTTTATTTGTACGCAGCAAAAGGACAGGCCGCATCCTAAAGATCGCTGATCTGGTAAATGACAACCAAAAAGAAAGAGATAAGGTAGTTGCCTACCTTCGCGGAGTCAGTAGCCCGGACGATATCGATATGATCATTGCATTGGGCATGGCTAAGGAAGGTTTCGACTGGCCATTCTGTGAACACGCACTGACGATCGGCTACCGCGGCTCGCTTACCGAGATCATTCAGATCATCGGCCGCGCGACCCGCGACAGTAATAATAAATCGCATGCCCAGTTCACCAACCTGATCGCGCAGCCTGATGCTGTGGATGATGACGTAAGACTTGCAGTCAATAATATGCTGAAGGCTATTACCGCCTCGCTTCTGATGGAGCAGGTGTTGGCGCCAAATTTCAAATTTAAGCCAAAATATCCCGAGGATGACGAAGATGAATTGCCTGACACCCATACGATCAAAATAAGCGGCTTTAAATTACCCACATCGCAGCGGGCTAAGGATATTATCGATACCGACCTTAACGACCTGAAAGCAAGGATACTGCAGGATGAAACAATGCTGCGTGCCATGCCGGGCAATGTTCCTGCCGAAACCATTAATACGATCTTGATCCCTAAGATCATCAGGGAAATTTATCCCGATCTGGATGCTAGTGATGTGGAAGCAATCCGCCAGTATGTAGTCGTAGATTCTGTAATCAAAAACAGCACTATTGAGGAGCAGGGCAATAAAAAATTCATCCGCATGGCCGGTAGCTTTGTCAATATCGATGAGATTCATATCGACCTCATAGATGCCATTAACCCGTTTCAAAAAGCATTTGAAATCCTCTCCAAATCGGTGACGACCGCTGTGCTGAAAGCTATCCAGGATACGATAGCCGTAACTAAATTTGATATGACCGAAGAGGAAGCTATTTCCCTGTGGCCGAGAATCAAGGAATGGGTGAATAAATTTGGAGAACCGCCAAATTTGCAGTCTTTTGACCCGAAAGAACAGAAAATGGCACAGGCATTGGTATTTTTACGTGAGGAAAAAAGAAAACGCATTCAGCATGGCTAATACTTTAGATGATATTTTTGATGACGATGAATTCGGCCTGCTCAACCCAAATGTCCGGCAGGCCGGTGCCAAAACGGATGAGGATCGGCTGATCTCTGCATTTGAAGAGATTAATACCTTTATCGATACGAATGGCCGGGAACCCGCTACCGGCAGTATGTCCGAGTATACGCTGCTGGGCAAACTTAACGCATTTCGCGGTGACGAAGCTAAAAAAAGGATATTGAAACCCTATGACCGGCACCAGCTGCTAGGCCAGCTGGCTGCGGAAGCGAGGAACTTCGATGATGTAGTGGCCGATGATGATCTCGGCTTATTGGAATACAACGGCGATACTTCCATCTTTGAATTTAATTATACTCCCAAACCGAGTGAACGCGCGGCTTCAGATTTTGTGGCCCAAAGGAAGCCCTTGTCAGAAAAGGAATTTGCCGGCTATGAAACCATGTTCCAGCAGGTCCACCGGGATCTGAAAGCAGGTAAGCGTAAGCTTTTGCCATTCGACCGCCTAGAAAACAATCTACAGCAAGGGAATTTTTACCTGCTGGACGGCTTATTGCTGTATTTGGAAACGGCTGATATTGAACCGGAACTGCGCGGGGTAAATACCGGTGGCCGGGTACAATTGGACGGACGCACACTGACCATATTTGAGAACGGCACAAAATCAAATATGCTATTCCGCTCTTTGGGTAAATCCCTGCAAAAAAATGGCAAATTGGTTACTCAAACTGCTTCGGCGGCCGAAGCGGCACTACAAGCCAATGCTTCAGTTATTTCCGGCGAGGATCTAGAAAGCGGCTGGATCTACGTCCTGCGATCCAAATCTGCCGATGCACAGATTTCCAATATAGAAAATTTATTTAAGATCGGTTTTTCTTCTCAGGAGGTTTCGGTCAGGATTAGGAACGCAGAGCGCGAAGCGACCTATTTAATGGCTGGGGTAGAGGTCATCGCTACCTATCGCTGTTTTAATATCAATCCGCGCCAGCTGGAAAACCTGCTACACCGCTTTTTCGGGGATTGTTGCCTGCAGATAGACCTGCATGATACCTCAGGCATGCGAATCACGCCCCGGGAATGGTTCGTAGTACCGCTGTCGGTTATAGACGAGACCATCCACCTCATCCTGAACGGAAATATTGTCAATTACCGCTACGACGCCAAAAGCAAGGTTTTGCGTCTCATTTAGGAAAAATGCTTCCCGATCTCGCGAATCAGATCGTTATGGGGCTGCTTATCATGTTCAAAAACGAAGTCATGCAGGTCACGGAACATTTTTGAGTAGCGCTGTTCATGAAAACGTTTGGGTTCGAACGGCGCCCGAATATACTCCTCGTACCAGGAACGGTAATGATCAAAAGCCTGTGAGCGTGGCAATTTTTTCATGAATTGGTGCAGAGATGGCAAATTATTCAGGTTATCCAGAAAACGGCGGTGGACTCGTGCAGCTTCAAGCGTTACGTGCGGCAAATTATATTTGCTGTACAGCCCGAACACATTAATATTGCCTTCCTCGTCATCTTCGTTAAAACGTAGTTTAGTGCCTAGTAGCTGCCGACGTATTTTCTTCGGCGCTTTTGGGTCTACCACTACTTTGAGTTCGACCATTTTCATCCCGGCCCGGTCATAATCCGGCTCAAAGACCATTGCCTTACCAAATCCAGCAGTGTAGGGATTTAGGGAAATCTCGTCCGTAAATGCGGTCGTCCCTTTGTTGATTGTATTGCAGGTCCAGTCGCCGGGCACCAGATTAAACAAGGAATAACATAGTAGCGGATAGGATGCTTTATCAAAGAAATGGTCCAATTGATGCACCCGTACCGTTTTACCGCTGGGCGAGCCGCTGTACATCGCTGGTTCCATATTGCAGTAAGGGCAATAATGCACCAGGTTCCGTGTGCGGAAGAATAGCTTGATCTCATCGGTGATCTTGTTGTATGCTTGGTAATCAAAGGCCAGCGCTAACACCTCCTTTTCGGCTTTGCCCAGTATATTATGTGTTGTTTCCAGATCATCATTCGTTTGATATAAGCGAGAAGCGCTGCAGGTAAGCAGTTTCAGCATTTCCCCGTTCTTTTTATCGAGCAGTTTTTCGACAAGGTCCAGCAGGTCCTGGAATTTCACGAAAGGTGTGAACCGTTTTGGGTTCGTGTAAAACATGACGGTGCGCCGGTAGGTCTTTGCCTTGAACCGGGTGGCTCCAACCTGCCTAGTGCGCATTTGGTTGATGATCTTACGGGTCACTGTGGCGACCTCCCTAAAATGTGGTATGGCGGGAGTCACGCCCTTACCAGTTATGTGCAGTAGGGCCGTCTGCAGAATCTCCAGCCGGAAAATGACCTGCACGCCGATCGCCTTAAAATAATCCTGCTTTAACTTTGGAATATTCTTTAACTCAATTTTGATCATAGCGGCGCCTTAGGAAATGTCTTAAACTATTTTGCAGATAACTATCGCCGATCAGGTCTAGGATACTTTCCTCCTGTTTGCTTAGGGAATTACCCAACCGAATAGATTCGATCAGATCGTTGACTTTGGCTTCTGCGAATTCACCCATAAGCGTACCATTCAGGAAAAAACTGCCGGCCAGCAACTCATTGATATTGGCCGCGAAAGTCTGGCTTTCCGGCGCCGATGGCTGCGAAAGCCCGGTATCCTTATCGACTGCTAGTAAAGTGATGTGGTCTTGTGGTATATCCGATAGGATGAAAGGCGAATGGGTCAGGAAGATCATATTGATCGTTTCCAGCGTGTTGTCCACGCCGATATACAATCGCTTCAATGCCAAGTATAATTCATTGATAAAAGAACGCTGGTAGGCCGGATGAAAATAAAGCTCGATCTCGTCGAAGACCAGGTTAACGGCGCGATAAGGCAGCCGCGGTAATTTACTATAGCCGACGGATTGCAGGTTGTTCAAATGGTACAGTACGGTTTGCACCGTATGGATCATTTGCTGTTCCCCAGAACTCAGGTCATTGAAAAAGCTGGGCTTATCCAAGCCGATCAGCTCAAAATCGATTTTGAAGATGGGCGGCGGCAAATAATTGATCATTTCCCATCCTCCGGGATCCCCCGTCCAGATCAGCAGGTCTTCTAGGCTGGGCTTAAAAACGATCGTTTTTCCACTATCAAAAATCTGCTGCCCGATCTCGAACAGTTTCGGCCATTTCGGGTTTGCCAATCGTCTGAGAAAATTGACCGCCTGCTTGAACTTAAATGTAATATGGCTCGGCTCATCCCTGAGCTGTTTAAAGAACCTCCGGTTCTCTGCCGAACGGCCTTCGCTGTCTAAATTAAAATGTCCCAGCCCGTCATAGTTTTCACGGATGCTTTCTATCTTTTCGAGAATATAATTCAGCGCCAGCATGGCCAAACCCGAACCAACCGGCAACTGATCCGCGAAATCCTTGTCTTGGAAGAAAACATGGAACAAGTCCTGCAGCAGCCCTTTCTCTCTTTTGGGCCCAGTAAGCCCTTCTTCCGTTAGCAGTACCTGCTGTTCCTTTACTTTGTCTTTATCGACCGTCAGCCATACCCGGTAAACTTTAAGTTGGTCGGTCAATTTGATACGTTCCTTTAAATCCTTATTCATATGGCGCTGTACCAGCAGATTAGCCAGCAGCCGCTGTTTGCCCAGCGCCAGTTCTTTATTGATATCAAAATTGCCGTCATTGCGCATGGGATTGATTACCACTGGCGTTTTATAGCCGTCATTCTTATGGAACAGACTATTTATCCAGTCGCCCATATGTTTGGCATTCAACGCATAGTGCGAATAGTTCACCGCAACGGTGTAGAAAAAATGCTTGGTGATCACTGCTGCTGAAAAGGGCAGCCAGGTCCGGGCATATTCGGTACGACCTTCCTCGGCTGCTTCTGCCGTTGTGCGTTGCAATTTAAACAGGTTACAGGCCGGTTCGCCATCGGCCGCTTTTACCTGTACACAAAATACCGCCCGGTTTATCTGATAGTAGATCTCTACCTGCACTTCCGCAGCCATGGCCAGCATTTCCCTCAACTGCCGCCGCAGCCATTTTTCCTTTCCATCCATTTTTTTCAGCAGGTCTTCCTGCACGCTGATCAATTCATCAGCAGCAGCGATCCTCTCCGTCAACTTTTCAAAACTTAGAAACTCTTTTTTTTGCTTAACCGAATGCTCATATTCATTACCGATCTTTTCACGGACATCTTTTGATTTTTGTAACTGCTCTTGCCGGTAGGTAATAGTGCCCGGCGCGTTTTTCAATTGTTCCCTTAAACTTTTAGGGGTATCATCTAATATCTCCTCGCTGACCGAGATCAGGTAGACTGCCGCGAAGAATAGCTCCATTAGAGTGCTCTTCCCCGATCCGTTCTTGCCTACTACCGCAGAAATATTGATCCGCAGAGGATGGTTATCTGCGGTCGAAAGGTCGTGCAGGTGCAATCCGGAGGTTCCAGGCAGCGATACCGCTGCGATCTCATCATCGGGTAAGGCTTCCCGTCCCCCCGCATTATAGAACTGGTAACCCTGGTAAAAAGGATAGACGATGCCGGGTTCCAGCACTTTTGTATAATGGGAAGTACAACCGGACATCGGCCGGATCGCAATCAGTTTAAAGTCGGTCATGATAAAATTTCGTCTGCCCTAAGATAAGCTAAATCCGTGCTTTAGATACCGGCGTTCAAAATTTGTTGACTATGTAGCAGCTGACTTTTGAAAGATGGAGCTTGATTTTTGATATGTCATTTTTTCCAAGGATAAATCATCAAAGTGGTACTAAAGTGAGAATTCACCCTAAAATGCAATATTATTAACTGACGCTATCTTAATATATAATTGTATTAAATATTTATATATTAGCTTTTACCTAAATTATTATATCCATGCCAAAAGAGAGCGTCCTGTCTGAAGAAGAAAAAAGTTCCTTCGAAATAAAGAAATTCATTTTTCATATCATTATTGAAGATCAGCTACAGCCTATCTATCTTGATGAGGTGGCGCTGGAAGAGGATCAGATACGTTTTTTTACGCAGCGGCTTGTCGACGTATCAGAAGGTGTGCAGCATGTTTTCGTTGACCGGGAGAAATCAGAATTTGTAAAGGACTGTGAAACGTTGATAGCGGATCCGGAAGCCAATTTTCTGCGGATGTCTAAAAAGCTGGCCTATTCTTTTAAATCCTACCATAGCGGACAAACCAGTAACGGGGTGTTTATCGCCGCATTGGTTAATGTAGAGAGTAAACGGGACCTGATATTTTTATTAAAGCTAGATAACCGGAAGGTCTATCAGTATCGCCTGAAAGGCACGAAGGCTTTGCTAAAGGAACTGACCCAGACTTTCGTTGAAGATAAGAAAGCAGTACAAAAGTCTGCGCTGGTGGATGTGAGCGACTATTATTCATGGGATGTTTTAGCGCGCGAAAGAAACCCGCCGCCGAAACAAGCGTTGAGGGTATATTTCTCCAATTTCCTGACGGTGATGGAAAAGGATGTCCCTTCGACGCTAACGCCGAAGGCGGTTAAATCTGTACGTGCCTGGGCAATAAGCAACCGGGAGGATCTCGATCCAGATCAGGATGTGTCTAGTTATAGAGCGAGGGCTATTGGTTATATGATGGGTGCGGCGATGTATAAAACCGATGACTTTATCGATGCGGTAGTAATGGATGAAAACGAGGAGAGGCGGGAGCGTTTGCGGCAGTCACTGAAGGAATATTTTGATGAGGTTGGGATGTCGGGGCAATCATTCGTCCCTAATAAGACGAGCTTAAAAACGGCGGAACGCAAAAATATCCGGGAAACGGCGGAAGGTGTTAAAATAGAGTGGGAAGGTGAGGCTGCGGATAATAATATTGATTTGCCAAGGGAGAAGAACCCGCATGACGGGTTGTTCCATATCGTCATTAAGACAAGGGAGATCATCAATGCCGACAAGTCATGATGGAAGCTTTTGTAAAGTTCATCCGGTATTTACCTAAGATCCGGGGAGTTACGGTCGTAGAGGACTCCTGGGCGACTCTTAAGCTCAGCGGCAAGGTAAAAGACCTTGACCTGACGGAGCTTGGCGGGTCGGCTGCGGACCTAAAAGAATTGCAGGCTGCTAAACTTTTTTTATTTGAGATCGAGGGCGGCGAGAAGCGGTTGTCAGTTGAGGATTTACAACCGTATACTAGAGGAAATTTTACCGACAACAACTGGACAGCCACCTTCTTAAAAGATACTTTCTTTTCCCACCAATCTGGGGAAGCCGTGAAAATGAATTTCTTTTTATCGGTAAGCGCTTGTCAGACCTGGCTACAAGGGGTAGACATATTTGATGATCGAAGCCCCATATATTCCGGGCCTTTGATCATTTTCGTTGATGGCCTGAAGGTGCAATTGGGAAATTCTTTATTCGGCTTTTGTCCCTGCGATGTGCAATCGGTAGTTAAGCTTGCCCCTGCAGATAATAGCCTGCCGCATTTCGACACCCTTAAAGAGGTGATACATTTTATTACTGCGGCGCACTTCTATGTCGATCCTGGAAAGTTCTTGCTAGAGCAAACGACTGAAGCGTTACTGCTGCCTACGCTTGTCCGGCATGCCATTCGGGCGATGGCCTGCGGCTTGGCAGATGAGGTTTATTCGCAGGACAAACTGATTTTTGCTGGGGGAAGGCGTGTTATTTTCGATAAAATGATATCGGATAATGATGTTTTTACCCTTGATGATTATGTTCATCTTAAAGCAGTTGTCAGCTGGATATATGAAGACAAGGCTGCGGTCAGGAAAAAGCTGTTTAACGAGCGTTTTACCTTGGATGCTGATGAGACACTTTCCCTTGCGTTTAACCTGAAGATCTATGCCGGTGTGGCGCTTGAGCAGGCACAAGAACGTTACATCTTTGTCATTACGGAACGTAAGGATGCTTATGTGAAGGAGTTAAAGGACTTGCTAAAAGACCTGCGGGGACAATCAGACTTATATTCAGGGAAGATCAGAACGCTGCTGGGTAATTTTCTACGGGATGCACTCGCATCATTGGTACTGGTAGGCTTTACAATATTTACAAAGTTTTCAGAGGATCTGACGCTGAATAAGCACCAGTTACTGACTTATGTATTCTGGGCGCTGGGGGCATATTTCCTATTCTCCATCATCATGCAGGCTGTTCACGACTGGACAGATATTATTATTACCTCCAAAGAGCTAAAATACTGGAAGTCGGTTTCCAAGGAGTTGATTGCAGATGCTACTTTCGAAAAACATTTTAAAGCATCATTGAAAAACAGGCGGAACAGCTTGTACACTTTATATCCAATAATCGCGGCTTTGTACCTTTTAATTGCCTTCTGCTGTTTCAAATACCCTTCTTTTTTCGAGAAATTAATCAATAAAGAGCAGGCAAAGGAAAAGAAGGTATCCGTGCAGGTGAAAACAAAGTCCGAACCCCGGTAACCCGAATTAACTCTCCGTTACAACAAACCCAACTGTTGAAGGATTATTGCTTTCAAAAACATTAAGTCAAACCTGGCTTTAAACGAGCCTTCTAAATTATTCTAATCAGGTTGCCTATTTTATTGTTTTCAATATGCCTGCCTAATTCTGCTTTTGCAGCATTAAATTTCGCTTCGTCCCTTTCTTCCTTTGCCTGCTCAATCTGGTTGATCAATCCGGCCGCCGTTTCCTGACCTTCTTTTATCATTTCCACCATCTTTTCTTCATTGGTGAGATATAAATGAATATCCAGGTTAACGATATGCCCGCTATAGCCGATTGATTTTAATAGCAATGCTACAATGAGGGTGTGGAGCCTCAATGAAATCTGAGTGAGCTCAAATATATGCTCCATATCAAGGGGGTTACGCCCGTGCAAGTAGTCATTTCTTTTATCAATGGTTTCTTTGTCCTCGTTAGACAGCATGATTCCATAAATCTCGAAGGTTTTAACTAGTTTATCCCTATTGGTAGGACGATTTATCCCTTCAATATTCTTACGGAGGATATCCAGGCTCTCTGCCGGTATCCGGCCTTCATAGGTTGCTAATACTGCTTTCAGCTCAGCAACAAAAGCCCTTGATATGGGTTTATTCGTAATTGGTTTTAGTTCTGCGGACTTTGCTTCACCAAGGGTCGCCGTCAGCGTTTCCAGTGCAACTGAATATAGTGCACCCTGTTGCAGAGGATCATTGTTGCCCATCGCGCTGATCACGAGGTTTGCGGCATGAAGCAATGTTTCATCATTATACAAAGCTTCGCATAATCCGGAAAAAATGGTGGGATCTACCGGGCCGTCGAAAGCCTTTTGCTTTTCAGTATTTTCATCATCCTTTCCCTCAAATGCTCTCCTAAAGATAGGAAGGTTAATCAACTGCCTCTCTGAAAGAATCGATTCTTTTTGCATTTCGTACCATAAGCCATCTATTTGCCTGAAATCAGTATCTTCAGAAGTAACATAATTACAAGTACCTCCGTAATACTTACCGCTGATTACCGCGAAAGCAATTTTTATAATTTCAGCTTTCAGCTTAAAATCTTCCAAATCCTCCCTGCCCCTGCCGTCGATAATCAGAATATCACCGGTTACCGTATAAAAATGATAATGGATTCCCGCGATAATTACTTCGGTGTAACTTCCTCCTGTTTTAAATGACAAGCCCATCAGGGAGCCGTGCACATTAAATTTTTCGTGATCGTACAGCTGCATTCCTGTAAAGTCTAAAATGCTTTGTGGGCTCGTTATCTTATCGTCTGCAATTTTTAAAACCAGCCTGTTGTACCTATTTTTATAATCATTAGCTGAAACTAAACTGGCCTGCCGGAAACGCCCCTTTAAAATCTGCGGTTTATATGGAAAGCGGGTCGAAAAGTCAAATACACTGTTTTTTACAACTGCAATGTTCTCGTTTTTTCCGAATATCCCCAAGCTTCTGTGCAGTCCATAAGATTCTTTATGTTGAACTCCGCCAACCTCTGGCGGCTCTACCATCGTAATCTCAAACTTGATACCAGGTTCGTTATCACTGGATAACGCTATAGGATATTCCGATAGTTTTACGGTTTGCTCCGTATCAATATAAATCAGTTTGATCGCATATTCACCAGGTGCAGCAAAATCATGTATTGCTGTAATAGAAGGAACTAAATACACTTTTGAGGCTTCTTCAAGGATAGAAGATATTTCTATTGGCTTTGCTGCTATAGTTTCCCAGTCATCCTTTTTCTGAAATGTCGTTTTCATTCTTTTTGTAGCATTAGTAATGAGGATTTTTAAATTGTACCCAAATACCCACATGGGGAGCGACCTGTATTCACTTGCTTTCAGGCGTGCATAAATGGAGTTTTCGGGATGACTGCCAATATCTGTGGCTAGCTTATCATTCCATACGTAAGTCGCAGGCTCAATTGTTCCGTTTAATGCAAATAGCAATATCCGGGGAAACCAGTAAGGTCCCTGCCATTGCTTATCTTTATTAAGAAAGTAGAACTTTTTCACTTTCAAATTTAGGAAATAGGACCCAGCTATTCTGTTGTGTTGAGTACCTTTGCTATCATAAGCTAGTGATTTTGATTTGGCCAGATAGTATCTATTTCCTCTGTACTATAGAAGCGGGTGCTTCTTAATTTTCTGAAGTGTATTGCGTAGTTTTTTAAATTGAACGTTATTTGCAGTGGTATCAACAGCAAATTAAGAACTGAACTTTACAAGTTAAAAGAATATTTTACTAGAATAAAATTCTGATATAAATGATATAATTCTTATTTTTGAAGTAACCCATTTGCATTCAATTAGTTGCAAAAAATAGGTGAGCATCTGGTGAGCGCCAGGTTTTTAGAAAGTAAAATCATTGATTTTCAAAGATATAAGGGCATGGTTCGAGTCCCGTCCATTCCGCAGAAAAGAGCAAAAGCCTTACTGAAAAGTAGGGCTTTTTTGCGTTTGCAACTTTTTAGATTTCTGAGTCATTAAGGGAGGATCAAGCAGAAAAGTTGTGGGAGAATAAAAAAGCATTTGTTTTGTGGATATAAACAATCAATCCGAATACTCTTGTCATCAGCATACGAAACACTTGTCCGCCTTATCTTACCAGAAGGCCTTTTAGAATATTTTGAACTTACCGATGTCCTCACATCTGAAAATGGAGAGTTGAATATTTACCTGGAGGAGAAGAACCTTGCCCCATCTGGTTACGATAAATCCCAATTGGAGTCTAAAGGTTTTTTACCGGAGACAGCTATTCAGGATTTCCCTATCCGGGGCCATAAAGTAGGATCAGACTCCAAAACTAAACTTCCCCATTAAAACCTTCGGGTTATTGCCAATGCCGATAGGCTCACCGCACAGCGCTTCATTGCCCAATAGTGCAAATAAAATGGCCTCTTTAGCATCGGGCTCGATGCCCAATTCGTTTGTATCGGCGATACGCCCAAAAGTATTTTTTAATTCGGCTATTACAAATGGGTTTCTTGCGCCACCACCGCTTACAAATATTTTAAGATCAGCAGCAGCAATGTTTGTATTTATAAAATTGATGATCGATACAGCGGTAAAAGTGCTCAACGTGCTAACCAGGTCTTCCTTCGGGATATTTTCCGTTCCGGATGCTTTTTGAGCTTGGTCGACATACATTAAATTAAACAGTTCGGGACCGGTTGTTTTGGGCGCTTGTTCTGTAAAAAATGCGTGGTTTAATAAAGCAGTTAACAGGCTCTCATTTACAGAACCGCTATTGGCTATTTTTGAATCTTCGTCATAATCTTTACCAAAATGCAGCCTGCAGGCCGCGTCGATCAAGGTATTGCCTGGCCCAATATCGGTACATAAAACTTTACTGGTGTCACCATCGGCAGGTAAATAAGTAAGGTTGGCAATACCACCAATATTGAGGAGGATCCTGTTTTCGCCGGGTCTGCTTCCTAACAGCACATCGCCATATAAAGCTAAAGGTGCACCTTCGCCACCGGCTGCTATATGCTTTTGCCTGAAATCACTGATAGTTAATATGCCTGTTTTTACAGCCAGGTGATCGCCGTCGCCTATCTGAAGTGTGGCGTTTGGATACCCTATTTGCTTATGCAGCCTTTTAGGAGCATGATAAATGGTTTGCCCGTGGCTTGCAATAAAATCAACCGAAGATGGGGTAATATGCCAATCCGAAAGCGCCTCTAACACTAGTTCACCATGATAGTTGCCGATGAAGGCATTGAGTAAAGTTAGCTTCTCTAAATCGACAGTTTTTTTTGCGAATACGCTTTGCACTTCACTTTTAAAACTGTGAGAATACGGGATGGTTGTAAATTGTATCAATTCAAATTGGGTGTTCGTTCCGTTACCTGTAAACCGGCACAGTGCAATGTCGAGGCCATCGAGGGAGGTGCCAGACATAAGACCGATGCCCAACCGGCTTGTTTTTTGGGTTACATTAAAAAGTTTTTGCAGATTTTGATTTAAAGGTAACATCCGGTTAAATTACTTATTTGTTGCCCGTTTACAAAAGTTTAAATAATGGATGCGCTAAGTAAATATCTGATATATTTGTTTTCAACCAAATTCAACCCCATCCCATGGCCCGATTAAATTTATTGGAAGAGACCCGGTACGAGAAGCTGCCGGTGAGCGTTTATGGCAACCAGCAGGAAGCATCACTGGCGGTAGCAGG
>NZ_JANTYS010000035.1 GCF_024808255.1 Mucilaginibacter dorajii
ACTGCAAACTCAAGTCTAATGATTGATTTGGTGTCATTTGATCCTCTGGTTTAACCAAATATACACTTTTTATTTTAAGTTAGTGCCATTACTCTTGAGAGGGGGCGCGATGGAATTGTGTAATGGCAAGGGTGTGTTCATCAGCGTTTAAGCAATCGGCAGGAGAACACACCCCTCCGCCCCTCTCAAGAGGGGATTCGCACACGCCCTCGCTTTTAATCGTCATTTCCCCTTCAAAGTCCGCCGGATTTTACAACTCGCAATGACATGGTGGACTTGTCATGGCAAGTTATAAAATCCACGGACCCTCAACTGCCGCAAGCGTTCCGCTTGTGGCCCGCATGCAATGTGTCCGTTTATTATCAACAAAAAAAGACCACCTTATAAAGGCAGTCTTTCCTATTGAAAAAGATTAAAGCTTATTAATGGTGCTCGCCATGAATTTCTTCTTCGCGGAACAATTTGGCGCTGAAGAAATCATTGTTCATGCGGGCAATGTTGGTTAGCTTAATTTCTTTAGGACATTCGGCTTCGCAGGCACCTGTGTTGGTACAGCTTCCAAACCCTTCTTCATCCATCTGGGCTACCATTGATTGTACACGGCTGTAACGCTCTGGCTGTCCTTGTGGTAATAAGCCCAACTGGGTTACTTTAGCCGAAACAAATAACATAGCCGACGCATTTTTACATGCCGCCACGCAGGCACCACAACCAATACAGGTAGCGGAGTTGAATGCCTCATCGGCAATTACTTTAGGGATCAGGATAGCGTTACCATCGGTAGTAACACCGGTGTTTACCGAAACATAACCGCCGGCTTGCTGAATCCTGTCAAATGCGGAGCGATCAACAGCCAAATCCTTCACTACCGGGAATGCAGATGCTCTCCATGGTTCAATAGTAATGGTTTCGCCATCATGAAAAGTACGCATGTGCAGCTGGCAGGTAGTAACACCTCTTTTGGGTCCGTGCGGGTGCCCGTTAATATATAATGAACACATACCGCAAATACCTTCGCGGCAATCATGGTCAAAGTTGATAGGCTCATCGCCTTTGTGCGTCAAACCTTCGTTAACCACATCAAGCATTTCCAGGAACGACATATCGGGCGAAATATTTTCGGCCTTGTAGCTCACAAATTTGCCCGCGGTTTGCGCATTTTTTTGACGCCATACTTTAAGCGTCAGGTTCATATTTCCGTTACTCATCTCTCTAAGATTTTGTATCAAGTAGTTAGTATCAAGTACGTGTGTTGTATCAGATATCAAGTCTTTCATTTTCTGTCTTGATACTTGATACTATATACTTGATACTATGCGTAATTTCTTTGCGATAAATGAACTGCTTCAAATACCAATTCTTCTTTGTGTAATTCTTCTGGCTGGTTTTCGCCTTTAAATTCCCAGGCGGCTACAAACGCGAAGTTTTCGTCATCGCGCAATGCTTCACCATCCGGTGTTTGCGATTCAACCCTGAAGTGGCCACCGCATGATTCTTTACGCATTAAAGCGTCATCAACCATCAGTTCGCCCAGTTCAATGAAATCGGCAATACGGCCGGCTCTTTCTAATGAAGCATTCACTTCTTCGTTTTCGCCTGCTACAATCGCGTTTTTCCAGAAATCGGCTTTCAGCGCCTGTATCAAACCTTTGGCTTTGGTTAAACCTTCTTCTGTACGGGCCATTCCGCAATATTCCCACATAATGTGGCCAAGTTCACGGTGGTATTCGTTAGCAGTTTTGGTGCCTTTTAATGCCAATAGCTTGTTGATATAGGCTAACACATCCTTTTTAGTTGCTTCAAAAGCAGGGTGCGAGGTATCTACCTTTTTAGGGCCAAGTTTAGCCAGGTAATCGCCAAGGGTAAAAGGAATCACAAAATAACCGTCGGATAAACCCTGCATCAAAGCAGAAGCACCTAAGCGGTTAGCACCGTGATCGCTAAAGTTACATTCGCCCAAAGCATATAAACCAGGAATGGTAGTGCTCAGGTTATAATCAACCCAAAGGCCACCCATGGTATAGTGAACAGCCGGGTAAATACGCATTGGTTGTTTGTATGGGTTTTCGTCCGTAATCTGGATATACATATCAAACAGGTTACCATATTTTGCCCTAACGGTATCTTCGCCTAAACGCTTGATTGCATCGGCAAAGTCAAGGAATACGGCAAAGCCCGAGCCGCCAACACCTTTACCTTCTTCAACCATTTCTTTGGCGTTACGTGAAGCCACGTCGCGCGGTACAAGGTTACCAAAGGCAGGGTATTTACGTTCCAGGAAGTAATCGCGGTCGTCCTCTTTAACCTGATCGGCTTTGATAGTTCCTTTACGCAATTGCTCGGCAATTTCTACTGTTTTTGGAGCCCAAACACGGCCATCGTTCCTTAACGACTCAGACATCAGCGTAAGCTTTGACTGGTGATCGCCGGTTACCGGGATACAGGTTGGGTGAATTTGGGTATAGCAAGGGTTACCAAAGTAAGCACCACGTTTGTGGGCCCTCCAGGCAGCCGTTACGTTTGAGCCAATGGCGTTTGTTGACAGGTAAAATACGTTGCTGTAACCACCTGTACATAATAGTACCGCATGACCTGCGTGGCTTTCAATAGCACCGGTTATCATGTTACGGGTAACAATACCTTTGGCATGGCCATCAATGGTAACTACGTCCAGCATTTCGGTGCGGGTGTACATTTGTACTTTGCCGGCGTGAATCTGGCGGTTTAATGCCGAGTAAGCGCCTAACAATAATTGTTGTCCGGTTTGGCCACGGGCGTAAAATGTACGTGATACCTGCGAACCACCGAATGAGCGGTTATCCAGCAAGCCGCCGTACTCGCGTGCAAAGGGAACGCCTTGTGCAACACATTGGTCAATAATATTTACAGATACTTCGGCCAGGCGGTGAACGTTACTTTCACGGGCGCGGTAATCGCCACCTTTAATGGTATCATAAAACAAACGGAAAACACTGTCGCCGTCGTTCTGATAATTTTTTGCCGCGTTGATACCACCCTGTGCTGCAATGGAGTGCGCACGACGGGGGCTATCCTGGAAACAAAAAGCTTTTACGTTATAACCAAGCTCGGCCAATGACGCTGCGGCCGACGCGCCTGCCAAACCGGTACCTACCACAATAATGTCGTATTTACGCTTGTTGGCCGGGTTAACCAGCTTCAGGTCAAATTTATGCTTGCTCCATCTGTCGGCTAATGGGCCTTCAGGAATTTTAGCATCTAAACTCATTTCTTTATATTTTATATTAGTGAGTAGTTGAGTGGGTTGATTGAGTTGATTAGGTTGGATTGAGTTAAGTGGTTGATTTAGTTAAGTAATTGATTAAGTTAGTTGGTTTTAAAACCACGCTATGCAACTCAATCTAATCCATTCAACCTAATCTAACTCATTCAACTAAATCTAACTTAATCAACTAAACCTAACCTAATCAACCATTTAACTTAATCAACCTTTAACTACAAAATAGTAATACACCGGCATAGCTGCAAACCCAAGCGGGATGATAACCGCGAAGAACCATGTGCCTACAGCATATACTATTGGCGTATACTTGCGGTGTACCCAACCCAGCGTACGGAACGCGCTCTGGAAACCATGCAGCAAGTGAAACGACAATGCCCCCATAGCGATCACGTAAAATGCTACGTACCACAGATGGCTAAAACTGAAAACTACACGTGCGTGCAAATCTTTAACCCTAACAATTTCTACATTGTTTTCAACAGAAACGGAATGGTTAAAATCGGCAGATACGGGAGTGTAAACAGATTCGGTTGTTTTGTTGGTTGCCAGATCGGTGCGGTACTCTTTAAAGCCCATGGTTTTATCGTTATGGTAACGGAACCAAAAATCGCCCATGTGGATAACGATGAATAACAACAGGATTGAGCCTAAAAGCCCCATGTTTTTTGACGACCATGTAGCATCTGACTTAGGCTGAATAGCATAACCTACCGGACGTGATTTGCGGTTTTTAACCGTAATAATTAATGCGTAAAGTGCATGTACCAGTATAGATAGGTACAGGATATACGCAATAACTTCAATTGGTGCAAAATGTGTAAGAAAGTTGGCATACACATTAAAACCAAAACCATTATCGTTGCTAAACAGCAACAGGTTGCCACCAAGGTGCACTATAATAAAAGTACACAAAAACAAGCCTGTTAAAGCCATGATAAGCTTTTTTCCCAACGATGAGTTGAAGGTTTGTTTGATTTCGCTCATTATGAAAATAGATTTATTTGGCAAAAGTATCCATTATATGGCAAAAGATATAAATGCATATGGCTTATTAGCACCGAAAAAGTTATTTAGAATCAATCTAAGAATTTACACTGCAATTACATACCTATAAGGCCGTAAATGATTTGGTTTGATGGCGAATAATTAGGCAATTGCGATTACCTTATCCTTCAAAACCGCGAAGATCTGGTCTGTTTGCTGGCTGCGGATGGCTACTTTACCTGTGAATTTGCCAAATGACGGCAGTATAGCCTGCTTATTGCCAAACGCGAAGCAAGGCAGCGTAATGCTTTGGCGCGCACGGCCATTTAAATTTACCCCCGGGTGAATGTGTCCGCAAAAAACGTACCCGGCCGCGGTTTGCAGTTGAATATCTGGCAGGGGGTGGTGTAGCATCAAAAATGGACCTAACAGTAATTCATCATGCAGCCGGATATTTAAGCGCTCGTAATGGCTATCGGCAATAATATCGTGGTTGCCTTTTATGAGGATGATCTGTAATTGGGGGAACTGGCTGCGCCAAAGGATAAACCAATCCCAATCGTTATTCATATCGCTATGGAAAAGGTCGCCGAGGAACAGTAGCTTTTCGGGGCGATGTTCGTGGATGAGGTCTGATAGAGTAGCCAGATCGCTTTGCTCCATATCCAGCGGAACTGCAATGCCCGCCTTACGGAAATGCCCCACCTTGCCAAAATGAACATCGGCAATAATTAAAGCTTTTTGCTGCTGCCAGTAAATGGCCTTTTGGGGCAAAAGCAACAGATCCTGTTCCAGTAAATTAAAAGGAGTAGCCGCACTGATCATCATAACAAAAGCAAAGTTAAAAATTTATTTGGGGGGAATAGGGAATGGCTGAATCTAATGCCGAGGCCATCTTTGTTTCAGCACCGCACATGACGGGCGCCGTGTACCCGTATCTTTTTGGAGTTATATCATTAACAAAAAACGTTGTCATTTCGAACGAACCTTGGGGGAATTGCGCGCCGGAGGTGAGGAGAAATCTTGTAAAAGCGGACATTCGACTATACAAAGCGTATAAGATTTTTCGCTTCGCTCAAGAGATAGTTTCTCTTTCGCACCCGGCTCATGCCATTTCTTCGCTCCATCGAAATGACATTTTCTTTTAACAAAAAAGATGTGGATACACAGGTAGCACATGACGGGTGTGATACTGAAAGTTGTTTTCACACTGTTTGTCGGTAATAACTCACCTCCTCAAAATCCTTCACCGCTATATTATTTAACTCGATGCCGAAAGCCCGATGTGCTCAAAATCGCTTCAATTTTACCACCCAAAAGATAGGTGCGCAAACGGATATTGGCAGGTGATCCAAAACAAGTCCAAAGGATGCTGGGAGGATGCAGAAAGGTGTATGAAAGGTAAAGAACGGTATGCTTTTTTTATTTTATGGTTATTGATAATCAGATACTTATAAAAATTCATTTAACAGGTTAACGATAAAATCTAATAAAAAAAGAACACCATTTGGCTGATAAAAATTGACGACGAGTTTTCGTTTTTGTATATTTGTCTGGATGTGTGTTTATACCGTTATATAACCTGGTTTTAAACCGATGCCTGGCGAGCGCTATCGCCGGTAATAATTCCTGTTAATATCTTTCATAAGCCTGTAGCACAAGTTGGTAAGTTGGCGTAATGGTATAAAAGCCAATTTATGAAAACACTTAGCCTGTTATTTTTTTTAGTTGCGTGCCTGGTAATAGCGGGTTGCAAAAATGAAAAAGTTACCCCACAGCAATTGCAGGGAACGTATAAAGGTTCATTCGCGAGTGTGAATACAGCATCGGCCAGCGATAGGTCGGGCTTGCTTGGGGGCAGTGCGCAGGTTGTAATCAGCGGGAATAATTACCAGGGCGGATCAACCGCGGTTCAGCAAAGCAGGGGCAGCTATGTAATAAAAGATAATGCGATTACCTTTACCGATAGCCTGGTACATACAGCCAATTTTAACTGGAGCTTACTGCTAAGCGGTACGTTTAAGCAAAGCACCAAAGGCGACAGCGTGGTATGGACAAAAACTTTGGGGACCTTTAATTTTATCTTTACCCTAAAAAAGCAGTAGTCTTAATGAGTTTGCTGCTAACCTATCCTATTGAATTTTTCCGTCCGCTCGGGGTCTCCTTGAAAAGGGATCCTGAGCCCGGTTGCTAAGTTGTTCGCGTTATGTTTGTGGGGTCTGACTTCATCAGGGCCCTTTGATAGACGGATCCCAGGCGTACGTGACATCTACATAATTCTTATTACTTTTACTGCAACCAATACGGTTTACATGAGTAATACCTTTAACCGCCCCATCCGTGTATTAGTTGCCAAAGTAGGGCTCGACGGGCACGACCGTGGCGCACGCATCATTGCCACATCATTACGCGATGCCGGCATGGAAGTAATTTATACCGGTCTGCGCCAAACCCCCGAAATGGTAGTGAACACTGCCCTGCAGGAAGATGTGGATGCCATTGGTATTTCCATACTCTCGGGCGCTCACATGACGGTTTTTCCTAAGATCATTAAACTGATCAAAGAAAAACAGATGGATGACGTACTGCTTACCGGCGGCGGTATTATCCCTAATGAGGATATGATCGCCTTGAAACAACAGGGGGTGGGCGAGCTTTTCCCGCCGGGGACAAGCACGCAGGATATTGTAAAATATATTACCGAATGGGTGCATGAGCACCGAAACTTCTAAAAATACTACATCATGGAATTTCAAAATCTGCTGATAGTCAATAAAGAACGTATTCAATATATCACCATTAACCGCGAAAGCAAGCTTAATGCGCTCAATAAGGACACCCTTGCCGAACTGCATACTGCGTTTACTGATGCCTTTGCCAATCCCGAAGTAAGTGGTATTATCCTTACCGGTGCCGGCCCAAAGGCATTTGTTGCAGGAGCAGACATTAGCGAGTTTGCTGGTTTAGGCGCGGCAGAGGGTACTGCACTGGCCCGTGACAATCAAAAGCAGGTTTTTGATGTGATTGCTAATGGCATTAAGCCTGTAATTGCGGCTGTAAATGGATTTGCATTGGGTGGAGGATTGGAACTGGCCATGGCTTGCCACATCCGCATAGCATCTGATAATGCCAAAATGGGCCTGCCCGAAGTAACCCTGGGACTGATCCCCGGTTATGGTGGTACGCAGCGACTAACACAACTGGTAGGCAAGGGCAAAGCGATGGAAATGATATTGACTGCTGATATGATAAACGCTGCTGACGCCCTGCAATATGGTTTGATTACCCACGTAACCACGCCGGAAGAGTTGCTTCCAAAAGCCAAAGAGCTGATGACCAAAATAATTTCTCGCGCCCCGTTAGCCCTTGCTGCCGCCATCCGTTCTGTAAACGCCGGTTTAACCGATGGCGTTAATGGTTACGAAACCGAAATAGCAGAATTTGGCAAATGCTTCGGTACCCAGGATTTTGCTGAGGGTGTAGCCGCTTTTTTAGGGAAACGTAAAGCGGAGTTTAAGGGGAATTAATTAGTGAATTATTGAGTTAATGAATTAGTGATTTGAAAATTGCCTTTTTAATTAAAAATCTGATTAATCTGTTTAATCCTGGTTCAGACAAGTGCATTAGGGATAGCAGCGGATACCGGCCTATGTGGTTAAGGCCTGTGTAGTATGAGCGAATAGCCCGGGCCAAAGGCAATGCCATTATTGGATAAAGGATTTTTGGATGAAGGAGCAAGGATCGCTTGGTTCACTGCAACGATAGACCACTGTACCCAGACTTACGAAGTTTTTAAAACTTCGTAAGTCTCTCGTTCCGCCCTCCCATTTTACCTCGTAAATAACAATTATTTTAATCGGAACTTTTACACTTTCTGCTTGTTCAACCCATTTTACGCAGAAAAGCCCATTTTCTGCCGCTAAATCCAATGTTAAGCCAGTGTTAATTCTGACATAAAAAAAGCAATTGTAACGGCATTTTACAATGGGCTGACCATTGTACCCATCGGGTCAGAAAATATATTATTGTTAATCAAACGATTAAATGAACATGACTTTAGGATGAAAAATCATATATGATTTGCTGCTTTAATTTGTCCTGTGCTAAAACAAAAACAACTATCAAAGCACAACAATGGTTATGAAAAATTCATTCAAAATTTCAGCTTTAATTTTAGCTTTTGCCGGATTAGGATTTGGCGCAAAAGCACAAACAGCAACTACTACCACTACAACAACTACTACCACCACAACAGGCGGTATCCGTTACAGCATTGGTGTCGACGCTGGTATCCCGGTTGGTAACTTCAAAGATAACTACAAATGGAACTTAGGCGGTTCGGTACAGGCAGATATCCCGGTTTACAAAAATCAATTGTTTGTAACTGTTAACGCGGGCTACAATAACATATTCGGTAAAAAAGACATTGGTGGTATTGCCGGTGTTGATGCTACCGATTTCCACTTAATCCCGGTTAAAGCAGGTTTAAAATTCTTCCCTATCGAGAATTTCTACATCCAGGGCGAAGCTGGTGCAGCATTTTTGTTAAACAAATCTGATGTTGGTGCTAACAAATCAACCGCGTTTGTTTACGCTCCGCAAATTGGTGTTCAGTTCCCGGTAAGCAAAAGCAGCTTTATTGATGCAGGTGTACGCTATGAAGCTACCACTAAATACGCAACCGGTGTTGACCAAAGCAAAGTGAATTTTATTGGTCTTCGTGTAGCTTACGGTTTTTAATATCGATCCTACATTTACCTGATAAAAGGGGAGGTCATAGTTGGCCTCCCTTTTTGTTTTTGGATATTTTTTTAATTTGTGCACAACTATAATTCAATAAAAACGTATCAATTATTCACAAACTTTGTAACTTAACGCCTTTAATACATTTTACCATCACCTGTTTATAATTGATATGAAGAAAATACTCATCATTGATGATGAAGTTAACGTAGCCTTATTGTTATCTAAGTTTCTAATACGTAACGGCTTTGATGTAAGTACAGCATCAAGTGGTAATGCCGGTATGGAAGCGCTTAAGAGTGGTGAATTCAACCTGGTGCTTTGCGATTTTAGACTGGAGGATACGGATGGCCGCGAAATGCTCAGGAATATAAAAACACAATATCCTAAAACTGGTGTAATTATTATTACCGGCTACTCGGATATAAAGATGGCTGTCGAACTTATTAAAATGGGGGCTTATGACTATATTACCAAGCCGCTGTATCCTGATGAGATCCTGAACACCATTAACAAGGCGTTTGAAACACACTATGCCCTGGTTGAAGAAGCCGGAAATACTACAACTGTAATTGCCGATAAATCAAAAAGCAAGGAAACTAAAAAACAGGGTTTTGCCAGCGAGTTTGTAGCCGGAACGAGCAAAGCATCCAAAGAATTATTAAGACAAATTGAATTGGTTGCGCCTACCAATTACAGCGTGATCATATTAGGCGAAAGTGGTACAGGTAAAGAATCGGTAGCTAAAAGCATTCACTTAAATAGCCCGCGTCACAACCAGCCTTTTATTGCCATGGATTGTGGTTCATTGACCAAAGAGCTGGCCGCGAGTGAATTTTTTGGCCACGAAAAAGGGTCATTTACAGGTGCTTTATATACCAAAATAGGTCACTTTGAAATGGCCAACGGTGGTACCTTGTTTTTAGATGAAGTAGGTAACTTATCATATGAGATCCAGGCTGCCCTGCTTCGCACTGTACAGGAGCGCAAGGTTAAAAGGATAGGCAGCACTAAAGAGATTGATTTGGATGTGCGAATTATAATAGCTACCAACGAGAACCTGCAGGAAGGCATCCAGCGAGGGAAATTCAGGGAAGATCTTTACCATCGATTTAATGAGTTTACCATATACATGCCGCCATTGCGTGATCGTGGAAATGATATTATGCTATTGGCCGAGCATTTTTTAAGAATAGCAAATAACGAACTTGGCCGTGATGTTGATTCGTTTTCGCCCGAGGTAATTGATTGTTTCATGAACTACAGGTGGCAGGGTAATATTCGCGAACTGAAAAATGTGATCAGGAGGGCGGCGTTATTGGCCGAGGATAATGAGATTACCATGAAAGCTTTGCCCCTGGAGATCTCGAACTTTAAAACACCTTCATTTGAGCAATCGTCATATTCATCATTTGCCCATGAAGCACCGGAAGTTAAAGAAAATCGTCATGATCTGAAAAACGCGGCGCTTGAGGCTGAATATGAAACTATTATACGGGTTTTGAGAGAGGTGAATTTTAACAAAACTAAAGCAGCCGAGATTCTTAAAATAGATAGAAAAACATTATATAATAAAATGAAAGCCATCAACCTTAAGTAAAAGATGGATTTGCAAAAACAGGAAAGGGCCCCGGAGGACGAGACCCTGCGCAAACTGAAGCACGATATCAAGAATCAGCTATCAAATATTCATTTGGCTCTTGAGCAATTGAAATACGAATTGCCCGATATGCCCGGGGATAGCTTGTTTTATATAGATATGATTAACACCAGCTCAACCAAAATAAATGACCTGTTGAACAACGCAGGTTAAGCCTGTGTAAAGGGTATGTTCTTTTTTAAAACGCCAAAACTTTTTGGCGTTTTTTTGTTTAATACTGGTAACAGAATAAGGAGATTAAAGTCAAAGGGACGAGGGTCAAAACTTGCTTTTGTCTTAGCTCTTGAATCTAACCTCTTGACTCTATAAGTAAATGTCGGTTTTTAACTATAAGCAGCGTAATAATATCATCCTGGCAAGCATTATTGTGCTTGGTTGTTTTTTACTTTATGCCCTTAGTGGTTTGTTTAGCAGTATACTTGGTGCAGTTGTTTTGTATACCATTTTCAGACCGTTGTATGTAAACCTGGCCGAAAAACGTAATTGGCCTAAGGCCGCAGTAGCCCTCATTATTATTTTCACATCGCTTATTGTTATCGTAATCCCATTTCTTACATTGAGCATTATGGTGGTGGGTAAAATATCAAGTATCGATATCAAATCGTTACCTATTGATCAATGGACATCAAAAATTGACGCCTTTGCGGCTGCAAATCTTAACCAGCCGCATTTTGCCGAAGATACCCTGCAAAAACTGGGTACGTTTGGTACAAGCCTGTTCCCATCTATATTAAGCAGTGCAGCAAGTATTATTTTAACCTTGCTGGTGCTGTATTTTATTTTATATTTTATGCTTACGCAAATGCGTGAATTTGAGGCCGGTTTGCTTAAATATGCGCCTTTCAGGGAGCAACATGCATTAAAGTTTGCAGCAGCCCTACGCGATTCTACCTATTCTAACGTTTTAGGACAAGGTATAATAGCACTTACCCAGGGAATCCTGTTGGCCAATGGCTTCTGGATCTTTGGTATACCCGATCCTATATTTTGGGGGGTAATAGCCATATTTATTTCATTTTTGCCGGTGGTGGGTGCACCAACGTTGTGTATCCCGGCAAGTATTTTGTTGTTTGCGCAGGGGCATAACTGGCAGGGGGTATTATTATTAGCTTACGGGTTGCTGTTTATTGGTAATATTGATAATTTTTTAAGGATGATCATCAATAAGCGTATTGCTAATACACATCCCATTATATCCATCATTGGGGTGTTTATAGGTTTACCCCTTTTTGGAATTTTAGGCTTGGTATTTGGGCCGGTTTTGTTATCTTACTTCCTGTTGTTAATGGAAATTTACGAAACAAACCGGATGGCCGCCGATAGGCTGGAACGAATACGCACAGTGCCGGAAAATTGACACAAACAATGAACTATTTTGTAAACAAAACATAAAAAATAAACAAAGAACAAAAAACTATTTATACAGAAATTGTATACAAATTATACAATTGATGATATTTGGCAAGGTATTAGTATTAATCAATCAAATGTTCAACTTAAAATTATATTACAATGAATGATAACTCAAAAGTAGTTGTTGCATTACTTGCAGGCCTGGCAGCAGGGGCAGCTTTAGGAATTTTATTTGCACCTGACAAAGGTAACGAGACCCGCGACAAACTGACCGAATCATTGAAGAACCTTGGCGACTCGATCAAAGATACTGCCGCGGCCGAAATAGATAACCTGGTAGGGTTAAAAGACAAGGTTGTTGAGAACATTAAATCAAAGATCCGCGGTGCCGAAGAAGAGTATCAGGACGATCTGGAACACGCATAATTTGATAATTACCCGGATAGCTGATGTTTGAATCAGCTACCCGGGATTATAAAATTATTTATAAACACCTATCTATGGAATCTGAAAAAGAAACAAAACCACCATTACCACCCATTATTGATCAGCTAAAAGAATACGCCGAAACGCGTTTTAAACTTTTAAAATACGAAGCTATTGAAGGTAGTACTTCAATTTTGGCCAGTGTGATCACGGATGTAGTGGTGGTAATAAGCATGGTTTTGTGTTTTATTTTCGCCAGTGTTACCTTAGCTTATTTCCTGGCCGATGTACTGCATTCCAACTGGGAGGGCTTTGGATGTGTCGCACTCATTTATTTGATTATAGCCATTATTATAAAATTGAACAAAAGTTCTATCGAAAAGCCATTGGCTAACATCTTCATTCAAAAAATATTTAAAAGGTAAATACCATGGGCTACCAGATAAAAAGTATAAGCGACTTGCAGGACGAAATATTTAGGTTGAGGACAATAGAAACCCAGCAAAGCGTTGCTTTAAAAGCCCGGTTTAGCAGTCCATCGGCTATATTTTCGTCGGTGCTTACTTTGTTCCCTCGTTCGGCTGATAGTGATGGCGTGCGCACTCCCGGTCTTTTTCATCCCGATATTATTAACCTCGTATCGCGGTTTCTGATTCCGCTTACGCTGAATAAAACCATCTTCAAAAAATCTAACTTTATTGTTAAAACATTGGTGGGTTTGGTATCCCAAAAGGCATCACACTATGTTAATGAAGAATCTGTTTCGGGCATTTGGGGTACTGTAAAAGGTATTTTTGAAAAATTTACCAAAAAGAAAGCTAAAGACGATTACAAGCCAGAGCCTTATAAAAAACCTGTCGACGGCCCGGCTGTATAAGCAATTTGCCTCCTGTTATAACTCAATTAACATAAAAAACTATTTTTGCACTTTATTTTAATAAAGTGGGAAAAGATAAGTTAAGGCGATTTGCCGAAATAGATACGTTTAGCAATGTACTGCAGTTAGATGCAGGCAAACCTTTTAAAGGCGAATGGGGTGCCGGGTTTTTCAAAAATAATAACCCGGTTGTTTTAGAGCTGGCCTGCGGTAAAGGTGAGTATACCGTTAACCTGGCCCAGCTATTTCCTGGTAAAAATTTTATTGGCGTTGATTATAAAGGCAACCGCATCTGGCGCGGTGCTAAAACAGCCGTTGAAGAGAATGTACCTAATGTTGCATTCCTGCGGATTCAGATAGAGAACCTGCTGGATTATTTTGCCGATGGCGAGGTAGATGAGATCTGGATCACCTTTCCGGATCCGCAGCCACAATTAAGCCGCGAAAAAAAGCGCTTAACCTCTCCACGGTTTTTAGATAAGTACATTAAAATATTAAAACCATCCGGCTGTGTGAATTTAAAAACCGACAATGATGGTTTACACGCCTACACCGCCGAAAAGATTGAAGAGCTAAAACTCAAGCTACACATCCGTACCGAAGACCTTTATCATTCATCATATGCCGATGAGGTTTTATCGATCAAAACCTATTACGAGAAAAAATATTTGAAGGATAATAAAAACATTAATTACCTTAAGTTCTCTTTTTGCTAAAACGCTAAAAGCTTTAAGCTTTTAGCGTTTATTGGAGAAAAATGTTCAATTAATTTTATGTGCCGTCAGTTGGCTTTAAGCTTTCGGCCTTTAGCTTTCAGCTTAAATGGAGGATATCACCTTTTACGAAAAAGTTTACCAGGTTGCCCGGTTAATTCCCGAAGGCAGAGTAACATCATATGGCGCTATCGCCGCTTACCTGGGTACCAAAGGTTCGTCGCGTATGGTAGGGTATGCCATGCAGGCGGCAGGTAGGATTGAGCCGCCTGTCCCTGCTCACCGGGTGGTAAACAGGCAGGGCTTACTGACTGCCAAATTTCATTTTGGCGGCAACCGCATGCAGGAAATGCTGGAAAGTGAAGGTGTACAGGTAAAAGACGACCAGGTACAGAATTTTAAAAATGTATACTGGGACCCCGGTATTGAACTGGCATTATAGCATCTCCAATAACTCTATCCTGTTGCCAAAAGGATCTATAAAAGAAAAGCGTTCCCTGCCGGGTATTACCGGTTCTTCTAAAAATTCAACATGGTGGCTTTGCAGATGCAGGCGGGCAGCGGCAACATCGGTAACCTCAAAGGCATTGTGCCTTGAGGTACGGGGCATCGCTTCTTCGGTACTTAAATGCAGCTGGATATTGGCAATATTAAACCAATAACCTTTTGAATTGAATTTTGGCCTTTCAATCCGTTGCAGGCCAATAATGTCGGTATAAAATATTCTTGCCTCTTCCAGGCGTTCCGGCAGAACAACTATTTGAAAATGGTCGGCACGTTTAAAGTTGATCATAAGCCCCCTCTAATCTCCCCCTGTAGGGGAGACTTTTTATTAATTTATTTTAATCCTTTTTGCAAGAATAAATTCGCTATCGATTATGCTTTTAAAGCCTCCCTACTGGGGAGGGTTGGGTGGGGCTTTCTACTCATCCTCCGCAAACACCAACAGGTAATTGTTTATATCCTTAATGGTAAATTCGGTAGCGCCGTAAAATGTAGTTTCCAGGCCCCTAACTATCGGCACAAGGTCTTTGATCTCCTCAAAAAATGCCCGGATGTTTTTAAGTTTGATGTATAGTAACATGGAAGCGCCGTCCTGCCGGCTAATATCAGGTAGTTCTTCACCAAGGCTTACAAAGGTTTGAAACATAAAGGTAACATTACCTTTTGCCATCATGGCCCATACCAGGTTGTCGCCGGTTTCGGGCACGGTAACCACCAGGCTAAAGCCCAGCAGCTGGTAAAACTTAATGGTTTCGTTAATATCCTTAACAAAAATGTTGGGCGATAGGCTCTCCATGATTTTTTTAATTACGCTGTAAAAAATGATTTTAAACTCGTGCGATAAAAATAAATATTAATAACTTTAAATACTAATTTATTTAGTAATTGTCGGCTATTTAAAATCGCAATTACAACAAATCAGTAATTCATTAATTCAATAATTAAAAAGTGGGAAAACTAATAGAAGAATTTGATGCTTATCGTACCAAAATGAATGATAGGATCATGGAATCCGCCAATACCAACATTAAACGCTTTTTTGCGCTGGATACAACAAGCTATGCCGACGGAGCCCTTGACGTTAAAACCAAAGAAATGCTCGGCCTGGTTGCCAGTATGGTACTACGTTGCGACGATTGCATTAAATACCACCTGGGTAAATGCTACGAAGCCGGCGTAAAGCACGACGAAATGAATGAGATATTTATGATAGCCAACCTGGTAGGCGGATCTATTGTGATCCCTCATTACCGCAGGGCCGTTGAATACTGGGATGAGTTGAACGAGGTTTAAATTCAAAAGGCAAAAGGATCGCCATGGCGATCCTAACAAAATAAAAAAAGTCAAAAACCATAAAAGATTTTTGACTTTTGAATTTTAACTTTTGAATTATATTAAAGCATTCCACCATCAACAGGGATTACCTGCCCGGTGATGTAGGTTGCCATATCTGATGCCAGGAATACGCAGGCATTTGCAACATCTTCCGCTTCGCCGGCGCGTTTAAGCGGGATAGCGGCTGCCCAGCCCTCTACTACTTTGGGGTCCAACACTTCGGTCATTTCGGTTTTGATAAAGCCCGGTGCTACAACGTTGGTACGGATGTTACGCGAGCCTAATTCTTTAGCCATTGATTTTGAGAAGCCAATAATGCCTGCTTTTGAAGCCGCGTAGTTACCCTGGCCGGCATTACCCTGTACGCCTACAACCGAGCTCATGTTAATAAACACACCATTACGGTTTTTCATCATGATTTTTGAAGCTGCTTTGGTTACGTTGAAAATAGATTTCAGGTTAACGTTCAACACTTCGTCCCATGCTTCTTCGGTCATGCGCATCAGCAAACCATCTTTGGTGATACCAGCGTTGTTAACCACAATATGAAGGGTGCCAAAATCGGCCACGATATCAGAGATCAGTTTCTCGGCCTCGTCAAATTTAGAGGCATCAGAGCGATAGCCCTTAACTTGTGTGCCAAAACTTTGCAGTTCCTGCTCTAAAGCTTGTCCTTTTTCAACAGATGATAAATAGGTAAAGGCTACATTAGCGCCGTGCTCGGCAAATTTTTCGGCTATTTTACGGCCTATTCCTTTTGATGCACCGGTGATAAGTGCGGTTTTTCCTTCTAATAATTTCATTGATGTACTATTTCGGGCGGTGAAGTTAGTTAATTAGTACGAAAGTAGGAAAAGCCCTTTTTTAGTATCAAGTAGTTAGTATCAAGTATCAAGACAGAGTTTTTAACTTTTATATATTGAATAGGAACTGTAAAATTAGTATTTGAAACCACTATTTAGCACCCTATAGCACTTTGTAGTGATGCCTCTCAGACAAGTAATTACGGCCTGTGATTTTTTTTAATTTGTCTTGATACTTGATACTAACTACTTGATACTATTTCACTACCTTTGCGGCTCAAAAAATCGCTGTAAATGAGCCAGTCTGTTCAAATAAAAAATGCTTTAATTTCTGTTTATTATAAAGACAACTTAGAGCCTATAATTTTGGAGTTAAAACGCCTTGGGGTTAATATCTATTCAACCGGCGGAACCGAAACTTTTATCCGCAATTTGGGTGTTGATGTGATTCCTGTTGAAGATCTTACTTCATACCCATCAATCCTGGGCGGTCGTGTTAAAACGCTGCATCCTAAGGTGTTTGGTGGTATTTTAACCCGCAGGGATTTTGAAGGCGACCAAAAACAAATTGCCGAATACGAAATTCCGGAACTTGATTTGGTTATCGTTGATCTATATCCATTTGAAGAAACTGTAAAATCGGGCGCGAGTGCCGAAGACATTATCGAAAAGATCGATATCGGAGGCATTTCTTTGATCCGTGCCGGTGCCAAAAATTTTAAAGATGTGGTGATCGTTGCTTCAAAAAACGACTATGGCATCCTGGAAGACATCCTGAAAACACAGGACGGCGTTACCACAATTGATCAACGCAAGTCTTTCGCGCAAAAAGCATTCAACATTACCTCAAACTACGATACACACATCTTCCAATATTTTAACCAGGAAGAACCACTGCCGGTATTTAAACAAAGCATCCAAACCAGCCAGACTTTACGTTACGGCGAAAACCCGCATCAGAAAGGTACTTTTTATGGTGACTTAGATGCTATGTTCAATAAATTGAACGGCAAGGAGCTTTCATACAACAACCTGGTTGACGTTGACGCTGCCGTTGCTTTAATTGATGAGTTTATATCAGAGCCAACCATCGCCATATTAAAACATACCAATGCATGTGGTATTGCTTCACGTGATACTATCCTGCAGGCCTGGATTGACTCCCTGGCTTGCGATCCCGTTTCTGCCTTTGGTGGTGTGATCATTGCTAATGCCGAGATTGACGCAGCTACAGCTACCGAGATTGACAAAATATTTTACGAAGTATTAATTGCCCCGGCTTATACCGATGAGGCAGTTGAGATTTTAAAAGCTAAAAAGAACCGCATCATTCTGGTCCGTCAGCCTGTTGCATTGCCTGTGACTCAATTTAAAACCTTGCTGAACGGTGTTATTGAGCAGGATAAAGATGCCGTAATTGAAGGGCCGGCACAAATGACCCCGGTTACCAATCGTAAACCAACAGAGCAGGAATTAAAAGATTTGTTTTTTGCCAACAAGGTTGTAAAACATACCAAATCAAACACCATCATATTTGCTAAAAACGGCCAGCTGATGTCAAGCGGTGTTGGTCAAACTTCAAGGGTTGACTCCCTGAAACAAGCCGTGATCAAAGCGAACAGCTTTGGTTTTGATTTGAACGGAGCGGTTATGGCATCTGACGCGTTTTTTCCATTTCCCGATTGTGTGGAGCTGGCTGCCGAAGCAGGTGTTACAGCCGTTTTACAACCAGGCGGATCAATAAATGACAAGCTATCTGTAGCCATGTGCGATGAGAAAAACATCTCGATGGTAACTACCGGCGTGCGTCATTTTAAGCACTAATTTTATAAACACGAATTGCACTAATTATTTCGAATTTCATGAATTAATCAGGCAAGAATTACACTAATTATAACGTAATTTCACAAAGGGATATTTACACGGATTGCAGGTTTAAAAAGTAACAAAAACAGGGGCGGGGATACGAATAGGGGAATTTTGGAGTTATTATAACCAACCTGCATTAATTCGTGAAAATTGTGCAGACAAAACAAGGATTCGTGGAATTCGTGACCTTATATTACTTAACTTTGCAGATTAATTGAAGGAAACATTAGATGGGTTTATTTAACTTTTTTACACAGGAAATTGCTATCGATTTGGGTACTGCCAATACCCTCATTATACATAATGATAAAGTTGTTGTTGACGAACCGTCCATCGTGGCGTTCGACAGGACTACCAACAAAGTTATCGCCATTGGGCGCCAGGCCATGCAAATGGAAGGCAAAACGCACGATAACATTCGTACCGTTCGGCCGCTTAAAGATGGTGTAATTGCCGACTTTAACGCCGCCGAACACATGATTCGTGGGATGATTAAAATGATTAATCAGGGTAAGGGATGGTTTTTCCCATCTTTACGTATGGTTATCTGTATCCCATCGGGCATTACCGAGGTTGAAAAACGCGCGGTGCGCGACTCGGCCGAGATTGCGGGCGCCAAAGAGGTTTACTTAATTCATGAGCCAATGGCCGCCGCGGTAGGTATTGGGATTGATGTGGAAGAGCCTATGGGCAACATGATCATCGATATTGGTGGCGGTACTACCGAAATTGCGGTTATCGCGTTATCAGGTATCGTTTGTGATCAGTCTATCCGCGTAGCGGGTGATAACTTCGACTCGGATATAGTTCAATACATCCGTCGCCAGCACAACATCATGATTGGTGACCGTACTGCCGAGAAAATTAAAATTGAAGTTGGTGCGGCATTGCCGGAGCTTGCAGATCCACCGGCCGATTTTGCAGTACAGGGTCGTGACCTGATGACAGGTGTGCCAAAGCAGATTATGGTATCTTATACCGAAATTGCGCATTGTTTAGATAAATCTATTTCTAAAATAGAGGAGGCGATATTAAAAGCATTGGAAATTACCCCGCCAGAGCTTTCGGCAGATATTTACCAGACAGGTATTTATTTAACCGGTGGCGGTGCCTTATTGCGCGGACTGGACAAACGTGTAGCCGCCAAAACCAAGCTACCCGTTCATGTAGCCGAAGACCCGCTACGTGCTGTAGTACGCGGAACCGGAACCGCCCTTAAAAACATAGGTAATTTTAAATTTTTAATGCAATAAAGAGAATCAAGAATTAAGAGTCAAGAATCAAGATAGCTTCGTTTATTTTCGGTCTTGGCTCTTGATTCTTGACTCTTGATTCTATCCCCAATCTGAAGAACAATGCGTAACCTCTTGGCTTTTATCACTAAGTATAACGCGTTTTTTTTATTTCTGATTTTTGAGGTGAGCGCCTTGCTTATCTATATCAAATACAACTCTTTTCAAAAAGCTACTTTTCTTAATTCGCAAAACCAGGTTACGGGTACTATGTATGCCCAGGTTAGCGAGTTTAAGAGTTACCTACGCTTAAAAGATGTAAATGATAGTCTGGCCCGTGAAAACGCCAAACTACGGGGAATGCTTAAATCGTCATTTTATGTGGATACTGCCGAAAAGCATAAAGTAGCCGATACCGTTTACAAGCAGCAATATACCTACGTTGTAGCGCGTGTTATTAATAACTCAACCAATCAATCCAATAACTATATTACTATAAACCGGGGCAGCAGGGATGGTATTGGTAAAGATATGGGGGTAATTTGCGGGGATGGCGTTGTTGGAATGATAACTGCTGTTTCAGATCATTACTCGGTTATAAAATCATTGTTACACTCAAAAAGCCAGTTTAGCGCCATGCTGGCAAAAGACAGGTCTGTTGGCTCATTTATATGGGGAACGGATCTTAACCCGCGCAAAGGTTTGCTTAGCCTGCAAAACGATGCCAAGCCTACTATGGGCGAAACAGTAGTTACATCGGGTTACTCGCTTTTCCCTACCGGGATTCCTTTTGGTAAAATAACCAACCTGCACGCCAAAGAAGGCGGCTTACTGTTAAATGTAGAAATAGATCTGTCAGTCGATTTTGCAAAGCTGCAATACGTTTATGTAGTTGTTAATAAATATGCACCTGAACAAGCGGGTTTGGAGGCCGTAGAAGTTAAATAATGGGCCGTACTATCATCATCAACGCTATCCGCTTTTTGCTATTGGTTTTTATGCAGGTTTTCCTGCTTAAAAATGTTACTTTTTATAACCTGTCTACCCCTTACTTTTATATCCTGTTTATACTGCTGCTGCCATTTGAAACCCCGAATGCCTTGCTTTTTATATTATCATTTATATTGGGCCTTACGGTAGATGCATTTTACGATACCCCCGGCCTGCATGCTGCTGCCTGCGTAGTGTTGGCGTTAGTACGCATCCTGTTCATCAATATTACAGTACAAAAAGAGGGCTTTGATAACGAACCCGAACCTACGTTAAGCATTATGGGTTTCAGGTGGTTTTTTACCTACGCAACCGTACTTACCTTAGCTCATCATTTTTTCCTGTTAAACCTCGAAGTATTCAGGCTTTCCGAAATACAATACACACTAAGCCGTGTTATTTTAAGTTCTGTATTTACCGTATTTTTAATGCTGATCTCTGGTCTGCTGTTTTTCAAAAGGAAAGAACGTAAATGAATAAATTTTTTGAGCGTAGGTACGTTGTAACCGGTATTTTTATAGCGCTGATCTTAACATTGCTCGGCAGGCTTTACTACATCCAGATAGTTGATGACCGTTACGCCATTTACGCTACCAAGAATGTTATCCGCAGTTTTATCCAATATCCTGCACGTGGTCCCATTTTAGACAGGAATGGCAAGGTATTGGTTCAAAACGAGCCTATTTACGATATCATGGTTACCCCAAAAGATGTTAAACCTTTTGATACCCTGGAATTTTGTAGAATGATAGGTATTGATAAAGCCGGTTTTGATAAGCGCTGGATCAAGGCGATGAAATACTCGCCAACTAAAGAATCAGCTTTTGAAAAACAAGTACCAGTTTCACTTTTTGCTCCCTTACAGGAAAAGATGGGTGATTTCCCGGGCTTTTATATTTTGCCCCGTACAGTACGTACTTACCCCGATTCGGTAGCCGCTCAATTCCTGGGTTATATTGGTGAAGCCCAGGACAGGGATATTGAACGCTCAAAAGGTTATTACCGGCTGGGCGATTATATTGGAATAACCGGGGTTGAAAAAGCCTACGAAAATGTATTGCGCGGCCAGCGTGGTGTTAAAAGCATGATGGTTGATTCGCGCGGAGTGCAAAAAGGTTCATTTGCCAATGGTGCTTTTGATACCGTTGCCCGCACAGGCGAGCGCCTTACATCATCATTAGATATAGAATTACAGAAACTGGGCGAGCAGCTGATGCATAACAAGCTGGGCAGTATTGTAGCCATTGAACCATCTACAGGCGAGATCCTGGCTTACGTAAGCAGCCCTACTTATGATCCAAACCTGATGGTTGGCCGCGAACGTGGCAACAATGCGGCAAAGATGTACAATGATCCTTATAAGCCATTTTTCATCAGGCCTATACAAGCGCAATATCCGCCGGGTTCGTCGTTTAAGCCTTTGAGTGCTTTGATAGCTTTGCAGGAAGGTATCATTTCACCATCAGAAACCTACTATTGCACCGGCCATTACAGAGCGGGCAACCGTTTGGTGCCTTGTAATAACGGTGAAGCTCACGGAACAGTGAATATGGGGCGTGCCGTGGCCGAATCATGTAACGGTTATTTTTCGATGGTGTTTCAGCGCATCCTGGAGCGCTCGGGGGCAAAATATACCGAAGCTGCATTTACCAAATGGCGGGCCAACGTAATGAAGTTTGGTTTAGGTACCCGCCTTGATCTGGATATGCCGGCCGAAAGCCGTGGCAACGTACCAACACCCTTACATTATGATAATGTTTATAAAAAAGGCGGATGGCGCGCAAGCACCATCATTTCTTTGGCCATAGGCCAGGGAGAGCTATTAGCTACGCCATTACAAATGGCTAACCTGGAGTGCACCATTGCCAATCATGGTTATTTTTACAAGCCGCATTTAATTAAAGCCATAGGCACCGAAAACGTAATTAAAGCAGAGTATACCAAAAGAAACTATGTAGGTATCGATTCGCAATACTTTGAGCCGGTTATTAATGGGATGCAGGCGGTGGTTGAGGATGGTACTGCACGCAGATCAAAAATCCCGGGTATTATCATGTGTGGTAAAACGGGTACCGCGCAAAATCCCCGTGGTGAATCCAATTCGGTATTTGTAGCTTTTGCACCGCGCGAAAATCCTAAAATCGCTATTGCGGTAATTGTAGAAAACTCTGGAGAGGGTGCGCATTGGGCCGCGCCAATTGCCAGCTTTATTGTTGAAAAATATTTGAAAGGCAAGGTAACACCGCGCGAATCGGGCTTTACGGTTGATTATTTTGCCAATGCCAATAGGATGCCCGATCTGGCTCTTTACGCCATGGATCTGAAAAAAGAACGTATGCGCGATAGTATCCGTGCTGTAAAACTCGATTCCATCAGGAAATTCAAGGCCGACTCCATCAAAAAAGCGGCTCGCTTAAAAACCGCTGCCAACAATAAACCAGGCGGATGGGGCAGTTTATTAGCAGGAAGGGGGGCTGGTAAATAACATGAGCAATTATAACAACCACAACCAGCGCAGTTTCTTTTTTAATGTTGATTGGGTAATGGTGTTCCTGTACCTCGCGCTATGTACTATAGGCTGGTTTAACATTCATGCCGCGGTTTACGACGAAAAACACCCCAGCATCATTGATATATCTACGGTATACGGCAAACAGTTTATTTACATTATGGTGGGCATTGTGGTTGGCATGATCATTCTTTTGCTCGAAAGCAGGTTTCTTGCTGCTTTAGCGCCGGCTTTTTATGCTATCACAACGCTGTTACTGTTAGTGGTATTAGTGATAGGTAAAAACGTTGGGGGTAACCAGGCCTGGATAAATATGGGCGGCGGTTTCAGGCTGCAGCCATCGGAGTTTGCCAAATTTTCTACCTGTTTGTTACTTGCCCGATACTTAAGTTCTGTTAACGTAAAAGTAACCGAGCTTAAATCCTTTGCCATTGTGGCGGCCATCATTTTGGTGCCCATGCTACTCATCAAACTGCAACCCGATGACGGTTCAACCCTGGTGTTTTTTTCCTTGATATTTGTGTTATACCGCGAGGGCCTTTCACCCTATTTTTTGGTGACCATAGCTACCACAATCATTTTGTTTATCACCTCGCAATTGTATAACGAGTATTATATAGCAGGCATTATCATAGCTATTACAACGTTGATAGCTTACCTGAACAAACGCAACCGGCAAACCATTTTTAAAGCGCTGGTCGCGGGTATAGTTTGTATTGGCTTTGTATTGGTTGCCAAACCCATTTATAACCATGGTTTAAAACAACACCAGCGTGCACGTATTGATGTGGTATTGGGTATTACATCAGATACACGAGGCGTAGGATATAATCAAAATCAATCAAAAATTGCCATAGGCTCGGGCAGGCTTTGGGGTAAAGGCTATTTAAAAGGTACCCAAACCAAATACGCGTTTGTGCCCGAGCAGAGTACCGACTTTATTTTTTGTACCGTTGGCGAAGAGTGGGGCTTTGCCGGCTCGGTTGTTGTATTGGGCTTATACCTGTTCCTGCTACTCCGCATTATTTTTATTGCCGAACGGCAGCGCGCGCCATTTACGCGCATTTACGGTTACGGCGTGGCGTCCATCATATTTTTTCACGTGATCATTAACATCGCCATGGCTATTGGAGTAATGCCGGTAATTGGCATCCCGCTGCCCCTCATCAGCTACGGCGGCTCATCATTAATAAGTTTTACCATTTTGATATTCGTGCTCATCAAACTGGACTCGAACAGGATGGGAATAATTTAAGCTGCGGATGTGCGGCTCGAATATTTATTTGAGAATTTGTAAAATTGAAGATTTGAAAATGATTGGAATTCATTTATATGGACGATTGAGGAATTCTGTTAATTCATTAATTCTGAAAATTCAGGTTCAGACAAAAATCCTATCAATCCTTTAATCCCAAAAATCCCGGTTCAGGCAAAAATCGGTGAAATCACCCTTTAATCGGTGAAATCATAACCTAATATTCATCCCTGCCGAGTAATTCCGCAACGGCGATGCGTTGTAATACCGGTTGCCAACAGCATTCAAATCGTTACCCAGGCTGTATTTTTGATTGAGGAGGTTATCCGCGGCGGCAAAAATTTCTAAATGGGTTTTGTGGCCGATGGGCGGTTGCCAGCTCAGGCGGGCCTGCAGCAGGTTGTAATGCCCGGCGTAAACGGTGCTCAAATCGTTCAGCGGGATTTTTGAGGTATAATTATGCTGCACAAATAGCGATACATTTTCTGGTACTATAACCTGCAAGCTGCTCACTATAGTATGCCTTGGTACACCTGTTAATCGGTGGCCCGAGTAGTTGTTGGTGGCATCGGCATAATCCCTGAAGGTAAAGCCACCATAGGTATATGATTCGTTGAACTGCAACCCACGCACAAAATGCGTGCTGTTACGGCGGATGAACCAATTGGTAAATGACAGCTCAAAACCCGGCTGATTGGTGCCGCCCGCGTTGATATAATGTTCGGTTTCGTCGGCATTTAGGCGGCGCACAATGGCGTTGTTAATGCGGTAGTAAAATACGGAAGCATCTAACAGTAAGGTTTCGTCCTGGTTGCGCAGTCGGATGCCGGTTTCATAGTTCCAACCAATTTGGGCCTGCAGACTGGTATTAACGATATTATCAGTGGGCCTAACCTCGGCAGTTGTAGGCGTGGAGTATCCCCTGCTTACCGATGCGCGCCCGATAAAGTTATTGGTAAACTGGTAGCTTAATGCCAGCCTTGGCATCAGTTGGGGTGTAAAATCGCGGTTGGTAAAATTGCTTTGGTTAAGCGGGTAAATGTTTTTAAAATCGTAGCCATACCAGTTTAAGCTTACCGCGGCTTCAACATGCAAGCGCTTATAAATGTCGGCCGAGTAACGCCCAAATATAAAATGCTGGTTGGTGTGGATATTGTCGCTGGTTTGGGTGGTATCTTTCTGGCCTTTGTTATTGCCGTAATTACTAATCTGCGAGTTAGTTTGCTGCCACTCTACGCCAAGGTTCACTTTCCAATCCAGGTTTTGCTGTTTTAAGCCGGCCAGTTCAAAATAGGTACGGAAGCCAAAGGTATTTTCGCTGCGCTGCTCGTAATTGGTTATAAACGGATTGGCAAAATCAACATGGTTACCAAAAACAGATAATACGTTGCGGATGCGATCATTAAAATGATATTCATTAACAAGGCCGCCCAGGTACATTTTGGTGGTGATACCAATATGTTGCTGGATAGCACCAGGCAGGGTAGGTGTAGGTTGCCTTGCTTCGGTAGGATTTGTCGTAAACTGGGCCAGGTTCAACCCGCCCGGGGTTTGGTAAGCCAGGTTGGAGTATATGCCCAAAAACTTTAAATTGTTTTGACCGCTGTAATTCCATTTATCGGCTAACTGGATATAGTTACGATGGGTATCGCTGTTTTGGCGGTAGCCATGGTAAGTTTGAAAGCTTTGGTTAATGTTAAGCAGGTTGCTGCCGTTGCGCTGTTGAAGCGTTACCTTTTCATGGAACAGGCCGTAACTGCCGGCTGTAATTCCTGCCGATAGATAGCTGCTATCGGCAAAGCGGTTGATAGGGCTTAATAACATCACGCCGCCGGAGTTGGCACCAAACAAGCTGCCATCCGGTCCTTTTAAAATTTCGATGCCGCCAATGCTGCCAATATCTATGGCGTTTAAATAAGTATTGCCACCGGCATCGGTAAGCGGGATCTCGTCAAAATAGATCTTTACATCCCTAACCCCAAATGGCGACCGCAACAAACTCCCCCTGATAGATAAACGGTAACTGCCCGGTGACCGCTCCTCGGCACGGATGCCCGGTACAGTATTTAAGGCGGTAACAAAAGAGTAATCGGGTTGTATTTTCAATTGCGCTGCCCCAAGCACACTTACCGAAGCGGGAACGCTTAGCACAGGCTGCTCTGATAAATAACCACGTACGGTTATTGTTTTTAAACGGGTGGTATCTTTTGGGGTTGATTTTTTGCTTTGCGCACCAACATTTAGGGCAATGGCGAAAACAAAAAACAAAGCGAGGGATAATCTTTGCATATTATGGCTTAGAGGGGCAAAAGTAGGTGTTTTAACTTATAAGGTTTGCTTGCAGCGTGTAAATTTAAATAGGAGTATTTTGCTTTGATAGATGCGTGTGTTAGTCAAAGTTTTCCAGCATTTCCTCGTATTCTTTAATCAGTTTTTTAGTAGCCCGGGCAAGGTAAGCTGTGATGAGTAAAGTTTTCACATCATCGGGCGATACGGTTTCCAGCCGCACGGCCATATATTTATATTTAAGATAGTGCGGGGTTATAAAAAAGGTATGCGGATCTTTTTCTATCCATTTTTCGCGTTCAAGGGTATGGATGGCAAGCACCTCATCTTTAAATTTTACGTTCGCGAAAATTTTATCGTTTACATAAAAGGCCTGGTCTTCAAAATGCATTTTCTCATTAACACCGGGCAAGGGCAACACAATGCCGCGTAAAAATTGCATAAACAGGTGCATATCTGTCGCCATGTTTAAAGTTAGGTAATTTTCATATTATTCTTAATTTTCGTGTATGCAAAATAACCTTCAGCAAGCCTTTGGCAATATTGATATTTACCTGTTCGATCAGTTATTAAAGGGGCGATACAATCAATGTAAAACCGTGCTTGATGGCGGTTGTGGCGGTGGCCGTAACCTGGTTTATTTTTTACAAAACGGATTTGAAGTTTATGGGGTTGATCAAAGCCCGGCGGCCGTCGATGCTGTTAAGCAATTATCCGCTATGCTGTCGCCGGCTAATCCCTTATCAAATTTCGCCGTTTCGGGTGTTGAAGATCTGTCTTATTCTGATAATTTGTTCGACCTGGTAATCTGTAGCGCGGTATTACATTTTGCCGCTAATGAGCAGCATTTTGATAGTATGGTACGTTCCCTTTGGCGGGTACTAAAATCCGGCGGTTACTTTTTTGCCCGGCTGGCCTCTGATATTGGTATTGAAGATTTGGTGCAGCCATCAGGCAGCAGCCGATACCTGCTCCCCGATGGTTCTGAACGCTTTTTAGTTAACGAGCAAACCTTGCTGCGTTATGGATATGAATTAAAAGGAATTTTATATGAGCCGATAAAAACCACGAATGTGCAAAATTTGCGGTGTATGACTACCTGGTGTTTGCAGAAGAAGTAAATGCGTGGCCGTTTTTAGTTCAATAGCTTTCTGTACGCCAATGGCGAAATGTTTGTTTTGCTCTTGAATAGTTTGTTAAATGATTGCGGATATTCAAAACCTAACTGGTAAGCAATTTCGGCAACGGTAAATTCTGTGTTCCCTAATTGTTCTTTGGCTTTTTGTATCAGTTTATCGTGAATGTGTTGCTGAATGCTTTGCCCGGTAAGTTGTTTTAAACAATCACTCAGGTATTTGGGCGATATATTAAGTTGGGATGCAATGTAGGCGGCAGATGGTAAGGTGTTATTGCCGGAGTCTTCATCAAAGTGGTTTTTCAGTATTTCCTCTACTTTAACCAACAGGCTTTGATTAGCTGGCTTACGCGAAATGAATTGCCGGGTATAAAATCGGTTGCAATGTGTAAGTAACAGTTCAATATTGGTGATGAGCACATCCTGGCTAAAATTATCAATAGGTAGTTGATATTCCCGCTCGATGTTTTCAAAAATTGCCACCACTACTTTTTCTTCGTCGTCGCTCATGATGAGGGCTTCATTCATGGCATAATCAAAGAAGCCGTAGTCTTTTATTTTTTTTGCTAATGGGTAATGGTTCAAAAAGTCGGGGTGGATAGATAAAAGCCAACCCGATGGAGGGAATAGTGTTCCCGGTTCAATGATGCTCACTTGTTTTGGCGAAAAAAAAGACATCACGCCTTCGTTAAAATCATACTGGCTTTGCCCGTACTGGAGCTTGCAAGGGCATTGCCTTTTTAAGGTGGTTTGATAAAAATCCGAAATTAATTTTATCCTTTCCTTGGTTTCCTGCTGAGGTATATCTTCAAAACGCCGCAAGCCAATGAGTGGATGTTTAGGTTTGCCAATCCCCATTAACTCATGCAGCTGTGTTATCGATTTTATTTCAAACAGGAGCGTCTCTTTTGATTTCATGATAAACAAATTTACGGAAGTATTTATTTGAAATTATAAAAGGTCTGTGTCATCTGTTCGCTAATTTCCCATAGCCTTTGCTGGTCGGCCTTTACTAAACCCTGTTGCGGGATTTGTGTTAGCTCGGGGTACCCCCGCATTTCTCTCATTTTTAACGGGCCATAAAACTCACCGCTTTTTACGGTCGGGTCAATAGCGGCCCTAAGGATCGGGAGCATTCCCATATCAACCCTTTGGGCTATTAAGTATGTCAGTATTTTTATCATTAAGCTCATATCTGCCTGGATACCCGATTTGGTAAAACCAGGGTTGGCCAGCACAGTAATGATTTCGCTATTGGATTTTTTGAGCCGATCACCTAATTCAAGCGCAAATAGGATATTGGCAAGTTTACTTTGCCCGTATGCCGTCATACCATCAAAGTTTTGGGTGTGTTGTAAATCATCCCACTTGATAACGCTTTTACTGTATTTGGGCACAAAACTGGCAACAACAACAATCCTGGCATGTGGCGTGGCTTTAAGTATAGGCAAAAGTTTACCGGTTAAAGCAAAGTGCCCTAAATGGTTGGTGCCAAAATGCGATTCAAATCCTTGTTTGGTTTCTGTCCTTTCATTTGGCATGGCAATGCCCGCGTTGTTGATCAACACATCCAACTTTTTATATTTAGCGGCAAATTCTTCCGAGAACTGATCAACAGAAGCCAAATCGGCCAGATCGAGCTGCATTAAATCAATTATAGCGTTGGGGACTTCCTTCAGGATTTTAGCTCTGGCTGCTTTTCCTTTTTCTAAATTTCGTACTGCCATAATAACATTAGCGCCTTTTTCTACCAATGCTTTGGTAGTGCCAAACCCGGTGCCGCTATTTGCCCCGGTTATTAAAAAAGTTTTCCCTTTTTGTGAGGGTATATCGTTGGTTGTCCAATTTTTCATTCTTGAAATTTTATGGAACAAAAGTAGCTGGCGCCCAAAAACTAAATGTATCCAATTAGCGGATGGTTGTGTTCAATTGGCTGTTTCCTTTTAGTGATAGGTTTTTAACCCAGGAGTGATCGAAAGGATAAAAGAGTAGGGGATGTGCGATTCCTTCCTCTGGGAACTACTGTGTGTACACATCTTTCTAAAAAAGAAAAATGTCATTTCGATAGAGCGAAGGAGGGGGGTGTGGGGGCGCGAAAGAGAAATCTTCTACGAGCGACAAGCAAACGTAGCCTGTCGTATAAGATTTCTCACCCTTGCCCTGCAAAATCCCTCCCTCCAAGGGTTCGAAATGACAACGTTTTTGTTTAGTGATACGATTCCAAAAGACGTGTACACACAGTAGCCTCGGGGAAGGAGGAGTTAGGGGTTTGATCAGCTATTCATTGCCACATTTCTCGTCGCTTTTAGAAACCCCTCACTGCATTTGCTCGCATTCCCAACCACAGCCCTCCCGTTGGGCTACTGTGTGTACACATCTTTTCATCAAAAACGTTGTCATTTCGAACGAGCATGGGTGGGGAAAAGCGGGGCTGCGAGGAGAAATCTTGTACGTCTTGCACAGCTGAATGTTCGCTTTTATTAGATTTCTCCTCACCTCCGGCGCACAATCACCCACCGGTTCGTTCGAAATGACAACGTTTTTGTTAATGATACATCTTTCAAAAGATGTGTACACACAGTACCTGTTGGGAGGGAATAAAAAAAACTTTCGAACAGTCAAGGGCTTAAACCCGTAGCTAAAGAGAAGTATTGTTACTACAAATTATTTTTTTGCAATAAAAAAATAAACCTATATTCACATTTTCAAAACACGTGTTATTCTTACACTTATTATAAACCAATTTACAGCTGTTCAATATGTTTAAAAAGTTACTCACCTTAAATGTTAAAAAAATACAATCGATTGCGATGTTTTTTTTACTTGCGGGAAGTATAGCCGCAACGCCTGCCAAAGCAGTCGTCAAATCCTTTAAAAAAGGTACCGATGGCGTTACTTTTTCTTTAGATAAAGGCCTCTTGAAAGTATTGGTGCGCAGTGCCGATATTATAGAAGTAAAGTACACCATTTTTGATGCCTTTGAAACCAAGCCATCACTGGTTGTGATTAACAGCTGGAAAACGCCCACGCCCTACCAGGTTAGCTCAACCAAAACCGAAGTGGTGATCACCACCGCGAAACTTAAGGTTAAGGTTAATAAAGAAACCAACGCTATCACTTATACCGATTTAAGCGGTAACGTAATAACTTCCGAAGACAGCGAAAACAAAACTATAACCCCGGCAATTATTGCCGGTATCAATACCTATAACATCAGCACACAATTTACTTCGCCAACTACCGAGGCTTTGTACGGGCTGGGCTGTCACCCTTTGGATTCTTTATCTATCAACTACAAGGGCCGCAACCAGGAATTGCTGATCAAGTACCTTACCGGCGCTATCCCGGTGTTGCTATCAACCAAAGGTTATGGTTTACTGTGGGATAATTATTCGGCATCAAACTTTTATGGCGCCGAGGCTAATAACACCAAATTTAAATACGTATCTGAAAGCGGTAAACAGGTAGACTATTACTTTTTTTACGGGCCTGGTTTTGACCATATTATTGATCTGTACCGCACCGCATCTGGCAGGGCACCCATGTTTGGCAAATGGGCTTATGGCTTGTTCCAGTCACAGGACAGGTATATGAGCGAGAAAGAGATCCTGAGTGTGAAAGATAAATACCGCGATAACCATATCCCGGTTGACGTGATTGTGCAGGACTGGTATTACTGGGACCCATTGCCAATTGGTTCGCACGTGATGAAGCCCGAACGCTACCCGCATCCGCAGCAAATGGTTGATGAATTACACAAGGCAAACATCCATGCCATGATCTCGATATGGCCGGTATTTGGTAAAGGCACGCCCAACTATGATGCTTTAGAGAAAATGGGCGGCTTAACAGATATTACCTGGGATAACGTGGTTACCCATACTTTTGATACTTACTACGATGCCCACAACCCTAAAGCCCGCGAATTATATTGGGACCAGGCCCGCGATAGCCTGGTAAAACGCTACGGCTTTGATGCCTGGTGGATTGATCAGTGTGAACCAGATAACGGCGCTTTGCTTGATGCCCGTCGCCAAAGTAACTTTAGCATAGGTAAGGGTATCGATTACTTCAACACTTACTCGTTACAGCATACCAAAGGTGTATACGATGGTTGGCGCAGGGATATTCCTGGTAAGCGTGCGTTTTTCCTGGTACGTCAATCATTTGCAGGCGAACAGCGCAATGCGGCCACCTTATGGTCCAGCGATATTGAGTGTACGTTTTGGAATTATAAAAACCAGGTACCGCAAGGCATCAACGCCTGCGCATCGGGCATCCCGTACTGGACATCTGATATCGGTGGATACCATTTCCATTGGAAAGCAGCCGATTGGTCGCAGCCGGATAAACGCGAGTTATTTACCCGTTGGTTCCAGTTTGGCGCGTTTTGCCCCATCTTCCGTATCCACGGTAAAGGCGAGCGTGCTTTATTCAGCGATAACTGGGATGCCGATACCAAAGCCATCCTGTTAAACTTTGATAAACTTCGTTACCGTTTACTACCTTACATTTATTCGTTGGCCGGCCGCGTAACGCAGGATAATTACACCATGATGCGTGCGCTTACCTTTGATTTCAGGAACGATCAAAAGGTCTATGGCATCCCGGATCAGTATATGTTTGGACCGGCGTTTATGGTTAACCCGGTTACCGAGCAGCTATATACATCTGCCGATGCCGATAAAAAAGCCAAAGCACGCCAGGTTTATTTGCCTGCCGCTACCAAATGGTATAACTTCTGGAATGGCGAAGTACTTGATGGTGGCCAAACCATTAGCGCTGCCGCGCCTATAGAGATATTGCCGCTTTATGTAAAAGCGGGTTCGATTATCCCGATGGGGCCACATATGGAATACGCTACCGAGAAAAAAGCAAGCAATATTGAGTTGCGCATTTATCCCGGTGCCGATGGCACTTTCAAGTTTTACGAAGACGAGAACGAAAGCTATAACTACGAAAAAGGCCAGTTTGCAACCTTCACCTTTAACTGGAATGATAAAGCGCACAAGCTAACCATATCTGATACCAAAGGTCATTTCCCAGGCATGCTTAAAACCCGCACCTTTAGCGTGGTACTGGTAAAAGGCGCGCACGGATCAGATGTTGGCATAACTGCCAAAGCAGATAAAGTTGTAAAATATGCTGGTAAGGCTTTGGTTGTAAATATGTAGTTGGGAAGAGTCAAGAATTAAGAATCAAGAGTTAAGACAGCTACAGCTGCGGAAATGAACGTTAAAAACGTGTTATTGCGAGTGGCAAGATAAAGCAACCCTGGTAGGAAAAATGATAATATAAAGCTTTGTCATTGCGAGGAACGAAGCAATCTCGTAGCTATGCTTATCCGCTCTGTAGAGCTACGAGATTGCCGCACTGCGCTCGCAATGACATAATTTATTGTGGGGGCTAAACATCGCACTCTATTTAAATACATTTTTTTCCATCTTGGTTCTTGACTCTTAACTCTTGATTCTATTCTTTATCTTTCCAAACTAAAAACCTTTATCCCCATTGAAAATTACAAACCCACTATCGCCGGTAAAAATATTATTGCTGTTGGGTTTTTGTTTTTTTAGTGTTTGGGCATCGGCACAAAAAAAGAACGCGGGGTACCAGTACCATATCCGCAAAAGCGCGGGCCCGATAGTTATTGACGGGTTGATAGACAGCGCCTGGCTTAAAACAGATTCGGCAGATAAGTTTGCCATGGTATTGCCTATGGATACCAGCCTGGCTACCGTACATACCATTGTGCGGATGACGTATGATAACAATAACATTTACGTATTGGCGGTTTGTTACACAGCCGGCCCAAACCAATACATGGTTGAGTCGCTTAAGCGTGATTTTAACTTTCAAAAAAACGATAACTTCATCTTTTTTCTCGATCCTTTTGATGCCCGTACAGATGGCTTTAGCTTTGGTGCCAACGCGGCTGGGGCACAGTGGGACGGTACCATGTACGAGGGTGGCAAAGTAGATTTGAGCTGGGATAACAAATGGACATCGGTAGTAAAAAACTATCCGGATAGATGGGTATTTGAGGCGGCTATCCCTTTTAAAAGTATCCGCTATAAAAAAGGCGTTGGTTTGTGGGGCATCAATTTTAGTCGTAACGATTTAAAAACTACCGAAAAATCGGCCTGGGCACCTGTACCAAGGCAGTTCCCTACGGCGGCGCTGGCTTATACCGGATCGTTGGTTTGGGATGAGTTGCCGCCCGATGCCGGTACCAATATTTCGATAATTCCCTATGCGCTTGGTGGTATTTCTAAAGATTATACCAATGGCAGCAAAACAGATTGGAAAAAAGAATTTGGTGGCGATGCTAAGATCGGCCTTACCTCGTCCTTAAACCTTGATCTTACAGTAAATCCCGATTTTTCGCAGGTGGATGTTGATCAGCAGGTGGTGAACCTTAACCGGTATGAGTTGTTTTTTCCCGAGAAACGCCAGTTCTTTTTAGAGAACGGCGACCTGTTTGCCAATTTCGGCTATTCGGATATCCGGCCTTTTTTCTCGCGCAGGATAGGGCTTAACGCGCCCATCAGGTTTGGCACCCGACTTACAGGCAAGTTGGATAAAGATTGGCGGGTAGGCTTAATGGATATCCAAACCGGCGAATCAAACGATGCTATTACACCAGCGCAAAACTACGGGGTGCTCACGCTGCAACGAAGGGTTTTCAGTCGGTCAAATATTGGCTTTATGTTCATCAATAAAGATGCGACAGGATCATCGGCACCGGGCAACGCTTATAACCGCAACGTGGGTATGGAGTATAACCTGGCATCGTCAAACAATGCTTTCACGGGCAAGCTATTGGGAATAAAATCATTCACAGCAGGCCTAAAAGGACATGACATTGTAGCCGCCGGTCACCTCCAGTACCTTAGCAAATATTGGACCCTTTATTTGCAGGATGAGTATGTGGGCAAAAACTATACAGCCGGCATGGGTTATGTGCCCAGGGTAGGTTATAACAAGATCAGTCCGCTGGTATTGCATAGTTTTTTCCCTAAGCAGGGCAGCATTTTAACACATGGGATACAGTTGTTGAGCAATTATTATTTTGATGAGCATTTTAAAAGAACGGATAACGAAAGCAGCCTGGCTTACATTATCACGTTCCGTAACCGTAGTGTATTTACGCTAACTGGGATTGATACTTATATTAAATTGCTGGTTCCGTTCGATCCAACCAATACCGGCAAAACACCTTTACCTATAGGTAATCAAAATCATTGGAATACTATCGACGCGCAATTTGCCTCCAAACCGCAAGCGCTGTTTACTTACCTGCTTGAAGGCCTGCATGGCGGCTATTACATTGATGGCAGCCGCAGCAGTTTGATAGGGCAGTTGGGTTACCGCTTTCAGCCTTATGTGAACCTATCGGTAAATACTTCTTTTAATGACCTGCATTTACCAGCACCATATAACAATACCACGTTTTGGCTGGTTGGGCCACGGGCCGATGTTACGTTTAGTAATACCCTTTACTTTACCACTTATGTGCAATATAACGGGCAGGTAAAAAACATCAATACCAATGTGCGCCTGCAATGGCGGTACAAACCTGCGTCAGATTTCTTTATTGTTTATGGCGATAATTCTATTCCATCGCCATATATGGTTAAAAACAGGCAACTGGTAGTGAAGTGGACTTACTGGTGTAATTTATAGTTGGGGTTCGAGGTACGGACAAGCAGCATTGGGCTTAAACGCTGGCGAAGACTCACCCGGCTACGCTGCGCTGGCCACCCTCTCTTCACCTGCGGTGGAAAGAGGGGGTTTAATAGCTAATAAACTGATTATAAGTAATATAAATACAAAAATCTTCAAGCCCATCTTTCCGGCGAAGCCGAAGAGAGGGTGCCGCGCATAGCGCTGGCGGGTGAGTCTTCGCCGCCATGCGATCTACGTCATTCCCGCCTTCACAGTCGCGGATTTTAGAACAATGACGATTTTTTTCGGTTTTCAAACCGCCACCAACCTATTCCACTCCGGATGTCTTTTCAAATAAGCAGCAACATACACGCATAGTGCTACAATTTTAAGTTGATGCTCTTCAATGTAATTGAAAGCCTTTTCAACAAGTGCAGCGGCAACGCCCATGCCTTCCAGTTCAACCGGTACTTCGGTATGGATAAGATATATTTTATCGCCTTTTAATTTATAGTCAATAAATGAGCGATGGCCATCAACAACAAGCTCAAAATTGTGGATGGCTTCGTTATTTACAAGGGGGATTTCCTGGTATTTCATCAATTCTAATAATATAAGTTACGCTAAAAGTAAGTATTTGATTGAGGTAATATCCTATCCCTTTTTTAATTTTGTAGCCGAACTAAACTGATAACACAACAAGCTGCGTTATGTTTATTGCCGGCGGGTTGCTTTTTAAGTAATAACAAAAACTATTTTCAAAAAACAGGTTAATGTTACGTTGCAGACTAAACCATCAGCGTAAAAAAGCATCTGTATGCATGGCCGTTGGCTCTATTTGGTAAAATTAGGCCGTTGGTTAGTAAAAAAAATATTAATATAAAAACAAAGAGCATAACCTATAGGCCGATATAAACGACTGGTATTAACTATGTTATTTGTATTTTTAAATTATAATTAATTTTGATTTGTGCTTCTATTTTTATAGAATTACATGAAGAAACGGCCCTGGTTTCGCCCCAAATGAAAACTATTGTGAAGCAACTCAAGTGTTTTATACTTCTGGCTGTATCATTGCTATGCTTTACTGGCGTTATGGCACAAGCTAACCATCCGCAATACCTGGCTAAACTTAAAGCTAAGCCTAAGCCCGCAAAAGCACAATACGTAGCGCCAGTTAAAGGAAGCCCGCAGTTTAAAGAGTTTTCGTTACTGTTGGCGCAGGCCAATGTTGAGTTTACTTTTCCAAAAGGATTTAAGGAAATTCCGGCTGTTAACAATGAGGATTTTTCTTTTGATTACGGCATGGAAATCCCTGGGCAGGAGTTTGAGATCTGGTTCCAGGTAAGGTCATTAAAACAAAACTGGTTTAGCTTTGAGCGTAACCATGAGCAGGAAAATCCCGATTCGTCCTATCTTAAAATAGGACAGGCAGTGGCATCTAATTTCACCGGCGAGCAGGATAACTTTATCCGCAGCATCCCCGCAAATGTATTGGCCCGTTACAGGGCCGATGCCGGGAAATCATATTTGTTAAACCTCACTGATTCGCAGGATACCAAGCATTATAAATATGCTTTGCTTATCACACTGCAAAAAAATCATACAGGCACTATCATGGCCGTTTGTTTCACCAATGAAAAAGATCCCGAATTTTTCAGAAACATTGATAAGGCCAGTAACTGCCTTAAGTTTAAACCACGTTAGTATAATGTTAATAAGTTGACAGTTTTGAACGCTCAATTCAAAGCCTAAGTTTTATTTTTGCAGATAGGTGCATATTGGCGCCTGCTTAAATTCTACTTTAATAAATGGCAGAACCAGTTAATTACAGCGAAGATAGTATCCGCTCCCTCGATTGGAAAGAACACATCCGTTTACGACCAGGCATGTATATTGGTAAACTGGGCGATGGCTCGGCTTATGACGATGGTGTTTACGTGTTGCTTAAAGAGATCATAGACAACTCTATAGACGAGTTTGTGATGGGCAGCGGCCGTACCATTGAGGTAAACATGAGCGATCATAAAGTAACCGTACGTGATTATGGGCGTGGTATTCCTTTGGGTAAGGTGATTGATTGCGTATCCAAAATAAACACAGGTGGTAAGTACGATAGTAAGGCCTTCCAAAAATCGGTAGGTTTAAATGGTGTGGGTACAAAGGCGGTAAACGCCTTGTCAAATGTATTTGTGGTGCAATCCTACCGCGATGGCCGCACTAAACTGGCCGAATTTGCCAAAGGTGAATTAGTGCGCGACGAACCAGAAAAGGAAACTACCCAGCGTAATGGTACTGCCATCAACTTTACACCCGATGATACCATTTTCAGAAATTACCACTTCATCCCGGAGTTTGTAGAGAACATGATATGGAACTACGTTTACCTAAATTCGGGCTTAACACTCAACTTTAACGGGCAAAAGTATTTCTCAGAACGTGGTTTGCATGACCTGCTCACCAAAAATACCGATGCCGAAACGCTGCGCTATCCAATCATCCACCTTAAAGGCGAGGATATTGAAATAGCCATGACCCACGGACAGCAATATGGCGAAGAATATTACTCCTTTGTAAACGGGCAGAACACTACCCAGGGGGGTACCCACCAGGCAGCCTTTCGCGAGGCGGTGGTAAAAACCATCCGCGAGTTTTACAAAAAAGAATTTGACGCTGCCGATATTCGTGCATCTATTGTGGCTGCCATTGCCATTAAGGTGCAGGAGCCGGTGTTTGAATCGCAAACTAAAACTAAGTTGGGGTCACAAAATATTGGTCCCGAAGGACCATCTGTACGTGGTTTTATCAATGATTTCCTGAAAAAGGAACTGGATAATTACCTGCATAAAAACCCTGCTGCTGCCGATGCCTTACTGAAACGCATCCTGCAGTCGGAACGTGAGCGTAAGGATATTGCCGGCATTAAAAAACTGGCCAATGAGCGGGCCAAAAAAGCATCGCTGCATAACCGCAAACTACGCGATTGCAAGCTTCATTTTGAGGATACGCATGAACGCCGCCAGGATACTACCTTGTTTATTACGGAAGGGGATTCGGCCAGCGGAAGCATCACCAAATCGCGCGATGTAATGACGCAGGCTGTGTTTAGCTTAAAGGGTAAACCGCTTAACTGTTTTGGCTTAACCAAAAAAGTGGTTTACGAAAATGAAGAATTTAACCTGTTGCAGCATGCCCTCAATATTGAGGATGGTTTAGATGCCTTGCGTTACAACAACATTGTAATAGCTACCGATGCCGATGTAGACGGGATGCACATCCGCCTGTTGCTGATGACCTTCTTTTTACAGTTTTTTCCCGACCTGGTAAAAGCCGGGCACGTGTTTATTTTGCAAACACCATTATTTAGGGTACGTAACAAAAAGGAAACGATTTATTGCTACAGCGATGAAGAACGTCGCAATGCTATCGAAAAATTAGGCAACAAACCCGAGATCACCCGATTTAAAGGTTTGGGAGAGATTTCACCGGATGAGTTTGGGCTGTTTATCGGGAAAGATATCCGCCTTGATCCGGTGATCCTGAAAGATGCCAACATTAAAGGTCTGCTTGAATACTTTATGGGCAAAAATACCCCAACCCGCCAAATGCACATTGTAAACAATCTGAGGGTTGAAAAAGATGATGCAAGCATTAACCCGCTGGTAGCCATTGAGGCAGAAGGTGTTGAATTGCCGGTTGCTGTATAAACACGATTTAAAGATTATACTGGATTTACAGGATACTTCACAAACAAACGTCATTGAGACCATTCTCAATGGCGTTTGTTTGTGAAGCAACTTCTAATAATTAGTTTAATTCCCGTTCAGACAAACTTATTTCCTAAAAAGTTCTTATCTTGTTTCCCCCTCTTTTTTTACTGGGACATGATATGACTAACCACGAAATTAAAATAGCATTTGAAGAATACGATTCGATAAAGGAACTTGATAAAACTGATTACGAACTATGTCTTGAGGCGGCCAACGCCCTGAAAAATTCACATTCACCGTATTCAAAATTCAGGGTAGGGGCTGCATTGCGCCTGCAAAGTGGTAAAATAATTTACGGTAGCAACCAGGAGAACGTGGCCTATCCGTCGGGCTTGTGTGCAGAGCGGGTTGCACTTTTTTACTGGGGAGCCAATCATCCCGATGACCCGGTTGAAAGCATGGCAGTTACTGCCCAAACAGATGAGTTTGCTTTAACAAAGCCGGTAACCTCATGCGGATCATGCCTGCAGGTGTTAGCCGAGGTAGAAAAAAAACAAAATAAGCCTATAAAGATTATACTATATGCGCAGCAGGGCCCGGTGTGGGTAATAAAAGGCATCGAAAACCAGTTGCCGTTTTTGTTTTTTGAGGATAGATTGAATGCTTAACCAATAATACATCTACCATGAAGTTGAAACTGTTTTTATTTTTAATAGGCTGTGCTTTTACCGCCAATGCATTTGCGCAACAAGGTTTGCCGTTTGATAACGAGATCCGTGCTTTTAAACACCAGGATAGCATAAGTTTCCCCAAGCCAAACGGCATCCTGTTTATAGGCAGCTCGTCTATCAGGTTATGGAGCGACCTGGAGCAGCGCTTTGCCGATAAACCTATCATTAAACGCGGCGTAGGCGGCAGCGAAATGTGGCAACTGGTTGATTATTTTACGCCTTACATCCTGTTCCCATATCATCCCCGCAAGGTTTTTATTTACGCCGGCGAAAATGATATAGCAGGTGGCAAGTCGGCTCAATCGGTAGCAGATCAGTTTGCTAAACTATGGGTGATGATCCGCGGAAAATTGCCCAGGGCCGAGATCTATTTTATGTCGATAAAGCCAAGCCCCGTACGCGCTAAATTTTATGCCGAAGTATACAAAGCCAATGACCTGATCAAAGCCTATCTTCAAAATAAACCCAAAAGTCATTATGTCGATTTAGTCCCGGCCATTTACAAACCCGGAACTACCCAGCCCGACAGCAGCTTATTTAAAGGAGATTATCTGCATCTTAACCCCAAAGGATATGATAGGTGGCAGGCGGTATTGGAACCATTGGTGAAGTAGTGCACACGAATTTTTCGAATTGGATCTAATTTCACGAATTTAGATTACACGCTAATTGGTTGAACTTACTAAATCTGAATTTAATTAAAATTTGTCTTTCAACGCCACGCTCGGCAATTCGTGTAATTCGCTCCGAATTCGTGAAAATTAGTGTCCATAAAAAAAGGCCCCACCTGGTGGAGCCTATACTTACTTACATTAAACACTAAACTAAAACTATCTTTATTTAAACACGCTGTAAACGTTGGTGATTTTCCAGCCTTTGCCGGTGTTGGCTACGGTTACATAGTTGGTGCGTACAAAGTCATCAAACTGCATGTCAACTTTTACTACGGCCATGTCAGAGTTGCTTTCCATTATGGTTGTACTGGTAGTGCAATTTTGCTCGGTATTTTTGTTGGCTTTAATTGATTCGATCATTTCACTTTTTGAGAAGCTCAATACATTTTTGCCACGTAATAAATTGAACTTGGCCGATTGGTCGACCACATCGCCAAAACCTGCTACTTTACCACGGGTCATGGCATCTACGTATGTATTTATGGCAAAGTTGCGGGTTAAATTATCGCCTTCAACTTTTACATTTGCTTGGGCGGCACCACATACTATTATTAAAGCTAAGCTTGCGATTATTGATTTTAAGGTTTTCATATTGTTGTTGTTTTTGAGGTTATTTGTTTTTTAATTTATATCTATAAGACAGCAGCAGTATTCCATTCGTTACAGTTAAATCAATCAATTTATACGATTTAACAAACATTTAACAATTGGTATTATTTATTAAATATTTAGCAACGTTAAGATTATATACTATCGGCATGATTGATTTTAATACCATTATTTTGCAATTTGCTGAACAGGGCGAAAAAACAGGATGGACTTATATTGAAATTCCTGCCGATTTAGCGCAGGAAATGAAGCCCGGGAACAAGAAATCATTCCGGGTAAAAGGTAAACTGGATAATTTGCCTGTAGCCGGCATGGCATTAATGCCTATGGGCGAAGGTAATTTTATCATGGCACTTAAAAAAGATATCTGCAAGGCCCTCCACAAAAGCAGGGGTGCTATGCTTAAAGTACAGATAGAGCCCGATGATGATTTTAAATTTACCGTACCGGCCGATTTTAAGGAATGTTTGGAAGACGAACCCGAAGCTATCGATTATTTTAACAGCATTGCCGAAAGCCACCGGGGCTACTTTATCAAATGGATTGACAGCTCCAAAACCGACGCTACCCGGGCCAACCGGATAGCCGCCACCATTAATGCCCTGGCACGGCGTATGGATTATGGTATGATGTTACGGGAGCAAAAGAGGATGAGGGAGTAGGGGGAGGATTGGCTGTTAGGTCACCCTAAGTTGTTCCAGAAACATAAGCCAAATGTACAATACGCTATTTACGTGATTCTGAGTTTCAAATAAACGTACTCAAAAATTCTTTTGGCGAATATATTGGTAAAGCTGCAATATCATTTTTCTGCAATTTTTTATCGCGCGATATAAAATAGTGCAGTTTATGATGAATTGCCGTGTAGTATTGAAGTGCGTCTTCAATGTCATCAATTTTTGAATGCAAAGCAGTTAGTGCTACTTCATGAGAGATATCAATAACTTTTACATCAATCAATAAAGTTAAAAGTAAATCTTTTGCCTTTTGATTACCGTAAGCTTTGGCAACCCAATATCCGGTTATATGTAAAACTGAAGATGTGATAAAAGTTTGCACCTGGTTATTAATAACAAGTTCCATAACTTGTTTAGCCTCGGGATAGTGATCGTTACGCTTGAGCATAAAATCGAGTAATATATTGGCATCGAGGAATATTTTAGACGCCATATTTTTTAACCTGATCTTGGTAATAAAGTTCCTTTAAGTCTGTCTGAGCATCAATATCAGGAGCATCAAGCTGCTCAATCATATCAATGATACTTTTTCGTTTAGGTGCTTTGGTGATATTTTTAAAATAATCTTCTACCAAATCAGAAACGCTTCGATGCTGTTTTTGAGCGTACATTTTTGTATCTGCCAATAAACTATCGTCGATAGTTAAATTTAACCTGGTTTTCATGAGATAAATATACGCATATTTTTAAATCATGCGTGCTTTGGCGTGAATATTAAGTTAGTGCCATTTTTTAACCTCCCCATTGCGCTACCTCAGCTTCTGTAAGTAGCCCCAAGGGATGAGATAGTTTACTTCCCGCTCAAAAGCTCATCTAACAAATCATCGGTTAATTTAATCCTGTCGTTTTTATTTCCCCACTTCCCATTGCCAGGAGAAAACGCGTTACGGGAATAGCCGGTTTTGTTTTTGAAATCAAATATAGCGTGGCAATAATTATTGATCAGGAGGGAAGCGAATTGCCAATCGTTAGTCCACACAATGTTGATATTGCATTGCCTGCCTTTTTCAGTTACATGATCAACATCGTAAATATGTAAGGCATCAAGAATTTCCTGGCCAGGCAATTTTCCTATGGCGTAAAAATAACCGGTGTTACCATCATCTTCAAAAACTACCCCATGCGACGATGTAGGTGCTACGCTATCAAAAAAAGTATCTTCACCAACAATAAAAGTTTCCTCTAATTCCAAAATCATTTGGCAAAGTTACGTTAAGGGAGAAGGATTTTCTTAACCAAAGGTATTCTTACTGGCCATCACCAAAATATTCCGATTGAAAAGGAATTATCGCGTAAAAGAAATCTAAGTGTTTGCCTTCCAAAAAGCAGAGTGCGCTATCTTTAAAATGCCTTTGCTTTCATATAACCTTTAAACGCCAATCTTTTAAATTGTTGCTAATCCATTCAGTCAGCCGCATGTTATTTTAATGCAATTTCCTCGTGACAAAGGTAACTTGATCATAAAATCGTCCTATTCATATTATCTTTGCGCTATATGAAAAGGCCGTTTTTAATTTTATTCGTATCGTTAAGTTTGGTATTGGCTGGTAATATGGCTAAGGCCCAATCAAAAATTGGTTATGTTGATTTCCAGGCTCTTTTAGGTCAAATGCCCGAAGCAAAAGGCATAAAGGCGCAAATAGATGCTTACCAAAAGCAATTTGTTGATCAATTGACAACCATGAACACCGAATTTCAAACCAAAGGACAGGAATACCAGGCACAAGGCCCCAAAATGACCGATGCTGCCCGCCTCGCAAAAGAAACCGAATTACAGGATCTGCAAAAACGCATAGAAGACCTGCAAAACAGCGCACGCCAACAAGTAGAAGCCAAATCCAACGAATTGGTAAAACCATTGTCAGATAAAGCGATAGCCGCGCTTAGCGCCATAGCCAAAGAAACCGGTCTCGCCTATGTAATTGATTCATCGCAAGGTACCCAGGTAATTGTTTCGCCTGATGGAACAGATTTGATGAATGCAGCTAAAGCCAGGTTAGGAATTAAATAACAGGTTAACTTTTCATAAAACTAAGGGCGATTTAAATTGATTAAGGTTAAATTAGTCCGAATGGCGAAATGCGCAGTACGCCATGATTTGAACATGAGTTTGGCATAGTAAGAAAAGGGCAATCGCTTTAAAGATTTGCATAGCAAAGGGTAGCTCCTATGGAGCAAAAAAGCATAAATTACTTGTTCTACAAATAGGTAGCCGCTATGCGGCATCGAATATTTAATAAGCGGGAAGAGTGCCGCATAGCGGCTACCTGTTTGTAGTAAGAAAAAGAACCAGACAAGATGCCGCATAGCGGCTACCTATTGTGCTCATTGAATGATGTTACCTTATGCGGAACTGTTAAAAGCGATTTCCCTGATAGTAAGAACTACCATCTGTAAAATTCTTAAACATTTTGTAAATTCGATGTGATTTGTAATTAAAGCACATTAATCATTGCCAATGGAAAGATCCGCAATTCTGGAAAAGTTGTTAGCTAATATCGATAATATCTACGAATTGGGTAAGCAGCGCGCTTTTGAACTCGGGAATCCATTTTATGCCAAATACGAAGGTGATGGAGAATATTACACCAAAGAACTACCCAATGGCGAACGTTACCTGGTAAGCGTGGAAATTATAGTCGACGAAAATGATATGCCTGTACAGGTAAAAGATACGGTAATTAAGCGGTTAGGTTTTCAATGAATCAACCAAAATTTGTATTTGTGGCCGGTTGCATTATTTTCTTTTCAAAATGAGCGATTGAGTAACACCGCTTTTGACATTATAACGGCAAATTTAAATTACCCCCCCCCCCCCAAAAAAAAATAAGTAAAGTCGCAGCTGCATTTAACGCCATCGCTAAAGAAACCGGCCTCGCTTATGTGATCGATTCGTCACAAGGTACCCAGGTAATTGTTTCGCCGGAAGGAACAGACCTGATGAATGCCGCTAAAGCCGAATTAGGAATTAAATAATATAAAGTAAATCAATTTAGCAGATCTGCTAATTGTTTAGCAAGTTTAGCCCGGCTTTCATAAAGGAGCCAGGCTTTTTGTGCTTAATGAAAAATAATCCCTCTTAAAACTTGCATTTATATAAGCACTTATATAAATTGCACTATGAATTTATATCAAAGCTTAGGTTACCTGGTTTTGGGGAGCAGGTTGAGACGGTTGAGCGAAGCTTTCCTGGCCGAAATTAACCGCGCTTATCAAAACGAGGGTATTGATTTTGATGCCAGCTGGTTCCCGGTATTTTACCTGCTATCTAAAAACGACGCTTTATCTATCAAAGAATTGAGCGAGCAGATAGAGGTAAGTCACCCGGCTGCCAGTCAGTTAATCACCAACCTTAAAAACCGCGGACTGGTTACCAGCGCCACCTGTGCCGATGATGGTCGCAGGCAATTGGTTACGCTAACCGAGACTGGTCGTAAGCTGTTAGAGCAGATCCTGCCGATGTGGGAAGCCATAAACAAGGCTATGACCGAGTTGATTGATAGCGACTCTATGTCGAAACAATTGTTGCCGGCAATAACCGCATTAGAGAATGAGTTTCGCTCTATCAGTTTATCTGATTTAATAAGTAACAAATTGGCATCCAATCTTAAATCTGCCGGCGATGAATAGTGTTTTTAACTACGGTATAGATCATTTGAGCATTGGCATTTGCCTTGATATTGCCGCTGGTAAAACCAAGGGTATTATCAATGCTGATGCTGATAATGCCATCCGTGCATCCTGGCGCGAGGTGGAAAAGATAGTTCACGCGCAGAAACCGGTTTACGGTATTAATACCGGTTTTGGTCCGCTTTGCGATACCCGCATTTCTGAAGCGGATACCAGTTTGCTGCAAAGTAATATCCTTAAAAGTCATAGTGTGGGAGTGGGCAGCGCCATCCCGCAGGAGATAGCCAAGCTCATGCTCATCACCAAAGTACATGCGCTGGCCCAGGGCTACTCGGGAATAGCGCCGGATACCTTGCAAAGGGTGATCTGGTATATTGATCATGATATTATTCCGATAGTCCCCGAGAAGGGATCCGTAGGTGCCTCCGGCGACCTGGCCCCGCTATCGCATTTATTTTTGCCGCTGATAGGTTTGGGTTATGTTTATGAAGATGGAACAAAATTACCCGCCGGTGATGTATTAAAAAAGCACAACCTGCAACCATTGGTATTGGGCCCTAAAGAAGGGCTGGCGTTAATCAATGGAACTCAATTTATATTGGCCTTTGCTATTAAGGCTGTACAACGCCTGGATGAAGCCCTGAACCGCGCGGACCTGATAGGTGCCATGTCTGTAGAAGGCTTGATGGGTTCTGCCCGCCCGTTTGATGCACGTATCCACGCTTTAAGGCCGTTTAAAGGCACCAAACACGTTGCCGATAGGTTGTTCACTTTGTTAAACGGATCGGAGATCAATTCATCGCACATCAACTGCGATAGGGTACAGGATCCGTATTCGCTTCGGTGTATGCCGCAGGTGCATGGCGCATCGCGCAACGCCTGGTTGCATTTAAAAGAACTTACCGAGATCGAACTGAACTCCGTTACCGATAACCCGGTTATTTTTAATGCCGATGATACCATCAGCGGGGGCAACTTTCACGGGCAGCCATTGGCTTTGCCGCTTGATTATGCCACCGTTGCCGCCGCCGAGCTGGGCAATATTGCCGATAGGCGCTGCTACCTCATGAGCGAGGGCCGTTACGGTTTGCCCAAATTGCTTACACTCGATGCCGGTTTAAACTCTGGCCTGATGATTCCGCAGTACACCACTGCAGCCTTGGTTACCGAAAATAAAACCCTTTGTTTCCCGGCAAGTGCCGATAGTGTGCCTACCTCATTGGGGCAGGAAGATCATGTATCTATGGGTTCCATCAGCGGGCGCAAGCTGCACCAGGTGATAGATAATATCGAATACATTCAGGCTATTGAATTGCTTTATGCTTCGCAGGCTATGGATTTCAGGCGGCCACTTCAGTCAACCCCGGTTATTGAGGCCTTGCATGAAAAGGTAAGGCAACAGGTACCACATATACAGGACGACCGCATTTTTTCTGACGATATCAACAGCCTGCATCAATTAATTACAGATGGTTCCTTTTTGGCAACCGCTAATGATGCAGCTATTAAAAACAATATAAACCTTAGCCATGACGAGTTCGGAATTTATTAAAACCTACGCCAGCCACCCGGTGTACAAGGCACCGTGTGGCATGCAGTTGCACGCCAAAAGCTGGCAAACCGAAGCGCCTTTAAGGATGCTGCTCAATAACCTTGATGGCCAGGTTGCCGAAAATCCCGACGAACTGGTGGTTTACGGCGGGATTGGCCAGGCAGCCCGCAACCCGGAGGCATTGCGGAAGATTATTGAAATATTGCTGGAGTTGGATGAGTATCATTCGTTGTTGGTACAGTCGGGCAAGCCGGTGGGGATCATCCGCAGTCACCCTGAAGCACCAAGGGTTTTAATAGCCAATAGTAACCTGGTCCCCGCCTGGGCCAACTGGGAGCATTTTAATGAACTGCGCGCCAAAGGGCTGATGATGTATGGCCAGATGACGGCCGGTAGCTGGATTTATATTGGTACCCAGGGCATTTTACAAGGCACCTACGAAACCTTTGTAGAGTGCGGCAACCAACACTTTAACGGCGACCTGGCCGGCAAGCTTATGGTAAGCGCCGGTATAGGTGGTATGGGCGGTGCGCAACCGCTGGCTGCAACTATGGCTGGCGGCGTGTTTTTAGGTGCCGATGTTGATGCAACCCGGATTCAAAAAAGGTTGGATTCTCAGTATATCGACCGGATGACCTATTCTTATGAGGAGGCCATTGCCTGGGTTAAGGATGCTATTGCCAAAAAAGAAACCCTTTCTGTAGGCCTGGTAAGTGATGCCGGTGATATGCTGGAACGTTTGCTAAAAGATAATATCATCCCCGATGTTTTAACCGACCAGACATCGGCACATGACCCCTTGAACGGCTATATTCCCAATGGACTGTCGTTACAGCAAGCCGCAGCACTGCGCAACAGTGATGCCGTTGAATATAAGCGCCTTTCATTAAAAAGCATGGCCAGGCATGTGGGCCTGATGCTCGATTTGCAAAAGCGTGGTGCTATCACCTTCGATTACGGCAACAACCTCCGCGAGTTTGCCCGCCAGGGCGGCGAGCCGGACGCCTTTAACTTCCCGGGCTTTACGCCGGCCTATATCCGCCCGCTGTTTTGCGAGGGGAAGGGGCCGTTCAGGTGGGTAGCTTTATCCGGCGATCCTGAAGATATTTATACTACCGATAAGGCGCTGATGGAATTATTCCCCGAGGATAAACCGCTTGCCAAATGGCTGACCAACGCAAGGGAAAAGATCTCGTTCCAGGGGCTCCCCGCCCGCATTTGCTGGTTGGGTATGGGCGATAGGGAAAAGGCCGGTTTGTTGTTTAACGAACTGGTACGAACAGGCAAAGTAAAAGGCCCGATAGTGATCGGTCGTGATCACTTGGATTGCGGCTCGGTAGCCTCACCCAACCGCGAAACCGAATCAATGAAAGATGGCTCAGATGCGGTATCCGACTGGCCATTGCTAAACCTAATGGCAAACGCATCGGGCGGAGCAACCTGGATTTCGTTTCATCATGGCGGCGGGGTAGGCATGGGGTACTCGCAGCATGCCGGCATGGTAGTGGTAGCGGATGGAACGGATCGCGCGAGGACTTGCTTAAGTAGAGTTTTGTATAATGATCCGGCGATGGGTATCTTCAGGCATACCGATGCGGGGTATGATAAGGCAGGAGAGTGGGCGGAGAAGTTTGGGCTGAAGGTTTAAGCCCCACCCAACCCTCCCCTGAAGGGGAGGACTTTAAAAAGTGTTAATTGAAATTGAGTTTCCAAAAGTCTCCCCTACCGGGGGAGATTTAGAGGGGGCTACTACTTGATATGAAAAAACTAATAGGTCCATTCACACAAATACTCCCACTTACAGATTTACCCCTCAAGGGCAGTCTGCGGGACGAGCAATTGCACATCATCCCGCAGGGAGGTGTATTAGTTGAGGATGGGCTAATTCTGGCTGTTGATGATTTTGAGAAGCTAAGAAAGGTCAATCAATCAGCAGATATAGAAGAAGTTACCGGCGGCAGCGTATTGTTGCCCGGCTTTATAGATTGCCATACCCATATCTGTTTTGCGGGTAGCCGGGCTAAGGACTATGCTATGCGGAACAGCGGCAAAACCTACCTCGAAATCGCGCAAACGGGCGGTGGCATCTGGGATTCGGTAACCCAAACCCGTAATGCCGATGAAGCTGTCTTGGCAGATTTACTATTGAAACGTGTACAGCGCCATACAGCAGAAGGCGTTACCACTATCGAAATAAAAAGCGGTTATGGTTTAAGCAAAGATGCTGAGCTAAAGCAGTTAAGGGCAATAAGGGCTGTTGCTGACAAAACTACTGCCAGTTTAATCTCCACCTGCCTTGCAGCGCATATGTTGCCTAAAGATTTCGCAGGAAACCATCAGGAATATTTGCAGTATGTGTTGAACGATTTGCTGCCTCAAATTAAACAGGATGGTTTAAGCAACCGGGTAGATATCTTTATAGAACAAAGCGCTTTTAATACCAGCGACGCGCTAAACTACCTTGCCAAAGCCAAACAACAGGGCTTCGAGGTTACTGTACATGCCGACCAGTTTACTACCGGCGGAAGCGAAGTAGCCGTTAAGGCCCGCGCCGCATCGGCAGATCACCTGGAAGCCAGTACCGGTTATGAAATAAATTTACTGGCTAATTCTGGTACCGTAGCCGTAACTTTACCCGGCGCGTCGTTAGGATTAGGAATGCCGTACGCGCCTGCCCGCAAATTGCTGGATGCAGGTGCTTGCCTGGCCATAGCCAGCGACTGGAACCCCGGATCGGCACCAATGGGCGACCTGTTGATGCAAGCCGCCGTGATGGCAGCCGCCGAGAAATTATCAGCTGCTGAGGTATTTGCGGGCCTGACCAGTCGTGCAGCACAGGCTTTAAAACTAAACGACCGCGGTATTTTAGCCAAAGGAAAACTTGCCGATATGCAGGCCTACCCATGTGCCGATTACCGCGAGATATTATATATGCAGGGGAAATTGAAGCCTACCCATATATGGACCGCTGATTTATTTTGATTTTTATGATTTCGTTGATCTTACAAAGCGATAAGACCAATGACTAATGACTAATGACTAATGACCAATGACGAAACTAATTGAATGCGTACCCAATTTTAGCGAAGGTGTAAACCTTGATATTATTAAACAGATCACCAACGAAGTAGAATCGGTTGAGGCGGTGAGGTTGTTGAATGTTGATCCAGGTAAGGCCACCAACCGCACCGTGGTAACTTTTGTGGGCGAACCTGCTCAGGTGATCCAGGCGGCATTCCTGGCTATAAAAAAGGCCGGAGAGCTGATTGATATGAGCAAGCAAAAAGGCGAGCACCCTCGTATGGGCGCTACGGACGTTTGCCCGCTTATTCCTATTAGTAACATCAGCATGGAGGAAACTGCCGAATACGCCCGGCAATTGGCTAAGAGGGTAGGTGAGGAGTTGCAGATCCCTGCTTATTTGTACGAGAACGCGCAGCCGGATAAGCGCAGAAGTAACCTATCGGTGATCCGCGCTGGGGAATACGAAGGTTTTTTCAAGAAGATAAAATTGCCGGATTGGGCACCCGATTTTGGTCCGGCAGAAAATGATGTTAAGCGCGGAGCAACTGTTATAGGCGCGAGGGATTTCCTGGTGGCTTATAATGTGAATTTAAATACCACATCAACCCGAAGGGCTAATGCTATCGCTTTTGATGTTCGTGAAGCCGGCCGCACCCTGCGTGACGGTGACCCGGTAACTGGCAAAATTGTGACTGATGAAAATGGTAAGGCCAAATCCATTCCCGGCTCATTAAAAGCAGTGAAGGCTATTGGCTGGTATATTGAGGAGTACGGCATAGCCCAGATCTCGATGAATTTAACCAATATCGAAATAACCCCCGTACACAAAGCTTTTGACGAAGTATGTACCAAAGCCAATGAGCGCGGCATCCGCGTTACCGGCAGCGAATTAGTGGGCCTTATTCCGCTAAAGGCGATGTTGGATGCCGGTAAATATTTCCTGCGCAAGCAACAACGCTCTGTTGGGGTAAGCGAAAAAGAACTGATCAAGATCGCCATTAAATCAATGGGGTTGGATGAACTTGGTCCGTTTGTTCCCGAAAAACGAATTATTGAATACCTGTTAAAAGATAAGGCTGATAGCAAACTCATTAGCATGAGTCTTAGTGATTTTGCCGATGAAACTGCCAGTGAAAGCCCGGCACCGGGTGGCGGTTCTATTTCGGCTTATGTAGGTTCGTTGGGCGCTTCATTAGCAGGGATGGTTGCCAACCTAAGTTCGCACAAAAAAGGCTGGGACAGCCGCTGGCTGGAGTTTAGCGACTGGGCCGAAAAAGCACAGCAATACAAAAATGAGTTACTTGCCCTGGTTGATCTGGATACCACGGCTTTTAATAAGATCATGGAATCATTCAGCCTGCCAAAATCTACTGAAGAAGAAAAAGCAATAAGAGATCAGGCTATCCAGGATGCAACCCGATATGCCATCGAAATTCCGTTTAAGGTGATGGAAGCTGCTTTAAGTAGTATGGAAGTAATTAAAGCGATGGTAGAGATAGGCAACCCCAACTCTGTAACAGATGCCGGTGTAGCAGCGCTTTGCGCCCGTACTGCGGTTTTAGGAGCCTTTATGAATGTGAAGATCAATGCCTCGGGTTATAAGGATAAAGATTACGTGTTGAATATTATCTATCGTGGAAACGAGATAGAACGAAAGGCGATTGCTTTAGAAGCGGAAATTATTGAAATGGTAAATGGGAAGATAGGGGTTTAGCCCCCACCCGCTGAAGGAGAAGTAAAAACAGAAACGGCGACGAGATAACCCCGTCGCCGTTTTTGCTATTTGAAACTCTATGAACCATTAACTATGATCCATGAACCAATCTTAAAACCTATACCTCACAAAAGCCTCAATAGCCTCATATTCTGCAAGTCCTAATTGATCGTATTTTTTGGCGGTTTCGCTTGTCCTGTCCTCGGCTCTCACCCAAAACTCCCTGGCATCATCCCCCGGGAAAACCGGACGATCTTTTTGAGATTGGTGTTTGAAGATAGCATT
>NZ_JANTYS010000036.1 GCF_024808255.1 Mucilaginibacter dorajii
CTTGCTGAGAAATTCAACGAAAACAGATAAACATGGAGCCAATACGTTGCAAACATAGAGGCCGCATCATTTGAATTATGATACGGCCTCGTTTTGGTTTTATGGTAAATTAATTTTGTCCTTGGTCTTTGATCCTTAATCCTTATTCATCAAGATCTTGATTCTTGACTCTTAATTCTTGATTCTCTTCCAAAGGGTAAACCAAACCAATCTGCGCCCTTGCCCGGTCAATCATATCAATCATCTGGCGGGACATTTGATGTGGGATAATCGGACTTTCGGTAGCTCCTGTTTTGATCAGGTTGCAAAAGTGTTCAAGTTCGTAGTTTAAGCCGCCGGCTGTGAAAGATTCGTTGATCTCAATGCTGCGCCCATCTAAATAGTCGATGGTAGCCCTTACCGGGTTCCACCAGTTTTTGTGAATGGTGACGTGACCAAGCGTGCCGGCTATCAACGCATCGCCTTTACCATGCAGGTCAAAGCCCGCGTACAATTGCGAAAATCCGCCCGCGTGTTTGGTTTGAAAAATGGCAAACATATCAATCCCGGTTTCGCCAAAACGACCCATGGTTTGTACTTCTTGCAGGTCGCCAAGCCAGTCGATGGCTAAAAAGGCCTCGTAAATGCCTATCTGCATTAAGCTGCCTCCAACCAGGTCAAGATTATAATTTGGATGATCGGGCGGACAATCGGCCACTGCCGAACCAGCACGTACATAGCCCACCCGGCCGATAGGATCTGTTGCCAGGTATTCTTTTAAACGGGTATATAATGGATAGAAGGGAGGTTTCATACCTTCCATAAATAACAGGCCGGTTTCTTTTAACACGGCAAGTACTTCATCTAATTCGGAGAGATTTACAGTCGCAGGTTTTTCGCAAAGCACATGTTTGCCGGCTTTGAGTGCTGCAATACTGTAGGCCGCATGGCTATCGGGAAGCGTTGCGATATATACGGCATCAATATCGATGGCCAGTAAATCGTCGATAGTATAGCAGGCAACACCACCGTACCTCGCTACAAAATCATCAACCGTAACAGCTCTGCGCGAAAATGACGCAACCAATTGTACGCCATCCACAGCCGCGAAACCCTGCATAAATCGTTGAGCAATGCGCCCGCAACCGATAATTCCAAATTTGATCATTTGAGTGACGAGTTTAGAGTGGTAAGTTTTGAGTTTCCTTTAAACGCAAAAAGTGATGAGTTTAAAGTATCAGCCATATCATATGAAGCTAATAACTCAAAACTCATCACTTTTTACTTTGAACTGTTTGCCTATTGGTACTGGATGTAAATAGGATATGGTTTATATCTTGATAAAACTTCCTCTGGTGTTAACATGTGGTGAGGCGCTTTTTTGATATCGTTTTTGTAAAACAATTTAAAGCCTGTAAATTGTACCGGCTCCTGGTTAATAAAGTAGCGGTAAGTGCCGGTTTTCAAATCAGGTTCGCCCCAGCCGTCCATATCCATTACCAATTGAACTTCCGGGTGTAATTTGATGTTTTTATAATTGGTCACCATTTTTTTAGTAAAGCGGTGAACAATTAAAATTTTAGCCGGAAGACCGTTCTTCTTTACAATTTTGGCCAAATGGTCAGATACAAAGTTGATATCAGCAGCATCATAAGTGCCAATTTTACGACCAGGTTTGCTGCCATCTTTCATCGAAAACTCAGGGTCCATACCAAAATGTACTTGCGGCATAGCCAGGTATTTATCTAACAAAGGCAATTCGGCCTGTATATTACTTAAGGCTACCTGCACATCTAAAAATACAATAGCGTGGGCTTTTTTAGCTAATACCAATACACTGTCAATCTGTTTAAATGGCATGCGGTAACGGAATTTGCCGTCTTTACCACCATCACCTTGCGCAACTACTGCAATGTAATGTAATGCAGGCTGAACCGGTGTTTTAGGATCGGCTTTTTCCCAATGTTTAACTTCGCCTTTTAACTTGGCCAGCATTTCGTTAGGAGGTAATTCGCCTAAAATACCCATCTTTTTGCTGTATAAGTTACCGTAAAAAGCAACCACACGTTTAAATGGCAAAATTGCGCCGCCAATAGGGTATGGGGTATTTTTAACAGGCCATCTGCCGGTGGTATCGCCATGAGCGTTAAATTTCATTAACGAATCATATAGCTTATGATCTATCGGCGGATAATCAGATTTTTTTACGCTCAGGGTATCTGCAGCCTCGGCCTTTGCCGAATCGGCAGCGGTTTTAGGAGCAGTTTTCTTACTATCTGTTTTACCGGTTTTATCGCTTTGCGAACAGCCGGGTAATAGTATTAGGGTTGATAAGAGCAGGGTTGCAGATAGTAGGATGTTTTTTAATTTCATGTGCATTGAATGTTCCGTAAATGGCAGGTGTGTGTAAGATGTATTGTAAATATAAACTAATTTTCAGCTACTTATAATGCAATAAGAGGGGGGATAGCTTGGCGCAAATATAGATATTGAAAATTAATTACTTTTAACTTTATGAAACTTTCCAAAAACACCCAAAGGTAGTTTTGAGCCTGCTGTGGCTTGTAAATAAAGTTCGCCAATTTCCAGGTTCTCTACCTTGGGAAAGGCGCTTTTGATCAGGTTTTCAATAATTACTGAAGAAAAACCAAGCGAGTAAGTGTTGAGGATCAGAAAATGTTCTTCCGGGTCAAGCAGTTGCATCACATCGGCCATCATCTCGTTAATGTTATCTTCTAACTTCCATTTTTCGCCGTTTGGTCCATTGCCATAAGCGGGTGGATCAAGGATGATACCGTTGTATTTTTTGCCGCGTTTTAACTCGCGTTTTACAAATTTCAAGGCATCCTCAACAACCCAGCGGATGTTACTAAGCCCTGAGATCTCCTGATTTTCGTTAGCCCAGGTTACTACCTGTTTAATAGAATCCACATGCGTAGTATCGGCACCGGCAGCCTGGGCTATCAATGATGCCCCGCCGGTATAAGCAAATAGGTTAAGTACTTTGGGTTGTGGTGTTTTAAAGCGTTTAATGTTTTGGGTGATATAATCCCAGTTAACAGCCTGCTCGGGGAAGATCCCCAAATGTTTAAAAGAAGTTAGCCCTAACCTAAACTTGATAGCGGCATCGTTATTTTTATATTCAATATGCCAGCGATCGGGAGTTTTCTGATCTTTTTTAACCCAGTCGCCCGCGGTGGCAGATCGGCCTTTAAATTTTATATGGTGTAAACGCTGCCATTCAGAAGCAGGCATGCCTTTGCTCCAAACCGCCTGTGGCTCGGGGCGGATAAGTATCGTATTCCCAAATCGCTCCAGCTTTTCAAAATCGCCGCAATCAATCAGTTCGTAATCTTTCCAGTGCGTTGGGGTGAGGAGTTGAATCATCTTTTTAGTATCAAGTAGTAGATTAGTATCAAGTAGTTAGTATCAAGTATCAAGTATCAAGACAGCTGCACTTGTATGGCGCAAATTTAGTATCTTTTTTTGGATAGAGGATTTCGAAGCACCGTTCGCGGTTATTAACCTAACCCAAAATCTTGATGCTTGCTACTAACTACTTGCTACTAAATTAAACGTTGAGGCTTTTTTGTAAACCATAGATCATTTTTTGAATGTCGTTAATCTGTATACAAATGCTATCTAATATGTATGTCCTGTGTGACATAGCCGAACTCTTTGGCAATTATAAATTGAGTTTCCAATTCAAAGGACGAGCCTAATGCAATATTTAGAAACTGATGTAATTCTTTATTTGATTTTCTGCCGCAACCTTCAGCTATATTTGAAGGAATAGAAACAGCGGCGCGAACCATTTGAGAAATCAAGCCATACTTTTCTTCAGATGGGAAATTTCGACATAATTGAAAAGTAGTTTTAGATACCTCAATACCGGCTTTCCATACTTTTAACTCTTTAAAATTGTGCATCCGTTTGGTATCAAGTAGTTAGTATCAGGTATCAAGACTGTAGTATTATCTTGTAAAGATATTGTATTGGATGATGTCTTAAACCATCTATTCAAAAAATCTTGATACCTGATACTGATTACTTGATACCCCTAAAAAGGTCTTGATACTTGATACTAACTACTTGATACTATACTACTATAATTTCGCTTTCGCCGCTCTCATGAACCTGCTGGCAAATACAAATTCGTTAAGTTCTTTGTTGTCGGTATGGGCAATTTCTTTGTTGCTGCCTTCCCACCATTTTTTGCCCTGGTGTAAAAACACAATATGATCGCCAATGCCCATTACCGAGTTCATATCGTGGGTAACTACAACGGTGGTCATGTTATACTCTACAGTAAGCTCGCTAATGAGGTCATCTATCAGAATAGAGGTAACCGGGTCGAGGCCCGAGTTGGGTTCGTCAACAAAAAGATATTTGGGTTGCATGGATATGGCACGGGCAATACCTACACGCTTTTTCATCCCGCCCGATAGCTCGGATGGGAATAGTTTATTTTTACCGGCAAGGTTAACGCGTTCCAGGCAAAAGTTGGCCCGGTCGCGTTTCTCGGCTTTTGATTGGTTAGTAAACAGGTTAAGGGGGAACATGATGTTTTGCTCGACTGTCATACTGTCAAACAGCGCCGAGTTTTGAAAAAGCATACCTATATGTGTGCGGATTGGTACACGTTGCTCAAAGCCCATATCGGTAAAGTTTTCGCCATTAAAAAGCACATCGCCGCTGGTAGGTTCATGCAAACCTACAATACATTTCAATAAGGTAGTTTTACCAGAGCCCGATCCACCTATAATAAGGTTGTTGACGCCCGGTTTAAATATGGAACTGATACCTTTAAGTACCTCGTTATCGCCAAATTTTTTGTAGATGTCCTGGATCTCGATCATAAGAAGAGGCGGGATATAATTAAATCGAACATTAAAATCATTACGCAACTGTAAACCACGCCACGGGTTGCTGCCTGGCCCACTTCAAGAGCGCCGCCAGATACATAAAAGCCCTGGTAGCTGCAGATGGTAGTGATGATAAAGCCAAACACTACCGATTTAACCAAACAGGTAGTAACAATGATAGGATTAAAACCATCAGATAAACCACTGATAAAATCAAAAGTAGTTACTTCGCTTGAGGTAAGGCAGGCAATATAACCACCGGTGAAGCCCAATAGTACCGATACGATAACCAATAGCGGGAACATGGTAACGCCCGAAATTACTTTAGGTGATATGAGGTACCCCGGGGCATTTACGCCCATAATTTCCAACGCATCAATTTGTTCTGTAACCCGCATGGTGCCAATTTGTGACGCCATGCTTGAACCAATACGACCGGCAAGTACCAGCGCTGAAATGGTTGGACTAAATTCCAATATCGTCGAGTCGCGGGCAATGCCACCTACTACAGATTTAGGGATTAGCGGACTGATAAGCTGGAAAGCGGTTTGGATAGTAACAGCTGCACCTATAAACACAGATATGATCATGATGATACCGAGGGAGCCGATACCTGCCGATACCATTTCGCGCATTACTTCGGCCCAGTACACCGAAAACTTCTCGGGTTTTCTAAAACTTAAACGTAGTAATAGTATATATCTGCCTAAACTTTGAATCATAGATGTATAAAAAATCGGATAAAATTACATTTTTAAATTTAGCTTACCGCCCGCTAATGTTTAATTGCTTAAAATAGACGCTTTTTATGGGCTATTATTACAGCTTACGTAAATTAGCGGCTGTTAGCTTTAAACTATATTAAATAAATACCGCACATCAAACCAAAATACCATTATGAAAAACGCACTCATCACCGGTTCAACAAAAGGCATGGGCCGTGCCATTGCCATTGCATTTGCTAATGAAGGATTAAACGTGGCAATTTGTTCTCGGAATGAAAAAGAATTATTGCAATTTAAAAATGAGCTGCTTGCGGCTAATCCCGGCGTACAGGTATTTGCCCAGGTGGCCGATGGCAGCAACAAAACCCAGTTAAGGGATTTTGCATCTGCAGCACAGCAACAGTTGGGTTTTATAGATGTGGTAGTAAACAATTTAGGCATGTTTACACCAACAAGTATTTTGGATGATGCAGAAGATACTTTTGAGAAACAATTAAATACCAATTTGATCCCAACTTATGAGCTTTATCGTTTTTTTGGTAAAACGATGGCTGCGGCACATAAAGGACACTTTTTTAATATCTGTTCGGTAGCATCATTAAATCCGGTTGTACAGGCGGGTAGTTACAGCATAACCAAATACGCGCTGTTGGGCCTAACCAAACTCATGCGGCTTGAAATGCAGGATCATGGCGTAAAAGTAACGGCCATAATTCCAGGTTCTACATTAACGGATTCATGGAAAGATGCTGTTGTTGATAAAAATACCATGGTACTGCCAGAAGATATCGCATCGGCAATTATCAATATTTACAGGATGAGCCCCGGTGCCAATGTGGATGAGATGATCATTAAACCCGCGCCGGGACAGTTGTAAGAACCATTTAACCGGGTATTTGCAACGGTTTACAGGCGGCGGGCTTTCGCCGGAGGTTTTCACCGCCAAAACCCGGCAATTCACCGACTTGTTGCCCGTACTAACCTATATTGTATAGGTGTTTTAAGCCAGCCGTAGTACTTTTATATCATCAAACAAACACAAACTTGAACGATATCTGATTAAATTATGGAAAAGAAACTTTACCGGGATGAATACCGGAAGAAAATAGGTGGGGTTTGCGCCGGATTGGCCGAATATTTCGATATTGACGTAGCAGTTATAAGAGCTATGTTTTTACTCACCTTTATATTTATGGGTACCGGTCTTATGGCTTATGTAGTACTGTGGATAGTATTACCCAAAAAAGGCCCGGCCTATTTTAACCCAGGCGTTGATTACAGGATGCATCAACAACAGCCTTATAGCCCGTTTGAAAGCACAGGTCCTGCACAAAGCGCTCCTTATGAGCCAGGGCAGGAAACACCGTACAGCTTTAATGCACCCAAAAAATCGGCATCAACAGTTGGTGTAATTGTGGGGATGTTCCTGATATTTTTTGGCGCGGTATTTTTGCTTCACGAATTGCACCTTATATTCTTTTGGCACGTTGCCAAATTATGGCCTGCAATTTTGGTAGTAGGTGGTATAGCTATCATCGTATCTGGTCAAAAGAAACAGCCATGGGAAAAAGACAACTGGCAAAATAATGCCACTGTTGAGCCCGAGGCAAAAACCACAGATGAAGCCCCTTTAAAGGACGAGCCTAAAGACGACAACTTTAATAACCCAACATCAACTATATAATATCATGAGAAGCGATAAATTAATTCCAGGTGCTATCCTGGTATGCATAGGAGCCATATTCCTGCTTCACAACTTTCACGTGATTGATTTTCACTGGATGAATGTACTGCACCTTTGGCCTATATTTTTGATCATAGGTGGTGTAAACCTGGTTTTTGCAGGTAATAAATCGCCACTGGCAACTACTTTAAAATTAGGTGTGGTGGTTGCAGGTTTCGCATTGCTGTTATTCGGTCGCTTTGGCGATAACTATAACTTTTGGCCTGGCAGCGTTGTGCACTGGGATGATAATAACAACGATAATGGTGATGACAATAACGATAATAACGACGACAGCGACAGCACTGATACCGATCATGGCGTAGTTAAAATTGAAGGCAGCAGTATATTTAACAAGGAGTATACACCAGATGCTAAACTGGCCCGCCTTAACATCAGTGGTGGTGGTACTACATATGCACTTAGTGACACAACAAACCAACTGTTTAAAGCCGAGACCAAAGAGTTTTATGGTAAGTATGAATTTAATACCTCCAAAGAAGACTCAGTTTATGTTTTAAACCTGAAGATGAAGAACAATAAAGGCTGGAATTTTGATTCGGAAGATAACAAATCAAACCGTGCCGATATTCAACTTAACCCTAATCCTATCTGGGACATCTATGTAGAAACCGGTGCAACAAAATTAGATTTTGATTTAACCAAATTCAAAATAAAAAGTGTAACTTTAAAAGGCGGAGCAGCCTCATTTGATGTGAAGCTTGGGCAACCTTTGGAGAAGACAAATGTTGAAGTTTCAACAGGAGTATCAGAGGTTACCATCAATGTACCAAAAGATGCAGCCTGTAGCATTAATGCAAATACAGGCTTATCGTCAAGCGAGTTTCCGGGCTTTAGTAAAAAGGATAACAATACCTATGAAACAGCAGGATTTGATGCCGCCAAAAACAAGATATACATACACATGAGTGGTGGTATATCTGATTTTAAAGTGAACCGTTATTAAACCTCCCAAACATAAACCGGGACAGTACTAACATATATTTATTAAAGCCGCTTTATGAAAATGGAGCGGCTTTTTTGATTTGAAACTAATGTGTTTTAAATCAGTTTATGTTATGGCATTAATTGCCCACGGGTCGATGACCTTTAAGCCTCCTATCTTTTTAAAGTCAGCTGTATTTCTTGAAATTAAAGTAAGCGCTAAAACTTTCGCGCTGGCTGCTATAATAGCATCCGGAGTCTTTATTTTATGCTTTTTTCTGATTTGTATAGTTTGGTCAATTGTTTCCTCAGAGAGTGGGATTATTAGGCAGGCACCAATAAAATCATTCAATAATGCATCCGTGTTGACCGTGTTTTTAAATCCTAACACTTCAATTTTAGTCATCACTGAAATGATAGGAGCTTCATTGATGATATTGCCGAGCCAGGTCATCGCTTCTTCGGGCATAGCCCCGCTTAAATAATCAATAATAGCATTGCTATCTATTAAATATCCCATTCTTCGCGACTTTGCTTTATATGTTCCTGGAGTTTTTTGGCATCGGCGATAGGCAACTTACCGGCAAACCGATCCGATAGCCTTTCTTTCGGGGCGGAAGTATTTTTGAGTACTTTAATCAAATGCAGTTTCTCAAGCTCTTTGATTAAGTTGTATGCATTTTGATTGGTGACCTCTATCAGTAATGTATCCATTGCTAAATTTTGTAATCAAATTTACCTATTTTTTTACAATACTTTAAATCTCGTTTTGTGTTTGGGCCGCAAAATCGATTGCTTAAAATCTCATTAGCCTCACTCTTTTGTCATTAATCCTTTACAATGCCTTATTTATGTTAAAATGAAAACCATTGTTGCAAAAAATAGGTTTATTTTACAGCTTATATCTACTACTATGAAACCTACCTATTATTTATTGATCGCCGTTTTGTTTATTACCATGAACGCCAGTGCACAGGATGTTTTAAAAGGTACGGTGTATGAGCGCAACAAAAGCGATAAACTGGCGAATGTTTTTGTTAAAGACATCAATAATAAACAGATCACCATTACAGACGATAATGGTAATTTTACCATCCGTACCCAGATAGGTCATACGCTAATCTTTAATTCACCCGGCTATACATCAGATACGCTATATGTGACAGATCTTCGTCAAAAGCGGGTGGATATGGTTTCGCAAACCATATCGTTAAGGCAGGTGAATGTAACCGATACTAAGGAAGTATTTGATCCGCATAAAGAGTACCCGGAGGTTTATACCAAAAGTAAGGTTTCGGTAATGTCGCCATCAACCTGGTTTAGTAAAGAAGGTAAAGATGCAAGGCGCTTAAAAAGATACTTTAAACGTGAAGAAGAAGAAAGGCAGATAGACGAAGCCTTTAATGTTGATTACGTGAAAAGCGTAGTGCCATTAAGAGGACCAGAATTGGAAAACTTTATGTCGATGTATCGCCCAAGCTACGCTTTCCTGAAAAACAATAACGCGCCGAGTATGACGGTTTATATTAACGATGCTTATAAGAAATACCAGGCTTTACCCGCTACTAAAAAGGTATTACCTAAGTTGGCACCAGCCCCTGCCAGTTTGCAGTAGGTAGTTTGCAGTTGGCGGTTTGCTCTGCATAGGGATTTGCAGACTTACGAAGTTTTTAAAACTTCGTAAGTCTTTCGCCGCTTTGTTATTTTAAGTCTAATAGCGCGGAAATTAACCAACTCAATCCGCTGTCGCGCTCAAATCCCCATCAATTACCTTTCTATAAAGTAACTCAATCTGGGTTTTCAAAATCCTGTCTTCCGATAGTTCGGGTAGATTATTAATATCAAAATAGGCTACATCCAACACGTCAAAACCTTTGTTAAGGGTGGTTGAAACAGCTTTGCAGTAAAATACCATTTTATATACATAAAAAGGTTGTGGCGGGTGTGAGTGCATCTTTTTATCAAATACCGCCAGCAGGCGCTCTGGAACAACATCCAGTCCGGTTTCTTCCTTAAATTCTTTGGTGATCACTTCTGTGGCGCTATAACCTATATCAGCCCATCCGCCGGGTAACGACCATTTGCCGTCGGCGCTTTCCCTGGCCAGCAGTATCTTGTTTTCGGCATTGAGCAGCAGGCCGCGTACATCCACTTTTACAGTAGGGTAGTCGGTTGGTATCGGGAAGTTAAACTTAATGTCCTCGGTGCCCCAGCCGGTAACGTTATCCAGCATCTCGGTGCTTATTTGCTGGAATTCGTGATAACGTTCAATGTCGTATTCGTTCTTGGCATAAAGCAAGCCAACATCGGCCACCGAACGCAGGCGGCCTATGAGGGTTAAAAGTTCGTTGTTGTTCATGGGGGATATAAGATGTCATCCTTGTTTCAGAAACCTGAGATGCTAAGCGTACTACACAGGGCGGATACCTGTCCTGTGGGTTGCCGAAACAAGTTCGGCATGACTTCGATTTTTATAGATCCGAAATCGAAAATTCCCAATTCCGAAATCAAAAACTATCCCCTGCCTAACAATTCATCAAGCTTGTTGCGCTCGGTTTGCAGTTCGCGGGCCAGTTTCTTTTCCTTTTCGTTGGCTTTGGCTTTGTAAGTTTTGTATTCTTCGTCAAGCTCTTCGTATAGTTTAATGCGGTATTTAGCTTCACGGCTATGCGCGCCGGAACGGGCTATAACAATTACCGCAGCCAAACCGAAGATGATCACCAAACCCCACATCACTAAATTGTAGGTTGCCTTTGTAAAAGATATTCCAACCAGGCTAATCTCGTCACGTTTAGCGTTAGCTTCAGCCAGGGTCTGGCCTTTGGTGGTCGCGTCGGTTTTTAAACTGTCAATTTCCTTTGTTTGCGCAGCTAAAGTGGTTTGTCCCGCCTTAAGCTTGCGGCGCTCAATGGTTAACGAGTCCTGCAGGTTTTTCCACAGGGCCTGCACCAATGGCTGCTGGTAGTGGTAAAGTTTACTCAAAAGATACTGATATTGCCCGTTAAGACTTTTATCCTTTGCCAATGCCGAATCTGCAGCGGTTAGCTTGGGTTGACTATATGCATATTTTGGCGGATAGGCCGCTGCCGGTTTCGCACCTGCCGGCACTGGCACCGTTGGGCTATATTTTACTGCCTGCTTTGTATAAGCAGGCTTTAAAGGAGCTGGCGCTTTTACTACAGATGGTTTGGCGGCCGCTTTTTTAACCGTATCCTGGGCAAAGCCCAAATTGATACCGCCTAAAATAATTGCCAATAAAATAAAGATCCGAAATATAAAATGCTTGTTCATCATGTAAAATTAGGTATCTCAATATTAACAAAACACTGTTTCAACGGTTATTGTTATATTATCCCGAGCTTTCTGATCGCTAATGTAAGCTTTAGTACGGAATTTTGCTACTCATAGTTATATTAGCGGCATGAATATAGGCATCATTGGCTTGGGTGATATGGGGCGTTTATACGCAAAGGCTTTTGCAAAAGCAGGTTATACCGTTTCTGGGTGCGACCTGCCCGAAAACCGCGATAAGCTGGAAAATGAATTAAATCCGCTTGGGATTACCGTGGCAGAAAATGCGCATGAAATATCGCGCACCAATGATCTGATCATTTATTCTGTTGAGGCCGATAAGTTGGAGCAGGTAGTGGCCGATTGCGGTCCGCTTACCAAGTACGGCGCTATTGTAGCCGGCCAAACATCGGTGAAGCATCCGGAGATAGCCATTTTTGAAAAGTATCTGCCTGCCGATGCGCAGATCATCACTTTTCACGCCATGCATGGGCCGGGCTTTGATCCTAAAGGACAAACCCTCATCCTGATCCCGCACCGCGCCAAAGCCGATGCTTACCAGCGCATGTTTGATCTGTTTACCGCGGTAGGCAGCGATATTGTAGAGATTAAGGACTACCACGAGCATGATAAAATTGTAGCCGATACCCAGGCCGTTACCCACGTAGGTTTCGAGAGTATGGGTACCGCATGGAAAGCAGCCGGCTTTTTCCCCTGGGAAAATGCGTCATACCTTGGTGGTATTGATAATGTAAAGATATTGACAACCTTGCGTATTTTTAGCTATAAAGCACACGTGTATGCGGGCCTTGCCATATTAAACCCCTACGCGCGCCAGCAGGTTAAGCGCTATGCCGAATCAGAATCGGATTTGTTTAAGCTGATGATTAAAGAGGAGGCAAAAACGTTTAGAGAGCGCTTATACCGTGCCCGCGATTTTGTTTTTCATGAAAGTCGCAAGCCCATTATGCTGAACGATGTGGTGATGAAGGAGTTTTCGCTTTCACAAAATGCTGATCATCAAAAGCCAAACTCGCACCTGAGCATATTAAGCATGGTTGATGCCTGGTATCATCTTGGCGTAAACCCATATGATAACCTCATTTGCCAAACCCCGCCATTCCGCCTGCGTTTGGGGATTGCCGAGTACCTGTTCAAGAATGAGCAGCTTTTAGAAGAATCAATAGAAACGGCTCTTTATGATAAAACCATCCGGGGCGACGATCTGGAGTTTCATTCGGCGGTAAGGGAATGGTCGGCCATTATTGGTTATGGCGATATGGAGGGTTATAAAAAGCACTTTAACGAAGTGCAGGCCTTTTTTAGCGACAGGCTGGAAGAAGGTAAAACCCAAAGTGCCGAATTGATCAGAAGGTTGATGATGGAATAGGGTTGATTTCGGAATTGGGAATTACGATGTAGGATTTATAATTACATGAGCCCGATAGCGGGCCGGGCTCGTGTAACTTACTTAGCCCTATTAATTTCCTCAATAGCATCGTTTGCCATTTTTACAGATACTGTATCCTGCATTGCTGCGCGATGTGTTTTTATCTGCGTTAATATCCCAATGATTTTTGGGCCTACATACTTCTTATATTCAACGCCAAGCTTTTTGATCTCGGTAATGCCTCGCTGTACGTTGGCTTGGTTTTTTATTCTGCCAATATAATCGGCAAATTTTTCGGTGAGTTTATACCGCGACTCTTCAAAGCGACTCATGTAAAAATGGAATACAAAATTCCATTTATCGTCGCCGGCGTTGGCTGTGTATACGGTATATAAGGCATTGGTAAGGTCGTCCTTATTGTCTTTTTCATACAAAGGAGCAAGGGCCATCGCCTCGGTTGGGTTTATCTGGTTTATTGCCCACAAAGCTGCACCCTGCACTGCATATGAGTCACTTTTTAGCGCTTGTTTTAATAAACCCATGTTTGCAGGCTTTTTTAATTTGCCCAAAAACACAATGGCCTGTGCACGACTTAGGCTAACGCTATCCTTTTGGGCCATATCAACTATTAAAGGGTAAGCCGCAATGCGTATGGTGTCGTTATCCATATTTAGGGCCTGCATTGCTTTAAGGCGTAAGCCATAGTATTTGTCTTTTAACGCCATTAGTAAGATTTGTTGCCCGGCTGCCGTTTTTTGCTGAGTCGCAGCATCAATCGCTTCATATCGGTCAAGGTATAAAGGAGCATTGGCGTATTGAAAAGTATATTCCTCCGGTGTTTTGTTGTCGATTTTTTTTGCAACTAATATTTTGTCGGCTTCTACATTGACCAGGTCTGGTTTTTTATCTGCATGAAAAATGAGGGTATCTGCTTTTTCGCGCATCCAAACCTGGTGGCGCGTCTTTTTGCTATCGGCATAAATATCAATAGCCATTGGCAAAGTAAAGGTTTGCCCGGTTTGGGTTTGCTGCAGGTAAATAGTTTGTTTTTTTTCTGCCTGGTCCCACTTATAACTGATATTCAATACGGGGTGACCGGCACCGTAATACCATTGGTTGAAAAACCAGTTCAGATCAAGTCCGCTGGCGTCTTCCATAGCAAGGCGGAGCTGCTGGGCTTCGGCATTTTTAAGCGCATTTGTTTTAAGATAAATATTTAAGCCTTTATAAAAAGCATCGTTACCTAAATAGTGCCTCAACATATTTAATATACGACCGCCTTTTTGGTAGGTAACGCCATCAAATACATCCTGGCTATCATTATAATAAAAACGAACCAGGTGCTTTGCCGCGTTTTGAGGATTGTTGAGGTAGCCTTGCAAGCCTTCCTGGATATGCTCATCTGCCGCGTCCTGCCCGTAGCGATGTTCGGCCCAGAGTATTTCGCCCAGGTCGGCAAATGATTCGTTAAGGGTTAGGTTGCTCCAGCTTTCGGTGGTAACATAATCTCCAAACCATTGGTGAAAAAGCTCGTGGATACTGCCAAAATCATAGTGTATCCTGTCAACCAGCTCGCGTTTGGTAGCCTGGGCACCATCGCCGGTCATCATCGCTGTCGTATTTTCCATGGCACCGCTTACATAATCACGCACTGTAATTTGCGCATACTTATTCCATGGATAGTCGATACCCGTAATTTTCGAAAAGAAGCCGATAGCCTCGGGTGTAAAGCCAAAGATATCCTTTGCGTAGGGTGCAAATTTGGGTTCTACGTAGTAGCTTACCTCTTTGCCGTGCCAGCTATCGTGATAAATACTGAAATCGCCAACTGCCATCATAAACAGGTAGGGTGCATTGGGCCATTCCATTTTCCAGGTATCGGTGCGGGTATTGTTGGAGTTTGTTTTTTGTGATGCAAGCCGGCCATTTGATAAAGTGACATACCTGGCCGGAACAGTCATGCTTATTTCACTGGTGGTTTTTTGATTGGGCTTATCAATAGTAGGGAACCAGGCCGATGAACTTTCGGGTTCGCCTTCTGTCCATATCTGGGTAGGTTTATCTTGCTCTGCGCCGTCGGGGTTAATAAAGTAAAGGCCCTTACCGTGCTTGCGTGAAGTTTTTAATTCGTTGGGTTTTGCTGTGTAGTCGATGTATATCGTATATGTTTCATTGTTATGATAAACCTTATCTAACTGAATGGCCACAGTAAGACTATCGTAAGCAAATTTAAGAGGAAGCTTTTTGCCGTATTTTATAACTGAAATATCCTTAAGGTCCATTCCTTTGGCATCTAACCTTAAAGTATCGGTGGGGTAAAAGTGAGGCTTTAAGGTTATCCACTCCTTGCCGTACAGGTAACGTTTTTTATAATCAAAGCTTACATCGAGTTTGGTATGTACCAGGTCATTGATCTTAGCCGGTGTTTCCCGGTATATTTTGCTTATGCCATCTGTCTGTTTTTCCTGGGCACTTAACGGCGTAAGTCCATCAATGGTGGCTAAACAAGCACAACATAACAGGGCGGTAAGCAACTTTTTCATATTCGTTTGGTTTGATACAAACAAATACATGTATTTGCATAGTACTATTTATAACATAGTACTATTTATTTTATTTTTAATTTTTTGCGTTACTCCTAACATTGCTACTTCGCCGCAAACACCGTCCACGGATAAGCCTTCATATCCCTTAAATATTTAGCCTGGTAGTTATATTCGGGATGTTTCTTGAGGAATGGGGCTGCCAGGAAGTCGTCACCGCTGGGGTGTCCCATATGGGCCCAAAGCTGTAGTTTGCTTACCATATCGGCATTTGCTACTTTGCCCTGTACCGCGCCCATCGGGAAGTATGGGCCTTCGCTCCATTCGGGGCATCCTTTGGGGTCCTGGTCAATATGGCCGTCAATAACGCAGCGGTTCAGCGCCTTTTTGCCGTTAAGCGCATCAAAGGTATCACCTTCAATGGTTTTACCATTTTCGGCATCAAGTTTGCCTTTATAATCTACACATACCAGTTTTTCCATCCGCAACCGTCTGGCATTGGGCGAACTTGTTTTATTGTTTACATCAAACGTTGTTTCCTGTTTAATCAGGTTAGGGTCTTCGGGGAAGTTTGATCCTATCATGGCTGTATCTTTTGATCGCCATACTTTTTGAGTTTTTAAACCTAATTCCAGTTTGGCTACTTCGTTGGTTTTGGTATCGCCAATAAGCCAGTCGTTGGCATAGCCGCCATTGTTATCGGTGCTCATGATCTTTATTACATCATCAATATTGTTGCTGTATTGCGCAGCTTTACGGGCGCGTACAAATTCGGGTGTGCGGGTAGTATCAAAGCCTTTAAAGCCGGTAATGGTAGTTTCAGTGATCGCTATGCCACTGCTGGTTTCTACAAAATCATCGCCGCTGTGGATAAAGCCAGGCGCAGTATCCATTAAAATGTGGTTGCCTTTTGCGGGCACAATATCGGCTATTACATTCCAGCGTTCGCCTTCAATATAGTCCGTCCAGTTATTATGGCCGATAACTATCTTGCCGTCTTTAGTGTATTTGCCGGTGGCGATAAACGCGCTGCAATTGCCCGGGGCTTTGTTATCACCGCTGCCCGGTTTAACTTTGTTCATGAGTTGGGGCACGTAGTATTGTGCCAGCTCAATGTTGGCGTTAAGGGCGGTAACATCTAAAGTGTCGTATTTAAGCCCTTTGGCTTGCAAGCCTTCGCTTATCCCGCGAATTTCATCCTGGTACTCTTTATCTATTTTTTTCCATAAAAAACGGGCACTGGCTTTACGGTAAAACGCCCAGTCCTTTTTACTGCCATAGGGCAGGTAATATTGCATTACCTTAATTAGGGTGTCAATTTCTTTTGATAACAGGTAGCCATGCTGATAGCCAATATCGGCAGGAGAGCCGGCCAGGTGTACATATATCCAGCCATTTTTATCTTCACGACTGGCCTTGCCCAGGCGGTCATGAACATCAGTAGCTTTCTCTGTAGTTTTTTGTTTGCAGGCAAACAGCGACGCTGCCACAAAAATAATGGCAATTGTTTTGGCTAAATATCTCATTGTAGTTAACAGCTTAATTGTTAAGGTGGTTCAATTTAATGAAATAAAGCTAAAATAACTAAACAGCTATGGCGTTTTATTCAGGCATTTAAATTTTGTAGCTTGTACAGCTAAACACTACCATGAAAATTATAACCTGTTGCCTTATATCACTATTAACGGCATCTGTTTGTTTTGCCCAAAATTTCTCCTTTAACCAGGGTGGCGTTAAAAATGCAGGCTATTATGAGGAAATCCCTTTTGAAAATGTTAACGGGAGGATATTTGTTTACCCCCAGCTGGCTGGCAGGAAGTATAAGTTTATTTTAGATACAGGTTCGCCTACTAACATCAGTAAAGCCTTGGCTACCCAATTGGGCCTGTCTGTGATCAGTAAAAATGTTGCACGTGATTCCAATGGCAACAAAGACTCTTTGATCGCAGTAAATCTGAAAGAAATTAAATTAGGTAACCTGACATTTAATGATGTGCCTGCGGGGACGTTGGAATCTCAATTGTATAAATGCTGGGAAATTGATGGGGTTATTGGCAGCAACATGCTGCGTAACTCCATTGTACAAATAGCAAGCGATAAGCGCTTGCTCATTATTACCGATCAACCGGATAAACTGAAGTTAGATCCCAAACACAGCGTACCGTTAAAAGCTTCAGCAGGGCAGAGCGATCCGGTTATTACCGTAAAATTAAACAATAAAGTAAACCTGTACCTGGAGTTCGACTCTGGCGATAATGCTTTTTTAAGGATGACTGAGGACATCATGAACCAACTTACTAAATACAATGCCTATGAAGTACTGTCAAAGGGGTATGGTGCCAACCAGTTTGGCGTGATGGGTTTGCAACAAAATGCCGAGAAGTATCTCATTAAAATTCCAAGCTTAAAAATAGGGCTTGCCCGGTTTGATAATACCATAACCTCAACAAATAAGGTAAGCAACCCGGCTATTGGCAGTAAACTGTTTGATTACGGTACCGTTACGCTCGATTTTATGCACGGCAGGTTTTACTTTGATGCAACTAATGAGGTTAATGATCTTAATGCAAAACAATGGCCATTTGAACCGGCGATAATTGGCGATAAACTGGTAGTCGGCGTTGTTTTTGAAAAGGCGATGACCCTGGTAAAGCCAGAACAGCAAATTATAGCTATTGACGATAAGGATTTTTCGACTGTTGATTTTTGCTATATGCTCAACAATGGCAGGTATATCCTTGGCGCAAAAGAATCTGCAACTTTTACCATTAAGGATGCGCAGGGGAATGTAAAAAAGATAGAGGTTAAGAAGGAGTGAAGGAAGGCGGCTTACTACGCTTGGTTATGCTTTTCATTGTTACAGAAAAATGTATAAATTTGTTATATGACAACGCTTACTATCGAAATATCTGAAAAGGCAGGAAAAACACTTGCCGATCTGGTTGAACAGTTGGGGGGCAAGGTAATTTCTGTTAAAGAAGATAAAAAGCAAAGTAAGGCTGCAAAAAAGGAACAGATACTGAAAGACCTGGAAGAATCTGTGCAATTTGTAAAACAGCATCAGGCAGGTAAGGTGGAAGCTAAATCAATAGAGCAGTTATTAAATGAGCTTTAAAATTTTACCTACGCCTCTGTTTGAAAAGGAACTAAAAAAGCTTGCCAAAAAATATCCCTCAATAAAAACAGATCTTAAAGCTCTTGTAGCCGAACTCATAGCAAAATGGAGATGTATGTGGCATATTGCAGGCATTGGTTAACGTCCTCCAACTCTAACGCCGGGTATTTCTCAATAATCTCGCTTTTTTTCATTCCATTCGCAATAAGATTCAGTATCAATGATACAGTTATACGCATGCCCCTAATGCACGCTTTGCCAATTCATTATATCGGGATTTGATGTTATGCGATTAAGAGTCAACATATGTCTTTTTAGTGAAAACAGGCAAAATTATCTAAAATGATCACTTATAAATTCGTTAGTGATCATGTGAATAATAGCTTGTTCACAATATTGCATTTGAAAGTAAATCGATTAGTTGAATCGCGCAAAGACGCTGGAGCGCAAAGCAATTCATTATTTCTCTTGGCGTCCTGGCGTCTTTGCGCACAAACTAATTCTTCTTTTTATTTGGAGTATGTCAAAAGCTATTTCCCTGTGTTTGAATAACGTAAATGAATAACCCTTTTTAGCAATAGGGATAGAAACGGATACCGGCCCGTGATTAAGGCCTTGTGTAGTATGAGTGAATAGCCCGAGCCGCAGGCATTGCCCTTAAAATATTAATTGAGCGTTTTCATGCCGTTATTTATCATTTCGGCAAATGCTTCGTAACTATCAATATTCATCAATATGGTGCTAACCATTTTGCTTTTACCATAAAGTTTATCTACCTGTACTGGTTTTTTGAAGGTTATAAGGAGGTTGCCGCTGCTTTTTATTATTCCTCCTTTTAAATAACTCTCGTCTGAATGATAGTCATTAACAATTTTGCTTACCGAACTGATGTTAGCTATATCAACTATTGCCCGCCAGCGTAGGCCTGTGCGCAAAAGCAAGGTAGTTTGGTTTATTTCTACTTTTCTTTTAATCACCGCCGATAGATCGGCAACCAGGAAAATAACGCCATAAAGGGTAAGCCCGGTAGCTATCATAGCTGCCATGTGGCTCCATTTTAACAGCAGCAGGTGAAAAGCAAATGTTTCTACCATGATGGCCACAAAAAGGATACACCATATAGCTATATAGCCATAATCTTTATGGGTGCTAAATGAGCGGCTTTGGGTAAGGGCCGGTTGTTCTTGTTTCCACGATAGTAAGCCATATTTTAAAACAGCCAGTTCCGAAGCTATAATTTTTACGCCTAAGGAATCGCCCAGGGTGTTGGTCATTGCCAGGCGTAAGTTATAAATAGGATCGGGGAGGAGTGCCTTTTGTACTTTATAGGCTACGCGCAACCTGTTGATTTTGGTGAAGGCATAAATAATAAAAAGGAGTTCGGCAAGGGCCGATAGTTTACGAATTTGCAAAATGTATGTTTTTTGCTGTGCCGGAAGTAACAGGTAAGCAATAACCGAACAAATGCTTATCACAAACAGTAACCGCTTTGCCGAAGCTTTTGACGGGCGGATAATGATAAGGTAGTATAATGCCGGGAAAGTGACGATAAAATCGGCCAGCAAGCCATCGGCAACTTTATCTCTTACATTTAATGCTACGGCATGAAGCAATATCCATCCGCCAAAAAATATCAAAATAGCTATTATGCTGATCAAAATAACGTTTCGGAAAAGGGAGGTTGCAGGCATGATATATTGTTTTTACAAATCTAATTTTATGACATCGGGTTGGCCAACGCGCGTAATTTGATGCCCGTTATTTTTGTACCGGTGTGCTAATGTTAACGTGCGGCAAAATACAACAAACTCCTTTCTTTTTGTACTACTTTAAACCAATTAGGCTCCAATAAGATAGCCCGAAACCGCCAGTTAAAACAATGATATAAAAATTATAAAAAAATAACGCACTAACTATTTGATTATTACTGTAAAGTTTCTATCTTTGCCATCCCTTTCGGGGGGAATAATATGTCTTGAACGAAGCCCTACTGCTTCGATGGACACAAATAAATTAAAGAAATGTCAGGAATTATTGGTAAAAAAGTAGGAATGACCAGCATTTTCGACGAAACAGGGAAGAATATTCCTTGCACCGTAATCGAAGCTGGCCCTTGCGTGGTAACACAAGTTAAGTCTGTAGATACAGACGGATATGCTGCTGTACAGCTGGCATATGGCGACAAAAAGGAAAAAAACACTTCTGGTCCGTTAAAAGGACACTTCCAAAAAGCCGGTACAACTCCAAAGCGTAAGCTTGTTGAATTCAAAACTTTCGAGGACGAAAAATCATTAGGTGACACTGTTACTGTTGAGATTTTCGCTGCGGGAGATTTTGTTGATGTAGTTGGTACTTCAAAAGGTAAAGGATTTCAGGGTGTGGTAAAACGTCATGGTTTTGCTGGTGTGGGTATGCAAACTCACGGTCAGCACAATCGTTTACGTGCGCCGGGTTCTTTGGGTGCGTCATCATGGCCATCGCGTGTATTTAAAGGCATGCGCATGGCAGGTCAAACCGGTAACGTTCGTGTTAAAACGCAGAACTTACAAGTGGTTAAGGTTTACGCTGAGCAAAACCTGTTGGTTGTTAAAGGTTCCATCCCTGGAGCCAAGGGTTCATTCGTAATAGTGGATAAATAAGATGGAAGTAAACGTATTAAACGTATCAGGTAAAGAAACAGGTGCCAAGGTGCAGCTTCCTGAGTCGGTATTCGGTATTGAACCAAACGATCACGCGATCTATCTTGATGTTAAGCAGTTTTTAGCTAACCAACGTCAGGGTACACACAAATCAAAACAGCGTAACGAGATTGCAGGTTCAACCCGCAAATTATATAAACAAAAAGGTACAGGTGGTGCCCGTGCAGGTAGCGTTAAATCTCCATTATTTAATGGTGGTGGTCGCGTTTTCGGTCCGCAACCACGCGATTACAGCTTCAAGTTAAACAAGAAGTTAAAATCACTGGCCCGTAAATCGGCTTTATCATACAAAGCAAAGGATAACAACATTTTAGTATTGGAAGATTTTAATTTTGATAACATCAAAACTAAAACTTACATTAAAATGGAGGCTGATCTGAATGTTACTAATGACAAAACATTATTAGTAGTAGCAGCTGCCGAAAATAACAATGTGTATTTATCAAGCAGAAACCTGAAGAAAACTAAAGTAATTTCAGTTGAGCAGCTAAACACTTATGATGTGTTAAACGCTGGTAAATTGTTATTAACTACAGGCGCTGTAAAAACTTTGGAGGAAGCATTAGCTTAAGTAATTATGGAAATTTTAAAGAAACCCCTACTTACTGAAAAAGTAACTCAATTAACCGAGAAACTTAACCGTTATGCTTTCAAAGTTGATCACAGAGCAAACAAAATTCAGATTAAAGGTGCCATTGAGGCAATGTATGGTGTAAACGTTAAGGCGGTAAACACCATGAAATATGTCGGCAAACTTAAAACTCGCAACACTAAGGCAGGCGCCGTACAAGGCCGCATTGCAACTTACAAAAAAGCGATCATTACGTTAAACGCCGGTCAAGTAATTGATTTTTACAGCAATATATAATTAAGACATGGCAGTAAAGAGATTTAAACCGGTTACCCCGGGTACCCGCTTCAGAGTTGACGTATCTAACTCAGATATTACAACAAACGTTCCTGAAAAGTCGTTGGTTGTATCAGCCAACACAAGATCGGGCGGACGTAACAACAGCGGTAAAATGACTATGCGCTACATGGGTGGTGGTCATAAACAAGCATATAGGCTGATTGATTTCAAACGTAATAAATTTAACATCCCGGCAAAAGTTGCAACTATTGAGTATGATCCTAACAGATCTGCACGTATAGCACTGTTACACTTTGTTGATGGTGAAAAACGATACATGATAGCTCCGGAAGGCTTAACAGTTGGAACGGTAGTTGTATCTGGCGAGGGCGCAGCACCAGAGGTTGGTAATACCATGCCTTTGAAAAACATCCCGTTAGGTTCTATCATTCACAACATTGAGTTAAACCCAGGCCAGGGTGGTGTTATTGCCCGTAGCGCCGGTACTTACGCTCAGCTTTCAGCACGTGATGGCAAATATGCTATTATCAAATTGCCTTCAGGCGAAACACGTATGATATTGTCAACTTGTTTGGCAACTATCGGTACCGTTTCAAATGGCGAAAGAGCAAACGCGGTGTTAGGTAAAGCTGGTCGCAAACGTTGGTTAGGCCGCAGGCCGCGTGTTCGTGGTGTTGCCATGAACCCGGTAGATCACCCTATGGGTGGTGGTGAGGGTAGAGCCTCAGGTGGTCATCCACGTTCACGTAAAGGTTTGTTAGCTAAAGGCTACAAAACTCGTGATAAGAAAAAAGGGTCGGATCGTTATATCATTGAAAGAAGGAAAAAATAATGGCACGTTCAATTAAAAAAGGACCTTATATTGATCATAACCTGGAAAGAAAAGTTCTTACCTTGAATGAATCAAGCAAAAAATCAGTTGTAAAAACATGGTCACGTCGTTCCATGATCTCTCCTGATTTCGTTGGTCACACATTCGCAGTACACAATGGTAACAAGTTTATCCCTGTGTACGTAACAGAAAACATGGTTGGTCACAAGTTGGGAGAATTTGCTCCAACCCGTACATTCCGCGGTCACGCAGAAAAGAAAAAATAAGGCATGGAAGCAACAACTAAAATCAAAAAGTCTGTACTGATCAGACAGCAAAAAGAAGCTGCAAAAGCCATTGTTGGCGGCGCTTCAGTTGCTAAACTACAGGATTGCCCAACCTCACCACGTAAAATGCGTTTGGTGGTTGATCTGATCCGTGGCGAAAACGTTGAGAAAGCGTTAGCTATACTGAAATTTACAAATAAAGAAGCTGCTATTCGTGTAGAGAAACTTTTGTTATCAGCTATCAAAAACTGGGAAGCAAAAAACGAAGGCAAACGTGTTGAAGAAGCAGGTTTATTTGTAAAAGAAATTTCAGTAGGTGGTGGCCGTCAGCTTAAAAGGTTACGCCCTGCTCCGCAAGGAAGAGGATACCGTATCCGTAAACGCTCAAATCACGTAACACTTATTGTGGATAGTAAAAACGATAACAATTAATTTGAAATGGGACAGAAAGCACATCCAATAGGTAACAGATTAGGAATCATCAGAGGTTGGGATTCTAATTGGTTCGGTGGCAATCATTATGCCGACAAATTAGTTGAAGACGAAAAAATCCGCAAATATCTTTCAGCTCGTATCGCTAAAGGTGGCGTATCAAAAGTAGTTATTGAACGTACTTTAAAACGCATCACTGTAACTATCCACACTGCCCGTCCGGGTATTGTGATTGGTAAAGGCGGTGCCGAGGTTGATAAGATCAAAGAAGAGTTGAAAAAACTTACTAAAAAAGAAGTTCAGATCAACATTTTTGAGATCAAACGCCCGGAGCTTGATGCACAATTAGTTGCAGAAGGTATCGCAAAACAATTAGAAGCACGTATCTCTTTCCGTCGTGCCATGAAAACTACTATCGCATCAACCATGAGAATGGGTGCTGAAGGTATCAAGATCATGACATCTGGCAGGTTAGGCGGTGCCGAGATGGCACGTAGCGAACAATATAAAGAAGGTAGGATTCCTTTGCACACTTTCCGTGCCGATATTGACTACGCATTAGCAGAAGCATTAACTACTTATGGTAAAATAGGTGTTAAAGTATGGATCTGTAAAGGCGAAGTTTACGGCAAGCGCGATTTATCTCCAAACATTGGCGGTACAAGCAGCAGCAGCGGTAAAGGTGGCAGGCCAGAAGGCGCATCAGCAGGTTTCGGTGGCCGCGACAATGCTCGTGGTGGCGAACGTGGTGGTGAGCGCAGAGGCGACAGGAAACCAGGTGGTGACCGCAGAGGTGGCCCGGGTGCAGGTGGCAACAATGGTCCTCGTGGTGGTGGTAACAGCCGTCCGGGTGGTCCAGGTGGCAACCGTCCAGGTGGTCAGGGAGGCGGCAATCGTCCAGGTGGCCCAGGAAAGAGATAATAATTAAAGTAGAAGACAAATATCGTAACGATATAAAAGTTTAAGAAAATGCTACAGCCAAAAAGAACGAAGTTCAGAAAGATGCAAAAAGGCAGGATGAAAGGTTTAGCCACTCGTGGTGCTGAACTTTCATTCGGATCTTTCGGTGTAAAATCACTCGAGTCGGCATGGATCACCAGCCGCCAGATCGAGGCTGCACGTATCGCTGTAACACGTTTTATGAAACGTGAAGGCCAGGTGTGGATCAGGATATTTCCTGACAAGCCTGTAACCAAAAAACCAGCAGAGGTACGTATGGGTAAAGGTAAAGGTGCTCCTGAGTACTGGGTAGCGGTAGTACGCCCCGGAAGGATCATCTTTGAAGCCGAAGGAGTGCCTTTGGAAGTTGCTAAAGAGGCTTTACGCCTGGCAGCCCAAAAGCTTCCTGTACAAACAAGATTTATAGTACGTAGGGATTACGTAGAGGCATAAATAATTGTTCGGAGTAGTTGAAAGGTTGTAATGTTTAAAGGTTGAAAAACCATATTGATTTAACAACCGCCCCAAAAGGGAACTTTTTAACATTTCAACTTTCCAACTTTACAACGAATAAAATAATAAGAAAATGAAAAACTCAGAAATTTTGGAGCTATCAACAGAAGAATTGAATGCGAAGTTAAGCGAGGAAAGGTCAACCCTTACCAAACTAAGGTTTGCACACGCAGTTTCGGCTATTGAGAATCCATCCCGTATAACAAAGGTACGCAAGGGAATTGCTCAGTTAAATACTGAATTAACAAAGCGCAAAGCGGCGTCGGCTTCTGAAAAGAATTAATTTTTTAAGCATTCAGAAAAATGGAAAGAAATTTAAGAAAAACACGTACCGGCCTGGTAGTTAGCAATAAGATGGAAAAATCTATCGTGGTTGCTGTTGAGCGTAAAGTGAAACACCCTATCTACGGTAAATTCGTGAAAAAAACCACAAAATTTATGGCTCATGATGAGACCAATACCTGTGGCATTGGCGATACCGTATTGATTATGGAAACCCGCCCGCTGAGCAAGAGCAAAAACTGGAGATTAGTTCAAATTTTAGAAAGGGCTAAATAAGATGGTACAACAGGAATCAAGATTAAACGTAGCCGATAACAGTGGCGCTAAAGAAGTTTTAGTGATCCGTGTTTTGGGTGGTACCGGCAAAAGGTACGCATCTATCGGCGATAAGATAGTAGTAACCGTAAAAAGCGCTTTACCTTCAGGTAACGTTAAAAAAGGTACTGTATCAAAAGCCGTAGTAGTACGCACCAAAAAAGAGATCCGCAGAAAAGATGGTTCATACATCCGTTTCGACGATAACGCAGCTGTTTTGTTAAATAACCAGGATGAGCCAAGAGGTACCCGTATCTTTGGCCCGGTTGCAAGAGAACTACGTGAGAAACAATTTATGAAAATTGTATCATTAGCACCGGAGGTATTGTAATCATGGAAAAGAAAAAAATTGCAACACCAGGCAAATTAAAAATTCGCAAAGGCGACCTGGTAAAAGTTATGGCCGGCGATTCAAAAGGATCACAAGGTAAAATTGTTGAGGTATTAGTTGACAGGAACAGGGCTATTGTTGAAGGTGCTAACATGGTATCAAAACATACAAAACCTAATGCTGCTAACCCTAACGGTGGAATTGTTAAACAGGAAGCTGCTATACACATTTCAAATCTGGCATTGGTTGATCCTAAAACAGGAACCACAACCCGTGTTGGCCGTAAGAAAAACGATGCCGGCAAATTAGTAAGGGTATCAAAAAAATCAGGGGAGGAAATTAAGTAATGTCTTACATACCAAGATTAAAAACAAAATATAAGGACGAGATTCGCACCGCACTGAAAGATAAATTTCAGTACAAAAGCGTAATGCAGGTTCCTAAACTTGAAAAAATTGCCATTAACCAGGGTGTTGGCGGTGCTACTACCGATAAGAAATTGATCGAGAACACCATCACCGAGTTAACAACCATCACTGGTCAGCAGGCAGTATCTTCAAAATCTAAAAAAGATATCTCAAACTTTAAATTGCGTAAAAATATGCCGGTAGGCGTACGTGTTACCTTGCGTGACAACACAATGTACGAGTTTTTGGATCGTTTGATCGCTGTTGCTTTGCCACGTATCCGTGACTTTAAAGGCATTAACGACAAAGGTTTTGACGGAAGAGGTAACTATACTTTAGGTATAACAGAGCAAATTATATTCCCTGAGATAAATATTGACAAAATCAATAAAATCCAAGGTATGGATATTACCTTTGTAACCTCCGCAACAAACGATGTTGAAGCATTGGAGTTGTTGAAACAATTTGGATTACCATTTAAAAATCAAAATAGCAATGGCTAAAGAAGGTGTAAAGGCACGTGAAGTAAAGCGCGCTAAATTGGTTGCTAAATACGCAGAGAAAAGAGCAGCCCTTAAAGAAGCCGGCGATTACGTAGGCTTAGATAAATTACCTAAGGCTTCATCACCGGTAAAATTACACAACCGTTGTAAATTAACCGGCCGCCCACGTGGTTACATGCGTCAGTTTGGTATTTCACGCGTAACATTCCGTGAAATGGCTCTTGATGGCAAAATCCCGGGAGTAAAGAAAGCAAGCTGGTAATACAGTAGCAGGTATATAGTATCAAGTAGCAAGACATTTTTTGACTTGCGAACGGTATTGAAGAGTGTGGGTAGTTAGCGTCAGAAAACAAGATAAGATCTTGATACCTGATACTAACTACTTGATACTATAAAAAAGAATTAACCGATGGCAGGTCGTCCCGGATGTTACGGGAAGGAAACCACTATCATAACACAATAAAATGAATACAGATCCAATCGCAGATTATCTTACAAGAGTAAGGAATGCTATTAAAGCCAACCATAGGGTTGTTGAAATTCCTGCATCAAATCTGAAAAAGGAAATCACCAAGGTGCTTTTCGACAAAGGTTACATTGCCAATTACAAGTTTGAAGACGGTACAGTACAAGGCACTATTAAAGTGGCTTTAAAATACCATCCAATCACTAAAATTTCTGCTATCCGTAGCATTACGCGCATCAGTAAACCAGGTTTGAGGAAATACGCAGGCATGGATAAAATGCCAAGAGTATTAAATGGTTTAGGTATCGCCATCCTGTCAACTTCTAAAGGCGTTATGTCTGATAAAGAAGCTCGTCAGCAAAATGTTGGTGGTGAGGTTTTATGCTACGTTTATTAATAGGAGAAATTAAGCAATGTCAAGAGTAGGAAAAGCACCGATAGCACTACCAGCAGGAGTAACTATTACCGTATCAGCAGATAATGTTGTTACTGTAAAAGGCCCTAAAGGTGAGTTGCAGCAAGCGGTTGATAGCGATATCACCATTGCACAGGAAGACGGTCAGTTACTGGTTCAACGCCCGTCTGATCAAAAACGTCACAAAGCATTACATGGTTTATACCGTGCGCTTTTAAATAACATGGTAATAGGTGTAACAGAAGGTTACAAAATACAGCAAGAATTAGTTGGTGTAGGTTACCGTGCAACCAATACAGGTAATACATTAGATTTAGTGTTGGGTTACTCTCACCACTATGTATTTGAATTGCCAACAGAAATTAAAGTTACAACCACTGCTGATAAGGGTAAAAACCCAACTATCATACTTGAATCAATTGACAAACAGTTAATTGGCCAGGTAGCTGCAAAAATACGCTCATTACGTACTCCAGAGCCTTACAAAGGTAAAGGTATTAAGTTTGTAGGCGAGATATTGAGAAGAAAAGCAGGTAAATCAGCATCTAAAAAATAATCGTCATGGGAGCTAAATTATCAAGAAGAGACAGGATTAAAAAAGGCATCAGAAAACGCCTTTCAGGATCAACAGAGCGTCCTCGCCTGTCAGTATTTAGGAGCAATAAAGGTATTTACGCGCAGATCATTGACGATTTAACCGGTAAAACTATCGTATCAGCATCATCTTTATCAAAAGATTTTGTAGCAGCTGATGGCACCAAATCTGATCAGTCAGTAGCCGTAGGCAAACTGGTAGCTCAGAAAGCTATCGCAGCTGGTATCAAAGATGTGGTTTTCGACAGGAACGGTTATTTGTACCATGGTCGTGTTAAGTCACTGGCCGAAGGTGCACGTGAAGGTGGTTTAAACTTTTAATCGAAAAGAGAAATGTCAACAATCAACATAAAAAGAGTAAAAACAAGCGAGATCGAATTAAAAGACCGCTTGGTAAGCATACAGCGTGTTGCCAAAGTAACCAAAGGTGGCCGTACATTCAGCTTTTCTGCCATTGTGGTAGTGGGTGACGAAAACGGTGTTGTAGGTTACGGATTAGGCAAAGCAAAAGAGGTAACTGAAGCAATTGCAAAAGGTATCGATGACGCTAAAAAGAACCTTGTAAAAGTTCCTATTATCAACAACACTATCCCTCATGAGCAAATTGGTAAATTTAGCGGTGGTTTCGTTTTCTTGAAACCAGCAGCAAATGGTACCGGTGTAATTGCTGGTGGTGCAATGCGTGCAGTGTTAGAGTCTGCAGGTATTCACAACGTGTTAGCAAAATCAAAAGGTTCATCAAACCCGCACAACGTGGTTAAAGCAACCGTATCTGCATTATCACAATTACGTGATGCGCATACTGTGGCTCAGCAACGTGGCGTTAGTTTAGGTAAAGTATTTAACGGATAATCAGTCATGGCCAAAATCAAAATAACACAGATTAAGAGCGTGATCGACAGAAGTGAGCGCCAAAAAAAGACGATCGAAGCCTTAGGCTTGCGTAAAATTAACCAAAGCGTTGAAGTTGAAGCAACTGCTGCGATTATAGGTATGGTTAGAAAAGTTAACCACCTGGTAGCAGTAGAAAATATTTAATATCATGAATTTAAGTAATTTAAAACCTGCAGAAGGTTCTACTAAAAATAGAAAAAGAATTGGCCGTGGTACAGGTTCTGGCCGTGGCGGTACGTCAACCCGCGGCCATAAGGGCGCTGGTTCACGTTCAGGTACAAGCACCAAAGTTGGTTTTGAAGGCGGTCAGATGCCTTTACAACGTCGTGTTCCTAAGGTAGGGTTTAAAAACCCTAACCGTGTGGAGTACACAGGTGTTAACCTTGATGTATTGCAAGAGTTAATAGAGAAATACACACTTACTAAAGTTGATTTCGCTACTTTAAAAGAACACGGCTTAGCTTCACGTAACGACCTGGTTAAGATCCTTGGCCGTGGCGAACTGAAAGCCAAAGTTGAAGTTGAAGCACATGCATTTACTGCTACAGCTCAAAAAGCTATTGAAGCAGCTGGTGGTACCATAGTTAAGCTATAATTTTAGGATGAAGAAATTTTTCACCACATTATCCAATATCTGGAAAATCGAAGATCTGAGAGTGCGTATTATAAACACACTCTTATTTCTTTTAATCTATCGCGTCGGTTCTTTCGTGGTTTTGCCAGGAGTGAACCCTACTATAGCGATGTCAAACGGAAAAGCTGAAGGATTAGTAGGATTGCTGAATATGTTTGCAGGAGGTTCGTTTTCACGTTCCTCTATTTTTGCATTGGGTGTAATGCCTTATATTTCGGCTTCAATTGTGGTGCAATTATTAGGTATCGCAGTTCCTTACTTTACCAAATTGCAAAAAGAGGGCGAAAGCGGTCGTAACAAACTTAACCAGTGGACACGTTACCTAACTATAGGTATCACTGCTTTACAGGCTATAGGTTACTTAAAATCGCAGATCCCGGCTAACTCTATGCTTATTGCAAACCCGGCATTTACCATACTTAACATGTTTGTTTTAACCGCAGGTACATTATTTGTAATGTGGCTGGGCGAAAAAATTACAGATAAAGGTATAGGGAACGGTATATCACTGATCATTATGGTTGGTATTATTGCCCAGTTGCCAGGTGCGTTTTTAACAGAGTTTACTTCGCGTACCACCGGTACAGGCGGTTTGATAACTTTCATTGTTGAAATTGTGGCCCTTATTGGTGTGGTAATGTTTACTATACTTATAGTACAAGGCACCCGAAAAATTGCTGTGCAGTATGCTAAACGTATAGTAGGTAACAAACAATATGGTGGCGTACGCCAGTATATACCTTTAAAGGTAAATGCTGCAGGTGTAATGCCAATTATATTTGCCCAGGCATTAATGTTTATACCACAAACTGTACAACAGTTTATGCCAAGCATTTCTTCAAACGGTATACTAATAGCTTTATCAAACGGTAATTCATGGCAGCATAATTTATTGTTTGGTATCCTTATCATCCTGTTTACTTACTTCTATACCGCTATTACGGTTAACCCTAACCAAATGGCCGATGATATGAAGAAGAATGGCGGCTTTATCCCCGGGATTAAACCAGGTAAATCAACAGCGGATTATATTGATGCTGTAATTTCAAGAATTACTTTACCCGGATCAATTTTCCTGGCTATTATAGCAGTCATACCGGCTATTGCCAGTTTGGTTGGTGTTTCTCCAATATTCGCAAGATTTTTTGGCGGTACATCATTGATCATCCTGGTGGGTGTTGTTTTGGATACTTTACAGCAAATTGAAAGTCACTTGCTGATGCGTCATTACGATGGTTTGATGAAAACCGGAAGAATTAAAGGACGTACTGCAATGCCGGCTGCTGCGGGTACAACCCCAACAGCGATCTAATATTAATAATGTCAAAAATCATTTACAAGTCTGCCGAGGAAATAGAGCTCATCAGGGAAAGCGCTTTGCTGGTGTCAAGAACACATGCAGAAGTTGCGAAAATAATAGGCCCGGGTGTTACTACTATCGAACTCGACAGACTTGCTGAAACCTTTATAAGGGACAATGGCGGGATTCCCGCCTTTTTAAACTACGGAGGTTTTCCATATTCCCTTTGCATTTCATTGAATGACCAGGTAGTACATGGTTTCCCCGGAAAACATGTATTGGTTGAAGGTGACCTGGTATCTGTAGACTGTGGCGCTATCTTAAACGGTTTTGTAGGCGACTCGGCCTATACCTTTGCCATTGGCGAGGTAAGTGATACTGTTAAGAAACTCATGAGGGTAACCAAAGAGTGTCTTGACCTGGGTGTTGCTAAGGCTGTAGTAGGCATGCGAATTGGCGATATAGGCTACGCGATACAGGAACATGCCGAGAAGAACGGCTTTGGTGTAGTTAAAGAGCTTGTAGGGCACGGCGTGGGCGTTAAGCTGCATGAGAAGCCCGAGGTACCTAACTATGGCAAGCGCGGTGCAGGTATTAAACTGGAAGAAGGAATGGTGATAGCTATTGAACCAATGATCAACGCGGGCCGTGCCGGTGTTAAATTTTGGGATGATGGCTGGACAGTATCAACTGTAGATAAAAAACCAAGCGCTCATTATGAGCATACCGTTGCGGTAGGTAAAGGCAAACCAGACATTTTATCGACATTTGAATTTGTTGAGAATGTTTTAAAAGAAAAGAATAATAATTAAAATATTTTTATTAATTTTGCATCCCGGTTTTAGGGCGGATAATTAAGTAATAATCAACAAAATATGGCCAAACAATCTTCGATTGAGCAAGACGGTACAATTAGGGAAGCATTGTCAAATGCAATGTTCAGGGTTGAACTTGAAAATGGTCACGAGATTATTGCGCACATTTCCGGCAAAATGCGTATGCACTACATTAAAATTTTACCTGGCGACAGAGTAAAATTAGAAATGAGTCCGTACGATTTAAGTAAGGGTAGAATAACCTATAGATATAAATAAAATACGAGATGAAAGTTAGAGCATCCATTAAAAAACGCAGCGCTGATTGCAAGATCATTCGCCGTAACGGGAAACTTTACGTTATTAACAAAAAGAATCCTAAGTACAAACAACGCCAGGGCTAAGAACAATTTTGAATTGGAGAACGATTGAATTACTGATTTTAAGGAATTCGATAATTCAATAATTCGATAACTCAATAAATAAAAAAGAAATATGGCAAGGATATCAGGTATTGATTTACCAAAAAATAAAAGAGGAGAAATCGGACTTACTTACATTTTCGGTATTGGCCGCTCAACAGCTCAAAGAATTTTAGCTGAAGCAGGTATCGATGTGAACATTAAAGTACAGGAATGGACCGATGATCAGTTAGCCTCAATTCGTGGAATCATCAACGATCAAATCAAGGTAGAAGGTTCACTTCGTTCTGAAGTGCAATTGAACATCAAACGTTTGATGGACATTGGTTGCTACCGTGGTACACGTCACCGTAAAGGTTTACCATTACGTGGTCAGCGTACTAAAAACAACTCACGTACCCGTAAAGGAAAACGTAAAACAGTTGCTAACAAGAAAAAAGCTACTAAGTAGTAAATAATGATTGGTTAGCGGCGGGTAGTTATATACTTTAAGCTTACCAGGAACAAAAAATTATAATCACGATTAGTGGGTCCGGGTTATTCTATAGCTCAGTAATTCATTAATTCAATAATTAAAAAAATGGCTAAAAGTAAAAAAGTTACCAAAAAGCGCATTGTGATTGTTGAGCCGGTTGGCGAAGCACACATCAATGCAACTTTTAACAACATCATCATTACCCTTACCAACAAAACCGGCCAGGCTATTTCATGGTCATCTGCTGGTAAAATGGGCTTTAAAGGTTCAAAGAAAAACACTCCGTATGCTGCAGGTCAAGCTGCCGGCGATTGCGGTAAAGTTGCGTACGACTTAGGTTTGCGTAAAGTTGAAGTGTTTGTAAAAGGCCCGGGTGCCGGTCGTGAGTCAGCTATCCGTACTTTGCAAACTGCAGGTATTGAAGTTACCACTATTAAAGACATTACGCCGCTTCCACACAATGGTTGCCGTCCGTCAAAAAGAAGAAGAGTTTAATTAACAGATTTTAAAGCTAAGATTCACCAACGTAAGGTTGGCTGATACTTTAAAAATACACAAAAATGGCCAGATATACAGGACCAAAGTCCAAAATTGCACGTCGTTTCCGTGAGCCGATCTTCGGTCCGGATAAAGCGTTAGAACGTAAAAACTATCCACCGGGAATGCATGGCGCTTCAAAACGTCGTGGAAAACAATCTGAGTATTCAACTCAGTTAATGGAGAAACAAAAAGTTAAATACACTTACGGTGTATTAGAGCGTCAGTTCGAAAACTTGTTTCACCGCGCTTCTGCAAAAGAAGGTATCACAGGCGAAAATCTGTTGAAATTCTTAGAAGCCCGTTTAGATAACGCAGTTTACCGTTTAGGTATTTCACCAACCCGTTCTGGTGCGCGCCAATTGGTAAATCACAAACACATTAACGTTAACGGTGCTGTTGTAAACATTGCATCATACGCGTTAAAAGCTGGTGACGTAATATCTGTACGTGAGAAATCTAAATCACTTGAAGCTATTACTACATCAGTAGCCGGAAGAAGAATCAACAAATACAGCTGGTTAGCTTGGGATGCCAATGAATTAACAGGTACATTCCTTAACTATCCTAACCGCGATGAGATCCCTGAAAACATCAAGGAAAACCTAATCGTCGAGTTGTACTCAAAATAATAAAAATAATTATCCAGGAGGTGGTTGGCATTTTATGTCAATCATTTTCGTGGTTAAAATCATTTCAATTAGTAAACAATAAATAAAGGATATAAATGGCAATTTTAGCATTTCAAAAACCCGATAAGGTTATCATGCAAAAAGCAAATGATTTTGATGGTACGTTTGAATTTCGTCCGTTAGAACCAGGCTTCGGTGTAACCATAGGTAATGCTCTGCGTCGTATCTTACTTTCATCACTCGAAGGTTATGCTATCACTTCAGTACGTTTTTCTGGAGTTACGCATGAGTTTTCAACCATCAAAGGTGTTGTTGAAGACGTAACTGAGATAATCCTGAACCTTAAACAGGTTCGTTTTAAAAAGACTGGTGAATCTGGCGATAGCGAGAAAATATTTGTTATTATAAATGGCCAGGATGCATTTAAAGCCGGAGATATAACCAAATTCTCAAACAACTTTACTGTATTAAATCCTGATCTGACTTTGTGTAACATGGACTCATCTGTAACGCTTGAAATTGAGCTTACAGTTGGTAAAGGCCGTGGTTATGTACCAAGCGAAGAGAACAAGAATCCTGATGCTAATGTTGGCGTTATCGCTATAGACTCAATCTATACGCCGATCAAAAACGTTAAATATACCATTGAAAACTATCGTGTTGAGCAAAAAACCGATTACGAGAAATTGGTATTGGATATTGCTACCGACGGTTCTGTTCACCCTGAAGACGCTTTGAAAGAAGCTGCCAAGATCCTTATTCAGCACTTTATGTTGTTCAGCGATGAAAACATGATGCTGGAAGCACAAGCTAAAGAAGAAACTAAAGAAGTTGACGAAGAGATCCTGCACATGCGCAAGATCCTTAAAACCGAATTAGTTGATCTTGACCTTTCTGTACGTGCATTGAATTGCCTTAAAGCTGCAGACATCCGCAGCCTGGCTGATTTGGTATCGTATGATGTTGCTGATATGTTAAAATTCAGGAACTTTGGTAAAAAATCATTAACTGAGATCCAGGACCTGGTTAAATCAAAAGGTTTATCTTTTGGTATGAACCTGTCTAAATTTAAGTTAGACGAAGAATAAGTTTTAAAGTCTTGAGTTCTGAGTGTTGAGTTTTTCTCTGTCGCTCGGAACTCAAGTCATTTATAGGGTAGTTAGTTTTTTAGGGTTTTAAACTCGCTGCTCATCACTCAAAACTCAATACTATTAAATAGCGAAGGCATAATTCCGAAGGCTTGAGTAATCGCCAGACGGTATGCACGTGAAATAATTAAAACAATGAGACACGGAAAAAAAAACAATCACTTAGGCCGTACTACCAGCCACCGCAAAGCGATGCTGTCAAACATGGCAACTTCGCTTATCTTACACAAGCGTATCACTACAACATTAGCTAAAGCAAAAGTTTTGCGCGGTTATGTTGAGCCACTTTTAACTAAATCAAAAAGCGATACTACGCACTCACGTCGTACAGTATTTAGCTACTTACAAGATAAGGAAGCTACTACTATACTTTTCCGCGAGATTGCTGAAAAAATTGCTAACCGCCCAGGTGGTTACACTCGTATCATCAAATTAGAAAATCGTTTAGGTGATAACGCCGAAATGGCAATCATTGAGTTAGTAGATTATAACACTGTTTACGGTGTTGATACTGCTGCCGCTGCTAAAAAATCTACCCGCCGTCGTGGTGGTGCTGCAAAACCTAAAACAGCTGCTCCGGTTGCTGCTGAAGAAGTTGCAGTTGCCGAAGAAGTTAAAGAAGCACCAGTTGCCGAAACTGAAGCTCCTGCAACTCCTGAAGCAGAAGAAAACGCAGAAAAAGGAGAATAATTTTAATTCTCTTTCGAGATATAAAAAGCGCCCTGTTCATTTGAGCAGGGCGCTTTTTTTGTGGAGTTTTATTGATAAATTTGAACAAAAGAGAATAAAATGAAAAAATATCATTTTCCGATTGTTGTAGAGGTAGATGAGGATGGTGTATATATCGTTTCTTGCCCAACATTTAAAGGCTGTCATTCCTATGGCAGTACGATTGACGAGGCTCTTGAAAATTTACGAGAGGTAATAGAGTTATGCATGGAGGAGCAAGCAACCGAAAGCGTAAATCAATTTATCGGAGTTCGTGAGATTGAAATAAGCGTACCGATTTCGGCATGAGCGATAAACTACCTGTATTAAGCGGAAAGGAGTTAGTTGCATTGCTTGAGAAGCTTGGATTTAGTGTGATCCGTATTAAAGGCTCACATCATAGGATGAAACATAATGATGGCAGAGTGACCACGGTTCCGGTTCATAAAAACGATTCTTTACCAAAAGGGCTACTCCGGAAAATAATTAGGGAGGATATTATAGTTTCTATTGAGGAATTTAATAAACTGGTTCAAGGATAGTACTAAATTTATAAAAGCACCCTGTTCAAATGAGCAGGGCGTTTTTTTTTGACACGATTTTTGGGATTATATAGGATAAATAGGATTTATCCAGCAGATGTTGGTCGGCAGAGGCGGTAAGTCAGCAAACCTTCTACATCCTCCATCTGTTCAAACCCGTATTTGTCCAATAGCCGGCGCGATGGCAGGTTGTCACTATAGGTGTGAATGATGATGGCCTTCACAAGATCATTAGTAAAAGTCCAATCGGTTAATAGCTTGAGGGATTCGGTGGCATAGCCCTTGTTTTGGTGGTTGCCATCTATCATGTAGCCAATTTCTGCTTCGCCCTGCTCATTAGGGTAGCCGTTGAAGCCCATGCCTCCGATGGAAGTGTTGATGCTTTTGAGGATGATCTCCCAGTTGGTGTACCATTGGTACTGGTCAGTATTTTCCAATGATTTGGGCAGCCAGAAGTTGACCATGGGGTCCTGCAGCTCATTTTTATAAAGGGGATCTACCCACATGGCAGATGAATTTAAACCTAATGACTGCTCCATAGCGGGCCTGTTGGTATGTGACAGCTGCAAAAGTTGATGGGTTAGCGGGATCATCCGTAACCGTTCAGATTCGATAAAAAACATTTGATGTGTTTGAAATTAGATAACAATAGTAAACCAGTCCTCTTTTTTGATTGAAGGCTAAGCTTTGCGTGCAAAGCTTTTGTTATGAAATTCCAGGCTTGGTGATTAGCCTGTTTGGTGTGTTAAGTAACAGAGGCGTTTTATTTGTTGAGATAAAGATGGGGATTTAGTTTTGAAATAACTAATGCTGTAATTCGGCACAATTCGCGTTAGGGATAGTAGCGGATACCGGCCAGGTGGTTAAGGCCTGTGCAGTATGAGCGGATGACCCGGCCGCAGGCAACGCCCTTGTTGGAGTAAGGATTTTTGGAGCAAGGAGCAAGGATTACTGGAGTATGGAATGAGGACTTTTTAGTGTAAGGAATAAGGACAAATGACCTTGATTTACCGATATTCACAACCTGAAATTCAGAAACCTTTCGCCTTTAACCTTTCTCCTTTCACCTCCAGTAAAGTGATTTCTGCCAACCTGTCACCACTAATAATGACTTTTCTGACGCAATAATTGTCATCCTGACTATATGAACTGACAAATACGTATTGGCACAAACGTTGATAAATAGGACTTGTAGTAAATTAATAAAATCAAGAAAAAACAATCATATGTCTAAAATAATTGGAATCGACTTAGGAACAACAAACTCCTGTGTAGCTGTAATGGAAGGTAACGAGCCTGTAGTTATAGCAAACAGCGAGGGCAAACGTACTACGCCGTCCGTAGTAGCTTTTATAGATAACGGCGAGCGTAAAGTTGGCGATCCGGCAAAACGCCAGGCTATCACCAACCCTACAAAAACCATTTCGTCTATCAAACGCTTTATGGGTAACCAGTTTAACGAGGTTACAAGTGAAGCTTCACGTGTACCTTACAAAGTTGTTAAAGGTGACAACAATACCCCACGTGTTGAAATTGGCGACCGTAAATACACTCCGCAAGAGATTTCTGCAATGATCCTTCAAAAAATGAAGAAAACTGCAGAAGACTTTTTAGGAACTGAAGTTACTGAAGCCGTTATCACTGTACCCGCTTACTTTAACGATGCACAACGCCAGGCTACTAAGGAAGCCGGTGAAATTGCTGGTTTAAAAGTTCGTCGTATTATTAACGAACCTACTGCTGCTGCCTTGGCTTATGGCTTTGATAAAGCGCACAAGGATATGAAAATCGCGGTATTTGACTGTGGTGGTGGTACTCATGACGTTTCTATCCTTGAATTAGGTGATGGCGTATTTGAAGTAAAATCAACCGATGGCGATACGCACTTAGGTGGTGACGACTTTGACCAGGTAATTATTGACTGGTTGGCAGACGAATTTAAAAGCGACGAAGGCATTGACCTGCGTAAAGACCCAATGGCTTTACAACGTTTAAAAGAATCGGCCGAGAAAGCTAAAATTGAGTTATCAAGCTCTGCTCAAACAGAAATTAACTTACCATACATTACTGCTGCCGATGGCATGCCTAAGCACCTGGTTAAAACTTTAACCCGTGCTAAATTTGAGCAATTGGCTGATAGCCTGATCAAACGTACTATTGAGCCTTGCAGAACTGCATTGAAAAATGCTGGTTACAGCACTTCGGATATCGACGAAGTAATCCTGGTAGGTGGTTCAACCCGTATCCCTGCTATTCAGGATGCTGTTCAGAAATTCTTTGGTAAAACTCCTTCAAAAGGTGTTAACCCTGATGAGGTTGTTGCAATTGGTGCCGCTATTCAAGGTGGTGTATTAACCGGTGAGGTTAAAGATGTGTTGTTGTTAGATGTTACCCCGCTTTCATTAGGTATTGAAACTATGGGTGGTGTAATGACCAAATTAATTGAATCAAACACAACTATCCCGACCAAAAAATCTGAGACTTTCTCAACCGCCAGCGATAGCCAGCCATCTGTTGAGATCCACATTTTGCAAGGTGAGCGCCCAATGGCTGCGGGTAACCGTACAATAGGCCGCTTCCACCTGGATGGTATTCCGCCAGCACCTCGTGGTGTGCCACAAGTTGAAGTAACTTTTGATATTGATGCTAACGGTATATTGCATGTATCTGCTAAAGATAAAGCAACCGGTAAAGAGCAAAAGATCCGTATCGAAGCTTCATCTGGCTTAACTGATGCCGAGATCAAAAAGATGAAGGACGAAGCAGAAGCTAATGCCGAATCTGATCAAAAAGCAAAAGAAGAAGTTGAAAAACTGAACGGTGCTGATGCCTTGATCTTCTCGACAGAAAAACAACTGAAAGAGTACGGTGATAAAATTGGTGCCGATAAAAAAGGCCCTATCGAAGCTGGTTTAGCTAAGTTGAAAGAAGCTTATGCTGCTAAAGACTTTGCCGCTATTGAAACTGCTCAAACTGAATTGAACGCTGCATGGGCTACTGCATCTGAAGAGATGTATAAAGCTGCTGATGGCGGTCAAGGTGCCCCAGAAGGTAACGCAGGTGCAGGTGCGCAGGATCATGGCGACACTGTAACTGATGTTGACTTTGAAGAAGTAAAAGACGAGAAAAACTAAGTTTTCGTTTAAATATAAAAAAGCCCGGCTGGATGATTTCAGCCGGGCTTTTTTTGTGGGGTTTAGGGCGGAGAATAGGAGGCACCTACGGAGCCAAGACGGTAGGACAATACACACTATAAACACGGGACTCCGCTGGAGTCTCCTTTATGGTGCAGGATTTTGCCTTTTTGGCTACAGCGTAGCCCCGTGTTTATAGCAGAACGAAGGAGTGGGACTTGGCTCCATAGGTGCCTCCTACAAAACGCGTTTATAGGCAGCATAATCATAATATGCATGGTTTTCTGGCTACACATGGCCCCGTGTTTATAGTAAAATAAATAATGGTTATTGGCGCCGTAGGTGCCTCCCATAAAACGCGATTAAATCTTAATCGATAAAATCAAATATATATCGCTCATCAAACGGAACTTCGAACTTGTTTAACAGATCTAGGTATTCCTCTTTAAATGTTCTTTTTTGGTGATGCTTTTCCTGGTTTAAAACATACTTAACAACCGCATCAATATGCGAATGTGAGTATGAAAATACACCATATCCTTCTTGCCAGCTGAATTTTCCCTTCACCCAATTTTTACCATTAATAAATTCATTACTCTCCACTTTAATCTCCTTAACAAAATCCGAGATTAAAATTGTTGGTTTAAAACCAACGAAAATATGAATGTGATCAGGCATGCAATTAATTGCCAGTAGTTTGGCCTTTCTGCTTTGTACAAGTGCAGTTATGTATTGGTGTAGTTCTTCTTTATTACTTTTTGAAATGAGGCATTGCCGGTCTTTTACCGCGAATACAAACTGTAAGTAGATCTGTGAAAAGGTGTTGGCCATTCTATAAATGATAAAACAATGTATACTGTCAAACATCTTAAATTAAATAAATCATTTGGAATTGCCTCATCCGAAATAATCTTATTTTTACCTGCAAACTAAAGGCAAATTACCTATGTCAACAAAACCAATAGTAACGGGCCTGATGGCCTACGGCATGTCGGGGCGTATTTTTCATGCGCCGTTTTTAACTACCAATCCTGGCTTTATTTTTAAGGCTGTTGTTGAGCGTCATGAAAAAAAAGCCGGTAAAATATATCCCGATGTGATCAGTTACAATACAACCGACGAACTGCTGAACGATACCGAAATTGAACTGATTGTTGTTAACACCCCCAATAATACCCACTTTGATTACGCGGTGCAGGCACTTAATGCCGGCAAACACGTACTGATAGAAAAACCTGTCGCGGTGACATCTGCAGAAGTAAAGACCCTGTTTGATTTGGGCCGGAAGCTGAACCTGAAGGTGATGATCTACCAAAATCGTCGTTATGATAGCGGTTTTATATCCGTTAAAAAAGTAATAGAAAGCGGCCGGCTTGGCGAACTGATAGAGGTGCATTTCAGGCTTGACAGGTACCGGATGCCGATAGGGGTAAAGCAGTTTAAGGAAACCAAAGAAACCCCGGGAAATGGCCTTACATACGATTTGGGGGCACACCTGGTTGATAATGCCATCAGCATATTTGGCAAACCGCTAAGCTATGTTAAAACCACGGCGGCGCACAGGCCGGGGTCGCAGGTTGATGATTATTTTAATATTCATTTGAGGTATCCTAACCAACTGAATGTTTATTTAACATCGGGCTTGTTGATAGCCGAGCATTTGCCGGGCTTTGTGGTGCACGGTACCTTGGGCAGCTTTGTGAAGCTGCGTACGGATGTGCAGGAAGCACAATTAGATACAGGTATGATGCCAAATGCCGAAGGTTTTGGTGTTGAGCCTGAAGGCAGCGAAGGCAAATTGGTGTTGATGGGGCCTGATAATCAGAAAACGATAGAATGGGTACCGTCAGACAAAGGTAATTATAACGGTTTATTTGACGCGGTGTATCATACCGTGCGCGAAAATGCGTTATTCCCGGTAACCGAAGAGCATATTGCCTGGCAGATAGAATTGCTGGAAAGCTAAGAGGGATTAAGGATTAATAGAGAAAGGACAAAAGACTTTTTGAATCGGTTTTATTGGAGAGTCGGGTAGATGAAGGACAAATGAACTAAGGACTTTTGTAGATAGGTTTATTGTCGAAGAGTTAAAAATATCGTAACTATGCTTAAATGAAAAAGTCAATCAATACAATGAAAAGAATATACCTTTTGCTTTGCCTTATTATTGTTGCTGCCGGCTGTAGCCAGGCGCAAACAATCCCGCCAAATACTAAAATTCCGCCTTACCATATCCTTACTACCGACAGTGTGTACGTTACCCCTGCCAATCTGAAAAAAAACAAACCGGTAATGGTGATCTACTTTTCGCCCGATTGCAGTCACTGCCAGCATTTAATGTATGACATGAAGCCTGAGCTTGCTAAACTTAAAGACGTACAGATAGTAATGATCACTTTTGTGAACCAGCTAAAAGCCATCCAGGTTTTTCAGCGTGATTTTGATTTAGCCAAGTACCACAACATCACCATTGGTACCGAAGGTTATACCTACGTAGTACAACGTTACTATAACGTAAAAACTACGCCGTACATAGCCATCTATGACAAAAACGGCAAACTTTTCCAGGCTTATGACAAGGTGCCAAAAATTCCGGTACTGATGGAAACGATAAAGAAAGTATGATTTTAGATGTGCAGATTTCAGATGTGCAAATGTGCAGATGATAATATAGATGTGCAGATTTCAGATGTGCAAGTGTGCAGATGATAATATAGATGTGCAGATTTCAGATGTGCAAGTGTGCAGATGATAATATAGATGTGCAGATTTCAGATGTGCAAATGTGCAGATGATAAAATAGATGTGCAGATTTTAGATTTGCAAATGAAACAAAGAAGCCGGTTTGATCAACAAACCGGCTTCTTCATTATGTAAAATCTAAAAATCTATCAATTACCATTCAAAAACATCTGCACATCTGAAATCTGCATATTTGCACATCTACTGCTGCTGTTGCTGCTGAATGATCTCCATGTGCCGTTGGTAGCTGTTTTTAGGGGGCTGGGTAACGGGTTGTAGTGTGTTATCGTGATGGGCTTTGTCATCTATGCTTTTGAAAGTAGTTTCATCATCATCAACACTAACAGCAACTTCCAGCTTATGGCCTGATGAGCCTTTATATACTCCTTTTACCGGCGAGCAATCAGAAAAATTACGACCTACAGCCAACCGTACATGGGTTTCATTGGCAATGCAGTTATTGGTAGGATCGATACCCAGCCAGCCATAATCGGGGATGTAGGCCTCGGCCCAGGCGTGGGTTGCGCCTTCGCCACGCATGGTGCTGCTGTTGGTGCATATATAACCGCTTACGTAGCGAGCCGGAATTTTTAACAGGCGCAGCATTACCATTAAAATGTGAGCGAAATCCTGGCACACGCCGGCTTTTAGTTTCCATACCTCGTCAAGCGTGGTTTCAACTGTAGTAACGCCTTTAATATATTCGAAGTTTTGGTACACGTAGCCGCAAAAGCGCAGGGCTATCTGGTAAGGCGTATCATCTTTTTGGCGTTCCTGGTTTACAATAACCTGTAGCTCGGGCAATCCCTCAAAATACTCCTGTTTTAAAAAATCAATGTAGGGTACCATGTACTGAATTTGTTTCAGGTATTCCCACTGCTGATCGGGAAAAATATCGGTAACGGGTAATGGTCGCTGTTTGGTGGTAACGCTTAATTTAGAATTAATAACCATCACCGAATGAGGTTCGCTATATGTAAAACTTCCTATCTCGTTACCGTAATAATCAATATGGGTATCAACAACCGGGTTGCCGGTTATCTGTAGCTCATGTAGGGTAACGTCCTGGTATTCGTCCTTTATAGGGTAAAGTACAATTTGGTTGGCGCTATCACGCACCATCCCTTCATAACTGTATTTGGTGATATGTTGTATCTTAAAATCGGGCATCTGTTCAATTGGTTAATTTGAGGATAATAGCAATTTGAAAATTTGAGAATTTGAAGATTTGAAAATGGTTCTTGTCGCGATTGTTATTGTGTATCTTTCAAAGGACTCATTTTCAAATTTTCAAATCACCGAATTTTCAAATTAAAATTATGAGTTTGCAAAGTAATATTCATTCAATGAGTTACCTATTCCATGTAGTTCGTTCCTGGTTTGGGTTAAAAATAAATGTAGTCCATCGGCACGGATGCTTTTCACAGAACTATATTTGATTCGGCTTTGTAACCTGCCAATCTGGAATGACATCTCGCGGAAGGTATCTACGTTACTATCGTTCTTCAATCTATCGAAATACCGGTGTATATTATTTACCGAATAAATAACCGAGCGCGGGAAATCGTTATTCAATGCTACCTGCTCCAATACATTCTCGGCCTCAAAGCCTTCGCGGTATGTTTTAAGATATAGCTCATATCCCCCCAAAGAAAGCAATAGGTGTTTCCAGTAGGTGGTATCCGTTAACAGATCGGGGTTATCACTTATCGAGCTGAATTTGGTATCCAAGATGTCAACCGATTGTATGGCCCGCTCCAGGTACTTCCCAATATTCATAAAGCTGCGGCCTTCGCCGCGTTCCATCGTGATCTCGGCTGTGCCATAGTAAAGCATTACCTGTTTTATCAGCACATCCAATACGCCAATAGGGTCCTCGCGTTGTAAGGAGCGCTCCAGGCGCGAATCTTTAACGGTATGGTAATACTCGTTAAGGCACTGCCAAAGATCCTTGGGGATGTGCTCCTGTACGCCACGGGCATTCTCCCTGGCCAGCGTAATAATGTTTAATATGGAGTTCGGATTGTTTTTACCCGTAACCATATATTTTAACACTGCCCGGCTGTCATTCTCCAGTTTTTCAATTTCGGCACCATTAATACCGGCAAAAATTCTGATCACAGGCTCCCAGGTAAATTCCTGCACGGTATCTTGCGATGAGGCATAATTAATTTTGAGCATCCGCAGCATACCATCGCTGCGCTCAATGTAACGGCTTAACCAATAAAAACTTGCTGCAACCCTGCTTAACATATGAGATCCTTAAGCCCCCTAACCCCCTGAAGGGGGAATAAAAAAGGGGGATGTTTAAATTATATCGAATTATTATACTATCTGCAATTTCTCCCCCTTTAGGGGGCCGGGGGGCTTCTACGCCAACACCCATGTATCCTTACTACCACCACCCTGCGAGCTGTTTACCACCAGCGAGCCTTCTTTAAGGGCCACACGGGTTAAACCACCTGGCACTATCTCAATACCATCCGGACCGTAAAGCGCGTAGGGCCTTAAATCTATCCTGCGCGGTTTTAATGCCCCCTGCATGTAACAAGGTGCCGCCGAAAGACTGATAGTAGGCTGTGCTATAAAGTTACGTGGATCTTTCAGGATCTCTTTCTTATAATCTTCAATTTCCTGTTCGCTTGCCGCGTGGCCCATCAGCATGCCGTAACCACCGCTGCCGTTGGTTTTTTTAACCACCATTTTGTTGAGATTTTTAAACACATGCTCGCGCTCATCGGCATTGCCCAACTGGTGGGTAGGTACGTTTTTAAGTATAGGCTCTTCGTTAAGGTAGTACCTGATCATATCCGGCACATAAACATAAACCGCTTTATCATCGGCAACGCCGGTGCCCACCGCGTTTACAATGGCTACATTACCTTTGCGGTAAGCGCCCATAATACCGGCTACACCCAACATACTTTCGGGGTTAAACACCAGCGGATCCAGGTATTCATCATCAACCCGGCGATAGATCACATCTACCTGTTGTAAGCCAGTGGTGGTTTTCATGAAAACCTTATGGTTGTTTACCACCAGGTCGCGCCCCTCCACCAGTTCAACACCCATTAATCGGGCCAGCGTAGTATGCTCAAAATAAGCCGAGTTGTAAATACCCGGACTTAACAACACCACCGTAGGATTGGAGATTTGCCTTGGCGATAACGCCATCAGGTTTTTATATAAGATGGTTGGATACTCGGTAACGCTCCTGACGCCGCATTGGGGTAATAAATCGGGAAATAAACGTTTGGTGATCTCGCGGTTCTCCAACATATAGCTCACGCCCGATGGCGTGCGCAGGTTATCTTCCAGTACATAAAAAGTACCATCTTCATCACGGATCAAATCGATACCCGAGATGTGCACGTAAATATCGTAAGGTACCTTTAACTCATACATCTCGCGCAAAAAATGCGGGCACGAGTAAATGATATCGATAGGTACAATGCCGTCCTTTACAATAAACTGGTTATGGTAAATGTCCTTCAAAAACAGGTTAAGGGCGGTAAGGCGCTGCTTAATACCTTTTTCTACAAAAGTCCATTCACTGGCCGTAATAATACGGGGGATAATGTCAAACGGGAAGATCTTTTCTATCCCCTCGCCGCTGTTATAAACGGTAAAGGTAATACCCTGGCTCATGAACAGGCGTTTGGCCAGCTCCTCTTTTTTGTTCAAATCGTCGGCCGACTCCTTTGAAATATATTCGATAACCTTCCGGTAATGTTCCCGAACATTGCTATCCAGGCCATACATTTCGTCCCAAACGCCACCTATGGGGTTATATTTATCAAAATAAGCTGATTCCTGCATGTGAGAATTATAAAATTTTGAAGATTACTAATCAGTTATTTTTAGAAATGGTAATTTATGAAGTGTTTTTGATAAAAAAGCAAAATATTTTTAATTTTTTACGATTTTTTTGATTGATTTTTCATTTTTATCGTGTTTTGGATAGTGATATGGTAATTAACGATGTCATAACATTGATTTTATCATTCCTTAACGGTGAATTTAAAGTCAAAATTTAAAGTCCCTTGCTCCTTAATCCATAAGTCCTTAATCCTTTTCCGGGCATTCCCGCCGATAGGGGCGGGCCGTGCTGTACGTTCATACGCGCACACGGCCTTAGGCTCGGGCCGGTATCCACTTCCATCACTAATGCGGGTTTTCGTTTTGACAGCGAGGGCGAATGCGATTCAACAAGGTATATTTCCAATACCAAATGGCATAGCTTCAATTTAATGGCCGTGCACAATCACATCATCAAAAAGATAAAGAATACAAGCCATGAGGTTATCGTACAATTTAATATTGAAGATACCGGCGTTGGCGTTTACTATTATTTTGCCCAAAAAAAAGAAAAATGGTGGCTTGTTTTTGTAAAGGATGCATCCGATTAGATGAAGCCCTTTTTGTAGAGACGCAATATTTTGCGTCTCCCGCGTGCAAATCGACCTTGTAATCGGTTATGAAAATTCGCTCTGTATAGCTGGAGACGCAAAATGTTGCGTCTCTACAAGAAAAAAATCATACCGCTTTCAATTGCGCCCGTTCCGTCTTTCTAAACTCGCTGGGGTTTAAATTCTTATATTTTTTAAAAATGCGGTTAAGGTGGCTTTCGTCACTAAAACCCAGTTCGTTGGCAATTTCGGCCATGCGCATATTGCTGTGCAGCAGGCGGTTTTCAACCAGCTTTATCTTATAATTGATAATGTATTGCTGCATGGTTTCGTTGGTGTGCTTTTTAAAGTAGCGGCCCAGGTAAGTTTCAGAAATCCCCATTTTATCGCCAATCACCCCAGCCTTTAGCTTTTCGGGAAAGTAGATATTGGCCTGGATGTATTGTAAAATATCAAACGTTTTTTCTTCGGTGGTTTCGTCAACCTGTTGAGGCATGGCAAGGGCAATGTTGCGGGTAACAATAAGGATAAGGGTATTGATATACTGTTGTAATAACTCTTTATGATACAGGCCATGATTTGCATGTTCGATAATAACAGCGCTCATGATCGCTTTCATTATGGGGCGGTCGTCATAATTTTTGATCACACAGCCGGGAGCCTGGTTGGCATTACTTAAAATAAACTCCAGGTTTTGCAGCATATCGCCAGGAGCGTTATGCTGCCTGATGTAGCTTAAATTAAAACGGATAAATAAAAATTGGGTAGCTGTTTCAATTTCAAAGTAATGCGAGTCATTTGGCGTAAGCAAAAACAAATGACCAGGTTTATAGGTAAACTTACTATTGTTAATGCACTGCTTCCCGCTGCCATCCACAATATAAATAAACTCAAAAAAACTATGCGAATGCTCGTTCCTGGGGCATACATCTAAATACTCCCTCAGCACTATTTCAAACGGCCCATACAGGTTATCCTTTACCATGGTATAAATGTACAATTATTGCGAAATATTGTGCAAGGGTAGGAGTGGTTGTCTTGTATAAATTTACACTGTAATTAAAACAACAATCATCAAAAAATATAACAATGGAAACTGCTCAACATACCACCATGCAGGCGCTGATTATAGAGGCCGCTAATACAACTTTTAAAACTATTGAAATGGAACGCCCGGTAGCCGGAGCCGGCCAGGTTTTGGTTAAAATTATAGCCAGCGGGGTAAATCCGCTCGATAACAAGATCCGCACCGGCGGTGCCGCGCATGCCAGGCAACCGCTGCCGGCAGTTTTAGGGATGGATTTAGCAGGTATTGTTGAAGCCGTAGGGCCGGGCGTTGCCGATTTTAAACCAGGTGATGAAGTTTATGGCCTGGCAGGTGGCATTGGCGGTTTGCAGGGTACACTTGCACAATACGGCGTGTTTGATGCCGATCTGTTAGCTAAAAAGCCTGCGAATTTAAGCATGCGCCAGTCTGCTGTTTTACCACTGGTATTTATTACGGCCTGGGAAGGTTTGGTTGATAGGGCCAAAGTAGCTGAAGGTAAAACCGTATTGATACATGGTGGTGCAGGCGGGGTAGGGCATGTTGCTGTGCAGATAGCCACCTCATTTGGGGCCCATGTTTATGCAACCGGCAGCCCTAAAGACAAGGCGTATATCGAAAGTTTGGGTGTAAAATTTATTGATTACCATACCTCTACTGTTGCCGAATATGTAAACCAGTATACCGATGGCGAAGGATTTGATATTGTTTATGATACTGTTGGCGGCGCTACTTTAGATGCATCATTCGCTGCTGCTAAATTCTATACCGGGCATGTAGTAAGCAGCCTGGGCTGGGGCGAGCATAAACTGGCACCGCTATCTTTTAGGGGCGCCACTTATTCAGGCGTGTTTACACTAATGCCTATGATAACCGGCCGCGGCCGCAAGCATCATGGCGAGATCATGCAGGAAGCTACCAAACTTGCCGGGGCCGGCAAGTTGATGCCTCTAATTGATCCAAGGCGTTTTACATTGGATACAGCCCAACAGGCACATGATATTATGGAGAGGGGAAAGACCGAAGGCAAGTTGGTAGTTGATGTAGCATAATCCGACAGCTATTCTTATACACCATTAATTTCCACGCCAATTGGCTGGCTAACCAATCAGTTTGATTTTGAGTTTGTTATGCCTCTTGTTTCAATCAAACATTCTGCTTAGTTTGGTAGTAGCTTTATACAAGGCATATCAAAATAAACCATTCTTCGACGGGTTTTGAAACATGAAGATTATTGCTGGTATCGTTATTTTTATGTTCGCGTGCTTCCGGTTGTCGGCACAAACGGTAACTGTGCTTGCAGATAATCCGGATGACGGTTGCCGCATTAAGCTTGAAAAGATAAGATCGGGCATGGAAGCGCGACGGAAGAAATATGAGTTTAATGTACAGGAGTATCGCGAAGGCCTGTTTTGCAGCGAATGCGGCCGAACCAAAAGCGAAATAGAAGAACGTGCACGCATGAGCTTTAGCCAGCATATCCAGGATGGTTCCGCCCATAACCGCCGTGCACTTGTTGCCTCTCGCGAGTTATATAACAAGCTGTATACAGAGTACATTACAGACTTCAATCGCCTAAAAGCGGGGTACGATGAACAGTATAACGATTGCGGTGGTGACGCGGCTTCATTGGCCCTGCAAATTATCACTGATCAGCAACTGCTGCTCTACAAAACAGAACTTGGCGGGTATATAGATATGGACAGGTTTACATGGAGAGAACCGGGTAAGGAATATGATTTTTATTATGCCTGGATGCTAAAGATCAGGGTAACTACCTGGCGAACTTTTAGCTTTAGGGCTGTGGGGGATGAAAAGATTAACACGCGGGGAGTAGATAATGATATTGAGCGGGCCGGGAGTTTGTTAAACAATTACGTGCAATCTTTAACGGAAAAGCATCCGATGGTTTTTCGTAGTGGTAATGCGCAATCGATTAGGCAATTTCAGGGTTTGTTTTCAAGGGAGCATTAATGATGAAGTAATGTAAAACAATGCCGAGTTTTAAATCCGCGGCCTCTGAAGGGGGAAATGACAATATAAAGCTATGTCATTGCGAGGCACGAAGCAATCGCGAACTGAGCAGATTCGCCCTGTATAGCATGTGATTGCTTCGTGCAATGACATGATTGACTTGTCATGGGTAGTTGTAAAATCCGCGGCCTCTGAAAGTGGAATGACAATATAAAGCTATGTCATTGCGAGGCACGAAGCAATCGCGAACTGTGCAGATCCGCGCTGTATAGCATGCGATTGCTTCGTTCCTACCCATGACATATTCCTGGACCGCTTACTTTTCAAATCCCCTCTTGAGAGTAATGGCGCTAACTTAGTTAGTTTATTTGTACTTTTTATACTTTCCTGC
>NZ_JANTYS010000037.1 GCF_024808255.1 Mucilaginibacter dorajii
ACTCCTTGCTGAGAAATTCAACGAAAACAGATAAACATGGAGCCAATACGTTGCAAACATAGAGGCCGCATCATTTGAATTATGATACGGCCTCCCTGGAAATTTTTACAAAGTCCCGTTTTGCGGAGAAGGAGAGATTCGAACTCTCGATACCCTTTTGAAGTATACACACTTTCCAGGCGTGCTCTTTCGACCACTCAGACACTTCTCCGTGCAGTTAAGCGGAGGGCAAAGATAAAATAATAATGGCACGGCAGGTAATAAAAAAAGCGGGACCTTCTCACAGGGACCCGCTCTCACAAAAACTTTAACTCAACTTATAAATATGGCATCTGTTTATGTTGACTATAAATGTGGCCAATGGTTTAATTTAGGTAAAAAATAATCGGCAACAATGCAGATAAATAATTTTAGCTTATGTTTGCCTCATATTGCCACATGGCAGTTTTACACCATAAAAGCTTGTTTAGTTTTAAATGCTGAGCATCAACGACATTAAGAAACCTATCGCTGCCGATATTGATGCGTTTGAAGAGAAGTTTAAATCTTCTATGCAAAGCTCTGTGCCATTGCTGGATAGGATCACCCACTACATTGTTAAGCGCAAAGGCAAGCAAATAAGGCCGATGTTTGTTTTTTTTGCTGCCAAAATTTGCGGTGGCATCAATGAATCAACCCACAGGGGCGCCGCATTGGTGGAACTGTTGCACACGGCATCTTTGGTACATGATGATGTAGTTGATAATTCTTACCAGCGTCGTGGCTTTTTTTCTATCAACGCTTTATGGAAAAATAAGATCGCTGTTTTAGTTGGCGATTACCTGCTATCCAAAGGACTGTTACTTTCTATAGATAATAATGATTTTCAGCTGCTGCGTATTGTATCCGATGCTGTAAAGCAAATGAGCGAAGGTGAGTTGATGCAGATTGAAAAGGTGCGCAAAATGGATATTGGCGAACCTGTTTATTACGAGGTGATTCGTCAGAAAACAGCTTCGCTTATTGCGTCATGCTGCGCATGTGGGGCGTCATCGGCCGGGGCAAGTGATGAAGTGGTTGAAAAAATGCGCCTTTTTGGCGAGAAGATAGGCATCGCTTTCCAGATCAAGGATGATATGTTTGATTTTGGTACCGATGATGTGGGTAAACCACTGGGTATCGACATTAAAGAAAAGAAAGTGACGCTGCCATTGATCTATTCGCTGGCTAACACTACCTCCTCCGAAAAGAAACGGATCATTAACCTGGTGAAAAACCATAATGACGACCCTGTCAAAATAGCACAAATCATAAAATTTGTGAACGAAACCGGTGGCTTGCAATATGCCGAAACACAAATGAAAAAATTCCAGGATGAGGCTTTTGCTATTCTCGATACTTTCCCCGAGAGTGAATCGCATAAAGCGTTGGAGCAACTGGTACGCTTTACCACCGAGCGCAATAAATAACAGGGCAAACGCATCTAAATAGTTAACGGAGAAGCTGTTTTTTAATAATAGCTAACGGAATAAACTTATGCCGACGGATTATATAAGCATCAAACGATACCTTGTGTATCACCTGGTCCTGGTTAAAAGATCCAGGTCCATCCGGCACCTGTATAGCGCAACAACAGGCACCAATATTTGAATGCGCCTAAATTGCGCGATACATCAGTTTAGTGTTAACCATGTATAAATATAAAGTATTGATTGTTAGGTAATTAAATGTAATTTCATCTGAAATGTGTTAAGTTATGTTAACCCAATTAGATGGGTTTGCCCCTGCAATAAATAAGCTGACACGCCTATCTGTTTAATTTATTGGGCATATTGTTTGATGAGGGTTATCTTTATTAAAATCAAACTTACCATTATGACCGATATCGATAAACCCCAGGTTCCCTCGCTTTTTGAATGGGCGGGCGGCATGCCTGCCTTTGTAAATCTTTTTGATAAATTTTATGACAAGGTTTTGGCCGACGACCTGCTGGAGCCGGTATTTAAACACATGTCGGCCCAACACAGGTTACATGTTGCTCATTTTGTAGCTGAGGTTTTGGGCGGACCGAAAGTGTACAGTGAAGAGGAGGGAAGCCACTTCATTATGATTAGCAAACATCTGCAAAAATACCTCACCGAGGCGCACCGCAAACGCTGGATGGAGCTATTGCTGCAAACTGCCGATGAGTTGCTGCTGCCCGACGACCCTGAGTTTCGGTCGGCATTTTTGGCTTACCTGGAATGGGGTACCCGTATAGCGGTTATCAACTCAAAAATGGATGATGCTAACGAGGCCATTGACGCGCCCATGCCGCAATGGGGTTGGGGAGTGCCGGGCGGACCTTATATTGCTGATCAATAACGTCCTTTAAATGTCAATGTAATCATTCACGTTTCTTAACTTCCTTAAACTTGTTAACTTCGTAAATGCATTCCTTTTTCCTCAATTTCCCCAAGATCACCATCTTCGATATCCTGGATGTGGTATTGGTGGCTTTTATTATTTACCAGTTATACAACCTCATCAGGGGTACTATAGCGGCCAATATTTTCATAGGCTTCGCGGTAATATTTGCCATGAACTTTATTGTAAACCAACTGCACATGAAGCTGCTTACTGCCATTTTGGGTAAGTTTGTTGATGTAGGGATCATAGCGGTAATTGTGGTTTTTCAGCAGGAGGTGAGGCGATTTTTATTACTGGTTGGTAAAAACGCGTCGTTGCAGCGCAATAAGGCCTGGTGGCAGTATTTTTTTGGGAAGAAAGAAGTGGAGAAAAATAACTACGCCCGTATAAAGCCTATTATTGATGCCTGCAAAAGTTTAAAGCAAACCAAAACCGGCGCGCTCATTGTGTTCGCCAAATATTATGATGAGCAGTTTTATCAAAACAGTTGTGAAGTGGTAGAAGCCAAGATCAGCAAGCGGTTACTGGAAAGTATTTTTCAAAAAACGAGTCCGCTGCATGACGGAGCGGTGGTGATAGCCGAGAATAAGATCAAATCTGCAAGCTGTATTTTGCCGCTTACCGAAAAAACAGACCTGCCGGCACAGTTTGGTTTGCGCCACCGTGCGGGTATTGGTGTTACCGAGGCCAACGAGGCCACGGCCATCATTATATCCGAAGAAACCGGTGAACTATCTTACGCCAAGCAAGGCCGTGTAAAAATGAATATCAGCTTTGCCGAACTGGAAAAGTTACTGAATAAAGATTTTTAATATATGATCATCTGCGCCCTAAGCGTTTAACAGCAAAGCATGTTTAAAGGATTCCATATAGATCAGTTATTTACCATATCGAATTTACTACTTCGGTTGGCTGTGCGGTACCTGTTGTTTGCGGGTTCGTTTTACCTGGTATTTTATGTGTGGAAGAATAAAACCATCTGGCGTGCTAAAATTCAGCAGCGTTACCCCGAAAATAAACATGTGATCCGCGAGATTGTAAACTCGTTTGTAACCATCATTATTTTCGGCCTGGTGATTATGGGGGTTATTTTTGCAAGCAAGGCAGGCCTCACCCGCATTTATCCAAACATCAGAGATCGTGGCTATGGCTATTATATCCTGAGCATTATGCTGATGATATTAATGCATGATACCTATTTTTATTGGACGCATAGGGTCATGCACTGGAAACCCTTGTTTAAACTTGTGCATAAAACACATCACCTGTCAACCAATCCAACACCATTTGCTGCTTATGCATTTCATCCATTAGAAGCTGTTATTGAAGTTGGGATAGTGCCGCTCATCGCTTTTACTATACCCTATCATGGCACGGCCTTAACCATATTTTCATTGTATTCTTTATTGCTTAATGTAACCGGGCATTTGGGCTTCGAACTTTTTCCGAAAGGTTTTGCCAGTCACAGGCTTTTTAAGTGGCACAATACTTCAACGCATCATAACATGCACCACCGCCTGGTAAAATGCAATTACGGTTTGTACTTTAATATCTGGGACAGGTTGATGAACACCAATCATCCCGATTATGAAAAAAGCTTTGACACGGTGGTTGAAAAGCGGGAAGAAAAATCGACCACGGTCATAAATGAAGCTAATGTAGCGGCACCAATTAAGGGACAATTTTAACCGTGCTATCCCGCTTAGCTGTTCCCAATCTTTTAATCAGCATATCATAATGCATGCCCGGCTCATCGGTTTTTACTATCGGCATTCGGTCATCGCTGCTTACTTTTACTATCGGCATATTATAGGCCATAGGAATCGCGACAATTTCGGGATTGCTTTTAAAGTTATTATTAGGCGTTGGCTGAATCAGAATTGGTTTTAACGAATCTAATTTAAGCAGTCCTCCGTTGGCTTTTGGTTTCATGTATGGGCTCCAATAACTTTTATTACCCCAAACCGATTGCTGCAATGTTTGTGCTTTTAGCTGGCCGGCGCAAGCTGCCAATAACGTAATTATGAGTACTTTTTTCATTTTGTAACAGGTTTATACTAAGATAAATACAATTCATTATTAAAAATGTTAAAAAAAGTTATTTAACATTTGTCACAAAAAACATACCTAAAGTTTTTGCGTTAATTGGCAAACCTTTGCGGGGCCCGGCGATTAACAACATCGGCCTGCGATAAAATGGCAGATTTTATTATTTTTGTGAAAAATTTAAACCGATGAGCGAACTCATTAAAAAACAAGTGACTGATGCAAAGGCATCCATGGATAGGGCCATTGAGCATGCCGACAACGAATTAAATAAAATACGTGCCGGTAAAGCAAGCCCAGCTATGCTGGATGATGTTAAGGTTGATTACTACGGTACGCCAACAGCTTTAAGCCAGGTAGGTAGCATAAATACACCGGATGCACGTACAATTGTAATACAGCCATGGGAAAAATCATTGCTTACTGCAATTGAAAAAGCCATTAAAGAAGCAAACCTGGGTGTTAACCCTCAAAATGATGGTATCATCATTCGTATAAACGTACCGCCATTAACCGAAGAACGTCGTCGCGATTTGGTTAAAAAGGCAAAAGGCGAAGCCGAAACCGGTAAGGTTGCTATCCGTAACATCCGTAAGGATGCTAACGAAAAGATCAAAAAATTAAAATCGGAAGGTGTATCTGAAGATGAGATCAAAGTAGGCGAGGCTGAAGTTCAAAAACTTACTGATGCTTATATCATCAAAATCGATCAGCTTTCTGACGCAAAAGAAAAAGATATCATGACGGTTTAATATTAACCTTATGTCAAATTAAAAGGGAATGAGCTACTTAGCCATTCCCTTTTTTTATTTTTGTTATCGAAACATGAATATATTACTTTCTTACTTGCAAAAACACCGCTGGATAGTGGTGATGGCGCTATTTCTGGCGGCTATGAATATAGGCTTCTCCTTACTTGACCCCTGGATAACAGGGCATATTGTGGATCAGGTTATCGAAAAACGCACCAGTTTAGATTATCATCATTATTTAAACCAGGTATTGGTACTGGTTGGCGCTGCAATTGGTGTGGCCATGGTATCGCGTATCGCTAAAAACTTCCAGGATTATTTTACCAATATTATTACTCAAAAGGTTGGTGCCGAAATGTATGCCGATGGGTTAAAACATTCACTGGAATTGCCATACCAGGTTTTTGAAGACCAGCGCAGCGGCGAAACTTTGGGCATTTTGCAAAAGGTTCGTTTGGATTGCGAAAAGTTTATCACCTCCTTCATCAGCATATTATTTGTATCCCTCATTGGGATGTTGTTTGTGATTGTTTATTCGGTGCGTGTTAACTACCAGGTAACGCTGGTATATTTTGCTGCTATACCTATCATCACCTTTGTGAGCATGGCCATGAGCCGCAAAATAAAAACCATTCAAAAACGCATCGTTTCTGAAACCACAGCGCTTGCCGGCTCAACAACAGAATCATTAAGAAACATTGAATTGGTGAAAAGCCTTGGCCTGGCCAAGCAGGAAATAGAGCGCCTTAACAATACCACCTACAAGATCCTCGACCTGGAGCTTAAAAAAGTAAAATATGTACGCAGCATGAGCTTTGTACAGGGTACTACGGTAAACTTTGTACGTAGCGTAATGGTGGTTGTATTGCTGCTGCTTATTTTTAAGGGTACTTTAACGCCAGGGCAATACTTCAGCTTTTTGTTTTACTCGTTCTTCCTGTTCAACCCATTACAGGAGTTAGGTAACGTGATCTTATCATGGCGCGAAGCAGAAGTTTCCTTAGGTAATTTTAAAGGCATCCTGAGCACCCCTATTGATAAAAAGCCGGAGAAGCCGGTGATGGTTGATAAGGTAAATACGTTAACCTTTAGCGATGTTACCTTCAAGCATTTAACCGCCAACCGCAACGCGCTTAATCATATCAATTTTGAAACCAATAGCGGTGAAACTATCGCTTTTGTTGGTCCGTCTGGCTCTGGTAAAACTACGTTGGTAAAGCTGTTGGTAGGTTTGTATCAACCATTGGAAGGTGACGTTTTGTACAACAATATTTTAAGTAAAGAGATAGATCTTGATCAGCTGCGTGAAAAGATTGGTTTTGTAACACAGGATACGCAACTGTTCTCGGGTACCATCCGCGAAAACCTGTTATTTGTGCGCCCCGGCGCTACTGATGAGGAATGCATGGATGTGTTGCAGCGTGCAGCCTGCCAAACCTTGCTGGCAAGGGCAGATAAAGGCCTCAGCACGGTTATCGGCGAAGGTGGAGTAAAAGTGTCCGGCGGCGAAAAACAACGCCTGAGCATAGCCCGCGCGCTGTTACGCAAGCCCGATATCCTGGTATTTGATGAGGCTACCTCATCTTTAGATTCCATTACCGAAGAAGAGATCACCGAAACCATCCGCAACGTATCTGAGTTTGAAAATCACATCACCATATTGATTGCCCACCGCTTATCAACCATTATGCACGCCGATTGCATTTACGTGCTTGAAAAAGGCCGTATCATTGAATCTGGCAAACACCCCGATCTGATAGCCCAAAAAGGCCTTTACTACGCCATGTGGCGCCAGCAAATAGGGGAGAAGCTTACTGTTGAGGTAGAGTAAACAGTCGATTTTAAATGTGGAGATGTTTTGCGTCGTTTCTCCCTTCGGAGTCAACGAATTGTACTACTACCCATGACAAGTTGTAGATGCCAAACTTACGAAGTTTTCAAAACTTCGTAAGTTTTTCGCGGTTTGTCATTCCCCCTTCAGGGGGTTAGGGGGCTTCGCCTAAACGTTTTTATCTTCTATAATTTTAAAAAACTCATCGCGGTAAGTATCGCCTACGGGGATAATTTTATCACCTATTTGAATGCGGCTGCGTTCGATGCTGTCAATTTTGTTGAGTGCTACAATGTATGATTTATGTACCCGTACAAAGTGCTTTTCGGGCAGGGCATCTTCCATCTTTTTCATGCCTTGCAGCGTAATGATGCGTTCGGCAGAGGTAAAAATGGATATGTAATCTTTTAGGCCTTCAATAAACAAGATATCGTGCAGGTAAACCTTCTGGATCTTGTGCTCGGTTTTAACAAAGATAAAATCGGTCGAGAAATCATCCTGCTGTGCTGGCTCTGCCTGTACCACCGTTTTGGCAACCGGCTGAATGATGCCCTGCGCCTTTTGTACCGATTTAAAGAACCTGTCGAAAGCGATAGGCTTAAGGAGGTAATCAACTACATCCAGTTCATAACCTTCCAGGGCGTACTGCGGGTAAGCTGTGGTTAATATCACTTTGGCTTTGCCGCCGGCGATCTTTAAAAACTGGATACCGGTAAGCTCGGGCATTTGCACATCTAAAAATACCAGGTCAACATTGCCCGCCTGTACCAGGGTAAGTGCCTCAATAGGATTGGTTGTGGCTTTCACCAATTGCAAAAAGGGCATTTTGGAAATGTAATCTTCCAATATATGCAGCGCTAAAGGCTCATCATCAACTACCAGGCATTTGATCATGTTGTAAAATTAAACACTAATTGCACGAATTTTTTCTAAATACACGAATTTTTAAAAAATCAATAATTCACCAGATTAAAGCGATTGTCAGAATTAGAAGATATTTGTCTCTCGACCAAGTGTTTCTTTATTCGTATCCGCCCTGATTTGTGAAATTCGATAAAATTGGTGAAAGTTCGTGTTTGCAAAATTCGTGATGATTAGTGTGTACTATAATATGATTGATAATTCGCAAGTGTAAGTGTCATCTTCATCCCTGATATGCAGGGTATATTTATCGGGGTAAAGCAGGTTAAGGCGGCGCTGCACATTATTTAAACCTATGCCGCCCGATGCATCGCGGTTGTGGGTATGTTTTTTATTCTGGATGTAAAAGTGCAGCTTACATTCATCAACATTAATAAGTAGCTTAATAGGTGTCATTACATCGTTGGCTACCCCATGTTTAAAGGCGTTTTCTATAAAGGCGATAAGTAACAGCGGTACAATTTGCTGGTTGGTAACCTCGCCCATCACCTTAAAGTCAATAAAGGCTTTGTTACCAAAGCGGATCTTTTGCAGGTCGATATAGTTTTGCAGGTATTGCAGCTCTTTACTCAAATCAACCCGGTTATCGTTACACTCATACAGCATGTAGCGCATGATCTCTGATAGTTTCAGGATAGCCTCGGGCGTGGTTTCTGACCGTTGATAGGCCAGCGAGTAAATACTGTTTAAGGAGTTAAACAAAAAATGTGGGTTGATTTGCGATTTCAAAAAAGCCAGTTCGGCGCTCAGCCGCTGGTTTTCCAGGTCGCGCTGAATCCGTTCGTTCAGGAACCAGTCTGTGGTAAATTTCAGTACCGTACTTAAAAAAACAAAGATGAGACTGGTGAAAACGGTGCTGAAAAAGTAGGATGTAAAACTGATCTCTTTGTTTTTGGAATGAATGAGCACCACATCTTTAAACTGTAAACCTACCCCGTATTTGCCTACCCCATAAATGATAATGGTGATGAGTATTACACAGGCATAAGCCCAGTAGCGTTTCTTATCTAAAAAACGGGGGATGTAAAATAAAAAGTTGATGTAAAACAGCGTGATATTGATGGCCGGGTACAATAAAAATATTACCAGCAGCTGCCGCATGTTCAGCTCATCATTGCTGCGCGCCAGGAAAATGAAAAACGAGATCATCCCCAGCCAAAAAAGCATATGCCAAAAAACCTGCCAGGCCGTTTTTATCACCCGCGTTTGTTTTCCTGTCGAAATAGTGTCCTGCATCTTAAAATTTACCCCTTTTATAAAAGGTTTAATGGGATGTAATTTAGTATTTTGATTGTTAAGCAGGCGGATATTTATATGTAGCAGCCCATTTTTTCGATGAACGGGCATTTATAATCGATGAACGGGTTAAACTACACAAAAAGGCGTTCATCTATAAACTCCGTGTGTTGGTCTAATACTTTTTAGGGGACCAAAAAATAAGTATTTCTTTGTTCTATCAAATCACTCGCAATGAAAACGCTTATCAAAAACTCTAACCCTTTTATCATGTTATTAATACCTGTAATGTTTGCCCTTATTTTAGGTGTAAGCTACCAGTTTGAGCAAAAAAAGGAATCATCCATATTAGGTGGTGCATCAACAGCACACGCAACCTCCTTGTTTTACAAAGGTTATACCCTTGTAAAAACTGTTTGCTCAGTAGCAAAAAGTAACAATGTATGGTAATCCGTACCGAAGGATTATCTTTTAACTTCGGTAATCAGCAGGTGGTAAAAAACCTGTCGCTTAACGTTCCCGAAGGCAGCATATATGGTTTTCTTGGCCCCAACGGTGCCGGGAAAACCACTACCATCAAACTCCTGTTAAACCTGCTAAAAATTCAACACGGCAGTATCCACATTTTTGAACAGGATATTCAAACCAACCGCATCAGCATATTATCGCAAATCGGGTCGCTCATTGAGCAGCCTGCCATATACCACCATCTTACCGGCAAAGAAAATCTAATAAACCGGGCGCTGCTGTTGCAGGTGCCCATGAACCGGGTTGATGAAATGCTGGCCCTGGTACAGCTTACCGCTGCCGCCAGTAAAAAGGCGGGGCAATACTCTTTAGGGATGAAACAGCGCCTGGGCATAGCACTGGCGTTACTGGCCGATCCTAAACTATTGATCCTTGACGAACCAACCAACGGGCTTGACCCTAACGGCATTATTGAAGTACGCGAGTTACTGATAAAGCTGGTAAATCAACATAACAAAACCGTTTTTATATCAAGTCATCTGCTGGCCGAGGTGGAGCGTATGGCCACCCATGTAGGTATCATCAATTATGGCGAGCTGCTTTTTCAGGGTAGTATAACCGAATTACAGGCCCTTAGCCAGCCGATGATATGTATCGAGACGAATAATACAGTTGACGCTGCAAACTTGTTAAAACGCAACAGCTTTAACGTTATTGACGTTACCGATAATTACGTGTACGTGCCCTACACCAATAAACAGCAAACCGCCGATGTTAACGCTTTGCTGCACAACAGCGGGCATGCCATTTACAGCATTGGCAAACAGCAAAAAGACCTGGAACGCCTATTTTTAGATATCACCCAAAAAGCCTGAACCATATGAAAGGATTTATTTTATCGTTCCGGTCGGAGTTTTACAAGAGCCGCAAAACATTGGGTTTTTGGGCATCCATTATATTGCCGCTATTTATCTGTACCCTTATTTTTATAGGCTTTTACGTTAAGGCCGAAAAGCTGGCCGGGATGCCGCCAATGATGTTATGGCTGCAATTTGCAGGCGCTACTTTAGGCATTATGGGATCATTATTATTGCCCATGTACACTATTTTTATAGCTTACTCTGTAAACAGCATTGAACATAAAGCCGACACCTGGAAAAGCATCTTCGGGTTACCTATTGCGCGTTGGTCTGTTTATGGAGCCAAATATTTGTATGCGGCCTTTCTTATATTTTTATGCCTGGCTTTGTTTGTGCTTTTTACCATTGGTTTTGGTAACCTGCTAAGCGTGGTAAAACCCAGCCTGAGGTTTGATAACTATCATATAGAAAAAGAGCTGGCACAAGTGTATTTCAAGCTGTTTTTATCATCTATAGGTATCCTTTCCATCCAGTTTTTATTGAGTTTGATTTGGTCCGATTTTTTAAAGCCTATGGGAATTGGTTTTGTGTGTACCATAGCCGGCGTTATCCTGGCTTCAAAAAACTGGGAATATTGCTACTTGTTCCCATACTCTCACCCCATGGAAGCCATTACCACCATGATGCATCGCGGCGAAAGCCCGGTAAAAGGTATCCAGATTGATGTTTTTACCAAAGATGTATTTGTAAGCCTTATTGTGGGCACGGTTATATTTATAGCCGGCTACTTTATTGTGCTCAGGAAAAGCGTTAAATAAAACACGATTTAGGGATTTGGCAGGATTGATAGGATTTTTTTTCCTTTATACAAAAAGAGACTGCCTTATGGGGAGTCTCTTTTTGTATAATATATAATCTTTTTAGGAGCATTCGGGAGTGACAAGTTGTAGATCCCAGACTTACGAAGTTTTTAAAACTTCGTAAGTCTTTCGTCGCTTTGTTATCTCCCCCTTCATGGTCTGTGGATTTTATAACCCGCCATGATGGTTTTTGTTTTAAACAGCTTCTAAGGCTATACATCCTATTACCGCGGGGCAATAATTGTATATTTCACCGGACGGATTTGCATAGTTCGGGATCTCCCCGGATAATATATGTTATAATCCACTATGACATTTTATCTTTTAAATGTCTGTACACAATGTTAAAATCCTGCTAATCCCTAAATCGTGTTAAAACAAAGAAGGCTCCGGGTTATCCGGAGCCTTCGCAAATAATATTAATATTTAATTAAAAATTATTTTTGTTTGAATTGAACGCGACGGTTTAACACGCGGCCTTCTTCAGTTGAGTTATCAGCAATTGGTTGGGTTTCGCCGTAACCTTTTACTTTAACACTTTTAGCTGCAACACCAGAGTTAACTAAGTAAGTTTTTACTGAGTTAGCGCGGTCTTTAGATAAAGATAAGTTATGAGCAGCAGTACCTTCAGATGAAGCAAAGCCGTCAACTTCAACACCTTTACCAGAAGCACGTAGATCAGCTGAAGTAGCATCTAATACTGGGTAAGATGAAGTACGTAATACTGAGCTATCAAATTCAAACTGGATGTTTGAGTAAGCAGTAGCTTTGGTAACAACAGAGTCAACAGCTGGTTTAGGGAATACGATAACGCAACCAGAACCATCAACTACGCTACCTGCAGCAGTACCTGGGCATTTGTCAAACTGATCAGCAACACCGTCGCCGTCAGAATCTTTTTTCAAGTCGCTAACTGCAGTTTCAACGTTAGTAACACGACCTTTTAAAGCTTCAACTTCCTGGCGTAATGCAGCATCGTACAATTCGTCATACATTTGAGCTACCGGGTTAACCCACTCTAAGTTTTTCTTTGAGCTTGAGCCAAAAGTATACTCTAAACCACCGTAAGTGTATGAGTAGTGGCTAAAGGTAGGATAAGTGTTTACACCAGCAAAGTTATAACCTTGTACAAAGCTAATGGTGTAACCTAAGTTTAACGCTAACGCATCGCTTAGTTTGAATTTAACACCTGCACCAACCGGAGCAAATAATTCTTTTACGTTTTTATCACCAAATGGCAAATCTTTTATAGAGTTGCTTTTGATTTTGTAAAAATCTAAACCTAAACCTGCAGAGGTATAAAAGTTAACACTGTTTTGACGGTGTAAGAAGCTTACACTTGCAATGTTAAATACCGCGCTTAAAGCACCTGAGTTAAAGCTGGTTTTGTATTCGCTGATACCAAATTTAGTAGTACCATCTTTATCAATACCGTGAACTTTACCACCCAAATAATCTAACTGTAAGCTAAATGTGTGTGAAAGTTGTTGCCTTAATGACAAGCCATAGCCTAAGTCAGCTTTGAACTTGTTGGTTGTGTTGATGCTGAAAGGCACCAAACCATCAGTTACACCAGCGCTGATGCCGATGCTGAAGGTGTTGTACTGTCCGATACCACCAAACAATTTGGCGGTAGAAGTTGTCTTTGCGGAGTCGGTCTGGGCGTTAACCATACCAGCTACCATCAAAGAAGCAAATGACAATGCTACTGTTTTCTTTAATGTAGAATAATTCATAGTTTTTAAGATTAAACGATTTTAATTGTGATTTTTTGTCAAATTTAGTAATTATGTTTGAAACGATGACCAAACATTGTTCCAAAAAATGTAATAGTTACACAAATAAGCAAAAAAAATTGATTTAATAAAATTATCAACCCTTAAAAATGAAATATTTAGCAATTTCAAATTCGCTATTTACAAATAATAGAAAAAATTTCGTTTCGCGAACAAAACCCGGCTCAATTGCCATTTTTCACGCAAATGACGAGTTTCCGGTGAGCGGCGACCAGCTTTTCCCGTTTAAGCAAAACCCTGATTTTTTTTATCTTACGGGGATAGACCAGGAGCAAAGTATATTATTATTATACCCCGATTGTCCTAATAAGGCATACAGAGAAGTACTTTTTTTAAGACAAACCAATGAACACATCGCAATTTGGGAGGGGCATAAGTACACCAAAGAAGAAGCGAGCTTAGCATCTGGTATTGAGCGCGTTCACTGGCTGCATGAGTATGACACCATTTTGCATGGCATTATCAATTACGCCGAAAATATTTACATCAACACCAACGAGAACGATCGTTATATACACACTGTACCTTATCGCGATTTACGTATGTATGAGGCGTTAAGGCAAAAGTACCCCTTGCATCATTATGAGCGTTCGGCGCCAATTATGCGCGAATTGCGGATTATAAAATCTGAGATAGAAATTGAGCTTACTCAAAAGGCCTGCGATATTACCAGTGACGCGTTTGTACGGGTACTGAAATTTTTAAAACCCGGTGCTACCGAGTACGAAATAGAAGCCGAAATTACCCATGAGTTTTTAAGGCAACGGGCTACCGGGCACGCCTACAGTCCTATTATAGCGTCGGGTAAAAACGCTATTGTACTGCATTATGTTGATAATAACCAGGTATGTAATGATGGCGATGTTATATTGTTTGACTGGGCCGCTCAGTATGCCAATTACAACGCCGACATGAGTCGGTCGGTGCCGGTTAATGGCAGATTTACCCCACGCCAGCGTGCGGTTTATAATGCTGTTTTACGCGTTATGCGCCAGGCAACCAGTATGATAGTTGCCGGCACGGTATGGAACGAATACCAGGAAGAGGTTGGCCGGATCATGACCGGCGAGCTTATTGGCCTTGGTTTGCTGGATAAGCATGATGTTGCCAAACAGGATGCGGGAAACCCACTATATAAAAAGTATTTTATGCATGGCACATCACATCATCTGGGTTTGGATGTGCATGATTTTGCAAGCCGGTATAAAAACTTTGAGGTAGGTAACATATTAACCTGCGAACCGGGTATCTACATACAGGAAGAGGGCCTGGGGATAAGAATAGAGAACAATATTTTAATTACCCCCGATGGTAACCGCGATTTGATGGCTGGTATCCCGGTTGAGGCAGAGCATATTGAAGAGATCATGAATAGCTAAAGGTAGCTATCCACAAAAGTATACAGATTAAACCCACCCATATTTAAAGCTTCAGCAATATCTTGCTGAAGCTTTTTTTTATCAATGTGCTGGGTTAATTGATGCTGGATAAGCTTGTATGCTTTTTCGGTAAGCAGCAGTTCTTTGCGTTTGTTTTTTTGTGGCGATGTTGATTTGATAAAATCTACAACCTTATCAATACCAATGGCTTGCGAAGCTATAGTTTTAAAGATCGCGGTTTGCCCATCTTTATTTTGCCCAATTATTTTTTTGAGGTTGTTAAAAAAAATATCCGCGTCGGGCCTATCCGCTTTGTTGATAATAAAGGCGTCGGCAATTTCCATCAGGCCCGATTTAATGTGCTGGATCTCGTCGCCGGCCTCGGGCACCAAAACAACCAGCGTAACATCGGCCAGGCCGGTTATTTCTACTTCCGACTGGCCTACGCCTACCGTTTCTATCAGCACATAATCAAATCCTGCGGCGCGTAATACATCGGCCATTTCAATGGTTTTGGCAGATAAGCCGCCCAACGAACCACGGGTTGCCAATGACCGGATAAACACATCCGGGTGATTAAAGTGCGATGCCATCCTGATCCTATCGCCCAAAAGCGAACCAAAATTAAACGGCGAGGTAGGATCGATAGCTAACACTGCTATTTTATTACCCTCTTTTAACAGATTATTTATCAGCTCATTAACCAATGTGCTTTTGCCTGCACCCGGTGGGCCTGTTATACCAATTATAGGCGCAGGTTTATTGAATGTGAGGCTTTTGAGCAGATGGGCGCTACCGGAAAGGTCATTTTCAACAATACTTAAGGCACGCGCAACCTGCTTAAAATTGATGGATGATGTTGAGGTGTCGCCGTTTTTCATGTTGATAAAGCAAATATAAAGCATTTATACAAGCGTAACCTCACCCTGTGTTTCAGGAAAATTGCGTTTAAAATTTTATTGGTGTTTTATATAACATAATTGGATTGAAAGATATCGTGTTTGATATTAAGTCGGGTATTTTCTCGCGCAAAGACGCTAAGAGGCAAAGAAAAATAAACAAATGGCATAGCGTTTTTGCGCGAAACAAATTACCCTTTTAGCTATCTTTTTTACTTAATAGGTTTAAAAAGTGATTTTACATGCCCGGTGTTGAACTCCATCATTCATCAAATCCCAAAAATGTATATTTGCCTTTTGTAGCCGTAAAATCATTGGTAAAAATTAAATAGAACCACGTTTGAAACCCACCATCCTCATTACTTTCGATTCACTGAAACGGGCAACCTCGGGGCTGTTCTTTTTTGAACGGAGCCTGGGCGGGGAGTTGTTAAAACAAGGAAATAACAGGTTTAATATATGGGGATACCTGCATCCAAAAGCTATTTACGCTTTTAAAGGGCTTAAAAACGGCATCACCAAGTTGCTATTGCACAAGGCGTTTTTTCCGGCATATAATAAATTCGATCTGGTGCATTTTACCAACCAGTACTGCAAGTTAAACCCCCGAAGGGTAAATGCAAAAAAGATATTGACCATACATGACATGAATCCCGTGCATGAAAAAAACAGGTCGCCACGCAGGTATAAAAAATATATTGACCGTTTGGGAGGGTACATAGCCGCCTGCGATAGGATTGTCACAATTTCTGAGTTTGTAGCCAACGATGTAAAGCAATACTATCCCGAAGCGGCAGAAAAAATTAGGGTGATATATAACGGTGCCGATAAACTTATAGTTCCACAAGGCCATCAACCAGCTTACAAACCTGCCCGTAAGTTTTTGTTTACGATAGGTAGCATATCGGCAAAAAAGAATTTTCATGTATTGCCCGCGTTATTGGAGCATAACGATTATGAGCTGATTATTGCCGGAAAAATAACCGCCTACCAGGAAAGGGTACTGGAAGAGGCCGCAAAGTATAATTGTGCCAACCGCGTGATTTTTACGGGGCTGATAAGTGATGCCGACAAAGCCTGGTACTATGAAAATTGCGAGGCGTTTATATTCCCTTCCATAGCCGAGGGCTTCGGGTTGCCGGTTATTGAGGCCATGCATTTTGGTAAACCTGTATTTTTATCAACCCATACCTCGCTGCCCGAAATTGGTGGCGAAGCGGCATGGTATTTTGCAAATTTTGAACCGAAACATATGCAGGATACATTTTTAAAAGGCATGCTGGAATACCAGGCTGTCGATCTTAAAACGGCTATAATGACCCGCGCAGCAAAGTTCGACTGGGCAAAAACGGCCGGGCAATACCTTGATCTGTATGAGGAATGCCTGTCCAGTAATTTTTAACATTAATCAATATACATGGGATTAAAACAGAGTAGTAACAGCAAGCCGGGTATTTCTGTAGTTATACCAAACTATAACGGCAAAAATTTACTTGCCAAAAATCTTCCTTCTGTTTACGCCGCTTTAAATGCCAGTGACTGTAATTATGAGGTTATTGTACCCGATGATAGCTCTTCTGATGATAGCATCCCTTTTTTACGGCAACATTATCCTGAGATTATCACTATTGAAAGCCCGCAAAACGGGGGCTTTTCGGTCAATATTAACAAAGGAATAGCCAGAGCTTCATATGATCTTGTTTTGTTGTTAAATAGTGATATCAAACTAAGCGAGGATTATTTTCAAGGGCAGCTCAAATATTTTGCCGCCCCCGATACCTTTGGAGTAATGGGTTTGATACTTGATGAAGACACAGGCAAAATGGCCGAAGCGTGTAAGTATCCCAAAAGCTCTTTTTTTAAAATTAACCATATTAAAAATGTGGCATTAAGCAGTGCTGAAAATGTTTACACCTTTTATTTAAGCGGAGCGAATGCCTTTGTTAATAGACGAAAGTTGGTTGAGCTTGGAGGCTTTAATGAAATATTTTCACCGTTTTATCATGAGGACCTCGACTTATCATTACGTGCCTGGGAAAGTGGGTTTAAGTGTTATTATGAAAACAATGCGGTTTGCTGGCACGCAGTATCGGTTACTATAAAAACGCATAGTTCAAAAAACAAAATTAAAACCATAGTTACACGGAATAAGTTATTATTACATTACTTCCACCTGCGGGGTATGCGTTTATATTTGTGGGCTTTTATCTCCTTTTTATCTTTATCTACACGGTGGATAAGTGGTAAGTTTTATTATTATAAAGCATGGCAGTTATACTTACAAAAGCTGCCACAAATGAAAGTCTATAAAAAGCAATTTATTAAGGAAGCTATTAGCAAAAAACAATATATTCCCTTCATTAAGGTTAAAGACAGTATTAAACAATCACTTGATAAGCAATTTAAAACAATTTAATAAATGACCTTGCTGCCCGATTTTATACAACAAGTTGAACAGCCGGTTTACACATACCAATACTCCGTTTGTACCCTGGTAACCCGTAAACAAGAATACCTTGAAATGCTTAATTCATTTATCGAAGCTGGCTTTACAACTGATATTTGCGAGTATCTTGTGGTAGATAACAGCGAAACCAACAAAATGGACGCCTACCAGGGCATCAATTCATTTTTACAAAAAGCAGGAGGGAAGTATATTATTTTATGCCACCAGGACATTTTGCTTACCAAAACCAGCACCAAATTGTTACTTGATGAACAGATAGCAGCCATGGATGCACGGGATGCAAATTGGGGAGTGTTAGGCAATGCGGGGGCGGTGGATAGATTGTATAAAAGGAACGTTTATAAAATTGCCTACCCCCAAAACAAAATTGACGTTAAGGGTAATCTGCCGCAAAAGGTATGCAGTGTTGATGAGAATTTTATAGTTGTTAAAAAAAGTGCTAATGTTGGTCTGTCTACAGATGTTGGAGGTTTTCATTTATATGGTTTAGACATTTGCATGTCGGCGGGACTACTGGGTTATACCTGCTATGTAATTGATTTTTTACTGATGCATAAAAGCTTAGGCAATGTTGATGATAATTTCCGCAGCACCCTTAGCTATCTTAAAAACAAATATTCGGCCTTTGTAAAAAACAGGTATTTAAATACTACCAATGCCAGTTTTTATCTTTCGGGATCAGTAGTGAAGCGAATGCTATTTGAAACAAGGCTTTTTAGGCGGGTTATTAAAACCGCCGAAGAGTTAAAATCTAAATTAAGTACCTGATGGAAGATAAACTGGTATCTATAGCGCTTTGCACTTATAATGGCCAAAAATACCTTAGAGAGCAGTTAGATAGTATTATTGGGCAAACGTATAAAAATCTTGAAATTGTTATTGTTGACGACAGATCGACAGATGATACCATTTTAATAGCCCACGAATATGCAGCAAAAGACAGCCGGATTAAATGCATTGAAAATGAGACTACCCTGGGGTTTAATAAGAATTTTGAAAAAGCGCTAAGTGTTACCAGTGGCGCATATATCGCCATAAGCGATCAGGATGATATCTGGGACCCGCAAAAAATACAGATTCTTTTAGAAAACATTGGCGATAGCTGGCTGGTGTTTTGCAACTCGGTTTATATAAATGCTGACGGCACGCCTACTGATAAAAAATTATTGAGCAATTTTTCGTTAATAGGTAAAAACTACAAAGCTCTTATACTAAATAATTACATAACAGGCCATAATACCTTATTTATCCGCGATTTTTTAACATACATTTTACCGTTCCCGGTAATAGGTTTTTACGATTGGTGGATGGGCTTCATCGCATTTTATCATCAGCGATTAACATATGTTGACCAGGTTTTAACTTTATACCGCGAACATCCTGATGCGGTTACCAATACGTTTAATTTTGATAAGGTAAAACGGGGGAACCGTTTTTTTAAAATGATGCTGAATCAGTTGAATGTATTGATAAAGTATCCTAACCTGTCAAAAGAAGACAGTGCTTATATTATTAAACTAAACAATGCGTTTAAACTAAAGCTAAATAAAACTTCGCTGCCGTTATTTAAAATTGTTGCCAGGGATTATGACGAATTGTTTTCGTTTGTAAAGGCCCGTAAAAATATTTCGAAAATAAACTTTGCTTACCGGTTTTCTAAAAAACAAAAAAGTTTTGAGGAATAAATGGCAACCCTTTTTTATTAACCAGGTACAACTTACACCTATTTAGCAGCTTGACGGTAATTACTTAATTACTGTTAGATTTGCACTTTATATTAAAAATGAAAACCTATTTCAGACTACTTTCTTTCGCCCGGCCAATTGAGAAATTTGCCATACCATATATTATTTTCACGCTACTATATGTTGTGTTCAGTACCTCTGTTTTGGGTCTGTTAGGCCCTTTACTGAATACGCTTTTCCATGTTGGGGCCTCGGCCTGCGATCCTAAAGCAGCAGTTATCGATCCAAAACACCTTTCTACATTTGATATATCCGGCTGGTTTAAATATTACACCAACCACTTCATCGTTTTATACGGCGAATGGGGAGCTCTAAAGTTTGTGTGCGGCGTAATTGTTATTGCTGTTTTTTTGGGTAACATTTTTCGTTATCTGTCACAACGCATTATGGAGAGCCTGCGCATCCACACTTTACTTAAGATACGTAAAGCGGTATTTGATAATGTAATGCAGCTACATATGGGCTATTTTGGCAACGAGCGCAAGGGCGATATCATGTCCAAAATAGCATCGGAGGTACAAACCGTTCAGTTTTCGGTAACCGGTACCTTACAGGTGGTGTTTAAAGAACCTTTATTACTCATTGGTTATTTAACCTGGTTGTTCATCATATCTGCAAAGCTTACGTTAATTTCATTGCTTATTATACCGGTAGCCGGCTTCCTGATATCGCGTATTGTAAAAAAATTACGCTCGCAGGCTATAGCAGCGCAAAACTCTTATGCTAATATGATCAGCTACCTTGATGAAGCACTTTCGGGCATCAAGATCATCAAGGCGTTTAACGCAACGGATTTCATCATTAAACGTTTTGATGATGAAAACGTGCGCTACTCAAAAATTACCAGGTCAATGTCCAAACGTCAACAACTGGCTTCGCCGGTATCAGAAACGTTATCGGTAACCATGATCTCTTTTGTTGTGCTGTACGGCGGCTATCTTATTTTTAATAAAAGATCTGATTTGGATGCCGGCCAGTTCATTGCGTATATCGCTTTATTTTCACAACTGATGCGCCCGGCAAAAGCTATAGGCGATGCCTTTAGCAATATCCATTCCGGCCTGGTGGCAGGTGAACGTATCCTGGCGCTTATTGATGAAAAACCATTGATAAATGACGCTCCGGATGCCGTTGTAAAAAGGAGGTTTAATGAGGGGATTCATTTTGAGAACGTTTCTTTCGCGTATGATGAAAAGGAAGTACTCAAAAATGTCAATCTCACTTTACCTAAAGGAAAAACCATCGCGTTAGTTGGCCCTTCGGGCGGCGGTAAGTCAACCTTTATGGATATGCTCCCTCGGTTTATTGAACCTCAAAGCGGGAGAATCCTGGTAGATGATATTGACATTCAAAAAATACAAACAACATCGCTGCGCGATTTAATGGGTTTTGTAAACCAGGAATCCATCCTTTTTAACGATACCATTTTTAACAATATAGCTTTTGGTAAAACCAATGTTACCAAAGAACAGGTTGAAGCGGCAGCACGTATTGCCAACGCGCATAACTTTATCATGGAAACCGAAAACGGCTATGATACCAATACCGGCGACAGAGGGACAAAGTTATCAGGCGGACAAAGGCAACGCATTTGTATAGCCCGGGCGGTATTAAGTAATCCACCGATTATGCTGCTTGACGAGGCAACGTCTGCATTGGATACCGAATCTGAAAAGCTGGTACAGGATGCCTTGAATAACCTGATGAAAAATCGTACATCGCTTATTATCGCCCACCGTTTAAGCACCATACAAAATGCCGATATGATTATTGTGCTTGATAAGGGTACCGTTGCCGAGCAAGGCACACACCTGGAGCTGATGCAACATAACGGTCTGTACAAAAGGTTGATAGATATGCAAACCTTTAACGCCGATTAATTAAACTCCTGCACGTTTTGATTTGAGAGATTGAAGCAAAATATAAAATTGCAGCTTTAAGTAAAGTTTAAAATTAAGTTTCAGGTACCTGTTATTTATATGAAGCATTTTACGGGCGTAACTTATTGGCAACCCAAACGTTGAGAGATATTTTATAAAATATTTAAAGGTGGCCTTTTCTGTATAAATTACTTCTGCACCAGTTAGTGAGGAATAATTTACAGGCAATTGGCTATTCCATTTTTCATGAAGCTTTAAAGTATCAAGTAGCCAGGTTTTGTTGTAATTGCCTTCTGAAAAGTGCTCTATCAGTACATCGTAAATAACGCAGATCGTATATTTTTGCCCTACCAATAACGAAAAATCGATATCATAAGCATGGAAACCGGTAAAGTTTTGTTCATCAAACGGGTATTGGGTTGCTATGTTTTTTGTGGTACAAAACCAAACACCATCTACACAAGCTACCCGGCTTAATTTTTCATCTGCCGGGTTACGGTACTGGTGCTCCGGTTGCTTATCGCTGTATTGATATGATTGTATAATATTGGTATAATGTGTGTGCGGCCCTACGCCGCCCCATCCCGAAGGAGCCAATGGTTTATAGGCACTGCCAACCAGGCCAATCAAGCCAAGTTTAGGGTAGTTATTAAATGTATCTGCAACAACACTTCCCCAATTGCTGGTCTTTATCAAAATATCCTCATGCATAAAACACAAAAGGTCGTATTTTGCTTTAGCCACGCCTTCATTGTAAACCTGGCAAATACCCCGTTGCCCGTTGCTGTTATCTGTGGCTATAATTTCGTGAGTAATACCAATCGTGTCATTTATATTTTTAGTTACCTGTTGTAAAAATGCCGGGTTGGCCGACGAAATAATAATTGATATCATAGTAATACTCCTGCTTGGCGTAAAAGTAATGGTTCATCCCGAAAACGAATGCTAATTTGCATTTTTATGCCGCGCTACCGTTTACCCTCGCCACTTTTTAAGGCAATAATATTTTAGTTTAAGGACGAGTTTAACATCGGGTTAGAAGGTTTTTTTGTTTTTCCAAGGTATCCAAAACGTTGTTGAAATTGGGCCGTTAAATTTGATGAACTGGTCTACAAAACTTTTGGAAGTACGCCTTTCTATATAAACCACTTACTACGGTTTAAGCGAGCCGACATTTATATAGACTTATTATTATAGTAATAATTTGTTATCTATTTTTTAATATTAGTTAATAGTTGCTTATTGAAATATTTATTTACATTTATCGAATAAATAAATAACTATTATGAAAAAAAACCTGCTTATTAAATTAATGGTTGCTTTAATCGCAACAACAACAATTTTTTCCTGCAAAAAGGAAAATCGCTCAGCTACGGAAACTAAAAACGGAACAGTAGCCTCTGTTACCAGTAAAAATGGTCGGTTGGTATTTAAAAACAGCGATGCTTTCAAGGAAACAGCAAGCGCTTTAATTAACAAAGACGCAGGTTACCTGCTTAATTGGGAAAAAGACTTTAATTTTACTTCTTTAAGAAGTGATTCGTCTGCATCGCAAGCATATGACAGTTTTGGATTCCCTGTTTTTTATGGCTCTATCTTAAACAATAAGGGTGAGTATATGATAGCAGATACTATCGTTTATTTTAATAATGGGTACAAATATTTGATTTCTAATAATGATGAAGCATTATTAAATAAAATTAAAAAAGATCCCTCGCTTGCCACATTGAAATTTAAAGCTGGCATCGTGCCTATAACTACTTCGTCAGAAGTTAAATCCGGGTCACTTTCTACACAGAGTACGTCGCTTCCTGGTGGCGGAACCGATGCTCGTTATCAACACCAATTTTTAAGAAACGGCGACCCTAACAGCCAACGTAAATTTGTGTTTGAGATCTTTAATTATGTTGAATCTGCCGGCCAAACGTCAATATGTTACGTGCGTACCCGTATAAAACAGGAATATTTAGGAGGCAACAAACCCGGAAATTGGCTGCCTACATCTACCGAATCGTACGTAAAAAAGATAACCGGTATGAATTTTACTGTTGGTTTTTTTAATACAGGTAATGGAACTTTAAGTTACGTAACAGGTTCAAACATTAATTTATCTGAAACTGATATAACTAAGCTCGATTATACTTTGTGCACTTTTCAAGCCTCACAATCAACAATAACAGTATCATTAACTGGTACTTATTCTGCAACAGTATTGCCACCATGGAACACAGATGGCAAAAGCACCTACACAGCTAACGTAGCCTGGTAGTTGATAAAAATGCACTATAAACAACAAAGGCCTCTCTGCTACGAAAGGCCTTTGTTGTTTAATGGCTTTAAAAACATGAACTTTAAAATATAAATGGTAATTAGTGATAGTTTTGAACTTTATATATTTTAAATGAAAACTTATTTCAGGCTTCTTTCTTTTGCCAGGCCGATTGGAAAATTTGCCGTGCCCCATTTTAAATAACCCAGCAGTAATTTGCTTTTTGGTTGCCACGCCTGTGATAAAAACCTTGATTTTTGGCGACTCTTTTTTAAAGAGCAGGGATACAATGCTTAGGCCGATACCTGTGCATGACTCATATTAACCGACATGTACTTTTTAAGAATATAAAATTTCAATTTAAGGAACAGCTTGATATTCAGATGAAAAAAGCGTTTATTTTTCCAAAGCATTCTAAATGCTGTTGAAATTGGATAGTTAAATTTAATGAGCTGATCTATGAAGCTTTTAAAAGTACATTTTTCTATATAAACGACTTGCTGAGAAGTAAGGGAGCCTACACCTATAGGTAAATGTGAATTCCATTTTTCGTGAAGCTTTAAGTTTTCTTCCATCCAGGCGCCGTTGTACAAGCCTTCAGAAAAATGATCAAGCAGTATATCAAACGTAACGCCTACCTTATACTTTTGGCTTACCGATAATGAAAAATCAATATCGTACCCGTGAAATTTTTGGAGGGTAATTTCATCAAACATAAACTCCTCGGCTATGCTTTTAGTGGTTGCCATAAAAACGCCATCAACACAAACTACCTCGGCAACGTTTTGCTTGTCAGGATTGCTGTAAACATGTTTCGAACGTTTTTTGTGGTATTTAAAAGATTGGATAATGTTGGTATAATTTGTATTGACGCCAATGCCACCAACCCCCGATGGGGTAATTGGCTTATAGCTGCTACCCGCTATACCTACCAGGCCCAGCTTAGGGTCCTGCTCAAATAAGGCTAAGAGGGTTGGTCCCCAATTATGGCTTTTTATCAATACATCTTCGTGCATAAAGCATAAAATATCGTACTGGGCTTTAAACATCGCTTTGTTATAAACTTCGCAAATGCCTTTCTGGCCCTGGCTGTTATCGGTGGCGATAATTTCGTACGGTATGCCTATGGTGGTATCAATATTTTTGCTTACTTGTTGCAAATGAGCACTATTAGCCGATGAGATAATGATTGATATCATAAAGAACTGCTTTTCAGTAAAAAATCAATATTGGTAGATTAACGAATAAAACCGATTTTTTAATACAATTTTTATTCCTTTTTAATCAATTACGTGAGTTTTTCTTAATATGCTACAGCGTATCGCCTATAAAAATGATTTTTTAATTGAAAACTTAAATTAATATTGATTGCTAATGTACAGTTGTTGAGTTTTGTTGCTGATAATAAAACGTGTAATTGTGCTTAAAACAATACGTTGTACATTTATATAAAACAGTTTACCTTACTTTGAAACAGCAGTTAAACCCTATTGAGTGTTACGCCGATACTAAAATTTATTTGTTTTGCCCGGCAGGCTATGCCACCGGTGGCCCCGAAGCGCTGCACCAGTTAGGCGCTCAATTAAGAGCGATAGGTTTTAACGCGTTTATGTATTATTATACTACCCCCGATAGTGTTGATGTCGTACATAAAAACTACGAAAAATACCAGGTTCCCGTAGCCGATGCGTTAGAAAATAATTCACACAACATTATTATTTTGCCCGAAACTCATTTAGCCCCAATTTTTGATAAAGCCCATAAACAGATCAGGAAAATTATTTGGTGGTTGAGCGTGGTGAACTACCACATTATCCAAAATGGGCTGATAAATAGCTTGAAGCATAAAAATTTTTTCTGGCTGCGTAATTACTTTGGGCGCTATCCGACTGCTTCTTTCGCCCGGCTTAAGCGGCATAAGGATGTGTGGCACATTAGCCACTCCTGGTATTCGCAGGTGCATTTGCTGGAGAACGGCATTGAACCTGTTGGCCGTATATCCGATTATATGAACAACGCCTTTTTTGATAGCGTTGACCAAACCGCAGCTAAAGAAAACATCGTTATATACAATCCTGTAAAGAATGATAAGTTTTTGGAGCAGATCATCAGCTTAACGCCAACCCTAAACTGGATGCCGATCAAAGACATGACGCCGGCTCAGGTTGCAACCACCATGAACAAAGCCAAATTATACATTGATTTTGGTTTTCACCCCGGTAAGGAACGCATGCCGCGCGAAGCTTGTATTATGCATTGCTGCATGATCATCGGTAAAAATGGCTCTGCAGCTTATGCCGAGGACATGCCCATACCGGAACGTTATCGGTTTGATAAAAACGAGGACCAGATCGCCGAAATTATAATCCGGATCAATCAATGCTTTGAAAACTACGATATTTTGATAGCCGATTTTGCCCCTTATCGCGAAGCACTATATAATGAGCAGCAGGAGTTTGAAGCAGCTGTAAAAAAGGTATTTGTAAAAGCATAAAAAAGCCGCCCGGCAATCCCGGCGCGGCTTTTTATCAAATCAAGGGCAATTATTATTTACTGAAATTTAAATCCTAAACCTATTTGCCAAACCTGGTTACGGTAATTGGGCAGGTAGGAGTCATTATCCGGATTATTGGAGGTAAGGTCGATATTATAACGGCCTCGCAATTCCACATTTCTACTTAGGTCAACACTCAGGCCAATAACACCGCTGATGTCGGTTTGATCACCGCGGTTATTGTAAAAGTGTTCGTAATCTGTTTGAAAACCGGTTTCGTACTTGTTATTGGTCGATGTTAAGAAGTTGATAGACGGGCCAACCAAAAAGTTAAAGTTTGGCGCCAGTTTAACTTTTAACAACAAGGGCACATCAATGTAATTGGTACGCTGCGTAAACCTGCCATACTCGGTATTGGCAGCATAGCCTTTGCCAGAGTACAAAATCTCTGGGGCAAACGAAATTGGGTAAGCGATAGGGATATCCAGCGTTAAACCGGCGTTAAAGCTTGCAATAGCATCTGTGCTGAAATTTGCGTTGTTGGCGTCAATAGTGTTTGCAATGTTTAAGCCGCCTGTTACACCAACCTTAATGCGGTAAAAATCATCATCGCGTTGGCGACGTTCGTGGCGCTCGCCCCGGTACGGTGGCCTGCGACGGGGCGGCCCGTAATAACCTTGTGCGCTAGCGGTGTATGCTGCAAATAAGCAGAGCGTAAAAAAGATTAATTTCTTCATGTTAGTATGTTTTTATATTGTCATAGATTAAAAATTATAGCAAAGGTTTATTCGCGGTGTAATTTTTGTGATAATTGTGTCGCCGTCAACGGGCAAAAACAACATTTACACTACATTTGAACATGCCAAAACAGAAAATTTATACCTACCTCCTTTTATTTACTGCTATCAATTTTGTTGCCATAAACAGCTTTGCCCAACAGGAAAGCTATATTCAAAGTCTTGATAAACAAAATCATTGGGTCGATTCGGTTTATCATAAACTCAGCCGCAAACACCGGGTGGCGCAGTTGTTATTTGTGCGGGCGCATACCAATAAAGGGCAGGCTTATGAAGATTCGGTAGGCATGGTGATTAAAGATCAGCAAATTGGCGGCCTGGTATTTTTTCAGGGTGGCCCTGGCAGGCAGTTAAATTTGAGCAACAAGTATCAAAAGCTGGCCAAAGTGCCACTGCTGATAGCCATGGACGGCGAATGGGGACTGGGCATGCGCCTGGACTCGACCATATCTTACCCATACCAGATGGCCTTGGGTGCTATACAGGATAATACCCTTATTTATAAAATGGGCCAGCAAATAGCCTATGATTTTAAGCGCATAGGCCTGCAAATGAATTTGGGCCCCGATATGGATATCAACAACAACCCCAATAACCCGGTGATTAATTACCGCTCTTTTGGCGATAATATGTACAATGTAGCCAAAAAGGGTATTGCTTACTTTAAAGGCATGCAGGATGCCGGCTTACTGGTTACAGCCAAACATTTTCCGGGCCATGGCGATACTAACGTCGATTCGCATTTTGACTTACCGTTGTTACCTTATACCCGCAAACGCCTGGATTCATTGGAGGAATACCCTTTTCGCGAAGCCATTAATGCCGGTATCAGCGGTGTGATGATAGCCCATATGAGCATCCCGGCGTTGGATAGTACCACGCATTTACCGTCCACCTTATCGCGTCCCATTATTACCGGCATTTTAAAAGATTCGTTGAAATTTAAAGGCCTGGTAGTATCAGATGCCATGGAAATGAAAGGCGTTGTAAAGTATTTTCCTGATGGCGAGGCTGATGTGCGCGCGTTTATTGCCGGTAATGATATCATCGAACTATCAGAAAACTCCGATAGGGCCATTAAGCTCATCCGTAAAGCGGTACGCCAGGGCAAAGTAAGCAAAGAGGAATTTGAAGCCCGCGTAAAAAAAGTATTGGCCGCCAAATACTGGGCCGGGCTTAACCAATACCGCCCCGCATTGCCCGGTAACTTAGCAGCAGACCTGAACAGGCCCGAAGCTAAAGACCTGGTACAACAGTTAAGCGATGCATCGGTAACCCTAATAAAAGGCAACCCCACGGCTTTGAAACTCAATCCGTTTTTAAAAACGGCTATATTAAGTATCGGCGTGTCATCGCCAACTGTTTTTCAGCAGGAAACGGCCAAAAGTTTCCCCAACTGCAAAATATTTATGGTTGATAAAAATACAGAAGCGGTTGAACTGAAAAATATCCTGGGTTTGTTAAATAAGTATGAGCAGGTAATAGTGGGCATCCATGATACCCGCCTGCGCCCGGCAAGCAAACTAAACTATACCAGCGATGTAAAGCTCATGATTGCCGACTTGGCCGGCCGTGCCAATACCATCATGAGTATATTTGCCAACGCCTATGCCATTGCGGGTTTGCCCGGTATTGAAAAAAGTACCGCGCTGATGGTGTGCTACCAAAATAGTCCCGAAATGCAAAAGGCGGTAGCCAAGATACTATCCGGTAATTTAAAGCCAACGGGTAAGCTGCCGGTAAGTGTAAATGTGTTTTTCCCGACGGGGACAGGGTTATAGGGAAAGGGCTATAGGGACCATGTCATTGTTTCGTGCCTACCCATGACGTATTGTAAAACACGTTTGTCATCCTGAACATAGTGAAGGATCTATTCTACGCCTTGCTTATTCGCCCTGAAAAGTTCGCTAATAGATGCTTCGTGCCTCAGCATGACAAGTTATAAAAAAGGAAGTCATCCTTGTTTCAGGACCCCACAGGACAGGTGACCCGCATGATGTATACTTAGAAAATGGGGTGCTGAAACAAGTTCAGCATGACATTGGGTTTCGAGTTGCCTTGTCATTTTCACCTTCAGAGGCCCGGGATTTTATAACTCAGCATGACAGGGTGGAGAGGACTGTTTGGTACGTCATTTACCCTTTAGAGGCTCACGGATTTTACAACTCAGCATGCCCCTTTTTTTATTGGCGTCATTTCCACCTTCACGGTCCGCGGATTTTGCAACTCGCAACGGCGAGGGAGAGGAGATTATCTATTCCCCCGCCGTAATCAGCGCCACGCCTGCCTCATCAACATGTATGTGGCAACGTTCAACAGAAATATGGTGTTTGAATTTACTGATAGCTTCTATCCAGTCGCGGGAGGTAAAAACGGGGGCTTGTATGTTTACGGCTTCTACCAGGATCTCTTCACCATCCAGTACCAGTCGCCAGCATTGGTCACAGCCGTTGCTATCGGTGTTATAGCGAATTTGGGCAAGGTTAACTTGTTTGTTCATCAATCAAATAGTTTAATTTAATAAGGAGTCAGCCCCAAAAACGTTGTGCGTTGGCGGTTAGTATGTGTTCAAAATGTATTATTTACGTTGCAGGTGTTTCATGTTATTATTTCCAAGACCACACATCTCAATGTATTATTTTTGTTACTAATGTTTGCCGGATTTGTATATTCGCGACTTATCTCAAACCTGGTTAATGAAAAAGCTCTCCAATCTCATTTATAACAAACCGCTTGTTTTTGCTTTATGGTTTGGCCTAAGCTTTATTATGGTGGTTAAAGGTGTGCTTATCCACGCGTCATACAATAATTACCAGGTTTTTAAGTATAACTTTATACACACCATTCACCAGCAGAACCTGTTTGCAGAATACCCGCAGCAGTATTTTGATCTGAACCATTACGGCCCGGTATTCTCGCTCATTATTGCCCCCTTTACGCTTTTTCCCGACAACGTAGGTGTAGTATTGTGGGTAATGTTTAATGCTTTTGTGCTGTTTAAGGCTATTCAATTATTGCCTTTAAAAGAAAACCAATATGTGGTAGTTTTACTCATTTGTGCGCATGAGTTGTTAACGGCATCGGCCAATTTGCAAAGTAATCCTATGGTTGCCGGGCTCATCATTTTAAGCTTCGCTTTCATCAAACGCAAACAGGATTTCTGGGCCGCGCTCATGATCGCCCTGGGTACCTTCATCAAACTTTATGGTATTGTGGGATTGGCGTTCTTCTTCTTCTCGAATAACAAACTAAAATTTATCGCCGGGCTTATTTTCTGGTCGGTAGTTTTGTTTTTACTGCCGATGATTATCTCATCGCCGGCATTTATTGTTCAAACCTATCATGATTGGTATATCGATCTGATTGCAAAAAACAACGCCAACGCCACATCAACCATGCAAGGCATTAGTGTGATGGGCTTTTTACGCAAGATATTACATTGGCCCGGGCTGGAAAATATTTATGTAATAGCACCCGCCATACTACTCTTCGGCCTTTCGTACCTAAGGATCAAATGCTACAAGATCACCGAGTACCAGTTGCTTATCCTGGCATCGGCCTTAATTTTTACCGTTATCTTCAGCAGCTCGGCCGAGTCGAGTACTTATATCATCGCTTTTCCGGGAGTAGCCATATGGTTTATGTGTTTAAAGCGCCCGGTTACCTGGTATGAGATTGTGCTGTTTGTAGCCGCGCTATTATTAACCAGTCTTTCGCCTTCAGATCTTTTCCCCAAATATGTGCGTGTGCATTATGTGATGCCGTATCGGCTAAAAGCACTGCCTTGTTTTTTGATCTGGCTCAAAATTATTTATGAAACCTACACACGCAATTTTTCAGTTCAAAAGCAAGTTAACGTGGCGTAAATCGTTTCAATGACAGTTTTGTGTCATTTATTAAAAAAATACAAAATAATTGTAAAGTTGTTTGTAAAAATCATGCGATAATTATATAAGTTTGTAACAACCAAGTTACAAATTGCGATTTATGGATGGGCCTTATCTCCCCATTATAAGTTTATTACAACCCTGCTGTAATGTTGTAACCAGGTTTATCGTAACAACCTTGTAACACAATAATGCATTTAGTATCGAAAATATAACGAGCTGAGCCCACACAACCTGTCATAATTAGCACCGAAACTATTAATGATTTACGATTTAAAAAAGCGAATTTCTATCGTTATACCTGCATATAACGAGGAAAAAAATATCAGCTTCTTAATTGAGCAACTCGGCGAAACGTTGAGTAACACCAATTATGAATATGAGGTGATTTTTGTTGACGACGGGAGTCGCGACAATACACTTAACGAAATTAAGTTTAATGCGGCCATGCACAGCAATGTGTACTATGTGGAGCTTTCAAAAAACTTTGGTAAAGATCATGCCCTTAAAGCCGGTATAGGCCTGGCCAAAGGCGATGCCGTAATTACCATGGATGCCGATATGCAGCACCCGCCAGAAATGATATTGACTATGCTGCGGTTTTGGGAAGATGATTATGATATTGTATACACCTATCGTAAAAACGCCAACCCCCACGCCAAAAAATATCAAAAGGCAACTTCGAAGATGTTTTATAAAGGGATCAATATGCTATCAGACATTCAGCTGGAAAATGGTACGGCCGATTTCAGGCTGATGGACGCCAAGGTGGTAAAACAGCTTAAGGCTATTGATGAATACGAGATCTTTTTAAGAGGCATTATCAAATGGACCGGTTTTAAACAAATAGGCTTGCCATACACCCCATCAAAAAGGCATACCGGCGAAGTAAGCTATTCGTTTTTTAACCTGGTTAAGCTGGCTGTAAGCAGCATCATGGCATTTAGCGCCCGCCCGCTTTACGTGGTAACAGGGATAGGCTTATTTGTATCGGCATTGGCTATATTGTATATTCCATATGTGCTCATCAGCTATTTTGCCGGCTACGCGGTTTCGGGCTGGGCGTCAATTATGGCAACTATCGCTTTTTTTGGTGGTTTGCAGTTGCTGGTGTTGGGCATCATAGGCGTTTACGTGGGTAAAATATTTATGCAATCTAAACATCGCCCCAATTATATCATTCGGTCTACCAATTTTGTTGCTGTAAATAATGATCTTATTAGGATTTGATGTTGAAGAGTTTGATTTGCCGTTTGAGTACGGCAAATCACTGCCTTTTAACGAGCAATTGAGTATCTCCACAACAGGTACCTATTCCATTTTGGCGATGCTGAAATCTGCAAATATAAAAGCCACCTTTTTTTGCACCGCCAATTATGCTATTAACCAGCCCGATGTAATTGCCCGGATAGTAAGTGAGGGGCATGAAATTGCATCGCATGGGTATTATCATTCCGAATTTAAACCGGAGCATTTAAAGCAATCCAAACTGGCATTAGAGCAACTCTCTGGAACTGAAGTAACCGGCTTCCGGATGGCAAGAATGATGCCTGTAGACGAGGCCGAAATTCAGAAGGCCGGCTATACCTACAACTCATCCATCAACCCCACCTGGATCCCGGGACGGTACAATAATTTCGGCAAGCCACGCACCTGGTTTTATGATCACGATGTATTGCAGATCCCCGCGTCGGTATCGCCGGTGATCAGGTTTCCATTGTTTTGGCTTAGCTTTCATAATTTGCCAATGCCGTTAATCAAAAGCTTCGCGGCAGCTGCTTACCGTAAGGATGGTTATCTTAACCTGTATTTTCACCCCTGGGAGTTTACAGATCTGCACCAGCCAGATCGGTTTGGCGTTCCCGGTTACGTAGCCAAAAACTCTGGCGACGCATTTGTATCCCGCATCAAAAATTTTATCGAATGGGCGCAAACCAAAGGCTGGCAGTTTGCCCGCACCGGCGATTTTGCTGATGGGGTAAATGAGAAAACCCTGGTACTGAAATAGCCCCTATTACTTCAACAACCCTGCAAAAAACGGTTCAAGCTCCTTAGCCAAAACCTGGTGATCGGCCACACTTGGGTGCCCGCTGCAGCCATGTGGATCCATCGGTTCAAAAAAGAAGGTGGCTACGGATTTATCTGTGGGGTAGGCAGCATCAATTTGTTTTTTGATGTTGGTCAGGCATCTTTGTAAAATCTCCCTGGAGGTATCCTTCATCATCGGGCTGGATAGCAAGGCTATTTGCGCTTTGGGATATTTTGATTTTACCAGCTTAACAAAATCTACAAAGGTGGCCACAAACTTAGCGGTATCAAACGCGGCCCGCGGCGTGCCATCGCCTTTACTCATATCGTTGGTGCCTAAAGCGATGCTTACGATGCGGGGCGTGTAGGTTTTAAAATTCCACTTTTGCGTGCTGTTTACCTGGAAGTTGGTATTTTCATAAACCAGCGGGATAGATGGTGTATCCCTGTTCCAGGTGCGGTAAATGCCAAAACCGCTTACACTGGCCAAAACAAAATTCGTGTTTAATTTTCGTGATACGCTTGGGCCGTAAGCCATATAGGCATTGTGATGATCGTGGTAATCGCCGGTACCGCAGGGAATCTCCGAATCATCGGCCGCTGCCCCACAGGTAATGCTGTTACCTATAAATTCAATCAACGGTAGTTTGGTTATTGCCAGGCTTTTGATATCATGCGCCGCGATTTTTGAAAATATTAAAGCCCCGGTATGCGCCTCTGTAGCCTTATAGATCCAAACGCGGTGTAGGCCATTACCCGTAGCTTTTATAATTAAAGGCTCTTTTGCACTCCCTTTCCCTTCAATCCTTATCTTCTTTTGATACACGCCATCCAGCTCATATTGCAGGTAATTATGTTCGCCGGCGTTTGCAATGCTTACATATACGGCACATTCGGTACCCTTAAAACGGAACCCAAAATGCGCGGCAGAGGTGATCAGCTCTAAATTGTGCTTATCGTTAATCATAGTGCGGCCCAATGGCTTCAGATCGGCAGCAAAAAGGGTGTCAGTAGGTTTTGCTTTCGCGATGCTTTGCAGCCCGCAAAAAATGAATAATATAAACGCAATAGCTGTGCTGTTTTTCATAACGATACAAGATAGCGGATATCGGGATTGAAATCCAAATTCGTCCAATTTATCAATATAAAATGCTGTAAAAGTATCAGCATGGAAGCCTTGTGATGCGATGGTGCTCTTTTGCTCACCAGGTATTGCAGGATGTTTCTAAGTGTTATTTCCCAACCGGGTGACATTAAATGTCACTAATGTAAAACATTTTCAAGAAAAAAACTTTATCAATTATAAATCATTGATCCTATTAGTTAAATATTCTGAAAACGTAAATGGGATATATGAAAAAATGGTGCAGGCTTGCCCGAGTACTATCACTGCATTTTATATGGAATAAGAGGGCGTTGTCAAATTTGAAACAACACCGGGCGCTGGTGCAGATATTAAAAAGAGCTGCGCCGCCTGGTAGGCCAGTTTTCAAAACTTCTGTGATGTATCTTTTTTCGTACCTGTCGGGGGCTATTACCACACGCCATAAACGTAAGATACTTGCACACCACTATGGTTTTTTACGAAAGGTTTTTATCGGGGAGCAATTAAGTCAATTGTATAACGGCGGTATTGTTTTTTATGCAGAACAACATGAGCAAAACCAGTATAGGGTGATACTTGCGCCAAGTGAAGCGCTTGAATTTGAGGGCTCGTTGTCCCTGGTATTTGAAATGAATAAACAAAAAGTAGCATCCTTGTTATTTTCATTTGCCCCTGGCGATGTTTTTGATCTTGAAGATGAGAACATCGTTTTTATATCCTGTTTGCAGCGCGTTGGTAACCAGGTCGAAAACGCATACGCCGCCACAAAATACTTTAGTGATAATAATATGGCCACTATTTTACTGAAAGTATTGGAGGCCGCAGCAGTTGATTTTGGCATAACCAAAGCAATTTGCGTTGGCTGCGATAACCAGCTTACAGCTAAATTAACCAACGAGCACGAGCGATATTACGCTATCTATGATCAGTTTTGGCTTAACAGCAGCGGGGTAAAACGCCATGGCGATTATTTGATTGAGCTACCTATGGTGCAAAAGCCTATCCTTTTAATTAAGCAAACCCACCGCAACCGCACCCTCAAAAAAAGGCAGCGGCTTCGCGATATTTTTGAGGCGGTACAGCGCAATTTGTTAAAAGTTTAAAAATAACTAAGGTCACGGTTGTAGTTATCCGCTCAGTAGTCATGTCATTGCGAGTATCGATCAAGGATAAACCTGAAAAAAATAGTGATGACATCGTTAACGCGCTTGTGTAGAGACGCAACATTTTGCGTCTCCCGCGTGCAAATGCAACACGCAAATTTAAAATCTCACAAATCCACTCTGTATAGCGGGAGACGCAAAATATTGCGTCTCTACAAAAAAAACATATTTGATAATCAACAACTTGCGTGGACGTCATTATAAGTAACCATCAGGCGCACCTGAAAAAAAAATGATGAGGTTATTTATTGAATCGTCATTGCGAGGAACGAAGCAATCCCCAATAGGCAGGTGCGCTTGCAGATCCGCTCTGTAAGTAGGGGATTGCTTCGTCGTTCCTCCTCGCAATGACGGTTTTTTATATATCGATGATCAATGACTTACAATTACGTCATTGCGAGTAACCATCAGGCGCAACTGAAAAAAATAGTGATGACATCGTTAACGCGCTTGTGTAGAGACGCAAAAGATTACCTCTCTACAAAAATATATTTGATAATCAATAACTTACAATCACGTCATTATAAGATACGAAGCAATCGCACGCATGCAAACCCGCTCTGTATGGTTCGCGATTGCTTCGTACCTACCCATAACAAGTTATAAAAAAGGAAGTCATCCTGAACTTGTTTCAGGGCCTCACAACACGGGTTTTCCGCATGAAGTATACTTAGCATTGGGGTGCTGAAACAAGTTAAGCATGATAGTGGGGGTAAAGGTGATTGTCATTTCCACCTTCACAGTCCGCGGGATTTTATAACTCGCAATTACATAGCTGTATAGTGTCATTCCAGCTTCAGAATTCCGCGAAATTTTACAACTCTGCATAACGTCAAGCAAGCATCTCGCATCTGGCCCCCCGCACCCCGACCCTCACACCTCAAAGTCCTATACCTTCGCCAGGTACCAGCTTTCCAGCTTACCCACCAGGTCATCTATTTTGATGGGTTTGCCAATATAATCATCCATGCCGGCGGCAAGGCATTCTTCGCGGTCGCCTTTGAGGGTGTTGGCCGTAAGGGCAATAATTACGGGTTGTTTAATGTTGCGCGCCCTAATCAGTTGGGTGGCTTCAATCCCATCCATCACGGGCATTTGCATATCCATCAGGATAAGATCATATGAGTTTTGTAAAGTTAGTTTTACGGCCTCGCTGCCATCGGCTGCAATGGCCGCCTGGTAACCCATTTTCATCAGCATATGCAATATTACTTTTTGGTTTATCACGTTATCCTCGGCCACCAAAATATTCATCGGATATTTATGGCTAAACTCAACGGGAATTTTGTGTTGGGTGGTACCCGCGCCGGCTTCCGGCCGGGGTTGCAGGCTGTGCAAAATGTATTTGCTTAAAGCATGTTGTTTAATGGGCTTGGTAAGTATAAAGCTAAAAATATTGTGCTTTTTGTTCTTTTTTTCGTCGCCAATGGAGCTTAACAAAATAATAGGTAAACCGGGATACATCGCCTTAATCTGCTGTGATAGCGTTACACCATCCATGTTTGGCATTTGCGCATCGGTGATCACCAGGTCAAAGTCGGCATTATCCTTAAGCAATATCAGGGCTTCATCGCCCGACGATACCGTTTCGGGTTTCAGCTTCCAGTTTTGAAGCTGAATTTCCAGGATATGGCGGTTAGTTAAGTTATCATCTACCACTAAAATACGTTTACCCTCCTGTGTGGTCATATCGTACTCCCTATAAGGCTGCAATTTTTTAACCCCAACGCTGGTAGCCATGGTAAACGAAAAAACCGATCCGCTGCCGCTCACGCTGCTTACGTTTATCCGGCCGCCCATCAGGGTAACCAGTTTCTCTGATATCACCAGCCCCAATCCCGTACCGCCATATTTGCGGGTGGTTGATGAATCAACCTGGCTAAAGGCTTTAAACAGACGTTCTTTTTTCTCTTCGGGAATGCCAATGCCGGTATCGCGGATCTCGAAATTCAATATGAGGTTTTCAGGATCGGTATCATCCAGCAGGTTTACAAATATCATTACCTCGCCCTGAAAAGTAAACTTTACGGCGTTGCCCGCTAAGTTGGTAAGTACCTGCTGCAGGCGCACCTTATCGCCAACTAACTGGGGCGGAACTCCTTCTTCAATAAAATAACCAATTTCAATACCCGTTTGGGCTACGCGGGTGCTAAATATATCCAGTACCTCCTCAATAGCAAGCCGCAAATGAAAATCCTCATGCTCCAGTTCCATACCACCTGCTTCTATCTTCGAAAAATCCAGAATGTTGTTAATTACTGTTAACAAGCTTTCACCGCAATTGGTAATGGTTTCGGTATACATGCGCTGCTGATCTGACAAGGCAGTTTCGGCCAGCAGGGTCGACATGCCGATAACCCCGTTCATCGGCGTGCGTATTTCGTGGCTCATGGTAGCAAGGAACACGCTCTTGGCCTGGTTAGCTTCCTCGGCTTCGCGGCGTGACCCATCCAGCTGTTGGTTAAACTCAATAAGCTCCCGGTTAAGCCTTTGCAGTTTTTCCTGGTTCTCTTTGCGCTCCTGGCTCAGCATGGCTTCCTGCTGCAGCTCTTTCATTTGAATGGTTTGCGCCACCTGCCTTTCGCTTGCCCGGTTAAGCTGAAAGCTCCACAAACCGCACACAAAAAATATAACGGTTGTTAACAAAATATGGATCACAAACGTTTGCAAATCAAAGTAGTTGAGCTGCGTGAAAAAAATACCGCCAACACCCGAGTTTTGCAGGTAGGCAAACAAGGCATGGTGTATGCCCACCACAATAAGCATGGGGAGCTGTAGTTTCCAGTTTTGATAGGTTATTAAAAGGGCGCTACCTATAAACGCGAAAAAATGCATCTCAAACATGCCATGCATCTCATAAATAAACTGCGCCATAAACACCGCCATTACCCCGCTCAAAACGTATTGGTACAGGTTTGACCGGGGTAGTAAAAACCGGGTTGAGTAATAGGCCAGCAAGGCCAAACTGCTAATGCTGATGGCAATAAACCAGGTGTCATAAAAGCCGGCCAGCAGCAAGCCAACTATAAAATAGCCACCCATAAAAAAGTCCATCAATCTATCAGATCGTTTTTTTACTTCGGCTTTTAAGGTGTTACTGTAAAGTTGGTATTCAATAGCGGCGTTTTCCATGAACATTAAAGGTTGGTTTATTTTTTGCAGCCTGGCAGGCTGCAGCCGTAGGCCTTTAAAGCCAAGGGGTTAAATGCAATAGGTTGACTGTTTTGCAGCAAGGCAGTTAAAGCCATACGGGCGTACTCGGTTTTGGCATTGGTGCAATAGCGGCTGCTGTTATAATTGCCCCTGTAATACAGGTTGCCGCCGGTATTTAACAATACGGCCTGCGGCGTTGAATATACCCCGCATTTAACAGCCAGGGTCGCATCAATAACCACGGGTACATCAATATTAAACTTTTGCTTAACCTGCGCCGCGGTATAATACTTATCGGTCATCAATATTACCGCGAAGTTGGCCTGGTTGCCGTACTCCTTTACCAACGTTTTAAAGTGGGCGATATTAAACCGCGAACATGGGCAGTCGGGATTAAAAAAATGCAGGAATACCGGTTTATGGTTGCTAAACTTTAATTGCGATGGGATATCAATATGTTTACCATTGGCTACCGACTGGTAATTGGCAGGTACCGGTGTTGGCAGGCTGTAAACATAATCGTTATACCAAAAAATGCCGCCAATAGCCATGCATAAAATACACAACCATCCAATAACCAGTGCTTTTTTCATTTGATAATAAAGTGTTGCCTTTTAAGCTAAAGGCATGAAAATTTAAAGATACCTATTTGGCATCGTTAAACAATAAGTAGGCGTACGTTTACTTTGTTCAACTAACCAAATTAATATTCCGCAGCCGCGAATGGGCTTGTTTACGTATAAAATGAGGCATTGTTTCGATGCCTGGATTAATTGTTAAAGCTACACGTTGTGGGTTTACTTTAATAAGGACTTTTAGACTGCGGGATTTTAGGATTTTTGGACAAAGGAGTGAGGACTTTGGCTGGGAAGTTGACGCGCATATGAAGCTCTACGACAGGTTGTGCAGATGCCAGACTTGTTATGTTAGGCAAGGAGTAACTTCCCTTGGGATGGTTATTGCGAGTTTTAAAATCCGCGGACTGTGAAGGTGGAAATGAAAAAGCAACTTTAAACCCAATGTCATGCCCGAACTTGTTTGGCACCCCACTCACTAAGTATACATCATGGGGAAAATCTGTCCTGTGGGGTACTGAAACAGGTTCAGCATGAATGGGTAGGTAGGAAGCAATCCCCAACTTACAGAGTCATCATAAAGGCTTCTCGAAGCATTGTGTTATAATCGACAATATCGGCTCGCTCAATCGCCGTTTGTAGCCGCAAAGTAACCAAACGGCTGTCAGCAGAAATGCTTCTTTGCGCGCAAGGCCTGTGCCCCGCAAACCGGCCAAAACCTGGGCCGGAATTATTTTGCCCTCGCCTTCATTATCTCCCGCCGCAAAAACTTCCTATGCCCTGCAACCGCACAACCCCGCATTGTTTTGGCCGGTTTCGCCCAAAGCTGCTCTGCTGACGGAGAAACAAAAAGATAGCGTAAGGGAAAAAGCAATTCGTTTCAACACTTGATTCTTTTCCATAGCGATGCCTAATGCCCGGTATACTAAGTGCACAAGGCATTAGACTCGTGACCTTGTATCCGTTTCCATCCATTGCAAGGGATTTTTAGTTTAAACCCTTTAACGCAAGTTTTGTGTAGGGGCATAAATGGGGATGAAAAAAATCCCTGCTTTGAATGTTTGTTAGTTGTTACGCTGCCGCAGAACCGGACATATGGCCTTAATTGATACTGTTATTTATCTCTAAACAATGGTCAAAGTCCCGGTGTTGCTAACTATAACAAAATCGCTGTTAGCAACGATACATTCTAATGTGACTGTATCATATTGAGATTGTGAAGCGATAGAGCCGGAAGTGCCTGTTGTTGTGCTTGTTGCCCCATGAATAGTTTGTCCTGAATTTTGGGCTACCTTCCAACCGCCAACACCTTTGCCTCTAATATGTAGCTGTTGTCCCAATGTGGCTGCTGTAGGAAGTGTGATTACAACTAAACCGGCATTATTAGCAATATACTTTGTATCAACTGATGCAGCTTGTGAAGTCGTTATTATCTCCACAACAGGTGTAATTAAGGTTTGCCAGGTTGTTCCATTATAGTACGATGGGGTATGAAGGGTGCTATCATATACCTGCAGCCCATCGATAGGGCTTACAATTGCGAGTTTTTGCCCTGTCGTCATTACAGGCATAGGGACAGTCCCTTGTGTTGTACTTACAATTTGTACTTTAGCCGAAGCTGCCAAAGCTATTGTACCTATGCCAACCGGACCATTTGGAAATGCAACGTAGTTAATGGATGTACCGCTTCTTCCTACTTGTATCCAAGTGGTAGCCGCACTATTAACGTCATTTACAGCCCGCAACCTAAAAACATTTCCAGCGTTAATAATATCCCAAAGTTTTTCGTCAGTTCCTCCGGTTGTTTGTTCCCAAAATTGTTGTCCGCCATTACGTGATAGAGCCAGAGAGCCTGTTGTTGGATTAGTTACGGATGTACCCACGTTAATTTGCCCGGAACTGGTTATGTTACTTGGCGTGATAGCTCCCAAGACAACTGTCGGCGTTGGTATGGTTTTTCTGTTTGCCCAGGTTATAGCTACGCCGTTAACCGTGTTATCTGCCAGGCTGGTAACTGATGAATTGGTAACAATTACCCAGCCTGCTGGTATAGCTATGAGCGTAACAAAACCTCCATTTGTATTTAATACGAAAGGACTTGTTGAATTGTTGATCTTCTCTCCCGCAAATGGCGTTATTGTTATGTTATTAAAAGCAGCATTATATGTCTCGTCAATTACAATCAGCGTATACCCGTAGTTGGTTTTAGATCTGGTTATTCCAGCCTCTACGCTTGGTAAGGCTATGCCTACAGCCCCGCTTATTGTATTAACTCCTAAATATTCCTCTGCCAGGCTTACGGTATAATTAGAATTAATGCTCACCCTGTTTTTAACCTGGCTTGCTGCACTTAACGCGATTAGTTTTGAATGCTTAACATTTGAAAATATAACATTTTTAAATGTTGCTAAAGTCGGATCTATGTTCCAGGGTTTATAATTATCATTGTTTGTAGCATTGTCATAAACTAAATCTGTAAAATCAGGATTACTTATTAATAACCTGCCAAAAAGAGGGGCAGAACTAAACACTATACCTGCCGGAGATGCAGAACCTACACTTGATGAGAATTTGTACCCATCAATAACTCCTGATATATTAGGGTTACCATTTGATCCTAATACTAAACCTACTGATTGGATCCCTCCAGAACTTCCCGTAAAAGTGGTCAATAAATTATTCTTAATATTAATATTTGTCCAATCTAAATGCCAGTTTCCTTTTTCTAAGAATATATCCCAATATCTTGTGTAGCCCCAATTATCTAAAATGCCATCGACAATAATATTAACATTTCGCATATTAACATTGGATGCGGGTAATTGGGCTATTATGGTGGCATTTATGCTGTTTGATATATATATAGCTGAACTATACGAACTAACTGACGCAGCTTCCTGGTTGATTCCTTTTATATTACAGTCAAAGCCATTTATATTTATGTCAGGATTACCTAAAGAAAAAAACGCCTCTCCTGTACCTAAGTTATTACTATTTAACCTTGTATAAGTGCAATTTTCAATATCTACCGGAGGTAATGGATACAAGCCAGACAGAGCTGTAACAATGGAAAAACCTCTTGATAGATTTCCCGGGACATTATTTATGTAACTGCAGGCAATGAGCTTAGTTTTTTGTTTACTTAACTCAATAAATGTAACTATTGCACCTGATGCATGCGCTAACGCAGCGGTTGAATTACAGCCTCTAACTAAATTTAAAATAGTTGAACCTGTATAATTATAATAAATTAATTCATTATCTATAGTTAAGAAACCATTACTTTCAACATTTGGGAAGGCCGCCAACGTCATTGTCATATCAGTACTTGACACGGAAGCTGTTATAGTTGTTGTTATAGGAGCGAACATAACGGCTGCGCCAGAGGAATGATTCGCCGAAGCAGTTCCATTACAGCCTCTAATTATATTCAAATTAAGAGAATCAGTATAGTCATAATAAATTAACTCACTATCTATTGTTAATAAACCGCTGCTTCCCACATCAGGAAAACTTGCTATAGTTAGAATGGTATCTGTACTTAATATGGAAGTGGTTAAAGTTGTTGTAATAGGGGTTGGAATGGTAGATATTTTATTGTAGTTCACTAAATAATACCCGGCGGTGCAAGCATTTGATATACTACAATCAATAATTTTGCCATTGGCCAAACTATCAATTTCAATACCTACATCTCCGCTATTATGTCCCGTACACCGTTCTATCAATACAGTGTTTCCATATGCGTTGTTACCTATTTGGAAATTTGCACTTCCTGCTGCTACTGTATAATTTGTCAATGTATTATGATAACAATCTCTAAAAGTTACATTATCAATATAGTAATGACTTATTCCGGTCGAGCTTGCATCGGTAATTACTATGCCAGTACTTCCACCATATACCCTAACCCGCTCAATTAAAATGTTGGTAGCAAATACAACGCCGTCATACCCGCCAGAAATCCCAATATCACCAGGGGTGCCAGAATTGATCCTGATTCCCTGCCTTCCTGTTTGTGTTTTTGCATATGGCATAACGGGTATTTCCCCTGGCGGGAGGTTTAGCAGATCGATGTCTGTGATCCTTATATTATCTGTATTGATATTATATTGGTAAGAGTTGAAATAGGTGCCAATAAGTACGTGCATGTTGCAAAAGCCTTTTATCAGATCTCCTACCGCCAGGGTTACTCCGGTTTCCAACATAAGCTGTAATACATTAGCAAATCCTATTTTTTTTTGATAATAACCAGTAATTGCTTTTGCTGTTCCCGTATTGGAGTAAGGATAAAAAACAAACCCAGCCCCTACCATTCCGGCAGAACTATTAACGGTAACCTCATAATAAGAACCAACCAAGCCACCTACCGCAGTTACGGTAACTGTCGGACCCAGGGCATTTCCATCTATGTTGTTTGCATCAACATCAAATTTTTCTAAGGCGATATTTTTATATGTATAAACGGTTGTAATATTGGGTGGAAGAGGTATATCAAATGCACGGGGAACGTTAGCACTGAGTTTTATCACAGAACTTTTGCCCTGACCTGAAATAACTATACCTTTTGCGTCAACCGGTAATTTAAGCGCCCCTATTATTTGCGATGTGCTATTGAGCGGCGGTTTATTCAAATAAAAGACTCCTGTTGGTATTAATATTCTCCCATTTCCATTAACATAATTAATAGTGGCTTGAATTGCATCGTAACAATCTGTTACGCCATCTCCGATAGCTCCAAACCAGGTTATATTTATGGCTGGTTCTGTAAATATTCTTTTAAACCTGTATGGAGATGAAACTACAACCGTTCCTGTGTTATCTGCTGAAAAGGTATCTGTGCTGTCATAATACCAGATTCCGGTCCCATAATCAGTAATTTCATAAATATCATTAACTTGAGGGGGGGCGGCGAAAGTTCGTAAGCCATTTAGGGTTGTAACTATGGTTGCCATATGCAGAGTTTTAGGTTTATCTATTATTGAATATCAGAGTAATTTTTGATATTTAATAATCTATATTAATTATTCTTTTCGGCACCCGTTAGCGAAAGTCTTTTGTAACGAAAATGAGCGATGGCGGACTTTTGATCCGTCAAAACAAAGTTTCTACCTCCATCAATATCTGCCTTTTCCACATAATTACTTGCATTACTGATTTTAGCTGCGTGTGGTTCATAATAAAAAGCTCATGTGTTCCCCTAAGTGTCAGCAGAACAGCTTCCGGCGAAAACGGCCAAAACAATGCGGGGCTGTGTGGCGGCAGGGCATAGGAAGTTTTTGCGGCAGAGGCCGGAAGGGTGAGGGCAAAATAATTCCAGCCCAGGTTTTGGCAGTTTTGCGGGGCAAAGGCCCATGAGCGCAAAGAAGCATTTCTGCTGACTTGATTTTTGGTTACTTTTGATCAAGCAAAAGTAACAAGCCCTTCCCGCGGCGAATGAGCGGGACGATGTTTTCGCTTCTATAAAGTAATTTCGTTCCCCAAACAGACGGATGTCACAGTTCGGGATTGCTTCGTCGTACCTTCTTACAATGGTGTGACTGTAAGTTATTGATCATCAATATAAAAAAAACGTCATTGCGAGGAGGAACGACGAAGCAATCCCCAAATTACAGGGCGGATTTGCACTGCGACTCTGTAAATCGGGGATTGCTTCGTGCCTCGCAATGACGGGATTTATATGTCATTTCCTCCTTCAAAGTTCCCGGATTTTAAAACTTATAATGACGATCTTGTTTTAAAATGTCATCACCATTTTTTCCAGGCATACCCCAGACATGTATTTACCATCGCTCCTGCCTTATAACAACGATCCCCATCCCTACTTAAACCCCAAACTCAACGATACCACATCCGAAGTCAGCTGCGTAGTTTGGGTATAATGCCCGTACCTAAGCTCTAACTCGTGCAAGCTTTGCCAGCCAAAAACACCTGCCGGCGGGGCTACGCGGAAGCCTATGCCGTAAAACTGGCTGTTGAATTTGGCGTATTCAAAATTGCTGGTGTAGTAGGTTTCGTTTTCGGTATGCGTGCCATATGGGGCAAAATATTTGGCCGCCGTTTGGGTATAATACCTGTAAAAGGGCGAAATGGAAAAGAAGGGCGTTATTTTGTAAGATACTTCCAGGTTGGCCGTGTTGGAGTGGCTGCCCCAGTTATCGGTATAATAGCGGTAATAGGAACGCAGGATAATGTTATCGCCCAGGAAATAATTGGCCCTGATACCTATGGGGAGCTTAAACCGCGATGAGGGCAGCTTTTCGATGGTGTCCTTCCCTGTATTAAAATATACCCGGTGAAACGGCAGGCTCAGGTAGCCGTGTTGTGCCACCACATCGCCTAATAAACTGATCTGCAGGCGCGAATTGATGATTTGGGTATAAGACAGCGCCGCCGTATACGTATTACGCGGACTTGTTGCCAGGCCCGATGAGGTGCTCCCGCCCGAACTTAATACCGTGTTGCCGCTGGCCGTGGTAACGTAGGTAGCCCCCGCCGGTGCAGCGGGACTTAACGACGCCACCAGTTCCGAAGGGTAAATTAACGTTACATGATCGAAATAGCCTTGCAGCTTGGCTCCAAACTCGCCGCTTTTATCGGCAGTTTTGATGGAGAAATGCACATCGGCCCCGAATGATTTGTAATTATATTCGGTTGAGTAATAAGTACCCAAACCAAAGGTATTGCCAGATTTGGCGTTCTCCAGCGTCCAATCCAATGAGGGGTAAATGCGGGTGCCATCTTTTTTGCCCTTGCCGGTGGTGGTTACAAAGGCCGATGAGGCCGAGGTATGATGATCTATGCCCAGGCCGGCCGAGAGCGTGTTTTTATTGTTGTTTTGGCCCAGCCACACAAATTTAAGGTCGATACCGTTAGATACGTCAGTCACCTTTTCGGTGCCAATACCACCGGTAATGGCCGAGTGGTTACCATCCTGGCTGTAATAGCTGCTTACCAGGTTAATCTCGTCTAATCGTAAGCGGTGGGGGCGGTAGGCACTGGTGTCGCTGCCGCTTTCAATAGGGGTAGCCAGGCTAAAGGGCGTTTTGCTTTTGGCAAGAGTATCTCGCCGGGTTTGCGCGTAACCGTTAATGCGGCATAGCATAGCAAAGCCAAAAACGGATAAATAAACCTTTTTCATATAGGTTAAGGGGGGGGGTATTAAATATGATTAATTGCAGCCGCAGCCGCCACCTGTTTTTCCCGCGTTGGCGCCCGAAGCAGCCTCACGGTACGATTGAAAATTCAATTCGTTTTTTTCAACCTTGCGGTTGCTCAGCGCCATTTCCGAGTCGTTAAGCCGGCTTTTCTGGTACTCCTTTAAATGCACGCAGGATGATAGGGAGGCCATCACCGCTACAATAGCCGTTGCTTTTAGTAATTGATTTTTCATTTGTTAACTGAGATTTATATTATTGGAGGTATAAAGCCGGTTTTGATCATCGATGATCACGGCCTCTACCTGGTTAATCTGGTTAATAAGGTTCATGCCCGTGTGTATACCCATGATCATCACGGGCGTGGCCAGGGCATCGGCAATTTCGGCGTTGGTGGTAATAATGGTAACGCTTTTAATGCCGGTAACCGGCAGCCCGGTACGCGGGTTAATGGTATGCGAGTATTTTTGGCCGTCAATTATAGCATACTTTTCATAATTGCCCGATGTAGCTACCGCCATATCGGTAATGGCCATATAGGAAAATACCTGGTTGGATAGATCGGGATTGGCAATACCTACAGTCCATTTGCTGCCGTCTGGCTGGTGGCCCCAGGTGGTGAGGTCGCCCGCGGCGTTTACCACCCCACCAATGGCTCGGGCAGCCTTCATAACCGTTTTGGCACGTTCGGCAGCGTAACCCTTACCTATGCCGCCAAAGCCTATCCGCATGCCTTTTTCCTTCAAATACACGGTGGTATTGGCGGCATCAAGAATCACATTGCGGTAGTTGATAAGCCTTACCGAATTAAGGGCGGTTAAGGCATCGGGCAGTTGCTTCATGTTCACATCAAAGTTCCACAGGCTTTTATCAATAGAGCCATAGGTGATGTCAAACGCCCCCTGTGTCATAGCTGAAATTCTTAACGATCGGGCCACCAATTCAAATACCTCTTTATCAACCTGCACAGGCTTTATGCCGGCGTTTTGGTTTATCCGGTTGGTTTGGCTATCGTCAGCAAAAGTGGTGAACAGCTTTTCTATCCGGCTGATTTCGGCTATGCCGGCATCTATCTGTGCCTGGGCCAGTGTTTCGTTATCGCCTACTACGCTTAGCTCAAAGCGGTTGCCCATCAAACGCAATGCGCGTTTATATACGGCAAGGCTGTTGGCTGTTTTAACGGCTTGCATTGGCGCTGGTATTAATTTCGGATACAAACTGATTGGCAGACTCGCCGGGGAAGCCATCCCATGTTTTTAACACCTTGCCATTTTTATCCAATAGCAGGGTGAAGGGGAATTTGCCGTCGGGATTATATTTATCGGCAAGGGCTTCGTTGCGTTTTACCTGGGCCGCCTCCAGTTGGTTTTTTTTCTGGCGAGGGAAATCTGCACGTACCAGTACCAGGTGGTCTTTGGCATAACCCTCAAAGGTTGCCGATTCCAGGATCTCCTTGCGCAGGCGGATACAGGGGCCGCACCAGTCAGATCCCGAGAAGTTAACCAGGATAAGTTTGTCCTGTTTGGTGGCCTCGGCACTGGCCTCAGAAAAGTCGCCCAGCCAGGTAACCGACGAGAACAGCAATGCCGCGATGAGCAGGCTTAATACTTTCATTTGCTTAAATTTATCAGGGGTGATTGAATGCTATTGTAACGGTTAATTTACATTAAAAATATTAGGCGTTACAACGCATTTATATCATGTGCGGATGAATGGTTGCTTTGTGTCGACGAATGCCGAACGCAGCTGCATATTTTTTGAAATTAGTTGATCAATATTTATCAGAGGGTATGTATTTGTCTCAATTTTTTCTCCTTTTTTGGCGTATTTATTTCATGCTGAAAAGCCCTGATTCCATCATCAAACTAACGGTTCAAAAAAACTATCTTTGCCCCATGAATATCCTGATCCTCGGTTCGGGCGGAAGGGAAAGCGCCTTCGCCTGGAAAATTGCGCAAAGCCCTAAATGCCAAAAGTTATTTATTGCCCCCGGCAATGCCGGTACCCACCAGTACGGCACCAACATTAACATCAAGGTTACCGACTTTGAGGGCATTAAACAACTAGTTGTTAACGAGGCTATTAACCTGGTACTGGTTGGCCCCGAGGAACCCCTTGTAAAGGGCATCCACGACTTTTTCCTGGCCGATGAGCAGCTGAAAAACGTACCTGTTGTTGGCCCCGAAGCGCTTGGCGCACAGTTAGAAGGCAGTAAGGATTTCAGTAAACAGTTTATGTTAAGGCATGGCGTGCCCACAGCGGCCTACCGTACTTTCACCAAAGATACGCTGCAAGAGGGACTTACCTACCTGGCCACAGCTGGCCTGCCGGTAGTACTCAAAGCCGATGGCCTTGCCGCCGGCAAAGGTGTATTGATCTGTACCAGTCTTGAAGAAGCCCAGTCAGAGCTTACCCAAATGCTTGCCGAAGCCAAGTTTGGCGATGCAAGTTCAAGTGTGGTTATTGAGCAGTTTCTGCAAGGTATTGAACTATCGGTTTTTGTAATGACCGATGGCACCAACTATAAAATTTTACCCGAAGCTAAAGATTATAAGCGTATAGGTGAGGGAGATACGGGATTAAATACCGGTGGTATGGGCTCAATTTCGCCCGTGCCGTTTGCCGATGCTGCCTACATGAAAAAGGTAGAAGAGTTAGTGATTATCCCTACAGTTGAAGGTCTTAAAAAGGATGATATCCCTTATAAGGGCTTCATTTTCATTGGTTTGATGAACAAGGATGGCGAGCCGTGGGTAATTGAATACAACTGCCGCATGGGCGACCCGGAAACTGAAAGCGTTATGCGCCGCATTGAAACCGACTTTGTTGACCTGCTGCAAGGCGTTGCCGAAGGCAACCTTAACGAAAGGGAGCTAACCATATCGCCCAAAACAGCTGCCACGGTAGTAATGGTTGCAGGCGGTTACCCCGGCGAATACCTCAAAAATAAAGTAATAACCGGCACCGAAAACGTGCGTGATTCCATTGTGTTCCACGCCGGCACCAGTACCCAGGGCGAGGATGTGATCACCACCGGTGGTCGTGTTTTAGCTATAACCACCCTGCAAAACGACATGTTTACCGCCCTGCAGCAAGCCACCGCCGATGCCAGCCGCATTTACTACGATGGCATGTATTTCAGGAAAGATATCGGGTTTGATTTGCTTTAGTTCATTGGTTCACTGGTTAATTAGTTCATTAGTGGCTTAGCCTTAGAATTAAAAAGCACATAAAAACGAGGCTGTATCATAAATCATGATCAGCCTCTTTTTTATTACTAATGTTTTATTGCTGTAAATTCAAATATCTATTTATTGTTTAATTTGT
>NZ_JANTYS010000038.1 GCF_024808255.1 Mucilaginibacter dorajii
ACTTAACTTCTTTCGCTCTCTCAAGCACCCTTCCGTTTGGGTCTGCAAAGGTAGCAATCCTTTCCATCTTTCCAAAACTTTTTTTTATTTTTATTCTTTCGAATTTTTTAAGTTTTGAACCCGTTTCCTGCAAGACTTTCGTCCTCCGTAGCGGGCTGCAAAGGTAGCAACCTTTTTCTATTTCCGAAATTTTATTTGAAGTTTTTTTCGTGGCTTTCGTTTTGCTTTCTCTCCTATTCCCTCTCTGCAAAAACCCCTTACTTCAATAACCTTTCTAAGAACAATCCCCGCGCTTCCTCGTTTGCGGGCTGCAAAGGTAACTACTTTTCGCATTCCTCCAAACTATCTTTAACTATTTCTTAACACTAACTCACAAATCGCTTAATATCAAAGAGAAAAAATGAAAACAGAGGAGAAGAATAACGATAACATAGTCCCAAAGCAGTGTTTTGGGAGCATTTTATAGGCACGCATGATAACTGCCCCGCTAAATCATGATATACCTTTATTAAAGGAATCTGGGATTTACCTTATCAAAGAAGCGTATCGCCTTTCAAATCCCGATAACTTTAATGGTTAAGAATAGGTAGCCGCTATGCGGCATGGTGTGTGGGGCATTGCTTTTGGCTACAAATAGGTAACCGCTATGCGGCAATAACCCACCTGAGCAAATAAGCTTACGCAGTATAACACCTATAATAAGATGGCTGGATGCGACATAACACACCTAACCCGATAATTATGCAGCATACTCATACCTATAATAGAATGCCCCTACACGGGATTATATAATAGGTAACATTATAAACAACAAAAGGCCCCAACATTCCTTTTGCTCCATAGCAGCTACCTTTGCCTGCATCAACCGAAAACGCTACCCTGGCTGCTTACCCCTAAGTTGTTGGGTTAACAAATCGCGTAAGGGATAGTAACGGATACCGGCCAAAGCGCGCAAGGCCCAATGTCATTAAGTTAAGATATATTTACAAAGCATCTCGTTGATTTTTAGTGACTTTTGGTTTGGTTTTATATCGATATTTTTCGACATTTCGAGGATTAGTGCGTCCCCCCCCTAATTGGAATAGTATGTTTCAGGAATAAGCCTTCCAACTCTTGATATATATCATCTAACGGTGCTTTCTGACAGAGCAAGTCAATTATTCTGTTTTTCAATAGTCCATAGGATACATTAGTGTTTACTTTATAATTGAGTTTCCGCTTTTCATTGATAACCTCAAGTTCATCATCAAGCCCGTTAACAATAACAGATTGAAGGTTGCTGATAAAAACGGCACAGAAGAGATCCTGGCGGACGGAGGTATCCGAATAGCCGGAGAAGTACTCGACCTTTAGCTTATTTTTAAGTTCATCATAAAAAGTCTCCACACCCCATCTCATGAAATAAAGCTTCATGAACATTTTGGCAGGATATTTACGGCTATCTAATAGGCTCGTTATCAGAATCTCTATTTCATTTCCGGGCAACTCGACGCGAATTAAGCGTACTGGAATGGTGTGTTTTCTCGTGTAAGGTTTCCCCTTGAACGATTTATCCTGATCAGGACGCATTAATGTTATTTCAGACTTTTTACCGCTGTCTACAAATGTTTTTATAAGTTCCGAGTGGCCTTTTTTTACTCTCATCAAGTAATCGATGCCGGCCTGAACATGTTCATTTATAAATCCGAAAGATGGGTAGCCCCTGTCGTAAATAATTAAGTCGTTAGTTTGCCAATAGCTTCGGTGTCGCAATGCCAGACTGCGTTCACAAAAGCGTGACTTATCTAAATCTATATCTAATACCAATTCGTTTAATACATCATACAGAACAGATATTTTAGCTTGAGCAACATCTAATGTGTTAACATTTTTAACCACCCCGTATCGTTCTTTAAATTCCTTGGTAAAGGGTAGTGTAATAGCCGAAGAATCGCAGGCCAGTATGCGAAATCCTTGTAATAGCTTTAATTCATCATTATCTTTTGTATAAAAATTTTTAATTATAACATCAGTTAAATGCTTAAAAACATCGGGATTGATCTTCTTCCTGTTTTGGATAAAGGCACTTGAAGTGAAATGTGATATTCCTGCAGAAAATCTACCATTGAAATAACGAACAAAGCCATCTATTTCAATAGCCAGACTCTTTCTTAATTGATTAATCATCAAAAGTAGAGCGGACAGAAACGGTTGCTTTCTGTTACGGGTAAAATCCTGCTTTTCCATTTTAAACTTAGCTATCAGTTCTTCCCCTAACAGCGTTTCCCTCAATTTTTCTACGATAAAATATGAGGTTTTTTTTCCAATTTAACTAATTGATTATGAGTTTAATATACGAAAAATAAATCGATTTTTCAAGTAAATAATTGATTGTCAGATATTTATATCTTAACTTAATGACATTGGCGCAAGGCCTGCAGGCGTATGAGTGAATAGCCCGCCCCCGGCTTCTACCGGCCGAGATACGCCATGGGGAAGAATCAAGAAGTAAGAGTCAAGAATTAAGACAAAAAGTAGTGTTGAGAAAAGACTCATCAACAAAGTTCAAGAAAAGCACAGCACATGTTATTATATAGTATATATACATTGCCTGCTAAACAGCACGAAAACCGGCACCTCTTAAAGAACAAAGCACCTGTGCGGCACACCTGATGCAGAAAGCACAAATCTGAAAAAGCACTTATGCTGTAAATACCTATTTAAAACCGCCAATAGTTAAAAGATGTTAAATGCTATACTATATATATAAGGAGCCGGAAACACGTTATATATTAGCACCCAAATAAATAATTGACTGATTTATAATAATCACCTATCTTTGCAAAATGTTTAAAAAACAACTAACGTTATTTACCTGTGTTTTAGCCCTGTTAATTATTACACTGGGAAGTTGTAAAAGCAAATACGAAAAGTTAAGAGCGAGTAACGATTACGCCAAAAAATACCAGGAAGCCATTAAGTACTATAATAAACAGGACTATGAAAAAGCCCTTGGTTTATTTGACGTATTGGTTGAACGCTATCGCGGCCGGAGTGCTGCCGAAGACCTGTTTTATTACTACGCCTTTACCAACTATAAATTAAAGGACTATACATCGGCAAGGTTTCACTTTAAAACGTTTGCAGATACTTATCCATCAAGCCCAAGGGCCGAGGAATGCCGTTTCTTCTCGGCTTATTGCTACTACCTGGATTCGCCAACTTACTCGCTTGACCAGGAGAATACTTTAAAGGCTATTGAAACATTACAGTTGTTTATTAACCTTTACCCTAAAAGCGACCGTGTTACCGAGGCCAGCAAGCTGATTCAGAACCTGCGCGATAAGTTGGAACAAAAAGCTTACGAAAACGCTAAGCTGTACCTGATTATTGGCGACTTTCAGTCGGCCGTTATTGCATTTAATAACGTACTGCGCGATTACCCCGATACCAAATACGGCGAAGAGGTTGAATACTTAACTGTAAAGGCACAATACCAATATGCCAGCCGTAGCTTTGAAACCAAACAGGTTGAGCGCTTTGAGCAGGATATTACTTATGCCGATCAGTTTAACGATAAATTCCCTAACAGCAAATACGGCAGGGAAGTTAAAGGTTATGCTAAAGACAGCCACAACGGCATAGCCGAGGCTAACCGTGTATTGGCAGAGGCTTTAACGGATAGAAAACTGGCAGAAAAATTAGCAAAAAAAGATACGGTTAAAACACAGCCATCATCTGAAAAAAACCAGAGTCAAAAAATTCCTCAATAGATAATATCCATAGTATATATAATAGTAAAAAATTAAGATATGACAGCAAATAACACCAACAAACCAGCAGTTGCCAGCAGCACTGTAACCCGCGATTTACGCGAGCTGGATGTAAAAACAAACAACATATATGAGTCGCTTGTGATCATGTCAAAAAGAGCGAACCAGATATCAAACAATATTAAAGAAGAGTTACACCAAAAACTATCTGAGTTTGCATCATCGAACGATAACCTTGAAGAGGTTTTTGAAAACCGTGAGCAAATTGAGATCTCTAAATACTACGAAAAATTGCCTAAACCATCATTGGTTGCAGTTCAGGAGTTTTTAGACGACAAGGTTTACTACCGTAACCCGGCTAAAGAAGCGTAAGCCCCCGGCCCCTAAAGGGGGAGCTAAGGTTAAAGAATTAAAAACTCCCTATTGGGAGTTTTTTTGTTTATTTTTAAATTTTCATCTAACATTTCCCCTTTAGGGGGGTAGGGGGCTTATGCTTGAAGGTAAAAACATTGTATTAGGGGTTTGTGGCAGTATTGCTGCTTATAAATCGGCATTGCTGGTTAGGTTATTGGTTAAAGCCGGCGCCAACGTGCAGGTGGTGATGACTAAAGATGCCACCAGCTTTATTACCCCCCTTACCCTATCAACCCTATCAAAAAAGCCGGCGCTGGTTGATTACTTTAAAGCCGAAACCGGCGAATGGAATAACCATGTGGAGCTTGGCCTTTGGGCCGATATGCTGGTGATAGCCCCCGCCACTGCCAATACCCTGGCAAAAATGGCCAATGGCCTTTGCGATAATTTGCTGACCGCGGTTTACCTATCGGCCAAATGCAAGGTTTATTTTGCCCCGGCTATGGACCTGGATATGTGGCTGCACCCGGCAACACGCCAAAACGTTGGCCGGCTACAGTCATTCGGTAATGTAATGATCTCGCCGGGTAGCGGTGAACTGGCCAGTGGTCTTTATGGAGAGGGCCGGTTGGCCGAGCCTGAGGAAATCATAGCGTTTTTAGCGGCCGCGTTAAAAAAAAAACATCTTTTAGCTGATCAAAAGATCATAGTAACCGCCGGGCCTACTTATGAGGCTATTGACCCGGTGCGCTTTATTGGCAACCATTCATCAGGTAAAATGGGCTTTGCCATTGCCGATGAACTGGCTGCCATGGGGGCCGGTGTTACCCTTATTACCGGCCCAACCGCGCAGGTAAGCAAGCAACAAAACATTAAACGGATTGATGTTACATCGGCAGCCGAAATGCTGGATGCGTGTTTAACGCATTACGAAACCGCCAAAGCCTGCATTATGAGCGCTGCCGTTGCCGACTATACGCCTGTTCATGTTGCCGGACAAAAGATCAAGAAAAAAGAAGCCAGCCTAAACATCGAACTTAAAAGCACTACCGATATCCTGAAAACCCTTGGCGACCATAAAGCTAATGGTCAGATCCTGGTTGGCTTTGCCCTGGAGACCAACGATGAAGAAATGAATGCAATAACCAAGTTGCAAAAGAAAAATTTGGATTTTATTGTGTTAAATTCGCTGAATGATGCCGGGGCCGGTTTTAAAAAGGATACCAACAAGATAACGATTATTGACCGCCGGCTGCAAAAAACAACCTTTGAATTGAAAAGTAAAGATGAAGTGGCCAAAGATATTTGCCTTAAAGTTGCTGAACTCATAAACGGATGAAGAAACTACTCCTTTTTATATTACTCGCTTTGCCTGGCTTTTACGCATCGGCACAGGATTTGAATGCCCGTGTATCGGTAGTATCGCCCAAGATACAGGTGAGCAATAAGCGCATTTTCCAAACTTTGGAAACCGCCATGAAGGATTTTTTGAACGGCCGCAAATGGAGTGCCGACCCGATATTACCCCAGGAACGTATAGATTGTAATTTTGTATTAAATATCACCAACTGGGATGGCGGCAGCACTTTTAGCGGCGAGCTCCAGGTACAGTCATCACGACCGGTTTATGGATCATCTTACAGTTCAACACTGATTAATATTAACGACCGCGATGTTGACTTTACCTATAACGAAGGACAAACGGTTGATTATACCGACCAAAGTTTCCAGGGAAACCTAAGTTCGGTAATGGCATTTTATGCCTATATTATAGTAGGTATGGATTATGATACCTTTTCGCGCTATGGTGGCAGCCCCTATTTTGCGGCCGCGCAAACGGTAGTTAATAATGCCCAAACCGGATCATACAAGGGCTGGAAAGCTTTTGACGGTAATATTAACCGTTACTGGCTATCCGAAAACCTTAACAACAAAATTTACGATCCCCTGCGTGGTTTCATGTATGATTATCACCGTGGCGGCCTTGATATTATGGCCGATAACGCCAGCAAAGGCCGCAGGTTCATTACCTCGCTGCTGCCAACGCTGCAACAGGTGGATAGGCAACGGGTAGGATCGATGTTCCCGCTGATATTTTATACAGCCAAAAGCGACGAGTTTGTATCGCTATACGGCAAGGCCGATCCGCAGGAGCGCGTCCAGGCCATGAACCTGCTCATGCAAACCGATCCATCTAACGGAAATAAATATCAGGCTTTGAAATAACAGGGGAGGAAGAATCAAGAGTCAAGACTTTTTTGAATGTGTTAATCTAATCCTTCTTAAATATATCCTTCCAATAGTCCTGGAATCCGACAGTCATAAAGTCTGCCAGTCCAAAAGTCCCCCATTCCGCCAGTCCAAAAGTCCTTACTCCCTGCTCCCAATAATGGTGTTGCCTGCGGCCCGGGCTTTACGCTTATACTGCACAGGCATTAGGCGCGGGGCCGGTATCCGCTGCAATCCCTAACACGTTGTCTGAAACCGAGATTTTTCGGATTAAGGGATTGATCAATCTGTTCAATCCCGGTTCAGACAAATCATCTGCACATCTGAAATCTGCATATCTGCACATCAAAAAATCTTGATACTAAAATAATTTTCGCATTTCATTTGGATATACGAAATCTATCGTAGATATTTGTACGAAGAAATTCGTATAACAAATTTAAGATGGATATCAAACCAACAGAAAGCGAGCTGGAAATTTTACAGGTGATTTGGAAAATGGGGCAATGTACCGTGCGCGATGTGCATGAGGAGCTTACCAAAACCAAAGATGCCGGCTACACCACTACCCTTAAACTGATGCAGATAATGCACGATAAAGGTTTGGTTGAACGCGATACCACCGCGAAAACGCATTTATATAAAGCTTTATTTAGCCAGGAGCAGGCGCAAAGCAACGCTTTGAATAAAATATTGTCTACTGTATTTAAAGGCTCAACATCCGATCTGGTGATCCAGGCCCTTGGTCAACACCGGGCGTCGGCCGATGAGATAGATGCTATTAAGAACTTCCTCAATCAATTTGATCAGCATAAAAAATAAAACATTATGGAAAGTGTGTTCTATAATATAAGCCAGGTTTTGGGCATCGCCATTATCCACTCGTTATGGCAGGGTTTGTTGGTTTGGTTTGCATTACGCGTGTTGCTTATTTGCGCGCCATCGCTCTCGTCCATTAAAAAGCATAACGCGGCCATGACGGCCATACTACTTATAGGCACCTTGTTTATTTACACTTTTGTAAACCAGGTACAGGCACACACCTGGGTAAATTTAGCCGCGGCCAATACCAAAGCTTTATTACCAGATATCAACTTTCCGCTGGTTAACATCCATTATACCGCTCAAAATAATTATTACTATTATGTAATTGAAGGCTATCTGCCTTATATATCGGCCATTTACTTTGTTGGCCTGGCATTCAATATTTTAAGGATGGGTTTAAACTGGCAAAAAATAGCCCATATTAAACGCAGCATGATCCCTGCCGATACACTGCAGGATTATGTAGATACGCTATGCCAACAATTAAAGATCAACAAATATGTAAGCGTAAACATCAGCCGCTTTGTTGATGTACCCTGCATGATTGGCTTTATCAGCCCCATCATATTACTACCCATTACTTTATCAACCCAGTTATCAGCCGAGGAAGTAAAAGCGATTTTACTGCACGAATTAACGCATATTAAGCGTAACGACTACCTGCTAAACCTGGTGCAGCAGTTTATAAGCATACTGCTTTTCTTTAATCCCTTTGCCCAGTTAATTAACAGGATAATAAACCAGGAACGCGAAAACCGGTGCGACGACCTGGTAGTACAAACAACCGCCCAACCCTTAGTGTATGCGCATGCACTATTAAAGCTGGAGCAAACAAGGCAGGTACGCCTACAAATGGCACTTGCGGCCACCGGTAAAAAATATCATTTATTAAACAGAATTGAACGTATCATGAAAACTCAGAAACCAATAGGCAACATGCGCCATTTTTTAGTGGCCGTTGCAATAATGGCTGCAGGCATCAGCAGCATAGCCTGGCTTAACCCTACCATTGCCAATGGTAAAATAGCCATTAAAAAAGTAAAGATCACCTACCCCGCCGTACTAACACACCTGCTTAACGATACTACCCACAAAAAAGCGGTAAAAGCTCAAAAGAGCGTAGCCGCGGTAAAAGCTGCCAAAAGCACAAAAGCCATCAAAGCAAAAAGAGCGGCCGAAGCCATTTACTCCTCAAATTTTAACGATGCCGAACTGAACAAGTTAACGGCCGAAGTAGAAAAATACTCGAACGAGGTTGGCAAATATTACCAAAGCGATGACTTTTTGAAACAGCAAAAACTGCTGGAAGAAAAGGGCGAAGCGATGCAGGAGTTTTACAACCGCCCGGAGCTGAAAAAAATGCAGGAGGAACAACAACAAATGAGTGAAGACTTCCAGAAAAACTGGGGCTCAACTACTGAAACTACCAAAATGGGCGAAGATATGGGCAAAATAGGCGAAAAGATAGGCGCTTATTATAATAGTCCGGATTTTAAACGCATGAATGAGGAGCTCAAAAAAAAGTATGGCATTAAAAGCGAATATCACGACGACCGCAAGGACGAGAATTACCAAAAATACCAGGATGAGCTACAAAGTAAAATACCAGGCGAGATAAAAGAGCAAACCGAGCAATTGAAAAAAATAGGCCAGGAAATGCGTAGCCATTTCAACTCACCGGAGTTTATTAAAAAACGCGATGAGTTGAGGATGATGAGCGATAGCATGAGAAAAGCCTATCATAACCCTGCCATAGAACAGCAAAAGGAGGAAATGAGAAAGCTAAGCCAGCAAATGCGTAGCTTTAGCAACAATCCTGAGTTGAAAAAAGCACAGGCCAACTTACGCCAGGCCAGCAAAAGGCTTAGGGAATATACCCAAAGCCCCGAGTTTAAAAAACGCATGGCCGAAGTACGCAGGCAGATTGAAGTAGCAGACGAAAGCGCTACCGAGGCTGATAAAAACACCGATAGCGCCAATTAAATAATTCAGCAACCGGCCATTAAATTTTAATTTAACGTGAGTTCGATATAAGAACTCCCAAATGTCATTTCGACGAACGGCGGATGGCTGAGCGGAGGGTGAGGAGAAACTATCTCTTGAGCGTAGCGAAAAATCTTATACGATATGCAATCCATCATAACATATCGTATAAGATTTCTCTTTCGCACAACCGCTCAATCCCGCCCTTGCTCAATCGAAATGACATCCTTTTTTTGATTTACGGATTTCCCTTTCTTATATCGAACTCACGTTAAGTTAAATAACCTTAATTCAAAATGTAGTATCCTTAATAAAATAAAGGATACTTTTTTTATGCAAAAAAGCGTTGTTGCAATCTGAGGGCATTCAAGTCCTGAACCCTTGCATATGTTTGCCCCGTCGTTGCGTAAAGCAATAAAACATTATATTTGGTTATTCCCAATATGAATCCACCCGTTCCCGGGAAATACATCGACCCTTTAGTAGACTTTTCCTTAAAAAAAACTTAGGAAACGAGCCGAATAAAGACCTGCCCATCGCTTTTTTAAACGAGGTTTTCAGGAGACAAAAACTTATTGTGGATTTAGTTTATCACTTCCCGTACTGCTCATCGGTTACCTGCTCCATCCAATCAACCGGCGAACCGTTTAATTTTTCCTGGATGGCAATATGGCTCATAGCCGTGGTTGCGGTGGCACCATGCCAGTGCCTTTCGCCGGGAGCAAACCACACTACATCGCCTTGTCTTATTTCCCGTATGTCCTCCCCTTCGCGTTGTGCCCAGCCAAAGCCTGCGGTTACAATAAGGGTTTGACCAAGCGGATGGGTATGCCAGGCCGTGCGGGCACCCGGCTCAAAAGTTACCAGCGCCATAGCCACACGGGCCGGATTCGGCGGCGCAAAAAGCGGATCTATCCGTACCGTCCCTGTAAAATATTCTGCCGGACCTTTGCCCGATGGCTGCGAGCCGTTGCGTTTAATTTCCATAGTTGTTGGGTTTGATAACAAGATACCAACGCTCCAATATACCACTGTGTTTTATGGAAAAGCTATTTCTTTTAATCATGATGGCATTCCCGCCGATAGAAGCGGGCCGCGCTTTCCGTTCATACGCGCACACGGCCTTAGGCGCGGGCCGGTATCCACTTCAATCGCTAATGCGGGGAGGCGGGGGAAGCAGCCTTACCGTTTAAAATGAACTTAAAAAGCGAGATTACAAGGTTAACATAACTTAACACTTTAAAAATACAACAAATTGATTATTAGATATTTATATCTATTTTTATATAAAAAGTGTTAACCCAATATTAGATTGAGATATAGTGTAACTGCTTACAGGATGAAACAACGTAGTTTTGATATATAAACATTCGCAAAATCCCAAGTCATCCGGCAGGTGGGGCAGTTGCACAAGACCTGCACCAGGGTGAGCTAAGTAGGCACCTCTAAACGTCATCATTTTAGCGGCTGAACCTTTTCCAGGTGACGATGCCAAACGTACCAAACTGTGTGTACCGGTACAGGTGATACACCTTGATATGACAAGGTATACCCTGGTACTGGGTGATACGCCCATAAATCTAACACTTAGATATAACAATACCTGTGATAACTTTTTTCAAGATTATGGCATTCCCGCCGATAGAAGCGGGCCGCGCTTTCCGTTCATACACGCACAGGGCCTTAGGCGCAGGCCGGTATCCACTTCAATCGCTAATGCGGGGAGTTTTGGGAAGGCACCCGACCGTTGGGTATGGGATTAAGTTTTTGAAGATGTCATGACGTTTTGCGGCTTAAGTTATCTATGCTCCACCTATAATACGGCAGCCCGGCCAATAAAAAAGCCGCTGCACTTGCGGCAAATACCGAGTAATTAAACGGCGCTTTCCATCCCGAAGCAAAAACCATGGCGAGCGCAAAAGTCAAGGTGAGTAAGCCACTGCCAATTGCTGTGAGTTTGGTTTTATAACCAATAATGAGTAACAGGCCAAATAAAGCTTCGGCTATGGTAGCCAGCCAGCCCATCACATCTGATAAAGGTTTTGATAAAAACGGGAGCAGCACTTGGGTATAACTTAAAAATGAAGCCCAATTGCCCCAGGCAATGTTTGGCTGCCCGACCTGGCCAACCAGGCCCAATCTATCTAACACGGCTGCAATAAAGCCTAAGCCAAGTGCAAGGCGTAAATATAACTGGCTGTAAGTGCTGTAATTTTTCATTGTTGATAGAGGTGATGAAGGCCAAATTTACTTAAAATCCTAAACCCTAATTCCGAAATTATAAATGCTAAAATTATAATTCCGAAATCCCAATCCCAAATCCCCCTACACTTTCTCCCCAAACGCCAGATCCCCGGCGTCGCCCAAACCCGGTACAATGTAAGCTTTGCTGGTCATTTCGTCGTCCACCGCGCAAACCCAAAGTTTGGCATGGGGCAGGTTGGCGCGTACATGGGCAATGCCTACGGTGCTGGCTATTACCGATGCAATGTGCAGTTCTTTGATGTTGTATTGCGCCATCAGTTCCTTGCAAACCGATACCAGGCTTTGGCCACTGGCCAGCATGGTATCGCAAAGGATGAGAATTTGCCCGTCAAGATTCGGGGTCGAGATATGATCAACCTGGATCATGAACGCGCCTCCCCTTTTAACCTTGCGGTAAGCGGTAATAAATGCGGAGTCGGACTGATCAAAATAATTCATAAATCCCTGGTGAAAGGGCAGGCCGGCGCGCAGAATAGTCCCCAACACCGGTCTGTCGGCGGGTATGTTGATATTGGCTATGCCTAAGGGTGTTTGCACCTCTATCGGCTCATATTGCAATGTTTTGCTCAACTCGTAGGCTAATATCTCGCCTAACTTTTCCTGGTTCCGCCTAAAACGTGCCTTATCCTGCTGAATGACAGCATCACGCAGTTCGGCCAAAAATTTATTGGCAATAGTATTGGTTTTGTTGAGGACGAAAATCATGCTTAAAATTAAAGTTTTTAAGTAAATGTGTCTATTTTATTTTTTGCCTCAAAAACACAAATTTGTCAAAAACAGATCTTTATTTGGATTATATGTAGTTAACTACGTAGATTTGTACATAAATAAAATATTATGAATACTACAATCCAAATAACCCCCTTAAACAACAGCTATTGCCAGCAGATAATTGACATCATTCTTCCTATACAACAAATAGAATTTAACGTACCCGTAACCCTTGAAGGCCAGCCCGACCTGCTGGATATTGAAAGCAATTACCACCAAACCGGCGGCAATTTTCTGGGCGCTTTCCATAACGGCGAACTGGTTGGTACCATAGCCATCATTGCCATAGGCGATAATGCCGGGGCGTTGCGTAAAATGTTTGTACGTAAAGAATACCGGGGCAAAGAACTGGGCATAGCGCAATTATTATTAGACACGCTGATAGTGTATTGCAAACAAAATGAGATAAACGCCATTTATTTAGGTACTGTTGATTTACTGAAAGCCGCCCACCGCTTTTATGAAAAAAATGGATTCACCCAATTGCTCAAAACAGACCTGCCCAAATCATTCCCGCTGATGGGTGCCGATAATATTTTTTATGAGTTACATTTGGGCAATTAACCAATGCAGCTGATGAACGTTATTGACGAATCGGGAATTTTAGCGATATCAACAAGGCTGCAACGCCTTGCCGATACGCTTCGCAAGGATGGGGTGCTTATTTACAAAGCCAATAATATCGACTTTGAACCCAAATGGTTCCCGGTTATTTACACCCTGCATTTTAAACCCGTTTTAAGCGTGGTTGAAATAGCCAACGAAATTGGTTATACGCATCCATCTACCATTAGTCTGCTTAAAGAACTGGAGAAAGAAAAGCTTATCCGTTCAAAAAAAGATAAAGCAGATGAACGCAAGCGACTCATTATGCTAACTGCCAAAGGCCAGGAACTGGTTGAGCGCATGAAACCCGTTTGGGAAATAATCAAAAGTGCCGCTGCCGAGCTCACCAACACTCAAAACAACCTCATGAAAGCCATTGCCGAGGTAGAGGAACAAATTAGCGAACAAAGCTTTTTTGCAAGGGCGCAACGGTTGAAGGCTGGGAGGTAAAAATAGTGATGGGTTCCGGATTTACTCACCTAACTAACGGAAAATGTCATTTCGATAGAGCGAAGGAGGGGTATGAGTGGGGTGCGAAAGAGAAATCTTCGACACCTTGCATAGCCGAATGTCCGCTTTTAAAAGATTTCTCCTCACCTACGGCGCACAATCCCTCCCCGGTTCGTTCGAAATGACATCGTTTTGGTTAGTGATAAGATTTCAAAAAATATGTGTACATGGTAGCCCGTTGGGAGGTCCCCCCCCCATCGAACATCCCCTCCCCTCCCTGTTGTAATTAAATATAAAAGATCTGCATTAAACCATTGTTGACATACTGTTGTCATTATCATTGGCTTATTTTGATCTGTGAACCCTATTGCAGGATTATTTGTATTTTTACATTACACATGGATTTTAATTTAACATCTCAATATTCTCCCACCGGCGATCAGCCTGAAGCCATCAGGCAGTTGGTTGAAGGTGTAAACAATGGCGATCCGTTTCAAACGCTTTTGGGTGTTACCGGATCTGGCAAAACCTTTACGGTGGCCAATGTTATCGCCCAAACACAAAAGCCCACGCTGATACTGAGCCATAACAAAACCCTTGCGGCACAACTTTACGGCGAGTTTAAGCAATTCTTCCCCGAAAACGCGGTGAACTACTTTGTGTCCTACTACGATTATTATCAGCCCGAGGCATTTATACCTACCACCAATACCTATATAGAAAAGGATCTGCAGATTAACGAAGAGATAGAAAAGCTTCGTTTGCGTACTACCTCTGCCCTCATGTCGGGCCGCAGGGATGTCATTGTGGTATCGTCTATCTCCTGCATTTATGGTATGGGTAATCCCGAGGATTTCGCCCAATCGGTATTTAAATTCGCGGTAGGTACCCGCATCAGCAGGAACGCGTTTTTACATCGACTGGTAGAGATCCTGTACTCACGCACCACTGCCGATTTTAAGCGCGGTACCTTCAGAGTAAAAGGCGACACGGTTGATATTTTCCCAGCCTATATGGACCATGCCTACCGCATTTCTTTTTTTGGCGATGACATTGAAGAGTTAAGCGCTTTTGATGTAGGCACGGGCAAAACAGTTGAGAAAATGACCCACATGGTGTTGTACCCGGCAAACCTTTACGTAGCCCCGCGCGAGCGTTTCCTGCAATCTATCTGGGCTATCCAGGAAGAATTAGAAACCCGCAAAAAGCAATTTATAGGCGATGGTCGTTTCCTGGAAGCCAAGCGCCTGGAGGAAAGGGTTAACTACGACCTGGAAATGATTCGCGAACTGGGCTATTGCTCTGGTATCGAAAACTACTCCCGGTTTTTTGATGGGAGGTTACCAGGCGCCCGCCCCTTCTGTTTGCTGGATTATTTCCCGGATGATTACCTGATGGTGATTGATGAAAGCCACGTAACGGTACCGCAGATCAGGGCGATGTACGGTGGCGACAGGTCGCGCAAAATGTCGTTGGTTGATTATGGTTTCCGTTTACCGGCAGCTTTAGATAACCGGCCGCTTAATTTCCAGGAGTTTGAAAAACTGGCCCCGCAAACGGTGTACGTGAGCGCTACACCCGGCGATTTTGAACTGGAAAAATCGGAAGGTGTGGTGGTTCAGCAGGTGATCAGGCCTACGGGCTTGCTTGATCCGGTTATTGAAATTCGCCCGGTAATAAACCAGGTGGATGACCTGTTAGATGAGGTAGACCGCACCATTAAAATGGGCGACCGTATATTAGTAACCACCCTCACCAAACGCATGGCCGAAGAACTGGCCAAATACATGGACCGCCTGGGCATCAAATGCCGCTACATTCACTCGGAAGTAAAAACCCTGCAAAGGGTAGAAATTTTGAGGGGTTTACGTTTGGGTGAGTTTGACGTACTGATAGGCATCAACCTGTTGCGCGAGGGCCTGGATTTACCCGAGGTATCTTTAGTAGCCATACTTGATGCTGATAAGGAGGGTTTCCTGAGGTCGGAGCGTTCATTGATTCAGACTATTGGTCGCGCCGCCCGTAATGACCGCGGCAGGGTAATTATGTATGCCGATAAAATTACCGATTCGATGCAGATCACGATGGATGAAACCAACCGTCGCCGGGAAATTCAGATTGCACACAATACGCTTCATGGCATTGTACCTACCACAGTAGGCAAATCGCGCGAGGAAATTATGGAACAAACATCCGTGGTTGATTTCCAGGGTGGTGTACAAAAAGCTTATGTAGAACCCGATTTTGCAACGCTTGCTGCCGACCCGATAGTACAATACATGACCAAACCCGATCTGAAAAAGTCTATCGACAATACCAAAAAAGAAATGCTTGCCGCCGCCAAAAACATGGACTTTTTATTAGCCGCCAAGCTGCGTGATGAAATGTTTGCGCTGGAAAAAATGATGGAGGAGAAATTTTGATTTGAAAATTTGATGATTTGAAAATTTGAAAATGGTACGTCACCACATCTTCAAATTTTCAAATTGCTTCATCTTCAAATCCCTAAACAATCATATTCAAACATTTTTACCGTTATATGCTTATATTTGTAAGCTTAAAATTAATCAGATGTTACTAATTCGTTTCCTGATCATATCAATTTGTGTTTTGTACATTATCCGCAGTTTAATGCGGTACCTGATACCTGCTTTATTTCAAAGTGTTATTAACAAAGCGCAACAGCAGGCACAGCAACAGCAAAATAATTACCAGCGTCAGCAAAACAGGCCCGATGGCGCTGTTAAGGTAGACTATATACCCGAAGGCAGTAAAAAAGGTAAACTCCCCGATACCGAAGGCGAGTTTGTTGATTATGAAGAAGTAAAATAAACCCATATGCTGCCAGACCAGGTATATAAACGTCGCCCTAACCACAACAACACCCCCGAATCAATCACGCTGATCATTGCGAACTTTATTGTATTTGCGGCGGCTACACAGCTGTTTGTTACCTGCAATAAAATCAGTACACCTTTTTGGGTCATTGTTGGCGCGCTGGCGGTTTATAACTTCTTCAACGTTCGCAAATACCGCGAAGACTATGGAAAAGGCCAAATCATAGCCTATGTTTTAAGCCTGGTTATTATGGTCATTTTCTTTTTTGTGATGCGTAGCCGGTGCTAAAAAGGCCGTGTAATTCCTTTGTAACTTATAATTCCTATTCTCAACCAATTTTCTATTTTTGAGGATTATATTATCCATTCAAAAAACTTAAATGAATAACTGGTTCAAGCGTAATAGTGTTCACCTCATTATTGTAGCAATTTTAGTAGCAATTTCCTTTGCCTACTTTTTCAGCCCCCTGATACAAGGAAAAGCCCTAATACAAAGTGATGTATTACAGGCTCAATCCATGCAAAAAGAGATCAACGATGTTAAAGCAGCAACCGGCCATGCCCCATTGTGGACAAACCAGATGTTTGGCGGTATGCCCGCCTACCAGATCTGGGCAGCATTTCCCTCAAACATCACATCGCATGTCATCAATATTTTAAAGGCGGTTTTCCCTAATCCGGTTGATACGGTTTTACTGTATCTGCTTGGCGCATATCTGTTGTTCAACGTATTAAAGTTAAAACCCTGGCTGGCGGCAGCGGGTGCTATCGCTTTCGCTTTTTCATCGTATAACTTTATTTACATTACCGCCGGCCACGCTAACCAGGCATATGCCATTGCTTTTTTTGCGCCTATACTTGCAGGTATCATTTTAACCTTAAGGGGCAAATACCTGCTTGGTGGCTCTATAACAGCTTTTGCGCTTGCTATGGAGATCAGGAGCAACCACGTACAAATGACGTATTACCTGCTGCTGGCTATCGCTATTTTATTGGGTATCGAGCTTTATCATGCTATAAAAGATAAACAAACCAAGCCGTTCCTTAAAGCCAGCGCTTACCTGGTTGGCGCTGTTTTATTGGCCATAGCAGTAAATGCCAGCATACTTTGGACCACCTTTGAATATAGCCAGTACACCATACGTGGCAAAGCAAACTTAACCTCAAAAGGCAGTACTGCCGGGCCAAACCACGGTTTAGATAAAGATTATGCCTATACCTGGAGCCAAAGTGTAGGCGAATGCCTTACCTTCCTGATCCCGAATGCTTACGGCGGTGGCACAAGCACCGTAGTTGGCGACGATTCAAAAGCAGTAAAAATCCTTACAGATGCCGGTGTTGACGCAGGGCAGGCTAATGGCTTCGTATCGCAGCAATTATACTTCGGCAATAAGCCAAGCACGTTTGGGCCATGGTACTTTGGCGCGGCGGTATTTTTCCTGTTTGTGTTAGGCTTATTGATTGTTAAAAACCGCATAAAATGGTGGTTGTTAAGCGCTGTTATACTAAGCATGCTGTTATCCTTCGGTAAAAACCTGCCCTTCCTGTCTGATTTCTTTTTCAACTACGTGCCTATGTACAACAAGTTCAGGGCGGTTGAATCAACGTTAGTTATAGCGGCTTTTTGCTTCCCTATACTGGCTTTACTTGCCGTAAACGAAGTTATTACCAACACCGATAAAGCATTAATGTTTAAACGTGGTAAAATAGCCTTCTTTATAACGGGCGGCTTGTTATTGATTATGATAGCCATCCCCGATGTTATTTTAAGCTTTAAAACAGACGATAACTTAGGCTTTATCAACAACCTTACCCAAATGTTTAAGGGCAACAGCGATCTTGCCAATAAAGTGGCCGGTTCATTGATAGAAGACAGGATAAGTCTTGAACGTGCTGATGCCATCCGCTCATTGATATTTGTATTATTAACTACAGGCTTACTGTGGTTAGTTATCAAAGAAAAGATCAAAGCAAACATGGCAGCATGGATTTTGGCAGCTATTATTTTGTTTGATATGTGGGGCGTTGATAAACGTTACTTAAAAGACGGCAACTTTGTAGATAAATCAGAATTAGCGCAGCAATACACCCCGCGCGAAGTTGATGAATTTATCATGAAAGATAATGACCCTAACTTCAGGGTGTTTGACATGACCGGCGGCGATCCTTTTCATGATTCACATTCATCTTATTTTTATAAAACCGTTGGTGGTTTCCACTCGGCCAGGTTAAGAAGGTTTGATGAACTGATTGAAAATCAGTTCATCAAAAGTGTAAACCAGGATGTATTGGATATGCTGAACACCAAATACATCATTACTGCCGATCCTAAAACAGGCAACGCAGGCATGCGCACCAACCAAACCGCCTGCGGTAATGCATGGTTTGTAAAAAGCGTAAAATTTGCAGATAATGCCGACCAGGAAATGCAGGCAATCAGCAGCTTTTCCCCAAAAGACGAAGCCATTGTTGATAAGCAATATAAAAGCTTTACTGATGGCCAGTCTATCGGATCGGATCCGACATCGACAATTAAATTAACAAGCTACGCTCCTGAACACCTTGTATACCAAAGCGGGTCAACCTCAACGCAAATTGCCGTATTCTCTGAGATCTACTACGATAAAGGCTGGACAATGACCATCGACGGTAAGGAATCACCATACTTCCGTGCAGACTATCTGTTACGCGCAGCAGTGATTCCGGTTGGTAACCACACTATAAAGTTTGATTTCCACCCGACATCGTATTATGCCGGCGAAAATATTTCTTTAGCAGGATCACTTTTATTGGTGCTTGCCCTTGGCGGCGCGGTTTATACCGAAACCAAAAAGAAGCCGTCAGTTAAACCGGCGGGTAAAAAATCTTAAAAATTCCTCTTAATATAAGAAAGGCGATGGGTTGTTACTCATCGCCTTTTTTTGTGGCCGCTTGTAGCTTAAGTAACAAGTATTATGTAAATTTACATATGAGCAATTTACTTGAACGAATTACGGTTGATTCAAACGTATGGCAAGGCTTGCATTCGTCATATGCGCTGGCCTGTTGAGGTGATCATCGATTTGATTGCTTCGGGTATGTCATTTGACGAAATTATAAGCGATCACCCGGAATTAGAGAAAGAGGACATACTGGCATCGCTTTCCTACTAAAGCATGTGCCTGTGGTCGGTGTTTTCACCGCACCACTCCTAATATAGTACATACGTAAGGCCTGTGTAGTAGCGACAGCATTGCCGTGGTGCGGTGAAAACACCGACCACAAGCTTAATATCGAGATTAGTAGGAAGAGGATTACTTATGACGATTATGACACTTAATCATTAGTACGCCTGTTTTTTAGCCAATACCATCCCAGGTTAAAGGCGATTACAAAATGGTTGAAGACAGTGGGCACCAAACCGTAATTTTCCTTCATGATGTTAAACCGCTCCTGCAGGCTTTGGCGATGTTTGGTTTTTGACATGCCGCCCACCAGGTATTTGGCAACGTAGCGGTTTACGTTCACAATAGTTTTAGCTTTCTTTGCCGCGCGGATGATCCAGTCGATATCGGCACTTAAATGGTACCTGCTATCATAAGGTTCTGCTAAAGTGCGCCTGATATATATAGCCTGGTGGCTGATGCTCATGCCATATTTAAAACCACGCCAAGTAAATTGTTGAGGAGCTTTATGCCTGCGCTGCCCAAGGCTCTCGCCTGCATCATTCATCATTTCGGTTTCACCGTAATAAATATCGGCATCAGCAGTCGTGGCAAAAACATATTTCACAGTATCGGCATCGTAAAACCCATCGCCCGAGTTCATGAAGATCACATAATCGCCGGTGGCTATGGCAAGCCCTTTGTTCATGGCGTCATAAATCCCCTTATCTTTTTCACTGATGAATTTGCTAACGCGATCTTTATATTTTTCAATTACCTGTAAAGTACCATCGTTTGATAGCCCGTCTACAATAATATATTCAATGTTGTTATAGGTTTGGTTTAAAACCGAAAGCATGGTACGCTCAATATCGAGCACGTTATTGTACACAATGGTGATAACGCTTAGCCTGGGATTAAACATCGGCACCTCCGGCTGGTTTAAGCAGGCTTCTATAAAGATCGATATGTTTTTGGGCAATAACCGTTTCGCTAAAAGTATCCATTACCGTTTGGCGGGCCTGTTGCTGCAATTGTTTATGATCAGCATGATTAATAACCCACTCCATACCCTCTGTAAAGCTCTCTGACGAACGATAGGTGGCCAGGTATCCATTATATCTATGTTGTACCATATCCGGGATACCGCCCGTTGTAAAGGCTATAACTGGGGTACCACAGGCCAGGCTTTCCATTACGGTGTAGGGCAGGTTATCTTCCAGCGATGGAATTAAAAATGCATCCGCGGCAGCATAGTGCAGGGCCAGTTGCTCATCATTATTAATAGTACCCAAAAAACTGGTCTTAAATGGAAATTCGGGTACGCCTTCGGTACCACGGTTACCAAAAACCACCAGCTCAACTTTATCCGCATCGGCACCTAAACGCTGCTTCAACAATTCCATACTTTCCAATAAGTATTGGGTGCCTTTATGCAAATCTTTACGCGATGGCATAAAACCACTCAGGAAGATGAATTTATCTACCGGCAAACCGGCCTTTTCTTTTGCAAGCTTTTTGTCGATCGGTTTAAAGATGTCTGTTTCTAAAGTGTTGGGGATTTGATGCACAGCTTTGTGTTTCATGAGGCTACTGGCCTCAACCGATCTCTTCATCCATGAACTCGGAGCAGCTATGGCAAAATCCAAAGCCTGGTAAGCCTTATTTTTTTGTTGCCAGATGGTGTGCGAAATATCATCATCTGACGACTTGATGAGCAAGGGGCAATTACCGCATTCTCTCATAAAATGATCGCAGGTGTAACGCACATGGCAGCCACCGGTAAACGCGTTGCTATCGTGAAAGGTCCAAACCACCGGCTTGTTTAATTTAGCGATTTCGGCTATGTGTTTGGGATCGAGAAAGCCATGATTGATCCAGTGTAAATGGATCACATCGGCATTTATCACATCGGGGTGGTGAATAACCGAGCGGCCAAACCAGGCAAAGGAAAAAGGGGTACGCAAGGGTTTCAGAAAACGCCTGGCAAAAACACGCTCCAGTATGATCTTAAAAGCAGCAACTGATTTTTGAACCTTGTTAGCGTTGAAGGTGCCTATCTGCGGGTTGGTGCCGAATTTATAATGAACAATCATTTTAGAATCGACCCCACTATTAAGCAACGCACGGTTCAAACGCATACAACCACGGCCTGCCCCACCATTACCATCATAAGTATTCAGATGCACTACTTTTAACATGCCTCAAAAATACATTTATTCATATTAACCTATACGATGCAAATTATCCTACCCGCTGTTTTACAAACCTGACAGCCCGTTGCAATAAACTGCCTTTACGGTGTGCCAGGAAATGTTTTATGGCGTGATAAGCTTTTTCATTCTCCTCAACTACATTAGGATATGTTTTTACGGGTTGTTGCGAGATGTGCACTTCATACATGTTTTCTTTATTGCTATGTACGCCGGTGCCATCGTGCCCTATGTTGTTGATTAACGAGCGGGCCGGGTTTAGCGTTAACCCACCCTTCAAAAATATAGAAGCATACCAGCGAATGGCCCATGAGTTATTTTTGCCTGCTTTAAACTCCTGGATCTGTTTCCAGAAATTCATTTTACCCTCTATAGAAAACCTAAGAATCTTCAGCGGATCAAATTGCGCTATCAGCTTATCAATATCAGGTTCAAAACTATCCCAGGCACGTGCCCAGGTTGCCCAGCCCCAGCTGCTGGCTGCACGGTAAAAAAAAGTTTCGGGAAGGTCTTTTTCTTTAAGGTTATACATGTAGGCCCCGATATGCATCACCTTATCCTGGTTGGCATAGCGGGTTAAAGCCTCATTGAAGTATTGAAGGGTGTAAGGCGACGAAAGCAAATCATCCTCAAAAACAATCACCTTACCATATTCATAAACCAATTGGGTAACCCCGCTAATTATGGATTCGGCCAGGCCGAGATTATGATCGCGCAGGATAACTTTTACAGCTTTAAAACCTGTGGTTTCTTTGGCAACCTGCCTTACCTGTTCAACTGCACTTCGGTCGGTCTCTGTTTTGGGGGCATCGCAAAATATATACAGTCGCGATTCATCTGCCAGTACATTTTTTTGCAAATGAATAATGGTACGGCGCATATGATCGGGCCGGTTGTATACAAACAGGGCAATAGGGGCAAGTTTTTGCATTGATCAAAAAAAATCAGAATAACTCGGGTTGCTTTTCGGCTTTATTACACAAAACGGTATAAGCGTTTGCAAATTGTTCGCTTATCTTTTTTCCCATCACTTTGCTCAACAACTGCTTTACGCCAAACTCGGCAGCAATGCGTAAATCTTTCAAAACGCTCTTTGCCTTTTTCTGATTAACGTAGCTGTTAAATTTAGTTACCTCGGGCTCAATCATCGAAGTAAGATCGTTTTCAACCACAAAGCCTTCTGTGCTCAGCAGGTAGCGTAACGATGTTGGCGTATACACATTGATGTGCCCATAAGCCAAAAAGTGTTTTATACGGGTATCCACACCTGTTTTATAATCACGGGGCACTTCAATTACGCAGCGTTTGGCTACGCGCTTTATTTCGCGCAGCAAAATACGTTCATGCTCTACATGCTCCAATACGTGGGATAGGATGATCAGATCAAAACTATCATCCTCAAAAGGCAGTTTATAGCCATCAAATACCTGTACCGATTTTAAATTTTTGATAGACCTTGACTGGATGTATTGCACACCACTTTCAGAGATCTCAACGGCGCTATACTCGGGGGCAAAATTATGATCGGATAGTATCTTCAGGATACTGCCATCTCCCGCGCCCACTTCAAGCACCGCGTTAAAAGTTAAGCCTTTGCATACATCAATAATATGCTGTGCTTTATATTTTGCGCCAAGCATGCGCCAGGCTTCATCGTGTTTTTGATAAAATTGATCGTACGCGGTCTTATAATCGCCGCCTATAATTGAATCCTGCATTATTTAAACTCCTTCTCCAACTCCTTAACAAAAGAAGCAAATGTTTCGGGCGATTTAAGATTCAAATAAGTTTCGCGGTTGTTATCAAGGTCGGCGTAGGTTAGTTTATCCATATCCCCTTCTTCAAAAGAAAATGCCTTTTCGGGTACGCCGGGCCTGATGATGCCAACACCATGATCACTGTTGATTACGGTTATATTAAGATCTTTTCTTTCTGACCGAAGCTTTACAATAGCTTTCCAAACGTCGCCATTCCATTGGTTGATCCATTGCGGATGCGAACCCACCAATACCGCGGCTTCTTCCGAAGTGTAGGCCCTTACAGCGGCAGGCTCTGATAAAGGGTTACAATCATGAACCAGTATCACCCCGCCTTTATTTAAATACTTAAGCGAGTTTTCAATATCCTTAACCACCTGCTCATATAAATGCAGGCCGTCAATAAATATCACATCAATACCACCAATTTTTTTGATATAATCGCTTTTTTGCTCAAAAAAATCATCACTGGTAAGCTCAAAAAAGCGGTTATTGAAATTAGATAAGTTTCGGTAATATGCTTTTACCTTTTTGGTGATCTTGATTATAAAATTAGGGTCTATCGCAACTTTCCGTTCGGCTTTGATCTTAAAAAAACAAAAACCGGTTTGTACCCCAATTTCAAAATAATTAACTTTTTTCTTCTTTTTTTTGATCACATCGATACAAGCCTGTATCATGTGGTACCTCTGTAATTCACTCATTGAAATTTTTCCGCGTTTGCTTTTCCCAGCTTTCCGTTAATGCCATCATTAACTGCCGATACCAGCATTTTATATTGTTGTGTTTTTGAAGTCGACAAACTTACTATAAATAAATAGCCTAAATATAGCCCTTTATTTATTTTGAACATTAATTTATTTGAAACCGCTACTCTGGTATAAAAATACATCCTGTTTCTTACCGAGTAGTAGGTACGAAAGCTCCACTCATCAAGTAAATGAGAATGAAAAGGCTTGCTTTTGTAGCCTATTCCCTGCGATTGATCAACATCACTTATCCTGCAGGAAGGCACCAGCCATATAGCCCCGCCATTTTGAGTAATGCGATAAGTGTATTCAGAATCGTCTACATAAACAAAGAAATCCTCATTGGGTAAACCTATCACATCAACCATCGATTTGTGAAACAATAACCCGCCGTAAGGCACATAAGGCATTTGCACGTACTTTTTGAGCTCTCTTTGATCCCTGCGTTTATCGCGCAGCTTATAGTATTGATTAAGGAAGATCCGGGATATACTAAAACCCATAAAATTATCCTTTACCAGGTAATACCTGTAGGGGTCTTCGCCTTTTGCAATCCTGAGGTGAACTGCCCTATCCGGCCGGAGGCAAAACAATGCCTTTTTATTATCCTCTCCGGTTATTTCGTCCCACATGTGCAGTAAGCCCTGTAATGCGCTTTCCCCGGGTACGTTATCATCATCAAGTAGCCAGATAAAATCGGCATCTATATTTTTGTACGCATAATCAATAGCCTGTTTATAACCACCGGCCGAGCCCACATTTTCCTCGTTATTTAAAACAATGATCCTATCATCGGTCAGTTGGGCAACTTGGCTGCTTACATTATAAACCGATGCGTTATTAACAACCACAACCCGGGCTACCTGTGCTAAACCCAGCACCCGTTTCAATACCTGGTTTAAAAATTGCCCCCTATTTGCGTAGGTAACCGTTAACACACACACTTTATATTTTATATTTGCCATGTACAGTTCAAAATTATCATTTTACTTCATACAACACAGCGGTTAAATAACTGAATGGGCATAATAAAGCAACAAACCATTAAAGGTTCTATCTACTCCTACCTTGGTATATTAATTGGTTTTCTTACGGTAAGTATCATTCAACCCCACGCCCTTTCAACCGAGGGAATTGGCCTCATTACCCTGTTAGGCTCGTTATCGCTCATGTTTGCGCAGTTTTCCATATTAGGTTTTAACGGAACAGCCAGGTATTTTCCCTATTTCAGAAACGAAGAGAAGAAACATAACGGTTACTTATTTTTATCATGCGCGATTTCGGCTGTGGGCAGCTTACTGTTTATAATAATTGCGTATGTATATAAAGACGAGTTAGTTGGCCGTAATCAAAAAAGCGTCCTTTTTGAGCAGTACTATTGGTACCTGGTACCGCTTACCATCTTCACCCTGTTTTTTAACGTATTTGACTTGTACGCCCGTATGCTATATAACATGACAACCGGGCTTATACTCAGGGAATTTACTAAAAGGATCTTTGTACTCGTCACAGTGCTGCTTGTCTATTTTAAACTGGTAAGCTTCAATACCTTTATGGTACTTTGGTTTTTTGCCAACATCATACCAACAGGGCTAATCATTATCCGGCTAATTAAAGACAAACAATTTTCACTTAAACCCAACCTTCATTTTTTGGATAAGGAAATGGTGCGCAAGTTGGTAGGTATTTGTTTTTTTACCATACTGACAGGTGCATCGCCATTAATTATTCAGAATATAGATAACATTCTTATTACCAAAAAACTGGGGTTGGACCATACCGGCGTGTACTCACTGGCGTTTAACTTCGGTATAATTATTTCATTACCTTCCCGGGCATTATACAGCATTGCATATACTGTTATAGCAGAATCATGGCGAAAAAACGATTTGGCCAATATCAGATCTGTTTATGAAAAAAGCTGCGTAAACCAGCTCATCAGCGCGTTGTTTTTGTTTGTGCTGATCTGGGCAAATGTTGATAATATCTTTGCAATGCTTCCACCGGAATTTAAAGCCGGGAAATACGCCATATTCTTTGTTAGTCTTGGATTTTTTATCGACTCGGCTACGGGTATTAATTTGGTAATATTAGCCACCTCTAAATATTTTAAATACGACTCTTTATTTAACGTACTGTTGGTTGGTGTAATAGTTATCGCCAATTTAATATTGATTCCCATATATGGCATTACAGGAGCTGCCATAGCTTCAGCGCTTACTTTTTTTATTTTTAATCTTTTCAGGTATTTATTTATTCTGATAAAATTCAAAATGCAGCCTTTCAAAATTCAAAGCCTGCTGGCTATTATAAGTGGTGTAATAGTTTATTATTTTTCGGTGTGGATAATCCCGCATATCGATAATTTTATTATGGATACCATAGTGCGAAGCGCATTCATCACCCTTATTTATATCCCGGCAGTTTACTTTTTAAAGCTATCTGACGATATCAACATCATCATAGACAACCTTATCGGTAAGTTAAAAAGATAGAAAGGCGATTAAGTTGAAGTCATAAAAAAAGCAGGGAGTCATTTAAACTTCCCTGCTTTTTTTATGGCTTAAATACAAGCAAGCTTATTGAGGCATGTTAAACCATGAAGTCCATCCGCCGGCTGAAGTCCAGTAAATTTGCTGCAATGTGCCATTTGATAAAGCAAATATATTGATGGCATCTACCGAACGAGCATCGGCCGCAGGTGCTGTAGTAATGCTACCACCAAGATCTATCCATGCCGACCAGTTGCCGCTAAGCGTCCAGTATATTTGCATTAGCTGACCTGATGCGCCTTTTGCGTAAACATTGATATCATTTTGTGTGCGGGTTACAGCAGTAGGTGCCGAAGTAATGCTTCCGCCCAGGTCTGTCCATGCCGACCAGGTACCGCTTGTGTAATAAATTTGCGCAAGTGTATTAGTTGCGCTTTTTGCATAAACATTAATAGTTGTAGCACTCCTTGAGATTGCCGCAGGTGCCGATGTAATATTGCCACCATGGTCAATCCATGACCCCCAGCCACTACCAGAAGTCCAGGTAAGCTCTATCAGGTTATTATTGGTCCCCTTGGCAAAAACCGACAGATCGTTGGTTGTTTTTGATGCAGCAGTAGGTGCAGAAGTAATTGTACCACCAAGATCAATCCACTGCGACCAGCCCTGTCCATCTACCCAATAAATTTGCATTAAATGGCCATTTGATCCCTGCGCATAAACATTTATAACATTTGAGCTTCTTGAAGTTGCTGCCGGTGCAGATACAATGCTGCCACCAAGGTCTTCCCAGGCTGTCCATCCGGCGGCACTGGTCCAGCTTTTGTGCAACAAGGTATTGGTTGTGCTTCTGCCAAATAAATCAATAGTGTTGGTTCCTTTTTTACTTGCAGTACCTACTTCTACCGCTGTTAATGTAGTCAGAGAATTGGTTTTCAGATTTGCTGCCGACAAGTTTTTTAGGGTAGGGTCAAGATTCTTGTCGTTGTTTTTTTGACATGAGGCAAAGCTGCCAACCATCAGCATGCCAACTACAGCATGTGTAACGTTTTTCTTTAAGGTTTTCATTTTTTATATAGGTTTTTATATATTGCATATATACATATATTATATTTAATATATGTTATTTTTACATTAAAATAAATACCAGCCTATATAACATATAAAAAAATACATAAAAAAGCCTCCTGAGACAATCTCAGAGGCTTTTTTATGTATACCAAGGATTTAATTTATAATTTTAACTAATAGGATAACTTATAAAGTTTTGTTATTTCATGCGAAGGTATAATGTGATTATATATCCTGATATCATCCATTTTTCCTTTAATATAATATGCCGGCGTTAAGCCAGAGGGATCTATATAGCTATTTTTACCTATGAAAAGATTAACAGCGGTGTTTGGATTTGGGGTAGGTATACCACCTGTTGCATGATCAAATACACCATTAATGTAAAAGCTTATCTGTTGTTGGGCCAGGTTATAGGTAATAGTAACCATTGTCCATTTACCTAAGCCAATAACCGTATTACCAAAGGCGTGAGGATCATCGCCGCCTGATACGTTATAAAAAGCATTGCCGATACCGGTATTTGTTGTGCCTAAACCGGTAACAGAACAATTCCAACCATTTTGATACGGACCATTACCTTTCGCCAATAAAGCGCTTCCGGATGAGCTGTTATATCCATCAAGGTTCATCCACATATTTAGCGTAAAATCTGTATTATTTAAACGCAATACCTGCTTATCCTGCACTACAATATAGCTGCTTGTACCGTTGAAGCCATAGGCCGAGTTAGGCTTTCCAAACCTATCGGCAGCGCTTGTTAAATCGGTACCTATACCATTGTAACCATGCCCCGTGGCATCAATCGCGCTGTTATTAAATGGATAATAAGCGATTAAACCTATGCTCAAACTATCTTTAACAGTAACCGCGCAGCTAACCGACTTGGTTTTATCGGCATTACTCACCGAAACTACAGAGGTACCCGGATTTTTCGCGGTGATCTGGCCTCTATTGGTAACAGCAATAACCGAAGTATCTGATGAACCCCAAATAAACTTTGTAGTATCAAATGATGCCGGTTTTACTTGTATATCCAGGCTTACAACATTACCTGTATACAGGGTAAGGGTGTCTCTTAACGAAATTGATTGAAGGGTATCAGGTGAAGGATCGGCTATTTTATTGCAGGAGCAATACACCAATGCTGCTAACGCCACAAAAAGCGAGTAGTATTTATTCATAATAAGGTTTAGTAAATATTAAATCAATTAAGTTAATTTCTTGTTATAAATATCATTATAATTTGCCAAAATCACAACAATAAAAAAGCCCTCCGAGATACTCGGAGGGCTTCATATTTTAATTTACCAGACTATTATTGGCTTGTAAATTTTTTAGCGTTGATTCGGCGTTCGTTTTCGTTAAGGAAAATTTTACGTAAACGGATACTTTGTGGTGTTACCTCAATGTACTCATCTGCCTGGATATACTCCATTGATTCTTCTAACGAGAATTTGATAGCAGGTGCAATCCTAACGTTGGTATCGCTACCTGATGCACGCATGTTGGTTAACTGCTTGCCCTTGGTTAAGTTGATAACCAAATCATTATCGCGGATGTGCTCGCCTAATACCTGTCCTTCGTAAACATCAACTCCCGGATCAATGTGGAACCTGCCACGATCCTGTAATTTATCAATCGCGAAAGCCGTGGTTTTACCAGTATCCATAGATACCAATACACCATTTAAACGACCAGGGATAGTACCTTTCCAAGGCTCGTATGCTTTAAAGCGGTGAGCCATGATAGCCTCGCCACCTGTAGCGGTTAATACGTTGTTACGCAAGCCTATGATACCACGTGCAGGGATATCAAATTCTAAGTGTTGCAAGTCGCCTTTTGGCTCCATGATCAACAGATCGCCTTTACGTTGTGTAACCAGCTCAATTACTTTACCTGCAACATCACCCGGTACGTCAACAATAAGGGTTTCAACCGGCTCACATTTAACACCGTCAATTTCTTTAACGATAACCTGTGGCTGACCAACCTGCAATTCATAACCTTCACGACGCATGGTTTCAATCAATACCGATAAATGGAGAATACCACGACCATACACCAGGTATGAATCAGGCGATTCGGTTTCAACAACCTTAAGCGCCAGGTTTTTTTCCATCTCTTTGTATAAACGATCACGTAAGTGACGTGAGGTAACAAATTTACCTTCTTTACCAAAGAAAGGAGAAGTATTGATAGTGAACAACATGTTCATTGTTGGCTCGTCAATTTTGATAACCGCCAATTGTTCTGGTTTTTCAAAATCGGCAATAGTATCGCCAATATCAAAACCTTCAATACCAACTACAGCACAGATATCGCCCGAGCTAACTTCAGTAGCACGTACTTTACCTAAACCTTCAAAAGTATACAATTCTTTGATCCTTGATTTTTGGATAGTGCCATCGCGTTTTACCAAAGATACCGGTTGGTTTTCTTTAATAGTACCGCGGGCAACACGACCGATAGCGATACGACCTACAAATGAAGAATAATCTAAAGAGGTGATCTGCATTTGTAAAGTACCTTCGGCTATAGGTGCAGGAGGGATGTTAGCTAATATAGCATCCATTAACGGGAAAATATCCTCGGTAGGTTTTTGCCAGTCGGTGCTCATCCAGCCTTGTTTTGATGAACCGTAGATAACCGGGAAATCCAGCTGGTCTTCAGTTGCTTCAAGGTTGAAGAATAATTCGAAGATCTGTTCGTAAACTTCTTCCGGGCGACAGTTTTCCTTATCTACCTTGTTTACAACCACAATTGGTTTTAAGCCTAAAGCCAAAGCCTTTTGGGTTACAAAGCGGGTTTGAGGCATGGCGCCTTCAAATGCATCGCAAAGTAATAATACACCATCTGCCATTTTCAACACACGCTCAACCTCGCCACCAAAATCGGCGTGACCAGGAGTATCAATAATGTTGATCTTAACGTCTTTATACATTACCGAAACGTTTTTTGATACGATGGTTATACCTCGCTCACGTTCCAGGTCATTGTTATCCAATATTAATTCACCAGTTTCCTGACCATCACGAAAGATGGCGCAACTGTGTAAAATTTTGTCAACCAAAGTAGTCTTACCGTGGTCAACGTGAGCGATAATCGCTATGTTTCTTATTTTTTGCATGAAAATGCGCCTCTAAATTTTGCGCAAAGGTACGTTTAATATATGAGAACTTAAAGCTTTGTCAAGTTATACGCAAAGATTTATGCAATTAGATTACCAAAGGGTATGTACGGTATAAGCCTTAAAGTGCTGATCAGCCGAAATAATGGTCAAATTTTCGGTGATAGCTTGTGAAATGATGAGACGATCAAATGGGTCGCCATGATGATGAGGCAAGCTAATGATCTTATTAAGATGAGATTGATTAATATCCAAAATATCAAACCGACTTGCTCTTAAATAATCATGCAAATTTTCATAGCCTATTTCAATTTGCAGTTTATTTAAGGCCACTTTAATTGCCATCTCCCACATTGACGCGATACTAACGTAGCATCGATTATTAGGGTCGTCTATTAACTGTTTAGCTTGTTTTGATAATCTATCATCTGACGCCTGAAACCAAAGAATTGCCTGCGTATCTATAAGCAATTGCATTACATATAGTCTTTAAAAGACTCCAACGACTCATCAAAATCGTCAGACATCCAGATTTTATCCTTTAAAGATCCATATCCTCTAACTGAAGTTTTATTGTCAACCAATTTAAGTTCAGATTCTTCTTTTAACCATACATCAATCTCCTTCTCAATTTTATTTTGTTGAGCGAGCGATAATTTCTCCAGCTTCTTTTTAAGTGCTACGCTAATCATACCCTTAAATTTTACATTAGCTAATTTACAAAAACAAATCCTATCTCCCAAACGCCCAACATAAAAACTTACCCATCACCTTGCCCCAGGTTTCTGTATTGTGGCTACCACCAACTACCTCTACATATTGAATGTCTGCTGGGCGGGTGTACCCTTTGGCCTCTAATTCTTTGATCAGGTCAATGGTATCATCAATGGCATCTATAATGCCATTTTTATTACGGTCGCTGGTTTCATCTTTAGTACCGGTTTGCAGCCAGAATTTCAGATCGGGTTTACCGCGGGTTTCTCTTACTACAGCATGGGCTATTCTATCATTATCGGTGTAGCCCCTGGCCAGATCTTTACTTCTCCACCAAAACGAACCCGAGAATACCCCCACCTTATTAAACACATCGGCATTGTTCCAGGCGATATCAAAAGCAGATAATCCGCCTAATGAAAAACCAGCGTAAGCTGTAGTTTCAAATTCAGTAATACCTATTTCCTGCTTAATATATGGTAACAGTTCTGTTGTAATAAATTGTGTGTAGACATCGGCCTTCGCACCGCGTTTTTTAAAATCGGGCTTACCTGCAACACCGTATTCCTGCAGGCGGTCTTCACCGGCATTTATAGCAACTACCAATATTGGTTTTATGCGGTTATGATTGTATAACTGTTCAAGTGTTTGTGTCAAAGCAAGGTTTTCCAGCTCTTGACCATCGTTCAGCAGAAGCAAGTTTAGCGGCTCAGCAAGCGTATCTTCATCCGGCATTAAAAAGGTGCACGTCACCTCCCTTTCAAGCAAGGCAGAATTTATAGTTATATTTTTTTCGATTATCGTCATCTCAGTTTCAGCCCAGCCCAAATACATCTTTTGTTAAATTTTAAGGGCACAAAAGTACGCTATGTTTTCTATTTATTAAGCTTATGTATTAATTTATCAGTTAGTTGTCTTTTTCACACAAACCACTTAACTTACAACTTTGAAAACATAAACCATTCATTTTGACAGAAAAATATCATCGTTGGTACTCGCCAAATTTGAACGTTCACCTCGAAATGTTGGTATTTGGCGATAGGGGGTTTCCCCTTATCCTTTTCCCTACAACCAAGGGGCGATACCACCAAAACAAAGATTTTGGGCTGATAGACAGCGTGAAATGGTTTATTGATGAAGGCCTTGTAAAAATATACTGCCCCGATACACTTGACCACCGCACCTGGTACGATAAAGGGATCTCCCCGGCCGACCGCGCCCGTAACTATAGCTGGTACGATAAGATGCTGTTAAACGAGCTTGCGCCCTGGGCCATACATGAAACCGGCGTAGGGAAAGTTGCCGTAGCGGGCTGTAGTTTCGGCGGCTACCATGCGGCCAACTTCGCCCTTAAACATCCCGAAAAAGTGGCCCACCTGTTTACCATGGGTGGCGCATTTGATATTAAAATGTTTACGGATGGCTTTTACAACGATGATATATTTTACAACAACCCGGTGGACTACCTGCCGGGAGACAATAAGAGCGAATTATGGCAAATGAATATCATCCTGGGTACCTCTGAACATGATATTTGTAAGGATTATAATATCCAGCTATCAAACATTTTAGCACAAAAAAATATTAATCACTGGTTGGATATCCGCCCGAATGCCAATCACGACTGGCCTATCTGGAAAGAAATGTTCCCGCATTATTTATCAACCATAAAATAGAATCAAGAATTAAGAGTCAGGAATCAAGACAGAAAAAATATCTACACCCAATATAAAAACAACTGGAGCCCGGCACTGCGAACCCCGCAACTGGCACCTCAAACAAAACTACTATGAAAAAAATAGGCATCTTATTTGGACAGGAGAATTCATTTCCGCAGGCATTTGTGGATAGGATAAATCAAAAGGCCGAAAAAAATATAACTGCCGAGTTTGTACGTATTGACAAAGTAATGCAGGCCGAACCTTTGGACTACGCGGTAATTGTTGACAGGATCTCGCAGGATGTCCCGTTCTATCGTGCGGCATTAAAAAACGCGGCTATCTGTGGTACCGCCGTAATTAACAACCCCTTTTGGTGGAGCGCCGATGAAAAGTTTTTTAATAACGCTTTGGCTGTTAAACTTGGGGTACCGGTGCCCAAAACCGTGATCCTACCGTCGAAAGAACTGCCCGATGACACTACCGATCGCTCCTTCCGTAACCTGGCCTACCCATTGGATTGGGATGGTATCTTTAATTATGTGGGCTTCCCGGCCTATATGAAACCCTTTGATGGCGGGGGCTGGAAAGAAGTATATCAGCTACACAACAAGGGAGATTTTTTTGATAAATACGATAAAACCAAGCAATATGTAATGATGCTACAGGAAGAAGTTATTTTTGACGACTATTTCCGCTGTTATTGCATTGGCGGCAAGCATGTACGCATTATGCAGTACGAGCCGCGCAACCCGCATCACCTGCGTTATGAACATGGCAAGGCACCGGCGTCAAAAAAGATCTTAGATAAAGTTAAAGAATACGTAATTAAACTTAACCAATACCTGGGTTATGATTTCAATACCGTTGAGTTTGCCATCCGCGATGGCATCCCCTATGCTATTGATTTTTGCAACCCGGCCCCCGATGCCGAAGTAACCAGCGTTGGCCAGGAAAACTTTGAATGGGTAGTTGAAACCGCTGCCGATTACGCCATCGAACGCGCCAAAAAACAGAAAGATGGTTTAGATAACCTTACCTGGGGCGAATATGTAAAAACATCGGCAGCAAAAACACCGTTGGTGAACGCAAAAGCTAAACCTGCAAAGGCAGATGTATCCGTTGGCGTTGTTGATCATGCTATTGAGACCGAGGGGAAAGTGAAGAGAGAGAAGGTGGTAAAGGCGAAGAAAGTTGAAGAACCGAAAAAAGCCAAAAAATAAACAAATGTCATTTCGAACGAGGTACGAGGAGAAATCTTATGCGACGTGCTAAGACAGCTTTGTATGTTGCAGAAATGGCGTACAAGATTTCTCCTCACGCCTGCGCTCATAACCAGCCCTGGCTCGTTCGAAATGACAATTGTTATTAATGCACATAGAAATATTCGAGATGGGAACTGAATGTACTTAATATAACCTAACCAATTATGAACGAGTTTACCTTAGGTGTTGAAGAAGAATTTATGGTGATTGACCCTGTAACCAGGGAACTAAAATCGCATGAGCAAAAAATTGTGGATAGCGCCCAAAAGATCCATGAAGACCAGGTGAAGGCCGAAATGCACCAGGCCGTGGTTGAGGTAGGCACCCATATTTGCAAAAATACCGGCGAAGCGCGTAAGGAAGTAAGCAAGCTCCGAACAACAGTTGCCATGTTGGCCGGCGATATCGGCCTCCGCATAGGCGCTGCGGGAACGCACCCGTTTTCGCATTGGCAGCATCAATTGATTACCGATCATCCAAGGTATTTTGAAATTGTGGATGAGATGCAGGAGGCTGCCCGCTCTAACCTCATATTTGGCTTGCATGTTCACGTAGGCATTCAATCGCGTGATATGGCTATTCATATAGCCAACCAGGTACGTTATTTTTTGCCACACGTTTACGCTTTATCTACCAATTCGCCTTTTTGGGAAGGGCGCAATACCGGGTTTAAATCGTTCCGTACCAAGGTGTTTGATAAGTTTCCGCGCACCGGTATCCCCGATTATTTCAGCAGTATTGAGGAGTACGATAATTATATAAAACTGCTGGTAAAAACCAACTGTATAGATAATGCCAAGAAGATCTGGTGGGATATCAGGGTACACCCCTTCTTTGAAACCATCGAGTTCCGCATTTGCGACTGCCCGATGCTGGTTGATGAAACCATTGCCTTTGCAGCTCTATTCCAGGCGCTGTGCGCCAAGCTATACAAGCTAAGGCTGCAGAACATGAATTTCATCACCTACTCCCGTGCCCTGATCAATGAAAACAAATGGCGTGCTGCCCGCTATGGCATTGACGGCAAAATGATTGATTTTGGTAAAGAGATGGAAGTAAACACGAGATCATTGGTGTTGGAGCTTTTGGATTTCGTTGATGACGTGGTTGATAACCTTGGATCCCGTGATGACCTGCAATACGTACACAAAATATTAGAAACCGGTACCGGTGCCGACAGACAGCTGGCCGTTTACCAGCAAAATAATAACTTTGCAGATGTGGTTGATTACATTACATCACAAACGTTGAAGGGGCTATAAGCCCCACCCAAACCCTCCCCGGTAGGGAGGGCTTTATAAAACTAAAAAAACAGAAGTCTCCCCTACCGGGGGAGATTTAGAGGGGGCCAATGGGTTTATGAAACCGGAAATAAAAGTAGCCATACTTGATTTGTACAATGGGATAGCAAACGAGGGTATGCGTGGTTTCCAGGAGATTTTAAACAGGTATAAAACACATCACAATTTAAATATTACCTATAAAATTTTTGATGTACGCCGGGGCGGTGAAGTCCCCGGCCTCGATTTTGACATTTACTTATCAAGCGGCGGGCCCGGTAGTCCGCTGGATGAGGGTACAGAGTGGGAAAAGAAATATTTCAGATTGACAGATAGACTGGAAGACCATAACTTATCAAACACTACCGATAAAAAGCACGCGTTTTTTGTATGCCATTCTTTTCAGTTGATGTGCCGCAAATACGAGTTGGGCGATATCAATACCCGCCGGTCGGCATCCTTTGGCGTTTTGCCGGTTAATAAAACAGAGGCTGGCTTTACGGAGTCGTTATTTGAGGGCCTTGCCGAACCTTTTTACGCCGTTGATTCGCGCAGCTGGCAAGTGATCAACCCAAATGAAAAACGCTTTAAGGAATTGAATATGCAGTTGGTAGCTATCGAAAAGGAGCGACCGCATATTGACCTCCCCCGGGCCTTGATGGCTATCCGTTTTAACGATTACTTTTTCTCAACCCAGTTTCACCCCGAAGCCGACGCCAATGGCATGCGTAACCTGCTGCTTAAAGAAGAAAAGAAAGATGAAGTAATAAGTGAGCACGGCGATGTTAAATACAAAGAAATGCTCACGCGCCTTGCCGATCCGGATATGATAACCCTTACCCAGGCAACCTTGATCCCTAACTTTTTGGATCAGGCTGTGATGAGTTTGCAGGGCGTACAGTGAAGAGAAGGAAGACTTACGAAGTTTTAAAAACTTCGTAAGTCTGGGTCTGCAATTTGCCAGGGGCATTAGAAACAACAAAGCCGCAACCTTTAACAGACTGCGGCTTTGTCATTATAAAATATCTTCTATTTAGTTACCCTTATTTATTTAGTTACCCTTATTATTATCGGTATTAAACAATTTCGATTTATCAACTTTTTCAACCACCATTCCATCAGCTAATGTTTTTGAGATAGCTGCATAAGGTGCCGATACCACTTCGTCTCCACTTTTCAGTCCGCTTAATACCTGGATGTAGCTATCGTTCTGGATGCCCGTAGTAACCTGTACTTGCTTCAGTTTGTTGCCATTTAGCACAAATACATATTCTTTTGTGGGTTGGCTAATTGCCGGCTTGCTTTTATCGTCATCCTTTTTTGGCGGGCCGTTCTGATCTTTTTTCTCTTCGCGGGTAGTTACAGATTGAATAGGTACCGATAATGATTTCACCTGGTTAGTGCTGATATCAACCGTAGCGGTCAATCCCGGGCGGAACGGTGAAGGATTATCGGCCGATTTTTTAAGTAAGGCCATGTATGATTCAGCATTGATCCTTACTTTAACGGTAAAGTTAGTAACCTGGTCGGCAGTGGTACCTACAACATTGGCCGAGCTTCCGATTTCAGAAACCACACCTGTAAATTTCTTGCCTAAAAACGCGTCGACCTCAATGTTTGATGAATCGCCCAAAGCTATACGGTTAATATCGTTTTCGTTTACATCAACGTTAACATCCAATTTGCTCAGGTCAGATATGGTCATGATCTCGGTACCTGCAAACTGCTGGGTTCCTAAAACACGTTCGCCTAACTCTATCGATAGTTTAGACACCACACCATCAACAGGCGAATAAATGGTAGTTTTAGCCAGGTTATCCTGCGCTTCCTTTACCGAAGCCTGTGTTTGTACCAAACCGTATTGCGAACCGATAACATTTTGTTTGGCGGCTTCTAACGATGCTTTGGCACCTTCATAAGCGGCCCTTGCGTTTTCATATTCAGATACCGTAAGTACCTTACTTTTGTAAAGCGCTTCGCTACGTTTAAAAATACCAGCCTGGTTATCAAAAGTAGCCTGGGCTTGCCTCAACAGCTGACCAGAATTGCCTACGCTTGCTTTTTGGGTATTATACGATGCAACAGCACGGTCATAGCCAGATTTTAAAATATCGGGCCTGATCTTACAAAGCAACTGGCCTTTTTTTACCACATCACCTTCTTTAATTGGTAGTTCAACAACCTCGCCAGATACCTCGGGGCTAATTTTAACCTCAATATGTGGTTTTATTTTGCCGCTGGCAGATACGGTTTCGTTAATTACGCGTACATCAGCCTTTTCAGTAGCAACCTGTGTAAGCGGCGGTTTGCCAATCAAACCCGTTGCTTTGGCAATGATCAGCAGAACGATCAATGCGCCAAGACCTATCAGAATATATTTAGTAGTTTTTCCCATGATTATGAGTTTGTATATTTTACGGTTTTAGATTGTTTTATGCTTAAAGTGTTATAGGGTTGCCCAGGTAATAATCAATCACTTTGGCCCTGAATATAACCATATATTGTGCTTCGATCATATCAAACTGCGATTTGTTCAAGTTGGTTAACGAGGTATTATAATCCAAAGAGTTAACCAGTCCTACCGTATAGCGCTGTTGTATAATATTAAAGGCGTCCTTGTTAGCCAGGTAGGTTTGCGTTGATGACAGGTATGATTTCTCGGCCGATTTTACATCCAACACCGCCTGGTAAATAATTTTGCTTAGGTTATTGCGGGCCAGCTGCGAGGTCACCTTGGCATTTTCATACTGTATTTTAGCCTTGCGTACAGATGTACGGGCGCTGAACCTGCCGAATATCGGGATCTGTAAACTCACCCCTACAGATTGGTTAAAGTTGTCGCTTAACTGATTAAAAAATGGATACTTATTAAATACAGCGCTGTATACCGGCGTTGTTACTGGTTGGCTGGTATTACCATTTACGTAACCTATAGTTTGACTCCCCCCGGTTGCGACAGCGCCGCCGGATAATTCACGTGCATCTGAATAGTTTGAACCTAACTGGCCAAATAGCACCAGGCTTGGGTAATAATTACCCTGCGCTACTTTAATACCTTGCTGGGTAGCTTTTTCGCGTTGCTCGGCCAATAACACGTCCGGGTTAACAGCTACCGCTGTTTTAAGCACATCTTCGGCATTGTACAAAGTGTTGATATCGGTTAACTTGCTGATATCCGGTTTTTCTACCGCTATGTTGGTAGCCGGACTCATTTCCATATACTGCTTTAAAGTCAATAAAGACAACTCATATGAATTTTCGGCATTGGTATAATTCAAATCGGCAGTTGAAACAGATGCTTTAGCTTGCGACAGATCGGCCAGGGTTTGATTACCTACATCAAAGTTCTTTTGCGCCCTATCCAATGTTATTTTCGAGATATCTATTTGCTGCTGTGCCGCTTTCACCAAATCCTGGTTGGTTAATACCTGCAGGTAAGTGGTAACCACGTTTAATATCAGGTCGTTTTTAACTTTAGCCGTAGCAGTTTTATCAGCATCGAGCAATAACCTGTTTTGAATAATAGTGTTGCGCAACTGCCCGCCCTGAAACAATGTGATCTGGGTTTGGATAGTTCCGTTCAAGGCAAAAATACGCTGATTAATGAACTGATTGGTTGAAGGGTCGATATTACGGCCAAAGTTGAATGACGCCTGCGGTCCGGCGGTAAGGTTTGGCAATATATTGTATTTTGATTGCTTTAAGCTTTCATCATCCAAAGCCTCCGTAAACTGCGATTGTTTGATAGTTAGGTTGCGGTCAAGCGCCAGATCAACAGCCTTTTGTAATGATATTACCTCCTGCGCATGAGCATTAAAGGTAACCGCCGAAAACAGGATGCTGCAAATAACAGTTGCTTTAAATGATAGTATTAATTTTAGTTTCATAAGGTTTTTCTATACAATGGTAAGCAACTGATGATTACATTGCGACGTTGTTTTCTATCTGTCGGAAAATTTAATAACATTTATCTTTAGTTTGAATATGTACCTGGTTAAAACTCCCTGGCTGCTTAAAAAGCTTTATCCCGAGCTGATTTGGAATGTAAATCAAACTAACCGTTGCATTTATCTCACTTTTGACGATGGACCCATACCTATTGTTACACCATTTGTTTTAAATATTTTAAAACAGTACAATGCTAAAGCCACCTTCTTTTGCATCGGCGACAATGTAGGCAAACATCCTGATATATTCCGGCAGGTGGTAGATGCCGGGCATGCTATAGGCAACCACACTTATAATCACCTTAAAGGTTGGAAAACAGAAAATAAAACCTACCTGGATAATTTTTTGCTGGCTGATAAAATTTTAGACACAGAATTGTTCAGACCTCCTTACGGGCGAATCAAAAAACAGCAGGTAAAAGACCTAAAATCTGCGAGGCCAGATATCAAAATCATTATGTGGAATGTGCTTAGCGGCGATTTTGATATCAACCTAAAACCAGAAGATTGCCTAAAGAACGTTATGAAATATACCGAAGCAGGTTCAATGGTGGTGTTTCATGATAGTTTGAAGGCTTTTGACAGGCTGGAATATGTTTTGCCACGGGCGATGGAGACTTGGAGTAAGGAGGGATACTCTTTTAATTCGCTAAATGCTCGATAAAGTCAGCATTAATAAATGAGCTTTATTAGGGAAATTATTTTTCTTAACTTTACGTAAATACATTTAAAATGAGAACAGTAACGCTCGATATCCTTAAAGATGAAGCTTATGACTTGTTGAAAGATCTTGAGATGCTAAAAGTAATCCGTATACAAAATGATACCGGTGAAAAACAAGTAGCTAAAAATTTATCTGCAAAATATAACGGGGCAATGTCTAAACAATCTGCCGAAGAAATAGATAGGCAATTTAATGAGCTTCGTGACGAATGGAACTAAAATATCTTTGGGATACGAACACTGTTATTTATTATCTCCAAAAACAGTTCCCGGAAACCAACGAAATATTAATGAATGATATCATTAATAACTATCAACCAGCAATATCTGCCATTACCGAGATTGAACTTTTATGTTGGAAAACAGCAAACGAAAATGATCTCGACGTTTTAAAAAGCTTCATTTCTGATAGTATTGTATTTGAATTAGAAAACGAAGTAAAAGTACAAACGATTGAAATACGTAGGTTATTCAATCTTAAACTACCTGATGCCATAATTGCCGCCACGGCTATTACTTCAAAATTGATATTGATAAGCAATGATAGAGATGGTTTTACCAAAATACCATCCTTAAAGCTGATTAACCCTTTCAAGTGATAATGGTAAGCTTGGTTAGCTTCACCAATTTGAAGAAGTGCCCGCCCCACAATCACCTACCCACTTATTTAGAACATATCCAAATAAGAATTGACGAAACCTTGATTATTAAATAGATGTTATATTTTGTAAATTCGCCGCACTAAGTTTCTGACAATTAATTTAGTGTCAATTTCTTTTACTTTTCACCTAAAAATCAAATACAAATGGCTTTTGATTTAGATATGATCAAAAAGGTTTACGACCGCTACAGCACCCGTGTGGATGCTGCCCGTAAAGCGACTGGTAAACACCTTACTTTAACTGAGAAAATTTTATACGCCCACCTTTCTGAAGGTGATGCCCAAACTGCATTTGGCCGTGGTGTTGACTATGTTGATTTTGCACCAGACCGCGTGGCCATGCAGGACGCAACAGCGCAAATGGCTTTATTACAGTTTATGCAAGCTGGCCGGCCGCAGGTTGCAGTTCCTTCTACAGTACATTGCGATCACTTGATACAAGCAAAAGTTGGCGCCGTTGCCGATTTAAATACAGCTATTGACATTAACCGCGAGGTTTATGACTTCCTGGCTTCCGTATCTGATAAATATGGTATTGGTTTCTGGAAAGCCGGTGCAGGTATCATCCACCAGGTTGTTTTAGAAAACTACGCCTTCCCGGGCGGTATGATGATCGGTACCGATTCACATACGCCGAACGCCGGTGGTTTAGGTATGATTGCTATTGGTGTTGGCGGTGCTGATGCCTGCGACGTTATGGCTGGCTTACCTTGGGAACTAAAATTCCCAAAACTGATAGGTGTTAAGTTAACCGGTAAATTATCTGGCTGGTCATCTGCAAAAGACGTTATTTTAAAAGTGGCTGGTATCCTTACCGTAAAAGGTGGTACCGGTGCTATTGTTGAATATTTTGGCGAAGGCGCGCGTTCATTATCTGCAACAGGTAAAGGAACCATCTGTAACATGGGTGCCGAAATTGGTGCTACCACTTCTGTATTTGGTTACGACGAAAAAATCGCTACCTATTTAACAGGAACCAAACGCGGCGACATTGCCGAATTGGCTAACGCTATTGCCGAACACTTAACCGGCGACGAAGAGGTTTACGCTAATCCTGAGCAATACTTTGACCAGGTTATCGAGATCAACCTATCTGAATTAGAGCCGCACATTAATGGCCCTTTCACACCCGATTTGGCCTGGCCTATCTCTAAATTTGCTACCGCTGTTAAAGAAAACAACTGGCCTGCAAAATTAGAAGTTGGCTTAATTGGTTCATGTACCAACTCATCATACGAGGATATTACCCGTTCTGCTTCTATAGCAAAACAGGCTATCGACAAACACCTTACTACCAAGGCTGAGTTTACCATTACACCAGGATCTGAACTGGTACGCTATACGGTTGACCGTGATGGCTACCTGGATACCTTTGCTCAAATGGGTGGTGTGGTATTGGCTAACGCTTGCGGACCATGTATTGGTCAGTGGGCACGTCATACAGACGATCCTACCCGTAAAAACTCTATCATCACATCGTTTAACCGCAACTTTGCAAAACGCCAGGATGGTAACCCAAATACACACGCGTTTGTAGCATCGCCAGAAATTGTAACTGCTTTAGCTATTGCAGGTGATTTAACTTTTAACCCATTAACTGATACATTAACCAACTTAAATGGCGAACAGGTAAAACTTGACGAACCATTGGGTATTGAAATGCCGGTTAAAGGTTATGCTGTTGAAGATGCCGGTTACCAGGCCCCTGCCGAAGATGGCAGCCAGGTACAGGTATTGGTTGATCCAAAATCGTCACGTTTGCAATTACTGGAGCCATTTACCGCGTGGGAAGGCACCGATATTAAAGGTTTGAAATTGCTGATCAAAGCAAAAGGCAAGTGTACTACCGATCATATTTCAATGGCTGGTCCATGGTTAAAGTTCCGTGGCCACTTAGATAACATATCAAACAATATGTTGATTGGTGCCATCAACTATTTTAACAACACTGCCGATAGCGTTAAAAATGAACTGACCGGCGAATACGGACCAGTACCGGCTACACAACGTGATTACAAAGCTAACGGCATTGGATCAATAGTAGTAGGCGACGAAAACTATGGCGAAGGTTCATCACGTGAGCACGCTGCTATGGAGCCACGTCACTTAGGCGTACGTGCCATATTGGTAAAATCATTTGCCCGTATCCACGAAACCAACCTTAAAAAACAAGGCATGTTGGGTATCACTTTTGCCGATAACAACGATTACGATAAAATCCAGGAAGATGATATCATCGACATCACCGGCTTGACAGAATTTGCCCCAGGCAAACAGTTAACTGTTGTATTAAACCACAAAGATGGCTCGGTTGAATCATTCCCGGTTAACCATACTTATAACGCTCAGCAAATTGAGTGGTTTAAAGCAGGTGGTGCATTAAACATCATTCGCAAACAAATGACCTCTTAATTTCGGAAGTCGGATTTTCGATTTCGGATTTAGCTATTATTTTTGAAAGAGGCTGTATCATAAATCATGATCAGCCTCTTTTTTATTACTAATGTTTTATTGCTGTAAATTCAAATATCTATTTATTGTTTAATTTGTT
>NZ_JANTYS010000039.1 GCF_024808255.1 Mucilaginibacter dorajii
TTGTTTTATACTTATTTGGGTGCTTCAGAGGAATTCGGCGTTGGCTCATCAAAATCGCCATCATCTGCATAGTACTGCGCCATAGACGTTGGGGCATCTACTTCACAACATCTTTTTTGGCTACCTTTAATATCCATCCGAATAATCAGCTTTCACCTTCGCTACCTATTCGCTTCTCAAGCTTTTTACCGGGTTGGCCAATGATGCCAATACCGATCTGTAGCCTACTGTAATTGTCGCGATAATGAACGTTAATAAAATCGACTCCAGGAAAATAACCGGACCTATAGTAATACGATATTGAAAATCTTTCAAATAATTATGCATTGCCCACCAGGCCAGCGGCGCGGCAATTGCAAACGCTATTAACAGTAAAAAGGTAAACTCTTTACCAAACAGCCACAGGATATTCCTGATCTCGGCCCCCAGTACTTTGCGTACACCAATCTCTTTAGTTTTGCGCACGGCCATAAAGGATACCAGGCCATATAAACCAAGGCAACCGATAACTATGGCTATACCCGCAAAAGCCTCAATCAGTGTAAGCAAAATGGTATCCATCTGGTAAAACTTTTTAATGGTATCATCCAGAAACTCGTACGAGTAAAATTCCTCAGGGAAGGTTTCATTCCAGATCTTTTCAAATGACGCCAGTGATGATTTTGCATTATGCATATTCATTTTGATGGCCACAGTTGAATAATTGTTATAGTTGGGCATAATGCATATTGGTGAAATTTCACTGTGAAAAGAATAATTGTAAAAATCCTTTACTACACCAACTATGGGAGCAGTGGTGTGCTTACCATTTATCGATAATATTTTGCCAATAACATCCTGTGGTTTCAAGTGCAGTTTTTTAACAAAGGTTTCATTAACCACAAACTCACGTGTTGTATCCGCCGGGAAAAAGTTACGGCCGGCAACCAACTTTAAACCGAATGTAGAAATGTAATCTTCATCGGCGTTTTTTACATTGATACCCCAATGCTCATCCTCTGCACGATGATCGTAATTAACACCGGTAGTATTATTGGATTGCGATGCCGGCGCCCGGAAACAATAAGAAACTTTGTCGACACCCTGCACTCCATTCAACCGGTTTTTCATGGTGCTTAGCTTGGCTTTATCATTTGAAGGGACCGGTAATAAAACAATCCCGTCCTTTTTAAAGCCAAGATCTGCTGTTTGGGAGTAATGCAGCTGCGATACGATGATGATGGTGCCTATAATGAGTACCTGCGAAATGGCAAATTGCGTTACTACTAAAACGCGACGTAATGAAAAGCCGCCCACATGTTTTTGCGATAACTTACTTTTAAGCGCCAGGATTGGCTGAAACCTTGCCAATACCAAGCCCGGGTATGAGCCCGATAGGAAAATTACTACAATACCTATTAACACAATAAACAGAGCCAACTCCCCTTTATCAAAAACCATTTCTGACTGGAACAACTGATTTATAGCCGGTAAAGCCACGTAAGAGATCCCAATTGCCAGTACTACCGCAACAATGGTAATTAAAGCGGTTTCGGCAATAAATTGCCAAAAAAGCTGGTATGGTAAACTACCCAATACCTTGCGGATGCCTACTTCTTTTGAACGGTTTAAAGCTTGCGCTGTAGCCAGGTTCACAAAATTTACGCAGGCTGTTATAATTAAAAACAAACCGATAAAGAACAATGCCCACAAATACTTTTTATCCGCATAACCATCCAGTTCGGCATTAAAGTGCATATCGTTGAGGGGCTGCAGTTTAAAAAACCATACTTTTAAATCCCGACCTGTGTAATGCTTTTTAACAATGTCTGCCAACGCTTTCTCGGCCTGTTCTTTTGATACACCTTTTTTTAACTTGGTAAATGCCTCGCTACCGCTGTATACGCCGCCCCAGTTTTCTTCGCGACGTTTATCGGTATATTCATCCATGTTTCCGTAGGATACATAGATCTGCTGCCTGCGATCTGTATTTGGAGGCAGATCCTTCAAAATACCCGTTATGGTAAAATTGACCTTGTTATCCAGGCGGATTACTTTGCCGATAGCATTATCGCTGCCAAAGTATTTTTGCGCCATTTTTTGTGTGATGATAGCTTCGCCCGGTGCCACCAATACTGTTTTTTTATCCCCCTTCAGCAAAGGAAAATTCAGGATATCAAAATAAGGAGTTTCCGTAAATGCGATGCCATCCTCCTCCTGGAACTTTTTAACCTCATTACCCTTGGTTATGGTGATCAAAGGGTTACGGAAATTAATTACCCTGGCGGTTTTCTCGCCTAAAGCAAAATCATTTCTGAAAGTTTTACCCAAAGGCTGCGGCACACCGTTTGATTTGCCAATGCCGTCATCATGCCACTCGGTATACAACCTGAAAACCCTGTCGGGGTCTTTATGAAAAGTATCAAAGCTTAGGTGATAAGTTATCAGCGTAAAAATGAGTATGCCGCAGGCAATACCCAAAGCCAAACCAATAACACTTATAAACGCGTATGCCTTGTTACGCTTTAAATTTCTCCAGGCAATTTTAATATAGTTTTTTATCATGATGGTTCATTAGTTCAATTGTTCATTAGTTCATTGGTACCTTGCAGGTTAACATTTTGCAAATACTCCTGCAAACTGCCCACCGATAACTGCCTACTCACTACGTAGGCTTTTTACCGGGTTGGTTAAAGCCGCTTTTATGGCCTGGAAGCTTATGGCTACCAGGGTAATGATGATGGCAACCAAAGCAGATAACAGGAATACACCCGGGCCTATGGTTATCCGGTAATCATATTTCTGCAGCCAATCCCGCAAAAAGTAAAATGCTATAGGCGATGCTATAATGCAGCTAATCACCACCAGTACAATAAAATCGCCCGATAGCAGCAACCATACATTTGTTATGGATGCACCAAGCACTTTGCGGATGCCTATCTCTTTAGTACGTTGCTCAGCCACATAGGCTGCCAGGCCAAACAGGCCAAGGCACGATATAAATATAGCCAAACCTGCAAAAACGCCGGCAAGTTTGCCTACCAATAGTTCCAGGTTAAATTTATGGTTATACTCGTCATCAACAAACTGGTATATGTATGGATAGGCCGGGTTATACGTATCAAAAATTTTGTTAAGCTTTGGCAAGGCATCGTGAATGCTCACATTTTTTGCCAGGCGGTACATAATGTTATTGCCTCCCCTGCCGTGATTAAAGATAGCCGGTTGGATGGGCGTAAACGGCGATTCCATCAAGGCGTCTTTCACAATACCTATTATGCGTACCGGTTTAGCACTGCCATTCCAGGTTACCAGTTTATTTATCGGATCCTTTAACCCTATCCTTTTCACAGCGGCTTCGTTCAGGATAACGTCCGATGTATCACTGGCCCAGTTACTTGTAAAATCCCTGCCGGCTTTTAAGCTCATACCAAGTGTTTTAAAATAGCTTTCAGAAACCGATATCGAACCGATGTTGATAGGGTCTTCATTGGCATTTTTGCCGGGCCATTTATCAAGTGAGGTATGGCTGTATATATTGGTTATAGGGCTTGATGCCGAAGCTACGCTCTCCACCAATCCACTTGCTAAAAGATCGTTCCTGAGCGCGCCGAAATGCGTTTCAAGATCACCGCTCATGTCGGTCATCATCAACCTTTCTGCGCTATAGCCTGTCGGCCTGCTTTTGGCGTACTGAATTTGCTGATAAACAATTACCGTACTGATAATTAACGCGATAGAGCAGCTAAACTGAAGTACCACCAATACCTTGCGTGGTAAAGATGCCGCTTTGCCTACCCTTATAGTACCCTTTAAAACCTGCACCGGGTTAAATGACGACAGGTAAAAAGCCGGCCTGCTGCCTGCCAATAAACCGGTTACGGCCACGTATAGCAACATCACACTCCAGAACAACGGATTAGCATACGGAATGGCTATAAAGCCGCCGGTCAGCTCGTTAAACGACGGAATAACCAGCTGAACAATCAATATTGAAAACAGGAACGCGATAAAAGTGATCAACAGCGATTCGGCCAAGAACTGGATGATGAGGTCTTTCCGTTGTGAGCCAATGGCTTTCCTTACCCCTACCTCACGGGCGCGTTTTTCTGACCGGGCAGTGCTCAGGTTCATGAAATTGATGCAGGCTATCAGCAATACCAGGATGCCGATAATACTAAACATACGCACATAGTCAATAAAACCGCCAACAGCTTTACCGTTTTTAAAGTCGGTATACAGGTGCCAGTCTTTCATGGGGTGCAGGATAACTTCGGGGTGGGCTATCCGCATCTGCACACTGTTGTCATATACTATGTTTTTTATTTTAGGGGCAATCTGCTCCATAGTTACGCCAGGCTGCAACTCCACAAACATATTGAAGGAGTTGTTTGTCCAGGTAACGCGGGCATTTTTCATCCAGCTTTCAGTTTGCTCTTTGAAGCTGAAAGGGGTTAAAAAATTGAATTGTTTAGTGGCATTTTTAGGGATGTTTTTGATAACCCCTGTAACCTTCAGGTTATGGCTGTTATCGTAACGAATGATTTTGTTTATCGGATCGGCATTGCCAAATAAGGCTGTTGCTGTGGCCTCGTCGATAATGATGGAATTTGGATCGGTAAACGCATCTTTTGCACTCCCTTTTACAAAGGGATACTGAAACATCTTTAAAAAATCGGGATGCGCGGCACCGCCGCCAAGGTATAGTTTTTTAGTACCTACCAACAGGTCATGCCATTGCCAGCCTACCCAATCGGTTTCGGCCACGAATTTTATGCCGGGGATCTGTTTGCGCAATACATCGGCTAATGGGATGGCAACAGCGGTTTGCGTATGCTCGTCATGCTGCGATGTAAAGTGTACTTCAACCTGGTATAGCTGCTTATAGTTTGGTAAAAACTTATCATAAGAAAACTCATTGCTTACCCATAAGCCTATGAGCAAAGCCACAGCCATACCAGCAGCTAAGCCCAATATGTTAATAGCGCTGTAAATCTTATTGTTTAAGATATTGCGCCATGCGATTTTTAAGTAGTTTCTAAGCATAATGTTGGTTCATTAGTTCAATTGTTCATTAGTTCATTGGTGTCTTGTCATCGAGCCATTTTTTTAATTCCAATGACCTAATGACGCGAAGCAAATGATTAATAACTTAATTACTCATTTCTTAAACTCTTAACCGGGTTACTCAACGCCGCTTTTATAGCCTGGAAACTTACCGTTGCCAAGGCAATAAGCACTGTTAATATACCTGCGGTTGCAAACACCCACCAGTGAATAGTTACCCGGTATTGATAATTTTGCAGCCAGCTATTGATAGCCAAGTATGCCACCGGGAAGGCTATAAGGCACGAAATACCTATCAGCTGTAAAAAATCTTTTGATAATAGGCCGGTTAAGCCAGCTACGGTGGCACCCAAAACTTTGCGGATGCCAATTTCTTTTATCCGGCGCTCGGCGGTGTAGGCGGCCAGGCCAAACAAACCCAGGCACGATATAAGTATAGCCAACGACGCGAAAACACCAGCCAACGTACCGGTAAGCGTTTCCGTTTTAAACAACAGGTCAAACTCATCGTCAACAAATTTATACTCAAACGGGTAGCCGGGGTTATTTGATTTGATGATACTGCCTACTTTGCTCAATACATCCTGCAGGTTTGCATCGTGCTTAAATCTGATGGTTAAAAAGCGGGCGCCATCGATGTGATTATATAATAACATGGGTGCGCTGGCGGCATACATATCATTGTAAAGATAGTCTTTAACAATGCCGGTTACGGTTAAACGTTTTGAACCGCCCTCCGTTATAATAGCACCTATATGGCCTTGTTTACCCATTTGTTTGGCAAAGGCTTCATTGATGATCACGTTATTACTGTCGATAGTTGGATTAGCATAAAAATTCCTGCCCGATGCCAGCTTCATATCCATGGTTGATAAAAAATGTTCGTTAACACTTTCTATACTTATTAATGGATTTTTTGAAGCGTCCTTGCCTTCCCAGGAATAGTTATCAGTATTGCTCCAGATCTCTAAAGCCGGATAATCGCTTAACGCTGCATCCTCAATCACACCAGTTTTTTTCAACTCGTTATAAACTACCGGAAAATGCCCAACCAGTTTACCTTGGGTACTGATGCTGATCAGGTTGTTTTTATTAAAACCCAGTTTGCGGTTTTTTACGTGTTGAATTTGTTGGTAGATAACCACAGTACCAATGATCAATATAATAGAGATGGAAAACTGAATAACCACCAAACTTTGCCTGATAAAGCCCGAGCTTGCGCTCGTTTTTATTTTGATACTTTTTAAAACACTAATAGGATTAAATGATGACAGGTAAAAGGCTGGATAGCTCCCTGCCAGTAAGCCAGTAATAGCCCCTATCGCTATTAAATAAGCAACATGATCTGCAGTAAAAAGATTAAGGGTTAGTTCTTTTTGAACAAGGTTATTGAATGAAGGCAATGCTAAAGCTACCAGCAGCACAGCCACTGCAACGGCTATAAATGACATAATCACTGCTTCTCCAATAAACTGGCTTACCAGTTTACCTTTACCTGCGCCCATTACTTTACGTACGCCAACTTCTTTGGCGCGCCTTTCAGACCGGGCTGTTGCCAGGTTCATGAAATTGATACAGGCTATAAATAATATAATAAAGCCAATAATGGCAAATAAACGTACGTAAACAATACGGCCGCCATCCATTTTTCCATCGGTAAAATTATCGTGCAGGTTCCAGTCGTTCATAGCAAACAAGAACGATTCGGTAGTATTACCAGTCTTTTTTGTGCCTATGTAGTTGGCTAATTTTTTATTAACGGCATTAACATCTGCCGTTGGCTCCAACTCCACATAAGTATGCGCCCAGTTAGCACCCCAATCTTTCATCCATGGCTTTTTAGGGTCGATATCATTTAATGGTGCCAGCCAATGAAACTGAAGGGTGGAATTATTGGGCAAATCCTCAATGACGCCAGTAACGGTAAAATCCTGCTCATTATTCATTTTAAGCATTTTACCTATCGGATTGGTATCGCCAAAAAACTTTTTAGCCATAGTGGCATTGATCACTACCGAGTGCACATCATGAAAGGCATTATCGGCACTGCCATAAACAAAAGGCAGCTTCAGGATTGAAAATATTTCGGCATCGGCATAGTCACCTTTTTCATTGATGGTTTTATCGCCAAGGGAAAATAAAATATCGCCTGTACCACCTGAGCGTGCCGCCATTTTTATACCCGGGATATCCAACGCCAATGACTTGGCCATAGGCCCTGGCGTGGCATGAAATGTAGATACCTTACCTTCATAAGTTTGATTTTCGTAGATCCTGTAAAGGTTATCCCTTTTTTGAAAGTTGTGGTTAAACGTAAGCTCATCCTGCACCCACAAAAAAATAATGGATGCACAGGCTATGCCTATGGCAAGGCCAGCGATATTCAAAAAACTATAAGCCTTGTTCTTTAACAGGCTTCGCAAGGTGGTTTTTAAAAAGTTACGCATATCTAATGGTTCATTGGTTCAATTAATACTTGTCATTGAGTCATTTGGTCATTAAGTCATTTTAAAAATTCAATGACTTAATGACGCGAAGCAAATGACTCAATGATTATTCAGACCGCAAGCTTTTTACCGGGTTGGCCAGCGCGGCCCTTACGGCTTTGTAGCCCACGGTTATCCAGGCAATAAATAATGATGTTACTATAGCCAGCAGGAAGATCCAGGCACTTATAGATATCCTGTAGGCAAAGTTTTGCAGCCAGCCGGTCATAATGTACCAGGCGGCAGGCATAGCTATCACGAATGATATAGCTATCAACACTATAAATTCTTTAGAGAACAGGAACACAATGCTGCTTACCGAAGCGCCCAATACTTTGCGTACGCCCACCTCTTTAGTACGTTGCACGGCCATAAACGATACCAGGCCATATAAACCAAGGCACGATATAAAAATGGCTATGCCCGCAAATATTTTATAAACCAGGGCCATCTGGTTTTCTGTTTGATAGAATTTAGCAATATTGTCATCAAGGAAATAGCCATTGTAAGCATATTCAGGATAGGTTTGCTCCCACATTTTTTGTAGCTGGGCAACTGTTTGGCTCAATGATTTTGTATCGATCTTGATAGCAACTATGCCGCTAAACTTTTTGGCCGGACTGATAACAATAGGCTTCACCGTTTCGCGCAGCGAATTGGTTTTAAAATCTTCAACTACGCCAACAATCGGCATCCACCGGTTGCCGCCGCCCATGCTTACCGTTTTGCCAATAGCAGCCTGTGCATTTTGTATACCAAGCTTATGAATAAAAGTTTCGTTTACCACTACCTGTCGGGCTGTATCGCTCACGTCATAACCTTTACCGGCCACAAACCTAAGGCCGAAGGTTTTAAAATAATCGGCATCGCCAAATTTAAGGTAGGTGTTAAAACCGGGATCTTTGGTTGAACTATTGAATAAAAAATTGGTACCCCAGTTATTTTCTGATGATGGCGCATCTGAAGCGAAACTTACCAATTTAACATTAGGATTTGCCAATAACTGCTGTTTAAATGAAGTGATTTTAGCCAGGCTAATACTATCTGTATAACCCGGAATTACCAGTACCGCGTTTTTGTTAAAACCCAGATCGGCCTCACTAACAAAATTCATCTGTTTTACAGCTACTATGGTTCCAATCATCAACAATTGCGAAATAGCAAACTGCCCCACAACCAATGCCCGTCGCAACGGGATCCCCCCTATTGATGCTGCAGTGATCTTGTTTTTTAATGCCAAAACCGGTTTAAAGCCAGATACAACCAGTGCGGGATAAATACCCGAAAGCAATACCACAGAGATCATAACCGCAGCTAAAAATAGCATATTGCTTAAGGTAAACAGACCAATACCATCCGGCACATTAGCTATACTCTTTAATTGTGGCATTGCAAATTTGGCAACTATAAGGGCCAGCAATACCGAGAAAAATACCACCAACGTAGTTTCGCCAATAACCTGTATGATCAGTTGCTTGCGGGTGCTGCCCAATACTTTGCGAATGCCAACCTCTTTTGACCGCCCCACAGATTGCGCTGTTGACAGGTTAATAAAGTTGATAGATGCCATAACGATAATCAGTATGGCTATAAACGACAATGTGCGCAAAGTAGCTTTACTGGTGCTATGATCTGCAAGCGGGTTGCCAAAACGGGTATCAAAATGGAGATCGGCAAATGGCTGAGCTAACAAATGGGTCTCTGCGCTGTTTTTTTTGAAGTGTTTTTTAGAGAATGCTTCCAACTGCCCGTCAATATTTGCAGGGGCCATATTTGGTGGGAACAGCATAAACACCTGGTGGTTACTTCCGGTTGAGCCCCATTGGTCGCTGTAGTTATAATCCTTGCCGTGCTGTTTAAAGTTAACGAACGATACCATTATTTTAAATGGGAAATCGCTATTGGCAGGCGCATCTTCAATAATGCCTGCAACTTTAAGCGTCATCACGTTATCCATTTTCAGGATTTTGCCCATGGCATTTTTCCAGTCGCCAAAATATTTGGCGGCGGTGCTTTGGTCAATAACCACCATATCCGGTTCAGCCAATACCGAGGGGGTGCCTGCCAGGAACTTTGAACTAAAAATATCAAAAAACTGGGGTTCAATGAACAGCACACCAAGGTTCTCTGTGAATTTTTTATCATTTGTGCCACCTCCGTTACCATCGGGTACGGTTACCTGGCTGCCATAACTGCTGTTTAACGCGGCAACCTTTGCCTGCGGAAAATCGAGCCTTAAAGCGGCGGTAGCGGGAACCGTGATACCCGGATTATAGGTAACTTCCGATTCATGCTTTTCCTGGGTTACAATATGGTATACATTTTTGTAGTTGGGCTGAAAGGTGTCAAAGCTCAGTTCAAATTTGATGATCACAAAAATGAGCAAGCAGGCCGCAATGCCCACGGTAAGCCCTGCAATGTTAATGCTTGAATAAACCTTATGCCTGATGATATTACGCCAGGCTATTTTTATATAATTTTTGATCATTTTATCTGCAGATTTTGGTGAACAGTGTAAAACCTATACCAAATAAATAAATAACTACAAATCAATTAGTTAAATCAAGTTATTTATACGAAGGTGTTCGTAAGTGTAACAGTATGTGTACGATAATGATACACTAAGGACGAGGAAACAAGTCATGAATTAAAATAAAACACCTTTATTGAGCGCCTGGATGTTTTAATTTACCCAACGCATTGTTTATATCCGCAAGGTAAACCTGGTCAGGCTCCTCACAATATGGATCAGTGTGGCGGTAACCGGTTTTAATATACAACTCCCTGGCCTGCTTAAAAGAGTTGTATGCCTCACCTTTATTATGCATTGCCAGATACGTAAGGCCCATATAGTAGTGAACATCAGCCAGCTTTTGGTTTTTAACCATTTCTAATTTGAAATCGACCAATGCAGCGGTATATTTTTTCATTCGCAGCAGCGTAGCTCCCCGGTGCAGATAATCAAAAAGGCCCAGGGTGTTATTTTTTCGGTGATCGGCTATGCATTCGTTGAAGAATCTCATAGCCAATTTATAATTCCCCATTTCGCGCTGGGATATCGCCATTAGTATACGCAGATCGTAGTCTCCATCACCAGTATAACCAGGGTGACCACCTGTAAGTTTATACAAACGATAAAGATCTGCGTAACAATTTTCATAATCATCCATGTGTTTAAAGTAACACCAACCCCTATCGCCTAAATATCCTATCGCATCCGCTTTCACGGCCTCATCCATCAATACTTTCCAGGTATAAAAATCGCCTCGCTTTAAATATGGTACAGACATTTCATGCAATGTTGGTGCAAAAGTGGCACAAGCCTCAAGCGATTGAATAAACAATTGTTGAGATTTTTTTGAACCCTGTCCATACTGAATAGCTTCGGTATAATATTGACATGCAAGCTGGTGAGCTTTATCTTTATATAAAGTACAATTAGTTTGCGCATTAACAAGGCTTGCATTAAACAGCATAAGAAGCAATATACATATCTTCATATCGCGATATTGTTTATACGGCCTCTAAGTATTCTAAAATGCAGGAAATAATAGCTATCACAAACAGCCCCATTGGGTAATTTACCCGGGATCCATCCCTTTAAGTTTTTTACGTCTAAAAGCAACTTATTGATAAATTCTGAAGGAAAGGCTGTTCTTTGGTAATTGCTGTTTAGCACATTCACCCTAAACCAGTCTGTTTGTGCTTTACAGTTTACAATAAACCTAATAGTAACAGATCCCGTTATAACTGCATATTTAGCATCGTATTTAAAACCATCATATAATTCCTTCTTTAAAGCCTTTATTTCGCCGGTATAAGTGGTATTTACGCTGTAATACTGATAAATATTTTCTTTGTTGCACAACTTAAAATCATATTGATCGGTTTGTGTGTTAAAAATAATATCGCCTACCTGGTCTGGCAGTTGATCTGCTTTGGGTAATTTATTTTGCGCCGATGCGTAATAGCAAGTGAATAACAACAGCATTATTAAACTATACTTCATCGGGTTTGCAATAAATAACTATTCATTCCTTAAGCTATTTACAGGGTTAGCCGTCGCTGCCTTAATTGATTGATAACTAACCGTTACAAAAGCAATCACAACCGCAATAATGCCTGCCAAAGCAAATACCCACCATTGAATATCAATCCGGTAAGCAAAATCCTGTAAATACTTACTCATGGTAAACCAGGCTATCGGGGTAGCTATTACGATGGCTATGAGTACTAATTTTATAAAATCGACAGAAAGTAAGGTGGTGATAGTAGCTACCGAAGCCCCTAATACTTTACGAATGCCGATTTCTTTGGTGCGTTGTATGGTAAGCTGTGTAATTAATCCTAACAGACCAAGGCAGCTTATAAAAATGGCTATGATGGCACTTGAAGTGATGAGTTTATTCAACAGATCTTCCTTTTGGTAAAAATCATTGATCTGCTCATCCAGAAAGCGGTATTCAAAAACATTTTCCGGGAAAACAGACTGCCATGTTTTTTGGATATGTGCGATAGCGCCGGCATGGTTCCGTATATCTATCCTGATCCCTACATATTGATACTGCGTGCGAAAAGTGCTAACATACGATGGTTCAATCGCCCTATATAACGATTTGGCATGAAAATCTTTAACCACCCCAACTATGGTACCGGGCTTGTCAGTTAAATCGCCGGCGGTAAATTGGTGACCGATGATTTGCTGCGGGTTTTTAATGCCTAATTGTTTCACCAATTGCTCATTCACCAGGTATTCTTTGGCCGAATCTGCTTCGGCAATATTCCGGCCTGCTATGATGCGCAAACCGAATGTTTTGGCGTAACCTGCATCGCCCATCAAAGTACGCCCTACAAACTTTTCCCAATCCCGACCTTCGTATTTTATCGAGCCGCCTTTGTCGGCAGTTGAAGATGGTGCCCGGTAGCAAAAAGAAACTGCGCTGATAGCCGGATTTGCCAAAAGCTGGTTGCGGAAATAATCTGTTTTACTTTTATCAAAATCGGGCAAAGGCAACATTACTATTCCGGTTTTATTGAACCCCAGGTCGGCAGTTTTGAGAAAACGCACCTGCATGGTAATAATAATAGTACCAATAATAAGCACCTGCGCAATTACATTTTGAATTACAATCAAACTTTTACGACTAAAGCCAGCAGCTCGTGTTACTCCGTTTACCTGGTTCTTCAACGCGTTTACTGGTTTAAACCTGCTTAATATCAAAGCGGGGTAAAAACCTGCGGCTAAAGTGACAACAAACATAGCCAGGGCGATAAATACAAATAATACTTTATCGTGCCCCCAATTAAATGTAAGTGTAGTTTGCAGCCATGAATTTAAAACAGGCAACAATATCCAGACCGATAAAACCGCCATTATACCGGCAGCAAAAACAATCAGAAAGGTTTCGGTAATAAACTGGATAAATATGGCCGTAGGTGTACTTCCTAAAACTTTGCGGGTTCCTATTTCCTTGGCACGTTTAAAACTTTGCGCGGTAGCCATATTAACAAAGTTAACACAGGCTATAACAATTAACAGCAAGCCCACAATACCTAATGTAGTCAACAACGATTTTTGAATTACGCCGCTATACCTGCCATCAAAATGCACCTCATTTATAGGCTGCAATAAGTATTTAAAAACCTTCGACATATCTTTGTCTAAAAGTTTCGTGATTGCAGCCTCAACTGTTTTTGGCGAAAGATTTGCCGGCAACTGCAGGAATACCACGTTGCGCGAGTCCTCCCAGGCCCAGCTTTCCTGGAAATCTTTTTGAACATCGGGATAAATTGTTTTTATGGCGGTAAGCGATAGAAACATATCGCATTTAAAGTCGGTATTATCTACATTATCTGCCAATATGCCTGTCACTTTAAAATTATGTTTACTATCCAGCCTAATCACCCTACCTACCGCATCAGTGGTTCCAAAATACTTCAAGGCCAGTTTTTGGGTGATAACTGCATTATCGGGATCATTAAAAGCTGTTTGGGCACTACCAGATAGCCAGTTATAATCAAGCATGTTAAACCAATGCTTATCTGCAAAGCCCACATTTTCTTTTTCGTAAAAAAGCTTTTTCTCTGCTCCCGCATTCTGCGGAACAGCAATGGTGAACGAGCGCTTTTGAACCAATATTCCCGCATCGGTTATCTGTGGCAATTCGGCTTTAATGGCGCGGGCCAATACCATTGGCGCGCCTTTTTCATAAAGCGTAGTACCATCGTCAAGATGCATTTGCTCAACAACCTTGTACAGCGATTTGGCATTATGATGGTAAGTATCAAAACTTAAGTGGTAACTGATAAACTGGAACAAAATAATGCTACAGGCCATCCCCAGTGATAACCCAAACACATTAATCAGTGTATAAAACTTATGTTTATAAAGGTTACGCCAGGCTATTTTAAAGTAATTTTTTATCATGCTGCTTTTATTTACACGATGATAGTTAAAAACCTTTATATGAGAAGTTAAAAAGCGTTAAATAGACTAAAGATTGATAGATAAAAAAACAAGGATAAAGCACCTGCCTATACCCACTAACTCAATGACTAATGACGCAAAGCAAATGACCGATGACTAACTACTCGTTCCTCAAGCTCTTAACAGGGTTTGCCTTAGCTGCTTTAAGTGTATGGTAACTAACGGCTAATAATGCGGTAACTATGGCAATAAACCCGGCGGTGATAAACAGGAACCAATCTGGCTGTATGCGGTAGGCAAAATTTTGCAGCCACTGGTTAACCAGGTACCAGGCCAGCGGTGCCGCAACTACAAACGCCCCCAAAGCAAGGTAAATAGTACTTTGGTTAAGCAACAGGAAGAGATTGGTAAGTGATGCGCCCAACACCTTACGGATGCCTATCTCTTTAGTGCGGTTAAGCGTTGTTAACCCTGATAGGCCAAACAGCCCCAGGCAAGCTAATATGATAGCAATTACGCACGACACAGTTATGGTGGCCATCCAACGTAAATAGGCATCATAACTTTTGGCTACGTCCTCGTCCATAAACGAGTAATTAAGCGGCAGGTTATTGGTTTGCTTGTTCCATTCTCTTTTCAGTTTTTCCATTTGGGCGGCTATGCTTTGTTTGGCTTTAATCCGAACCAGGAAAAACTCCAGCGGCCCCCGATTGATAGTATGGTACGCCGGCGGTATAGCCTGGGTAAGGTCGCGGTTGTGGTAATCTTTGCAAACACCTATAATGATGCCGCCAATGGTGGTATTATATTCATCAAGCGCAGGCTTACCAAGCATATTGTAAAGTGTTTGATTTACAATTACGTTATGCCTTATTTTGGTACCAACAGGGGCTTTCTGAGCCTCGGTAAGTACCATAGAAGCACTGTCGCTGGCAATATCGCGCGAAAAATCGCGGCCTTTTACAATCGGTATCCTGTTGAATTTAAAGTATTCATAATCAATATTCAAAAAATCAACTGGCACCCTTTTGTCGTTAAAGGTGTGTGCATTGGTGCTTGCTGCGTTAAACGAAAACGACGTTGCCGTAGCACCATCCAAGGCCGGGTTGGTTTCGGCGTAATGATAAATGGCATCTTTAAGACGGCTGGAATTTTGTTTATCCGAAAAAGCATAAGGGTTTTGGAGCAATACAACCTGGTCTTTATCAAAGCCCATTTCGGTTTGGTTGATGAAACGCATTTGCTTATTGATCACCAGCGATGAGATCACCAAAATAACACAAACTGCAAATTGCACAATGATGAGGCTTTTTGACAATACCGGATTGATGCGGTAAGCCGAAAAACCACGCATAATATTTAATGGTTTTAAGCCCGACATGGCATAAGCCGGGTAAATACCGGCAAAAACACCCAATAAAACAGCCAGGATAACCAACAAAACAACCATATCAATAAATGAAAAACCGGTTAAGTGGATATTAGCACCGGTTAGTGTGCTAAAAAACGGCATAATGCAAATTGCCAATATAAAGCCCACCATTACCGACATACAAGCCAGCAACTGCGTTTCGGTATAATATTGTAATATGATTTGGATGCGGCCCGCACCTATAGTTTTACGCACGCCTACATCCTACGACCTTGATATAGCATTTGTAAGCGTAAGTAATACGTAGTTAAAGCAGGCTATCACCAAAATAATGGCAGCCAAACCTATCAGCTGATAAATATTTTTTAGGTTGGTATAATGCCCCCAGGCACCGCCTTCGCTATAATGCGCATCGGCAAAGCGCCTTAAATAGATGTGGGTATCGGCAGCCTTATTTTTTGGATCAAGCTTCACCAGCCAATCACTTAGTGATTTAAAATAGGTTTTGGCAAACACATCCAGTTTTTGCTGAAAACGGTTTACATCAGTTCCGTTTTTTATTTTGATGATAAGTATTTCGCTAAAGGAGTTAACCCCGTTTTTAATTTTTTCCTGGTAATCTTCCCTTGATTCAACCGGGAAGATCATATCAAACTGCATGCTGGAGTTTTCCGGAAAATCTTTCATCAATCCATTAACAGTTAACAGGATAGGTTTGGTATCACCGGGCAGCTGTACCGTTTTCCCAATCGGATCGGCATCGCCAAAATACTTTTTGGCCAGCCGCTCACTTATTACTACCTGGTTATGGCCCGATAACACCGTTGCAGCATCGCCTTTGATAAGCGGGAAGTTAAAAACCTTAAAAAAATCGGCATCGGCACAAACAATATTATAATTTTCCTGGAAATTTTGGTTACCCACTTTAACAACCGGTTTATAAAAACCATCAAAGCGCACTGCATTCTCAATTTCGGGAAAATTTCTTTTCAGGTCTATGCCCAGTACCGGTGGTGTATTGGCTATATTTTTTTGATCTTCTTTTTTTGTCAAAAAAGAAAAAAAGCTTTTATCGCTTTTTTCGTCACCTGGTTTCGAAAATATATCAGACTCCTCCACCCTATACAACTGGCCAACTTCGTGATGAAACTTATCAAAAGATTGTTCATTTTTAAGGTAAAGATAAACCAGGATACAAAAGGCGCTTGCTATACCTAAACCCACCAGGTTAATTGTGGTGTACAATTTATTACGTAAAATATTCCTTAAGGCAAGTTTTAGGTTGATGTTTGACATAGGTTTTGTTTAAACTCCAAAATACGAAGCTTAAACGTTAAAAGCAAAGCATTTAACACTTTATATAAATTTGTTACTTATGCTTAAGTAGCGCAAAAAAAGTCCCGATCTTTTGACAGATGAGGGCTTCAGGATTGTTTTAATGAAAAGAGCTATTCGCTTCTCAGGCTTTTTGCCGGATTAGCGATGGCAGCTTTTATTGTTTGATAACTTACAGCTACCAGCGCTGTTACCAATGCTATTAATCCGGCAATCAGCACAAAACTTATATCGGGTTTAATGCGGTAAGCATAGGTTTGCAGCCATTTATTCATACCCAGCCATGCAAGCGGCGACGCCACAACTATGGCAATCAGCACCAGTTTAACAAAGTCGGACGTTAACAAGGTGGTTATTGAGGTTACCGACGCTCCTAATACTTTGCGAATACCAATTTCTTTGATTCGTTGCTCGGCAGTAAATGTAGCCAGTCCCAACAAGCCGATACATGCCAGGAAAGCGATCAGAAAACTAAACAGGGTAAACAATTGCTGTAATTTTAGCTCGGTTTTATATTGATTCTGTAAAAGATCATTTACCCAACCATATTCAAATACTTTGTCGGGGAAAAATCGTTTCCACAATTCATTGATCTGGGTTAATATTTGCTTTTCGGTTCCCGGACTTACCCTTACCAGCATGCTACCGTAATTTAATTTTGTACCCGCCATAATAAAAGTGGGCGACATGGCAATTTTGAGCGATTCGTTATTGAAATCTTTAATAATTCCAACAGGTAAACCACTCCCGCTTATTAGTTTTTTGTTCAGTTCCTTGATATCAAGCGCGTTTGCGGTGTAGGCAGTAACCAATACCGGCTGAACTTTTTGTGCTTCTTCCAGCTTGGCCATATCCTTCTCCATTAATGAATCGGCATTAATAGCATCGCTTCCAAATTTGCTGCTTAAAAACCGGCCTTTTTGGAGTTGGAGTTTTAGAGTTGCAGCAAGGTCAAGGTCCGCTTTTATATAGGTAATCTTAAGCTTGCTGTTCTTTTGATGCGGATCATCAACCATCGTAGACATGGAGCCCCCGCCGCCTGATGGGTACCAGGTACTAATGCTGGCATTTTGCACACCCGTTATTTTTAAAACTTCCTGTTTAAAAGCATCGCCTTTTGTTCCCCAGCTTGTTTCATCAATACGAAGCAGGTTATTTTTATCGTAACCTAAATCTTTATTATTTATAAAACTAAGTTGTTTTTGAACAACTATGGTACATATCAGTACCGCTACCGATATGCTAAACTGCATAACTACTAATACTTTACGCAGTACGCCACTACCAGATTGTGTACCTGTGCTGCCCTTTAGCGATGATACCGGTAACCTGCCTGATAGCAGCAAAGCAGGATATAAACCAACCAATAAGCTAATCAATAAAACCACGCCACAAATAGCCGAAAACATAGTTATATTATTAGCCAGGGTGAGCGTTAGCGTGTAACCTAAATAACTCTCTAAAGGCTTTAACAGTACACTATAAATGAATATGCCAAATGCAAAGGCTATAAAGAAAAACATTATGGATTCAAAAAGGAATTGGGCTACCAGGTCGGCTTTGCCGGCTCCTAATACTTTACGGATGCCAACCTCGGCAATCCGTTTCAAGGCCCTTGCCGTGGTAAGGTTAATAAAATTGATACAGGCAATCAGCAGCAATAAAATAGCAACACCTCCAAAAATGTAAACATTACTCATTTTGCCTTGTACACGTTGATAAGCGGCAAAGTCTGATTTTAAGTAAACGTCGGTTATTGGCTGAAACTCATAGGTAAAACCGGCTTTTTTACCCTGTATAAATTGCTTATACCAGTTATTTACATTATTGGTAAACGCGGCTACAGAGGTGCCGGGTTTCAACATAATGTATTGCTGGGTGAAAGAGCCAAACTCGCCTTTATTGAGTTGATTATATTCAGCATTATGGTCATCTAACACCAACATATCTGCCCTAAGGTTGGTATTTGAGGGTATATCTTTTATTACACCTGTTATAATATAAGCAGCTGGTTTGCCATATTCAGGAATATCATAAATTGTTTTACCAATTGGATCTGCATTGCCGAAGTATTGGTTGCTTATTTTTTCGGTGATCACCAGGTTCTTATATCCGGCCACATGGGTTTTAGGATTACCAAGCACAACGGTAAAATCGAGCATATCCCAAACACTTTGTTCGGCAAATAATCCTGTAATTTTAATACCATCTTTATCAGCTCCCAGTTTAAAACGGCTCTCATGGCTGTTCATCCTGCAATAACTACTCACCTGCGGAAAATTGGCTTTAAGACTTGGCCCCAACCCAGTAAAACTTGACGACGATTTATCAACAGCATTTTTATTGCTGTTATCTATGGTAATTATCCGGTAGATGTTGGCTGCATTTTTCCATTGCTTATCATATGAAAGGTCGTCAATCACCACGGTAGCAACCAATAAACAAGCAGCCATGCCAATTGTAAGACCAGCTATATTAATAAACGAATACAACCTGTTACGCTGTAAATTACGAAAAGCGATCTTTATATAGTTTCTTATCATTACGGTTAAACTCTAAATGCTAATTTCTAAATCCTATTTGAAAGTCACTAATGAACGTCTCTGCGCCCTAACCAATGAACTGATGAACAAGTGAACTAATGAACAAATCATTCGCTCCGTAAACTTTTCACCGGGTTGGCAACCGCCGCTTTTACCGTTTGAAAACTTAAGGTAAACAAGGCAGCCAGTAACATGCCCGCACCGCTTAGCACAAAGATCCACCAGCTGATGGTTGTTCGGTCGGCAAAGCTTTCCATCCATTTGTTCATAGCGTACCAGGCTAATGGGGTAACTATCACAAATGCCAATGCTATCAACAAGATCAATTCGGTAGAGAGCAGGGTAACTATTTGGGCAATTGAGGCCCCTAATACTTTACGTACACCAATCTCCTTGGTGCGCAAGTTGGTGGTATACATGGCTAAACCTAAAAGCCCCAGGCAACTGATGAAAACAGATAATCCCGTAGCCCAGGTAAGTAAAGTTGAGGTATGTTGTTCTGCATCATAAAACTTTTCGATGTTTTTATCATAAAAGCTGTAATCAAAATCGTCGTCGGGATACAGGTCCTTCCAAACCTTTTGCATGCTGGCAATGGCTTTTTTCCAGTCGCCGCCGCCGGCAGTTTGCGGTTTCAAGGCAATGTGGAAAGTGCGGTTATTGAATTTATTTTTTGTCATCAATACAGCCAAGGGCTTTATGGCATCATGTAAAGATTTTTGATAAAAATCGGCTACAACGCCTACTATCTCCATTTTTTTATTGTCGTTGTAGTCCAATACTTTTCCTATCGCGTCCGATGGGTTTTTAAAACCAAGTACTTTAGCGTAACTATTATTGATGAGCAGCGCTTTGGTTGAATCTGCCCTGGTAATGTTACGGCCTGCCAGCAGTTTAATGTTGTAAACCCTTAGGTAGTTGTCATCGCCAAACTTTTGTTGTACATCGGTTTTAATTTCTTTTTTACCATCCTTATAAGTGGCTTCGGTGCTGTTGGTATTACCCGATGATGGCGGCGCGCCCCCAATACTCATCATTTCAATTTGCGGAATGGTTGCTAACCGGTTTTTAAAAACCTGCTTAGTCCCTTCATTCATGTTTTTATAAGGGATGCTGACATTAATAATAGCTTCCTTTTTAAATCCAAGGTCCTTATGTAAAGCGTAATAAATTTGCTTGCTTACCAATAAGGTAGCCATGATAAAAAACTGCGCAATAATGAACTGAACAGTAGTTAATGATTTACGCAAAAACGAGTTACGGGTTTTGCTGGTGCCGGCGTTGGCCTGGTTTTTAAATACATCAACAGGTTTATAGCCAGATAAAACAAGCGCAGGGTAAAAACCGGATAAAACACTAACCACCAGGATAAGTGCAAGCATAAACACCAAAATATTTAAGTGGTGCAGATAATCAACCGAAATACCTTTGGGCGTAAAATCGGCAAATAACTTTAGGATAGATGGTGCAGCCAAAATGGCAATGATAACAGCAAACAGCGTAACCAGGAATGTTTCGCTCAAAAACTGGATCATAAGTTGCTTGCGGGTACTGCCCATAGTTTTACGGATGCCAATTTCTTTGGCCCGCTGAGAGGCTTGTGCTGTGGTGAGGTTTACAAAGTTGATACAGCCCAACATCAACAAAAAGGTGGCTATAACCAACAAACCATATAATGTTGTTTTACTTGCGGTATGGCCTCCATCAAAATTGTTGTAATCTTTATTAAAATGCAGATCATTTAATGGCTGTAAATGGAATACCTGGGTATTGCCGGCATCTTCCTTTTTTGGCGGATTATGCTTCTTCAATAAAACATTCAACTGCTTTTCAACATTGATAGGTGAAGCGTTATCTGCCAGCTTAACAAATAATACCGAAGCCGATGTTGTACTCCCCCACTCGGTTAGCTGCAAATTATCTTTTAAAGCGGGGTTGTTTAACGCTGTGCTGTAGGATATAAAATCGTGAAAATTAAAGTCCGTATTTTCAACCGGGGTTTGCACAATGCCGGTCACCGTGGTTTTGATGGTATCGTAGGTAACCGTTTTGCCCAGCATCTGGTTGTACAATAGCTTAGGAAAATATATTTTAGCCTGATCGGATGTTAAAACCACCTGGTAAGGCTCGTTCAGGGCCGTTTTTGCCGATCCGGCCAGCCAATTGTAATCAAACAGTTTAAAATACCGTCCGTCGGCCAAAACCAGGTTATCCTGGTCTTTAAACCGGGTGGGTACATCGGTTTTGTTGGCTATAAACACATTCATGCCACCTGTAGTAAAAAACGGTACAACATCTTTAACACCCGTAACTTCGGCCTTTACAGCTGCAGCCAACGGGCCGGTAACGCCGCCATTGTAACCCACATTGCCAGAGAATGAATACTCGGTAACTACACGATAGATCTTCTCACTATCACGGTGGTTTTTATCAAACGTAAAATCAAAATTGACAATAACATAAATTACCAACGCGGCGCTGATACCGATTGATAAACCTACAATATTGATCATGGTGAACAGCTTGTGCCGCCCGAAATTGCGAAACGCAATCTTGAAGTAATTTTTAATCATGATTTATAAATTCTAATATCTAAATCCTAAATGCTAATTCTAAAAATAAGCTCTAAACTCTAAAGAGCAAATCCTAATGACCAATGACAGCGAAGCGAATGACCAATGACTAAAATCATTCGCTTCTAAGGCTCTTTGTCGGATTTGCCATAGCTGCGCGTACCGTTTGGAAGCTTGATGTAATTAAAGCTGTTAGCAGCATGCCGCCGCCGCTCAGTATAAAGATCCACCAGCTGATGGTGGTACGGTCGGCAAAGCTTTGCATCCATTTGTTCATAGCATACCAGGCCAATGGTGTTACCAATATAAATGCGAGTGCAATCAATAACACCAATTCTGTTGATAGCAACTGTACAATCTGCGCCACCGATGCCCCAAGTACTTTACGCACACCAATTTCTTTGGTACGCTGGTTGGTATTATAAATTGCCAGGCCTAATAAACCAAGACAACTGATAAATATTGATAAACCGGTTGCCCAGCTTAGCAGGGTTGAAGTATGCTGCTCAGCATCATAAAACTTAGCTATATTTTCATCAAAAAAGTGGTATTCAAAGTCGTCTTCGGGATAAATTTCTTTCCACGATGTTTCCATTGCCGAGATAGCCTTTTTCCAGTCGTCGCCACCTACTGTTTGAGGTTTTAGCGCAATGTGAAACGTTCCGTTATTGTATTGGTTAACTTCGGTTAAAATGGCTATAGGTTTAAATGGAGCATGTAATGATTCGGCGTGAAAATCGTGTACAACGCCAATGATCTGCATTTTGGTATCTCCGTTAAAATTATCAACATATTTACCTACCGCGTCATTCGGCTTTTTAAAGCCAATGGCATGGGCATAAGTCTCGTTTATTAAAAATGCCCTACCAACATCCTCCGGTTGTAAATCGCGACCTGTTAGTAATTTGATGCCATATACTTTAATGTAGTTCTGATCGCCATACTTTTCGTTCAGCTCCATCTTAATTTCCTTTTTACCATCGCGGTAAGTAGCCTCCGTAGAATTGCCATTATCTGACGATGGCGCGTCTTTACCCAAACTCACCAATTGCACCTGTGGCAACGCGTTTAGCTTATTTAAAAATACCTGGTTAAGGCTTTCGGTACGGTTTTTCCATGGCGAATTGATGATCAAAATAGCATCTTTTTTAAGGCCCAGATCTTTATGCAGCACGTAGTAAATTTGCTTGCTTACCAATACTGTGGCCATGATAAAAAACTGGGCTATTACAAACTGGGTAACTGTTAATGATTTACGCAGCCAGGCATTACGGGTTTTGCTGCTATTTGATGAAGCCTGGTTTTTAAGTACCAGCACAGGTTTATATCCGGACAATAAAGCCGCAGGATAAAAGCCCGACAAAAGGCTTACCACGAGTGTTAATACCAAAAGAAACGCGATGATATCGGGCTGGTTAAAAAGATCTAACCTGATGCCTTCGGGGATAAAATCTTTAAACAGGTTAAGGATCACCGGGGCTATCACAACCGATATTACTACAGCGATAAATGTGATAAAAAATGTTTCGCTTAAAAACTGAAAGATCAATTGTACCCGGCTGCTTCCCATAGTTTTACGGATGCCAATTTCTTTTGCCCTTTGCGCGGCCTGCGCTGTGGTCAGGTTAACAAAGTTGATACAGCCCAGCAGCAATAAAAACAAAGCGATGATCAGTAAACCATAAAGTGTCGTTTTATTAGCCGTTCGCCCGCCATAAAACGTACCATATAACTCGTTAAAATGAACATCGCTAAATGGTTGTAAGGCAAAACTCCTGGTATTGCCTTTGTTTGACGCGGTTGGCGGGTTATGTTTCTTTAAAATTTCATTGAGTTGTTTGGTGATCTGCGCTACGGAAGTTTTAGGCGATAGTTTAATAAAGAGCTGCGACGCAGGAGTTGTGCCTCCCCAATGTTCGGGCCTTAATTCGTTTTGTAAAGCTTTATTATTAACCGCCGATGAATAAGATATAAAAGTTTGGGATTTAAAGTCGCTGTTGCCTTTTAATGGCTCAACGATGCCGGTGACAACAGTATTTAGGGTATCATAGGTAATAACCTTACCCATCATTTGGTTATAAGATAGCTTCGGAAAGTACTTTTCAGCCTGCTCTGTTGTAAGTACTACCTGGTTAGGGCCGTTAAAGGCCGTTTTAGCTTTACCGGCCAGCCAATTATAGCTAAATAGCTCAAAATAACGTTCATCAGCCAAAACAACATTATCCTGTAATTTAAATTTAACCGAAACGCCCGATTTGCCGGGTATAAATACATTGGGCTGATATAAAGCGAAGAACGGTGCAGTCAATTCTATACCGCTTACCTGTGTACGCACAGCTTCTGGCAATGGTCCGCAAACACCCCTGTTATAGGCAGGTTGACCGGCGTAGGTGTAATTGGATACCACACGGTAAATCCTGTCGCTATCCTGAACGGATTTATCAAAAGTAAAATCAAAATGAACGATCAAATAAATAACCAATGCCGAACTGATACCGATAGACAGCCCGATAACGTTAATAAACGTAAAAAACTTATGCCGCCAAAAGTTACGTAAGGCTATTTTAAAATAGTTTTTAATCATGGTTAGTTCATTAGTTTAATGGTTCGTTTGCGCCTTGTCATTGAGTCATTTGGTCATTAAGTCATTTTTGAAAATTCAATGACCTAATGACGCGAAGCAAATGACCTAATGACTATTCCGACCGTAGGCTTTTCACCGGGTTTGCACTCGCTGCTTTGATAGATTGAAAGCTGATGGTTACAAAAGCGATCAATACGGCAATAATGCCCGCCATAACAAACACCCACCATTGAATGTTAATGCGAAAGGCAAAATCAAGCAGCCACTTGTTCATGGAGTACCAGGCTATGGGCAACGCGATTATTGACGCGATGAATACCAGTTTCAAAAAGTCTTTAGATAGTTCGGTTACTATTTGCGGGATACTGGCACCCAATACCTTGCGTACCCCTATCTCCTTAACCCTTTGCGAAATGGTAAATGCCGACAGCCCAAATAAACCTAAGCAAGCAATAAATATGGCGATGAAGGAAAATATGGTGAACAGCGTACCTTGTTGCTGCTCACTATCGTAAAGCTGCTGAAATTTCTCATCCAAAAAGGTATATTCAAATGGCCTTTCGGGCTGATATTTTTTCCACGCCTGTTCAAGGGTGCTGATGGCCGACTGTACGTGATTACCGTCAATTTTAACAGACATCCGACCATAATTACTATTGGCAAATGAAGGCATGCGCATTAACAGTGGGATAATGTTTTGGTGCAACGATTCGAAATGAAAATCATTAACCACCCCTATCACCTTTCCATTAGTGCCGCCGTAGCTTATCTCCTTGCCAATGGCGCTTTCCGGCGTCTTCCAACCCAATACTTTTGATGCTGCTACATTGATCACGTAGTTGTTGGTATCGGTACCAAAATCTTTTGAAAAATTGCGCCCGGCAGCCATTTTCATCCCGTAAGTTGGTATAAAGCTATAATCGGTATTGATATATTTGACGGCGGCCTTAACTGGCTGTAAAGCGCCACCCTGCATCACCTGTATACCCTGATCGTCCAATAAACGGCCAGATGGGATCCGTGACGAGCGGCCTACATCTTTTATATTGCCATCCCGCATTACCTCGTTTCTAAAGGCATCAAATTGGCTTGGGTTAAAGGCATTGCCCATGGTTAGCAGGTGATCTTTACTAAAACCAAGCGACTTTTGCTGCATATAACGCAATTGCTGGAAAACAATGGTAGTGGCTACAATAAGGATTATAGAGATGGAAAACTGCAATACAACCAATACCTTACGGAACGAGATATTACCCGAACCCACTTTAAGGATTCCTTTTAAAACTTTGATAGGTTTAAATGACGACATGAAAATTGCCGGGTAAATGCCGCTAATGATGCCTATAACAAACGGCATCGCAATAATAACAAGGATGATTTGAGGTTGGTATAAACTATTGAATGATAATTGCAACCCCGAGAATTTATTAATCAATGGCATGATGAGCCATGTGATGCCCAAAGCCAATATCAACGAAAACGCCGTGATGAGCACCGATTCGCTTAAAAACTGGGTGATGATCTCTTTTTGCTGTGCTCCAATTACCTTGCGGATGCCGATTTCCTTGGCCCTTAGGGTTGACCTGGCTGTAGACAGGTTCATATAGTTGATACAGGCAATCAGCAATATAAATAAAGCAATTGCCGAAAATATGTAAACCCTTTTGATATCGCCGTTTTGCTCCAACTCATCATCAAGGTGTGAGTTTAGGTGAATATCTAACAACTTTTGAAAATGCAGTTTACTAAATTTCGATTCCCTGAAGTTGGCAGGCTGACCTGGGAAATGAACGTACTTATCCAAAAACGCAGGGAATTGCGCCGCAACATGATCAACATTATAACCTTTAGGAAACAAAAGATAGGTAAAAAACGAATTGTTGCCCCAGTTGGTTTCAAGGCCCTTTTTGCCGTAAATAGCGCTATCATTTAAGGTGTTAAAAGATAAAAGCAATTGTGGGTGCAGCTGCGCATTGGCCGGGAAGGGTTCAAAAATACCAGTAACTTTAAAGTTATATTGGTTATCAAACCTAAACTCTTTATTCATCGGATCTTCGTTACCAAAATATTTGCGGGCCATCTCTGGGGTAAGCATAACGCTAAAAGGCTCGGCCAGGGCGGTCTTGGGGTCACCTTGAATGGTTTTCACACTAAAAAGGTCGAAGAGGTTTTCGTCGGCAAAATAGGAACCCTTTTCGTTAAACAGCTTATCTTTATAACGGATCACCACATCGCCATTTGACAAAATACGGGTAACCTTTTTAATATCCGGGAACTCGTTTTTTAACAACGGCCCAAAAGGTGGTGCTACAGCGCCCAGGTGTAAATTATCTATCCCATCTGCAGTATTAAAACTACGTGTTACCCGATAAATATCATCTGCATTGGCGTTAAACTTATCGTAGCTTAACTCATTAACCACATATACCACAATAAGCAGGCAGCAGGTTAAGCCAATGGTTAACCCAAATATGTTGATGAATGAAATAAATTTGTGCCGGGTAATATTCCGCAAAGCACTCCGTAAATAATTCCTGATCATAACAGTATTTTAAAATTCTAAATCCTAAAAAAATAAACTCTAAAAGCTAAACTCTAAATCCCCCCAAAATAAAGTCAGCCCCTTTTGCAAGGTTGTCAAACTATTCACCAATGAACTTATAAACGAGTGAACCAATGAACCAACTACTCGTTCCTTAAACTTTTCACCGGGTTAGCTAATGCTGCTTTAACCGATTGAAAACTGATGGTTATTGCTGCCACCAATAGAGCAATCGCTCCGGCAACTAAAAATACCCACCATTGAATGCTTATCCTGTAGGCAAAATCCTGTAGCCACTTATTCATGGCGTACCAGGCCACCGGGAAGGCAATTAATGATGCAATTACTATCAGCTTTAAAAATTCCTGTGATAACATAGTAGTTATACTACCGGTTGAAGCGCCCAATACTTTACGGATACCGATCTCTTTGATCCTTAACCTGATCATATAAGCTGCAAGGCCAAATAAGCCTAAACAAGCTATGATTAAGGCTACTACAGAAAACACAGTAAATATTTTGCCGGTTTGTTGTTCAGCGGCATATAACGATGCAAATTGCTCGTCAAGAAATGAGTAGCTGAATGGCGCATCGGTTTTAAAATCATCATACTGTGATTTGATATCTGCCAACAGCGCTTTTATATTGGAGGTTTTTACCTTCAGCAAAATATTATTGGTACTGTGACCAGATAGCAACATCAATGGCGCTATCTTTTGCTTGGTGGATGCGTAATGAAAATCCTGCATCACGCCTACTACGGTATATTTCGATTTGGCCGACCGCACTATGGTTTTGCCTATCGGATCGGCATCGCCCCAGCCCAGGTCCCTAACCAGGGCTTCATTTACAACTACAGACATAGAATCGCCAGGGAATGAAGGATAAAAGTTTCGGCCCTTTAAAACTTTTACACCAAGAGTAGGCAGGTATGTATCATCAACGTGATATATATTAGTATGAATGCCCGCGTGATTACCGTTTTTATCAAATTCTTTGGCTGCAATTTCGGTACCATCCACACCGCTGATATTGCCTGGTACACTGCTTGATATGGTGGCATTTGTTATTTGCGGATTGCGCAACAGCTGCTGCCTGAAGGCGTCGATATTAGTACCCAGTGTATAAGTGTCATTAAGCACCAAAACCTGGTCTTTATCGTACCCTAACTTTTTGTTTTGCATGTAATGTAATTGCTGGTACACCACAAAAGTTGCAATGATGAGTAGCGTAGATACAAAGAACTGGAATATGATAAGTCCGCTGCGCAAGTAATTGGTAGTTGCGGGTTTATTGCTTCCCCCACCCCCTTTCAACACACTGATGATATTGAATCCCGAAAGCACAAACGCAGGGTAAATACCCGCGATAATACCTACAACAAATGCCAGTAAAAATTCAACAGCCAAAGCCTTGTAGTTAAGGAAGGAACTAAACTCAATATGTTTAAGTGAAAGGCCATTAAATAAAGGCAACAATAAATAAACAAGCATTAAGGCCAGCACCATCGCACCCGAAGTAAGCAGTACGGATTCGGTCAGGAACTGCGAGATCAATCCGCTTTTTTCTGAACCTAACACTTTGCGAATGCCTACTTCCTTTGATCGTTTGGCAGAACTCGCTATAGATAAGTTGGTGAAGTTGATACAGGCCAGCATCAATATAAATATAGCCAGCGCAGTAAATATGTATACATAATGAATATCGCCATTTGGTTCTACCTCATATTTGGTATTGGAGTGCAGGTGTATAGCTGTTAAAGGCTGTAAAAAAAACATAAAGGTATTTACGGATTTACCGGCCTCGGCCATGCTTACACCCATATCATGTGCTATTTCGGGAACTACAAATTTGCGAACCAAATCTGGAAATGAGGCCTCCAGCTTTTTAGCGCTGGCACCGGAGTTAAGTTTTATATAGGTAAAATATCCGAGGTTGCTCCAGGTTTGTGAGCGGTTATCAACAAAAGGCGCAAGGTTTAAAAACGCGTCGCCATGGAAATGCGAATTATCCGGCACCTTATCAATTACACCCGTAACCTTATAAGGATCGTGCCCAACAAGGAGTGATTTACCGATTACTGATTCAGTACCGAAATATTTTTTTGCAAACGCGCTGGTTATTACCATGGTTCGCGGCTCGTTCAGGCAGGTTTTGATATCGCCGTCAATCAAGGGGATCGAAAACATTTGTAAAAAGTTGGCATCTACCAGTTGTAGATGCTCTTCTTTAAACTGTTTGTCATTGTATTTAACAAAAACAGGTCCGCGGCGGCCAATTCTTGTTACCTGGTTAATTTCGGGGTATTGATCTTTCATCCCTTTGGCAACAGCCACATCAACCATAGGATACTCTATTGTACCGTTATTTTCGATGGTACGTAAGCCAACCCGATAGATCTGATCTGCCTGTGCAGCGTATCTGTCATAACTTAACTCGCTGTAAACGTATGCCGTTATCAGCATACAGCAAGCCAGCCCTACCGATAGGCCAAATACATTGATAAATGAAAATATCCTGTTACGTTTTAAACTACGCCAGGCAGTTTTAATGTAGTTTTTAAGCATTGTGATGTAATTACGCTTTACTACGTTTAAAATACATACCAATTATATAAAACATTAATAATCAACAAATTAAATAAACCATTGATTTACAACTGTACGCAAGCGTAACAATGGGTGTACGGTTACGATACAGTGTCAAAGCTGAATGACACGTCCTGAAATAGCTATACCGAAAGCTGAAGGCTTAAAGCTAAAAGCCATTGAGTAACTTGAAAACCATAAAGGGCCTGTTGTAATACAACAAGCCCTTTAAATCAATATCTTACAGTACCGGTTAGTTCAAATCAAGATTGATGCGGTTGCCTCTCACTTCTACAGTCGGGCCACCGCCATTTAATTTGCCATCTATTTTTTCCCTTTCTTTGGTACCGCTAAAATTCGATGCAAAATTAGCTTCTACCCTATCACCACGCAGATCAAGATTTAAGCCTTGTTTGCCTGGCAACGAGATGTTAACGTTACCACTCACATCAACTTTTACATATTTACCTACACTGTTAAATTGTGCATGAAAGCTACCGCCGCTGGTTGAGGCATCAAGCGCACAAGCCAATTGGGTAAGGTTAATGCTACCACCACTTGTGCCTGTTTTAAACTCACCTGCTATGTTGCTGGCAGTGATGCTACCACCACTGGTATTTGCATTAATGGTGCCTTTTAAATCGGTAAGACGTAATGAACCGCCAGATGTTTCCAGGTGAATACTGCCGTTACAGTTACTGGCCTCAATGCTGCCACCACTGGTTTCCAGGTTAATGTTTGAGCCCGAATTGCTTACATGAATGCTGCCGCCACTGGTTTCGCCTTTAATGGTGCCTGTTAACTTATCTACATGCAAACTACCACCACTGGTTTCAAATTTTTCGTTACCGCTCAGGTTATCCAGGTGAATGCTGCCACCGCTGGTTTCCAGGTTGGTGTTTACCTGTTTAGGTACATATACTTTAAAACCGATACTTAAAGAGTTTCTCCAGTTTGAGAAATTATGTTTATTTTTTGCCGTGGCATGAACTTCGCCACCATTAACGGTTACACTCAGCTCATAATTTTGCAGGCGTTTTTCAATTTCTTCTTTCGATATATCGCCGTTCCCATTATTTCCCTGGATATAAACTTCAACACGGGGCTGCTCGCTGGCGTCGCCGCTCACGCTGATGCTGCCGCCGGATGTATTAACAAATACATCCTTAATACCAGCACCAGATAAAGATTTGGTCATGTATGGGGTTTTGGAGTTCTGTGCGAAAGCAACACAGCTTTGGCAAGCCACAAAAAGTAATAGTAAGTGCTTTTTCATAATTTTAGTCTATTTTGGTAATAAGACAACAATAATTAAGAATAAGTTGCATCAAAAACAAAATAAAAAAAGCCTCACCTAAACGGCGAAGCTATCATGGGCACAAAAAACAAAAAATAAAATACGAATAATCCTTTTCAAAGAAAGGGCCCCATCCTGCCATCTCCAAAGGCTAACCCTTACCCAAATCTTGCAAATCCCGAAAACCGTTTATACTTACCTGAAGCAGGGATCTATTTTTATCCAAATATCAGTCGTGACTCACTTTATTTAAATTTTCTGTAAGGGGTAGCTTTTATAGAGAATTGGTTGAGGCCCAACCACAACACCGCATTCTCAAACAATTTATTCTGCACGGTCGAGGTAAATATCATATCACCATGCCCCATGTTGATGTACAGCATTTTGTATTTGGTATTTGTCCACACCACAGGGATATCACCTTCACGAATGATATCTTTTTTACCCAGCGGGTAGTTTGCAGGATCGAGCGTTAACAAAACTTTCACGTCTTTATTTAGCCTGGGGTTGGGCAGCCAGCCGTACCATTCATTAATGGGCGATGTAAAATGGACTGGGATACCTTTGGTTACAGGATGCCCGGCATCGTCAACAATCAATTTGGCAGGTAACGGCGGCCAGCTATTATTATAAAAAACAGCACTCCCCAAAAAACTTACAAACCAAGGCCAATGGGTATCCTTATCATTATAGCCTGCCACGTGAAAGCCTAACCAGGCACCGCCGTTGTTCATGTACTTTTCAAAGGCAGACCGCTGCAATTCATTCTGCGGAAAATCATTAAGCCAAACAACCAGCTGGTATTTCTTAAGATATTCGTCGTTTACGTTTTTCCAATTAGTGGTGGTATCAAATGCAAAGCCATCTTTTTTAGCCAGATCTGTAAACCATTTGATGGCATCGTTGGCAAAATCAACATGGTCCGATTCTACCGTGGTAGTATAAAGCACTAATACTTTGAACTTAGGCGTTTGGGCATACGTCTGTGCAAATAACAAAACGGCTATTGCCGTGGCTAAAAATTTCTTCAACATGTTCACGTTTTAAATATCTATTAATTACCCGCCGCCCAAAAAATAGCGTTAGTTACCAATTTAACCCAGGCGGGATTATCCAGCAGGTTTGGCGAGTGCCCCATAAAAATATAAACGTTGCGGGCCTTAACATGCTCGTTAGTCCACACCACCGGGTGATCACCCATTTTTACATCGCCTTGCGGTTCGTAAGTTTTTTCGTCAACACTGGCGAGTACATGCACATTTGGCCGCGGACTTTTATCGTATGTATACCACTCTTCCTGCTGAATAATGAAAGAAGCAGGTACATCCTTCATTACCGGGTGCTGCTTATCCTCCACATTTACCTGTCCTTTGGCAAAAGTTGCTATATAAGCCTTCCAGCTAATGCCGCCCATAAAGTTGGAGAACCACTGCCATTCATGAAAGCCATCAAATTCGCCCAAAAGTGTAGCATGGTGAAAACCTACCCAGCCACCTCTACCCTCGTCAATATATTTCTGAAAAGCCGCCACAGATTTATCCGTCCAGGCATATGGTGCATAATCCAGTTGCAAAAAAAGCTGGTAATGGCTTAAAAACTCATCATCAATTTTATCGGTGTTTTGAATATAATCTACCGTAAAGCCGTTATCAGCAGCCAGTTTATCCAGCCACACTTTGGCCCGTTTGGAAAATTCAATATGATGACCGCCGTTTTCATACAAAGCCAGCACTTTAAAATGTTTGGTATTGGCCTGGATGTGAACTGCTGCTAAAAGCGCAGCTACCAATAATAATATTTTTTTCATGAGGATAGGTTTGTGACTTATTGATTGATGATTTGTTTTAAAGAAGCTATGATTTGCAAGGTACTTTGGTTAAGCCCCGCAAATAATGCTTTATCTTCTACCGACCATGGATGTCCCTGCCTGTAATCCCACCAGCGATAAGAGATCTTGGAATATTCGTTACTGATGCCTCTTTCTATCGGTTTTTCAAAATAATTACCGGTTGTAATAGTGTAGCCACCATCGGTAATCAAAATAGTTACATCAAACTTTAGCCAGTAATAGTTACCGGTACTGCTGGTTATCACCTTAAACATACCTACGCCCTTAATCTGTCCGCCTTTTTTATCGGCGCTGTAAAGGTTTTGTGGCTCATCTGGGAAAGTTTGGGCAAACCACTGTTCCGCCAGGCTAAAAACCTCATCCCTGCTTTTGTTTGTAGGGTATGATTGCTCATAAGTAATCTTACCGTTTTTCATAGGCAGATGAATAGTTGAAGTATCCTGCTGGGCGTAATTAACAAGCGGCAATAGCATCCATGCTATAATAAACAACAGTTTGAATATTACTTTTTGTATAGTCATGAGTGGTAAAAGGTTTAAACAGATGGCTTATATCTGCATTTCAAATATCATTATTAACAATTATAAACGATGGCTAAAATCGCCCTACATCACCACTACCATAGGGCATTTGCCGTTTCCGGATAAAAGTTTTGATCTATAATTGCCTCAATAAGCAAGCGCATCGCCAAATATGAAATCCTTAACCTTATCATTTTTTACATTTTTCGCCATCTTTTGGAACCTTAATAAACTATCGGCACAAATAGCCAAACCACACTTTAAGGCGATAGCCATTGCCGAAACCGGCGGCGGCCATGCCCGCTTTGACAGCGCCGCCCGCATTTGGCTCAACAAGCTGGCTATCGATAGTAATTTCACTATTGATTACATCAGTGATACTAAACCCATCACCAAAGATTTCCTTAAGCAATACCAGCTCTTCATTCAACTGGATTACCCGCCCTATCCCTGGGGAAAAGAAGCGCAGGAGGCTTTTACCGACTACCTGGAACATGGCAAAGGTGGTTGGGTGGGTTTTCATCACCCTACGTTATTAGGTGTTTTTGATGGCCACCCCATGTGGCAATGGTACTCGGCTTTTATGGGTGACATTGAATTTAAAGATTGCATTCATGGCGGTACAACTGCCCTGCTTACCGTAGAAGATAAAAGCCACCCGGCGCTAAAAGGTTTGCCAACCTCATTTAGCACCAAAGATGAGTGGTATACCTACAATAGAAGCCCGCGGGCAAACGTGCATGTTTTAGCCAGTATTGATGAGGCCACCTACATACCTGATATCAACATCAAAATGGGCGATCATCCGGTGATCTGGACAAACGAACACATCAAAGCCAAAAACATCTACATAGCCATGGGCCATTTTCCCGAACTTTTTCATGACGATAACTTTACGCTGCTGGTTAGGAATGCCATATTTTGGGCAGTTACCATACCAGGTACCTCCAACTAATTTGTATTATCTCATTTGTAAGAGCATACTTTAAGCAAACCCGCTTTTTAAGAGAACTCCCTACATCACTACTACAAGCACGCACATTTATAGGTATCCACTCCCCTACATCCTACGTTAAAGTTCGTTATCTGAAAATCTTTATCTAATTTTCATCCCTATAAACCGCCCCGGCTTACAGACCAATTGATGAAGAGTTTTACTTTGATCTTCTTTTTATTAAATACTATTTTTTGCACTGTAAACGCGCAAACATCTATTGGTATACCAACAATCAAAAACTATACCCATGCCGATTTTAATGCAGGCAGCGAAATCTACGATGCTAAGCAGGATAAAAACGGCATCCTTTATTTTGCTAATAACGATGGCTTACTTACTTTTGACGGCAGCTACTGGAAAAGCTACCCTTTACCCAATAAAGCGGCTGTAAAATCCCTGGCTATTGCCCCCCAAGGCAGGATCTATGTGGGTGGACAGGATGAGATCGGTTATTTTTTCCCGGATGCAAGCGGGGTTTTGCGTTTCCACTCTATAAAACAGCTGATGCCACAAAAGGCCCGGCAATTTGCCGAAATCTGGGCTATTATATTATACAAAAACGAAGTTTTTTTTCGCACCATTGAGTGTGTATTTGAATACCACAACAACGAGATCAAAACCTTTGATGCCCCGGGAGGCTGGCGTTTACTCACCGACGCCGGGAGTGGGCTTTTTGCAGAGGATAAAGACGAAGGCTTGATGAATTTCCAGGGATCGGAGTGGCAGATCTGCAAATCACAGATCCCAACAACCGATCTGCATGTTACTGGTGTAATGGACTACCACCAGGATACCGTATTGGTTACCACCTTAAAAAAAGGCCTTTTTTTACTTAGTGGTAGTACCCTCATCAAAAAAACAACGGCCATAGATGGCTTTTTAAGTAACGACCAGGTAAGCTGTGCCAAAAAGATTAACAACAACAGGTATGCCATTGGCACCAAAGCGCAGGGTTTATTTATTATTGATGGCAAGGGAAACCTAATTGAGCGCTTTTCAAATGCCGACGGTTTACAGAGTAATAATATACTAAGCCTGTTGCTGGATAAAGACAATAATCTGTGGCTGGGTTTAGAGAACGGGCTGGATTTTATCAATTATAGTTCGGCCATTAAGCATATTTATGCCAGCAAACAAAACCAGGTAAAAAGCAACGCTATCAGTGTATTTGATAACAAATTATATATAGGTACATCCAATGGTTTGTTCAGCACCAATTTAAACCCGCAGCAAAGCAACCTGAGCAACAATAAAGGTCTGTTTACCGAAGTACAAAATACCCGCGGACAGGTTTGGAGCCTTGCCCAGGTTGACAATCACCTTTTGATGGGCCACGAGGAAGGCGCTTTTACAATTGCCGGCAATAAAGCCCATCCAATAGCAACCGGGCAGGGCGCATGGAAGTTTGTGGCCATCCCATCATCGCCAGATGTTATAGCAGGCACTTACACCGGTTTACAATTATTAAAACATAATGGCGACGAATTCAAAAACGACACTAAAATCGATGGTATTTATGAATCACTATCAACAGTAACCAGGGATAATAATAACGTGATCTGGGCATGTCACCCCTATCGCGGTGTCTATAAATTCCAGCTTTCTGCCGATAGAAACAAAATAGCACGGTACACGCAATACACCGATAAAGACGGACTCCCATCGGTATTAAACAATCATGTAGTGTTTATTAAAAACCGGGTATTGGTAGGCACCGAAAAGGGCGTTTACGAATATAACGCTGCCGCCAATAAATTTGAGGAATCTGTCTTTTACAAGTCTGTGTTCGGGACCTCGGCGGTAGAAAATTTAACTGCCGATAAATACGGCAATATTTGGTTTGTAAGCGATCAGCGTATTGGTGTAATGGATTTTAGCAAGCCATTAGCGGGTAAACCTTATACGGTGATCTATTTTCCTGAACTGGCTTCGCAAACTATTAAAGGGGTAGCTAATTTATATCCGTATGATCAGGAAAATATTTTCATAGGATCAAACAATGGTATTTTCCATTTAAATTACCGGCAATACGTTAAATCTGAAACTAAACTGAATGTGTTACTCACATCGGTAAAAGCCATTGCCGAAAAGGACAGCCTGATCTTTGGAGGATATTTCGTCAAAGACGGTCGCATCAACGTCGGGCAAAATCCAAGCCAGGTAAGCAGTGTTTCTAAACATTGGAACTCTTTTCATTTTGAATACTCATCTACTTTGTTCGCCCAAAAAAGTAACGAGGAGTTTAGCTATAAGCTGATTGGCTTTGATAGTGAGTGGTCTAAATGGTCGGCAAAAACGGAGAAGGACTATACCAACCTGCCGTATGGTAAGTACACTTTTTCGGTAAAAGTGCGCAATAACATGGGGAATGCATCGCCTGCTGTTAACTATACTTTTATTGTTGAACCGGCATGGTATCAAACGGTTTGGGCTTATATAATTTATCTTCTATTAGCTTGTTATGCTATTTACTACGTATACAAACTGCAGCAAAAACGCTTTGAACTGCACCAGCAAAAACATGAGGAAGAACAGCGCCGCTTAAGTTACCTGCACAGCCTGGAACTTGACAGGAACGAAAAGGAGATCATCGCCCTGAAAAATGAAAACCTGGAAACCGAGCTAAATTACAAGAACAAAGAGCTGGCCACTATAACCATGCAACAGGTAGAACGCGGCCGTACTTTACTGAACATTAAGGATGAGCTGACCAACATTATCAAAAAACTAAAACAACCCGACCTTACCCACGAGTTCCGCAGCGTTTTTCGCCTGTTAACCGATTCAGAGAAAAAGGATAACGACTGGCATAGCTTCGCCATTTATTTTGACAAGGTTCATAATAACTTCCTGAGCGTAATGAAGGCTAAATACCCGGCCCTGAGTGCTACCGACCTGAAGCTTTGCGCCTATTTGCGGCTTAACCTTACTTCTAAAGAAATAGCCCAGCTGATGAATATCTCCTTGAAGGGGGTCGAGATAAGCCGTTACCGCGTGCGTAAAAAACTGGGGTTGGCTACGGAGGTTAATTTGTACGATTTTTTGTTGGAGATTACGAAGTGAGTTGTGAATGCTGTAAAAAGGCGTTGGCATCTTGTAAAATAC
>NZ_JANTYS010000040.1 GCF_024808255.1 Mucilaginibacter dorajii
GACCTGTATAGTTCATCTTAGGACTAACAGAATACCTTGTATAGTATTTACAGGATTTACTCACAAATCTGTATAGCTATTTCCGGACGGGTCAACCGGGATAGCGTTGATACAAAAGCGGGCACAACGTGTACGTATTCGAACACTTGGTCTGTATTTTTTGATTTAATTGGTTGATTTACTGATTGTTAAATAAATGGCACATGTTTTATTCTATTAGCTTGGTAGTTTATGCTCATTTAACATCGAAACCAACCTATTGAACAACTTATGAATGCAGAGGACCACGTTTGGGAATTAGCGACAAAAAAACTGGCCGGGGAAGCTTCGGAAGAAGAGTTGCGTGAGCTTGATTTTTTGCTGATAGAAAATCCTGAGCTTAAAACCTCGTTGATGCTTATTTTTAATTGGTGGCAGGATGAGCAGCCAAACACTGATGCAAACAGTTATTTGCTTTTTGAGCAGATCCTTAAAAAGATAAAACCGGAAGAAGAGGTAGCAACGGATAACGCGCCGAGGCTGCAACCACCAAACCCGAAGTATATAGAGATAAAGAGGGCCGTAGGCAATACACACTTTTTAATTAACGCAGGTATGGTTAAAAATTATTTAAAGATTGCCATAAGGCAGTTACGCAAACAAAAAATGTATACCGCCATTAAAATTGGCGGCTTTGCTTTTAGTATTGCTGCCTGTTTATTAATTGCTTTGTACATACGCGATGAGCTTAGCTTTGATAAAAACTACCCGGATGCCAATAGGGTTTACCGTATAGTGAGCGCGTATGATGACGGTACCGTGCATGGAAAAGGGGTTGACTGGCCCGCCGTGATGGCCAAAACTGTTAAAAACGATTACCCAGAGATTGAAAAAGCGGGTCGTTTAATGCCTAACTCCCTGTTTTGGGGAGCGGGAAGTAACGAGTTGAAACATGCCGATGGTGTTGAAAATACCCACGAGGATGGTTTTGCCTATGCCGATCAGTCGTTATTAGAGATCCTGAAAGTGCCCATGGTATATGGCGACCTGGCACACGCGCTTACCGAGCCGCAAACCATGGTGATATCTAAAAGCAAGGCAGATAAATATTTCCCCGGTCAAAACCCGGTTGGCAAGGTAATGTACCTTAATAATAATAAAAGCCGCCCGTATAAAATTGGCGCAGTGATGCAGGATTTTCCTAAAACAACACATTTGCAATACAATTTTTTACTTACGCTTGCCGGTGTAAAGTTTTGGAACGGCGAGCAGGAAACCTGGGATGCTAATAATTACAGCACTTATGTATTGCTAAAGCCGGGCGTGAATATTAATAACCTAAACAAAAAGATGACCAATGGGATAATCAAAAATTATTATATCCCAGATATGCTTAAGAACGGTGATAAAAATGCCTCAAAGATACTGAGTGTATTTAAAATGGAGTTGCAAAACATCCAAGATATCAATCTTTATTCGTACGGAATAGATGATGGTATGTCGCACGGGGATATTAGGTTTGTGTGGCTGTTTGGGGCGGTGGCCGGGTTTATATTATTGATAGCCTGCATCAACTTTATTAACCTTTCAACAGCAAAATCGGCCAATAGGGCTAAAGAGGTTGGCCTGCGTAAAGTAGTAGGTTCGCAACGCAGCGGACTCATTCAGCAGTTTTTAACAGAGTCGTTATTATACAGCTTATTTTCATTTGTGCTGGGGCTGATATTGGCTACGTTGTTATTGCCGTATTTTAATGTATTGGCATCAAAATCATTAACCATGCCATGGCAGCAATGGTGGCTGTTGCCGGTTGTGGTGGTTTCGGCAGGCATTGTTGGCCTGGTTGCGGGCATCTACCCGGCATTTTACCTATCGGGCTTTAAACCTATTGATGTGCTGAAGGGTAAGCTGGCTACCGGCAGTAAAGGCTCGTTCCTGCGGAATGGGCTGGTTGTTTTCCAGTTTACTACCTCTATTATACTTATCATTAGCACAGTGGTTATTTATAGCCAGATGCAGTATATCCTCAATAAAAAAGTAGGGTTTGAGAAAGACCAGGTACTGATGATCCAGGGCACAAACACCCTTGAAGATAGCCAGGTTAAAACTTTTAAAAGCGAGCTTCAGAAGTTATCATCAGTAAAAAGTGTTTCCATCAGCGATTTTTTGCCGGTATCTGGCACCAAGCGTAACGGTAACGAATTTCATAACGAGGGAAAAGAAAAACTGGAAGCCGGCACCGGCGCACAGTTTTGGGATGTTGATGAAGACTATATCAAAACCTTTGGGATGAAATTAATAGCCGGTCGTAATTTTAACCCTGATATGAAAACCGACTCACAAGCGGTAATTATTAACCAGTCGATGGCGCAAAAGTTAGGGCTTAAAAATCCTATAGGAAAGCGTATCACAAATTACGGGCCGCCTAAGCCAATCATTGGCGTAGTGCAGGATTTTAATTTTGAATCGATGCGTAGCGGGATAACACCATTAGCAATGCATTTGAGCAATAGCTCATCCATCGTATCGGTAAAAATAAAGGGCACAAACGTGAAAAATACCATAGCACAGATCACCGCTGTTTGGAAAAGCTTTTCGCCAAACCAATCTATCCGTTACTCCTTTATGGATGAGCAATTTGCCAACATGTATGCAGATGTGCAACGAATGGGGCGCATCTTTACCACCTTCGCGATGCTGGCCATTATTATAGCCTGCCTTGGTTTATTTGCCCTGGCGGCCTTTATGGCCGAGCAGCGCAGCAAAGAAATAGGCATCCGCAAGGTATTGGGCGCTACCATCAGCAATATTACCACCCTGCTTTCATTTGATTTTATCAAACTGGTATTCGTAGCCATTGTTATTGCATCGCCAATAGCCTGGTGGGCCATGACCAAGTGGCTGCAGGATTTCAGCTACCGTATCAACATTAGCTGGTGGATGTTTGCCCTGGCCGGCGCCACCTCAATTGTGATAGCCATGCTAACGGTAAGTTACCAAAGTATTAAAGCCGCGCTCATGAACCCGGTGAAGAGTTTGAAAGCAGAATAGAAGCTTAAAGCCGAAGGCTTAAAGCAAAAAGCAGTGAAAATTAGAATGAAAAAAAGCTTTAGGCTTTATGCCTTCAGCTTTAAGCAAAATTAAAGTGCTATGATTAGAAGTTATTTAAAAACAGCGTGGAGGTTTTTGTTAAAAAACAAAACCTTTAGTTTCATCAACATTATTGGCCTGGCTACGGGTACTTTATGTTGCCTGTATATTTTATTGTATGTACAGGATCAGTATAGTTATGATAAGCAGCACAAGGGTGCCAACAATATTTACCGGCTTACTACAGATCTGGAGCTTACCGGCGATAAACATCATAGCGGGGCAAGCTCGCCGCCGATAACGCCTGCAATGAAAAGCGAGTTTGCCGAGATACAGCAATATACCCGGGTGGTTACTACCGAAAAGTTTGGTGCCAAACAACACCTGTTGCGCTATAAAGAAAAGTCGTTTTACGAGAAGGACGCGCTTTTTGTAGATTCTACCTTTTTTGACATGTTTACCTATCATTTTGTAAGCGGTAACGCTACGAGGGCATTGGCCGAACCTTATACTATCGTATTGTTTAAGCCAGTTGCCGATAAACTTTTTGGCAGCGAGGACGCCGTTGGTAAAATGATATCAATCGAAAACGGTTTTGGTAAGCACGATTATAAGGTAAGTGGCGTGGTTGATGAAAGCCTGGGTAAATCGCACATTCATGGTAATATATATGTATCGATGAACAGCGGCGGCTTTGGCGAGTCGGTACGGAAGAATGATGCCTGGGCCGGCAATAACTTTTTGTACGCCTACATCAAATTAAGGCCCGATGCCAGTGCTGCCGCACTTGAGAAAAAGCTGCCCGACTTTTTGAACAAGCATGCGGCGCAGCAGTTAAAAGACATCGGTATGAAAAAGGTTTTACACTTACAGCCGGTTAACAGCATTCATACCACCCCCGGCTTTGAAAACGAGCTGAGCAAAACGCTTGACCCTAAGTTTTTATTCCTGCTGATATTAATAGCGGTAATGATCCAGGGGATTGCCTGTATCAACTTCATGAACCTATCTACCGCCCGCGCCTCCAAACGTGCCAAGGAAGTTGGTGTGCGTAAAGTGATAGGCGCAGGTAAAGGCGATTTGATCAAACAGTTTTTAGGCGAATCGTTCCTGTTGGCTTTTATAGGTGTTGCCATTGCATTGCCGTTGCTCATAATACTGCTGCCTTATCTTAACCAGATCACCAAAGCAGATATTCAACTGGCCTTTTTTAGTAATTATAAAATTTGGGTGCTGCTGTTAGGCCTTATCACCGTTACCGGTTTGGTTGCGGGTAGTTATCCTGCATTCTACCTGTCGGCTTTTGAGGCTATTAAGGTGATCAAAGGTAATTTTACCAGCCAGGTTTCGGCTACAGGCATTCGTAAATCGCTGGTGGTTTTCCAATTTGTTTTATCTATAGTTTTGGTTTCTGGTATCATTATTATCTATAGTCAGCTAAACTACATCAAAAATAGAGATCTTGGTTTCGATAAAAATCAAAAGCTGATCTTCAACTTTTACACCGAAAGCTCGCAGAAAAAGATGCCTGCTTTCACCAATGACCTGAAAGAACTGGCAGAAGTAAAAGCCGTTAACAATGCTGATAACTATTTGGGGCAGTTTGTGCCCCATGATCATGGCGTTTTCCTAGCAGGCGGCAATATGGCCGAAGCCGTTGACGCCCAAAACATTAACACCGACGAGCATTTTGTGAAAACAAATGGCGTTAGCTTAATAAGCGGTCGCGATTTTAGGATGAACGATACCAACCGGGTATTGATTAACGAAACATTAGCCAAACGCCTTGGCCTGGATGTGCAAAAAGCACCAGGCACCAGGCTGTACTCGCAATACGACGGCAAACCTGCCACCTTTGTGGAAGTAGCCGGCGTAATGAAAAACTTTAACTACAATTCGCTGCACAGCGAGGTGCGCCCGTTTATGATGGTGTATCAAAACGATCCCGGCTATTTCAACAGCATGGTAGTTTCTGTAGGTAGTAGCAATTATAAGTCCCTGCTCGAAAAAATGTCGGCAGTTTGGCATAAGGACCTCCCCGAGGTGCCTTTTGAATACACCTTCCTGGATACCGAGGTTCAAAAGCAATATGAAACCGAGATCATGCTATCGCAGATCATCAATTCATTTACTTTGGTGGCCATTGTAATATCGTGCCTTGGCTTGTTTGGCCTGGCAGCCTTTAGTGCCGAGCAGCGCAGCAAAGAAATTGGCATCCGCAAAGTATTAGGTGCAAGTGTAACGGGCATAGTGCAGTTATTATCTACAGATTTTTTAAAGCTGGTGATCGTCGCCTTTGTGATAGCCACGCCTTTGGCCTGGTGGGGTATGAGCAAATGGCTACAGGATTTTGAATACCGCGTAACCATAAGTTGGTGGATGTTTGCCCTGGCCGGTATATTGGCGGTAGTAGTGGCCCTGTTCACCGTAAGTTTCCAGGCCATAAAGGCAGCCCTGATGAACCCGGTGAAGAGTTTAAAAGCAGAATAGTATCAAGTAGTTAGTATCAAGTATCAAGACAGGAGCGAAAAATAGAGTCAGAATTAAGAGTCAGGAATCAAGATAGAAGCATTGTGGATTTGTGATGGAATTGGCCACCAGACAAGACCAATGAACTAATGAACCAGTGAACCAATAAACAATGATTAAGAATTACATCAAAATAGCATGGCGAAACCTTATCCGTAATAAGGCGCATACGTTTATCAACATCGCGGGGCTTTCTGTGGGGCTGGCTTGCAGCTTGTTAATTTTGCTTTGGGTGCAAAACGAGCTGGAGATTGATGCTTATCACAAAAACAGCAGTCGCTTATACTCGGTTTATGAACGCCAGTATTATGATCATAAAATTGTTGGGCAGTATAATACACCAGGCTTATTACCCGATGAGCTGAAAAAGCAGATTCCCGAAATTGAGGCATCAACAGGGATTTCCTATGGTGGCGATAACACCTTCCAGGTTGGCGATAAAATTGCGAAGATGGGCGGTGTAAGCGGTGGAGCCGATGTTTTTAAAATGTTCACTATTCCGCTATTGGCTGGCAACGCGCAAACCGCGTTGAATACCCCCGTAAGCATGGCCATCTCCAATAAAATGGCCAAAGTGTTTTTTGGCAGCGCGCAAGCCGCCATTGGCAAAACCATCCGCTATGAAAACCGCAAGGACTTTAAGGTAACCGGCGTTTACCAGGACCTGCCCAAAACATCATCGCAGCAATACGATTTTATGATGAACTGGGATGCTTTTTTAGCCGATAACGACTGGGCAAAAATATGGGGCAACAACGGGCCTTCAACCGTTATTTTGCTGCGGGCCGATGCCAACCCAGATCTGGTTCAAAAAAAGCTTACCCACTTTTTAGATAACCTTAACAAGGGCCAAAAGAAGGGCGTATTCACTGAAGAGTTGGGCATGCAGCTTTTTAAAGATGGATACCTGCATAACAACTTTGAGAATGGCGAATTTAAGGGTGGTCGTATTGAGTACGTACGCCTGTTTACTATTGTGGCTATTTTTATTTTGTTGATAGCCTGTATCAATTTCATGAACCTGACCACGGCCCGCTCTGTTAAACGCGCCCGTGAAATAGGGGTGCGCAAAGTAGTTGGTGCTGTACGTTCGGTATTGATCAAACAATTTATAGGTGAATCGATGCTGATAACTGTATTAGCCGTTGGGGTGGCTTTGCTGTTATTGGTATTGCTGCTACCTGTGTTTAACCACATTACTCAAAAAGAGATTGAGCTGCCATTTAACCAAACCGCTTTCTGGCTAAAATTAGCGGGCATCACTTTAATAACGGGTTTTATATCCGGCAGTTACCCGGCTTTATTTTTATCATCATTTAACCCGGTTACAGTTTTAAAAGGCACCTTGAAATTAGATACCGGCACAACAATGTTCCGTAAAGGGCTGGTGGTATTCCAGTTTTTCCTGTCGGTAGTGATGATCACAGCTACCATTGTGATATCCAAACAAATGAATTATGTGCAATCAAAAAATCTGGGCTACGATCGCGAAAACCTTATTTACATACCGATGAGTGGCGAGCTCATCCATAAATACCAGCTGTTTAAAGATGAAGCCTTGCAAATGCCGGGTGTTAAGTCGATAAGCCGTATCACCGCTACGCCAACCGGCCTGGATAACGGAACATCTGATGTTGATTGGATAGGTAAAGATCATGGTGTACAAATTCAGTTTACCCAGGTATCGGTAGGCTACGATTTTGTGAAAACCATGAAATTAAAAATGGCTGCCGGCCGCGATTTTTCAAAGGCTTACGGTACCGACTCTGTGGGATACGTCATCAATGAGGTAGCGTTAAGCAGACTGAAATATACGGATCCTATTGGCAAGCCTTTAACTTTTTGGGGCAAAAAAGGACACATCATCGGCGTGCTGAAAGATTTTCATTTTGCATCGCTGCACGAGCGGATAGAGCCGCTGATCATCAGGTATGGCGAGCAGGAAGGTTACGGCAATATCCTGGTTAAAACCCAACCCGGTAAAACCCGCGAAGCATTGGCCAGCCTGGAAACCCTTGCCAAACAAATGAACCCGGCGTTCCCGTTCAGTTACAGTTTTTCTGACGAGGAATATCAAAAGCTTTATCAAAATGAACAGATAGTAACCAAACTTTCAAACGCCTTTGCCTTCCTGGCCATATTTATATCGTGCCTTGGCCTGTTAGGTTTAGCCATGTTCACAGCCGAGCAGCGCATTAAAGAGATAGGTATCCGTAAAGTTTTGGGTGCCAGTGCACGCTCGTTGTTCGCGCTTTTGTCAACAGAGTTTTTGGTGCTGGTGATCATATCGCTGTTTATAGCCTTGCCGGTATCCTGGTACGCCATGAGTGCCTGGCTGCGCGATTTTGCTTATCAAACCCCTATGCAATGGTGGGTATTTGCCATGGCCGGCGGTATCATCATTGTAATAGCTATGGTAACGGTAAGCTTCCAGGCCCTAAAAGCAGCGTTGGTTAACCCAATAAAAAGCCTGAGATCTGAATAGAGTCAAGAAGTTAGAACCAGGAATCAAGACGGGAAGAGTCATTGGTTATTAGTAAAAGCAGGGATACTTATAATTGAGGCTCATTTTTTATAGTTTAAAAATTAGGATTTAGAGTTTAGAAGTTAAGATTTATAGTTTAAAAATTAGGATTTAGAATTTAAACACCATGATCAAAAATTATTTAAAAATAGCGTGGCGTAACCTTACCAGGAACAGGGTCCAAACCGTTATCAATGTGGCCGGGCTTTCGGTTGGATTAGTTTGTAGCCTGCTTATTATGCTTTGGGTACAAAATGAGTTAAGCGTTGATGCGTTTTTCAAAAACGGCAGTCGTTTATATTCTGTTTATGAACAGCAGCATTTTGATCATAAAACAAATGGCTCCTATAATACTCCTGGTATTACCGCCGGGGAAATGAAAAAGGTTTTACCCGAAGTAGAGTATGCCGCTAATTTAGGATTTGGTCAAAACAATACCTTCCAGGTGGGCGATAAAGTGCTTAAACAGCAGGGTACGTCTGCCAGTGCCGATTATTTTAATTTGTTTAGCTATAAACTGTTGCAGGGCAATGCGCAAACCGCGTTAAACACACCCGTTAGCCTGGCTATATCACGTAAAATGGCAACTGCGTTTTTTGGCAGTCCGCAGGCTGCCATTGGCAAAACCATCCGTTATGAAAATCATAAAAACTTTACGGTAACGGCGGTATTCGAGGATTTGCCTAAAAACTCATCACAGCAATTTGATTACGTGGTTAACTGGTTCAACTTTTTAGAAGAAAACAGTTGGGCACGTGAGTGGGGTAATCAGGGGCCATCAACCTTGGTCATGCTGCGTGCAGATGCCGACCCGGTTAAATTTGAAAAAAAGATCTCTAATTTTTTAGATACTTACAGTAACCTCAATCGTAAAACGGCAACTTTTATTATCGATCTGGCACTTCAGCGCTATAGCGATGGTTACCTCCATGGCAATTTTGAAGACGGAAAAATCACAGGCGGCCGTATAGAATATGTGCGCCTGTTCAGCATCGTGGCTATTTTTATCTTATTGATAGCCTGCATCAACTTCATGAACCTGTCAACAGCGCGGTCGGTAAAACGGGCTAAAGAAATAGGCGTACGCAAGGTAGTAGGCGCGGTGCGTTCGGCCTTAATACAACAGTTCATCAGCGAGTCGTTACTGATCACTACCATCTCTGTCGCGTTTTCATTAGTGTTACTGGTGATGTTGCTGCCCGTATTTAACCAGGTAACCCAAAAACAACTGGTATTGCCTTTTAACCAGGCCGCTTTCTGGGGTAGATTGGTATTGATCACGCTTGTAACCGGCCTGATATCTGGCAGTTACCCGGCCTTGTTTTTATCGGGCTTTAACCCGGTAAAAGTGTTGAAGGGTACTTTAAAGCTTGACGCAGGTACCACAACGTTTCGTAAGGGGCTGGTTGTTTTTCAATTTGTATTATCGGTAATATTAATAACCGGTACTATTGTAATATCCCGGCAGATGAATTACATCCAATCAAAAAACCTGGGATATGACAGGGAGAATATGATCTACATCCCGATGGATGGCAATTTGGCGGCAAAATACAACCTGTTTAAGGATGAAGCCTTAAGAATGCCCGGTGTACAACGGATAACCCGCACTACCAATACGCCAACAAACATACAAAACAGCACCGGCGGCGTTAATTGGATTGGTAAAGATACCACCATAAACATCCAGTTTACCCAGGCATCTGTAGGGTATGATTATGCCAAAACAATGAAATTGCAGCTATTAGAGGGCCGGGATTTTTCAAAGGATTATCCAACAGACTCGGTAGGTTATATCATGAACGAGGCCGCCCTTAAACGGATTGGTTATAAAGACCCTATTGGTAAACCACTCACCTTTTGGCGTAAACCAGGAACCATCATCGGCATAATGAAAGATTTCCATTTTAATTCCATGCATGAAGAGATCAAACCATTGATTATTCGGCTTGGCGAAAACGAGCAATGGGGCAATATCCTGGTGCGCACCCAGCCGGGCAAAACCAAACAAGCCTTGGCCAGTATGGAAAAAATATGTAAAGAGCTTAATCCGTCGTTTCCGTTCACGTACTACTTTAGCGATGAGCAATACCAGAAGCTGTATCAAAATGAGCAGATCATCGGCCGGCTTTCTGATGCCTTTGCCTTTTTAGCCATATTTATATCCTGCCTTGGCTTGTTAGGTTTAGCCATGTTTACGGCAGAGCAGCGTGTTAAAGAAATAGGCATCCGCAAAGTATTAGGCGCAAGTGTTAGCTCGTTGTTCGCGCTGTTGTCATCAGAGTTTCTATTGCTGATAGTGATCTCGCTGTTTATTGCCTTGCCTATTGCATGGTATGCTGCGGGCCAATGGCTGCAAAGCTATGCCTACCGTAGCCCTATGCAATGGTGGATCTACGCCTTATCCGGCGCTATTATAGTGCTGGTAGCCCTGGCAACGGTAAGCCTGCAGGCCATTAAAGCAGCATTAATTAACCCTATAAAAAGCCTGCGAAGCGAATAGAGTCAAGAATTAAGAGTGAGGAATCAAGACAGGAATTATTAGTCATTGCGCATTTCGCTGCGCTGTCATTGGGCATTAGTGAAAGTAGGAATGCTTAGAATTTGAGATTTATTTTTAGAGTTTAGAAATTAGGGTTTAGAAATTAGGATTTAAAAATTAGGATTTAGAGTTTAAACAATATGCTGAAGAACTATTTAAAAATCGCCTGGCGTAATATTGTTAAAAGCAAGGGGCACACTTTTATAAATGTGGCGGGGCTTTCTATCGGGATGGCAGTAGCTATGCTGATAGGTTTATGGATGTGGGATGAATTATCCTTTAATAAATATCATCAAACGTACAACCGCGTGGGCGAGATCATGACCACGCAAACCTCCAATGGCGAAACCCAAACATTCCCTACTACGGTGGTGCCGCTAAGTGAGGAGCTGCGCAATAAGTATGCGGGCGATTTTAAATTAACCGCCTTAACCTGGGGCGGTACCCATATTATGGCCGTTGGCGATAAAAAGATCTCGCAAAACGGTATGTGGGCCGAGCCAGCCTTACCCGCAATATTATCGTTAAAAATGATAAAAGGCAACTATGCCAACTTTAATGAGCCTTCGTCTTTTATACTCGCGCAATCGGTAGCTACGGCCTTGTTTGGCAATGCCGATCCTATAAACAAGGTGGTGCGTATTGATAATAAAACAGATATGAAAGTTGCAGGCGTTTACCAGGATCTGCCGCACAATACGTCGTTTTACGCCACCAAATTTATGCTGCCCTGGAGTAACAAGGCTAACTGGTGGAACACTCAAACAGCCGCCTGGGGTAATCATGGCTGTAACTTGTTTGTATTGATGAATGATCGGGCAGATTTTGATAAAGTATCTGCCAAAATAAGAAATATAACCAAACCTCATTTTAAAATGAACGACGAGGTAATGATGGTACATCCAATGGCCAAATGGCATCTTTACAGCGAATTTGTAAACGGTGTATCGGTAAGTGGTGGTATCCGCTTTGTTTGGCTTTTTGGGCTCATTGGTATGTTTGTTTTGTTGCTGGCCTGCATCAATTTCATGAACCTGAGCACTGCCAAAAGCGAAAAGCGGGCTAAAGAGGTTGGTATCCGCAAGGCTATTGGTTCGGTACGCAGCCAGCTCATTAAGCAGTTTTTAAGCGAATCATTGCTGGTTGTTTTTTTAGCGCTTGGTTTAACTTTTATACTGGTGATACTGGTTCTTCCTTATTTTAATCAAATTGCTAATAAAGAAGTATCTGTTCCCTGGGGTAATACCTTTTTCTGGATAGGAATTTTAAGCTTTGCCATTTTTACCGGCTTATTATCAGGTAGCTATCCCGCATTCTATTTATCGGGCTTTAACCCTGTAAAGGTTCTTAAGGGGACTTTTAAAGTTGGCCGACTGGCATCGGTGCCCCGCAAGGTGCTGGTAGTGCTGCAGTTTACAGTATCTATTGTTTTAATAATAGGAACCATAGTGGTGTTAAGGCAAATAAATTATGCCAAAAACCGCCCCGTTGGCTATTCGCGTGCCGGGCTGATCACTATTGAAATGAATACCCCCGAAATATACGGGCATTATGATGCCTTACGTACCGACCTGATCCAAACCGGGGCTGTAAGCAATATGGCCGAATCAAACAGCACCACCACGCAAATATGGTCAAACAATGGCGGGTTTGACTGGGAGGGTAAAGCCCCCGGTTATGATCCTACATTTGGCACCATAGGTGTAACCTATGATTTTGGCAACACCGTAGGCTGGAAGGTGTTGGAGGGGCGTGATTTTTCAAGAAATTACGCAACGGATACCAGCGCGATTATACTAAATCAATCGGCAGTAAAACTGAGCGGGATTAAAAATCCGGTAGGGAAAATGATGCGGTGGGGAGGTAAAAACTTTGTAATAGCAGGAGTGGTAAAAGATATGGTGATGGAATCGCCTTATAACAAAACCATTGCTACCATATTTTTAATGAATCCCTACTGGGTAGGCTATATAACCGTACGCATCAAACCAAATGTTCCTGTACATGACGCATTAGGCAAAATTGAAACAGTATTTAAAAAATACAATCCCGGCAGCCCGTTCGATTTTAAATTTAATGATGACGAGTACGCCCACAAGTTTGCCGACGAGCAGCGCATTGGCAACCTGGCATCTGTGTTTGCCGGTTTGGCTATATTTATATCCTGCCTGGGCTTGTTTGGCTTAGCCTCATTTGTGGCCGAGCAGCGGGTAAAAGAAATTGGCGTACGCAAGGTGCTCGGTGCATCGGTAGTAAATTTGTGGCGCTTACTATCTACAGAATTTGTGGTGCTGGTAGCCATAAGCCTGTTAATTGCGGTACCTGTGGCCTATTACTTTATGAATGGCTGGCTGCAGCAGTATCAATACAAAGAAACCATAACCTGGTGGATATTTGCATTTGCAGGCATCGGGGCTATCAGCATAACACTGTTAACGGTAAGTTTCCAGGCCATCAAAGCGGCGCTGGCCAACCCGGTTAAAAGCCTGAGAAGTGAATAGTCACTGGTCATTTCGCTGCGCTGTCATTAGTCATTAGTGGAAGCGGGATACTTAGCATTTGGTTTCAGTTTTTAGGATTTAGAAATTGGATTTTAGAGTTTAAAAATTAGGGTTTAGTGATTGTGTTTTAGAGTTTAAAAATCATGTTAAAGAACTACATAAAAATAGCCTGGCGTAATATTGTAAAAAATAAGGCGCATTCGTTCATTAACGTTGTTGGCCTATCGGTTGGCCTGGCCTGCAGTTTACTCATTTTGCTTTGGGTACAAAGTGAATTGAGTATTGATGCCTATCATCAAAATGGCGACCGGCTTTACCAGGTTTATGAGCGCGAATATTACAATCATAAAATAGATGGTAATTACGATACCGCCCCAATACTGGCCGCCGAATTAAAGAAACAGATTCCGGAAATTGAATACGCGGTAACCATGCAAGAGGATAACGATATAAATACTTTCCAGGCAGGTGATAAAACGCTAAAAGAAGAAGGCACTGCTGCCTATCCCGATCTGTTTAAGATGTTTAGCTATTCTTTGTTACAGGGCAACGCGCAATCGGCCTTAAGTTCGCCGGAGAGCATGGCTATTTCTCATAAAATGGCTAACCAGTTTTTTGGTAGTCCGCAGGCTGCCATGGGCAAAACCATCCGTTATAAAAACAAGCATGATTTTAGCATTACCGCGGTATTTGAAGATCTGCCCGAAAATACATCCCGCAGGTTTGATTACCTCATGAACTGGCGGGCCTTTACGGCCGAGTATCCATGGGCAGGTGCATGGTCTATAACCGGGCCACGTACTTTTGTGATGCTGCGTAAAGGATCAAACCCAGCTCTTGTAGAAAAAAAAATAAACCACTTTGTTGATACCTATCGAAAGTTTGATAATACCTACCGACTTGAGCTTGGTCTGCAAAAGTTTAGCGAGGTGTACCTGCATGCTCATTTTACAAATGGGAAAATTGATGGCGGTAAAATTCAGTATGTGCATCTGTTTAGCATAGTTGCAGTTTTTTTACTGCTTATAGCCTGCATCAATTTTATGAATTTAACTACGGCCAGGTCTATAAAACGGGCCCGCGAAATAGGGGTACGCAAAGTTGTGGGAGCTGTAAGAATGGTGCTCATCATTCAGTTTATTGGCGAGGCGGTTATGGTTACCGCGATAGCGGTAATTGTGGCCATTTTAATGGCGTATACTTTACTGCCGTTTTTTAATGCTGTTACTCAAAAGCATATGGTAATCCCTTTTGCACAATATTCCTTTTGGCTAAACCTGGTTGGTATTACCTTACTAACGGGGTGTATATCGGGCAGTTACCCCGCTTTGTTCCTGTCATCTTTTAATCCGTTAACAGTATTAAAAGGTACCATGCGGCCAGATAGTGGCTCGGTATGGTTTCGTAAAGGGTTGGTTGTTTTTCAGTTTGTACTTTCTGTTGTGCTCATTATTGGCACCATTGTAGTCGCCAAACAGGTATCTTTTATACAAAACAGAAATTTGGGATATGATAAAGATAACCTGGTGTACATACCCATAGAAGGTGACCTGAGTAAAAAGTACGAATTTTTTAAAGAGGAAGCTTTGCAGATACCGGGAATAAGCCAGGTAAGTAAAATTTCTGATGATCCTACATCGCTTGATAACCAAACTGTAGCAGTTGACTGGGCGGGTAAAGACCCCAACATTAAGGTGCAATTTTCTACCTCTATCGTGGGGTATGATTTTGCATCGGCCATGAAGCTAAAAATGATTGACGGACGGGATTTTTCAAAAAACTTCCCAACCGATACCGCCGGCTTCATAGTAAATGAAGCCACAGTTAAAACGATAGGATATGCCAGTCCTGTTGGCAAAATGATCATTATAAATGGAAACAAGGGCCCTATTATTGGGGTGATGAAGGACTTTAATTACGAATCGTTACATCAGCAGATTGAGCCTTTAATTATGGCTTTTGGCGAAAGGGTATGGTACGGGCACATATTGGTGCGTACACAGCCCGGCAAAACACCCGAAGCGTTGGCAGGCCTTGCTAAATTGTATAAACAGGTAAACCCCGCATTTCCTTTTTCGTACACCTTCTCCAACGAAGAGTATAATAAATTGTATGAAAGTGAGCAGGTGGTTGGTAAACTATCAAACACATTTGCCTTCCTGGCTATTTTTATATCGTGCCTTGGCCTGTTAGGTTTGGCCATGTTTACAGCAGAACAAAGGGTTAAAGAAATAGGTATCCGCAAAGTATTAGGAGCTAGTGTAACGTCGTTGTTTGCATTGTTGTCAAAAGAGTTTTTACTGTTGGTTTTTACAGCTTTAATAATTGCCACGCCAATAGCCTGGTACAGCACCAATAACTGGCTGCAGGGCTTTGCCTATCGCACAGCTGTGCAATGGTGGATGTTTGCCCTGTCGGGACTAATTATCATTTGCATAGCCCTGGCAACCATAAGTTTCCAGACCATTAAAGCCGCGTTAATTAACCCTATAAAAAGCCTGAGATCGGAATAGAGTCAAGGATTATTAGTCATTGGTCATTTCGCTGCGCTGTCATTGGTCATTAGTGAAAGTGGGGATTCTTAGCATTTGGTTTCAGTTTTTAGAGTTTAGCGTTTAGAATTTGGGGTTTAGCGTTTAGAAATTAGGATTTAGAGTTTAGAAGAATTAGAGTTTAAATACCATGATAAAGAATTATTTAAAAATCGCCTGGCGTAACCTTATTAAAAACAAGGCGCATACATTTATCAATGTAACCGGGCTATCGGTTGGCATGGCTGTGGCAGTGCTGATAGGGTTGTGGATATGGGATGAGTTATCCTATGATCAATATCATGATAACTACAACCGTATTGTGCGGGTTATGCAGCACCAGACTTTTAATGGCGATGTTGGTACCCAAAACTCCATCCCCATCCCCCTTGGCTACAAATTGGGCAATGAGTATAAAAGCGATTTTAAATACATGGTGTTATCTACCTGGAATTTTAACCACATACTGGCTTTTGGCGATAAAAAACTTTCGCAGGCAGGCTCCTACATGCAGGCCCAGGCACCTGATATGCTCACGCTTAAAATGCTGAAAGGCACGCGGTCGGCATTAAAAGATCAGTCGTCTATTATGCTGTCGGCATCATTGGCTAAAGCCCTTTTTGGCGATACCGACCCTATGTTTAGGCCGGTAAAAATAGATAACCAGTGGAATGTTAAAGTAACCGGTGTATATGAAGATCTGCCGCATAACACCAGTTTTCATGACCTGGCGTTTATTGCCCCTTGGGATTTGTTCATGACCACCCAGCCTTACCTTAAGCAGGCTCGTACCACTTGGGGCAATAACTCCTGGCAGCTGTTTGCGCAATTGCAACCCAATGCAGATATAGATAAGGTATCGGCAAAAATAAAAGACCTGAAAATGCAGGGCCTGGCTCTCACCGGCGATAAATTGGGTTTAACCTTTAAGGCGGCAGTCTTTCTGCATCCCATGAGCAAATGGCATTTATACAGTGATTTTAAAAACGGCGTCAATAATGGCGGCGACATTAAATTTGTGTGGATGTTTGGCCTCATAGGTATGTTTGTTTTGTTGCTGGCCTGCATCAATTTCATGAATTTAAGTACTGCCCGCAGCGAAAAGCGCGCTAAAGAAGTGGGCATCCGTAAAACGGTGGGCTCGTTGCGCAGCCAGCTCATTGGCCAGTTTTTTATGGAATCGATGATGATAACGGTGTTCGCTTTCCTGTTGTCATTAGTTTTGGCACAACTTGTTTTACCATGGTTTAACCAGGTGGCCGATAAAACAATGCATGTGCTTTGGTTTAACCCCTTGTTTTGGATCATGGGGATAGGGTTCAGCATTTTTACCGGTATCATAGCTGGCAGCTACCCGGCGTTTTATCTTTCATCATTTCAGCCGGTAAAAGTATTAAAAGGCACTTTTAAGGCAGGCAGGCTTGCTGCGCTGCCCCGCAAAATATTGGTGGTATTACAGTTTACGGTTTCGGTTACGCTTATTATTGGCACCATCATCGTTTTCAGGCAGGTACAGTATACCAAAAACCGACCGGTTGGTTATGAGCGTACCGGGCTGATCCAGATTGACATGCGTACCGACGAGATCCATAAACATTTTGATGCTGTGCGGAATGACCTTGTACAATCGGGCGCGGTTATTGAAATGGCCGAATCGGACAGCCCCTTAACGGATGTTTACTCTGATAACAGCGGCTTTAAATGGCGCGGTAAAGATCCCGCTTTACAGGATGATTTTGGTACTATTGCAGTAAGCCCCACCTTTGGTAAAACCGCGCAATGGAAAGTATTGGAAGGGCGGGATTTTGAAAAAGATAACCTGGCCGATTCATCGGGTATGATTGTGAACGAAGCTGCGGCCAAGTTCATGCATTTTACCCATCCTGTAGGCGAAATGCTGGAATGGGGTCGCAAATTTCGGGTGATTGGCATGGTGAAGGATATGGTAATGTCATCGCCATATGAACCTGTGCAGCCAACGATGTTTTATCTTACCAAATACAACGGTGGTTTGATAGATATTCGTATCAACCCCAAAATGAGCGCGCATGAAACCCTGGCTAAAATTGAAAATGCCTGGAAACAATACGCCCCGGGCAGTCCGTTTGAATATAAATTTACCGACGATCAATACGCCAACAAATTTGCCAACGAAGAGCGGATAGGCAAGCTTGCCGGTTTCTTTACCTTGTTAGCCATCTTCATCAGCTGTATGGGCTTGTTTGGTATGGCCTCGTTTATGGCCGAGCAGCGCACCAAAGAGATTGGCGTACGCAAAGTACTGGGTGCATCGGTATTTGGCCTGTGGCGTTTAATGTCGGTAGATTTTGTGGTGCTGGTTTCTATATCCTTGCTTATATCAATACCAACAGCCTATTACTTTATGCACGGCTGGCTACAGGACTATAAATACCGGGCCGAGCTTTCCTGGTGGATCTTTGGGGCAACGGCATTGGGCTCAATTATCATCACACTACTTACGGTAAGTTACCAGAGTATTAAAGCGGCGCTGATGAACCCGGTAAAGAGTTTGAGAAGCGAATAGACTGTAGGAGAGGTTAAAGGCCAAAGGATAAAGGCCAAAGGGTATTGAAAGCCGACATTAAGTCAAGGTAACGATGGCTTTTGTACTATGCGCTTGACTGTTCTATTTTTTTGATTTTTATGACTATCTTTATATCATGACTACAATAACATTACAAGTTCCGGACGCACTTGAGGAAGCGCACGACGAAACAGTACGTTTAATTGCAGCCAAGCTTTATGAAGCCGGCAAGTTGTCATTAGGGCAGGCTGCTGAAATGTGCGGTATCGATAAGGCAGATTTCCCGGCTGTACTTAATAGCTTTGGCGTAAACTATATTCAGTATTCGTATGAAGATATAATGGCTGATATAGCCCGGATCAATGGCTGAATACATAGTTATTACAGATACTAGTTGTTTGATACTACTCGATAATATCAAGGCGTTTGATTTACTTCATAACATCTATCAACATATAATAACCACACCCGAAATCGCAGCAGAGTTTAAAAAAACTTTGCCAGATTGGATACAGATTATACCCGTAAAGGATGTAGACCTGGTTGTGACCTACAATAAGCAGGTAGATTTAGGAGAAGCAAGTGCTATTGCTTTAGCCCAGGAAATTCCTAATGCTTTACTTATTGTGGATGATTTTAAAGGACGTCGGCTCGCCGGTCAACTTAATATCCGTTTTACCGGAACTATTGGGGTTCTGATTACGGCACGTCAACAAAATAAGATTACTTCTTTAAGGCCCTATTTTGATATGATTAAATTAACGGACTTTAGAATTGATCCAATATTATTAGATAGGATACTTAACGACTTTAAAGATTAACTAATAGCCCAATCTGCCACCGGCAACATAAAAAAAGGTTAAAGAATATGCTTCTTTAACCTTTTGCCTTTCAGCTTTAACCTTTCGCCTAAAAATTAGCAGTATTGCTCAAAAGCACCAATCAGGTTATCGGCAATCATTTGTGCGGGGCGACCTTCAATTTGGTGGCGCTCAATAATGTGTACCAGCTTGCCATCTTTAAACAAAGCCATTGATGGTGATGACGGAGGATAAGGCAACATGTAGTTACGTGCAGTATCAACCGCGTCTTTTTCCATACCCGCAAAAACGGTAACCAATTTATCAGGATGTTTCTCGTTAGCAGCGGCAATCCTGGCGGCAGGGCGCGCGTTGGCAGCAGCGCAACCGCATACCGAGTTTACCATTACAAATACAGTACCTTCACTTTCAATGGCGCTTTTTACCGCATCAGCATCTTTCAGTTCTGTAAAGCCTACTCTTGTTAAATCTTCCCGCATTGGGGCAACCAAATATTCTGGATACATAGTATATTTTCTTTAATTAGATTTTTATCAACTAACAAAAATAAGAAATGATATGCAGTTTGCGTTTAAAAAACGCAATAATAACAATTTGCTGACGATGTGGCTTTTTGATATAACGGCCACATAGTAAGGATATTGTTATTATTAGCTATTGATATATTCGATGTTATCGTTATATTGCAAGCCCCTAATTAATAAAGTTGATGAAAAAAAAGACATCTGATATCAGTACGGTTGTTATCATAAATAAGAACCAATTGCCTACAAAGTCTTTACAAATAAAAACCAAACATCTTAACAGAATTAAACATTACGCGGCTGGCATTGCAGCTGTTGTAGTGGTTTTGGTTGGCTGTGTTTTTTATTTAAGATCACAAAACACAGCGCAGGAAATAGAAAAACAAAAGCTGCTGGTGCAAATAGCTAAACTTAAAGGTGCTATACCCGTAGCTACCGCCGTGCCACAGGTACAAGGTAAAGAGGGCAGCGCGCAATCATATATCCAGGCCATTGAAGGCAAATTAAAAACCATTAACGATTACCTGCGCCGCCGCGGTTTGAAAGGTTTTAGCACCAAAGGTTTGGGTGGCGATAGCAATGCCGAGGGCAAAAAACTAAGCGATAAAGAAGTATACTCCCTGTACAACGATTACCTTAACCACCTAATGGGTACCATTGCTTTTACGCCAATGGGCTACCCGCGCATCAGCTCATTTACTTCGTTTTTTGGTTACCGTAGCGATCCTTTTGACAGCAGCAGTGCCGAGTTTCATCCCGGTATTGATTTTAAGGGCAAAAAAGGCGATGAAGTAAAATGTACCGCCAGTGGCAAAATTGTTTTTGCCGGCTGGACAAACGGATACGGCAACTGCATCCGCATACAGCACATTAACGATATTCAAACTGTGTACGGGCACCTTTCAAAAATTAAGGTGAAAGTAGGGCAACAGGTAAACCTTGGCGATGAAATAGGCCTGGTAGGTTCCACCGGCCACTCCACCGGCGCGCACCTGCACTATGAGGTACGTCGCAACGGTAAACCAGTAAACCCCGTTAATTTTTTAACGCTAAATAAATAAGGTAGTATCAAGTAGTAAGTATCAAGTAGCAAGACCCATATAGCTGCTATAAGATACTTACAACCTGGTACAAATAAGAAGAGTATCAAGCAGGAAGTAAATACTTACTACTTGATACTTACTACTAACAAACACCTATGGCTATTTTCGGTAAAAAGGATAAAGTTTCGCTTGATCTTCAGGCTATATCAACACTGATAAGTGAGGGAAGCATTTTAGATGGCAGCCTTAATGCACCGGCGGTTGCCCGCATTGATGGATTGGTTAACGGCGATGTAACCGTAACCGAAGGTCTTATTCTCGGCGAAAAAGGCGAAGTAAAGGGCAACATCATCACTAAAGAAATTGTAGTTTATGGTACCGTTTATGGCGATATCCAAACCGAATCCCTCGAAATAAGGGCCACCGGCAAAATTACCGGCCAAATAAAAACCCAAACCTTGCTGGTTGAAACAGGTGGCGTATACAATGGCCAGCTTACCATGGGTGTGGTTAAGGAATAGCGGTTTTATTGAACCCGCCCAGCCTGCCCCAGGCGGCGGCAACTGGTTTGGCAAAGTGCAGACCGGGTAAGCCGCGTTTATTCTCCAGAAAAAGTTTCCCTCAATACGTCCGTTTCCCGGCCAAATACGTATTTCATTTTGACAAACATATAAGTTAAATTTGCACAAAAAATAAAAAGAAACTATGTCATCAGTAGAGACTGTATATACCAAATACAAGGTAAAAGACTTTTCATTAGCCGAATGGGGTCGTAAAGAAATTGAATTGGCCGAAGCAGAAATGCCGGGCCTTATGGCCTTACGTGCCGAGTTTGGCGCAAGCCAGCCTTTAAAAGGCGCGCGTATTGCCGGCTGTTTACACATGACCATCCAAACGGCTGTATTAATTGAAACATTAATTGCGCTCGGCGCCGAAGTTACCTGGTCGTCATGTAATATATTTTCAACACAGGATCATGCCGCCGCTGCTATTGCTGCCGCCGGTACTTCTGTTTATGCCTGGAAAGGTATGAACGCCGAAGAATTTGACTGGTGTATTGAGCAAACTTTATTCTTTGGCGAAGACCGCAAGCCATTGAACATGATCCTTGATGATGGTGGCGATTTAACCAACATGGTATTGGATAAATACCCTGAACTGATTGCCGATATTAAAGGTTTATCAGAAGAAACCACCACAGGTGTGCACCGTTTATACGAGCGCATGAAAGCGGGTACATTACCAATGCCGGCTATTAATGTTAATGACTCGGTTACCAAATCGAAATTTGATAACAAATACGGTTGCCGCGAATCACTGGTTGACGCAATCCGCCGTGCTACCGATGTAATGATGGCCGGTAAAGTAGCCGTTGTTTGCGGTTATGGCGATGTAGGTAAAGGTTCGGCAGATTCTTTACGTAACTCTGGTGTACGCGTTATTGTTACCGAAATTGACCCTATCTGTGCTTTGCAGGCAGCTATGGAAGGTTTTGAGGTTAAAAAATTAGGCACTGCTATTAAAGAAGCCGATATTGTGGTTACTGCAACAGGTAACAAAAACATTGTTCGCGAAGAGCATTTCCGCGCTTTGAAAGATAAGGCTATCGTTTGTAACATCGGTCACTTTGATAACGAGATTGATATGGCCTGGTTAAACAGCGCTTATGGCAATACCAAAATTGAAATTAAACCACAGGTTGATAAATATACTATAGACGGCAGCGATGTTATTGTATTGGCCGAAGGCCGTTTGGTAAACTTAGGTTGCGCTACAGGGCACCCAAGCTTTGTAATGAGTAACTCATTCACCAACCAAACTTTAGCCCAGCTGGAGCTTTGGACAAACGGTGCAGCTTACAAAAACGAAGTTTACACCCTGCCAAAACACCTTGACGAAAAAGTTGCCCGCTTACACCTTGCCAAAATTGGTGTTGAGCTGGAAGTTTTAGACCAGGATCAGGCCGATTACATTGGTGTAACTGTTGCAGGTCCGTTTAAACCGGAGTACTACCGTTACTAATATTTAGGTTAAAGGTTAAAGGCGAAAACTGAAAGGTTTTTGCCCGAGATAAATAAGAGGCATGGTTTTAATACTGTGCCTTTTTTTATTGGGTATGATTTATAAAGTTGTATATGATAACATTACTCAAAAACGTTTGTCATCCTGAACGTAGTAAAGGATCTTCTTCATTATAAAATTTTGCAATGAGCAGATCGAAGAAGACCCTTCGTTCCTCAGGATGACAGTTCTTTATTTGAAATGTCATTCCAGCTTCAGAATTTCGCGAAATTTTACAACTCAAGGATGACAAAGCTTTTATATGGAAATGCTGTTGAATAATTTGCCCTGCACCGAAAAAAAGTATTTAAAAGTTATTGTTGTATTGCTTAATAAGTCCCTATATTTATACAAGCCTAAATCAATTATAAACTTGTAAATAAATACAGCATCCCTGGCTGTATTTGAGTTCTGTTGTAATTAGGTGTATAAACAGCAAATTAACCTAATCCCATATTATCATGAACATTGCATCACTACGTATCGACAAAAAAAAGATGGGGCTTGCTGGTAGCATCCAGGAAACGCCTTATTATGAACGGCTGGTTAAATTAATACCCGGCGAAATTATTAGTATTTATGTTACGGGCCAGGGTATCATCCCTAAAGGCAACAACACCGCACTGTGGGTATGGTCGGCAGTGTGCCTGGTTCTGCTTGTGGTGTTACGTGCATTCGGCACCCGCAGCGATACCAGTGTAAGTACCGCGCAATGGCCGGCAGTACTTATTTCGGCCGTCTCCTTTATCATCTGGCTATACACCTTAGGCGGCGTATTTGCTACTTTATCTTTTTATCAGTCTTATATAGGCTCGTTGCTGGTAATCACCTGGACGTTCATTATCCCTTTTGTTTATAAAGGCGATTAACCCGATTGTACAAATACCTTAAATCAATTGATATGAAAACAACAAAAACAAGCACGCCGGCTAATATTTCTGCCTGGCAGCAAGATCCAGGGTGGGGTAGCCAGCCTGATGGTGGGCCAATGATCCAGATTAATCAGCCACAGCTAAGTGCAGGTACTTTGCCTACCAAAATAGAAAATCCTTCAACCGCGCCTGCCGCGCAAATTTATTCGCCGGGTACGGCCGAGTTTCGTTATTGGGCTGCGGCGGCTTCGCTTGAACGCGCCTCTGCTTTTTGGTCGCCTTTGTTGCCTGGCGTTAAGTGGCAGGTAGGGAAGGTATTGCCTGTAGATTTGTATCACGGCGAAGACTTTAACGCGTATTACGACCGTGTTGGTCTGCGTTTTTTCCAGGGGCAGGCAGGTTCACGTACGGTTTATTCTTGTGAAAGTCCGGATATTGTTTGTCATGAACAGGGGCATGCTATTTTAGATGCCATTAAACCGCAGCTTTGGGATGCCGCAAGTATTGAAATAGGCGCGTTTCACGAATCATTTGGCGATATGAGCGCCATCCTGTGCGCGTTACAGGTGCCCAGTATGCGGCATGATGTGCTGGCCGAAACCAGCTATTCCTTATACAGTAATTCAAGCCTGTCAAGACTGGCCGAGCAATTGAGTTGGGCCATAAGGCAAGGCCACCCCACGCTGGTTGAGCCTGATTGTTTACGCAACGCGGTAAACGCCTTTTTTTACCGCGATCCTAATACGCTGCCTTCAAATGCCCCCGCAACCAGCTTATCATCCGAACCGCATTCATTTTCGCGGGTATTTACCTCTGCTTTTTTTGACGGGCTTGCCAGGATGTTTCAAACAATGCCGGCGCAGGATGAGCCTAATTTACTGCAGGTGAGTACCGATATGGGTAAAATATTGATTGCAGGAATCCGTGCGGCGGCGGTGGTATCAACATTTTACAGCCAGGTTGCAGTTAAAATGATCGCCTCGGCAAGTTCTCTTTTCCCGGGACCTTACGCCGATGCGCTCAAAAGTTCGTTTATCAAACATGGTATCATTTCTGCAGCCAGCAGCCAAAGCATCCATCAGCAGTTTGCTATGGGTATCACCGCAATGGCTGCCCCGATGAACGAAAGCCATGATTTGCCTAAGATGATGATCCCGGTGCAGGAATACGGTTTGGGCAGTGATTCCATCATGGTACATTCGGCTGTTGAACCTAAGCAGTTTAATATCACCGGCGCTGCCCTTGACGTAGGGCCTTTGCAGCCTGTTTCTGAAGAGTTACAGGCAAAAGCTTTTTTGGAAGATTTGATAAGGCGCGGTAAACTTAAAGCGGCCAACCAATCGGAAGTGAACTACGCGGTAAAAAGCATAACGGGCAGTGCGCCTAAGGTGCATTATCACCATACACATGAACTGGTGGCCGAAGGCGATACAATGGTATTAAAAAGAATGCGTATTGACTGCGGTTTAAAGCACATGTAAGGATCTGTTTGAACGCGAAAAGAATAGCTGTTTGCGAGTGGTGAAATTCGTGAAGGTGGAAATGACCATTAAAAGCGAGGGCACTCGCGAATCCCCTCTTGAGCTACTGTGTGTGCACATCTTTTGAAATCGTATCACTAAACAAAAACGATGTCAGTTCGAAACGAACCGGAGTGGATTGCGCGCCGGAGGTGAGGCGAAATCTTATACGAGCAGCCATGTTTGCTCATCGCTTGTATAAGATTTTTCTTTCGCACCTCGCTTTACCCCGTCTTCGCTCTATCGAAATGAAATTTTCTTTTTTAGAAAGATGTGTACATGAGGTAGCGCAATAACGGACCTTTTTATTTGTTTTATTACCGCTTCTAAGGATCTGTTTAAAAATAAGAAAAATAGATTGTTACTGCCTTTGGTAAGATTTTCGATATCTGAAGGACAGCATGACGTGAACAAGGCGCAGACGACTCACCCCGACGAGGCTACGCCCGTCTTCCCCTCTCTCCGACTGCGTCGCATAGAGGGGCGGAAAATAAAAACAGTTTTTACCCTCTTTGCGGCTTCAGCCGGAGAGAGGGTCGGCCAGCGAAGCGCTGCCGGGGTGAGTCGTCTCCAGCGTTCTACCGATACCAAGAAAACGAAATACATCATTATGAACGTAAACAACGAAGCAATGCGATTTTTTTGACTGTAATATCTTTCCAGAACCGTTTTTAAACAGCTTCTTAGGATCTCATCATTTTACTTATATTTACAATACTGTGAAGGCGGCCGGTAATACGGCTGCTTTTTTAAAAGTAAAGTCATGCAAAACGACATTAAAGAGCAGCTAAAGCAAAAAGGCTATGAGATGCTAAATTACACGCAGGAAGCAGATGGCAGTTTAGCCGTGAATGCTAATAAGCTGCACCCCGTTACCCTCGACGGTGACAAGCAGTGTTTTATACCCATTCCCCTTAGCTTGCAGGTGCAGGTAGATACCAATAATAAAATTACCGCGCTAAACAGCCTGGAGGACGAAAAATCTCTTGAAAATGATGCCGACCATTTTGTGCGTAACCTGGCCGATAACCAGGAAATTGGCGGTGATGGGCTTTCGGCCGTACCAAACGCAACCCACCATGTAGATATAAATGAGGATGGTTTACCCGTCATCAGAAAAAAACGGGCCAGGTTATTTTAGAAGGGCTTTTGGACAAAAGATTTTTGGAGCAAGGAACAAGGATCTTTTTGAGAGTAAAGATAGAAGGACAGAGGAGCAAGGACTTTGCCCCTGTATTCTATTAGCTTCTTAACTTTTTTCCTTTGTCGTTCAATCCTTGCTCCTTTGTCCATTCATCCTTTCTCCAACCGCAGCTGTCTTAATTCTTGACTCTTACCTCTTGATTCTTTCCTCAAATTTGTTTTTTTAATTTATTACTCTACATTTGTAGAGTAAATTCTAAACTCATAGAGCAGTATGAAACTAACCAAAGCCGAAGAACAATTAATGGAACTGATTTGGGATAAAAAAGAAATTTTTATGAAGGATATTATCGACGATTATCCTGAGCCTAAACCAGCCACCACCACTATTGCCACCTTACTTAAACGAATGCAAAACAAAGGTTTTGTGGCCTATAACCTGATGGGCAATTCCCGCCAGTATTACGCGCTGGTAAAAAAAGAAGATTACTTTTCAAAGCATGTGAAATCATTGATCAACGATTTCTTTGGCAGCTCGGCGCTGCAGTTTGCTTCCTTTTTTACCCGCGAAACCAACATGACCACCGCCGACCTGGAGAGCCTGAAAAAAATTATTGACGACCAGATAAAAAGGAGCAAAAAATGATCACCTACCTGTTAAAATTTGTAACCTGCTCGGGCCTGTTACTCATAGTTTATCACCTGCTGTTAAAAAATAAAGCCATGTACCGTTTTAACCGGTTGTATTTACTGGCGGCATTTGTATTTTCATTAGTGGTGCCTTTTATTACGATAGAACAACATGCCACTTTTGTACCGGCGGTAATAACCGCGAAACAAGAGATTATGGTATTGCAGGATGTTATCATGCCTATCGCGGCCCCTCAACCGGCGACTTCGGTAAACGATGCCCCGGCCATTAGCGCCGCTTCAATGGTGTCTATCGCTTATGCGCTTATTACAGGTTTAATGCTTTTTCGCTTTGCTAAAAACCTGTATGGTATCAGGAAGACTATTTTGAATAACACGAACGTAGCTTACAAAAACCAGCGCCTGGTATTGACTCCCGAAAAGCTAACGCCTCACACTTTTTTCAACTATATTTTTTTGAATGAGGTCGATTACCGCAGCGGGAAGATAGCTGTAAGTATATTAAAACACGAACTGGCGCATGCCCGGCAAATCCACTCGGCCGATGTGGTTTTTATGGAACTGGTGCAGGTGTTTTGCTGGTTTAACCCTTTTGTGATGCTTTACCGCAGGGCGATACAATTCAATCACGAGTTTTTGGCCGATGAGGCGGTGCTATGCAACAATCCTGACGTAAGGGCCTACCAATATTTGCTCCTGGATAGCCTGGGCAATACCGGGAGCCAGACTATAACCAGCCAGTTTAATTATTCATTAACCAAAAAACGATTGATCATGATGACCAAAAAAACATCTGCCTTAACTGCCGTATTGAGCAGCCTGGCAATTTTTACAATTATGGGTGCCGCTTTTATGTTGTTTTGTAATATGGTAACCACTGGCAACGAGCCCACGCAAAAAGCGGGCAAGCTAAGCAACGTGGTAATATACAAAGGCGGCGACACCTTGCAACCCGTAAAATGGCCGCCGCTGATAGCACCCGATTATCCGCAATACCCGCACAGCAAAGAAGGGGTTGCGCAAACAGCTGTTGATGAGTATACTGGCATTGTAAATAAGTACCTAACGGATTTGAACGGGCATAAGCCCAGTCAGATCAGGGTTACACCTGCAGATCGGGCCCGGATGATCGAGATTTTTAAACATATGAGTATCGCCCAGCAAAAACAGCAGCACATTGGTTTTATGTTGCCGCCACCGCCGCTGCCCATGTCTAAAGTTACGCAAGCAGAATTGGATGCTTTTAAAGACCCCAAAAAATTCGGTGTTTGGCTTAACGATAAACATATCAACAACAGCGACCTGGCAAAATACAAACCTGCCGATTTTATGCAATTGTTTGTAAGCAGGCTAACCCCCCACGCCATCAACTACAAATATTACCATTACCAGGTGGACCTGATGACTACCGATCATTATGCAACCTACCTCAAACAAACCCTTGCCGAACGCAACCAAAGCAGGATGTATACCCGGAGCGGACCTTTGTCTTTTTAGGTAAAAGGTTAAAGGCGAAAGCTGAAAGGTTTTTGCTTCCTTAAATAAAAAGGCATGGTTTTGAGCCGTGATACAAACCAACTTCTTTAAATTAACTAATTGAAAGGCTGCACCAGGGGTGCAAAAGATTTGTAGCATCCGTTAATTAAAATTCTTTGCGTGCATAGGTTCGATGTCATTAGTTAACATGAGTTCGATATAAGAAAGGGACATCCGTAAATCAAAAAAAGTATGTCATTTCGATTGAGCAAGGGCGGGATTGAGCGGTTGCGCGAAAGAGAAATCTTATACGACATGCTATGATGGACTGCATAACGCATAAGATTTTTCGCTTCGCTCAAGAGATAGTTTCTCCTCACCCTCTACTCCAGCCATCCGCCGTTCGTCGAAATGACATTTGGGAGTTCTTATATCGAACTCACGTTAAGTTAAGCAATTGATAAGATGCTCCAGGGGAGCAAAAGCTTTGTAGATAAAATGAATTGACGTCTTTTGCGTGCCAGAGGTACGCCACCTGAGGTTCCGTACCTCTGGCACGGACTGCATTTTTGATTTTTTTCTACAAAGCTTTTCCCCCGCTGGGGGAGAAAATCCTCAACTTAATGACATTGACCTACGACCCGGTATCAACGTTGCATTCATTTGCTGTAAAGTTATTCTCCGGATTGGGGAACAATAATTCAATGCCATCACAGTAAATACGGAAGGGAGTAAGGATAAATGAGCAAGGATACCATGTCTGTCATTCTGTCACAAATCCGTTACAATAACTTTCTCCCTCCGGTGCTTTCCTTAAAAATCCATAATATTAGGTTCGTAATTAATATTATAATATTAAACTTTTAAGTAATACCGACTGACCATGATAAAACCTTTAAAAAGCGCGTTAATGCTGCCCGCGGTGGCGTTGATATCGCTTTCGGCAATGGCCCAAACTACCGGCGGGCAGCCCAAACTTGTTGAAAAAGTAACCCGAAAAGGCACCGAGCTGGTGATCCCCTTTGAAAAATATGTATTGCCAAACGGATTAACCGTAATACTGGCCGAAGACCATTCGGATCCGCTGGTACATGTGGATGTTACCTACCACGTAGGTTCGGCAAGGGAAGAGATCGGTAAATCGGGTTTCGCGCACTTTTTTGAGCATATGATGTTCCAGGGCAGCGATCACGTAGCCAATGGCGATCACTTCAAGATCATCACCGAAGCCGGTGGCACCTTAAACGGATCAACCAACCGCGACCGTACCAATTACTTTGAAACCGTACCCGCCAATCAGCTGGAAAAAATGCTTTGGCTGGAGAGCGACCGCATGGGCTTTTTGTTAGATGCCGTTACCCAGCAAAAATTTGAAGTACAACGCGCCACTGTAAAAAACGAACGCGGTCAGAATTATGATAACCGCCCTTACGGTCTGTCAAGTGAGTATACCTCCAAAACCTTATACCCTTACGGGCACCCATACTCGTGGTTAACTATTGGCTACATTGAGGAGCTGAACAAGGTTGGCGTTAACGATCTGAAAAACTTTTTCCTGCGCTGGTATGGGCCTAATAATGCCACCATTACTATTGGCGGCGATCTGGACCCTAAGCAAACACTGGCATGGGTAACCAAATATTTTGGCAGCATCCCGCGTGGCCCGGTGGTTAAAAACATGAGTCTGCCCGCGCCGGTATTAACTGCCGATAGGTATGTATCTTATACCGATAACTATGCCAAACTGCCCTTGTTAGCTGTTACTTATCCGGGTGTAAAGGTTTATGATAAAGATATGTCGCCACTGGATGCTTTGTCAGAAATTATTGGGCAAGGGCGTAACTCTATCCTGTACAAAAATCTGGTAAAAACGCGTAAGGCGGCACAGGCTTCCATGAGTTCGTCAAACACCGAACTTGCCGGCGAAATTGGTATCCGCATATTGCCTTTCCCGGGCCTTACCCTGGCCGATGCCAAAAAAGCGGTCGACGATGCCTTTGCCGAATTTGAAAAAACCGGCGTGAGCGACGAAGCCCTTGCCCGTTTTAAAGCAAGCTCCGAAGCCAATTATATCAACAGCCTGTCGAGTGTGAGCGGCAAAGCATCAGAGCTGGCCCAGGCACAATACCTTACGGGCGAACCAAACCAGATAGGCCGCGAACTGGCCGACATCCGCGCGGTAACCAAAGAGGACGTGATACGTGTGTATAACAAATACATTAAAGGTAAGCCGGCTGTAATACTAAGCGTATTGCCTAAAGGCGGCACCATACAGCCCGTTGCGGCAGATAACTATACCATTAATACCGCAGGCTACAAAGCGCCCGATTATGGCTACAATGGCTTAACCTACCACAAAGCAACCGATAACTTTGATCGTGCAACCAAGCCGGGTGTAGGTGCAAACCCTTCTATTAAAGTACCTGCTATATGGAACGCCACTACGCCAAACGGCATCAGGATCATCGGTACGCAGAATAACGAGATCCCATCGGTATCCATGTCTATCACTATTAAAGGTGGTGGCTTCTACGCGGTTAACAACCCTGCAAAAGCCGGCCTGGCCGGTATGGTGGCCCGCATGATGAACGAGGAAACCAAAAACTACACAGCCGAGCAATTTTCATCTGAGTTAGATAAACTGGGCAGCGATATCACCGTGTATGCCGGCAACGAGGATATTACCGTAAGCGTATCATCGTTAACCAAAAACCTGGATAAAACCATGAAGCTGCTGCAGGAAAAACTGCTGAGCCCTAAGTTTACCCAGGACGCGCTGGACAGGATCAAAAAACAAACCATTGAAGGTTTAAAGCAGGCTAAAACACAACCGGCCGGTGTAGCTTCATCTGTATACAACAAAATTCTTTACGGTACCGATAACGTGCGCACCTACGCTACCACCGGTAACGAAGAAACCGTTGCCGCTATCACCTTGCAGGATGTACAGGATTACTACGATAACTACTTTACCCCAACAGAAACCCGCATTGTTGTGGTGGGCGATGTTAATGAAGGTACAGCACGTGGCCAGTTAGCTTTCTTAAATTCTTGGGCGGCTAAAAAAGTAACTATCCCAAGCCCGGCAGGAGGCAAAAGCTTTGATAAAACCACGCTTTACCTGGTTGATATCCCGGGCGCGGCACAATCCGAAATCAGGATTGGTTACCTGGATGGCTTAAACTATGATGCCACTGGCGACTACTATAAATTAGGCATCACCAACTATATTTTAGGCGGCGCTTTCAACAGCCACATTAACCTTAACCTGCGCGAAAAACGCGGCTGGACCTACGGCGCACGCTCGGGCTTTGCATCGGGCAAATTCGGTGGCGATTTTACCGCTTCGGCAGGTGTGTTGGCTACAGCTACTGATAGCGCGGTAGTTGAGTTTATAAAAGAGATCCGCAACTATCGCCAAAATGGCATTACACCCGAGGAGTTAAAGTTTACCCAAACCTCGATAGGCCAGAGTGATGCCCGCAGGTACGAAACCAATGCCCAAAAAGCGGCCTTCCTTTCGCGCATCCTTGATTACGATTTGAAGCCAACTTATGTTGACGAGCAAAATAAGATCCTGTCAACCATCACCCCGGCAGAGATCAACGCCCTGGCCACCAAGTACCTTGATACCGATAAAATGGTGATCCTGGTAGTTGGCGATAAAGCCCGTATTTTACCCGGTCTGCAAAAATTAGGCTATCCCATTGTGGAGCTTGATGCCGACGGCAGGCCAAAGCAATAAACAGTTTTTACGATAAAATGAAAGCCTCTCTGAGAAATCAGCGAGGCTTTTTTTGTGGTTCGGGGCTTTGAGGAGCGAGGGGCGGGTTGCGAGGTTCGGGAGAAAAAACAAGGTCATGCTGAATTTATTTCAGCACCCCACATGACAGGTATGCACCATGTGCTTTAAAAGCTCCCTTCTTGAGAAGGGGTGCGGCAGGAACGTGTGCGAATGCGGGGATGTGTTTACGGTGTTAAGGAGGGGGTAATGACTGAGCGTGAGTAAACTTTGCTATCGTAGACCTTGCATGTGGGCCACAAGGCTGGAGCCTTGCGGCAGCGGGGAGTGTCATTTCGAACGAACCTGTGGGGTGTGCGCCGGAGGTGAGGAGAAATCTTCTACGTGCGGACATTCGGCATAGCAAGGCGTCGAAGATTTCTCCTCGCCCACCGCTTTCCCCTGCACATGCTCGTTCGAAATGACATTTTCTTTAATAAAAAGATATGGGTACACAGTAGCACAGGACAGGTAGCAGGTATGACGATCACTCATCCACTGGGTTCCTGAAATAAATTCAGGACGACTTTGGTTTTATTAAAAACATTAAATTACACCAAGCCACACCGCTACCTGTTAAAATACGCCTCCATAATTTCGACACATTCAGCCGCTCCATCTTCCATATTGATCTTTTCACCAAGCGTTTCGGCATTCCGTTTATATTCCTCTGTTTGCGTTAGGGCAATCGCTTTAAGCAGCTTTTGAGTATTTACAGTTTTGAACGGAATATGAACACCGATTTTAAGCTGTTCCACCATTTTGCCGTTATAGGGCTGATCGGCCAGGATAGATACAATGATGACGGGGATCTTTGATTTGATAACAGCCCCAACGGTGCCTATGCCACCATGAATAATGGCAACCTTGCAAAGCGGTAAAACCCGGTCGTGATTAACGGAGGGCACCACAAACAGGTTTTTATGCTGAGGGATTTCGGCTATTACAGACCAGCCGATGCAAAACAATATCCTATGATCGGTAGTGTTAAGAATCTCCATCATGATGCCCACTAATTTTACCGGGTCGGGTATGGGGATGCTTCCGAAACCGATATAGATAGGCTGATCCCCGGCTTTTAGCCAGGCTTCAAAACCATCGGGCAGCTTATCCATAAAATGATTGGCACGCGAATCTGGGGGTAACGAAAGAAACCCCGTTACATGTGTATTACTAACCCAATCTTTTGGCTTGGTAAGCAGGTGCTTACTCATGGGGTACAGGGTGAGGGTATTTGATCTACCTAAATAGCCCATCATATTTTTATACGGTAAACCCAGCGACTTCCTGAAACCAGTAACTGCGCCTTTAAACGAGAGCCAAAGCAGCGAGTTGAGCTTGTAAGTCGCTTTATTGAGCCAGCCCAAATTAACGCGACCAAAAATGGCATGCGGAAATTCACGGGTTGGGGTTATCGGCATACTTAAAAACACCATCCCAACCGGTTTGTTGTACTTTTCGCCAATACACAAAGCCATAAATGAGGTTAACGAGGCGGCGATCAAAAAATCGCAATCTAAAGTCCACGCAACAATCTCCTTATTTAACTGCGGTGCCGTTTCTGCCGTTATCTTATTAATATGGCTGATAAACCTGAGAATGTTACCGGTTTTGAGCAGCTTAAGGATCTCGGGTGTTTGTATCGATTTTTCGGCATTGGTAGATACGGGACGGAAACTGACGTTAAAGCCTTCAACATAATCTTTGAAGTTTTCGGGCGCTATAATAACCGCATCGTGCCCTTTATTGATAAGGTCAAGCGCAATGGCGATAAATGGCTGCACATCGCCCCGGGAGCCCATAACAATTATTCCGTATTTCATTAATATCGTATCTGGGATAAATGTATGTAATTGGTGTGATTATTTTTTGCTTCGCGCAGTTCGGAAGTTATGGATATGATGCCGTTAAAAGACTAACCAGATATTTTGCGATTAGTAAAACCCATGTAAAGCCATGTCATTGCTAGGTACGAAGCAATCGCGAACTGTGCAGATTCGCCCTGTAGCGCATGAGATTGCCTCGTTCTTTATAATGGCTTTGTGTTAAAGCGCTTGTCATCCTGAACAAAGTGAAGGATCTATTCTACGAGATGCATATTCACCCTGCAAAGTTCGCCAATAGATACTTCGTGTCTACCCATAATAAGTTGCGTTTTGAGGTGGGCGGGCCTGTCACCCTGAGTAAGTTTTATTTGCGCACAAATAATCGCATTGCAAATGACACGAATAGTTATGAGTTTTGCTTTATAAAAGCAACTTATGGCAGTGTAG
>NZ_JANTYS010000041.1 GCF_024808255.1 Mucilaginibacter dorajii
TAAAACAAATTAAACAATAAATAGATATTTGAATTTACAGCAATAAAACATTAGTAATAAAAAAGAGGCTGATCATGATTTATGATACAGCCTCTCTTAAAGTCCTATAGTCTCAAAGTCTGCAAATGCTATAGTCCTATAATCCTCCAACTATTTATCCTTAATAAATTTGGCTAAGGCTTTTCCGGCAGACGCGTATGATTCGGCCAGGCGCGATCCGGTGTCATAGTCGTAGCCGCCAAAGGTACGGCCCGGTGCTTTTTCAACTGTAATGGTGGCCAGCACCTTGTTGCGGTTGGCTGTTTCTACAATCACGGCATCGCCACTTATTTTGGCATTTTCGCGACTAATGTAAATGTTGTAGCCCGGCTCGGTAAACCAGGTGTTAAAAATAATGGTGTATTTGGCGGTTTTGCTTTCGCTCATATTGCTGTACTTGCTAAAAAGCTCGATGAATTTAGGCTCAAACACACCCTGGCGATCGCTCACCCAGGCCTTAACCCAAACATCGCCGCGACCATCTTCTTTTTTGTTGTAATCGGCACGCTTTTTTTCCAGGTAATCGGCTTCGTCTTTGTATTTACCTACCCCCATATTGTTGTATGTAAATTCAATGTTTACCTCGGTTTCACTTTTCAAAGGCGAAAAGTCGCCATCCTTTAGTTTCACCTTTTGGGCCATAGTTGTGGCCGATAATGACAGCAGCGCAATAAAAGCCGCTCCGCTAAATAATAATTTCATTGTGTTGGGTTTAAATGTGGATATAAAGCTAAGGTTTTTTAGTATCAAGTAGTGAGTATCAAATGGCGTTTTGAGTAAAGTAGGTATCAAGTGAATCAAACCCCTAAAAAACATAAGCTGGCGCAGGCTTGTCGCGTGTGTCTCGTATGCAAGGTATCCGCTATACAACACCTGGATGTTTAATAGCATCCGGGTATTTTTGTATATCCGCAGCTTTGCGTAAAGGATAGGAACGGATACCGGCCTGTGAATAAGGCCTTGTGCAGTATAAGTGGATAGCCTGGCGCCGTTTCTACCGGCGGCGGACGCCCTTTTAAATTCAAAAGGAAAAACTGCGTAGCTATCTTGAACACCATAAAGAATTAATCGCTTTGTGAAAAATTCAAAAGTCAAAAAAAAACGCTGGTTAGCTATTTGACCGGACGTCCTTAAGCGTGCGTACGCGAACGACACAACTCCGGCACAGAACAGTGGCGGGTAGCACGCTTACAGAGCCTCCCAACCTTGCGTAATATTTATTCTGTTTTAGCAACAAAACCTTTGGTTGTATCGTAAAAAAGTTGAATTAATTATTAGTTACAATGACGCCATTAGTTTTATTTGGAGCTATCCTGTTATGTTTAGCCATTTTCCTGATTGTAGCCATCTTGTTTTTTAGTTTGCTCAAGTACATTAAAAAGCAGTACTACCCCAACTGGAAATTTCCCGATTATATCAGTGTTGGCTATGCCGAGTACCTGTACCATAAATTTATAAAGAGAGATTTGAAGAAGTGAGGGAAGAGAATCAAGAGTCAAGACAGGAATTGGTTGGCGGGTTTGAAACCTGAACGGCTTTTAGACTATTGGAAAGGATTTCTACCCAACATTTTTTTGTCCAATCGGCCGTAGAGGACAGCGGTGAGATTGCTTAGTGCCTACCCCTGACAAATTATTAAAATGGAATTCATCCCGAACTTGTTTCGGGCCCCCACAGGACAGGTAACCCACATGATGTATACTTAGCGAGTGGGGCGCTGAAACAAGTTCAGCATTACATAGTGTTTCAAGCAGCTTTATCATCCATCCTTGGCAGTCCCCGGGTTTAAATGTTCAGCATAACATTGGGAACCCCTACCTCGCAGCCATTACCTCATTGGTCAGCCTCACAAAATCCTCCACATTCAAACGTTCGGCCCTTAGATCGAGGGTTGGGTTATCAGTCATTTTTTCTTTGTTGATGAGACTTGATATGGCATTACGCAAGGTTTTGCGGCGTTGGTTAAAGCCGGCTTTTACAATTTGCCAAAATAATTTCTCGTCGCAATTGAGGGTTTCGGCCTGGTTGCGGGTAAGGCGGATCACCGCTGATAGTACTTTGGGCGGCGGGTTAAATACGCCGGCCTTTACGGTAAACAAATACTCTACCTTATAATAAGCCTGTAAAAACACGCTCAGGATGCCGTACTCCTTGCTGCCGGCTTTGGCGGCGCAGCGTTCGGCTACTTCTTTTTGAAACATGCCTACTACTTCAATCACCTGGCTGCGGTTATCCAAAACTTTAAAAAGGATCTGCGACGAAATGTTGTAGGGGAAATTGCCAATGATGGCAAAGGGCTTATCGGTAACCTGCTTAAAATCCATTTCCAGGAAGTCGGCATTCATGAGGCGGCCGCCCAGCTGGGGGTATTTTTTTTTAAGGTACAGTACCGATTCATCGTCGATATCGATCACCGAAGTTTCGTAGTCGGTTTTCAATAATAAAAAATCAGTAAGTACGCCCATGCCAGGGCCAACTTCCAGCACATGGGTATACCGGCCCTCGGGTTTCAGGCTATCCACAATTTTGGAAGCGATATTTTTATCGGTAAGAAAGTGTTGCCCTAAATGTTTTTTTGCCCGTACCAGCGTCATTATTAATTAAATATTTGAGCAAATTACGTGATATTTGCGCTTTAATCAGGAACAAATCTTTTATTTGCGGACGAATAGTTGTGAGTAGTGAGTAGTGAGTTGTGAGTTTTGGATAGCAGATTTAGATTTGAGGCGTGATATTTGAGATATGAGGGGGAAGTTTGCAGATCGAAATCAGGGTAATCCGTTAATCCGATAAATCCCGGTTCAAACAATCTTGCGTTAGGGATTGAAGTGGATACCGGCCTGTGTGTAAGGCCTGCAGGCGTATGAACGGAAAGCCCGGCCCGCAGGGAACGCCCTTTTGGGATTAAGGATTTTTGGAACAAGGAGTAAGGATTTCTGAGGACTAAAGATCTTTAGAGCAAAGAGTAAGGACTTTTTGGGACTTTGGAATTTGCGGACTATGGGACAAAGGACTGGAAGATAAAAGAAAATAGATTAGGGATAGAGGAGAAAAGAATTAACATTTATTCTGAACATTCATTAATTCTGTAAATTCCGGTTCAGACAAATTTTCTGAATCAACCAATAATAAATAACCACTGGCTTAACAGTGTAAATCACCAAAAAAATCGGTGAGATCACCAAAAAAATCAGTGCAATCATAAAAAACATGAGCGATAAAATAAAAGTAGGTATCAGTATAGGTGATGTGAATGGCATTGGGTTAGAGATTATTATTAAAACCCTGGCCGATAGTAAAATTTATGATTACTGTACTCCTATTGTTTACGGTCATACCAAAGTGGCATCGTTTCACCGCAGGGCTACACAGGTGAGCGAGCTAAATTTCCAGGTGATTAATGATCCCAGCCAGGTTCACTACCGTAAGCCCAACATGATCAATTGCTGGGAAGAGGACGTGAAAATTGAGCCGGGCCTGGTAACCGAAGCCGGTGGTAAATATGCCCTGATCTCATTAGAACGTGCCACTTATGATTTAAAAGAAGGTTATATTGATGCCCTGGTTACAGCGCCTATCAATAAAGATAATATCCAGAGCGAAAATTTTAATTTTCCCGGTCATACCGAGTACCTGCAACAACGCGATGGCGCCGCCGAATCGTTAATGTTTTTGGTGAGCGATACTTTGCGTGTTGGCGTGGTTACCGGCCATATCCCCATTAGCAAGGTTGCCGAAAGCATTACTACCGAAAAAATAATTGCCAAACTGAAGCTGATGAACAGCAGCCTGCAAAACGATTTCTGGATCCGCAAACCTAAAATTGCCGTGCTGGGCCTTAACCCCCACGCCAGCGATAATGGTTTGATAGGCAGCGAAGAAAAGGACGTGATTATACCGGCTATTGAAGAGGCCCGCAATAACGATGTATTGGCATTTGGTCCGTACCCTGCCGATGGCTTTTTTGCCAATGGTACCTACCTGCAGTTTGACGCCGTACTGGCCATGTATCATGATCAGGGGCTGATCCCTTTTAAACAAATTGCCTTTGAGTCGGGCGTAAACTTTACCGCCGGGTTAACCTTCGTTCGCACATCGCCAGATCATGGTACGGCGTATGATATAGCGGGTAAAAACATGGCGTCAGAAATTTCTTTCCGCGAGGCGTTATTTACCGCTATTCACATTGTGAAGCACCGTAAGGAGGGTAAAGAATTGAACGAGAATCCCTTACTATTTACCAAGCTAAGCCGCGACAGGGACTAAAAACAGTAAGGTAACTATAATGTTTCAATTTAATTACCGTTAGATTAAAACATTTGCCCTTTAATTACATTTACTCCCTTAATGAATACTTTTTCGGACCGGATACGCTCCATTGATGCTTTTCGTGCTGTAACCATGCTGCTCATGATCTTTGTGAATGACCTTGACGGCATTCCGGGTACGCCACAATGGCTTAAGCACGTTGCAGCAAATGCAGATGGGTTGGGTTTGGCCGATACTATTTTTCCGGCGTTTTTATTTATTGTAGGGCTATCAATTCCTTTCGCTTTTCAAAACAGGCTTAAAACAGGCAACTATAAAATGCTGGGCAGGATAGCCAGTCGGTCGTTGGCGCTGGTGTTCATCGGGTTTTACCATTCTAACATGGAAACCTATAACGAGCATACCACCGCCCTGCCCAAACCGGTATGGGAAAGCCTGGTAACGTTCAGCTTCTTTTTTATATTTTTAGATTATAGTAAGGAAACTCCTAAGCTTAAACGCTACCTGTGCCAGGGCTTTGGCGTGGCGCTGCTGGTAGCCATGTCCATCATTTACAAAACCAGCGACCCCGGCCATACCTGGCTGCATTTTACGTGGTGGGGCATATTAGGTCTTATTGGCTGGAGCTATTTGCTGTGCGCGCTAATCTACTATTATTCGGGCGGGCATTTGTGGATTCAGGCCACTGCGTGGATCTTCTTTATGTTTTTTAACCTCGATGTGCATTTTGGGATGCTCAACTTTTTGGCGCCGGTGCAGCAATACGTTTGGATAGCCGGTAACGGTGCCATGCAGGCCTTTACCATGGCGGGGGTGTTTGTATCGGTACTGTACATGCGCCTGAAGGCTAATAACGAACTTAAGATGCTTTGGGCGGCGCTTATCCTTATGGCTATCATACTATTCAACCTGGGCTTTATAGTGCGGTATTTTAGCGGGGGCATCTCCAAAATTCGTGATACCCCTTCATGGGTGCTCATTTGCACCGGCATTAGTCTGGTGGTATATGCCCTGTTTATTTTTATTGTAGATTTTAAACACAAGTACAACTGGTTTAAAGTTATTGAGCCGGCAGGCACCAACACCTTTACCTGCTACATTGTGCCCTTTATATTTTACCCCCTTTATGAGCTAAGCAACATAGGTTATCCCCAATACCTGAGCGAAGGCACCGGCGGGCTCATCAAATGTATTGTGTTCGCTTTTGTAATGGTGTGGTTAACGGGGTTGCTGGATAAAATTAACATCAGGTTGAAGATTTAGCTTCTTGAGTTTTTAGGCGAAAGGTTAAGGGCGAAGGGTAGCTGCGGGATTTGATTTTAACTATTATGTCCAATTTCGTTTTATTACCATGTCTTTGTTGATATTTGATTAACCAATAACTACCCCATGCACCTTATCGCCAAAAACAAAATAGCCCAATACATCCAACAACACCCCGAAACCCAAACCGCTTTTTTAACCTGGTTAAAAGAACACCCCGGCCGGTATGCTAATAGCATGAGCCATATGCTTGAAAGGCCGCAGGAGGGGCAGCGATTTACGATGATGGCTGGAGTAGGTCTGGGTGATTACCAGGTAGAAAGTCGGATCAATCTTCATCTTAAAGCTTCATATATCATGTGGGTAGGTTCAAACGCCGAACTGGAGGCCCGTCACCAGGCTAAAATAGAGCTGATGAAGGCCGAAAACCCTTCTTTTGAAACCCAAACAAAAGTGAAAGTAGTAGAGGTGCTGCTTACCCCGCCGCCTCCGGTACCTTTCGATAGTATACCTCAGGGTAACAAAGTTCAGCCAGTAATTATTGAGCAGGTGCAACTGCCGGCACCTATGGTGGAGCCGCCTTATGTGGAAACCGAAAGCGACTTTAAAACAGCCCCCGAATACGAAGAAGCTTTGGCACGGGCGATAGCTATTTTTGAGGCCGAACCCGGATCAGCGGAGTTTGATGAGCTTACAAAATTGATACCCCTAATAGCACACTACGAGCAAAGTAAACTGGATTTCCCGGAGTTGACGATGCTGGATGTAGTGAAGTATAAGATGAACATGTTAGAAATTGCACCGCAAAGTTTACCCGGTTTTATTGGCACGGCCGAAGAAATTGAGCTATTCCTGGCCGGGAAACAAGCTTTGGCGAAAGAAAAATTGGATTGGCTGTGCAACTTGTTGTGGATTAAATTTAGCATTTAGTAAATCACGCACGGTTTTAACTTTACCCTTTTGCCTTACTATAGCGTACATGGCCCAAAGTTGAGTAGATTGTTACAATGAAGCGGGGGCCTAAAACAGAATCATTTACATATAGGTAGTGAGGCGATTAAATTATAGATTGATAATATTAAAAAAGTATTTAAAGATGGTATCTTCGTGAACCTGACTTGTGTATTTGGTTTGTAGCTGCGAATTGAATGCAGGACAACATATGAAGAATTTATCACTTGGTTTATTTACAGTAATATTAGTTTTTTGCTTAGCTAAAACAACTTCAGCACAAACAGATCAGATTGTTGACAATGGCGCGCTGACGGCGATTGAAAATTTCCCTTCATCGGGTTGTACATACCGATGGACCAACAATAATATAAATACTGGCCTGGCTGCATCAGGTGTTGGCAACATATTGCCGTTTACAGCTCAAAACAATACCCCGGATATCATTACATCTACGGTAACGGCTGCACCAGTGCAGGCAGGGCTTATTTACGTTCCAAAATTTAACGGAATTGTTTCGGTAATTAACAGTGCAAGCAATACAGAAATAGCTACCATACCTGTGGGGGCAGAACCATGGGGCGTATCGGCAAGTAAAGATGGTAAGCGTGTATATGTTACCAATTCGGGTTCAAATACAATTTCAGTAATCAGTACGGCCAGCAATGCTGTAATAACAACAATAAATGTTGGTGCTGGTCCGCACGGTATAGTAGTAAGCCCGGACGGAAGCCGGGTTTATGTGGCAAATACAGGCTTTTCCTATCTGTCTTCTTCGGGGCCAAACTCCGTATCAGTAATTAATACCTCAACTAACAAGGTGATTGCAACTGTCGCTGTAGGTATAACCCCTGTTGCTATAGCCATTAGCCCGGATGGTAGCAAGGTTTACGTTGCAAATTACCTGTCTAATACTATTTCTGTAATCAATACGGCAACCAATACTGTTTCTAAAACTTTTGACGGCGGAGCATATACATGGGGCATCATTGTAAGTCCCGATGGCAGTCGTATCTATGTATGTAATCCCGCAACCCAAACAGTATCGGTTATTTCAACTGCCGATTATTCGGTAATAGCTACCATCCCAATAGATGGCAGTGCAGCTGGGATAGCGTTAAGTGCCGACGGAAGCAGAGCTTATGTAGCAATTCCATCTAAAACTACCCTTGCTGTAATAAATACAAAAACCAACAATATTATCACCGTAATAGGTATGGATAGTAGTCCCAGCGGAGTTTCTTTAAGTGTTGATGGGAGTGTAATTTATGTAACTGATTATAATTCAAATAATGTTTCGGCAATTAGCACTGCAACTAATTCGCGTATAAACACTATCGATATAGGGGCGGCTGCTTTTTCAGTAGGGAATGCCGTATCGCCGGGGCCGGCATGTAACGGGTTGCCGGTCACTTTTACCATTAAGGTTAGGCCGGCACCATTGCCCCATGGCATTGTAACTGGCAATGTAACGGGCAGCATATCTGCATGCGAAGGTGTGGCATCTGCAAATTTTCAAAAATTTTTGGTTTCTGCACATAATTTAAGCGGCAATGTTTTGGTAACTACCCCCACCGGATTCGAAATATCGCTGGATAATAATAATTATAAAAGTAGTATTGAAGTTGCTCCATCGGGCGGCATAATAGGCGATATACCTGTATATGTAAGATCTTCGGCAGCAGCACCGGCCGGGGCTCTTGCCGGTATTATAACATTGAGTTCTTTAAATGTTGCAGATGAGGAAGTGCATGTTACTGCTAATATTCATGCATTACCTACGGTAAGTACTATAGCAAACCAAACTATTTTGGCCGGGCAGGCCACGCATGCTGTGAATTTTGCACGTGCCGGAAATGCAGTTACGTGGACTAATGACAAACCTACTATTGGCCTGCCGGCAAATGGCACTGGCGACATTGCTTCATTTGTAACCGTAAATGCAGGCAGTGTTCCGGTAACTGCCACCATAACGGCAACTCCAATTCCGGCGGGTTTCGCTTACATTACAAATTCGGCCTCAAGCTCGGTTTCTGTGATTGATGTAGGTACCAATAAAGTGGTATCTACTATTGCTATGGGCCAGGATCCGCAACATGTATATGCAAGCCCGGATGGAAATTTTGTATATGTATCTGATCCATTATCCAGAACTGTTAGTGTTATCAATACCACTTCAAATACTGTAACCGCGTCTATTCCTGTTGGGCAGGGTGCGTTTAGTTTAATAGTTTCACCAGATAACAGCCGCTTGTATCTTGTTAATTTAAATGAGGGGCTAAATGCTGATAATATTTCTGTAATTAATACGGCAACCAATAGCATAATATCAACAATTCCTACAAATGCCAAAATTGGCACAATTGCAATTAGTCCTGATGGTAACCTATTGTACACTGCCAATTACGAGTTAAACACGGTATCTGTATTCAATACCGTAAGTGGCCGGCTGATAACCGATGTTGCTGTTGGGGCATACCCTCAGGCAATTATTGTGAGCCCTGACGGCAGTAATATTTATGTAACTAATAGTAGCGACAATAGCATTTCAGTAATAAATTCAAAAACAAATACGGTTACTGCGGTAATACCTGTTGGCAATGCACCTTATGGTATAGCAGAAAACGCCGATGGCAGCCGGGTGTATGTTACTAATTTTACAGACGGAACCCTTTCTATAATTAACACCTTTTTAAACAAAGTTTTAAATACGGTTGATGTTGGCGCAAATCCAATGGGGGTTTCAGTTAGTTTTGATGGAAGTGAGGTGTACATTGCCAATTCAAATTCGGGTACGGTTACAGTTATTAATACTTTAACGGGTTTAAAATCGGCCGTAATTAACGTTGGCTTAAATCCGTTTTCACCAGGTAGTTTTATATCAAGGGGGCACGAATGCAGTGGCTTACCTACCCAGTTTACCATAACTGTAAACCCGGTTCTTCCATCTCAAATTACCGTAAACGGAAATTTGGCTACACTTCATACTATTTACGGCACTCCATCAGTGTCAACTGTTATTCAAGTATCGGGAAGCAATTTAAAATCGGCAATAACAATTACTCCACCAGCCGGATTTGAAGTAAGTAGCGATAACGCCATTTTTAGTAAAATTTTAACAATTGGCGGCCGGGGCGAGATTGGAGCTACTAAAGTATATTTCAGGCTGGCCCAGACTACGCCGGTTGGTACATATACAGGCAATATTGCTTTAAGTGGCGATGGGGCTAACACTATCAATTTAACCATTGATAACAGTTCCGTTGATTTTGCTGTATTAAATGTTATTGCCGATGATAAAAGTATGCAATATGGCGGTATTATCCCTCCATTGACAATATCATATCAAGGATTTGTAAATAATGAAGGGCCATCGCAATTAACAACTGTACCTTTTGCAACAACAATAGCAACTATATCTTCGCCTGTGGGCAAATATCCAATTACAGCCCAAGGTGCTGCCTCGCATAACTATAGCTTTATCTATATTGCGGGGATACTTGATATCAACCAGGTAGTAAAAGGCATCATGATTCCTAATACATTCAGCCCTAATGGCGATGGTATTAACGATACCTGGAGTATTAAAAATTTAGAAACTTACACTAACTGTAGTGTTAAAATATACACGCGGTACGGACAGCAGGTTTTTAAATCATCCGGATATTATAAACCATGGGATGGTACCAATAACGGTGCCGCAATGCCATTCGGCACTTACTACTACGTGATTAATTTAAATAACGGAGATAGTTTATTATCAGGTTATGTTACAATTCTCAGGTAAGGATGTTTTATCAGTTTTTATATTTACCTTTTAAGCTGCATCTACTAACGAGTTAAAAATTACTATGTTTACTGTGTTATCTGCCTGACTTTTATTCCATTATACCTCCAAAAACCAAAAAGAAAAAAACACTTTCCACTTATGGTATTTTTCCCTACATTTGCGGGCTAATTGTTGCTCATTGAAATCGCTTAGAACATATTCGATTCCTTTTACAGGACTTAAGCTGGGAAAGCACCAGTTTGAATTTACTGTTGACGATGCTTTTTTTGCCGAATTTGACTATTCGCTGGTTAAAAAGGCTAACTTGCAGTGCTCTGTTGAGTTAGACAGGCAGGAAACAATGATCATTCTTGATTTTCATATCAAGGGTGTTGTTGAAGCCGCCTGCGACAGGTGTTTGGCTCAATATTGGCAGCCGCTGGAGATAACAGAACAGCAGATAGCTAAATTTAGCGACGAGCCAATAGATGAGGATGATGAAATTATCACCCTTGGCAAAAATGATCACGAGATCAACATTGCCGGTTTGATATACGAATACATTAATGTTGCCATGCCATTTATATCGGTATGCGAAAATGGGGGCGAAGACTCGCATTGCGACGAAGAGATGATTAACAAGCTTAATGAGCTTGCAACAAACGGAACCGAAGAACAAACTGAGGATACAGACCCACGGTGGGATGTACTCAAAAAAATAAATAAATAATAAAAAAGCAGGATCATGCCACATCCAAAACGTAAAATATCCAAATCAAGAAGAGATAAACGCAGAACTCATTACAAAGCTGTTGCGCCTTCATTAACTACCTGCCAAACTACAGGTGTTGTGCATTTACCGCACAGAGCTTATACTGTTGATGGTAACGTTTACTATAACGGTAAAGTACTTATTGAGAAAGCAGCAGTAGCATAAGTTTAATTTTCTGAAAATGAAGATTGGCTTAGATATTATGGGCGGTGATTTTGCTCCCAAAGCAACTGTTTTAGGAGCAATCGAAGCTTATAAGGCTTTATCTGCCGACCAAAAACTGGTTCTTATTGGAGATAAAGAAGTAGCTGCTACTATTCTTCAGGAAAATAATGTTAGCCCCGATCATTTCGAGTTTGTGCATACAACCGAAGTGATTGGCATGGGCGAACACCCTACTAAAGCTATTGTACAAAAGCCAAATTCGAGCATTTCGGTTGGTTTTCAGTTGCTTAAGGAGGGGGAAATTCAGGCTTTCTCATCGGCAGGGAACACCGGCGCAATGCTGGTAGGTGCCATGTTTAGTGTTAAAACCATTCCGGGTGTTGTGCGCCCGGCTATGACTACCATTGTACCCAAACTTAAAGGAGGTTTGGGTATTTTGTTGGATGTAGGCGCCAATGCCGATTGTAAACCTGAAGTGTTATTGCAATTTGGCGTATTGGGCAGCTTGTTTGCACAATCGGTATACGATATCGATAATCCCCGTGTTGCCCTCATGAACATAGGCGAGGAAGAAGAGAAGGGTAATATCCTTTGCCAGGCCACCTATCCTTTAATGAAGGAAACTAAGCTGTTTAATTTTGTTGGTAATGTTGAGGGCCGCGACCTGTTTAGCGAAGGGGCCGACGTTTTTGTATGCGATGGTTTTACAGGTAATGTAATATTAAAGCTTGCAGAATCGTTTTATGTTATAAGCCTTAAAAAACAGTTTAAAGACGAGTTTTTTGATAGGTTTAACTATGAGCAATATGGTGGCAGCCCCATCCTGGGCGTAAATGCCCCGGTTGTTGTTGGCCATGGGATCTCAACCCCCGAGGCGATAAAAAATATGGTGCTGCTATCAAGAAATATGGTAGAGAGCGGTCTGGTTGATAAAATAAAGCAAGCTTTTCAGTAAATATATAAAGATGAGTAAAATTCATGCCGCTATTACTGCTGTACATGGTTACGTGCCCGACTATGTGTTAACCAACCAGGAACTGGAAACCATGGTTGACACTAATGACGAGTGGATAACCAGCCGTACAGGCATTAAGGAGCGCCGCATATTAAAAGGCGAGGGCTTGGGTACATCTGATTTAGCCGTGCCCGCGGTACAGGCTTTGTTAAAAAAACGTGGTATAGGTGCCGATGAACTGGACCTGATCATTTTTTGTACTACCACCCCCGATATGGTTTTCCCGGCTACGGCCAATATTTTAGCGAATAAAATAGGCGCTAAAAATGCCTGGGGCTATGATCTTTCGGCGGCGTGCTCGGGCTTTATATTTGGCCTTGCTACCGGCTCGCAATTCATTGAAAGCGGTAAGCATAAAAAAGTATTGGTAGTTGGCGGCGATAAAATGTCGTCAATAACCAATTACCAGGACCGTGCAACGTGTATTATTTTTGGCGATGGCTGCGGCGCAGTATTGCTTGAACCTAATGAAGAGGGTAACGGTATTATTGACTCTATATTAAAAAGCGATGGCTCGGGCGTAACCTACCTGCACCAGAAAGCAGGCGGATCTGTAAGACCTGCATCGCACGAAACAGTGGATAACCGCGAGCATTTTGCTTACCAGGAGGGCCAGGCTGTTTTTAAATTTGCTGTTACCAATATGGCCGATGTTGCCCACGAGGTGATGGAGCGCAATAACCTTACCGGCGAGGATGTTGCCTGGCTGGTGCCACACCAGGCCAATAAACGCATCATTGACGCTACTGCAAGGCGTACGGGCTTAAGCGATGATAAAGTGATCATCAATATTGAACGTTACGGTAACACTACCAATGGTACCATCCCGCTATGCTTATGGGAATGGGAAAGCAAATTTAAAAAGGGAGATGTCCTTATTTTAGCAGCCTTTGGCGGCGGCTTTACATGGGGTTCTATCTATTTAAAGTGGGCGTATTAATCAGATTTTTTGATTTCAGATGTGCAAATTTCAAATGTACAGCCGAAAAAAATAAAACATCGATACTTAATGCCTGTTAATTACTAAACAAATCAAATATACATGGGGCTTATATCTTGTATATCTGCACGTTGTTAATATTGGTTTAATTAAAACATAAAGATCATCAACCTAATTTGCACATCTGCATATTTGCATATCTGCACATTTGAATATAACTTAGATAATAAAAATTGTCCCAAACCAATTAATCCCAATTATGGATATTAAACAAATTCAGGACCTTATTCGCTTTGTGTCGAAGTCGGGCGTAAACGAAGTGTCAATTGAGCAAAAGGATTTCAAGATCACGATAAAAACCAACGAGACACAACCTCAGGTTATTCATGCTTCAATCCCTGCCCAAACTGCACCTGCTGCATTACCTCCTGTGCCTGCTGCCCCTGCGGCAGAACCGGTAACCCCGGCTGCACCTGTCGGCCCCGATACCTCAAAGTATCTGACTATCAAATCGCCAATGATCGGTACTTTTTACCGTTCGGCAAGTCCGGATAAGCCATTATTTGTAAACGTTGGCGACGAAATTAAAGCCGGCAGTGTGGTTTGCATCATTGAAGCCATGAAGCTTTTCAACGAGATCGAATCAGAAATTTCTGGGCGCGTAGTTAAGGTACTGGTTGATAATTCATCACCCGTAGAGTACGACCAGCCTTTATTTTTAGTAGAACCTATTTAGTAGATGTGCAGATTTTAGATTGCAGATGTGCAGATGATGGAAAACATATCATTTGCACATTTGTAGTTTAGGCATCTGCACATTTGAAATCTGCATATTTGCACATCTAAAATCATGTTTAAAAAAATATTAATAGCTAACCGGGGCGAGATTGCCTTGCGAATTATCCGTACCTGCAAAGAGATGGGTATTAAAACCATAGCTGTATATTCAACTGCCGACCGCGATAGCCTTCATGTACGTTTTGCTGATGAGGCTGTTTGTATTGGTCCGCCACCAAGCCGCGATTCTTACTTAAATATTCCTAACATAATATCGGCTGCCGAATTAACCAATGCCGATGCGATCCATCCTGGTTATGGCTTTTTATCAGAAAACGCCAAGTTCTCGGCCATTTGTGCCGAGTACGGCATCAAGTTTATAGGTGCCACTGCCGATCAGATCAATTCTATGGGCGATAAAGCATCGGCCAAGGATACCATGAAAAAAGCCGGTGTACCTATTGTACCTGGTTCTGAAGGTTTGTTAGCTGATGTAAAATCGGGTATCGCTATCGCCAACAAAATTGGCTATCCTGTAATATTAAAAGCTACTGCCGGTGGTGGTGGCCGCGGGATGCGTATTGTTTGGAAAGACGAAGAATTTGAAAATGCCTGGGATTCGGCCCGTGCCGAGTCTGGTGCTGCTTTTGGTAACGATGGTTTGTATCTTGAAAAATATGTTCAGGATCCACGCCACATCGAGATCCAGGTAGTGGGCGATCAGTATGGCAAAGTTTGCCACCTTTCTGAGCGCGACTGCTCTATCCAGCGCCGTCATCAGAAACTGGTAGAAGAGTCGCCATCGCCCTTCATGACCGAAAAATTGCGTAAAAAAATGGGTGAGGCTGCTATCAAAGGCGCCAAAGCCGTTAAATATGAAGGTGCCGGTACGGTAGAGTTTTTGGTTGATAAAGACCGTAACTTTTACTTTATGGAGATGAATACCCGGATCCAGGTTGAGCACCCGGTTACCGAAGAGGTGATCAACTTTGATTTGATCAAAGAACAGATCAAAGTTGCCGCCGGTATCCCAATCTCGGGCAAAAACTACGAGCCAACCATGCATGCCATCGAGTGCCGTATCAATGCCGAAGATCCTTACAATAACTTCCGCCCGTCACCAGGTAAAATAACCAACTTCCATTCGCCAGGTGGCCATGGTGTGCGTATTGATACCCATGTGTATACCGGCTATGTAATACCGCCAAACTACGATTCGATGATTGCTAAAGTAATTTGCGTGGCCCAAACCCGCGATGAAGCTTTAAGCACTATGGAGCGCGCATTAAGCGAATTTGTGATTGAAGGCGTAAAAACTACTATACCTTTCCACTTAAAATTGTTGAAAGATCCAAACTTTAGGGCCGGTAATTTTACCACTAAGTTTATGGATACGTTTGAAATGTAAAATAAATTCAAACTAACTTCATACAATTTAACGTACTTAGCACAATAGCGTTTATACAGCGGTATTTTAAAACACAATGAGCGAAAATAAATTAGTTAAGGCCATAAAAGATAAAGGTAAAACGATGGAGGCAGAAATGTCTTTCTTTGACCACCTCGAAGCCTTAAGATGGCATTTGGTAAGGGCTTCAATAGCTATTGTAGTATTTACCGGCGTTGTGTTTTATTTTTACGATTGGATTTTTGATACCGTTATCATGGGCCCAAGCAAGCCAACATTCTGGACATACAGGATGCTTTGCGCTTTGGGCGATGCTTTAAAACGCCCGGGCTTTTGTATTGATAAGATCAACATTCACCTCATCAATACCGAAATGGCGGGTCAGTTTACCTTACAGATAAACTCGTCGTTGTTAATCGGTATTACTTTAGGCTTCCCATATTTATTGTTTGAACTGTGGCGTTTCATTCGCCCGGCCTTGCATGAAAAGGAACGTAAAGCGGCATCGGGATTTGTATTTTACGCAACAGGCCTGTTTATTTTAGGTGTATTATTTGGTTATTACGTAATTACGCCCGAGTCTGTAAACTTTTTATCAAGCTATACTGTAAGTGCATCCATTCAAAACTTATTTGATATTGACTCTTACATATCATCTGTAGCAACCTTAACCCTGGCAACAGGAGTGGTATTTGAATTGCCGATATTAGTTTACGTATTATCAAACCTGGGTATCCTTACCGCTAAATTTATGCGCGAAACCAGGCGCTATGCTATCGTAATTATCCTGGTTATCGCTGCCGTTGTTACGCCAACACCAGATATGCTTACCATGACTATTGTGAGTATCCCGTTATTTGTTTTATACGAAGTAGGGATTTTGGTATCGGCCGTAGTTGAAAAACGAAAACTGAAACGCGCGGAAGCAGAGGGATTGGCGTAAACGCCAAATGTGCAGATGTTTTTGATTTGAAAATTTGAGAATTTGAAGATTTGAAAATGGTAAACGGATGTTCAAATTTTTGAATGGATTCGATGATTTGAATTATAAAAACTTTATGAAAGCCCTGTCGTTTATAAACGGCAGGGCTTTCATAATTTAGCAACAATTAGCACATTTGAAATTGCGGATGTTCATGGAGATCATAATAATTGGTAACTCATTTATTCGCATAGTTGATTTAATTTTCAAATCTTCAAATTCTCAAATTTTCAAATCAAAGAAATATGACCAATCTCCCTCCATTAGCTGAACGGATGCGCCCAAAATCACTGGATGATTATGTAGGGCAAAAACACCTGGTTGGTCCGGGTGCGGTGTTGCGCAAGGCTATCGAGTCGGGCTCGCTGCCTTCCATGTTATTCTGGGGGCCGCCGGGGGTTGGGAAAACCACGCTGGCTTATATTATTTCGCAATCGTTATACCGTCCTTTTTTTGCCTTGAGCGCTATCAACTCGGGAGTGAAGGATGTGCGCGAGGTTATTGAAAAAGCATCGCTGTTAAAAGAACAGGGCGAGATATTGCCGATATTGTTTATCGACGAGATCCATCGTTTTTCCAAATCGCAACAGGATTCACTGCTGGGCGCGGTTGAGCGGGGGATTGTTACGCTGATTGGTGCCACTACAGAAAATCCATCTTTCGAAGTGATCTCGGCTTTGCTATCGCGATGCCAGGTTTATATCCTTAAATCTTTAGAAGAAACCGACTTACTGGAATTGCTGGATAAGGCGATGAAGGAAGATGTGGTATTGAAGCAGAAAAAGATCACCATTAAAGATCATGAAGCATTGCTGCGTTTATCTGGTGGGGATGCCCGTAAGCTGCTCAATATATTTGAACTGCTGGTAAATGCTTTTGATAGCCCGGAAGTGGTATTAACCGACGAAGTTGTACTGGAGCATGTGCAACAAAACATGGCACTGTATGATAAAACCGGCGAGCAGCATTATGATATTATTTCGGCCTTTATCAAATCTATGCGGGGCAGCGATCCTAACGGCGCTGTTTACTGGCTGGCCCGGATGATAGTTGGGGGCGAAGATCCGTTGTTTATCGCCCGGCGGATGCTGATCCTGGCATCTGAAGATATCGGGAACGCCAATCCTAATGCCCTCTTATTGGCTCAAAGTTGTTTTGAGGCGGTAAATAAAATAGGCATGCCCGAGTCGCAATTGATCCTGTCGCAAACGGCTATTTACCTGGCAACATCGGCCAAAAGTAATTCGGCTACTACGGCAATAGGGGCGGCCATAGCCCTGGTAAAACAAACCGGCGACTTACCGGTACCCCTGCACCTGCGCAACGCGCCAACCAAATTCATGAAAAATATAGGCTACGGTAAAGACTATAAATACGCACACAGCTACGAAGGTAACTTTACCGACCTCGACTTTTTACCCGACGCCATCAAAGGCGCTAAAATTTACCAACCCGGTAACAATCCCAAAGAAAACGAATCAAAAGAGAAGTTAAGGAAACTTTGGGGCGATAGGTATAAGTATTGACACGAATGCCACTAATTATATCGAATTTCACTAATCGTGTTGTTGAGTTCAGTTTCTTTTCATTTAACGTTCGTGTAATTCGTATCAATTTGTGTAATTAGTGTTTATATGGTTCTATCCTTTATCAGTCATGAATTAAAAGCCTTTTGGCGGTCAAAAAATACGGGTAAAAGCATTGCCATACGTGTGGTGATGGGCATATTGATCCTTTACCTGTTCCTAAACGCGCTTGTCGTCGGTTTTTTACTGGGTAAATTTTTGGAGCACGCTTTTCCTAACGAGGAAGTGATCATCCCTTTTTGTGGTATCGTCCTTATTTACTTTTTGTTTGATCTGCTCATGCGGCTACAACTGCAGGATCTGCCTACACTTAGGGTGCTGCCTTATTTGCATTTGCCTATCAAAAGAAATTTCCTGCTCAGGTATTTGACTATCAGCGCTACTTTATCTGTATTTAACTTATGGCCCTTTGTGCTGTTTTTGCCTTTTATAATTAAAGTAATAGCGCCCGATTCTGGTGTTGCTGTTGTATTATCGTTTATTACCGCGATAGCAGGTTTCACCGTTTTCAACAATTACCTGGCCTTATACCTTAAAAGGCGATCAAATATCAACGGCTGGGTGTTCTTAATTTCGGCGGCTGTTTTAATCCTCATCATCGCCTGCGATTTTTTATGGCATGTTATCTCGTTACGAAATATTTCATACGCTTTCTTCGGCAGGTTACTTGTCATGCCAGCATTGGCATTGCTGCCTGTAGTACTGGCGGCAGGTATGTATTATTTGAATTTTATCTACCTTAAACAAAACCTATACCTCGAAGATCTTACAGCGCGTAAATCAAGTTCCTATAAAAGCACCACCGATATTCCTTTCCTGGCGCGTTTTGGCAGTGTGGGCGATTTGGCGGCTAACGAAATTAAACTGGTATTGCGCAATAAACGTTCGCGGAGTGCATTGGTAATGGGCCTGTTTTTTATGTTTTATGGATTGATATTTTATCCCAGTTCGCATTTTGGCGAAGGATACAAGGTTTTTGTAGGCATGTTTATGACAGGCATTTTTATTATCAATTACGGGCAGTTTATGTTTGGCTGGCAGGCCACACATTTTGATGGCTTGCTGGTAAGTAACATTAACTTCAGCGATTTTATTAAGGCCAAATACCTGCTGTTTACCGCCATATCCACTGTGTTTTTTATCCTCACTATGCCATATGTTTATTTTGGATGGCGGGTAGTGATGATCCACTTTGTGATGTACCTGTGGAACATAGGCGTAAATACCACCATGGTACTTTACTTTGCAAACCGTAATTTTAAAAGGCTCGATCTATCCAAAGGCGCGGCTTTTAACTGGCAAGGTATTGGCGCTACGCAATGGATTCTTTCACTACCATTGATCATTACGCCTTTCATTATTTATGGTCCGTTTGCATTATTGAAACACGCCGACGTTGGGCTGGCTTTAATTGCCATTGTTGGTATAGCCGGTGTTTTAACCCGCAATTACTGGATAAAGGTGCTGGAGGCCGATTACTATACCAAACGATATCAAATAGCCGAAGGCTTCAGAAATAAATAAGATGATGATAGAAATAAAAAGTCTTAAAAAAATATATGGCGGTGTTACCGTGGTGAACGTGCCCCAGCTAAGCATCGCCAAAGGCGAAAGTGTTGGCCTGGTTGGTAATAACGGGGCGGGTAAAACAACGTTGTTCAGGATGATCCTGGATTTGATCCGGCCGGATACGGGTGAAGTGTTATCAAACGTTGAGGTAGTAGCCGGTGGCGAAAACTGGAAAACTTACACGGCCTCATACCTTGATGAAGGTTTTTTGATAGATTACCTTACGCCCGAGGAATACCTGTATTTTATTGGTGGTTTACATCAGCAAAGCAAGGCCACTGTTGATGAGGCCCTGGTAAAACTAGGTGATTTTTTTAACGATGAGATCCTGAAAAAAGGAAAATACATCCGCGATTTATCCAAAGGAAACCAGTGTAAGGTAGGCGTGGCCTCCTGTATGCTGCAAAACCCGCAATTGTTGATGCTGGATGAGCCTTTCGCCAATATTGACCCAAGCACACAATTCAGACTGAAAAATATGCTGAAGGAAGCGAACAAAACCAAAGGCGTTACCACCATCGTATCCAGCCATGATCTTAACCACATTACCGACGTTTGCGACCGCATCCTGCTGATGGAAAAAGGCGTGATCATTAAGGACATTGCCACCAATTCATCAACCCTAAAAGAGCTTGAAAATTATTTCGGCGTAGGGCAGGCGTTTGAAGAATTAGTGAGTGTTATAGATAAGATTGACGAGGAAGAGAATCATTAAGGGGCGACCGTATAAATTGAGGTGGTTATTGAAGATATATTTCATATATCTATCCCAAGATCATCTGCAGATAAAAATTGGAGAATACCTTTCTGAAGTGAATTTAATAAATCGGCAATGGTTTGGGTATTTACGTTACCGGTACGTAGCCAAATGATCTTCGGTGGAAAAGAATATAAGTTTTGTAATTCACAAAAATCTTCATCAAAAGTTAAAATCGCATAATCGTTATTTTTTGCAAATCTCCAGATATTCAAATCAGTTAGCCGGTCATTCAGCTTAATTTCATTTGAGGGGAGAATTTCCCAATCGCTTAGAATTTTTTTCAAGCGCCAGGAAATGTTTTCATCGGCAATAAGGCGTATCATGCAACCTTGATTGTCCGTTCCTTATTGGCTACGTAAGATAGGCAGGCCAGGATATGATTGTTACTTAACTGAGGAAAATCAATTATGATTTCTTCATGGCTTAAGCCCGACGCCAACCATTGCAATACGTCATAAACAGAAATTCTTGTCCCCTTAATAACAGGTTTTCCAAACCTGACTTCGGGATTTATCTCTATATATTCTTTGTAATCAATTGGCTGCATATACAAATTTAACTAAATTGTCGGAAAAAATCAGGCCTGTTTAATTCGCATCAAGTCAATTCGTGAAATTCGACCCAATTCGTGAAATTAGTGTGTATGAAAAAGCTTTTACTTGTTAGTTTCGTTGTTGTTCTCGCATCTTTCAAAGCCTTCGCCCAGCAAACCGATAGGGATGCAGTTAAGCAAACCATCAACACCATGTTTGATGCCATGCGCAAGGGCGATAGCACAATGTTGCGGTTCACTTTTCATAAAAATATCGTTTTTGAGGGAGTGGCCAATAAAAAGGATGGCACTGTGGCGTTAGACATTGATAACCCCAATGATTTTATAAAAGCTGTAGGCGCCCCGCACAAAGAAATATGGGATGAGCAGATCACCTTCAGCGATATTAAAATTGATGGCGACCTGGCCAGCGTTTGGACTCCCTACAAATTCTACTTAGGTAAAACCTTTAGCTATTGCGGCGTAGATGTATTTACGCTGATACGCACACCCGCCGGCTGGAAAATCATTTACATTATTGATACCCGCCGCAAAGATAATTGCCCCGAATAAAGTTGAGGGTGTTGAGTAATGAGTTGTGAGTTAGATCGATGTTTTTTCGCCGGGGGCTTAATACATATCACGCCTTATCTATCAATTTATAAAATCCATCCCGGTAAGTTTCTCCAACAGGAATGATGATATCGGCAATAGCTATACGACTGCGTTCCACAAAGCTAATGTGACGCAATCCCACTACAAAAGATTTATGTACCCGTACAAACTCTTTTTTTGGGAGCTGCTCCTCAATCTTTTTAAGCGTTTGCAGGCTCATGATTTTTTCCTTTGCCGTGTGCAATACAATGTAATTTTGCAGGCTTTCAATATAAAGCAGGTCCTTTATATTCACTTTTTGAATACGGTGTTCGGTTTTTACGAAAATATAGTCCAATGCAGGTTCCTCGGACGGGATAGCTATGGGAGCTTCAATAAAGGTTTGGGGTTGTAAAATAAGCTGACGGGCTTTTTCTGCTGCTTGGTAAAAGCGGTTAAAGGGAATGGGTTTAAGCAGGTAGTCTATCACATCATGATCATAACCCTCAAGAGCATACTCGGCATACGCCGTAGTTAATATCACTTTACATTTTTTACCGGCTATTTTAATGAATTGTAAACCATTCAACTCCGGCATTTGAATATCAAGGAACACCAAATGAATAGCCGTTTCGTTGAGCATATGCAAGGCTTCGATTGGATTTGTGGTTTGCGCGACCAATTCCAGGAAAGGAACTTTACTGATATAGTCTATTATAATATCAATAGCCAAAGGTTTATCATCAACTACCAGGCAGCTTATTTTCATGAGTTTAATTGCAGGCTTAAGTTAACACTATAAAAATCGGCACTCTTGGTTATATCTAAATGATGTTTACCTGGGTAAAGTAACTCCAGCCGCCGCTTTACGTTATAGAGGCCAATGCCACCTGTAGTGTCTTTTTGATCTTTGTTCTTTTTATTACCAATGCCAAACACCACCCGCTCATCATCAGCATAAAGTTTAATGATCACCGGGGTGGTACTATCCTTTAACACGCCATGCTTAAATGCGTTTTCAACAAAGGAGATAAATAGTAACGATGCCACTTTTTGATCGCCAATAAGCCCTTCCAGTTCAAAGTTGATATAGGCCTGGCCTTTGGCACCAATTTTTTGCAGTTCAATAACGTTTTGCAGGTATTGGATTTCTTTGCTTAAAGGCATAAAATCGTCATTACCTTCGCGCAGCATATACCTCAATAACTCTGATAGCTTTAACAGAGCCTCGGGTGCTTCATCTGATTTTTGGTACGTGAGCGAATAAATATCATTAATGGTATTAAATAAAAAGTGCGGGTTGATCTGCGAGCGTAAAAAAGCCAGTTCGCTTTTAAGTGTTTCCTTTTGCAATTCCTCCTTTTTGCGGTTATTGATATACCAGTTCTCCACAAAAAAATAACCGATGCCGTAAATAAAATAGCCCGGGAAGTAATAGAAAACAATGTTCTTAACGTAATAGCTTACCGTTATAGCATTGCCCTTATAATTATCGAAGCCTAAAACCGGTTTAAAAAAGCCAAATTCAACAACGTACCGCCACCCAATCATTCCGGTCATAATAAGCAGCAGGTATAACGCAGCCACCAGGTAATTTTTTTTGACGAATAACTGCGGCGCTACAAATAGGTAATTGCCATAAAAACATAATGCAGCTATAGACTGGAAACCCAAACCGATTAAAACATAATCAATAAATAAACTGAGGTCTTTTTTATGATACTTGAATGCTGCAAAAGGATTGTTATTAAACAAGGGAAGCGTAGCGTTAAGCACAAGCAAAAGCCAGAAAGTGATATGTAAAAGAATAATGTACTTGCGCTTCATTCGGTTAAATATAGCGAGGGCTGGGTACTTTAATAGTGCCGATATATAAAAAGACTGTAATTAATGATGAACGCCGGTATTTTGGTGATGAAGCCGCCAACTGGTTTGTCAATGTTTTTAAGGCGTTCATCAATCGGAATTTTTATGCTGGTGATAGGATCTGACTTTTGTTGAAAAATAAACCATCATGAAAAAACTATTCCTAATCCTTTTATTTGTTGCCCCGCTGCGGGGATTTTGCCAGGATGAGCTAAGAGTAAATGTACACCCCGGCATTGAGCTTTTTACCATAGTGCAGATCCTGGCCGACGGCTATCCCAAACCCAATCCTTCGGCCTATACTACCGAAGCGATGGCCTACTTTGAAAAGTATAAAGACCATCCGGCGGTTAAAAAAGCAAGGTCATTTGGTAAAACCTATACCGACCTGGTAGAACTGGGCTGGTGTATGAGCAATTTTCCCGACATTAAAATTTATGAGCCCGCAGATTTGGGGTGGTATAAAATGTATGGTAAAGAAAACGTACTGGAATACATGAGCCTATGTCGTGATTTTTTTAACGATACCCACTTCTGGGCATTTTTTGAACAGCACCAAACACGCTATACCCAATGGGGCGATGCACTAAAAGCACAGGTAGACTCGGGCAAACTGGTTAAAAAGCTGAAAGATTTTTATGGTTTTTACGCGGATGTGCATTGGGATATCTGCATCGATCCGCTAAACAGCTGGGGATCGCATGCCATCATGACCAAAACCTTAAACCCGCAATACGCCGATTGGCTGGTTTACAATACAGGCTTCTTTAAACAGGATGGCCCTGCAGATAAAGATCCGGTGTTTGAGTTTAAGAATTTTGAAAACCTGGTATGGCACGAAGGCAGCCACGTTTATATAAACGGGCTGCTTAGAAAGTATCAGAAAGAAATTGATGATATGGCCTACCTTTTTAATAAGGACGATGAGGGCATGAAGCGTAATAACATCAGCAACTGGGCGTATTGCTTTGACGAAAACATGGTACGCTCCATAACCGCTGCCCTTTACAAAAAGTACCGTACAGATCGGCAGTACAAACGCCAGGTAGCCCGTGAAATTGGCAGCGATTTTATTTATGTAGAGGATATAACCCCGTTTATTTACGATAACTATATCAACAGTAAAAAGTATAAAAGCTTTGCCGATTTTTTCCCCGGGATATTGAAGTATCTGAAAAACAAATACCCTAAGAAGGCCTAATTATAAGACCCCCAATTTTATCATCCCATAAAATAAGCCTGAACAATGCATGGCTTGTTTTATCTGGTTATCAAGCAGCAGTTGTTTAATCTCGTCGATAGTGTATTCTTCAACAATTAGCTCTTCATGGGGATCAAGTTCCTGGCCTTGTACTTTTTTGCCGCCTTTGGTAAGATAGGTGAAGGTTTTATTATTGGCGGTTGATGGATTGCCGTATACAGTGCAGATCAGCTCAAACTCATCAAACTGGTAACCGGTTTCTTCCAACAGTTCGCGGCGGATGGCATCAATTGGTTCTTCGCCTGCGTCAACAACCCCTCCCGGAATTTCGAGCGATATGATACCTGCCGCGTGGCGATATTGTTTTACCATCAGTATTTTATTGTCTTCGGTTAGTGCAACGGCATTAACCCAGCTGCCATATTCCAGCACGTAATAATCGTCAACAATGCGGCCGTCGGGCATTTCACAAACATCGACACGCAAGGTAGCCCAGGGGCCTTTATGGATATAAGATGATGAAAGTAGTTTCCAGGTAAGATCTTTACTCATAGTTTGTTTGTAGAAATTGATAGATAGTATTTCGTTTATTAATGTTTTCGAACGACGAGCTGTGGTGCTTTTTTTCCAGCCATTCAAAAATTAACAATATTTTTTGCAGTGTAGCCAAAGTTTCGGGCGAGGGACTAAATGGCTCGGCATACATATATAATAATTGGGCTAATGCATCCAGTTTATCGGCCTTATGATTTGATTTTATCAGAAATAGCTCAAAATCATCAGCGGATAATGCTAACAGCTCATCCAGTTTAATGTCAAACTCGTTTTGCAGCATGGTATCTGCAAGTTTTATAAATTCATCTGGCTTTGCTTGCTCTTTGAAGCCCACCAATCGGGCCATTATGACCGTCATTTTTTCGAGCTCTCTTAAAATATAATCTTTATACATTAATCAACGATAAATTTGCCATGGTTATACCAGTATTCGGCAGTCAAATAGTAAGGTGCAGTTCAAATCACTAATTCAATAATTCAGTCAATCAATAATTAAAACCCTACCAGCTTCCGCTTGAGCCGCCACCGCCGCCGTCTCCGCCGCCGAAACCACCAAAATCTCCGCCGCTGCTACTCCCGCCGTCGTTTCCTCCACCGGAAAAACCTCCCCAGCCAGATCCGTTGTTACTATTGCTGCTGCCAAGCATACTGCCGGCCAAAAACCACCAAAAGGGGCTTGCACCCCCACGGCGATCAATGATCTGGCCGCCACCGCCGCCCCGGTTACGAAATATGATGATCAATATCACCACTATGATTACAATTAAGATAATAATGCCGGCTCCATCGCCACCACTACCTTGTTCGGCTGGTTGGGCGTCTGCTTTAAATTCGCCTTTGGTGGCTTTAATGATATCATCGGTAGCGGCATCCAATCCGGTATAATAATCACCCGCTTTAAAATTGGGCCGCATGTCATTTTGAATAATGCGCTGGGTTAGCGCATCTGGTAGTGGGCCTTCGGCACCATATCCGGTTTGGATAGCCATTTTACGATCGGCAATGGCCACAATTACCAGGATGCCATTGTTTTTTCCCTTTTGGCCAATACCCCATTTGCGCAAAAGTTGCTGCCCGTAATCATTAATGTCATAACTCCCGACTGATTTCAGGATTACCACTGCTATCTGCGTCGAGGTAGAATCGTTAAAAGCAACCAGTTTGGTTTCCAGCTTTTGTTTATCGCCGGCAGATAAGGTATTGGTAAAATCGGTAACTAACGTATTGGAACGTTCGGGGAAGTCCTGTGCAAACGCCATCGCGGTGCAAAGCAGCAGGCTACAAAATATAAGTAGTTTTTTAAACATGAGTTTCATTGGGTTATTCGCCATCCATAAAGGCAATATCATCGGGCAGTTCGTTCACATCACCTGCATGGTGTGGAAAGTATTTTTGCAATTGTTCGCCGGCAATTTTTAGTCCGGTAACAATGCCTTCTACAATATCGCCGTACTTAAAATGCTGCAACATGTCTTCTTTGGTGGTATCCCAAAAATTGTTAGGTACAACTTTATTAATGCCGGCATCGCCAATAATGGCAAATTTACGGTCGACAGTAGCCACGTAAACAAGCACACCATGCCTCAATGCTGTTTTATGCATATTAAGCTGAAAAAAATATTTTGCTGCGCGATCAAGCACTTCTTCGCTACATTTTTTTTCAATGCAAACCCGGATCTCGCCACTGCTGCGATTTTCGGCTTCCTGTATCGCATTGCGTATCCGCTGTTGTTCTTCTTCGTTAAATACCTTCATGTGTTCAATTAGTGAATTAGTGAATGACTGAATTATGAATTGGTGAGTCCTGGATTTTGCGAGTATTGTTAGCCTAAAGATTAAATCAATAATTCGATAATTCAGTCATTCAATAATTAAAATTCAACCTTAGGTGCTTTATCACTTCCTGGTTCGGCAGTAAAATAGCCCTTTTCTGCAAAACCAAACATTTTGGCGGTGATGTTAGCCGGGAACGAGCGGATTTTGGTGTTGTATTCCTGTACAGCACTGTTAAAATCTTTACGGGATACGTTGATCCTGTTTTCGGTGCCTTCCAATTGCACGGATAAGTCGCGGAAGTTCTCGTTTGCTTTTAAGTCAGGATATTTTTCTGATACAACCAGTAACCGCCCAATAGCCGAACTTAATTCGCCTTGTGATGCCTGGAAGGCTTTGATAGATTCGGGCGTTAACTTAGTTGGATCAACCTGTACCGATGTTGCTTTTGCACGGGCCTCTATTACCGCTGTTAAAGTGCTTTTTTCAAAGTTGGCAGCGCCCTTTACGGTATTTACCAGGTTTGGAACCAGGTCGCTGCGGCGCTGGTAATCGCTTTGAACAGCGCCCCATTTTGATTTTACAGTTTCGTCTAACTTAACCATGCTGTTATAGCTGCACGAGCTTAAGCTCATAGCTACCACGATAACTAATAATACTGATAATAACTTTTTCATTTGGCGATATGATGTTTTTGTTGATGTATTTTATTTAGAATGCAAAATGCATACCGTTGTTACAAATTGTAATGATTTATCACAATAGGTTAAGGTACGGTTTTTATTGCTGATGCCGAAACAATTAGCCTTTATCCATTATATTTGAACGCTTATTTGATTTTAATTGGTTGACACCGACGCTCAAAATGAAGAAAATACTTTCTGTTCTATTAACCTGCGCTTCCCTATCTCTTCATGCGCAAACGGCTTCGTCCGAGAAATTGGTCCAATACGTCCACCCGATCATCGGCACAGCGCGGATGGGACATGTATACCCTGGAGCAACGGTTCCCTTCGGGATGGTACAATTGAGCCCCGAAACGGATACAGCCAGCTACGAGCTGAATGGCAAATATAACCCCGATGTATACAAATACTGCGCGGGTTACCAGTACGAAGATAAAACGATCGTAGGCTTCAGTCATACCCACTTCAGCGGCACGGGGCATTCAGATTTGGGCGACTTTTTGATCATGCCGACCATCGGTGCTCTGCAATTAAATCCCGGCACAGCCGATAAACCCGGCAGTGGATACAGATCAGCGTTCTCGCACCAGAACGAGCTGAGCCAGGCCAACTACTACAAAGTAAAACTGGACGACCATAACATCCTGGCCGAAATGACCACGACCACCAGGGTAGGTTTTCACCAGTACACATTTCCCAAATCAGACCAGTCGCATATCATCCTGGACCTGATGGCCGGCATTTATAACTACCCCGATAAAAACGTGTGGACGTATTTGAGGGTAGTAAACGATAGTACGGTGATGGGTTTCCGCCAGACCAATGGCTGGGCACGTACCAGAACCCTGTACTTCGCCATGAGCTTTAACAAAGCTTTCTTCAAACACGGCTATAAAAAGTACGATAAAAGAGAAGTGTACGGCGGTTTCTGGGGCAAATTCAACAAAACCGAGAATTTCCCCGAAATAGCAGGCAAACAAATCCGTGCTTACTTCGATTTTAAAACCGAAGAAGGCGAAAAGATCAAAATCAAATTCGCTATTTCGCCGGTAAGTATGGCCGGGGCGATGAACAATATGCAAACCGAGATCCCCGGCTGGGACTTTGATAAAGTAAAGAACGATGGCCAGCAGCAATGGGAAACCGAATTGCATAAAATAGAGATCAAAGGGAACCAGGAAACAAAGGAAAATTTTTACACCTCCATGTACCATACGATGATCAACCCGACCATCTACATGGATGCCGACGGCCAGTACAAAGGAATAGACCAAAACGTACACAAAGCCGAAGGTTTTACCAATTACACCACATTCTCGCTTTGGGATACCTACCGTGCCCTGCACCCGCTGTTCAATATCATCGAACCGAAAAGGAATGCCGATATGGTACAAAGCATGCTGGCGCACTATGAGCAAAGCCCGGAGCATATGCTGCCCATCTGGTCGAACTCGGGTAATGAAAACTGGTGTATGAGCGGTTACCATAGCGTAGCCGTATTAGCCGACGCGATAGTAAAAGGAACGGTAACAGATTCCAATACAGCCAACAAAGCACTGGATGCCTGTATAGCCACAGCCACTCATAGAGACTATGAAGGCATAGGCGAATACATGGACCATGGCTATATCCCCGATGAAAAAAGCGGGGTATCGGTATCATCAACACTGGAATACGCCTTTGACGACTGGTCTATCGCCCAACTGGCCAAAAAGCTGAACCGGATGGATGTTTACGAAACTTTTATGAATAGATCGGCAAACTATAAAAACGTATATGATCCTAAAGTAGGATTCATGCGCCCGAAACTGGCCAATGGCGAATTCAGGAAAGGTTTCGATCCGCTGACGACGATCAATGAAGGATTTATAGAAGGCAACAGCTGGAACTATACCCTGTTTGCACCACAGGACCCGAAGTCACTCATCCAGCTGATGGGTGGCAACAAAAGATTTACCAGGTACCTGGATTCACTGTTTACGATGAACCTGCCGGATAAATACTTTGCAGAAACAGAAGATATTACAAGAGATGGTATCATCGGTAACTATGTACACGGCAACGAACCATCGCACCATGTAGCCTACCTGTACAACTGGACAGACCAGCCCTGGAAAACCCAGGAAAGGATCAGGATGATACTGCCACGGATGTACAAACCAACGTCGGATGGATTGGGTGGTAATGATGATACCGGCCAGATGAGTGCCTGGTACATCTTTAGTTCAATGGGCTTTTACCCGGTAGCACCGGGCTCAGACCAATATTCAACCGGCAGCCCTGCGGTAGATGGCGCGACGATCAACCTGGATAACGGCAAAACGTTTACTATCAACGTAAAAAATCAAAGTGCGAAGAACGTATATGTACAAAAGATGGTGCTGAACGGCAAACCGCTAACCGGCCTGCTGATCAGTCACAGCGACATTATGAACGGTGGCGAGATCACTTTTTACATGGGAAGTAAACATAGGTAGAAACACGATTTAAGGATTTAACAGAATTTTCAAGATTTAATCGAACTAAAAGAATCTTTATAATCCTGTTAAATCCTGAAAATCGTGTTACGCGTAACAATGCTCCTCGCTCATGGTCAATTTGCCAATCATTTCTTTAAGGGCTGTGCGGGCACGGTGCAAGGTAGTACGCGATAGCAATTCGCTCATGCCTAATGAGTTGCCGATTTCCTGGTGTGAGTAACCTTCAATGGCATACATATTAAATACTGAGCGATAGTTTTTTGGCAGCTTTTGGATCAGTTTCATTAAATCCTTTGCTTCCAAACCATTATCGTTATAGGCTTTGCTTATTGGCATTTCGGTATCGGCAGAGAAGTCCTCAACCAAAACCATTGGTTTTAATTTGCGGTAGCGCGAAATGGCGGCGTGAACCATAATACGGCGCACCCAGCCTTCCAGGCTGCCTTCGTTACGGTAGTTATTTATATTTCTGAATATTTTGATGAAACCTTCCTGCAATATATCCTGGGCCTCGTCTTTATCGGTAGTATAACGCATGCACACGGCAAGCATTCTTGACGCGAATAATTTATAAAATTGCTCCTGGCTTTTACGTTCGTTGCGTAAGCATCCTTCCCAAATTGTCTGTAAACGTTCGTCGGCGGTAGTCATTGTGTTGTGTATTTATTTGTTATGCCTATGCCAATACAAGTGCCATTTTGTAATTTGTTGGTTATTAGATATTTATAAATTAAGCTATTTTAAAACCGTCCGCTAACGGACGGTTGATGCGCACAAACGGACGGAAAGCCCAAGCACCCTGACCCGTCCGGAAATAGCTATACAGATTTGTGAGTAAATCCTGTAAATACTATACAAGGTATTCTGTTAGTCCTAAGATGAACTATACAGGTC
>NZ_JANTYS010000042.1 GCF_024808255.1 Mucilaginibacter dorajii
TGGCCCCGCTCGTGAAAGCGAATTATGGGCGCTGTTTGATCGTCTTCTGTTTTCATACACTTCTTTTTAGTGTATAGTTTTTCCCGGACGAGTCACCCTATTATCAACTATTCCTATATAAAATTCTACGCTAATTTCATTCTATTGAACTGGCTGGCGTTAAAGTATATTTGTAAAAATGATTTCCTGATGGTAAAGATCAGCACCGTACAATTTACACCCAGCCTGGGCACACCGGCGGATAATATCCAGCAGGTATTCCGGCTTTTGCAGGGTATTCAAACAGATATTCTTGTTTTGCCGGAACTTTGCACCACCGGTTATTCCTTTATTTCGAGGAAAGAGGTCATGGCGGCGGCTGAAGGCCCCGAAGGTCAGAGTGTAGCAGAATTGCAAAAGCTATCAAAAGAATCCCGTACTCTTGTTATTGCCGGGTTTGCCGAACGATCCAATAATAAGGTGTATAATTCCGCCTTGGTCGCCCTTCCTGATGGCCAGCTGAAGACCTACCGTAAAACGCATCTCTTTTATCGTGAAAAGGAATGTTTTGATGAAGGAAATTCCGGCTTCTTTGTTGTACAGCATCCCTTTAAAGATTGCAGGATCGGGACCATGATCTGTAATGACTGGCGCTACCCGGAAGCGGCAAGAAGCCTTGCGCTGTGCGGAGCAGATGTAATTGCCTGCCCGTGTAACCTGGTATCCAGCATTTGGGGGATCGGGATGCAGGCAAGGGCATTGGAAAACAAGGTTTACCTGGCAGTAGCCAATCGTTGCGGTACGGAAACGCGGCAATTGGAAGATGGCACCTCACAATCCCTTACTTTCACCGGCGGTTCTGTCATTTACGATTATAATGGCAGCCCAATGGAGCAGGCCGGAAAGAATGGTGATTGCGTCATTACGCTGGAGATTGACCCATTATTAACCAGGGACAAATTCTTCAACGCATTTAATGATCTTTTAAAAGACAGGAGGCCAGAACTATATATTAACCGGTAGATACAGGATTGTTGAATACGGTTCATCAGCATCTCCAAAGCCCCCAAGACAAGGCGTAACTACGCTGTAACATCTGCCCCCCTAAAACCGTCTTACCAAAAATAGTAATATGGACCCGAACGAAAAGATCATCGCCCAACGCAAAGCTAAAGGCCTCACCCAGGAAGAACTGGCTGCGCTCACCAGGGTAAATCTGCGTACCATACAGCGCATAGAAAGCGGTGAGAGTAAACCCCGGCCATTTACCATAAAAGCGATAGCAAACGCGCTTGATCTGGGGCTAACCAATCTGAGAATCCAGCCACTGGCAACAAACGACCAGGAAAACACCACACATTTTCTTCAACTGTTTTGTATTTCCTGCTTTAGCTACCTCATCATACCTTATGTGCATTTCCTGATCCCCAATTACTTGTTAAAACTTAGGAAGGAACAAAACCCGGAGGTACGCAACTTTGCCAAAAAGGTTATCCGTGAACAAGTTTATTGGGTAGTTGCTACCATGTTGGTTTTCCTGATTATCCTGCTTATAAATTTCATAGCGCGCTATGAGCTTCATACCCCTCATTACATCAGCTACCTCATTCCATTTTTTGGCATGTATGCCTTAAATATTCTGCTGATCTTAAATAGCATGAACAAGGCACGGGCACTTCCTGTGTAAATGCCGTATAAACGCCGTATAAACGTCGCAAAACAATCAGGCGCGGGTGGTCTAAGTTTGCTTAACAAGCATAAAAGCAAATGAAAAAACTTTTAATAATGATGATCTGGCTGACTACAGCCACAGGCGCGACAGCACAAATCAACTTACCCAGGCAGGACCAGCAAATCAAATTCACCTGGCTCAGCGATACCCTTAACCATAAGCCGGAAGCCTATTCCGCAATGCTGGTCTCCGTTAAACTCGCAGGGTGCCCAAAGGCCTTTTATATGCAGTTCGACCTCGGCGCACCGCATTCCATGTTGTATAGCCAGCAAATCAAAAACATCATTGGTAAATATCCAAAGACAGACACGGGCACATTTAACATAGCAAAGGGAGCCGGTAAAAACGCGGTCATCATTGGCACCATAGGCGAGGATATGATCGACGGCAAAACACTCATCATCGACTATCCAAAACAGGAATTGAGTATCGTTACAACCCTCCCCGAAAAGCTGAGCAAGCAAACAACCCTGGGCTCCTTTATGCTGATGAAGGGCAGCATCCTCCTTCCGGCTATTCTTAACGGCAAACAAACCATTCTCTTTTTCGATACCGGTTCAAGCGCATTTGAATTACTAACCAGTAAGGAAACCGCAGATAAATTGGCCGCCCCAAATACAACTACCGAATCTTATCCCGTAAAATCCTGGGGCAGAACATTAACAGCAAACACCACCCATACGCAAGACAGCCTGGGTATTGCCGTTCAAAAATTACCCATCAAAAACGTAACCTACATTGATGGGGCCAGCGATAGCCAGGTGCAACAAATGCTAAAACTGGGTATCGGTGGTATGGTTGGGAATAAACTTTTTTTAAATACCATATTGATACTGGATACGAGGAATAAGAAATTCGGCCTGGTTATTAAATAGATCTTATTTGAAGGAATTTTGCAGCGTAGTATAACACAGATGTTTGATGATAAAATTAAGCTAACAAGCCCTCATCGCTACCATTTTGATCCTTCACCTTTGATAATGACAAAACGCCCTTCTTCATTAATATAGCCTTCCCGATAGATGAGTGCGCCGGTATTGCTTTTCCCCAGGCATACTTTGGCATAGGCCAGTTTCGCGGTTGGGTCAAAATAAATAGTGTTAACATTTAATAGATCGAATACAGGCGCCACAACTTTTCCAGTACCCAAATTAATGAAACCGGTTAGCGGCAGCCTGGTATAGGCACCTACTACCCCCCGGATACTGTAAAGCAATTTTGGGTTCGATTCCCCTTCCACTGAATTTTGTTCCCCGATGAACCAGGAGTCTGCGGGGAGCCCATAAGATTTAAAGAAATCAGCCTTGCTTGTCAGTTTAAAAGTAGCATCCATTACATATTTCATGTTAAAGGCCATTCCATAGGTGGTAAAATGATCAAAAGCGCCGTATTTGAGGATGTCAGCCTGTGTTTGTTTAAACACGATCTCTCCCTTTTTGTTAATAAAAGCGTACTCAAATGCTGATTTGTCCTTCGGCACCACCCGTGCATATCCACCGGAAAATTCGGAGGGTTTTATAGAGTATAACAAAGGAATAACCAGCTTTCCATCGGTGTTGATATAACCATATTTGACTTCCCCGAACTGATCTTTCTTGCCTACTACAGCCAGGCCTTCCGAAAAACGGTATAGCTCATCGAACGAGGGGGTAACCAGCGGACTGCCGTTTAAGCGTTTATATCCTGTTATGATGTTGCCATTTACCTGGCGTCGCACAATGCCAATTCCTTCGTTGATGTCGGCCAGCCGGTCACCAGGCGTGTATTTTTTTCCATCCGGTGTGGTATAGGTCCACCGTCCGCTGTTGTTCAACTCCAATAATCTTTTGTTATCGGCCAGGTCGTTCAGTACCCCCATCGCAATCACTTTTGCCGAACTGTTCATATAGCCCCATTGTTGGTGGTCTGTTGTTTGAAACCGTAGTAATCCGTTGCTCAGCAGCACATACTGTAAAACGGATACCGTGTAATACGAAAAATCATAACTGTTAAAAGGCACTGCCAGGTTGCCCTTAGGGTCGATAAGCGCTGCAGAGGTGCCTTTTCTTACAATCGCCACACCGTTATTGAAATCAAACATCTTATCTACGGCCAATGATACCGCACCGGCGCTAAGTTCCCCGGCGCCTCCTTTGTCGACCTGTACAGCCATGTTGCTCTCTGGCAACTTACCCGCGGATGAGGAAACAGGCTTTTTTTTAAAAACAGCGCCCAGGTCTTTAATGACCTTGCCTAATGATGGATTTTTAGGGGATTGGGCGTAGGACGGATTACCGGCTAATATGGCCATTCCGGCCAATAGTATCATAAAGCTGCGCATAAGATCAGATTTTAGCGTAATTATATAAAGACCATATCGTTTTAGATGGAGTCGCTTTCAGTTTATTGAAGGTAAACTTCAGCGGGAATCCGCGAAAGCCAGATTGATTAACTGCGGGCTTTGAGTTATTTAATGGCGGTATGCATTTATTTTTGAAGGGCAACCACCATCATGCCGAAGAATTATGCAATGGATCATTTTAAAGCTGACAGCATTGCCAAAAAATCATCCTTACGCCGGGAGGAAACCTCAAGTTCTGTCTTATCCTCCAGTTGTACATATCCGCCTTTGCCTTTGTAATAACTTTTGATATAAGCCAGGTTCACCAGGTGGGAGTTATGGATCCTGAAGAAGTTGTAAGGAGATAAAAGCCCTTCAAATTCCTTTAAGGTTTTGGCCACCATCAGGCTTTTCTTGTCTTTCATAAAAATGGTGGTATAATTCACATCGCTTTGGCAGCGAATAATGTCCTGAACTTTGATGAATTCCAGGCCCGTCATTGTAGGAACAGTAATTTTGGGATCATGCTGGCCCATTTGCTGTATGTTCTGAAACAAAAGCGCAATACTATCCAAATGATGTTCCCTTTCAATTTTTTCCCTGAGCTTTTTTACTGTCAGTTGAAGTTCGTCGGGATCTATTGGTTTTAATAAATAATCAACCGCGCTGAATTTAAAAGCCTGGATTGCATATTGTTCAAAAGCGGTAGTGAATACCACCTGAAATGGTATTGTGATATATTTTTTTAATAGGTCGAAGCCTGTTTGCTGGTGGATCTGTATATCGAGGAACACCAGTTGCGGTTTCAGTTCTTTGATCAGTTCAAAACCACTGTCTACCCGGTCGGCAGTCCCTGCAATAAAAAGCTCTCCTGCGCAGTAATGATCTGCAAGATAGCTCAACCGGTCAATACAGTGTGGTTCATCATCTATAATTACGGCGCTTATCATGCTTCAAAATGGCTTTCATACGGTAATTTCAGTTCAACTCTTGTGCCTTTTTCCAGGTCAATGATACGTACGCCTGCCAGGTTATCTTTTGATCTGTTGAGCAGGGCCAGCCGGTCGGCAGTGATTTTTACACCGAATGACTTCTTCCCTTCCGCTTTAGTTTTTTCGTGCCTCCCGATACCATCATCGGTAACGAAGCACAACAGGAGTTGTTCCTGGCGCGTAATCTCAATCAGGATGTGCCCTTTTTCGTCTTTCCCCGCAAAGCCATGCCAGATGCTGTTTTCCACAAAGGGCTGCAGGATAAGCGGCGGCACCAGGGTAGTATTCGGGTCGATATCTGCCGACACCTTAAATTCGTAGGTAAATCTCTGGTTAAGCCGGATAGCCTCCAGCTGCATATACAGTTCTGTCATTTGAAGCTCTTCCGCAAGACTAATCTCCCTCTCTTCAGAATTTTCCAAAGTTCCCCGCATCAGCCTTGCAAATTTGGCTAAAAAATAATCGGCGGTTTTAATATCGTTCCTGGTAATGAAATTGCTGATGGAATTGAGTGAATTAAAAATGAAATGCGGGTTAAGTTGTAAGCGAAGTACCTTCATTTCGATGGCTGAAACCTTTGACCGGTGTATAAGATCCTGTTGAACCTGGACACCATCACGTCTTTTCTTATAGGATATAAATAAAGCTACGGCAGCTAAGCCCAGCAATCCTGCCCCTGCCATAATTGTATTTTTGACAATCTTTTCCCTTTGAACAGCCGCCTCGGCAAGCGCTTGCTTTTTATCAGCTTCAAACTGTATTTCCGTGCGCGTGATCGCCAGCTTTTTTTCATCATTGAAAATACTGTCTTTCAGGCGGGTATATTTTTTATAGTCACTTAGGGCCGCATCATATTGGTGTAGCTTTTCATGAATGAGGCTTTGTGTTTGCCACCCGTTCATTTCGCGCTCCGCCGAACCTGATTCATGGCTCAGTTTAATGCCGAGCGCGACATAAGACCGGGCCTCCAATAACCGGCTCTTCAACAGATTAAGTTTGGCTAACGAGGTGTCTGGTGCTGTCAGCATTAATTCTGCCAGTTCATTATAAATAACCGACATGGAATTGTAATCGGGTGATTGTTCATAGAGGCCCAGCGCCTGTTTCAGGTAATGGAAAGATTCGCTGTATGCCCGCATGTTGCTGTACACGATCCCAATGTTGGTGAGGTTACCGGCTTCGCCCCGTTTATATTTAATCTGCCGGTTGATGGCAAGCGCCTGGTTGTACAGTTGAAGCGCTTTTTGTTGTTGCCCCTGTTCATCATAGGCAGTAGCCAGGTTGGCGTACATATTGGCCAGCTGCTGCTGATCTCCCAGTTGCCGGTACAGCGTTAGAGATTTTTGATAGTAGGCAAACGTACTCCGATAGTTCCCGAGTTTCTTGTAAACCAGGCCAATATTCATTAATGCCTGGGCCTGGGCGTTTGGATCGCCCATGATCTGGCCTATTCCTAATGCTTTAAAATAATAAGCCAGTGCCTCCGGGTAATCTGCCAGGTACAGGTAGGTGACCCCAATATTGTTGTAAAGGCTGCCAATTGCCTTGTTGTTTTTTAGTTCCTCAAACAGCTTCAGCGCGTTAATGCGGAGCCCCAATGCTTTTTTGTACTCAGAGCGATCTGTATACAAGATGGCCAGGTTATTCAGGGCACGACCTTCGCCATCCTTATTAAAATTGAGCCTGGCCAGCCGGATAGCCTGGTTATACCAGGTTATGGCCAGCGTATCATTGCCTAAGCTGGCATAATTTAAAGCTTTATAGTTATAGGCAGTACCTAACCTGCGGTTGTTTTTAAACCTGATACAAAGATCGATGGATTGATTTGCATACGACAGTCCCCGGGTGGGGTCGACATATATATAAGCATAGGATAGATTGTTTAAGAGTGCAATTTTAGAAGTATCATGAAGCGCGGCTTTCTTCAGCAAAGTTTCAAGGGAGTCGATCTCCCTGCTTTGTGCCGAAGCCATAGTCGCAGTCAGTGCCAAAAAAACTGTGATAATGGTACCTTTCATAAGTTAGCCACCTTGTGAACCGGTTGTTATTCAAATATATGCATAAGCACTGTTAATTTCACTTAAAAATGATCTGATACTGCCAATCGAAAAAAAGCAGTATCACACACGGAAAATAAATGGCGGCGGGCAAAAAATAAACGCGTATTGCAACCTTGAATTGCTTGGCGTAGGTTAGTTCAGTCATTGATCAATAACCCTTAAAACACGCAGCCATGATCATTAAATTCCTGAATCTCGCCAAAGTACTTTTCGCCTACATAGATAGTGGCGCCATCTTTCGTAAACCCTATAAATGGTTGTACATGCTAATCGCTGTTCTGCATGGCATCATCCCTGTTGGTATCCTTATATCGGCTTTGGGCAACCACTTGTTTGACGCGCCCTTTAAGGTAGTACTGGCTTTTTTACTGATACTGATATTTATAACCGTTGCCTCGGTAACCGGGATGCTGCTCTGGTGGAACCGCAAGGATAAGCTTGAGGTAATCACCAGTAACCAGGATGATTTTGTAGCAACCCCAATCTTTGCTCATTTTATCCAGACAAGCGGGGAGAATATAGCCATCTGGCTGTTCATAGCAGGGACCGGATTTTCGCTCATCGCGGGTATCTTCTTAAGTGGGGAAAACGGTTACATAGGCAGCCTGATACCAATGGCACTTCCATCTGGGATCGGCTTTGCAGGTATCGTCCTGTTTCCTTTCCTGGGTTATTTTACGCTCGTCCTGTTCCGGTTTTTGGCAGAACAAATAAGAGCCTTAGCTGCAATTGCCAATAATACTTATGCTATAGCCCACCCCGTACCTGCCTCTGCTACCGAAATAGTTTGAAAGGCCCGGACTGGTAAAACGATATAATTAAAAAATCAGCATAACAATGAAAACATCAATCGGATCTATCATTTTACTAAGCGCTGCTCTGCTGGCAGGTTGTCGGGGTGGTTTAAGCGGCACTTATAAACAAACCGGGGGCCTCATGGCTGGCATGGCAAGCGGAAAGATGACTTTCGTTTCCGGGAACAAAGTGGACATTGAGATTAACGGGGTAACCTCCGAATGCACTTATGAAAAAGACGGCGATCAAGTAAAGCTCATCAGCGGGGATAGGAACCAGGTCCTTGCGATAGACAAAGAAGGCTGCCTGGATGGCGGCGAAATAATGGGAAAATTTTGTAAAGAAAAATAATTGCAGATACCTATCAGAACAATTTCACTATGACTAAAAATCCAATCACCATAATCCTGTTCGCTATTTTAATCATTGCACCATCATGTGGTAAGCAGCAGACGGCCCTCATTACTAAACCCGATACCGTAATAACAAAGGGAGGAGGTACAGGCACCATCTCTGCCACTGATACAACTGATGCTCATTTTTATATAACGTTTAAAGCGGATACCACCACTTATAAATTTACCACATTAGCGCAGGGTAACTTTAACAAAAAAGATGCCAGCGGCAATTTTGATTTTAGCCTCAGCAGTCAGGCCAATTCACTGGCGCCGGGCACTAACAGGGTAATTATGGTTGGTGTTAATAAAGACTCACTGGTTACTGGTAAATATTATCAGAATTTTGGCACCAATACCGATACTACCGCTAAAGCTAACCTGGTACAGCTAAGCTGGTATAACAGTAAAAGCCAATTATTTTCCTCGTACGGTAAGGAATTCGGTGCCGCCCTTATTGCAGATACCCGAATAAAATTCACCCAAATAACAACTTACAGAATGAGGGGCACATTTTCGGGTACGGTGTATATTGGCATCAGCGCAAATGCTGAAAAACATACGCTAACCAATGGTGAATTTTATATACAACGGGTAAAATAATCCGTTATTTACCTAAATAGAAAATCACCTCCTATCCAACTTTATTTTTTTTGACTATTAATCTATAAAAACGGTTCCCCGCTGTTCAAAGTCTCCTAACGGCAGCGATATATTTATTTTTCAAATTGCGACGATTCAACTCCCCTGAATAAATCAGACTTTAACTTTGTTAATTTACCTAACAACGCCGTAACGGGAACTGCGGCTTTGTTGGCGGTTTTATCTATTGCAAAATTTAGCGTTTCTATCTCCGTTTCCCGCTTATTCAAGATATCCTGGTAGGTTGATATTTTTTGCCCGTCGGACATTTTGCTTATCGCGATAACGTTTTGCAATACCTCGTCCATCGTGAGGCGGATACTTTGCTCATGAGCCACGGCCAAACATTCGGTGATTACCAATTTTGCAATTTCCAGCGCAGCCACATTCCGGTGGAATATTCCGTTATCAATTTCCAGTAAAGGGCAAATAGAATTAAATACGCAATTGCTGATTACTTTTTTCCATATAACCGGTTGTATATCGGCTTCTGCCCTGAACGAGAAAGTTTCGGTGTTAATTTCCTGAATAATTTCCTGCAGCATACTATCCGTCCCTTTAATTACACCAACCGGCGAGGGTGCCACTAACCTGAACCTTACCTTGTTATCATTTATTGACTGACTGGTTGCCAATAAAACACACCTGTAAAGCGCTGTGAAACCGTGATCGATAAAACTGTTTTCAATGTGCAAGCCATTTTGCAAAAAAACAACGGGGGAGTTTTGCGCCTTGTGTTTAAGCTTTCGGGCTAATTCTTCGTTCCCAAACGACTTATTAGTTAACAATATAATTCCGTCTAACTTGTCATATTTACTCATGCTGCTAACCGTCACTTCAGCATGCAGATTTGCACCGGCAATTTCTACTTCTATATTATCAACCAAAGTTTCCTGGTCATCCACACTTCCCCGAAGAATGGTTACTTTTTTACCGTTGACGGTCAAGGCAACAGCTAAAGCTTTTGCAATAACACCATTGCCAACAATGTAAATTTGTTTATTAAAATCTGAAATTATATTTTCCATCATCATCTTTTTACATGGCAAACATATAAAATGAATATGTACCAGATGCTAAGAAAACCTTGCGCCCCTGCTGTAGTTACAAACTACAGGCATAGTCGTCCAAAGTCGGAGACGAACAGCGCGAGGGGATTATAGATAAATTTACGGTAAATCCCGGATGCTTAATTACATCCGGGATTTTGTTTTTTTTAAGATTAGGCCTTAGATGCAAGTTCAGTCTGAAAGTGTTGCTTTAGTTTGAACTTGCCCTTTGTCCTATCATCTGAAAGTCTTTTATCAATAGCCGCAAAAAAAAACAAATAAATTTGCGCAACTCAAAAGTTGCATTTATATTTGCAACCTACGGGTTGCTCAATTGAACATTACCACATGAAACAAGACATATTCCAAGCCATAGCCGACCCAACACGCAGGGCTATTTTAACTTTAATTGCTATCCAGGCATTAACACCAAACGCTATGGCCCAAAAATTTGATATGACCCGGCAAGCGGTATCAAAACATATTAAAGTATTACACGAATGCGATTTGATTAAGCCTGAGCAGAGCGGCAGGGAAATTTATTATCACTTTAATGCAAAAAAAATGCAGGAATTTGACAACTGGTTAGCCCAATTCAGGCAAAACTGGGAAACTCAATTCAATCAACTTGACCAACTATTATCAACAATTAAAAAACAGAAAAATGAACAATGATTTGCTATTTGATTTTAACGTTGACAAAGCAGCGAAAACGGTATTTATAACCAGGGAATTTAATGCCGGACTTGCTTTGGTATGGGATGCCTTTACCAAACAGGAACTACTGGACCAATGGGGAGCACCTGCACCAATGCGCGCCCAAACTAAACATATGGATTTTAAAGTGGGCGGCCGAAGATTTTACGCTATGATAAGCCCCGATGGACAGGAGCGTTGGTCTATTCAGAAATATACTTCCATCACGCCAAAAACCAATTTTAAAATGTATAATTCTTTTGCAGACAAAGATGAAAACCCCGAATTGCCGGGTTCTGACTGGGATTACAATTTTAGCGAACAAGATGGTATAACCAAAGTGAGCATTACCATTTTTAATGAATCGTTTGAACGAATGGAGAAATTATTGGAGGGCTTCAGGATAGGCTTTACCATAACATTGAAAAACCTGGAAGATCTGTTAACCAATTTATCGCAGAAATCATAAGCAGAAGATTGCCAACCAAATTGACAAGAAGAAACTGAAGAAATTAAACATAAAAAATTAACAATTAAACATAAAAATTATGAGAACAATTAATCCCTGGATCAACTTCAATGGAAATGCCGAAGAAGCATTCACTTTTTACAAATCAGTTTTTGGCGGAGAGTTTACCAGGATCATCCGTCTCGGCGACCTATCGAGCCCCGAATTTCCGGTAGCAGAAAATGATGCCAATAAAATAATGCACATTGCTTTGCCGCTTGGCAAACACAATGTGTTAATAGCCAATGACGTTCCCGAATTTATGGGACGGGTAAACGAAAGTGAAAACCGGTCGAAAATATCAGTGAGTGCCGAAAGCCGTGCAGAGGCAGACAAAATATTTAACGGACTATCAGCAGGCGGAGATGTGGAAGGACCTATTGGCGACACTTACTGGGGTACATACGCCGGAATGTTTAGGGACAAATACGGCATTGAATGGATTGTGGAGTTTGATGCAAATTATAACGGGTAAATTTAAGCGAAGAAAACTTTGCAGTTTGTGACGTTATAGCGTTAGCGGTCCCCGCTGTTCGAAGTCTCCGACTTCGAACAGCGGCATTACGAATACTACTCCACCTCCATCCGCATTTCAATCATATGCTTACAAAACCCGCGCTGTTCGAAGTCTCCGACTTCGAACCACTATGCCTGTAGTCTCCGACTACAGGATACTTAAAACAAACAATCCACATCAATAATACTATCAATGCCTGCGTAGTTGGATGCGCTTGAATATACGTAATCTTCGGCGCGATAAACCAGCCCGGCCCTTACTGGGTTTTGGTGAATATAATCTATCTTTTGCTGCATAAATGCGGGCGAAAAAAGTTCTACAAAATGATTTTCATGCTCCCACAGCTGGTAATTTTCATTCCGGCTATGCCTTGATGCATAATATTTAAACTGGTGCAACATCCACTCACGTCTGCTTTCCAGGTTGCTTACCAAAATGTCATCAACAATACGTTTGGCGATAAACTTTTTGCTATCCCTTACAAATTCACTTAAAGTAAATCCTTCATCAACAGATGCAATTAAGTGTACATGATTACTCATAATTACAAAGGCATGCAGATGCAAACCTTTTTTCTGTTGACAATATTTTAGGGATTCAATCACCAGATCGCGGTATTGTTGCCGGGTGAATACATCTATCCAGCCCACAACGGTAAATGTCATATAATAAACTGCTTGCTGATTGCGGATAACGTAACCTTTCCTAAACATGATATGATTGTTTGTGATAAATATATGATGTGGTTACTGTAGTTGCAAACTACAGGCATAGTAGTTCGAAGTCGGAGACTTCGAACAGCGGCAACTTCAAACAGGAGCTTCACAAATGCTAATCACTCCACCTCCATCCGCATTTCAATCATATGCTTACAAAACCCAACTTTTTCATAAGCCCTCACCGCGCCTTCGTTATCGGCGTAAACCTGTAAGCGCAATTCATGAAGGCCTTGCGCTTTGGCCCATTCTTTTAGCTCGTCAATAATCAGCTTATTGATGCCCTTGCCCCGGTGCTGGGGCGATACAAACATAAAGCCGAGGTAGGCAAATCGATCAAAATTGAAATACACCTTTTCGCTTGGTTTAATGCGGGCGTAGCCGCTGCCTACCAGTTCGCCGTCAAGTTCGGCCACTAACAGTTCCACATCGGGCGAGGTGATGAACATTTCAAGGTCGTAATAATTGATAGCGCCGGGTATTAAGGTTGGGTCGAAAGGTCGTTCGGCGTTGATTACTCCCTGTTCAAATTGCAGCAGGGTTGGGAGGTCGTGGATGGTGGCTTGGCGGATTAGCATGGGTATTGGTTGATTTTTAAAATGCTCCATAGGAGCAAAAGCTTTGTAGTATTATAAATGATAACGTTTTGCGTGCCGTAGGTACGCTGCCTTGTCCGGTTTGCATGGCGGCTACGACTCACCCCGGCTACGCTTCGCTGGCCGACCCTCTCTCCGGCAAGCCGCAAAGAGGGTTGAGTGTTTTTTTTGTCTATTCTTTTCCCGCCCTCTTTGCACGAAGTGGAGAGAGGGCGGTCCAGCGAAGCGTCGACCGGGTGAGTCGTCTGCGAGCAGCCTCCACCTACACCCTCACCCACTCGCATTCCTTCAAAAACCCCTCATCCGCATCAGCACCAATGCCAATGGCATCGTCAATGGTCAACTTATAGCCATCGTATTTAACGCCGCCAATGCAGGGGTCTTTTAAATGACCCAGCATGCAGGTATCCATATCGTAAAATTTAATATTCGGGCTGGCATATACAAAGTGCAGCTTGGCGCTTAGGGCTATGCGGCTTTCCAGCATGCCGCCCATCATACAGGCAATGCCTTTGGTGGCGGCTTCGTCGTGGATCTTTTTGGCCTCGAACAGTCCGCCCGATTTGGCCATTTTGATATTGATGTAATGGCAGCTGCCACTGTTGATCTGTTTACGGGCGTCGTGATGATTGTACACGCTTTCATCGGCCATAATTTTTACGGGCGATAGTTGCATCAGTTGGGGCAACAGATCATCGTACCAGGTGCGCATGGGTTGTTCGCAAAATTCAATATCATAGTCGCCCATCGCCTGCAGGGCAAAAACGGCATCGTCAAAACTCCAGCCCTGGTTGGCGTCAATGCGGATAGTCATCTGCGGACCAACCGCCTCACGGATCTGCTTGATGCGTTCCACATCGTCGGCCGCGTTTTTGCCCACTTTTACCTTCAGGATATTGGCACCCGATGCTTTAAAGTACAGCGCCTTTAAAGCCATGGTGGTTGGGTTATCAATACCAATGGTGATATCAGATTCAACCACGCGCCGCTCGCCCCCTAAAAATTGATAGAGCGGTAAGCCGGCATATTTGGCGGCAATATCATGTAAAGCAATATCGAAAGCGCTTTTGATGGTAGTATTACCGGCGGTAAAGCTATGTAGCTGCTGCAGGCGGCCCTCTATGTTCAGAGCATCGCGGCCTATCCACAGTTTGGCAAATTCGCGGGCCATCAGCAGGCAGGTATCCTGCGTTTCGCCCACAATCATCGGGAAGGCCGAGCACTCGCCCACTCCGTAAAACCCCGCATCGGTATGTACCCTTATAAACACGTTTTGCGCATGATCCATAGTACCCGTTGCAATAGTGAACGGCTCCATAGGGATGCTAAAACGATAAATATCGATATGGGTGATGGTTAGTTTGTTTTTCATAAGCCTCACCTAAATCCTCTCCAAAGGAGAGGACTTTTGATTTGTAAATGGATTTAAGTGCAATATACAATTCTTCATAATAAACTTGTCCGCTAAAGCCTTAACCGGCTTACTAACCAACGTTCTTTTAAAGTCCTCTCCTTTGGAGAGGATTTAGGTGAGGCTAAATTTAATTTGCACAATAACACTTTTAAGTTATATTTGCGTTACTACAATAATAACATTTCAATTTTAGCCTCCTGGGCCCTCAGTTACACAGGGAAGAGACGCATGGCTAACTTAAAACTTTCTTAATACAATACAATTACATGGCACAAGAAAACACGCCTGCAAATTTTGATTATAATTCAACCAGGAATAAACTTATCCTGACAGAATATGGCCGCAACGTACAAAACATGGTTAAGTACATTATTGCGCTGCCCACTAAAGAAGAACGTAACCGTTACGCCCAGGTGGTGATAGACCTGATGGGCTTTTTAAACCCGCACCTGCGCGATGTGGCCGATTTTAAGCACAAGCTTTGGGACCACCTGCACATTATATCTGACTACCAGATTGATGTTGATAGTCCGTACCCAAAACCGTCGCCAGAGCAAATTCACCTGAAGCCTGCGCCATTGCGTTACCCGCACCAGCGCATTAAATACAAGCACTATGGCAAAACCATTGAGCTGATGATTGAAAAAGCGAAAAGCATTGAAGAACCCGAGCGCAAGCGCCATATGGTACAGGCTGTTGCCAATTTCATGAAAATGGCCTACGTACAATGGAACAAAGATTCGGTATCTGACGAAAGTATCATTGCCGATCTGTACGCCTTATCTGGCGGTACCCTTAAGCTTGATGAGAACGTAAACCTTAACCGGGTTGAGTTTAGGCCAAACAATCATCCGCAAAACAACAATAACAATAATCGCGGACGCACCAACAACAACCAAAATAACAATAACCGTGGCGGCGGTGGTGGCGGCGGCGGTGCCCGCACCAACAATAACGGTCCGCGCAATAACAACAACCAAAACAACCGCAGCCGTAACAACGGTGGTGGCGGAAAGAAATATTAAACGTTCATTTGTTCACTGGTTCATTAGTTCATTGGTCTTGTCTGGTGGGTGATGGATCGGGTGGGATTATTTAATATTTTAACATAAAGGCGATAGCCCGGTTCTTCGTGATGAAGGACCGGGCTATTTTTATTAAAAAAATTATTAAAGGATGAGTTTGGTACAACAAAGGTGCATCAAAGGATATTGGGAGGTACTTCAAAAGGTATCCGCAGTTACCTTGCAAGTGGGTTAAAAAGCTCGATTTAAGCCAAAAAACAAAGTTTAAGAAGTTTCAACCCGATTTTGATCAAATTAAAAAGAGAGTAACCATAAAAGACCAATGAACAAATGAACTAATGAACCAGTGAACCAACCAAAAAAAATTATAATCTTTGCCGGTAATTAAAACTCTTTAAGGAGAGTGGAAGTTCATCATATTGAAACATTGATATATCAATTATAAGCACCTATGACTAACGCATTTGTGATCAACGGCGGGAAACCGCTAAAAGGCGAAATCACTCCGCAGGGAGCCAAAAACGAAGCACTACAGGTAATTTCGGCGGTACTGCTTACCGAAGAAAAAGTTACCATCAGCAATATACCCGACATTAAAGATGTTAACAAACTCATTGAGCTACTGGGCGATATGGGTGTTATCACCGAGAAGATAGCCGATGCTACCTACACCTTTGTAGCCAAAGACATTGACCAGGATTTTTTCCAGTCGGAAGCCTTTAAATCAAAAGGTGGCGGCTTACGTGGCTCTATCATGATTGTTGGGCCACTGCTGGCGCGTTTCGGCAAGGCATCCATCCCCAAGCCCGGTGGCGATAAAATAGGCCGCAGAAGGCTGGATACGCACTTTTTAGGCTTCGAGAAGCTGGGCGCCCAGTTCAACTACAACCCCGAAGACGGGTTTTTCAATGTGGATGCCTCCAATCTGCAGGGTACCTATATCCTGCTTGATGAGGCTTCGGTAACCGGTACAGCCAACATTGTAATGACCGCCGTACTATCAAAAGGTACCACCACCATTTACAACGCCGCCTGCGAACCATACCTGCAGCAACTTTGTAAAATGCTTAACCGCATGGGTGCCAAAATCAGCGGCATCGGCTCAAACCTGCTTACTATTGAGGGTGTTACCAAACTGGGCGGCACCGAGCACCGCATGCTGCCCGATATGATCGAGATCGGTTCGTTCATTGGCCTGGCTGCTATGACAGGGTCTGAGATCACTATTAAAGATGTACAATATAAAGAGCTGGGCATGATTCCTGATGTATTTAAACGCCTGGGCATCAAGCTTGAACTGCGCGGTGATGATATCTATATCCCCGCGCAGGACCACTATGAAATTGAAACCTTCATCGATGGCTCTATCATGACCATTGCCGATGCCCCATGGCCCGGCTTTACCCCCGATTTGTTGAGCATTGTGCTGGTAGTGGCCATACAGGCCAAAGGATCGGTATTGATACACCAAAAAATGTTTGAAAGCCGTTTATTCTTTGTGGATAAACTACTGGATATGGGTGCCCAGATCATCCTGTGCGACCCGCACCGTGCTACCGTGATTGGGTTGGATAAACAGGTTCAGCTAAGAGGCATCAGCATGACTTCGCCGGATATCCGCGCGGGGGTTTCCCTGCTGATAGCTGCTTTATCGGCACAAGGCAAATCAACCATCTACAACATCGAACAAATTGAGCGTGGCTACCAGAACATAGATACCCGTTTAAAAGCCTTAGGAGCCGATATAACCCGGATATAAGCATAAAGCCAAAAGCTCAAGGCTGAAAGCAACTCAAAGCTTTTGGCCTTAAGCTTTCAGCTTTTACCTATCTTTTGCTTTTTACAGTTAAAGATTTATCTTTAACCCGCCGCATATTGCCTTCAGCTTTATGCTTTCAGCCTTAAGCTCCTGAACATGCCCTACAAAAACCGGAAGTCGACATACGTTTATTTCATACTGATTTTTGTGTTTATAAAGGTGGTAATCAACCTGTTTGCCATTGGTCATTTTGGGTTTCACCGCGACGAGTTTTTACACCTTGTATTAGCCGATCATATGGATTGGGGCTATAAGGAAGTACCCCCATTTATAGCTTTGTTGGCAAAAATAACCATTACCCTATTCGGTAATTCGGTGTTTGCAGCACGCATTTTCCCAACCATTTTTGCGGGATTAATCATTTGGTTTACAGGGCTAATTGTGGTTGAGTTTGGCGGGCGCAGGTTTGCTATAACCCTGGCTTGTTTGGCCCTTATCTTCTCGCCTGCCTTTGCTGCCAGCGATTACCTTTTTCAACCCGTTGTGTTCGATCAGTTCTGGTGGGTGCTTACGGTTTGGCTCTTCATCAAATACCTCAACACAACCGATGTAAGGTATCTTTATTGGCTGGGCATGGCAGTAGGTCTTGGCATGCTCACCAAGTATACCATGCTGTTCTTTACGGTGGCGCTCATCATTGGCATACTCATTAGCAAGCAGCGTAAGCTGCTGTTTAACTGGCACATATTAGGGGCTATGGCTTTAGCTTTGTTGATATTTTTGCCCAATTTTATCTGGCAGATAACGCACCATTTCCCGGTGATCACCCACATGGCAGCCCTGCGCAAAGAGCAGCTTGATTACATTACAACCGGCCAATTTATTGAGCAACAGCTTACCGTACATGGGGTGGCATTGTTTGTTTGGTTTACGGGTTTTGTATTCCTAATCTTCTCGTTCAAACTGCGTAATTTTCAGTTCCTGGCTATAGCTTACGTGCTTATATTCATTTTTTTATTGGAGATGGACGGCAAAAACTATTACCTGTTTGGGGCCTACCCTATGCTTTTCGCGGCAGGTGGTTTTGGCTTCGAACGCTGGTTAAAATCAAGTGGTTTGGCCTTGCGAACTGTAATCATAACCTTTTTCACATTGCCAAATATACTGTTGCTGCCGTTGTTTTTACCCATTTTATCGCTTCAACAAACAGTAGCCTGGTTTAAGTATACTACACGGCACATCAATGCCTTAAAATTTGCCATAACCTGGGAAGATCAAAAAACACATGCCACCACGCAGGATTATGCCGATATGCTTGGCTGGGACGAGATGGCCCAAAAAGTTGGCCAGGCCTATCACGGCCTTACCCCCGAACAACAAAAACAAACGGTAGTCTATGCCGATAACTACGGCGAAGCAGGTGCCTTACACCATTATCGCCAGCAATATAACTACCCTGACGTGGCATCGCTAAACAGCAGCTTCACGCTTTGGGCACCGGACACACTTGGCTGCAAATACATGATCTATGTAGATGACAGCAACGGCAAAAACATCCGTGAGTTTGTTACCGGCAACATGATAGGCTCCTACAAAAAGATAGGCGAAGTTGAGTACTACCTGGCCCGGGAAAAAGGTACCGGCATTTATCTGCTTACGGATATTAAATTTCCGTTGAAGGAGAGGTACCGGACGGAGTTGGTGAGGAAGAGGCAGCAATAATAGAAGCCTCCTTTAAATCTCCCCCTAAAGGGGAGAATTTGAATTGCAAATGGAAGTAAAAAAGGTGCCATGCCCAAGCACAACACCTTTTGTCTTTTATCTAAAAGTCCTTATTCCTTGCTCCCCTTATGCCGATATCGCGTTGATAATATCGTACTGTGTAATAATCTCAATTTTACCACTTTCATCCTCTACCAACACCGCAATGTTTTCCTTATTGATAAGGCCCGAGATGCGGTCAATTGAAGTGTTAAGATCCACAAACGGGAACGGCGCGGTAGTAATATTTTTTACCGGCTGCGATTTAATAGACGGATTTTCCAGCAGCGAATTAAGGATATCGCTTTCGGTGATCTTGCCTATCACCATGCCCTTTTGGGTAACCGGGATTTGCGAAATATTGAGCGATTTGATAGTATTGATAGCCTCCAGTACCGATTTTTCGCAATCAATGGTGATAATCTCCTGTACATCTTTTTTGCCGATGATATCGCGCGCTGTTAGCTTTTCGTCTTTCAGGAAACCACGGTCGCGCAGCCAGTCGTCATTGTACATTTTGCCCAGGTAACGGGTACCATGATCGGGGAAAATGATCACCACCACGTCACCCTCTTTAAACATATCTTTCATTTGCACCACACCAGCCACTGCCGAGCCGGTTGAATTACCCGCAAAAATGCCTTCCTTGCGGGCTACCTCACGGGTCATCAGGGCAGCATCCTTATCAGTTACTTTTTCAAAGTGATCTATCAGGCTAAAATCAACGTTTTGGGGTAAAAAGTCTTCGCCAATACCTTCAGTTATGTACGGATAAATTTCGTTTTTATCAAAATCGCCGGTTTCTTTATACTTTTTAAACACCGAACCATAGGTATCAATGCCTAACACCTTGATATTGGGGTTCATTTCTTTTAAATAACGTGCTGTACCAGATATAGTACCGCCTGTACCAACGCCCGCTACCAGGTGTGTTACTTTACCCCCGGTTTGCTCCCATATTTCGGGACCGGTTTGCTCATAATGCGCCTGCGAGTTGCTCAGGTTATCGTACTGGTTAGGCTTCCATGAATTGGGCACTTCGCGCTCCAAACGTGACGAAACCGAGTAATATGACCTTGGATCTTCCGGCTCTACGTTGGTAGGGCAAACAATAACCTCGGCACCAAAAGCACGCAGAGCGTCAAATTTTTCTTTTGATTGTTTATCGGTACTGGTAAAAATACATTTATAACCCTTTATAACGGCCGCGATAGCCAGCCCCATGCCGGTATTGCCCGATGTACCTTCAATAATGGTACCACCGGGTTTAAGCTTACCGCTCCTTTCGGCATCCTCAATCATTTTAAGGGCCATACGATCCTTTATGGAGTTACCGGGATTGGTTGTCTCAATTTTAGCTAAAACGATGGCAGGAATGTCCTTTGTTACCTTATTTAGCTTTACCAGGGGCGTGTGGCCAATGGTTTCTAATATGTTGTTATACCACATAAATTAAAAATCTACTAATCCGGTGTACTAAGCGGGATTACGGCTCAAAAATAGTTTTTATAAACTGATATTTCTTTATGGAAAAGTAAATAGATGTGCATCTTATGTGTGAACAATCATTAAACATTAAATTTAAACCGGAGCTTAGCGGCTCAAACCGACCTAAATATGTCATCATTTTATAAAAAGGCAATATCACTTTCGGCTTTATTGTGCGGATTCACTGTTGCAGTTTTTGCACAACGACCGCTTACCTTAAGCAAAGAGCGCAGCTATTACACCTACATTTATAAGCTCACAACTGCCCAGGTTAGTAAATTTTACACCCACCCCGATGATTCATTAAACGAAAATATCCTGCATCACCCTATCGATTCTTTTAAAACCAGCTCGTATTGGGAAAATGCGCTACCTGCCGGTAACTACATAAAAGTTGCCGCTGATAAAGACAGGCTCACTTATTCACTGATTGAAAATCATTCGGCTTTTATAAAACTGCTGCATAATGATTACGACCGCCGTCTTATCATTTTAGATAAACAGGGGAATAACATCAGGAACGCCAGGGTGCTTTATAACGGAAAAACGCTTGGTTACGATGTCAAAAGCGGCACCTGGCATAGTAAAAGCCCAAAGAAGATAAGCACTGTACAGGTAGATTTTGACGGCATAGCTAACTTTTTTACCGTGAAAGAAGAAGACTATGACCGCGACGATAATGATAAAAACAGTTGGCTATCTTCTTTCTGGAAATCCATAAAAAGGATCTTTTCAAAAGGCGATGACAATGACAGATATAGACAGCGATATCCTCAAAAACCTAAACCTTACAGCAGCTTTGTAATATTTAACAAACCAAAATACAAGCCAAACGATACCGTAAGGTTTAAGGCATTCATCCTTTATTCAAAATCGAAGTTACCTGTAACACAAAAAAAACTGGATGTACGCCTTTGCGAGGGATCTTATGCCAGCAATGGCAAAAAGATAGGAACAGTTGGCGGCTACCGGCCCGGAGGTTTTGAGTATAGTTTTGCCTTGGGCGATAGCATCAGGCTTGATGAATATTATAACATCGCCCTGGTAGATCCCGACTATAAACAGCCCAAAAACGACGAGGGCAAGGGTCAAAGTTTGTACAACGATCCGGCCGTACTGGCTTACGGCGGCTTCAAGTATGAAGATTATGAATTAAAATCAACCAAATTTAACCTCCGGACTGATAAAAAGGAACATTGGCGCGGCAATCCTATGGCTGTTTACCTGAAAGCTACAGATGAAAACGATCTGCCGGTACCCGATGGCAGCGTAACCTTAACTTTAACAAGCAATTCCGCATCATCATATACTCAAACAAAAGTTTTTGTGCCCGATACACTGTGGACAAAGCAGCTCCCGCTTGATGCTGTGGGAGAAACCAAAGTGGTCATCCCCGATTCTATTTTTCCTCATGCCAATATCAGCTACCAGTTAAATGCTGTATTTTTAAACTCGGCCAATGAGGAGCGCCATGAATCAAAATACCTGAATTTTGATGATAAACGCTTTAATATCAATACCGATTTAAGCGGAGATACCCTAAAAGCAAGCCTACAGGAGTTGGGGAAATCAACAAAAGGTACCGCCATCATCAGCGCTTTTAATGCTAACGAGGATACCATATCTAAAGTAAAAGTAACATTACCTGCAAACATCATCATTAACCCTGCCGCGTATACCTACAACATTGAAGCAGATAGCACCGATAAGGACGTAGAATTAAAGGATTTTAACGGCGGAATTTCTATCGAATCGGATCGCTCGTCTGATTCACTTTTTGTAAAAGTGATTAATACCCGTAAACTACATTTCTGGTATTCGGTTTTCGCCGGCAATAAACTTATAGACGCGGGCGAGGCAGATAACCTTACTTACAGAAAAGCATATAAGGGGCAAAACATGGTTACCTTTTGGATAAACTACATTTGGGCTGGTGTAAACCATAATGAGCAGGCCCGGCTGCTTTACCGTAAAGATCTGCTTACCATAAATGTTAAGCAACCCGTAACGGTATATCCGGGGCAGCAGGTTACAACAGATATTGTAGTTACCGATAACGCCGGCAAACCGGTAGCCAATGCTGATATCACCGCGTGGGCTCTTACCCGAAAATTTGAAGGTTACAGGGCACCGGGTTTACCCTACCTGGGTTATAATTTAAAATATCGTAAAACACTTAAGCCCTATGAAACGGATAAAACCGATGCGGATGGATCAATAAAACTAAATTGGAACCGATGGAGCAGGGAAATGGGACTTGATAGCATTGAATACTACAAATTTACCCATCCCAAAAAGATGTACACCATTGAAGAGTCAGGCATTGATACCATTACGCAAATAGCCCCATTTGTAATAAAAAGCGGCGTTATTGAACCCGTACACATTTTGTACATTGATGGTAAACCTGTATACTTTAGCCAGGCTCAACAGCTGCAGCGTTATAGCTTTGAGGCTAGCCCGGGCAAACACCAATTACGGTTCAGGACCAACAACCGCAGTTTTAAGGTAGATAGTGTTAATGTTCAACATGCCAAAAAGCTTATCCTTAGTGTTAATGAAGATGCTTTTGAAGGCGATAAAGTATCAGATACGTTAAGCAATTACGAAGCAAGTTTACTTAATAATTATTTTGTTACCATAGTTAATAATTTTGATCATCAAATGGCCCTGATAAGGCAGGATAAGCTTTTATACTACCTTAATCCGGGCGCCGATAATCGTAATGAAATCCTAACCGGGCCCTTGCCTTCAAACATTGTTACGTTGGACGTTAAAGGACAGGATTCAAAAACATTTGTGGCCGAACCTGATTTTTCATACCTGTTTCAACCGGGCCTGCTTAAGCAAAGAAGCATTCCGGCAAAATTTCCTTTTAATCTTAAAATTTCAGACGCACCCGCTGCTACCGACTATACGCAGTATGTACTCACCTGGCGTGCCGCCGATAGTTTGTGGCAAAACTACCTGGATAATAGGGCCAACACTACTCAACTGTTTAACAACCAGTTTATATCGGGCGACGAAACGGGTAAACTAAGAATTGAAAGAGAGGTACTGAAAAAAGAAATACCAGATCTGATCAGGAACATTATTATTTACAGGTATAATGAGCCCAACTTTTTACGGATCTTCCCAGGCAATGCTATTGACCTTGGTTCCCTTGAAAAGGGCAAATACAGGGTAATGTATTTACTAAGAGGCGGTAAGTATGATATGTTGGAGAATATTACCATTAAACCCCGTGGCACCAACTTTTATAAAGTACATATAGTTGCTACTCATCCGCGCGATTCAGTAAGTATCAAAATAATTAACGTGGTAGATAGTCGCCTTGATGGCCGCTACCATAACAATCTGGATCAGGACGACGATGCAACTAAAATAAAAGAGGCATTTAATGATAAATATACCCCTGTAAGTAATTACCTGAATATGATGACGGGAATGGTTATTGATAAAAAAGACAAGTCGCCGTTACCCGGTGTAAGCGTGCGCATAAAAGGCACCTCAACTGGTACAGTAACCAACACACAGGGGCACTTTAGCTTGAAAGTGCCTGCAAATGGTAAATTAACTATCAATTACATAGGCTACGAAAGCAAGGAAATAACCATTACACCAAATGCAGATGTGGCCGTTATACTTGAACCATCAAGCAAACATTTGCAGGAAGTGGTAGTAATAGGTTATGGAACACAAAAAAGAAGTGAGCTTACCGGGTCAGTAAGCGTTGTTAGTTCCGGATATTTTAACATAGCGTCAAACAACATCAGTAATCTATTAGCCGGCCGGATTGGCGGGGTACAAGTAGTTAACGGAGAAACGCCCGGTTCAACAGATAAAATTTATATCAGGGGAGTAGCATTGCCAAGTGGTGGTAGCCCACTCTACATTGTTGATGGTGAAATAGTATCCAATATGGCAGGCATCAACATTAATGATGTAGATGAGCTAAACGTATTAAAATCATCGGCTGCGGAAGCATTATATGGTACGCGCGCTGTAAACGGCGTGATCATCATCACCACAAAAAAGAAAAAACAGGAAGCCCAGTTGCCCGCTGCTACACAGCAGAACGATCAAACCTTGCGTAAAAACTTTGCCGACTATGCATACTGGCAACCCAAACTAACTACCGATGCGCAAGGCAAAGCCAGTTTTACAGCTACCTTCCCGGATGATATTACCAGCTGGCGCACATTTGTAGCAGGCATCACCGGTCATAAACAGGTTGGCTTTGCTGAAAACCAAATCAAATCCTTTAAACCCCTAAGCGCGAATTTTATCGCACCTCAGTTTGCTGTTACCGGCGATGAAATGAAGCTCATAGGCAAAGTATTAAACTATAATGCTACCCCCGCTACGCTTACCCGTACTTTTACCTATAATGGCCAGCAACTCAAACAGGATGCATTATCTGTAGATAACTCAAAAATTGATACGCTAAGTATAATAGCATCGGCTACCGACAGCCTCAATTTTGAATACACCATTAAACGGGATAATGGCTATTTTGACGGAGAACGACGTAAAGTGCCCGTGATTAAACAAGGAATTGAAGAAACCAAAGGCATTTTCCAGGCATTAAACAGCGACACAACCGTGAACCTAAAATTCGACCCGGCGATGGGGCCCGTAACACTTAGAGCCGAGGCTTCCGTGTTACCAACATTGGCAGAAGAAAGCCGAAAACTAAGGGAATACAAATACCTGTGTAACGAGCAGTTAGCCTCCAAACTCAAAGGTTTACTGGCCGAACGCCAGATCAAAAAATTCCTGGGCGAGGATTTTAAGTATGATAAGAATATTAAAGAAGTAATTAAAAAGCTGCAGGGAAACCGCAAAAGCAACGGCACCTGGGGCTGGTGGAAAGATACCGACGAGGAGCTTTGGATAAGCCTGCACGCGGTTGAGGCTTTGTTGGCTGCTCAAAAGGAAGGCTACAGTGTTGAACTTGATCAACAAAAACTGACCGACTACCTTGTTTATCAATTAGAAAGCTACCATGGGGCCGATAAACTCGCCTGCCTGGAGTTGCTGCACAAACTGCATGCAAAGGTTGATTATGCAAAATACGTGGGCATAATTGAAAAGGAATACAAAGCAGTTAAATTAAATACCGGTTTCGCCTTATCAGGCTATGATAAATTACGGTTGATGCTGGTTAAGCAGGAAAGTGGTTTAAGCATCAAATTAGATAGCTTGCTGGGTAAAGAACAGCATACCCTGTTTGGCAATATTTACTGGGGCGAAGAAGGTTACCGTTTTTTTGATAACTCAATCCAGTTAAGTGTACTGGCTTACCAGATTATTAAAAATGATGGCAAACATCCCGAATTGCTGCAAAAGATCCGCGGTTATTTCCTGGAACAACGCGGGCATGGCGACTGGCGCAACACTTATGAATCGGCATTGATCCTGGAAACCATTTTACCAGACCTTTTAATAGAAAACAAGGAGGTAAAAGCAGCATCTATCACCTTAAAAGGTTCAAAAAATGAAACCGTCACCCAGTTCCCATACTCGGCCAAACTGAATGCCGGTAACCTGAGCATCAGCAAAACAGGGAGTCTGCCAGTATATATTACCGGCTCACAACAATTTTGGAATACCAAACCAGAAAAGGTAAACAAGGATTTTACAGTAAACACCTGGTTTGAACGTAAAGACCAAAAAATCGCCAAATTAAAAGGAGGAGAAGTAGTTACCTTGCAAACAGAAGTAACCGCCAAGGGCGATGCCGATTTTGTAATGATTGAAGTACCTATCCCGGCTGGCTGCTCCTATGAGAGCAAAGACCAGGCCTGGGGTAATAACGAGGTGCATCGTGAATATTTTAAAGAGAAAGTGAGCATCTTTTGCCGCAAGCTAAAACAGGGCACTTATACATTCAGCATTAACCTTATCCCACGGTACGATGGTAAATACACTTTAAACCCGGCTAAGGCCGAAATGATGTATTTCCCGGTATTTTATGGCCGGGAGGGGATGAAATCGATATCTATTGGTTCAACGGGCCGTTAGTCAATTATCCAGCAGCCTGCGATGATAGTTTATCTGCCCCAAATGATAACCTAAGTGCATGGCCAGATGAACAAAAAAGTATTCGGTAGACGCATCTTTTAAAAATATCTCTGCCGGGTATTTTTCGTTCAACTGATCTTCTGTGATCATATCGAAGGTTTTTCCGATCATGATGATCGTTTTTTCTATTTTATCCACCAGTTCTGCACGTGGTACATTTTTTAGCGCAAATTCATCTTCGCGGTTCCTCACATAACCTGTTTTGCCAAACTCTGCGCCGATGTAGATGTTCAGGTTACCCACCAAATGTAAACAAAGGTTGCCGGCAGAGTTCAATATACTCTTTTCGATATACCAGAGCTTTTCCTCGTTTTGGTAAGCTTCTATCTCCTGCTTTAATTTCTTAAGGTCACGGATAATCAGTTCTTTCAATGTATCTTTTATCATGTCATTAGTCATTAGTCATTAGTCATTAGTCATTAGTCATTAGTCATTAGTCATTAGTCATTAGTCATTAGTCATTAGTCATTAGTCATTAGTCA
>NZ_JANTYS010000043.1 GCF_024808255.1 Mucilaginibacter dorajii
ATACCGATACGTAACGACAGGCATTATGCGAGAAAAACCAAAGCAGGAAAGTATAAAAAGTACAAATAAACTAACTAAGTTAGCGCCATTACTCTTCAGGGGGGTAGGGGGTTTTCTGTTTATATTTGCGGCATGAGTTTACAACTTTTTGAAAAGCAGGTATACGCCGGCAGGCGCGATGTGTTGAAACAAAACTTTGGGCACGATGGGCTGATTGTTTTGCTGGGTAACGAGGAAAGCAGCATGAGCTATAAGGATAACCACTACCCCTTCAGGCAGGATAGCAGTTTTCTGTATTACTTTGGATTGGATGTGGCCGGCATTGCCGCCGTTATTGATACCGATACCGGCGGGGAGGTGATCTTCGGCAATGAGCTGAGCATGGATGACATCGTTTGGACTGGCATCCTACCTACCGTGAGCGAAATGGCCGCCCTGGTTGGCGTTACCCAAACCCGCCCCTATAACGATATTACCCACTATATACATAAAGCGATAACCGCCGGTCGTACGGTTCATGTACTGCCCCCTTATCGCCCCGAAAATAAAATAAAGCTGGCCGCATGGCTCAATGTAAGCTTACAGGACGTGGCCGACCATGTTTCCATCAAGCTTATTAAAGCCGTAATTGCCCAGCGGGTGATCAAAACCCCGCTGGAGGTTGCCGAACTTGAAAAAGCGGTATCAACCAGTGTGGATATGCAGCTGGCTGTGATCAAAAATACCCGCCCCGGCGTTAAGGGTTATGAGCTGGTGGCCAAAGCCCATGAAGTGGCCATGGCTGCCGATTCGCGCCTGGGTTACCCCGCCATTATTACTCCGCACGGCCAAACACTGCACACGCACGATTATAGCCATACCCTGCAAAACGGTCAGATGCTGCTGTGCGACATTGGTGCCGAAAACGCCATGCACTACGGCGGCGACCTTACCCGCACCGCCCCCGTTGGCAAAACTTTTACCACCAAACAGGCCGAACTATACCAGGTGGTCTTAGATTCTATGGATCACGCCATCAGCATGCTTAAACCGGGTGTACGCTATAAAGATATTCACCTGGCCGCCTGCCAGAAGTTAGTTGAAGGCTTAAGCCAGGCCGGCATGATGAAGGGCGACCCTGCCGAAGCTGTTGCCGCCGGTGCGCACACCATGTTTTTTCAATGCGGACTGGGCCACATGTTAGGCATGGACACCCACGATATGGAAGACTTGGGCGAACCCTACGTTGGCTATACCGATACCCTCAAAAAAGAAACCAATATTTTCGGCTTAAAATCGCTAAGGTTGGGTCGGGAGTTGGAGGCAGGCTATGTGCTCACCATCGAGCCGGGCATCTACATTATTCCCGAACTGATTGACCGCTGGCAGGCCGAAAACAAATATGCCGACTTCATCAACTACAGCGTATTGAACACCTATCGCGATTTTGGCGGCATCCGCATCGAAGACAACTTTTTGATCACCGATACCGGCAGTCACCTGTTAGGTAAATATTTGCCAAAGAGTTTGAAAGAGATTGAGGAGCTGAAGGGGTAAGGTATCATCCACGTCGTTGCGAGTTTTTAAATCCGCGGACTATGAAGATGAACATGACAATATAAAGCCATGTCATTGCGAGTTTTTAAATCCTGCGGACTATGAAGGTGGAAATGACAATCACCATTAACTCCGCCGTCATGCCGAACTTGTTTCGGCACCCCACTCGCTAAATATACTTCATGTGGGTAATCTGTCCTGTGGGTTCCTGAAACAAGTTCAGGATGACCCCATTTTTATAACTTGTCATGGGTAGGCAAGAAGCAATCGCAAATTATAAAGTTCCAATTGGTGAAGTTCGAAGCGGTGGCCCCCGTGCGAATCCCCTCTTGAGCTACCGTGTGTACGCATCTTTCTAAAAGAAGAAAATGTCATTTCGATTGAGTGAAGGAGGACTATGAGTAGGGTGCGAGAGAGAAACCTTGTACGAGCGACGAGCAAACGTGGTCTGTCGTATAAGATTTCTCACCCTTACCCTGCAAAATCCCGCCCTTCAAGAGTTCGAAATGACAATCTTTTTTGTTTAATGATACGATTTCAAAAGAAAAGATGTGTACACACCATAGCTCTCAAGAGGGGAATTGAAATCCCCGCCCCTCCAATTGTCTAAACCACCATCCATATTGTCTGCCTCGCTATAAAAGCGCTGTTGTTTTCAAGGCCTAAGCCCCATTTTTGACTCAAATCAAATCAAAACAAAAAACGCAGAAATCATGACAACTAAAACAGCAAAAACAATCTTTTGGATAGGCGCAGCATGCCACTATCGATGCCCTGGTAGCCTTCAGTATTGTATCCGTTACCTACATCATGTTCAGGAAGGTTTACCCGGTAAGTTATGGAAGCCGTCCGGCCGGAAGCAAATAAAAGCAAAGCGTCCGTTTTCTATAACAGGCCAGCCTTACGAAGTTTTAGAAACTTTGTAAGGCTTTCGTTTTTTTTCGAACTCAATTCAATTACCGGCCCATGTCAAATATCATTACGTTGAGGAATTTGAACTGCGCCGTTAGGTGCAAAATATCGGTAGAAAATAAATCACAAATGAAAAGCGTGCCGTTAGGTACGCAACATCGCCAGTGTCGTACCTAACGGCACGAATATCCTAATGGGTATCGGCTTCTACCGACATTAAACCCCGATGGGGTTCCTTAACTTAATGACAGTGCACATGCGCATACCAGACTTACGAAGTTTTAGAAACTTCGTAAGTCTTTCGTTTTTTAGTAGAACTCTTTGCATAGCAATAGCACCCAATTGCTGTCGCATAAAAACACTGTATCAACACACCTCGCTTAACTCCCTCATCCCAAATTTCATTATATTTAAATCATATTTCGCCGCCTTTACCGCCATGAAACCTTTACACGCGTTTTTCCTTACCTGCATGATCCTTTCGGCATTTACGCCCCAACACGCCAATGGCCAAAAGCGTTATTTTGCCGTTAAACCGGTGGAATACCTTGAGGACGGGCGCAACCTTCATTTCCCGGTTTTTTACAACAATCCGGCAAACGCGGCAACTACCTCAAAAATAAACCAGCAGTTGCAGTTGTCCGAGTTAGAACTGCTAAAGGGCTTTCAAACCAAAAACATATTTGAAAGGATTAACTATAACAACGGCACCATTTACGGCGGCAAATGGCAAATGACCTATGATCTGTTTACCAATAACAACAGGTTATTGAGCCTTGGTTTTGATGAATCGAGCAGCGGGATGACAACCGCTTATTGGACCCGCTACTACAACTTTAACGCCGGTAATGGCGACCTTATCCAGCTATCCGATCTGTTTACACCAGCCGGGTTCAAGCTGTTTAAAAGCCTGGCCATCAAAAAAAGCGTGCGTGCGTTTAAAGAACAGATCCATGCCGCCGGCGAACCTGACAGCGTATGGCAAGATGTGATCCGATACATTGGCGAATACGTTACCGAAGACTTTTATATCAAAGGCAACTCCATTATTTTAAATGGCGATAACCGCCTGTCTAAAAACCAAAAGGGCTGGGATATGATCGTAAAATTCGGCCTGTCCTCCTTCGGCGGCTATCTTAACCAGTATGGAAGATGCGTGTTCGGGCTAACAAACCAGCCCATTGCCCAATACAGGTCGGTATCCTTACCGCAACTTTTTACGGGTAAAATTGATAAATACCCCATCCTGTTTATCCTGCGGTCCTCCAATTACCACGACTGCGAGGGCGTTTACTGTTACCAAAAATATGGCCGGGGCATTAGCATGCAGGGCGATATGGTAAATGGTCAAATCAAATTAGACGAATATGACAGCGACTTTAACACCAAAGCCCACATCACCGGCCGGGCAAGTCCCGATTCGGTAACCGGCACCTGGGCTAAGAGCCCTAAAGGCCAGTCGTTCCGTTTGCTGGTTTACCGAAAATAAATAATGGAAAGCTAAAAAGCTGTACCAAAGGTTCAATAGCAAAAATACTGACGTATGATAAACAAACAACAGGAGTTTGAGGAAACAATGGCGAGGCAAAAAACCGACAAGCTTTTAGATATTATTAATAGTGAAGCAGGTATTTATGACCCATTGGCGGTTCAGGCTGCGAATAACGAATTGATAGCACGCAATCTATCTGATGACGAGATCAAAATGATCGAAGCCGAAATTGCCGAAAAAATGGAGGAGTTTGAAGCCAGGAAGTATGCGCCTCTCGATTTAGGATATAAAATTCTCTGCATCATATTGCCCGGTACCATTCCACTTACTTTGGCGGCGGGCTTTAAAGCCGATGGGTATCATCAAAAAGCTAAAGATAGCCTTAGATGGACATTTTATGGCTTTGCTTTTTATATTTCAGTTGTCATTTTGGGGAATATTTTTTAAGAAGTATTATTAATGGCATGGCGGGCGCGCCAGCGAAGGTAACGAAGCAATATTTACTTAAAATCGTAAAAATAAATTTCTGAACTATCGCTCTCATTACTAAGAAGGCTATAAAACGGAGCAATGTGATATGTAAAAACCTCCCCTGGATCTAAAGCAATGGAAATGTCATTATAGTCCCATACATCTTCCGATAACCTATATCTTTCTATACCTTTTATAATTATTTTTTTGTTACTTATATTCTTTAATCCAGTTCTTTTTACGCTTTCGTAATATGTTTCTTCGTCATCAACGTCAAAGTCCATTACAGCACCATTTCCACTGTAGCCTTGCACTGTTTTTTTTACAGGTCTTTTCATCGGAACCCGCTCCTCATACTCAACCGGAGCCAAATATTTTTTATTATTGGCTGCTGGATACTTAAACTTTAATAGTTTAACTATATCGGCATAATTTTTCTTATTAGCTATGTCATGTTCTACCTTTAGAATCTTTAAGTCGTCGCTATGGTCCGCCTGTGATTTTTTTGGGGGAGGGGATACCGAGTTCTGCTGTAATTTAGTATTTGTATTATTATCATCGTTTTGAGAGGGTATTTCTGGTATCTTTATCTCCTTACCGTAAGCTAAGGGTTCGTTATTATTGGCTATCATTAGGTCTTTTGTGTTTATGTGAAATTTCCTTGAAATAATGTAGTAATTATCCCCAGAATTAACTTTATAAGTGACTTTTTTCATAGAAGAATCGGGATATGTCTTATTTATAGAACGATTTTGGGCGGCAACGAATTCCACAGTACTTAAAAAAAAGACAACAAAAAAGAATACTATTTTTGATTTCATTTTCATGGCGATATATTTTGATTTAAATTTAAAAAAAAACGAAATATATTTCATTAGTTTTTAATTGAATTTAGCCTCCTTAGTGCAAGTGTTGTGCGCCTGCATGCGCGAAGCTCACTTGTGAATCTCCTAATCAAAACATACCGTAAAGCACAGGTCAACCACCACGCCAACCCATTCACAAGACCTGCGCTAAAATTGCACCTTTGCTGGCAGCCGGCTGTCGCGTGTGTCTTTATCGATTTTACATCTTACAATCAATCGTAGCCGGGCCGTATGACACACGCGTGCACCGGCGAAAAGATGGGTACACGGTAGCCCACTCAGCCATCCGCAGTTCGTCGAAATGACATTAGGGAGTTCTTATATCAAACTCACGTTAACTTAATGACATTGGGCGCACGCGACCCAGCGGAGGAGCCGGTTTTACAACCAGGCTCCCCGAAAACGGTGCTCCAACAATAAATACTATACCTGTTGCAAGGCAGGCCAAAGGTGCAGCCTGCCTGCAATTTTTTTCAATTAAAATTTCAACGTAAGGCTGCCAATAAATTGTGCTGGTGCCTGCGGCGTTAAGCGTAATGACCACGCCTGCTCGCTGGTAATGTTATTTACTTTAAAGCCGATGCGGTATTTAGGCTGATCATAAAATACACTGGCATCTAATATAGTATAAGCAGGAACTATCACTTTTAAAGTAGTTGTATTCACGTTGTATGATGAACTGCCCGAGTTACCGCCAAATCCTAAACCTAAACCTCTCAGATCGCCTTGCTGCATGCGGTAGCTAACCCAAAAGTTAAGCATCCTTGCCGGACCAGAATACGCCGGGCGCAAACCGTTGGTGGTAACATCCGAGTGGGTTAGCTTACTATCGTTATAAGCATAACCTGCAACAATGTTTAAGCCATCAAATGGATTGGCTGTTAAATCAACTTCGACACCTTTACTTAAACGGGTACCATCCTGTATGGAGTATTGACTGTCGTTAGGATCGGGCCTGATCATATCTTTTACCTGGATATCATAGTAGCTAACCGTACCTACCAACCTATGATCAAGTATATCGCCTTTTACACCAAACTCCAACTGGTTGGCGTGTTCTGGTTTAAACTGGCTACCATTGGCAAATACACCACTTTCGTTAAAAAAACCGTTCATATAGTTACCAAATACCGATATCTTGTCTTTAACCACCTCGTAAACAGCACCCATTTTTTGCGATAGCGCAGTTTGGCCGTAAGGACCTGTTTGCACACCGTTTGCACCCAAACCACCGGCGGTTACACCTGTAGAGATATTATAAACACCACCATATTGATAACGATCGAGCCTTAAGCTGGCCATTACCGAGAGCTTATCGGTGATATTAAACACGTCAGAAACGTAGGCCGCGTAAGTGTTATCGTGGTTATTTTCTTTCCGCAAAGTGCCCGTGCTGGTTAACGAATCTATTTTAAAGCGACTAATGCGATAGGTAGATGGTGTATGTATAAAGCTAACGGTTTGGTTATAGTTTACGGTAACCCTATCAAAGCTGTTGGAGTTGTTGTAATAATCTAAACCGATAACTACACGGTTGCGGTGACCGCCAATTTTGAAATCGCCTGTAAAATTCTGTTGCAGATCGGTAGCGATAAATGAGGTATTACCGGTAATAACCTGTGGCCTAAGGCTGGTATCGCTGCGGCCGGTTAGCGCCGTGATATATCCGTTGATGGTAGATCGGGCGCGTGATATCACGGTTTGCGACGTCCACTGTGAGGATATTTTATAGTTCAGCTGCCCAAAAATGTTCAGCATCTGTGTTTGATAAGGCAGATCGTTGCTCAGGAAAGTTTTATTGTAAGGGAAACCCATGGTAGCAATATTAAGGGTACGCACCTTGGTACCGCCTGTATATGGGTTAAAGCGCACTACCGAGGTACCTTTCTCCTGCCCAAATTCAACATCGAGCAAGAGCGATAAACGATCTGTGACCTGGTACGAGAAGCTTGGCATTACACTGATGTTATTGGTAAAGCCCAAATCCTGGAAACTTTTTTGAAAGGTAGTAGCCGTGTTTAAACGGAACAAAGCCGTTTTATCGGCATTAACCGGCGAATTGATATCGGCTACCAAGCGGTTATAATTCCAACTGCCGCCAAAGTAAGACACCTCGCCGCCAAAGCCGTTGTAAGGCTTTTTGGTAACACGGTTGTATAAACCACCATAGCTGCTGGATATACTGGTACCAAATAAGGTAGCCGATGGGCCTTTAATAGCTTCTACACGCTCAAGGTTTGCCGGATCGATAGATGAAAAAGCGGCGCCTGCTACACCATTGCGTGCATTGGGTTCGGTTTCAAAACCACGGGACAGGAAGGTTACCCTGCCCTGGTTGGCAATAGTAGGAATACCCGCGCCCGGTACGTTTTTAGATACGCTACCCAAATCAACGGCCATTTGTTCCTGGATCAACTCCTTTGAAACAGAATTGTATACCTGCGGGTTCTCGATGTTTTTTAACGGCAGACGGGCAATGTAAACACTCTCCTTTTTGGAGAATTTGTTTTTGTTGCCAGAAACGGTTACCTCCTGTAAGGCGGTTACGTTTTCTTTAGGCAACTGGTAGTTAACTATTGCGGTTTGCCCGGCAACAACCTGTACTGGCAGGTCTTTTTCGGGTGAGCCAAGCACCTGCACTTTTATAGTATAACTGCCGGCATCAAGGTTATTAAAAGAATAGTTACCGTTTTCGTCGGTTAAGGTAGCCTTGGTGGTGCCGATGATAGATACCGATGCGGAGGCCAGGGGGCTGCCATCAACCATGGTTACTTTTCCGGATAGATTACCCATAGTTTGGGCCTGAAGTGCAAGTGAACTGCCTAATAAAATGGCAAACAGTATTGTAAATAGATGTTTCATCAATAATGGATATAAGTTAATCTGGGCATAAACACCGCAAATATATCTCATTATTTATAATCAGTCTAATTAAATATTAACTTATGCGGCTTGTATTTTGGCTATGAGCAACTTAGTTTATCAAAAAAAGCCGCTTTAATTTCGTAAAGCGGCTTGTACGGCCATTTAGACCATTTTTGGCGTTATAAATTCAATTAGCAGCCAGCGTTTTGTTTTAGCTGTCCCTGGCTTATCTGGATGTCTTTGGGTGGAATTGCCGCCTTTACCGGCAGCACGCCAGTGGCGTGTGTCTTTAACTCTATTAATCATTTGAAACCCGACAAACCAATCGTAGCTTGGTGGTAAAACTATACATTAACTATACAATATTACAGTTCCACCCATGTCTGTTTAAATAAAGCGATCTTTAAGGTATTTAAATTAGTTCTGGAATCTGTTTTTTAATGTGTAACAATGGCCGTATCTTTTGATAAAGCCGTTTTGCCTGCCTTTTGCTTTATATATTCAATGATATCATAGTCAGACGCGCTTTTGATAAATTCATAGGTAGGGCGGTTATTAATCATGAAATTCTCCAGCTGCGGGCCCTCGTAACCAGTTAATTTAATTACCAGGCTTTTAGTGAATCGGGCGTCGACAATATCACCATGATAGTCTCTTATCAATGTTTTTTGGAGTCGCCGGGCGTCCTTTCCTTCTTTGCTTAGTGCACTATACAGGGCATCTATATTTATTACCAAACCAGCTCCATATCCTGCAGCAATAGAGATGACATGACTGTCATCGCCAATACGGTAAATTTGCTTATAGTCGGCCTGATTCCTTTTAAATTTTTCCAACGGACTGATCTTCGATCTGATAAATACCTCTCCTAACATATTAGGTAGAGGTTTGAGTGTAATCAATAGCGGGCTCTGATTTCGAAAAATCAGCGTATCAGTTTTAAATCCTATATAACTTGCTGATACCGTATCGCCTATTTTTAAGACCAGTTCGAATTTGCCGTTCTCGTTACTGATAGCTATCATCTGCGAATTTAAATTTTTGATAGTTGCTCCAATAAGAGGTTTCGAATTACTTATGACAAACCCATATATGTTTTGTCCGTAAGCAAAATTTCCTGCTAACGTAAAAAACATTGAAACACAACTTAAAAACAAATATCTGCTTGTCGATAATTTAAAAATCACAATAGAGAATTTATTTAGACAATTTAAAATGCAATTTGATTTTCGAAACTCATTTTCGGTAATTTAGATCAAACCTGGCGACATTTATAAATCGAGTAGCTTCGAGTTTACAATTTAATGTGTTACATGACGCTTTAGGTTATTTATTAATTTTATTTCAGGATTTAAAGAGACTGGCTTTTCACGTTGTGGATCAGGATTAACGCCGCAACAAATTAGTTCATTCACGTGATCGATGTTAGACGCTGCTAATAGTTTAAATCTATTTCTGACAAATGTGAAAACAAGAATAGCGCATCTGCTGCAAAGCTATCCCGCTGTACAATTGCATTGGTAAACTGTCCTTTAATGTATGATATTACCATAGGTTTATATCCTGTTAAAACATCTTTATCTTTTTTTCGTTCAAAATAGTCTTTCTTTTCAAACAGGGTTTTTGCTTGTGCTGACCCTGTAAATACTTCTACATTCATTTTTTGAGCTGAAAGATCGGCTACGGGTAATTTAGCAACGTTGGCGAAATCTGTGATAAATACATAATACTTTTCCTTTAGCTCTTCGCTTAAAAGTTTCCCTACAGAAAATGAAGGAAGATTATCTTTAGTAAAATTCGACTCCAGGTTTGCTTTAATAATTTCTGTGTTTAAACCATAGTAAATTGTTTTTTTACTTAGTTTCTTCAAAATCTGGTTGGCAATGTAACGGGATCTGTCGTTGAGTACCTTTAGCGGGAACTTTTGATCAGCAGACTCTACTTTTAATACAAAAGTATTGTGAATCAGATCTTCATTGCATTTGAAAATTAAGTTTTGATTAAGCTTTGAGAGTTTGGTGTTTTTAAGAGCTTCTATCCAGGTTTTAATATCTGAATAAGCTGTTGAATCCGGGGTGGCGTTATCACTCCATTTTTCACTCAATTTTTGCCCATAAGATTTATCAACAGGGAATACATAAGCAGATAGAAGATAGGACGGTGGTATTTGTGTATAGGGTGCAACTCCCCCAATATTAACCATGTCGTCCGGGTGGCTTAAATTGTAATTTTTTATCCACTTTATCAATGAGCTGAATTCCGGGTTTGCAAATTTATGATGGCCGGAAAAGATATTTTTGATCAGTGAGTCTAATCGTGCATTATCAGCGGGTACAGCAGTAGTTAAATAGATATTCAGAGGCCTAAGTAACCAGTCGTCTGTTTGCAATACGATATTCCTGAATTTCTTTTTTGTTATCAGGTAAGCCGAAAATGCAGTGTTGAACTTTTTAGTTTCCTTTGCGAATTCTCCAATATCCCCTAAGCCCACAAGTTTAACTTCATCTGTGTTTTTAAAGTCTGAAATTTGTTCAAACATCGGAATAGCTTCATCAATGTTTTTTGAAGCAAGTTCCTGTACCTTTTGAGCCTTAACGGTACTCACAACAAATAAAAGTGCAATAAAAATACAGGTGGTTTTCATAGTATATTAATTGGAGATTTGTTTTGCAGTTGAATAAATTTCAGAAAAAATCACCAGGGCATCAAAGGCGTTGTTAAGCACGGGAATAAAAACCTGAAGGCCGTTTGCATCAATAGTATTAGTTTCTTCTTTAATACCCATGTTGATCATATCCTGATGAACAAAAATCCCCTCTGAAATTTCATATTTATTTAAGATTTTATATGCCGCGGTAGATGGCCCGGATTTAAATGTTTTAGTAACATATTTTCGGTTATCATTTTGCATAAAATTATTATTGTTAATTTCAACTTCGGCAAGTTTTGAAAAATCGGTTGCAACTACGTAGTATCTGTTTTTAAAATATTGATTCAAATAATTTCCCATATACCTTGGTTCGGATCTAATGACGTGGGCATTGTGTGCCCATACTATGGTTTTGTCATTTGCGCTCAGGTATCGAACATTTTCTGACATAACACTATCCCGAAACAAATTTGCCGCATCCGATTTATCAGACTTGCTTTTCGAGTCTCTGATAAGGTAATTTACACCGTTTACCGCATTATGAATATAAAAATGCAGCCAATAAAGCTCTTCCCCGCTAATTTTAGTTTTAAGCAATAGCTCAGCTGATAGGACCCATTTGTTAAGGATCATAATTTTAGCAGTATCGGATATATCCGAACTTAACTGATACACATATTGCTGGCCTTGTTTATGATCATACGGAATAATATATTTATTAAGAATAAAGTTGATAATACTTTGATCTTTGCCAATTTCAAAGCCCACAACCTCCACAATGTCTTTCGGATGTTTAATGTTGTACTGTTTTATCCATTTAAATAAATTCAAACATTCAGATGCAGTTGCATCAACAAATTGAGCCTGCTTTATCCATTTGGTGATGTAAGATGTGTCATTTATGCTTTGATTATTTAAATAGTTTCTCATGGCTCTTATCCTTCCAATGTCAGAAAGTTCAAAAAGAACCTTTCGATAACCTTTGCTCTCAATTAAATACCTAACCATATTTGCTTTAAATGCAATTGGCTCATATCCTCCGTGACTAACTTCGCCCAATGCAACTATTTGAATCGAATCAGCGATTTTTTCACCAAAAATTGAACCCAGGTAATTATTTGAATAATGAGATGTTAAACTGTCTAACTGAAATTTGGGGAATTTATTTTTGATTGTTTGACCATAGGAAAATGGACTAAAAATCACAATAGCAGCAATATTTAAAATTACATGGGAAACAAATTTAGCGTGCCAAAATTTGTTTGCAGAACATATTGCTGTAACTATTGACATGTTTTTATACCCTAAATAGATTGACACAAAGTATAAATTATCAGTTGAGTATACAAGCTAAGAAAAGCCGCTAAATAGCTTTTTTTTACAATTGAGAATGATCCCTGTATTTTCTTTTTTAACGCAAAAAGCCGGGACTAAGCCCGGCTTTCGCTATGTAAATTCAATTACCAGCCAGCGTTTTGTTTAAGCTGTCCCTGGCTTATTTGGATGTCTTTGGGTGGAATTGGCCACACATTGTCCCTTGCAGGGTCAAAATTGCGGGCTTTCCAAACTACCGAGCCGTCGGCTCCATGCAGCGGTTTGGCATAGGTTGCCTGCGCATCGCCCCAGCGTACCAGGTCGAAGTTACGGTCGCTCCACTCACCGGCCAGTTCTACACGGCGTTCGTGTTTCAGGTCGGCCATGGTAGCGCCCGATTTGGGTGCCAAACCTGCCCGCACCCTTACCAGGTTTAAAGCGGCATCGCCGTTTTTACCCTGCATAATCTGCGCTTCGGCTTTAATCAGCAGGATCTCGGCATAACGCAATAACGGTACGTTTAAGTCAGTCGACGGCTCATCGCCATTAGGGCTTACATGGATACCACCTGCATAGCTAAACGGCTCCATGTATTTATTAAACTGGTACCCGGTTAAGCTATTGCTTTTGCCGCCAATGGGGTAGGAATACGTTTGGCCAAAGTATTGGAAAATATCGCCGTTTTTAAGGATAGTAGCGGCAAGCCTTTTGTCTTTAGCTTCAAATTCGTCAACCAGTTCTTTGGTAGGTTGATAATAACCAAAGCCGTTGTACAAACCCCAGCCTTTATTTTCAAGCATGGCACCGGGTAAAATGCTTTGTCCGTTTAAGTTACTCGCTACCGACCAAATGTACTCCGAGCTATAGTTATTGGCAATTTTAAACACATCGGCATAGTTGCTTAACAAAGCATGTTTCCCGCTTAAAATAACCGAATCGGCATACTTTTCGGCATTAACATAATCTTTGGCATGCAGGTAAGCTTTAGATAAATACGCCCAGGCAGCAGTTTTGTGCGCGCGACCGTAATCGGCAGGGGCAAGCTTATCAAAATAAGGCAACAGGTTAGCCGCTTTCTTTAAATCGGCCACAATGTAGGCGTAGTTATCTTTAACCGATGCCAGTTGCGCAGGGAAGGCCAGCGGGTTGGTACGGCTTTGCAAAGGGGCACCTTGTTTGTCGGTTCCGTACAGGTCGGCAATTTCCAGGTGCATTACCGCGTGGATAAAATAAGCCTGCCCCAAAATGAAGTTTTTGGCAGATTGATCCATACTGATAGCGGGCACATTGGCTATCACATCGTTTGCCCTTTTCATCACCACAAAGTGTAACGACCATGGGGCGTAAATACTACTTTCGTTACCGGTACAAATAAAGTTTTTGATGTTTTCCCTATCGGCAGATGTACGGCCAACTACCATATCGTCGCTGGCGTTTATAAACCAAAAGAAACCACGGCCGTACAGGTCTTCGCTGTTGCTTTGTTTTTCATATAAACCATTGGCGGCAGCCTGGGCATCGTCGGCAGTTTTCCAAAAGTTGGTACTGGTGGGGGTGCCGGTGGGTTTAATATTATCTAACGTACTTTTATTACAGCTTTGCGCAAGTATAATAACCATTACACCTAATAAGCCTTTAGTTATATTTTTAAATTTCATCTTCGTTGTCTCCTTAAATTCTGATTGCGTTTGTATTACAAGCCTACGTTAACACCTATTAAAATGATCCTCGATTGTGGGTATAATCCTAAATCCACACCGTTTTGGTTAATCCCAACCTCAGGATCAAGGCCCGAATATTTGGTAAATGTGGCCAGGTTTTGCGCGTTGGCAAATACCCTTGCACTGCGTACACCTATTTTGTTCATCAGTGTTTTAGGTAAGGTGTAACCAAGTGTTACGTTTTTGATGCGCATGTAAGAACCATTCTCAACATAAAAATCAGATACGTTACCAAAGTTGCCATTGGCATCACTTGCCGATAGCCTTGGAATGGTGGTATTGGTATGTGTAGGTGTCCAGGCGTTTTTAGCATCGGCCAGCAGGTTGTAGTTTTGGATTGACGCGTTTAAGCCGGTGTATTTAACCGCGTTAAAGATCTTGTTGCCGGCTATGCCTTGTAAAAATATGCTCAGGTCAAAGTTGCCGTAGCTAAAGTTGGCCGTAAAACCGTAGTTGAATTTAGGGAATGGTGTGCCTAAATAGGTTTTATCGGCATCGGTAAGTTTACCATCGCCGTTCAGATCAAGAAACTTGATGTCGCCTGGTTTGGCATTTGGCTGGATCAACGCGCCCGATGCATTCTTATAGTTATTTACCTCGTCCTGAGATTGGAACAGACCTGCTGTTTTGTATCCGAAGAAAGAATACAGCGAATATCCTTGCTGTAACTGAATAGGAACCAGGTTATCCCTTACCGTAGGGTTTGATAAAATTTGTTCTTCCCCAGGTAATATATCGATGATCTTATTTTTGATAAATGAGCCGTTTGCTGCAAAGTTGTAGTGAAACTGGCCTATGCTGTTCTGGTATTTAACAGCCAGTTCGATACCCTTGTTCTGGATTTCGCCACCGTTCACAAACGGAGGGTTTGATACCCCATAAACCGCCGCTACAGGAGGTTGGAACAAAAAGCGGGTATTCTTTTTCATAAACACATCGCCGGTAACGTTAAGCTGACCGTTGAGCAAGCCCAGGTCGAAACCGATATCTGTTTGGGTCGCTTTTTCCCAGTGCAGATCCTGGTTGGCCAAACCATCAATAGCCGAACCTGTGATAGCCGTAGCCGGGCTACCCAAATAACCTGCTGTTTTAGTTAATGATACCGAAGTAGGGAAACTTGGCAAACCCGCAAGGTTACCAGACTGACCGTAACTGGCCCTTAACTTAGCAAATGATACCAGACCATTTTGTGGGAAAAATGATTCCTTGCTGATTAACCAACCGGCAGATACGCCAGGATAAGTTTCTGTTCGGTTTTTGCTGCTTAACAATGAGGTAGCATCACGGCGGATAATGCCGTTGATAAAATACTTACCCTGGTAATCGTAACCAACCCTGCCTAAGTAAGAGATTAGCGCGGCCTCGTTTTTATTGCCCTGCAATGGTACACCTGTTGGGTTTAAGGTACCATTAATAATGTAGCGGTATGCAGGATCTTCGCTCAGGTAATTATCGGTGTTTACGCTAAAAAACTCCTGGGTATCGTCCTGGTAGGTATAACCGGCCAGCGCCGTAACGTGGTGATCAGTACCAAATGTCCTGTCGAAGTTTAAGGTTTGCTCGGCAAGTATCGTTCTTGAGTTGTTCTGCTCCTGGAAAAGAGAGTTATCAAAAAACTTTTTACCCGGCTCCAATATTCTGGTGCTAAAGTTTTTGATAGTCTCCAGGTTTTTAGTGATGCCCAGATTTGAGCGGAATTTTAACCCTTTAAATAAGCTAACCTCAACATAGGGGTTTATGGTAAAGCTGGTAACCGCGTCGCTGTTATCCAGGCGTTTTAAGTAAGCTACGGGGTTAATCACGTCGCCGTATGAACCCGCGTACTGGGCAGGCACACCACCAAAACTACCATCGGCATTATAAATAGAGGCGTTAGGCGGATAAAATATGGCCGATAAAATTGCACCGGTATATGCGCTTGTTGTATTGGCACCCTGGCCGTTGTTATAAGAGAAAGACATGCTTTCACCCATTTTTAACCAGTCTTTGATCTGGTGGTCAGAGTTTACCCTGAAGTTGTAACGGAGAGCATTGGTATTTAACAGGATCGCGTCGTTTTTACGATAGCCGCCCGACACATAAAAAGTTGATTTATCGTTACCGCCGCTGATGTTAAGGCTATAATCCTGCACGTGACCTGTTCTGAACAAGGCATCTGTCCAGTTGGTGCGGGTAATCCGTGAATCGGGGTTTACCGTAGCGTCAAATGCCGGCAGACGGGTTTTGCCCGCATTATCGTAGGCTGTGTTGATCGCGTCGGCATAATCAGCTGCGTTTAACGCCTGTAATATTTTCAGGGCGTTTTGTTCGCCACCTTTTACCGAGATATCCAGGTTTGTTTTACCCTGTTTACCGCGTTTGGTGGTTATTAAAATTACACCACCGGCTGCTTTAGCACCGTATATAGCGGCATAAGAATCTTTCAATACGTCGATAGATTCAATATCGTTTGGGTCTATCGGACCGCCATTATAAATGGTTCCGTCAACTACCGTCAGCGGGCCTTCGTTGTTAAAAGAGCTTTGGCCACGTAACCTGATGCTTGGTCCCGAGGTTGGGTCGCCACCCTCATTCAACACGGTAACACCGGCTATTTGTCCCTGCAGCATTTCGGTAACCGAACCTACCGAACGATCTTTAACATTTGATACTTTTAGCGAGCCTACAGCACCTGTTACATCCGACTTTTTTTGAGTACCGTAACCAACCACCACAACGGCGTTAAGGCCGGTTACATCGGCAGTTAAGGTTACATTAAGCGGAGAATGATCGGCAACAACCTCCTGGCTTCTGTAGCCGATGAAGGTAAATACCAATACTTCGCCCTGCTCAACGGCTATTTTAAAATCGCCGTTAACATCTGTTGAAGTACCGGCCTGTGTAGTTTTACTGCGGATAGCAACACCTGCAAGCGGGCCTTCTTTATCAGATACGTTACCCGTTACCACAATTTTAGCAGGAACACGTACTACTTTTTTACGGGAAATAATAATGGTGTTATATTTTTCGCGATACTCCAACAGGGTGTTGTTGGTTAAGGCGTTCAGCACGTCTTTTAATGGCTTGCCGATAAAAGTGTTGGCTTTTACTTTTACAGCTGCAACGTCATCCAGTTTGTAGTTAAAGGCTACGTTGTTAATGGCCTTTTTTAATTTTTCGAGCGATGCATCCATCGTCTCATCGGCAAATTTTACGGTTACCGGCTGGTCAATCAATGATGCCTTTCGTTCGGCCCTGGCCTGCCCCGGCACCACGGTTGTGAAAATTGTTAAGAGCAATAAAATTGCGGTCGTTAACTTTCTTGAAATCTGGGTTAAAGATTTTTCCATACATTTGTTTTTAAAGTGATTAGTAACCGCCCGTTTGCTTTTAATTTTGGCAGTTACACTTAATTAGCCAGTGCTTGTTAGTAGCAGGCATTGGTTTCTCTTTGATATATTATTATTTAATATTTACCGTATCTCCGTTCAGCCTGTATTTGCGGCCGTCAATAAGTTGTAGTATATCCAGCACCTGGTTTATGCTTAGCTTGTTTGAAAACCTAACCGAGTAATGCTGTTGTTTCCGTTTTTTACCCACGTTGTTAAAACTCACGTTATACCTGTTTTGCAGGTAAACAGCTACTTCTTTAAATTCTACATTATCTAAAATCAGGTCGTCATGCATCCAACTCAGCAAATGATCGCCGGTGATGGTTTCTTTTGAAAAATTTTGGGTTTGCTTGTTATAGGTAAGCTGTTGCTGCGGCGTGTACATCCCTAAGGTGTGTTTTTGATCGTGCACCTCAACCTTGCCGCTGCTTACAAATACCTGTATAGTTGGTAATTCCTTATAAAATTTGATATTGAACGAGGTACCTAATACCTGGGTGGTAACACCGCCTGTATGTACCAGGAAAGGTTTGGTAGCATCGTGCTTAACATCAAAAAAAGCCTCGCCGCTCAATAAGGTAACTTCACGCTTGGTTTCGCTGAATTTAACCTGGCAACGAATAGAGCTACCGGCGTTGAGCTGTACAAGTGAGCTATCGGGCAGTAACACCTGTTTCATTTGGCCTTTTGGGGCAGTGATAACCTGGTAAGCTATCTGATCTGCGGCTTTAGGTGCAGTCCATAAGCGGGCGCCGAATATGCCGGCAAACAGGGCGATCAATATCACCGCCGCCACTTTTATCCAGTTGGTATATAATTTTCTTACGGGTGGCTGGTTAATCGTCTGGTTTTCTATTTGCTGCCACAGCGATTGTTTTAGGCCACTCACAACCGGAGGAATTTCCTCTTGTCGCGGCAGCTGATCCATCAGCGTTTGCAGTAACGCCAGTTCTTCTTCAGTGCATTTGCCTGCATTAAATTTATCAAGTAATTTTTTGAGTTCCTTTTCTTTCACTTAAAAGCCTTTATACTTACTAAGTGACAGCCGGGAGGGATTTGTACTATAGCAAATTGAAAAAAAACAGCAGCAATAAAAATTCGCGGATATTATGGAGGGGGATCACATTATTATACGCGTTAACTATCTTTTTAAGGCGGGCCAGCGCGCTGCTGATCTGGTTGCGCACGGTTTGATGCGAGATCCCTAATTCGGTGGCTATTTGCTGCCCGTTCATATCATGTTCGCGGCTGTACAAGTAAACCTGCCGCATTTTTTCGGGCATATCGGCAATTTCCTGGTTAATGAGGGAGCTTAGTTCGGCAAAGGAAAGTTTTTGGGCGGTACTGTCTTCGGCTACCTGGGGCAGCTCGGCCAGGCTGTTTAATGATTCGGGGCGGGTGCTTTGCTTACGGTACCATTTATAAACCATATAGTTTACAGATACCATCAGGTAAGCTTCCAGCGCGCCATTTACCTGGATGGTGTAGCGGTTTTTCCAAACGGAGAGGAATAATTCCTGCACCATATCGGTAGCCTCCTCCTCGTTTTGCGTTTTTTTGAGAGCGAAAGCGATTAATTTATCAGCATAACGCTCATAAATTTCTTTGAATGCCCGGTGATCGCCGCTTTTTAGTTCCAGTAAAAGTTGAGCATCCGGATAGTGTTTCACAAACCTTGTTTTATGGGGGCAAAATAACGCTAATGGTGTTAAGTTAAATTTAAGTATACATTAACGCTTATAAAAGTATTTCGAAATAAAAATTTAACAAGAAAGGGAAGAAGAGTCAAGAGGGTAGAATCAAGAGTTAAGACAGCTGCGGGGAAGGGGAGCTGGAACTTTCGGACTTTCGGACAAAAGACTTCCGGACTAAGGAGAATTATTTTTCTTATTTTTGATAGTATATGTTTAGCGATTTCGAAAGATATATCAAAACACAGGCCGTACTTACTGAAGAAGATATCAGGCTTTTTAGGGATACCGCTATTGAAAAAAAACTGCGCCGTAAGGACCTCCTTTTGCAGGAAGGCGAAATTTGCCGTTATAAAACTTTTGTTTGCAAAGGCTTTTTGCGCACTTACCGCACTACCGGCAATGGCAATGAACATGTGATGCAGTTTTCGCCCGAGAACAACTGGACCACCGACCCGGAAAGCTATGAACACCATACGCCATCGTGCTACAACATTGACGCGCTTGAGTACACCGAAGTGGTGATGTGGACCAAAAAGGATTTCGACTACCTGTTTGATCACATCCCCCTGCTTAAAGTTTATTCGGATAAGCTGATTGCCAGCAACCTGTCGCGTACCCGGCAGCGTGTTTTTAGCGCCATAAGCGCCACAGCCGAAGAGCGGTATGACGAGTTTATAAAAATGTATCCCGGTATTTTAACCCGCGTTCCCCTGCACATGGTGGCATCTTTCCTGGGCGTATCCCGCGAAACCCTTAGCCGCATCAGGCACACCCAGGTAAAATCATAAGGAATTGTCCTCTCCACCCTGGCATTTTGAGCATGATAAGTCCACCATGTCATTGCGAGGCACGAAGCAATCGCATGCTATACAGGGTGAATCTGCACAGTTCGCGATTGCTTCGTGCCTCGCAATGACATAGCTTTATATTGTCATTCTACCTTCAGATTTTCGCGAAATTTTATCACTCAGGATGACAAACATTTTTACAATACCTCACAAGTAGAAACTCAAAATAACAGCCTTTTTTACCGCATCATTTCAACCCTTTTTACCCTCCTTCCAAAAACGGTGACAAATGTCCTCGTTTACGGGTTTGCCTTTGGTCAACTTTGTATTGTTAAAAAAGAAGATCAAAAAAGCTGATCTGTTATCGTTTACCAAAAAAATTTAAAACATGCGTGTATTTGTTACCGGCGCTACGGGCTTTATAGGCTCGGCCATTGTTAAAGAATTAATCGGGGCCGGCCACCAGGTGCTTGGCCTTACCCGCTCGGATGCGGGCGCTGATGCGCTGATTGCCGCGGGCGCCCAGGTGCATCGTGGCACACTGGAGGATCTGCACAGTCTGCAAAGCGGCGTTGACGCTTGCGATGGCGTTATCCACACCGCTTTTATTCATGATTTTTCAAAGTTCCAGGAAAACTGCGAAACCGACAGGCGCGTTATTGCCGCCATGGGCGATGTGCTTGCGGGGTCCAACCGTCCGCTTATTGTCACCTCGGGTACCGGCCTGGGTGCCCATGCACCTGGCGAACTGGCGGTAGAAAGTAACGTTGCCACCTCCAAAACCAGTCATCATCCCCGGGTAGCGTCAGAAGAAGCCGCCGAAGCAGTGGCAGCACAAGGCGTAAATGTATCTATTATGCGCCTGCCCCCTTCGGTACATGACAAAGGCGATCATGGCTTTGTTCCTATACTCATAGGCATCGCGCGCGAAAAAGGTGTTTCGGCTTATGTTGCCGATGGTGCTAACCGCTGGCCGGCAGTGCACCGACTGGATGCCGCCCGTTTATACCGGCTGGTGCTTGAAAAAGGTGTACCCCAAACCTACCATGCTGTAGGCGACGGCGGCATACCCACCCGTCAGATTGCCGAAGTTATAGGCAGTCATTTGAATTTACCCGTGATAAGCTTATCGCCGCAGGAAGCGGGCGCTCATTTTGGCTGGTTTGCCGGTTTCTTTGGTTCAGATGTTCCCGCCTCGGCCCAACTCACCCAACAGCGCGTTGACTGGCAACCCACCCACCCCGGCCTCATTGCCGACCTGGAGATGGGCCACTACTTTGAAAAGTAAAGGAGGGATGGCATGAGGTCGATGTTATTAAATTAACGTTAGTTCGATATAAGAAATGGACATTCCCAAATCAAAAAAAGGATGTCATTTCGATTGAGCATGGGCGGGAATGAGCGGTTGCGCGAGAGAGAAATCTTATACGATATGCTGTGATGGACTGCATAACGTATAAGATTTCTCCTCACCCTCCCCCAGGCCATCCTCCGTTCGTCGAAATGACATTTGGGAGTTCTTACATCAAAAACACTGATCCTTAGTGCCCTACCATTAATAAACTGACTTATGAGGCCGTATCATAATTCAAATGATGCGGCCTCTATGTTTGCAACGTATTGGCTCCATGTTTATCTGTTTTCGTTGAATTTCTCAGCAAGGA
>NZ_JANTYS010000044.1 GCF_024808255.1 Mucilaginibacter dorajii
TTGCTGAGAAATTCAACGAAAACAGATAAACATGGAGCCAATACGTTGCAAACATAGAGGCCGCATCATTTGAATTATGATACGGCCTCTTTTTTACTTTACACCCGGCATTATGTTAAAAAAGTATTATTCTAATTGGCAACAGATTACATACCTTAGTGATACCAATTAATAGTGTAATTTAAACACCAGTTAAATTCTAAACCATGCGTATTAAAGTGACCTGTTTTGCAGTAAGCCTGCTATGCTCTGTTCTTTTTAATGTAAAGGTGTATGCCCAGGGTATCGGGATTTTTGATGGTCAAACCGATGTAGGTACGGTTAAACACGCGGGCAGCGCACAGTATGATGCCAAATTACAGCAATATCACCTCACCGGATCGGGCCAAAACATATGGACTACGCATGACGACTTCCATTTTGTATGGAAAAAGATGAAGGGTGATTTCATCCTCCGTACCAATGCCGCTTTTATAGGTAAAGGTGTGGAGTTACACCGCAAAGTAGGCCTCATGATCCGCAGTACGCTTGATTCGAACTCAAAACATATCAATGCCGTAGTTCATGGAGATGGCTTAACCTCGTTGCAATACCGCAAAACGGTTAGTGGCGTTACCGAAGAAAAGAAATCAAGTATTACCGCCGCCGATGTGATCCAGTTGGAGCGCAAGGGCAATACCTATACCATGTCGGTAGCGCGCAAAGGCGATTTGTTTGTAAACGAAGAAGTAAGCGATTTGGATTTAGGTGATGATGTTTACGTGGGCATCTTCATCTGCTCACACAATGCCGATGTAAGCGAAAGCGCCACATTTAGTAATGTAAGGATTGTAGTACCCGCGCCTGCCGACCTGGTGCCCTACAAACAATACCTGGGTAGCAGTATCGAATTGCTGGATCTGGAAACGCAAAATAGTACCATCATTTACCAATCGCCCCGCTCATTACAGGCACCTAACTGGATGAAGGATGGTAAAAGTTTGATCTATAACAGCGAAGGCTCGTTATATAAATATGACCTTAAAAGCAATACCCCATCGGTTTTAAACACCAACCCGGCAAAAAACAACAATAACGATCATGTGCTTTCCTTTGATGGTAAAATGCTGGCCATTAGTAGTGGTGATGCTGGTCCGTCAATTGGGTACACGGTATCGGCTGCCGGTGGCGAAGCTAAAAGGGTATCAGTTTTAGGTAAAGGGGCAAGCTACATGCACGGTTGGTCGCCCGATGGTAAGTACATTGTGTTTTGCGGCGAACGTAACAAAGAGTTTGATGTGTACCGCATACCTTCAGAAGGCGGCCCCGAAGAGCGCTTAACCAATACACCCGGCCTGGATGATGGCCCTGAGTATACACCCGATGGCAAGTACATCTACTTTAATTCGGTACGCAGTGGCCTGATGCAGGTTTGGCGCATGAAGGCCGATGGTAGCGAGCAAACCCAGATCACTAATGATGATTATAACAACTGGTTCCCCCATATATCGCCCGATGGCAAATGGATAGTATATATTACCTTCTTTAAAAATGAAGTAGCCCCAGGCGATCATCCTTTTTACAAACACGTATTTTTAAGGGTAATGCCGGTAGGTGGTGGCCCATCAAAAGTGGTGGCCTATTTATACGGCGGCCAGGGCACTATCAATACCCCATCATGGGCACCCGATAGCAAGCATTTGGCTTTTGTAAGTAACTCTTTAGAAGAGTCAAAAATCAAGAGTCAAGATAGAAAATAAATCAACTTAACATATATAGCAAGATGATAAGAATTATAGAAAGGAGATTTCTGTTTTGTACGAATAACTTCTATCTTGACTACTAATTATAAATCCTGTCTTAATTCTTGATTCTTAACTCTTGATTCTTAATCTTATGACCACACGCAGATCATTTTTAAAAACCGGTGCCCTTGCAGTTGCAGGCGCGGCCTTGTTACCTGACAATTTATTTGCATCGCAAAAAAAGTTGCAAAGAGTAGGGGTACAGCTTTACAGTGTACGTGACGCCATGAAGCTTGATCCGAAGGAAACGCTTAAAAAATTAGCCGACGCGGGTTATCACCATGTGGAACATGCTAATTATATCGACCGTAAATTTTATGGCTTCCCGGCGAAAGAGTTTAGAAAAATTCTTGACGATCTGGCGCTGAAAATGCCAAGCGGCCACACCGTGATGACTACCCAACACTGGGACGAATCGAAAAATGATTTTACCGATGCCTGGAAATATACCATTGAAGACGCTGCCACCATGGGCCAAAAATATGTGATAAGCCCATGGCTTGACGAAAAAGTACGCACCGATATGGATGCCCTTAAAAAAGCCATGGAAAGGTTTAATAAATGCGGCGAGTTGTGTCAAAAATCCGGGATGAAGTTTGGTTATCATAACCACAACTTCGAGATCAGCACTAAAGTTGGCGATATTACCCTGTATGATTATATCATTCAAAACACCGATCCTGCTTTAGTTGCACAACAAATTGATATTGGCAATATGCTGAGTACCGGCGGGCACGCGTTGGATTTTATCAATAAATATCCCGGCAGGTTTGAATCAATGCACGTGAAGGATGAGATCAAAGTACCACCCCATGATGGGGATGATACCGAAAGCTGCATTTTGGGTCAGGGTATTATGCCGGTGAAAGAAATAGTAAAAGCGGGCAGCAAAAAAGGCGGTACATCGCTTTTTATCATCGAACAGGAGGCATACCAGGGCAAAGATCCGGTTGAGAGTGTAAAAATTGATTTACAAATCATGAAAAAGTGGGGTTATTAACCCGATAACAGTAACTTACCCGGGCTTACATTTTATTTTTAAAGCGTTAGTTTTAAAAGGTAAAATTATTAAGTTTGAAAACCGTTTATAAACAAACAAGCTCATATTTAAAATTGCCTGTAAAACACCACAGATAGTTTAAATAGAATACTAAAACAATTTAGCGCAATGCACAGGCGTACCGCGATCAGAAATCTGGCTTTAATTATTGGGGGCGCTGCCTTATTACCTGCCTGTATGCAGGAGAAAGGCAAAGCAACCGTGGCTCTCAAAAATGTTGATATCAATGCCGAACAGGAGACGTTGGTAGGCGATATTGCCGAAACTATTATTCCAAAAACAAACACGCCTGGTGCAAAGGATCTTGATCTGCATTTATTTGTGCTGAAGATGCTTGACGACTGTTATAAAAAAGAAGAACAGCAGAGTTTTATGACCGGTATGGCTCAGTTTACCGATGCCGTTAAAAAGAAATACAATAAAACCTTTGCCGATTTGCCGGTAAAACAGCGCGAAGAAATGTTATTAGGCATCGAGGCAGATAAAGATCCTAAAAGTACCGCTTTACCTAAGGAGCTGAAAACGTTTTACGGCATTATAAAAGGCCAAACAGTTAACGGCTACACCAATTCAAAATATTTTATGACCAAACAGGTAGTTTATGAACTGGTACCAGGCAGGTACAATGCACGCTTTCCGTATAAACAAAAGCAATCAGCATAAATAATGGCCAATTTAAATATAGATAACGTAAAGGACAGAACATTTGATGCCATCGTTATAGGTTCGGGCATGAGTGGTGGCTGGGCTGCAAAAGAACTCACTGATAAAGGCCTTAAAACATTGATACTGGAACGTGGGCGCGATGTAAAACATAACATTGATTACCCCACTACCAATATGTACCCCTGGGAGTTTGAGCACCGCGGCGAAATGCCGATGGCTGTTCAGGAGGCAAACCCCATTGTAAACCGCTGTTACGCTTTTGGCGAAGATGCCGCTCATTTTTTTGTGAAAGATAATGACCATCCTTATGTACAGGAAAAGCCTTTTGATTGGATTCGCGGTTACCAGGTAGGCGGTAAATCCCTGCTATGGGCACGCCAAACCCAGCGCTGGAGCGATTTTGATTTTGAAGGTCCCGCCCGTGATGGTTTCGCGGTTGATTGGCCTATCCGTTATAAAGATATTGCGCCATGGTATAGTTATGTGGAGAAATTTGCGGGTATCTCTGGCAACAAAGACGGCCTTGCCGAACTGCCCGATGGCGAGTTTTTACCTGCTTTCCCTTTAAACACTGTCGAAACTTATTTTAGCGAACACGTTAAAAATAAATACAGCAACCGCCACGTAATAAGTGCGCGTTGCGCGCATTTGTCAAAACCCAACCAAATCCACCTGGATCAGGGCAGGGTACAATGCCAGAAACGTACGCTTTGCCAGCGTGGATGCCCGTTTGGTGGTTATTTTAGTGCCAATGCTTCTACTATTCCCTGGGCTTTAAAATCTGGCCATGCTACCTTGCGCCCGTTTTCGGTTGTGCAGGAAGTTATTTATGACGAGAAATTAGGTAAAGCTACCGGTGTGCGTGTCATTGATACCAATACTAAGGAAGCGATTGAATATTTTGCAAAGATCATTTTTGTAAACGCCGCGGCCTTAAATACCAACCTGGTTTTATTAAACTCAACCTCAAACCGTTTCCCTAATGGTTTAGGTAATGATAGCGGTGTACTGGGTAAATACGTTGCTTTTCATAATTATTCGGCACATATTAATGCCGAGTATGATGGCTTTAAAGAATGGACTACCGACGGCCGTAACCCGGCCGGTGGCGGATATATTCCACGTTTCCGCAACGTGTACAAACAGGAAACTGATTTTTTACGTGGTTATGCAAGCGGCTTTAGCGCTTATCGCTACCAGCAACGCCCCTGGGATGGTGTTGGCAGTAGCTTAAAAGATAATTTAGTAAAAGATGATTTGAGCGGTTGGAAAGTAGGATCGCACATGATGGGCGAAACTATTCCTAAAGAGAGCAATTATGTTGCCCTTGATAAAACATTGAAAGACCAGTGGGGCATCCCGCAGTTAAAGATCTCGGTTGATTATGATGATAACGACGAGAAAATGAAAAAGGATTATATTGAGCAGTTAACAGAAATGTTTACCACCGCGGGCTTTACCAACATAAAAGCCAGCAGTGACCACCGTGCGCCGGGACTTGATATTCACGAAATGGGTGGTGCCCGCATGGGTAATGACCCTAAAACATCTATATTAAATAAATGGAACCAGATGCACGCCGTAAAAAACGTGTTTGTAACCGATGGCGCCAGCATGACCTCAACCTCATGCCAAAACCCATCCCTTACCTACATGGCCTTCACCGCCCGTGCAGCTGATTACGCGGTGGGGGAAATGAAGAAGGGGAATATATAGAAGAAGCCCCCTAACCCCCTAAAGGGGGAACTTATACCGCCCACTCCCCCTTTAGGGGGCCGGGGGGCTTATTGTGTAAAAAAAACACAATGTAATATTTGTAAAATAATTTTTATTCATACATTTAACGGAGTAACCAAGTAGTAAACAATTTTTTAAAATCTAATATAATTTTATGTCTGCAAACACTTATGACGCAATAGTCATTGGCTCAGGAATTTCAGGCGGGTGGGCTGCCAAAGAACTAACAGAAAAGGGTTTAAAAACCATTATGCTGGAGCGCGGTCGTAACATCGAGCACATTAAAGATTATGTAAACGCCAATAAAGATCCCTGGGAATTCCCGCACAGGGGTGGCCGTACCCAAAAAATGATTGACGATTACCCGGTTTTAAAGCGCGATTATCCGCTTAACGAGGTAAATCTTGATTATTGGGCAAGCGATAAAGATAGCCCGTATACGGAAACAAAGCGTTTCGACTGGTTTCGTGGTTACCACGTTGGTGGCCGCTCATTAATGTGGGGCAGGCAATCATACCGCTGGGCCGATGTTGATTTTGAAGCTAACCTAAAAGATGGTATCGCTGTAGATTGGCCTATCCGTTATAAAGATATAGCGCCATGGTACAGCTATGCCGAAAAGTTTGCAGGTATCTCCGGTAACAAAGATGGTTTAGCCATATTGCCCGATGGCGATTTTATGCCGCCAATGGATATGAACGTGGTTGAAAAAGACGTTGCCAAACGCTTAAAAGACCATTATAAAGAAGCCCGTGATATGATCATTGGCCGTACCGCCAATATCACTGTACCACATAATAACCGTACTAATTGCCAGTACCGCAACAAATGCTGGTTAGGTTGTCCGTTTGGTGCCTACTTCAGCACACAATCTGCTACTTTGCCGGCTGCTATGGCTACAGGAAACTTAACCGTTCGCCCATGGTCTATCGTTACCAAAATTTTGTACGATAAAGACACCAGGAAAGCCAAAGGCGTTGAAGTGTTAGATGCCGAAACCAACCAAACTTACGAGTACTTTGCCAAGATCGTGTTTGTAAACGCGTCTACCATTAACTCGGCCTGGATCCTGATGAACTCTGCAACAGATGTTTGGGAAGGCGGTTTGGGCAGCAGCAGCGGCGAGCTTGGTCATAACCTGATGGATCACCACTTAGGTGTGGGCGCATCTGGCCGTTACGAAGGTTTTGAAGATAAATATTACTTTGGCCGCAGGGCTAATGGTTTCTATATTCCACGTTTTGCTAACCTGGGTGGCGATAAACGCGACTTTATCCGTGGCTTTGGTTACCAGGGTGGTGCAAGCCGCGAAGGTTGGAGCCGCGACATTGCCGAACTGAACGTAGGTGGTGCCTTTAAAGATGCCCTTACCGAGCCAGGTTCATGGCAGGTAGGTATGGGTGGCTTTGGCGAAACCCTGCCTTATCATGAAAACAAGGTAACCCTTGATAAAACCAGGAAAGATAAATGGGGACTGCCGGTTGTAGCTATCGACGCCGAGTTGAAAGATAACGAGAAAAAGATGCGTATAGCTATGGAAGCCGAAGGCAAAGCGATGCTGGAAGCAGCAGGCGTTAAGGATGTGCAAACACACAGCACCAATCCGTTCCTTGGTCGTGGTATTCACGAAATGGGTACCGCGCGTATGGGCCGCGATCCTAAAACATCGGTACTTAACGAGTGGAACCAGGTTTGGGATGCCAAAAACGTATTTGTTACCGATGGCTCGGCCATGACATCGGCTGCATGCCAAAACCCATCATTAACTTATATGGCATTAACGGCCCGAGCCGCCAACTATGCTGTTGAGGCTTTAAAGAAAAACGAAATCTAATTCAATAACAAACACACTACCTATGTCTGAAGAAAAAGATCAAACCACTCCAAGCCCGTCAAGGCGGGAGTTCCTTAAAACCACTACCGTAGCTGCCGCAAGCTTCATGATCGTTCCGCGCTTTGTATTAGGCGGAAAGGGGTTCATAGCCCCAAGCGATATGCTGAATGTTGCAGGTGTTGGTGCCGGCGGTAAGGGGCAGAGTGATATTGCCAATTTTGCAAAAAGCGGTAAAGCTAATATCGCTTTTTTATGCGATGTTGACGATAGGAGAGCAGCCAAATCAAGAGCAGCGTTCCCTAAAGCTAAATACTACAAAGATTGGCGCGAAATGTACGATAAGGAGCACAAAAATTTTGATGCCGTATCAGTTTCAACCCCCGATCATAACCACGCTATTATTGCCTACAATGCCATGAAAATGGGTAAGCACGTTTACGTGCAAAAACCTATGACACATGATATCTGGGAAGCACGTTTACTAACCGAGGCTGCAAAGAAATTTAAAGTAGTTACACAAATGGGTAACCAGGGATCATCAAACGATGGTACCCGTTTATTATCTGAGTGGTACGATGCCGATTTAATTGGCGACGTACATACGGTATACTGCTGGACAAACCGCCCGGTATGGCCGCAAGGCATCCAATGGCCAGCGCCAGATCCAAACATTCCGAAAGAACTGGATTGGGATCTGTGGTTAGGTACTGCGCCTAAAAAAGATTACGTAGATAAACTGGTGCCGTTTAATTGGCGCGGATGGTGGGATTACGGAACCGGCGCTTTAGGCGATATGGGCTGCCACTTGGTTGAAGCACCTTTTAGGGTATTGGGCATACAGTATGCTAAAGATGTACAGGCCAGCGTAGGCAGTGTGTATGTAGATGAGTTTAAAGAAGGACACTTCCCTGAAAGCTGCCCTCCATCAAGCCACATTACATTAACATTCCCTAAAACAGATAAAACTAAAGGTGATGTTACCCTGCACTGGATGGACGGCGGTATTCAGCCTGAAAGACCGGAAGAATTGTTGGCCAACGAAGACTTTGGCGGCGAACAGGGTAACGGAACATTATTTATTGGTACCAAAGGAAAAATGTTTGCGAGTACATATTCTGATGCACCTACTTTATTGTCTAAAACACTGACCAAAGATGCAAAAGCGCCTCAGAAATGGGCTCGTGTACCTGGTGGTGCCGATGGTCACTACGCGCAATGGGTTGAAGGCTGTATTGCAGGTTACGGTAAAACAGAACTAAGCTCGTCATTTGACAAAGCTGGTCCGCTTACCGAGGCATTGCTGATGGCAAACCTTGCTGTACGTGGTCATGAATTGAATGGTGGTCGTATTAAATTGGTTTGGGATAACAAACTGATGAAGGTTACCAACTTTGATGATGTTAATAAATACATTAAACGTAACTACCGCGAAGGTTTTGAACTGAAAGCGTAGTTTAATTATTGAATTATTGAGTTATTGAATTATTGATTGATGAATGCTTGCATTCCTTAATCAATAATTCAAATTGATAATTCGATCACACCAGAAAGAAAAACTTTTTAATTCAATAATTCATTAATTCAATAAATCAATAATTAACTAAATGAATAGAAGAGACGCGATAACCAGGGTTGGTTTGATCCTGGGGGGCACGGTGATAGGAGCCGAGTTCTTTATGTCGGGATGTAAATCATCAACATCTGCATCGGGTGTGGCTGATTTATCCAAGCCAGAAATTGTTGCCTTCCTTGATGAGGTAGGCGAAACCATTTTGCCTGCAACAACCACTCCGGGCGCGAAAGCTGCCGAAATTGGCAAGTTTATGGGTGTGATGGTAACAGATTGTTATACCGAAGCAGATCAGAAGATCTTCTTAAAAGGTATCTCTGACCTGGATGAAGCCAGCAATAAAAAGTTTGGTAAAAAATTCATGGAGGCTGATGCAAAACAGCGTACTGAATTATTGACCGCTCTTGATGCTGAGCAAAAAGCTTACACCAAAACTAAAAAACCTGAGGATCCTAACCATTATTTCAGGATGATGAAGGAATTAACCCTGCTGGGTTTCTTTACCTCAAAACCGGGTGCTACCCAGGCCTTACGCTACATTGCGGTACCGGGTAAATACGATGGTAACTTCCCATACAAAAAAGGCGACAAAGCCTGGGCGACCTAAATATTGGTTTGGGGTTGATTGGGTTGAGTAAGTTGGATTGAGTTGATTAGGTTGTATTGAGTTGAATAAGTTGTATTAGGTTGAAGCGGATTGGAGAAGTTAGATAAGTGGTTTGTTTGGTTGAAAAAATAATAAACAGCAATGTTTTGAAAAATCGACTCAAATCATCAAATTTACCTCACTCAATCGATTGTAATCTAATTTAACTAATCAACTCAATCCAACCTAATCAACTCAATCTAACTTAACCATCCCAACTTAATCAACCAATCAACTCAACTTAACAAAAACAATGAAATTAAGATTAGGAATGATCGGCGGCGGTCAGGGTGCTTTTATTGGCGCTGTACATAGGATTGCCGCACGTATTGATGACGAATATGAATTGGTTTGTGGCGCTTTTAGCAGCAATGCCGAAAAATCAAAAGCAAGCGGTGTATTATTAGGCTTATCGGCCGACCGCGTTTATACTTCGTACACCGAACTCATCGAAAAGGAAAAACAACTGCCAGAAGATCAGCGCGTACAGGTGATTAGTATTGTAACACCAAATCACGTTCACTTTGATCCAGCCAAAGCCGCTTTAGAAAACGGTTTTCACGTTGTTTTAGATAAACCCATGACTTTCTCTTTGGCCGAAGCCAAGGAACTTGAAAAAGTGGTAGCGGCAAGTGGTAAACTGTTTTGCTTAACCCACACCTACACCGGTTACCCTATGGTGAAGGAAGCTAAACAACTCATCAAAGCAGGAAAATTAGGCGCTATCCGTAAAGTATATGTCGAATATCCGCAAGGTTGGTTAAGTAGCTTTTTAGAAGGTGACGATAACAAACAAGCCTCATGGCGTACAGACCCGGGTAAAAGCGGAATTGCAGGTGCGATGGGCGATATAGGTACCCACGCCTTTAACCTGGCAGAGTATGTAACTGGTTTGGAAGTAACACAGATCTGCGCGGATATCAATGTGGTCGTTCCCGGTCGCAAATTAGATGACGACGGTGCTGCGTTACTAAAATTCAACAATGGCGCAAGTGGTGTGCTTACGGCCACCCAGATTGCTGCCGGCGAAGAAAACAATGTAAAGATTAGGGTATACGGTGAAAAAGGCGGATTGGAATGGCACCAAAGCGATGCCAACTCATTAACGCTCATGTACACCGATAAACCGATGGAAGTATGGCGCACAGGCGGTGGTTATACCAGCTCTTTCGCGCAGCACAATACACGTACACCGGCCGGGCACCCAGAAGGTTACCTGGAGGCTTTTGCTAACTTGTACCGCAACTTTGCTTTAACCGTAAAAGCTGGTTTGGAAGGTAAAGAGGCAACCGCCGAAGAGCAGGACTATCCTGGCATACAAGAGGGCGTACGGGGTATGGCATTTATTGAAAACGTGATTGCATCGGGCAAATCAGATAAAAAGTGGACGGAGTTTACCATCTAACAAAAAACTATGAAAACCATTAAAGGACCTGCAATATTTATAGCTCAATTTATTGGCGATACCGCACCGTTTAACAGCCTGGACAACATCTGCAAATGGGCAGCCGGGCTGGGTTATAAAGGCGTGCAGCTGCCAACATTGGATGATCGTTTTATCGATCTGCAAAAAGCTGCCGAAAGCAAAACCTACGCTGATGAGGTAAAAGGCATTGTTAACAGCCACGGCCTGGAGATTACCGAACTATCAACACACCTGCAAGGGCAGTTGGTGGCGGTAAACCCTGTTTATGATGAGTTGTTCGACGGCTTTGCGCCCGAAAACCTGCGTAAAAACCCAACTGAGAGACAAAAGTGGGCCGTGCAGCAATTGAAATATGCCGCACAGGCATCAAAAAATTTAGGTTTACAAGCATCTGTTACTTTTAGTGGCGCGCTGCTTTGGCCCATGGTTTATCCATGGCCGCAGCGCCCTGCCGGTATTGTTGAAACTGCATTTGAGGAACTGGCCAAACGCTGGACACCTATTTTAGATGTTTACGAAGATAACGGTATCGACCTTTGCTACGAGATCCACCCGGGAGAAGACCTGCATGACGGCATCACTTTCGAAATGTTTTTGGATAAGGTGAATGGCCACAAACGTGCCAACCTGCTTTATGACCCCTCGCACTTTATATTACAGTGCCTGGATTATTTAGAATACATCGATCTGTACCACGAGCGCATCAAAATGTTCCATGTAAAGGATGCCGAGTTTAATCCCACCGGACGCCAGGGCGTTTACGGTGGCTACCAAAACTGGGTTGACCGTGCTGGCCGCTTCCGTTCGCTGGGCGATGGACAGGTTGATTTTAAACAGATATTTAGCAAGCTAACACAATATGATTTCCCTGGGTGGGCTGTGCTGGAATGGGAATGCGCTCTTAAACACCCTGAAGACGGTGCCCGCGAAGGCGCAACGTTCATCAAGGATCATATTATCCGCGTAACCGAACGCGCGTTCGACGATTTCGCCGCATCCGGCGCAGATGACACGTTGAATAGGAAAACGTTGGGGATATAAAAGATTTGAGACTTACGGAGTTTTCAAAACTTCGTAAGTCTTGATTTGCGCCGTGCCAACTAACCAAGGAACGACTCACCCGGTCGAGGCTACGCCCGACCACCCTCTCTTCGGCAAGCCGCAAAGAGGGTTTGGGAATAGAAAATAAAAGGCTTTTACCCTCTATGCGGCTTTAGCCGGAGAGAGGGTCGGCCAGCGAAGCGTTGCCGGGGTGAGTCGTCGACGCTGTACAGAGAACCTGCATAGTTCGCGATTGCTTCTTGCCTCGCAATAACATGATGTAATATACAAAATAAGTCATCCCGAATTTGTTTCGGGACCCCACATGCAAAGTGTATGACAGGCAGGATGGGCCTTGCGAATGGGTTGCTGAAACAAGTTCAGCATGACGACGGGTAACTTTTTTAAAAGACGAATTAACTAATTATCATAACCAAATTAAACTTAAATGCAAACTATTAATCGGGCACAGCTTTTCAGGGCCAGTTGTTTATCACTGCTGGTAACCTCATTATCATTTGGCATCCGTGCCGGTATCCTTGGCGATCTTGGTGTTAAATTTCAATTGAACGCCTCGCAATTAGGAACCATAACGGCAACCGCTTTCTGGGGGTTCCCGTTGGCCGTAGTTATCGGTGGCGTTATAGTAGATATTATAGGTATGAAACGCCTGTTGTTACTGGCATTTATATTTCACCTGGTAGGCATTTTACTTACGGTATTCGCCACCGGGTATTGGACGTTATTTATCTCAACCCTAACCATTGGGATAGCAAACGGTACTGTTGAGGCAGCTTGTAACCCGCTGGTAACATCATTATATACCGAAAACAAAACCACCAAACTAAGTCACTTCCATTTATGGTTCCCGGGGGGTATTGTAATAGGAACTTTAATTGTTACTTTATTTAAAATGATAGGGCTTAACTGGCAGGTACAGGTAGGGGTAATGCTTATCCCAACCGCTATTTACGGTTACCTGTTCTCTAAGCTGGATTTTCCGGTTACCGAACGGGTGGCCTCCGGCGTTTCAACAGCGGGTATGTACAAAGCAGTGCTATCGCCACTATTTATATTTATGTTCATCTGTATGTTTGGTACAGCCATTACCGAATTGTTTACCGGCCAATGGATTGATGTATTATTAAAAAACGTTACTGATAACGCCTTGTTATTATTGACTTTAGAGACCGGCGTTATGGTATTGGGCCGCGCGTTTGCAAAGCCTATATTGAAGCTATTCTCACCACAGGTGGTGATCTTAATGTCGACTATTGTTGCAGCATTAGGTCTTTACATGTTAAGCACTTTACATGGTGATATCATCTTTTTAGCTGCTATTATATTTGGTATGGGCGTATGTTTCTTTTGGCCAACCATGCTGGGCTTTGTATCAGAAAATATTCCGAAATCGGGCGCGCTGGGTATCAACTTAATGGGTGGTGCCGGTATGTTCGCGGTTTCTGTATGGACAGTGATTATGGGCAAGTACTATGATAACATCGTAGCATCTAAAATGGCAGTGTTACCCGCAGGTACAGATCCTGCCAAAGCTTTGGAACAAGCCAAAAGCCTGGCCGGTCCGGATGTATTGCATTTTACACTAACTATACCGTTGGTATTGATAGTAGCTTTTACAGGATTGGTATTTTACATGCGGGCTAAGAAAAAAACTGATCCTTTAACTGCTGTAGTTGTTTAAATGAGGTCTTTTTTTAGAATAAAATTGTATTTTTCGCCTTAATTATCAACACAATTAAAAAACGGTATCATCCATTAAAATAATAACTTAAAACAGGCTTTGTTTTGATGGGTTATATTGATCAACCAACAACATTAACGCCGGCTTATCCCCGGCAAAAAGAAAATTATTACTATGAAGAAGGCATTTTTTATTCTTGGCGTTTGTGCAGTATTATCAGCTTGCGGTGGCTCGGCAGGCAGCAAAGGTGGCAGCGATAGCAGTGCGGCTAAAGCCGATGCTGATACCGTTGTAGCCAAAACCGGTGCTGAAGCGGCAGGTGGTTCTGCCGGATCTGCAGCGGGCGAAAAATTGTTGGCAGCAAATGATTGCGGTACCTGCCACAAGGTAGATACTAAAGTTATTGGCCCCGCATTCCAGGACATTGCCAAAAAGTATGATGCTTCAGAAGCAAATATCGATATGCTCACCAAAAAAGTAATTGCAGGTGGCAGCGGTAACTGGGGTACTATGGCTATGACAGCTCACCCTGGTTTGGCTGAAGCTGACGCTAAAGAAATTGTAAAATACATCCTTTCGCTAAAAAAATAATTGAATTTATTTAGCGAAATAAAACTCCTGTAAACAAGATTATAATAAAGCCGGCGACCTTTCTGCTGGCTTTATTTATCGCTTTGTTTTTTTAAAATTACTGGCCCAAAACTACTATTGCTTAGTACCTGAGTAAGTCTTTATCATAATAAACATAACCATGGCATCAAATCAAAACAGACGATCAGCTATCAAAAATATAGTTGCAGGTACCGCGGCCATTACGGCTTCGGGTATGTTATCGTCTTTTAAATCCGGAGAAAAAGAAATGAATGTTGATACCGCTTTAAAAGGTAATATTAACCATGCCGTTTGCCGCTGGTGCTATGGCGATATTTCGGTTGAGCAGCTTTGTATTGCTGCCAAAGATATTGGCATTAAAGGGATCGACCTGGTTGGTCCGGCTGATTGGCCTACACTAAAAAAATACGGGCTGTACTCATCCATGTGTAACGGTGCCGAAATTAACCTTACCGATGGTTTTGGCGATAAAGAGTTTCATGCCCAGTTGCACAAAAACTATAGCGAGATGATCCCTAAAGTTGCAGCCGCCGGTTATAAAAACCTCATTTGCTTTAGCGGCAGCCGCCGAGGTAAGGATAACGAAACCGGTTGGAACAACTGTGTGGAAGGTTTAAAACCCATGGTTGAACTTGCCGAAAAACATGGCATAGTACTGGTAATGGAATTGCTCAACAGCAAAATAGACCATAAAGATTACCAATGCGATAGGGTAGAGTGGGGTGCCGAACTTTGCAAAAGGTTAGGATCCGAACATTTTAAACTGCTGTTTGATATTTACCACATGCAGATTGATGAGGGCGATGTGATCCGTAACATCCGCACTTATAACCAATACATTAACCATTATCATACAGGTGGTGTGCCTGGTCGTAACGAAATTGATGACAGCCAGGAGCTGTATTACCCGGCTATTATGAAGGCCATTGTGGCAACCGGGCATAAAGGTTTTGTTGCGCAGGAATTTATTCCGAAGCAGCCAGATCACATCGCGTCGTTGCGTAAAGCGGTACACATTTGTGATGTTTAAACCTTTGGGTATAAATATCATCCAAACACAACACTAACTAAACAGAAATACATGACAACCAGGAGAACATTTTTAGCACAGGCCGGTCTGCTTTCGGCAGGTGTTATGCTGGCACCACAATTACTATCGGCAAAAACAAAGAACGGCGCGGGCTTACAATTGTACAGCTTGCGCGATCAGTTGCCTTCCGATGTAAAAGGAGTGATTGGCAAGGTTGCTAAAGCAGGGTATAAAGAAGTTGAAACCTTTGGCTACAATAAAGAAAAAGGCTACTGGGGTTTACCAAGTAAGGATTTTGGTAAATTACTGAAAGATAACGGCCTGAGCAGCCCAAGCGGCCATTACGGTATTGATTCGTTTTTAGGCGAAAGCAAAACCGAAGAGCTTAACATGTACATGGAAGTAGCCAATACCATTGGTCAAACCTATATCATTATCCCAAGCCTTAATCATAACCTGATCAAAACGGTAGAAGATTGTAAGCATGTTGCCGACAGAATGAATAAGGCTGCCGAGATTTGCAAAACAGCAGGTTTAAAATTAGGCTACCATAATCACAATTTTGAGTGGGCACCAGTTGGTGATACTACTTTTTACGATGTGGTATTAAACAGCACCGATCCTAAACTGGTAAATATGGAAATGGACCTGTACTGGGTAGTACGTGCCGGGCAGGATCCTATCGCGATTTTCGAAAAGCATCCGGGCAGGTTTAAATTTGTACATATTAAAGACAGGGATAAAACTAACCCTAACCTGAACACCGAGATAGGCACTGGTGATATCGATTTTGTCAAAATTTTAAGTAAAGCTAAATTGGGTGGTGTTGAACATTTTATTGTTGAGCAGGAAAACTACACCAATATTGACCCTTACGTAAGCATTGCCAAAAGCGCTGCTTATTTGAAAGGTACCCTTCACATCTAACAAAACCAATTATAAGATGAAATATTCAATTATATTAACAACCATTTTAGCCGGAAGCTTTTTTATGGCTAACGCGCAAAACGCGAAACCAGAAGATACCGAGATTTGGGATCCGATCCCGAAAGCTGTAGTACCAGGTAAAGTATTGGGCGATGCCCCATCTGATGCCATTGTTTTATTTGATGGCAAGGGCCTTGACCAATGGGTTGATGTAGAAACCCAAACACCTGCCAAATGGCTGGTTAAGGGCGATATCCTTACCGTAAATAAAGCTACAGGCAACATTGAAACCAAACAAAAATTTACCAATTATCAGTTACACCTGGAGTGGCGCGTACCGGCATCTATTACCGGTAGTGGCCAGGCCCGTGGTAATAGTGGTGTGTTTTTAGCATCAATAGGTAAAGGCGATGCCGGTTACGAATTGCAGGTTTTAGATTCATACAACAACAAAACCTATGTAAATGGTATGGCGGGTAGCTTGTACAAACAAGTGATCCCATTGGCAAACCCGGGCCGTAAACCAGGCGAATGGAACGTATATGATGTAGTTTGGACAGCCCCGGTGTTTAACCAGGATGGTACCTTAAAATCGGCTGCACGTGCTACCGTATTTTTTAACGGCGTGTTGGTTGAAAATAACTTTGAGTTGCTTGGTCCAACCCAGTACATTGGCAAACCATCTTACGAAGGTAAAGCTCATGGTCCGTCGCCAATTAAACTACAAGCCCACGGTGATAAAAGCGAGCCGCTTAGTTTCCGTAATATTTGGGTAAGGGAGTTGTAATAAACACGATCTACACCCCGTCATGCTGAGTTATAAAATCCCGCGGACTCTGAAGGTGAAATGACGCAGATCGCATGGCGGCGAAGACTCACCCGCTAACGCTACGCGCGGCACCCTCTCTTCGGCTTCGCCGGAAAGAGGGGTTTGAAGATTTTTGGTATTCATATTCCTTGTAATCAATTGATTAACTATTAAAACCCCTCTTTCCACCGCAGGTGAAGAGAGGGTGGCGGGCGAAGCCTCGCCGGGTGAATCTTAGCCAGCGTTTAAAGCCAATGTTTGTGTAAAGTACAATACGTCATGGGGAGGAACGAAGCAATCGCGAACTGTGCAGATTCGCCCTGTAGCGTATGAGATTGCTTCGTTCCTTATAATGACGTGATTGTAAGCTATTGATTATCAAATATATTTTTTTTGTAGAGACGCAATATTTTGCGTCTCCCGCTACACAGAGCGGATTTGTGAGATTTTAAATTTGCGTGTTGCATTTGCACGCGGGAGACGCAAAATGTTGCGTCTCTACACAAGCGCGTTAACGATGTCATCACTATTTTTTTCAGTTGCGCCTGATGGTTACTCGCAATGACATGGTGGACTTGCCATGGGTAGGCGCGAAGCATCTTTTTCACTATAAAAGTCGGCAATTAGCAGGACGAAGAAGATCCTTCGTCCCTCAGGATGACAAACACTTTTACAAATCGTCATTGTTTAACAAAGCAATGACGATTTTTTATTGGTATTCTTCAAGGTTTTAAAATAGTCGATAGTGTTCCTCATAGCCCTCGCTTTTAAAACTTAAACTGGTAAGAATTTGGCTAAAGCCATGTTTTGTTATTGCTATAATCCGTTGGCTGAAGCCAAACGGCAATGAATTTAATAAACGATTTAAATAACGTTAAAAATTCATTGCCGTCCCATTTATAGGGCGGAATGAAAGTAATAAAAGAGATGGCTTTAGCCAAAAACTGCCTTGTAATTTTAAAAGCGATTTCTCTGACAAAGCCCTAAAAAATACAGGATTTGAAATTATATTTACAAAATTTTATTCGCCATGAAAAATACACCTACCTGGTTAATCACATTGTTTTTAAGCTTTATGCTTTTCACCTTAAACCTTTCGGCATCGCCCAAAAGGTATTATTATGAACTTAAAATTTATCACTATAAAACTTACGAACAGGAAGGCAGGATAGAACGTTATTTAAAAGATGCCTATCTGCCTGCCCTGCACCGTGCAGGTATCCCCAATGTGGGTGTGTTTAAACCTGTAAAGCAGGATACTGCCGATATGCGTATTTACGTATACACACCTTTTACCTCATTAGATAAATGGACAAGCGTTGATAAAAAGCTACAGGCCGATACCAAATTTTTTGCAGATGGTGAAGATTACCTTAATGCCGATTATAAAGAGGCACCTTATGCCCGCATGGAAACTTTAATATTGCACGCTTTCCCGGGTATGCCTGTGCCGGCTGTTCCGCAGCTTACCGGGCCAAAGGCCCAGCGGGTGTATGAATTGCGCAGCTATGAAAGCGCTACCGAAAAATACAACTATAATAAAGTACGCATGTTTAACGATGGCGATGAGATAGGCCTGTTTAAACGCCTTGGTTTTAACGCTGTTTTTTACTCCGAAGTGGTATCTGGTTCGCATATGCCCAACCTCATGTACATGACTACATTCAACAGTAAGGATGATAGGGACAAACATTGGGATACCTTTGGCAAAGATGCTTACTGGAAAAGCCTTTCGGCAAAGGCTGAGTATCAGAATAATGTATCGCATGTAGATATTTATTTTCTATTCCCAACCGATTATTCTGATTATTAAACCTCGTTAAAACAAATTGTAAACCGGTAGGTTATAATGTACTTTTATCTCAAAATATGCAGCAAACAGGACAGGTGTATGCTGAGAGGGAAAGGCTCAGGGCAGGTATTGGTCAATTTAATTAGTAACGCTCTAAAATATTCGCTGCATACAAAAGATATCATCGTTGATACCCGGTTAAACAATAACGAGGTAATAGTAAGCGTTCAAGATTTTGGAATAGGTATTTCAAACGAGAAGCAGCAAAAGGTTTTTGAGTAGTTTTATCATGTTTGCGGCGCAAACGCTGCATACTTTTCCTGGTTTAGGCCTTGGTTTGTAGATATCATCAGCGATCATGAAGCACGAGGAGGGGGGTATTTGGGTGGATAGTGAAGAGGGGAAAGAAGCGATATTTTATTTTGCACTCCCCGTGCAAAAGCCCGAAAACTTTAACGGTTAACATTAAAGAAACAATTACTGTACAATTTACAATTATAGGCTTGATTTTTGTGGAGGAGGAAATAGATTGGGAAATACAAAAAAGATCATGATTGCGGACGATGATCCGGGAATTGTGGATGCAGTTGAAATTATTTTAGATTTTGAAGGTTACGAGGTTTCGTCGACAGTGAATGGCGCGACCGTTTTAGATATGACATCTGAATTTCCGGACCTTCTTTTGCTTGATATCTGGATGTCGGGATCGGATGGTCGCGATATTTGCCGCGAGCTTAAGCACCGTGCAGATACCAAGGACATTCCTATTATCATGATCTCGGCCAGTCGCGATATTGAACTCTCGGCGTTTGAAGCCGGTGCCGATGATTTCCTGGCCAAACCATTTGAAATTGATGATCTTTTAGGAAAGATTAAGAAGTTGCTGTAAAAAGAATTATAAAAATCCCCTCTTGAGAGTAATGGCGCTAACTTAGTTAGTTTATTTGTACTTTTTATACTTTCCTGCTTTGGTTTTTCTCGCATAATGCCTGTCGT
>NZ_JANTYS010000045.1 GCF_024808255.1 Mucilaginibacter dorajii
TCCTTGCTGAGAAATTCAACGAAAACAGATAAACATGGAGCCAATACGTTGCAAACATAGAGGCCGCATCATTTGAATTATGATACGGCCTCTTCTTAATTTTACTGTTGCGGTTTTTGTTGCGATTTGCGAAATATGACAATTCACAACATGTTGTTTATTAAATAGATATCGATTTTTACTGTTTCACTTGTTGCGCAACGCAACAGTTTTTAAAGACATTTAAGATGCCGAAGAATGTGCAAAAACAGTGCTCTTAGAATTGCAATAAGAGGCAATTAAATTTCCCCGATAACTTTTTAATATTCTTTAAAAAGTTTAATTTGCGTAGCGTTTCCAATTAAGCGTCTTCAAAACCAATTTTTTTTATGAAAAAAATATTCCTGTTGCTGGCCTGCTGTAGCCTGCATTTTTTATCATTCGGCCAGGCACCTGCTAACAATTTAGGCATCATACCCGAGCCTGTTAAGGTTACCAAAAAGGTGGGCAGTTTTACATTACCTAAAATTGTTATTCTTGAAGCAGCCAGTCAGCCTGAAGTAACACCCGTTATAGCTTATTTGAAAAGCAAATTAAGCACCGCTGCAGGTACTGCCGTAGCCGTGAAAAGTGTAGCACCATCAGCATCTATCAAATTTGTTTTAAATAAAAAGAATGATCCGCTTATTGGTGCCGAAGGTTATAGCCTGTCTGTAACTGCCAAAAAAGTAACCATACGGGCTAACGAGGCCGCCGGCTTATTTTACGGCGTGCAAACCTTTATGCAGTTACTGCCTAAAGAAATTGAAAGTAAAGAGTACACCAAAGGCATAAAATGGACAGCTCCTTGTGTTGATATCACCGATTACCCAAGGTTTGCCTGGAGGGGTTTAATGTTTGATGTGGCCCGCCACTTTTTTACCAAGCCCGAGGTTAAGCAATATATAGATGCCATGGTTAAATACAAGCTTAACCTGCTGCATTTGCATCTAACAGACGATGAAGGCTGGCGTGTTGAAATTAAAAGCCTGCCCAGGTTAACTACCGTTGGGGCATACAATGTTAAAAAGGTTGGTCAGTTTGGTACATTCACTGCCCCGGCAGCTGATGAGCCACGTACTTATGGCGGTTTTTATACCCAGGAAGATATCAAAGAGCTGGTACAATATGCTAAAGACCGTTTTGTAAACATCCTGCCCGAGATTGATGTTCCCGGCCATAGCCTTGCTGCGGTTGTTGCTTATCCAGATCTGTCATGCACCCCCGGTGCCGATAAATACGTAGTAAACTCCGGCGAACCATTTATGAACTGGAACGGACCACATAACACCGCCATTGTTGATAATACTCTGTGCCCGGCCAACGAAAATGTTTACGCCTTTTTAGATAAGGTGGTAACCGAAGTAGCGCAGCTTTTCCCATTCCCATACATCCACATGGGTGGCGATGAATGTGCCAAAAACTTTTGGGAACAAAGTGAAGCCATCAAAGCCTTAATGGCTAAAGAAAACCTGAAAACCCAACAGGAGGTACAGGCTTATTTTGAAAAACGTTTGGAAAAAATAGTAGAATCGAAAGGTAAAAAATTCATGGGCTGGGACGAGATCCTGGAAGGCGGCTTAGGCCCCAATGCAGCCGTTATGAGCTGGCGTGGCATCAAAGGAGGCATTGAGGCTGCTAAAATGGGTCACGACGTAGTAATGAGCCCTACAACCTTCGCTTATTTGGATTATATGCAAAGCGATGTAAACGAGACTAAAGTTTACGCCAAATTACGCCTGAGCAAAGCCTACGAGTTTGAACCGGTACCCGATAGTGTTGATGCCAAACTGATTAAAGGCGGCCAGGCCAACTTGTGGACCGAGCAGGTGTACAACATTCGCCAGGCCGAGTATATGACCTGGCCAAGGGGCATGGCCATTGCCGAATCGGTATGGTCGCCTAAGGATAAGAAAAACTGGAATTACTTTTTTGGCAAGGTTGAGAAACAGTTTGGTCGTTTTGACGAGGCTGAAATCAAATACGCGCCAAGCGCTTATGATCCATCATTCAGCGCAACCCGCAATGCCGATGGCACACTAAAAGTAACCGTAACTAACGAAGTTGCCGGTTTGGATACCTACTACAGCTTTGACAACTCGTTTCCCGATAATTTCTATCCAAAATACACCACGCCAATTGACGCGCCGAAAGATGCAACCACGTTAAGGGTAATAACCTACCGGGGCAAAACACCAATCGGCCGCATGGTTAGCCTACCATTAGTTGATTTGGGTAAAAAGGTGAAGTAGACTTTGGGACTATAGGACTGTAAGACTATTAGACAAAGGACGAAAAGACAAAAGAAAAAGGACTAAGATATTGCTTCTTAGTCCTTTTTCTTTTAGTATGGTTAAACGCCGAGAAATGTCTTTTGTCCTTTGCCTTTTCGTCCTTTGTCTTTTGTCCAAAAGTCCAATAGTCTAATTAGTCCAAAAATCCTTTGTCCTAAAAATCAATGTTTATTCCCAAACCCAAACTCCTTATAGGTATCTGGCATGGTGCCGTTGTTGGTAAAGGCGAAGGTTAGGGTTGTGCCCCAGCTTTCAAAATCGGCATTCTTATCTTTAGATGCTTCGATGTGTACTGAGCTTAGCATGTAAATACCTTCGCGGCTTAGTTTAAAGTAAATGAGACCGGTGGCATCGGTGCTTAGTTTTTGCGGAAAAACGTTGCCGTTAATTGTTTTGATGTAAAGAATCACTACGGCATCCTTTAAAGGTTTGCCCTGAAAAAACACCTCGGCGGTTACATCATCCCCGTAATCTGCCTTGTAGGGGTTTTGTTTGATCACAATTTCGTATTCCTCGTTCAGGGGTTTATCAAAATCCCGATCGTTAGGTTTGTCAACAGTTACCAGTGTTTTTAGGTAACGGGTTGATTTTTCAACAAAGTACTGCTGGGTATTTGCTTTGGCATCTTCGGCAATTTTATCCAGGCCTTCATTGCTCAGGTATTTCAAAAACTTGTTCCGTTCCGATTCTACACTTTCGGTTTTAATTACCTCAATAGTGGCCAGGCCCGGGCTTTCTAATTTATAGTTTAAGATGTTTGACGCGGTATCTTTTGGCATCTTGCTCAAATCGGTTTGCTTTTTCCCTTCGTAAAGCACAAATTTTGAAATTTTTCCGCTTTCGTATTTGTATTCGCCCTCTTTTACAAATTCGCTGCCGCTCAACAAATGCAGGTTAATGTTGTCGCCCTTTTTCATGTAAAAGCTGCCCGGTAGTAAAAAGTAATCCTGGGCGTATGCCGCAAACCCTACGACCAATAGCAAGGCCATCAATCCATATCCAATTCTTTTCATAGTTTCTTGTTACGATTACCAAACATACAAAGTTTAACCCGAAAATATTACCAGCCCGGGGTACCGCCGTGTAAAAACTTCATTAGTTTTACATTATGATTTTCGATCGTAAAAACCTTGATACAGACACTTTAGTATCTTTTTACAAGAAACTATTGCTACCACGCATGGTTGAAGAAAAAATGCTGATCCTGTTACGACAGGGACGTATTGGCAAATGGTTCTCGGGCATTGGCCAGGAAGCCATTGCGGTAGGCAGCACATTGGCTATGGCCGATGATGAGTACATCCTGCCTATGCACCGTAACCTGGGAGTATTTACCACACGAAACATCCCATTATCCAGGCTGATGGCGCAATGGCAGGGCAAGCCATCGGGCTTTACCAAGGGGCGCGACCGCTCCTTTCACTTCGGCACGCAGGAATATAAGATCATCGGGATGATCTCGCACCTTGGCCCGCAACTGGCCCTGGCAGATGGCATTGCCCTGGCGAATGTATTATCAAACCACAAGAAAACCACCCTGGTTTACACCGGCGAGGGCGCAACCAGTGAGGGCGATTTTCATGAAGCGCTCAACATTGCCGCCGTTTGGAACCTGCCTGTTATTTTCCTCATCGAGAACAATGGTTACGGCCTCTCCACCCCAACCAACGAGCAATATCACTGCGCTCAGTTGGTTGATAGGGCCATAGGCTACGGCATGGAAGGCCGCCGGATAGACGGCAACAATATTTTAGAAGTTTACCATACCATCACCGATATCAAAAACAGCATTCGCGAAAACCCGCGCCCGGTTTTACTGGAGTGCATGACCTTCAGGATGCGGGGCCATGAAGAGGCCTCGGGTACCAAATATGTACCCCAAAACCTTACAGAGTGGTGGAGCGCCAAAGACCCGCTGGCCAATTATGAAAAGTATTTGCTGAACGAGAGAGCACTACTGCCCGAGTGGATCCCACTTATCCGCAAGGAATTTTCAACTTTGATCGAATCGGAATTTGAGAAGGTATACAGCGAGGCCGATATTGTGCCCGATATAAATACCGAGGTGGAAGATATGTACCACTCGTACAGTTTCCCGGCAACTCAACCTGCTTCAACCCCCATAACCACCAAACGCTATATAGATGCCATAAGCGATGGCCTGAGGCAGGGCATGCGTAAACACAGCAACCTGGTGATCATGGGGCAGGATATTGCCGAGTACGGCGGGGCTTTTAAAATAACCCAGGGCTTTGTTGAAGAGTTTGGCAAAGGGCGGGTGCGCAACACCCCTATCTGCGAATCGGGCATTGTAGGTGCCGGCATGGGCCTGGCCATCAATGGCTACAAAGCCGTTGTTGAAATGCAATTTGCAGATTTTGTTACCTGCGGCTTTAACCAGATCATTAATAACCTGGCCAAAACACATTACCGTTGGGCACAGGCGGTTGATATGGTGGTGCGCATGCCAACAGGCGCAGGTACGGGCGCGGGGCCCTTTCACTCGCAAAGTAACGAGGCATGGTTTACCAAAACACCAGGATTAAAGGTGGTGTATCCCGCTTTTCCGGCAGATGCTAAAGGATTACTGTTGGCGGCCATTGAAGATCCTAACCCGGTTATTTACTTCGAGCATAAATACCTGTACCGCAGCATCAGTGGTGAGGTGCCGGATAATGATGTGTTGATAGAAATTGGCAAAGCCAATATTGTACAACAAGGTGATACGGCAAGCATCATTACCTTCGGCCTTGGCGTACATTGGGCTGTGGAATACACCGCCCAACACCCCGAACAATCGTTAGAGATCATTGACCTGCGCAGCCTGCTGCCCTGGGATAAAGAAGCGGTTGAGGCAAGCGTTAAAAAAACAGGCAGAGCATTAGTGCTACATGAGGATACCCTAACCAGTGGCTTTGGTGCCGAAATTGCCGCCTACATTGCCGAGCATTGCTTTAAGTACCTGGATGCCCCTGTAATGCGCTGCGGCAGCCTGGATACCGCCATCCCCATGAATAAAGCCCTGGAAGACCAGTTTTTGGCAAAAGCAAGATTGGGAGAAACGGTGGAGAAATTGTTGGGGTATTAGCAAGGGGGAAATGACAATATAAAGCTATGTCATTGCGAGGCACGAAGCAATCGCGTACTTTGCAGGTTCGCCCTGTAGAGCATGAGATTGCTTCGTTCCTTATAATGACGTCCACGCAAGTTGTTGATTATCAAATATGTTTTTTTGTAGAGACGCAATATTTTGCGTCTCCCGCTATACAGAGTGGATTTGTGAGATTTTAAATTTGCGTGTTGCATTTGCACGCGGGAGACGCAAAATGTTGCGTCTCTACACAAGCGTGTTAACGATGTCATCACTATTTTTTTCAGGTTTATCCTTGATCGATACTCGCAATGACATAGTTTTATCCGCAGCTATCTTAATTCTTGACTCTAACCTCTTGACTCTTCTTCCCTACCTCCATTTAAAGCTCTTGATCATCACCTCCATATCTTTTTTAATAAAATTAAGGGCGGGTTGGATAGAATCAAGTCGAGGTTCGTTGTTGAAATACAGCGCGGCACGGATATAACTTTTAGTACTATCTGTTAAAAAAAACTGGGCAGATGATGCTGTGTTTCCATCAATAGTGTAATAAAGGCCGTAAACTTTATTTTGCGGATATGCAATAAGATCTTCCTTTATTAAGGTTGCTTTTACCGTATTCTTAAATGCAAAGGCTCGTGCATCTTCAATTAGCTGATTAAACTCCTTTTTACTTGTTACCGGCTGATAGCTTAAATGCAGGGTAGCGTTAAATTGCGGAAACTGAATATTGATCCAGCAAGGTTTGGCATTAGTACTCAAATCGGGCTTAATAACCGCGTATTTAGGATATACAAAAGTATAAGGGCAGCCCTCGTTATAATCCTGGTATTCTTTTTTAGGAAATTTAATGCGAAAATAACCCCGCGGCTTTGGCGAATAATCATGATTACCGCCGCAGGCCGCTAAAAACAATATGGCCAAAAGCATTAATCCGGCGTACTTCATACTCTAAGGTCTTTAGTGTTCCATATTTCCCATGATTTTTCGGCCTGTAAAACCAGCATTTCGTAACCATTTTTAGTAGTGGCGCCGGCCTCACGGCCTTTTCTCAAAAACAAGGTTTCTTCGGGGTTATAAATCAAATCGTACAATAAATGATCGTCGGTAATAGCCTCATAAGGGATGGGCGGGCACGCGTCAATATTGGGCGATGTACCTACCGGCGTAGTATTGATAATGATCTTATGCTGCTTGATATGACGGGGCGTTAGTTCGCTGAACAACAAATGATCGGGATGGGGTTTACGGGTTACCACTTTATAAGTGATGCCCAAATTTTCTAATACGCATTTTACTGCTTTTGCCGCGCCGCCATCGCCCAAAACCAGGGCTTCGTCGTTACTGTCTTTTATTAAAGGCTTTATCGACATTTCGAAGCCGTACAGATCGGTGTTATAACCTTCCAGCCTGAAATCATGCCCTTGTATGCCAACTTCACCTGTAAAGGCGGCCTGTAAGGGGCTTTCGGCACTAATGCAAATACAGTTTACGGCACCGGCCGTGCGGGCATCATGCTCAACCCAATCCAGGTAAGGTATTATATTTACCTTATGCGGGATGGTAACATTTAAGCCAACAAGGTTAGGGTTTTCGTCTAAAAGGTCTTGCAGGTCTTTTACATTTTCAAGCGGATAAAGATCATACACGGCATCTTCAATGCCTTCAGTTTTAAATTTTTCAGTAAAGTATCTTTTTGAAAAGGAGTGCGAAAGTGGAAAGCCAATAAGCCCGTAATGTTTCATGTATCAATAATTAGTATGGCCTGAAAAATGAAAAGCTAAAGATAGGCACATAAAGCATATCTGCCGCAATCAAAATAAGGTTATGGTATAACCGAAAAACAAGCAGGTTTAGTGTTATTCATTTAAAAGAAAACAAAAGGGTAAAAAAACTTTAATACAGGGTAAAAACACCTGTTTTTAAGAAATATTTGGCCAAGCCTACAAGAAAAATGTACTTTTAGGGCATTGTTTATGACCCCTGATAATCAACACCTAACCCTGTATCTGAAAAGATATTTGCTGGCCTGCCTGTTTTTAATAATAACACTGCAGGGCTATTCGCAACAAAAAACAAAAGAACCACAGTTAAAACACTTGCGGGGAATGAAGGCAGCCGACTCGGCCGCTGTTTTTGCAAAAAAGCTCATCGACTCGGCCCGGAAAAATCATGATCAGCCGTTTGAAGCCCGGGTACTGCTTGCGCAGGCCTACCAGGCTTATGGAACCGGTAACGAAAAAGATGCCCTTAATTTTGCCAGGCAGGCCGTAAAGCTGTCGTCGCCGGCAGATACCATCACCTACGAAAAATCGGCAACCATGGTGGCTTATATGCTAAGCCGGCAGGGCAAAAATGTTGAAGCCTTAAACGTTGCATTTGGAATTTTAAAGGAATGTGAAGCCCATGGCTGGAAAGCTGCCGGTATTGATGCCAAAATGTGCCTTGCCGATATTTACCGGGTTATTAAAAACGTAAAGCAGGCCCTGCCCTACGCCCAACAAGCTGCAAATGACGCCTTGAGCCTAAAAGATACCGCGGCTTATACTTTTGCCCTAAGCAACATATCAAATATTGTTTCTGAAATTGATACTACACACGCTGCCAATGAAAAGGCGGCCCGGATACTGGAGCAGATCCTGCAGCCAAAGTATCAGAAGTTTGTGAGCGATTTTACCCGGGCACGCTACTTAGGCAACCTGGCCAGGCTGTACATCAGGAATGGATTGGATGACCGCGCTATAGCCACTTTACAACAGTCGATGCAGATTGCCCGCAAAGGGAGCTTCAAATCGTTACAAAAACACGACTTGAATGAGTTGATGACCTTATACCGAATAAGGGGCGATTATAAAAAAGCCATTGAGTACGGCGAACAGGCAATTGCCGTTGAACCCGGCAACCAAACCAGTATATCGTTACAAAGGAATATCTACAGCCAGCTAAACCGATCATACCAGGGAGTTAACGACTTTAAAAACGCGTTAAAATACTCCGATCTCTACCACGGGCTTAACGATAGCATAACCGCCGCCGAGACCGCCCGTATTGCCAATGAGCTCGATAAAAAGTACCGCGCCGATAAACGCTTATTACTTGCAGCAACTCAAACCAGGCTGCTGGCGGTACAGCGTAATTATATTATTGCCATTGCCCTGCTGGTATTGATAGCTTCGGCCATGATGTACCGCTGGCTGATTGCCAAAAAGAAACGGGAGGCCGCTTTAATGACCGAAGAGCATAAACAGCTGGAAAAGCTTGACGCGCTTAAAACCCGTTTTTTCGCCAATATCAGTCACGAATTACGCACACCTTTAACCTTGATCCTTGGCCCGGCAGATCAATTGCTGAATGGCCCTGATGAACCCGATAAAAATCAGCAAAAAAAGAACCTCACTATCATATCGCGCAACAGCAAAAAATTGCTAACTATGGTTAACGAGTTGCTTGATTTGGGCAAGCTTGAAGCCGGTAAATTAACACTCAAGTTAAGCCCGGTTGCATTAGCCCGGTTTATTAAAGTGATATACCAGGGGTTTTCTTCGGCGGCGGAGTATAAAAAGATTGGCTATAAATTGGAATGCGATATTAACGAAGACGTATTTGCCTTGCTTGACGAAGATAAGTTTGAAAAGATCTGTAATAATTTGATCAGCAACGCCGTGAAATTTACCCCACAATCGGGCTCGGTAACAGTTACAGCCCGGGTAATACACAAGCAAATAGAATTTACTGTGGCCAACACCGGCACGGGCATTCACCCCGATGATATGCCGTATATTTTTGACAGGTATTACCAGGGCAGGCGCCAGGAGGATTCCTATGAAGGCGGCACCGGCATAGGCCTGGCCATTACCCGTGAATTTGCCGAATTGATGGGCGGCGGCGTATTTATTGATAATACCTGGAATACCGGCACCGCCTTTTATGTTACCATTCCGTTAACCCTTGCCGAAACAGTACCGGTACCGGTGTCATCAACAATTGCACTACCTGTTCCCGCATTTAATAACGGGCATGCGGCAACCAAACAAACCATTCTTTTAGTAGAAGATCACCATGAGATGGCCGCTTATGTTACCGGCATATTGAATCCGTTTTATAACCTGATTACCGCGTTGAACGGAACGGCGGCATTAAGCATGCTTCATGAGATGCCCGAATTACCAAACCTGATCATATCTGATGTAATGATGCCCGAAATGGATGGCTTTACATTACTGCAAAAGCTAAAAGAAAGTCTTAGCTTTTGTAATATCCCGGTGATTATATTAACCGCGCTTGCAGATAATAACAATAAATTAAAAGCCCTGCATACCGGCGTTGACGATTACATTACCAAACCTTTTCTGAGCGGCGAACTTATTGCCCGCACCACCAACCTTATCAATAACGCGGCAGCACGCGCGGGCAACTCAAACCAGGATTTGGAAGAAGAACCTGATGATGCCGGCGATATACAAACAGAAACGCAAATTACATCGCCGGCCGACCTGGCCTGGCTTACCGAAATTGAGGACCTTGTGCGCAAACAGGTTGGTAAGGTTGATCTTAACCTGGCCATGCTAAGCTATGACCTATCCATCAGCGAGCGCCAGCTGTTCAGGCGCATTAAAAGCATTACCGGCCTTACGCCCAATAAATACATCAGGGCCATTAAATTGCAGATTGCCCGTGAGGCCATTGAAAGCGGTAAGTACCGTACCCTTGCCGAAATTTCATACGTGGCAGGTTTTGATACACCAGCCTATTTCAGCAAATTATTTAAAGAGCAATTTGGCCGCGACGTAAATGAATTATTATAACTATTAAATTAAAAACCTGCCTTTAAAGGATTAAAACGGGTGTTTATTAGGCCAATTGGCGGTTTTGTACAGTAAAATGGCAGTTTTGTTAATCCGGTTTGGCCCACTTTTGTTGGCAGACAATTGCCCCCTGATATATGAATGTGATAGTTAACGAACACATGTTAAACAAAAATGATGCATCTCACCAGATAAAAACGGCAGTGAGCTGCCCGCGTTGTAAAAACAATTTTTGTCAAAGGATCCCGCGTGGATCAACAGTAAAACTGATACTGCCGTGGATGTCACTTAAGCATTATTATTGCGACAGATGCTTTAAAAAATTCTATAAAACAGATAAATAATTCCTCAAAATTTTTCACCAATTGTTTACCCCTTACCCCTCCGGTTTTTGGCTTAACCGGTAATATCCCACAGCTTTTATAGCTGTGGTGATATGGGGTAATTGATCGCCTAAGAAATAAAAACATAAAACACGCTACTACCCTTACCTTGTATACCTAAACCTTAAAAGCCCTTGGAATCTCTTCCAAAGGCTTTATTTAATTTATGATGAGGTTAATTATAAATTCAGGAAATGATCAAAAGTATCGCTGCGGATACCCAGGCGTAAGGTTTCCAATGGTATGATATCTGTAGGGGCAATATTGCCCAGGCTTACATTGGCACCTATCAGTTTAATAAACCAAACCTGCTGCGCTTTTTGCGGGGCTTCCCAAATAATAGTGCCTTCAGGGATCTGGGTAAGGATCTCATCGACCAAACCTTGCCTCACCTCTCCCGAGTCGCGATAAATGCCAACGTTGCCACTCTCGCGGGCTTCGGCAATTACCTTCCATGAACCGGCCTCAATTTCGGCATTCATCAGTTTGATCCATTTATAAGGGGCAAAAATCTTTTGCACATCCTTTGAACCCACTTCAGATATTACGGTAACCTGTTGGGCCAGTTTACTGATGTATTCGCATTTAATATCGTGCTCAATAGTGATCGATCCATCGGATACCTCGCAATGCTCCAGCTGATATTTATCCAACAGGCGGCAGTAATCGTCAAACTGGTTGCGTACAATAAAGGCTTCAAACAAAGTACCGCCAAAGTAAACCGGGATCCCTGCCTGTTTGTACAATTTTATCTTTTCATCCAGGTTTGGGGTTACATAGGAAGTAGCCCAACCAAGCTTTACAATATCGGTATGTGTACCACCAACTTCAATAAAATCCTCAACCTGTCTTAAACTTAGTCCTTTGTCCATCACCATGGTAATGCCTTTATCGCGGGGCTTAACGGTGCGCTCGGGTAAATTATTGATGGTATAATTCATATAGTTTGTTAGTTATAGCCTATAACTAAAAGTTTTAATGGCCACAAATCTCGTAAAAAAAATGCAAACAATAAATGACGTAAATGTTAAATTTAGATGTGCAGATTATAGATTCCAAATGTGCGGATGCCAGGAATTCAATAAATCGAGCATGCTAAAATCCCGTCAATCCTGCAAAATCCTAAAATCGTGTTGAAAAAAAGCCCCGCAGGTGCAGGGCTTTAACACATATTAACTATTTATAACTGAAAAAACTCAAGTTAAAATACGCGCCTGCACACATCTTTCGCAACGGTTTTTTACAACCATCGGGGCATACCAAGGGTATGTTATATCAAAAATATCGTTCTAAATTAACGCTTGTATTTCAGAGTTTTCCACATTGTGTGCACAAGTGCGTTTTTGGCTATAATATTTTTTTATGGGCAAAATTTTACCTGCATTTTTTTGTAGCTTTAACTTGCTGCCGGCTTTATAGCCAAAGCCAATAAAAGCACACCACTACCATGAAAAAATTGCTCCTGATAACCCTTCTGTCGGCATTTGTTCTAAATGTAAAGGCACAGGAAAAGCCGCATTTATATAACCCATCGGCAGATGCCAAAGCAGATATTGCTGCTGCCGTTAAACAGGCATCGGCACAACACAAAAATGTGCTTTTGCAAATTGGCGGTAACTGGTGCAGCTGGTGCATCAGGTTTAACGACCAGGTAACTAAAGACAGTTCGCTTAACACCTATATGAATACCAACTACGTGGTGCTGCACGTAAATTACAGCCAGGAAAACACCAACGATGCGTTAATGACCAGCCTTGGTTATCCGCAGCGTTTTGGTTTCCCGGTTTTTATTATTTTAGATAGCAAGGGCAACAGGCTGCATACCCAAAATTCCGAATACCTGGAAGAAGGTAAAGGTTATAGTAAAGACAAAGTATTGGAATTTTTTAAAGGCTGGTCGCCAACGGCGCTTGATCCTAAAAGTTATACCAAAACCAAGTAGTTTGACATAAGTAACTACAGTACAAATAATTAATAAACACACGGCGTTTATATTGCAAGGTGGCGTTAAAAAGCCGGATGTAATAAACCCGATACAAAAGAAAATTTCTATTTCAGTAGTTAAATATTTTCGCAATTGTTAATTAACTTAGTTTATTGTTTCATCCTTTAAAAATTAAACTTATGGCAAAGCACACCACCTTAAAACGAGGTCAGTTACTTAAGTACATTGGTAAAAGATGGAAAAACCTGAACATTAGCAACCCTATCATGAAGTTTTTAGGTTATGATAGTAACGGTTTTGCCGATGTGTGGGTTGAATACCAGGGCCGCCTGATGCTGCTGGCCATTGGGGATGTTGAGCTGGTAAGCTTAGCTTCCTGATCTTAACCGCTTTTGCGGAATCATTCAAAAAGCCTTAACCGCGTGTAAAACCGGTTAAGGCTTTTTGCTGCAATATTGTTGGATAAAGCTGTCGGCCTTATCGCTTCCAATATTGCGGATGAAGTTCCAGTCGGTACAGGCCCCGTCAAGATCTTTTTGTTTCAGTTTTTCGCCGGCCTGGTTCAGCATATCGTTTATCAGCTCGTCATCAAAACCCAGTTGTTTTTTTAGGGCGATGATGATTGGTTCTTTAGCCAGATCGGCCTTACCCTGGTATTTATTGATGTAGTAATTGGTAACAGCATTTTCCAGTTCCTGTCGGTTGCGGTAATCTGTAACAGCGGCCTGCATATCTTTAGCGGTAGTGTTACGGCAAAGCGCCGGGTTAGGATCAAAACGGATAGGCTGCACCAGGTAAGTTGTGGTGATATGACCGGCAGGAACCTGCCACATGCCCGATGTAAGTTTAATGACCCGCAAGGCCTCGTCATCCAGGTCGATGCCCGGCCCCTGCTGAATTTTGGCATCGGTAACCCCACCGTTTTCGTCCAGCCTGAAAGCCACATCAATAGTACCCGAAATGCAGTTCTGACGGGAATACTCGGGGTAAACAATTTTGCTTTTGATAAACTCGTCAAGTGCCTGCTGCCCACCCTTAAACGCCGGCTGCGCGTAGGCAGCGCCGATTACAGACATTGCTAAAACGATACCACTGAGCAGGCGTTTGATCATAGTATAAATATCGACAATAAAAGGGATAGAATGTTTGAATTCAGTAAAAGGTCGTCCTGAATTAATAGCATCCACTTAAAAAAGCTTTGTCATCCTGAGTAGGTTTTATTTGCGCACAAATAATCGCATTGCAAATGACACGAATAGTTATGAGTTTTGCTTTATAAAAGCAACTTATGG
>NZ_JANTYS010000046.1 GCF_024808255.1 Mucilaginibacter dorajii
CCGGTGACCTAATGACTTATAAACAATGACATATTATTGAAAGAAGTAAGTAAATCAGAGAAAACAACAGAACTGTAGTGTTCATGGTTGATAGTTCATGGTTCATCGCTTATATTACTATGAACTATGATCCATTCCCTATCAACCCTTTTATTACCTGCTATGAGAAAGCTTCGGGCAATTAGTATCACTCGGCTATGATGTCACCACCTTTATACCTATGACCTATCAACGTAGTAGTCTGCTACGACCCTCAATGGAAGTCTCATCTTGTGGCTAGTTTCGCACTTAGATGCTTTCAGCGCTTATCTATTCCCAACGTAGCTACTCTGCAATACAGCTGGCGCCATAACAGATTCACCAGAGGTTAGTCCAACCCGGTCCTCTCGTACTAAGGTCAGCCCCACTCAAACTTCCTGCGCCCACAACAGATAGGGACCGAACTGTCTCGCGACGTTCTGAACCCAGCTCGCGTGCCACTTTAATGAGCGAACAGCTCAACCCTTGGGACCTTCTCCAGCCCCAGGATGTGACGAGCCGACATCGAGGTGCCAAACCTCCCCGTCGATATGAGCTCTTGGGGGAGATCAGCCTGTTATCCCCAGCGTACCTTTTATCCTTTGAGCGATGGCCCTTCCATGCAGAACCACCGGATCACTATATCCGTCTTTCGACCCAGCTCGACTTGTCTGTCTCACTGTCAAGCAAGCTTATGCTATTGCACTCCACGTACGGTTACCAAGCGTACTGAGCTTACCTTTGAAAGCCTCCGTTACCTTTTTGGAGGCGACCACCCCAGTCAAACTACCCGCCAAACAATGTCCTCCGCTTTGCAGAGTTAGACACCAAATACAGAAAGGGTGGTATTTCAACGTTGACTAAATGACTCCTAGCGAAGCCACATCACAGTCTCCCACCTATCCTACACATCCTGTATCCGATATCAATGTTAAGTTGTAGTGAAGGTGCATGGGGTCTTTCCGTCCCGTTGCGGGTAACCGGCGTCTTCACCGATACCACAATTTCACCGAGCTCATGGCTGAGACAGCGCCCAGATCGTTACACCATTCGTGCAGGTCGGAACTTACCCGACAAGGAATTTCGCTACCTTAGGACCGTTATAGTTACGGCCGCCGTTTACCGGGGCTTCGATTCAATGCTTCGAATTGCTCCTAACATCCCCTCTTAACCTTCCGGCACCGGGCAGGTGTCAGGCCATATACGTCATCTTTCGATTTTGCATAGCCATGTGTTTTTGTTAAACAGTCGCCTGGGCCTTTTCACTGCGGCTGGCATTACTACCAGCGCCCCTTCTCCCGAAGTTACAGGGCCATTTTGCCGAGTTCCTTAGCCATGATTCACTCGAGCACCTTAGGATTCTCTCCTCGACTACCTGTGTCGGTTTACGGTACGGGTTTTTATAACCTGAAGCTTAGCGGGTTTTCTTGGAAGTCTGATTACCTGAACTATTACCGCCCCCGAAGGTTTGGTATACTATCAGCTTTCAGCATGGTCTGCGTACTTAACTACAGTCCATATACCTACGGCCTTTAACGAACTATTCCGTCAGTTCGCGTCAGTGTCACTACTCCGTCACCGCATCGCAGTTATAAAAAGTACTGGAATATTAACCAGTTGTCCATCGGCTACGCCCTTCGGCTTCACCTTAGGCCCCGACTAACCCTGATCCGATTAGCGTTGATCAGGAAACCTTAGTCTTTCGGTGGGCGGGTTTCTCTCCCGCCTTATCGTTACTTATGCCTACATTTGCTTTTCTATTCCCTCCACAGTCGGTTGTCCCTCCTGCTTCGCCGGATAATAGAATGCTCCCCTACCAGATGCATTGCTGCAAATCCATAGCTTCGGTATACTGCTTAATGCCCGTTTATTATCCATGCCCGATCGCTCGACTAGTGAGCTGTTACGCACTCTTTAAATGAATGGCTGCTTCCAAGCCAACATCCTAGCTGTCTGTGCAATCGGACCTCGTTAGTTCAACTTAGCAGTAATTTGGGGACCTTAGCTGATGGTCTGGGTTCTTTCCCTCTCGGCCCTGGACCTTAGCACCCAGAGCCTCACTCCAGCGTATATTAATAAGCATTCGGAGTTTATCTGGATTTGGTAGGATTTGACTCCCCCGCACCCAATTAGTAGCTCTACCTCTTATTAACTCAACCGCCAGGCTGTTCCTAAAAACATTTCGGGGAGTACGAGCTATTTCCCAGTTTGATTAGCCTTTCACCCCTACCCACAAGTCATCCGGAAACTTTTCAACGTTTATCGGTTCGGTCCTCCAGTACCTGTTACGGCACCTTCAACCTGCCCATGGGTAGATCACAAGGTTTCGCGTCTACCTCCCCTGACTATACGCCCTATTCAGACTCGCTTTCGCTTCGGATCCGTGTCTTAAACACTTAACCTTGCCAGGAAAGAGTAACTCGTAGGCTCATTATGCAAAAGGCACGCCGTCACGGAATCTCTCCGCTCCGACCGCTTGTAAGTACACGGTTTCAGGTTCTATTTCACTCCCCTGTTCGGGGTTCTTTTCACCTTTCCCTCACGGTACTGGTTCACTATCGGTCTCTCAGGAGTATTTAGCCTTACCGGATGGTGCCGGCAGATTCCCACAAGGCGTCTCCGACCTCGCGGTACTCAGGATACCACTATCCTATCATCCATTACCCGTACGCAGCTGTCATGCTCTATGGCGGGGTTTCCCACCCCCTTCCGGTTTTGTTTGATATTCATGTTGTGGTCCTACAACCCCCATATTGCCGTAACAATATAGGTTTGGGCTTCTTCCCTTTCGCTCGCCACTACTCAGGAAATCATTATTATTTTCTCTTCCTCTGCTTACTTAGATGTTTCAGTTCAGCAGGTTTGCGCATTTATGCAATTAGTCTTCAACTAATTAGGTTTCCCCATTCAGAAATCTGCGGATCAATTCATATTTGCTGATCCCCGCAGCTTATCGCAGCTTATCACGTCTTTCATCGCCTCTGAGAGCCAAGGCATCCCCCGTGTACCCTTTCTTACTTTCTTCTACTATACCGCCTTTTGCCCGGTATGTATGCTTTTGATTAGTGTTGCCGTTTTTAGTATCAAGTACTCAGTATCAAGTAGTAAGACCGAAGTCTCATTCCTCTTTACTTTTCCGTAATCTTCAAAGCCTGCAACAGTCCTCTATTCTGTTGTCTTCTCTTTTTTATTACTTCTTCCAATATGTCAAAGAACGTTTTGTTGAGTATCAAGTCGTCGGTATCAAGTATCAAGACTTTTGTCTTACTACTTACTACTTGTTACTTTATACTTAACAAGTGTGGAGAATAACGGATTCGAACCGTTGACCCCCTGCGTGCAAGGCAGGTGCTCTAGCCAGCTGAGCTAATCCCCCTAAAAATGAATCTTTAGTATCAAGTCGTTAGTATTTAGTATCAAGACTCTTTTTCTTTTGTCTTGCTACTTGATACTTACTACTAAGTACTCCTATTTGTAGTCCCGAGCAGATTTGAACTGCTGACCCCTACATTATCAGTGTAGTGCTCTAACCAAGCTGAGCTACAGGACTGGGTGTGATTTCGGACGTCGGATTTACGATTTGTGATTCTCCTATTCCCGATTTCTTTCAATCTCGTATCACCTTTTGATTATTGCCACCAATTGGCTTCATCTTTTGGGTTTTCCTTTTGTGTGTTTAATTATTGAATGACTGAATTATCGATTTATTGACTTATTGTTTGCGGCTTTAACCACTCACTTAATCAACCAATCTAACCCAATCAACCAATTTTAAGAAATAATCATGTAGGTAACTTGTTACGATATCGTGTCTCGATACTGCTCCAGAAAGGAGGTATTCCAGCCACACCTTCCGGTACGGCTACCTTGTTACGACTTAGCCCCAGTTACCGACTTTACCCTAGGACGCTCCTTGCGGTTACGCACTTCAGGCACTTCCAGCTTCCATGGCTTGACGGGCGGTGTGTACAAGGCCCGGGAACGTATTCACCGCGTCATTGCTGATACGCGATTACTAGCGAATCCAACTTCACGGGGTCGAGTTGCAGACCCCGATCCGAACTGTGAATGGCTTTGAGAGATTGGCATCCTGTTGCCAGGTAGCAGCCCTCTGTACCATCCATTGTAGCACGTGTGTAGCCCCGGACGTAAGGGCCATGATGACTTGACGTCGTCCCCTCCTTCCTCTCTATTTGCATAGGCAGTCTGTTTAGAGTCCCCACCTTGACGTGCTGGCAACTAAACATAGGGGTTGCGCTCGTTGCGGGACTTAACCCAACACCTCACGGCACGAGCTGACGACAGCCATGCAGCACCTAGTTTCGTGTCCCGAAGGACTTGAGCGTCTCTGCTCAATTCACTAACTTTCAAGCCCGGGTAAGGTTCCTCGCGTATCATCGAATTAAACCACATGCTCCTCCGCTTGTGCGGGCCCCCGTCAATTCCTTTGAGTTTCACCCTTGCGGGCGTACTCCCCAGGTGGAATACTTAACGCTTTCGCTTAGACGCTGACCGTATATCGCCAACATCGAGTATTCATCGTTTAGGGCGTGGACTACCAGGGTATCTAATCCTGTTTGATCCCCACGCTTTCGTGCCTCAGTGTCAATAAAACCATAGTAAGCTGCCTTCGCAATTGGTGTTCTGTGACATATCTATGCATTTCACCGCTACTTGTCACATTCCGCCTACCTCTAGTTCATTCAAGCTCTTCAGTATCAAAGGCACTGCGATAGTTAAGCTACCGTCTTTCACCCCTGACTTAAAAAGCCACCTACGCACCCTTTAAACCCAATAAATCCGGATAACGCTTGGATCCTCCGTATTACCGCGGCTGCTGGCACGGAGTTAGCCGATCCTTATTCTTACCGTACATTCAGCTTGATTCACGAATCAAGGTTTATTCCGGTACAAAAGCAGTTTACAACCCGTAGGGCCGTCTTCCTGCACGCGGCATGGCTGGTTCAGGCTTCCGCCCATTGACCAATATTCCTTACTGCTGCCTCCCGTAGGAGTCTGGTCCGTGTCTCAGTACCAGTGTGGGGGGTCATCCTCTCAGATCCCCTAAACATCGTAGCCTTGGTAAGCCGTTACCTTACCAACTAGCTAATGTTCCGCATGCCCATCTTAATCCTATAAATATTTGATCAGTATACAATGCTGTAAGCTGATGTTATGCGGTCTTAATCTCTCTTTCGAGAGGCTATCCCCCTGATTAAGGTAGGTTACATACGTGTTACGCACCCGTGCGCCACTCTCAAGAAAAGCAAGCTCTTCTATCCCGTCCGACTTGCATGTATTAGGCCTGCCGCTAGCGTTCATCCTGAGCCAGGATCAAACTCTCCATTGTAAAATGTCTCGTTTGTTCACTGACCCTATTATTAATAATAGAATCTGTATATAATTATATCTTTATACAGTATCTAACACTTTTGTTATCATAACTCCTCTCCCTCCTCTCCATCTTGCGACTTCCTCTCGTTTGAGTTGTTACTCTACATGATTTTCTATTTCTTAAAAGAACTTTGCCGCTTCACTGTCTCAGATCCGCTATATAATCTTTAGTGATTTGACTCACCTGATTTGTCATTTGTTGTCCGCCAGAATCGCTCTGGGTTCCCTTTTGCTTACTCGTTAACCTTCATTAACTTTCTTCCTTTTTCTCTCGCTTGATTCGCTCAAACTTAACTTCTTTCGCTCTCTCAAGCACCCTTCCGTTTGGGTCTGCAAAGGTAGCAATCCTTTCCATCTTTCCAAAACTTTTTTTTATTTTTATT
>NZ_JANTYS010000047.1 GCF_024808255.1 Mucilaginibacter dorajii
ACAAATTAAACAATAAATAGATATTTGAATTTACAGCAATAAAACATTAGTAATAAAAAAGAGGCTGATCATGATTTATGATACAGCCTCTTTTGTGATCCCGCTGGGATTCGAACCCAGGACCCCAACATTAAAAGTGTTATGCTCTACCAGCTGAGCTACGGAATCGTTTCTTTAACAGTGCCTGGTATAATACCGTTGCTGCTTAAGGCGATTTGAATTATAATTTGTAAATAAAAAAAGCCTTCTTTCAAAGGCTTTTGTGATCCCGCTGGGATTCGAACCCAGGACCCCAACATTAAAAGTGTTATGCTCTACCAGCTGAGCTACGGAATCAAACTTTTAACTTTTTCGATACTGCTACCGTTTCCGTTTAAAGTGGTGCAAATATAGGGCGATTAATAATACGGTGCAAGTCCTTTTTGTAATTAATTGTAAAGTATTTGTTAAGCTATTAATTGCCAATAAACTACATTTTAAAAATGGCTATTTTGCCCTTGTCGCCGGCCAGTAAAACCAGTTTTCCGTGCTTTGCCCTGCGACAAACGTTAAAACTTGTGGCATCAATTTTTCGCCATGACAGGCCTATAGGAGTTGATAAGCTGCTGCCCGATGTTCCTGTTGATAGGTAAATTCTGCCTTCAACCCGTTCCACACATGATTGAAAACCGGTAGCATCGGCGGGTAAAACCTGGTATGCACCGTTTTTTTTATCGTACCGGCAAATAACCGAATCGGTAACTTTGTCTTTGGAGTAATTGCCGCCCACCGCAACAAACAGGTCGTCTGATATGGAAAACGCGCCTTTGCTACCAGCGCCTTGCGCAATAGGGAAGGGCTTTGTTTGCCATTTCGGGTTATCGCAATTACACAATTGTAAAAAGCGGGCGGTTGTTCCTCCGCTTGCTATCACCAGTCCCAAATCTTTGTTAACTCTTAAGCAGGTACCGCTTGCTGCAAAAGCCGCTTCGCCGGGGATGGCATCCGGCGTATTCTGCATTTCGGTCCAGGTATCGCCGCCGTCTTTGGTTTCCATTAGCAGGAATTTGTTTTTGATCGGGTCGCCTAAAATGTAGCCATGTTTGGCATCGGCAAAATCCATGGCATCAAAAAAGTAGATGCTATCCGTTTTACGGCATTTTTCCTGCCAGCTTTTGCCTCCATCTGTTGTTTTCAAAACCAAAGCCGGTGTTCCTGAGCTCATGATCACAGCTTCCTGGTCATTAAATGCCTCAATATCCCTGAAATCGGCTTTTTCGTAACCTTTAATCTGCTGCCAGGCCCAGGTTTTGCCGCCATTATTGGTGATAGCAATGTGACCTTTACTGCCGCTTATCCATGCTGTTTTATCATTCACAACAGATAATCCGCGAATGCTGGTGGGCTTATCCTGTTGTAATATAGTGATGGTTTGCGCTTTTAAAATGAAGGGATAAAGCGTTAAAATGGTGATAATAAGCGTGTAAAAACGTTTCATTGATAAGCAGATAATAATTAATGTGAATCCTAAATTAACTCTTAGCCAGCCAACTAACAACTAAGCACCAAATTTTATATTTATTAGGTTGCTATTTGGCAGAAACGATTATATTTGCACGCTTGTTAATAAAATAACACGCCCGGATGGCGAAATTGGTAAACGTTGCGGTCTCAGAAGCCGTTGAGAATTGTCTCTTGAGAGTTCGAGTCTCTCTTCGGGCACGCCGGTTTTAAGATATGAGAATTGAGATGTGAGATTTGAGATTTTTTCTCGCCTCATATCTCAAAGTCTCGTATCGGGAGTAAATTTAAGATATCGGTCTTTTTTTCATATCTCAAATCTAACATCTCAAATCTATAATGCCCAGGTGGCGAAATTGGTAGACGCACCATCTTGAGGGGGTGGCATCCGAATGGATGTGTGAGTTCGAATCTCATCCTGGGTACACAGATTAAGATATCTTCCTTTCAGAGTCTTTTATCTCATCTTTTTTAGGTCGCTCTTGTAATATTACCTGTTGGCAATAGAAATAACTATAGTGCTTATGTTTATTGGTGGTGGTAAATTCTGCGCTGACTCCTGTTTATATGATAAATTAAAATAATATTTTATTGTTGAGGAGATAGGTATTCTGCGAAACATTTATCCTTAAAATATTTTTTCAGTCTGATTTGCTAATTTTGATTAACGCAACTCATTCGGCACATTGGATAAACTCAAATTAAATTGGTTCAAGATTTTTGCATTAGCTGTACTTCAGTGTATTGTTAGTTTTCTTGTTTCTATATTGTATCTATCTTTAATTTGGATTTTTTTTGGTGAAGGGGGTGATAGCTTTCTTTATACATCAGGTAACAAAATAATCTGCACTATTTTACCGGCTGTTGGGGCAACAATTTTAAATGGCTACAGGATATCCCAGGGAATGCAAAAGGCCGACAAAAGAAAAATTCAAACATATATTGCTATTCAATCAATATTTTTTGCCTGCTATGTGCTATTTACAATTATTCAACTTTTTCAGAAGTGATATCAGATTAATTATATCCCGGAAAAAATAACAAACACACTCCCTTGTGAATACGTTTTGCCCAACACCACTTTACATCCCATCTTCCATCAACAACACATTAAATTTGTGCCCATCGGGATCGGCAAAGCCAAAGCCATAGTAGCCATTTTCGTCTCTGCCGGTTTTCTGAAAAATGTTGCCTCCGGCATTTTCAATGCGTTGTGCCCATTCTTTTACTTCGGTTTCTGTTTCTGCCGATAGCGTGAAAATAATCTCGCTGTTGGTTTTTGATCCCGATGTTAAATATTTATCTATCTGTGAGCCTTCCTCAAAAAAATGGATCACAAAGTTGTCATCGCCAAAACTAAAACTGGCTAATTTAGGGTAGTTGTTTGTATTGTTTGGCGCAAAACCTAATTGCGAATAGAATTCATTGGTACGTTCAGCATCCTTTACACTAAAATTGGCCCAGATTTTTTTCGTTTTCCTGTTGTTGACTTTAGGATAGATAAGCAATAATCGTGCTAATTGAAGGTTCGTAACTATGGTGGCTTTGTCGTTCATTTCTCCACAATCATTGCCTTACCTGTTCCAGTTTGTTACTTTCGCCCCGTTATATGAAAGTTATTATCGCCGAAAAGCCGTCCGTTGCCAGGGAAATTGCCAAAGTATTTGGCGCAGTGAATAAGAAAGATGGCTATATAGAAGGTAAGGGGTACACTTTTACCTGGGCCTTTGGGCATTTGCTGCAGCTGGCCGCCCCGCAGGAGTACGGTTATTATGGCTGGAACGTGCAAAATTTGCCTATGCTGCCCAGCAAGTTCAAGCTATCTATCCGCAAGGTGAAAAGTAAAGAGGGGATGATAGATGATCCATCTGTAAAAAAGCAGCTGGATATTATTAAAGGCCTTTTTGACGAAGCCACAGAAATTATTGTTGCTACGGATGCCGGGCGGGAGGGCGAACTCATCTTTCGCTATATATATTACTATCTTAAATGTAAAAAGCCATTTAAACGGCTTTGGATCTCGTCGCAAACAGATGAAGCTATTAAAGAAGGTTTCCGTAACCTTAAACCGGGGACCGATTACGACACGCTTTTCAATTCGGCACATTGCCGCTCCCAGTCCGATTGGTTGGTGGGCATGAACGCTACACAAGCGCTAAGTTTGTCATCCGGCAACCGGGCGGTATTATCATTGGGCCGTGTGCAAACACCAACCCTGGCCATGATCTGTTCACGTTATTTAGAAAACAAGAACTTTGTGCCGCAGATTTACTACCAGGTAGCTATTCAGCCTGATAAAGACGGGCAGGCTTTCAGGGCTATATCTGCCGAAAACTATAAAACCAAAGAAGAAGCGCAAGCTGTATTAGATAAGGTAGAAGATGTAGCAGCAGGTTTCCCGGCAGGTGGCCACATTCTGAGTGTGGAAGCCAAACCCCGAAAGGAACCGCCGCCGTTATTGCATGATTTGAGTAGCCTGCAGCAGGAAGCCAACAAACGCAAAGGCTTTACTGCCGATCAAACGTTGGGCATTCTGCAAAACCTTTACGAAAGCAAGTTGGTTACTTATCCGCGTACGGGTAGCCGTTATATAGGTGATGATGTTTTTGCAGAAGTGCCTGCATTGATAGAGAAATTAAAAGAACATCCCGATTTTGGTAAGCAGGCCACCTTCCTGGTGGGGCAAAAATTGAATAAGCGAAGCGTGAATGCCAAAAAGGTGACCGATCACCATGCGGTGTTAACAACAGGGGTAGAGCCTTACCAGCTATCAAAAGATCACCAGGCGGTTTATGATATGGTTGCCGGCCGTATGCTGGAGGCTTTTCACCAGGAATGTATTAAAGAGATCACTAAAATAGTTGTTCAATCCGGTTCAAAATTTACGGCGAGTGGTACGGTGATCGGCTCGGCAGGCTGGCGTGCTGTATTTAACGAGCCCGACGAAGAGAAGAAGGACGAGGAAAACGCGGCTTTGCCAAAAGTGATACAAGGCGAAAACCTGCCGGTGATCAATAAAGCCCTGCTCGAAAAGCAAACCAAGCCCAAGCCATTATATAATGAAGCCAGCTTATTAAAGGCTCTGGAAACCGCGGGTAAGGAAATTGATGACGAGGAATTGCGCTATGCTATGAAGGATAGCGGCCTTGGTACACCTGCTACCCGGGCTTCTATTATAGAAACCCTTATTAAAAGAACCTATATCACAAGAGAGAAAAAGAACCTGGTACCTACGGAGACTGGCCTTAACGTATATAATGTAGTTAAAGATCAGAAAATTGCCCAGGCCGAACTGACCGGTACCTGGGAAAAAAGGTTAGAAGAGATCCGTTCCGGGGCATCTATTAATGAGTTTCAGGAGGAGATTAAAGCTTATACCCGGAATATTACGCAGGAGTTGCTTAAGGTAGGTATACCTAAAAAAGTGGTTGCAGAACCTGTTGCGAAGTAATATAATAGCTAAAACGAATATTCTTCTCATCTCTTTTGATTTTTTCTCTTTGATATTAAGCGATTTGTGAGTTAGTGTTAAGAAATAGTTAAAGATAGTTTGGAGGAATGCGAAAAGTAGTTACCTTTGCAGC
>NZ_JANTYS010000048.1 GCF_024808255.1 Mucilaginibacter dorajii
ACTTAACTTCTTTCGCTCTCTCAAGCACCCTTCCGTTTGGGTCTGCAAAGGTAGCAATCCTTTCCATCTTTCCAAAACTTTTTTTTATTTTTATTTCGGAGCCCTTAATCGATCATTTTCACTTAATCCTTCTCTTCGATTGCGGGTTGCAAAAATGCGAATTTTAATTTGATCTGGCAAGTGAAAACTTCACTTATTTTAATCTTTTTTTATTCGCTATGTTTCAAAAAACGACGCCCCTTTTACTTGAGCGGCCACAAATGTACACAGAAAACCCCTTACCCACCAAGAGAAATTTGCAAATAATTAAAACAATTTGACAAGTGCCTGTAAACTAACCCTAAATTCATTTCGGCACGCACCATTTGCCCTGGTACAATAGCACTTATTGAATTTGTATATTTACAAAGTATATGAACGAGCAACTGTTTCCTGACAATTTCTTATCATCGTTAAGCGCGGAAAACGGCTTCAACGAAGAAAATTTTATAAAAACGCATCAGCTTTCTGATGCCCCTACCTCTATCAGGTTAAATCCTTTTAAGCTTTCGGCGGTAAAAAAAGATGAGCAGGTACCCTGGTGCGCCGATGGTTTTTATTTAAATACCCGTCCATCCTTCACTTTTGATCCGCTTTTTCATGCCGGATGCTATTATGTACAGGAAGCTTCATCGATGTTTATTGACCATATCTTTAAAAACATCCGCCCCAATATAGATGGTGCGGTAAAAGTGCTTGACCTATGTGCTGCTCCGGGCGGCAAAAGCACGCTGCTTAATTCGGCTATAAATGAAGAAGATCTTTTGCTGGCCAATGAAATTATTAAAACCCGCGTACCTGTATTAACAGATAACCTAAGCCGATGGGGCCAGGCCAATGTTATTGTAAGTAATAACGACCCAAAAGATATTGGCCGACTAAAAAGCTTTTTTGATATTATATTGGTTGATGCCCCCTGCTCCGGCTCGGGCATGTTCCGTAAAGATCCGCAGGCGATGAACGAATGGTCGGAAGCCAACGTGGAGCTTTGCCACCAGCGACAGGAGCGCATCCTGGCCAATATACTGCCGGCATTAAATGAGGATGGTTACCTTATATATAGTACCTGCTCCTACTCGCACCAGGAAAACGAAGATATACTGGATTGGCTTTGCCAGGAATTTGACCTCGAAAGTATCCGCATACCTATATATAAGGAGTGGGGTATTGTTGAAACGCAATCTGCCACGCAGAAAGCCTGGGGGTATCGTTTTTATCCCGACCAGGTTAAAGGCGAGGGCTTGTTTGCATCGTGCCTGAAAAAGAAAACCAACACCGGCGACTTGGGTACCTTTAAAAACAACATGCAACAGAAAATAAGCAGCAAGGAAATTGACCAGGTAAAAGCCTATATCAACAACGCCGATAACTATTACTATTTTAAAGTACAGGACGACTGGCTGGCTATTAACCGCGCGCACAAAGAAAGCCTGAATATTTTACAGCGACACCTATATTTGAAAAAATCGGGCGTGCGGATTGGTAAACTGATGGGTAAAGATCTGATCCCAGATCATGAATTGGCTTTAAGCACCATTATTAATAAGGACGCGGTTTTACAAACCGAATTGACCTATGACCAGGCTATCCAGTACCTGCGCCGCGACAATATCGACCTAAGCCCTACCGAAAAAGGTTGGAGTTTAATGAATTTTGAAGGACAGGCTTTGGGTTGGGCTAAATTACTACCAAACAGGATCAATAATTACTATCCAAAAGAGATCAGGATATTTTCCAGTGCAGGCTCCCCGGCCCCCTGAAGGAGAGTTTTTGAATTGCATTCTCAATTTTCAAATAAACTGATAAGAAGCTCCCCCTTTAGGACTACTGTGTGTACACATGCTTTTTATTAAAAAAATGTCATTTCGATAGAGCGAAGGTGGGGATGTGTGGGGTGCGAAAGAGAAATCTTAGACGCCTTGCAAGGCCGAATGTCCGCTTTTACAAGATTTCTCCTCCCCCGGCGCGCAATCCCCGCCGGTTCGTCGAAATGACACCGTTTTTATTTAATGATTCGGTTTCAAAAGATGTGTACACACAGTAGCTTTAGGGGCAGGGGCTTAGTATTGCCCTATAGATAAAAGTACCAACGTACATGCATACTCCGTTTCAATTCCCTTTTCGTTGGCCATACGTTGCAGTTCGGCGTTTTCGGTGCCGGGATTGAAAATGATACGTTTGGGATGGGTATTTAAAATATAATTATACAGCGGCGGTTGATTTTGTGGCCCTATATATAATGTAACCGTATCTATATCTGTATGGATAGTTTCGGGTTTTTCGATAGGTATACCTGCGGCTTCGCCCGTTTTTGTCCCTACATTTACTATGCTATGCCCGCGGCTTACCAAACGATTGGCGGCCAGGTTGGCGTATCTGCTGGTATCAGGTGTTGCTCCTAATACGAGTGTCTTCTTCATAATTTTATTTTTTTGATTTCACCGATTAGTTATGAGATTTCACCGATTATTTAAGATGATAAAAAATGATTAGATCGCAAAAATCACTGCTCATTTCAAATCACCACCTTTAATAATCGGTGAAATCAACTTCAAATCAGTGTAATCATAGTCAAAATCCTGTTTAATAAAGCGATTTGTCCCGAGTGATATACATGATGTTGAATTAATCCACTGATCAATTCCTCATAATTTACACCTGTACCCAGTTCGCGGTTGCGCTCATCTTTTATCGGCTCATCCCATTGTTCCTGTGGGAATTTTTGGATGATGCCAATCAAATTTACGTTCACCAGCTTTAAATCTTCAACATAGTTTTGCCATTTTTGTTCATCGGGAGCACCCACTTCGGGCCAATCGCCGCTGGTAGGGATCCCCGCGCTCATGCCATTCATACGGTCCATTACTTCCTCGGTCCAGGCTATCATGTGTAAAACTATTTCGGCAATGTTATGTGCTGAGCCCTGTGGTTTTTCAAACGCGGCCTCGAAACTTATTTTTTCAATAATTTCATAAACAGACGATCCATACCATGGATCGCCGGCCAATACATTTTGTAATTGTGTACTCAGTTTTTCGGATAAACTCATTTTAATATTTTTAATGCGGCCAATGCGCAGTTTACTCCATCTATAGCAGCAGAAATAATGCCACCAGCATAACCAGCCCCTTCGCCGCAAGGGAATAAACCACTTACCTGCGGATGCTGTAAGGTTTCTTTATCCCGTGGAATTTTTACGGGCGATGACGTGCGCGACTCTACCCCAACCAAAATAGCTTCGTTAGTATAATAACCTTTCATTTTTTTGCCAAACGCGGGCAAAGCTTTTTGCAAACGTTTATGAATCCAGCCGGGCAATACCTCTTTAAGCTCGGTACTTTTGGTACCCGGCAGGTAGGAGTTTACAGGCAGATCGTTGGATAAACGCCCCTGCACAAAATCGGCCATACGCTGACCGGGGGCTACCAGGTTACCGCCGCCAGCTTTAAAAGCGGCGCGCTCCACCTCGTGCTGAAAGTTCAGCATTTTAAAAGGGTCATGGTCGCTGCCGGCAACATCTTCCATATTGATTTGTACCACGGTGCCCGAATTGGCAAAAGGGTTATTCCTTTTTGACGGACTCCAGCCGTTCACCACAATCTCATCTGCCTCTGTAGCGCAAGGAGCGATGATACCTCCGGGGCACATGCAAAATGAAAACACACCCCTATCTTCCACCTGTTCAACCAGGTTATAATAAGATGGCGGCAAAGCCGGATCACGAATTTCGCAATGGTATTGGGCCTGGTCTATAATTTCCTGCGGATGCTCTATCCGTACGCCTAAAGCGAAAGGCTTGGCCTCTATCAATATATTTTGATGATGGAGCATTTCAAAAACGTCCCTTGCCGAGTGGCCTGTTGCCAGGATCACCGCATCGGCGGTCATCTTTTCGCCACTGGCCAGCTTTACACCTTTTATCTTGCCAAATTCCACCAATAAAGCGGTAACCTTCGCGTCAAAAATAAATTCGCCGCCTGCATCCAATATGGTTTCGCGCATGGCAGTAATAATTTGTGGTAATTTATTGGTGCCGATGTGCGGGCGGGCATCTATCAGGATATCCTCATCTGCGCCATGAGCGACAAATGCTTTAAGCACTTGGTTTACATCACCACGCTTGGTTGATCGGGTGTATAACTTGCCGTCGGAATAGGTACCTGCTCCCCCCTCCCCAAAACAATAATTTGATTCGGGATTAACCAAGCCCTGTTTATTGATATTAGCCAGATCCCGTCGGCGTTGTTTAACATCTTTACCGCGCTCCAAAATAACCGGCTTTAAGCCCGATTCGATACATTGCAAAGCGGCAAAAATTCCCGCCGGACCAGCACCCACTATAATAACCGGTCGGCCGAATTGTACGTTGGGGTACTTTACGGTGTACGATTGTGGTACGTAATCTTCATTGATAAACACCTGCACCATCATACGGTAAACCACCTTACGACCGCGCGCATCAATTGATCTTTTTAAAATTTTAACTGCTGATACTTTTTGAGGCTGCATATTTAAAGCCGCCGCTGCGAGGCGTTTGATTACGGCCTCATCTTCATGCTGCCCGGGAGGGCATACTATTTCAACTTCTTTTGTCATGTTGTGGCCGGGTTTTTATCCCGGATAGGGCAAAGGTAAGAAGCCCCCTCTAAATCTCCCCCTAAAGGGGGGAGACTTTTTGTTTTTATTTTCCTCTCTTAAATTTATTATCCGTCTATAATTCCCCCTTTAGGGGGTCAGGGTGACTCGTCCGGGAAAAACTATACACTAAAAAGAAGTGTATGAAAACAGAAGACGATCAAACAGCGCCCATAATTCGCTTTCACGAGCGGG
>NZ_JANTYS010000049.1 GCF_024808255.1 Mucilaginibacter dorajii
CTTCGTTAAAAAGGTTAGCTAAAAAACACAATATGCAATTGGTTTAAAATCAATACATTAAGATATGTGTCATTGGCAGGAACGAAGGATCTTCTTCGCGCTGCTAATTGAAGACTTTTATAGCGAAGAAGATTCTTCGTTCCTCAGAATGACAGGGTAGAGATGATAACTTAAAAACAATCATCTGCACATTTGAAATCTGCACACCTGCACATCTACAATCTGCACATCAAAATCACTTCGCGTCGTTGATCTCTTTTATGGCTTCATCAGCAACTTTTACCGATGCATCATCACTCAATTTCTGGCGTTGTTCTTTTATGCCTGTAATAAACTGAACAACTATACCGGCGGCACCCTGGCTTTTGTAGGTAATACCAAAGGCTTTTATCTCACTGATGCCTTGTTGTGCATACTCCGGTTTTATAACCCTGCCGGCTAAGGCCGCATACTTGCGCATGCTGTTAAACTTAGCTTGGGGACCACTTTCATGATATTGCTGGTAAACAAATGGCCATTGTGCATCGCCGCCGTTGGTGGCATAAATGTCCAATATCGCAGCTGTAAGACCGCCTTTGTTGTCTTTTTCAAAGCCTTTAGCCAGCGTCATGGCCTGTGGGCCATCGACCAAGCCTATAGCATTTAGTGCTGCACCCTGCACCGCGTATGATTGGCTGCTCAACGCTTGTTTAAATATATTAAGGTTGCCGGATGCTTTTAAACTGCCCAATGCTTTGATAGCAGCAGCACGGGTTAAAGTGTTATCATCGGTTTGTGCCATTTGAGCCAGGATTGGCTGGGCGGCATTACGGATAGCATCGTTATCAAGCTTTAATGTTCTGATGGCTTTACTGCGTAAACCGTAGTATTTATCCTTTAAGGCGGCTATCAAAATCTTTTGCCCGTCGTTATCGGTTTGTTTATCGGCAGCTGCGTTAATGGCTTCCAGCCTGTCTAAATAAAGCGGGGCGTTAAAGTATTGAAACGCGAATTCCTGTAAAGTTTTATGGTCTGTTTTTTTGGTAAGCAACACCTTATCGCCATCAACATTTACCAGGTTGGGTTTGGCATCCAGTTTAAAGGCAAGGGTGTCGTTTTGATCGTTCATCCAAATTTTATGGCGTGTTTTTTTGCCGCCGGCGTAAATGTCAATAGCCATTGGCAATTTAAAGATCTGACCATCCTGGCTTTGCTGCAGGTAAACGGTTTGGGTTTTGGTAGCATCATCCCATTTGTAGCTGATATCCAGTATTGGGTGACCGGCACCATAATACCATTGGTTAAAATACCAGTTAAGGTCGAGGCCGCTGGCCTCTTCAAAGGCTAAACGTAATTGTTGGGCCTCGCCATTTTTAAACGCGTTTGTTTTCAGGTAGATGTTTAATCCTTTAAAAAAGGCAGCATCACCTAAATAATTACGCAGCATGTTCAATATCCTGCCGCCTTTTTGGTAGGTAACCACATCAAACACATCTTCTTTATCGGCATAATGAAAACGAACCAGGTTTTTGGTGCGGGCATCCGGCGATTGCAGGTAATTTTGCATATCAATATAGTTATGCTCATCGGCTACATCTTTACCGTATTTATGCTCGGCCCAAAGAGTTTCGCTAAAATTGGCGAATGATTCGTTCACGGTTAAATTACTCCAGCTTTCGGCAGTAACATAATCGCCAAACCATTGGTGAAAAAGCTCGTGCACAATGGTGCTGCGGCCGTCATCATAATAGGCATCCAGCAACTCGCGCGCTGTTCCTTGTACATAAGCACCATGCAGTGTTGCTGACGTATTTTCCATTGCGCCGCTCACATAATCACGTACAACAATTTGCGAGTATTTATACCATGGGAAATCAACACCCAGGGTTTTGGAGTAAAACTCAATAGCCTCTGGCGTCATCCCGAAAATTTCTTTGGCGTATGGTGCATACTTGGGTTCCAGGTAATAGTTTACCTCTTTGTTGCGCCATTTATCCTTATAGATCTTGAAATCGCCAACGGCCATCATAAACAGGTATGGCGAATGTGGCAGATCCTGTTTCCAGGTATCGGTGCGGGTACCGTCGGCATTGTTTTTTTGCGATACTAGTTTACCGTTTGATAGCGTAACGTATTTTGATAATACGGTCATGCTGATCTCTTCGGTAGTTTTCTGGCTTGGCTTATCAATAGTAGGGAACCAGGCCGATGAACTTTCGGTTTCGCCCTGCGTCCATATCTGGGTTGGCTTGTCTTTTTCGGTACCATCAGGGTTAATAAAATATAAACCCTTGGCATCGTTGATGGCCGCGCTGCCTTTTACCTTCAGTTCGTTTGGTTTGGCGGTGTAATCTATATAAATGGTATAGCTTTCGTTGTTGTGGTAAACTTTATCAAGCTTAATGGCTACGCTAAGGCTATCCTGGTAAGTAAATTTCAGCGGGAAGTTTTTACCGTTTTTTACTACGGCAATGGTTTTTAAATCCATGCCCTTGGCATCTAACCTAAGGCTATCGGTTGGGTAAAAATGTGGCTTTAAGGTAACCCATTCTTTGCCGTACATATAGCGTTTTTTGTAATCGAAACGTACATCCAGTTTGGTATGCACCAGGTCGTTAACTTTTGTTGGTACGCCACGGTAAATTTTTAGGGCGGGATCTTCGGGTTGTGGCGTTTGTGCCTGTGAAGAGGTGAAAACTGCCGCAAGCATGCATGATAACAGCAGTGTCGAAATTGGTTTCAGATCAGTCATATATAGAATTAGTAGTAAATAAACGTTTGCCGGGCGGTCTCCATTATACACCCGCCATGCAAAAAAGTTTTCGGGGTTAAAATACGTATGACGCTTCAACGCATTTTATGTTACCGTAAACGAAAATTATTTGCTGCTATAAGTTTGTTGTTCAATTGATGGCAAACGCCTTATTAGTCGGCATATGGAGCAAGATTTTTAGCCCCGGTGTGCGAAACACCGGGGCTAAAAATATCAACAGGCTGTTTAAGTTAGCGGTACTTTTAATTTGCGCCAAAGTATATTTTCCCCTCTTTCATAATAAAGCTTACGTTTTTCATGGCTTTTATATCAAGTAAGGGGTCGCCGTCAACAGCAACGATATCTGCAAACTTCCCTTTGCTGATGCTGCCAATTTTCGCGCTCATGCCCAGCAGGTCGGCGGCGCTGCTGGTTGCGGCTTTTATGGCTTCTATAGGTGGCATGCCGGCCTCAACCATGTACTGAAATTCAATATAATTTTTGCCATGCGCATATACCCCGGCATCGGTGCCAAAGGCAATTTTAACCCCGGCTTTATAAGCTTTGGCAAAAGTTTGCTGTATTTGGGGACCGATTTCAAGTGCTTTGCGGGCAATTACCGGCGGAAAGAAGCCCGGGGTACGGGCCGAATCGGCAACTGATTTGCCAGCAATAATGGTAGGCACATACCAGGTACCGTACTGTTTGGCCAGTTTAATATCTTCATCATCCATAAAGGTACCATGCTCTATGGAGGTTACGCCACCCAGTATCGCCCTTCGTATACCTTCGGCGCCATGGGCGTGGCAGGCCACCTTAAGACCATAATCTTTTGCTGTTTCTACAACGGCCTTTATTTCATCAATGCTGAATTGCGCGCCCGATCCATCCTCGCTTAAATCCAGTACCCCACCGGTAGATGCTATTTTGATCACATCAGATCCTCGCTTAAATTGAAGCCTTACCGCTTTTATCAGCTCGTCTTTACCATCAGCTACGCCTTCATCCGGGCCGGGGCGATGGTTAAAGGCATCATCCCTGAACCCATCAGATGGATCCATGTGGCCGCCACTGGCTGATATCGCCCTGCCGGCAGTTATAATCCTGGGGCCATCAACAAGTCCCTGCCTTATTGCCTTGCGCAGGCTGATATTTACGCCCGTGCCACCAAGGTCGCGCACGGTGGTAAAGCCAGCCATTAGGGTGCGTTTAGCATATACCGATGCCCGGTAAGCAACATCAGCATCGGTTAATGTAAAACCTTCTATAGCGGAATTTTTATTGAACTCAGATTCGAGGTGTACATGGCAATCAATAAGGCCCGGCATTACCGTTTTGCTTTGCAGATTGATGAGTTTATCTGCCCCGGTACCGGATGTGTATCCTTTTTGTATATCGATGATGTTTTTGCCCTCAACAACAATGGTTATTTGAGTTTGCGCAGTCGCCGATGTTCCGTCAATTAACTTGCCGCATTGAATATAAGTTTTTTGGGCGAAGGCCGCTTGCGCGAAAAGCATTGAAATGAAGAGTAGTTTTTTTTGCATAAAGATATATGGTTGATTACAAGCCAATTTAAGATTTTTTATTGAAGAATATAGCCATGCGTATCGACAATGGAAAATACCGCTGCCTCAATTTACTTTGCTTTTAGATGCAAAAAACTAAAGGCTATTGGCGCTACCGGTTCTCGAATCTGGTCAGCAATGATGATGGTAACCTGACTCGTCCGGGAAAAACTATACACTAAAAAGAAGTGTATGAAAACAGAAGACGATCAAACAGCGCCCATAATTCGCTTTCACGAGCGGGGCC
>NZ_JANTYS010000050.1 GCF_024808255.1 Mucilaginibacter dorajii
GTTAGCTAAAAAACACAATATGCAATTGGTTTAAAATCAATACATTAAGATATGTGTCATTGGCAGGAACGAAGAATCTTCTTCACTATAAAAGTCTGCAATTAATAGGGCAAAGAAGATCCTTCGTACCTACCCAAGACAAGTCCACCACGTCATTGCGAGGAACGAAGCAATCTCATGCTCTACAGAACGGATCTGCAAAGTTCGCGATTGCTTCGTTCCTCGCAATGACATAGCTTTATATTATCATTTCCATCTTCACAGTCCCCGGATTTTACAACTCAGGATGACAAACACTTTTTAAATACGTCATTATAAGACACGAAGCAATCGCACGCCTGCAAATCCTCTCTGCATGGTTCGCGATTGCTTCGTGCAATGACATGGAGAGTTTGCCCCTACCCCCTACGGCACTGTAACCGCAATTGTTGGAGATCGCTCGCTTTCATTTTTCATCCTATCCAATGCCGTTACCACGTAAAAATAGGTTTTGCCTTTTTGCACGGTATTATCTTCGTAGCTTAAATTGGTATTGTAAAGGATTTTGAGGATGTTTTTAGGATCCTCGATATTTATTTTTTCGGCATCAAACCGGTAAATCACGTAGCCATAAACAGGTTCTTCATCTTTAGCCAATGCCGGGGTAAGCCACCTAACCGTTACAGCGTTTTTATTTACAACGGGCCTTGCAGTTACGTTTAAAGGCGCATTGGGGCCGATAGAATCGCGCCAAAGCATTACCGGTGGCAATGCCGGGTAGCGATAGTAGTTTTCTTTTAAGGAATCGGTAACACCCAGTGGGTTATTGGTTAGCGATGTCGAACTAAAATATACACTTCCCTGTACCCTTGGGTTGTTCCTGATCAGCTTGATCTGCTCGGGTAATTGTGCCGGATTTTTAAACGCCAGGGTTTTCCGCTCATTAATGCGGTAAGCAGCCTGCCCAATATAAAGGTGCCTGCCGTAAGTATTGTCGCTCCACCAGCTTAAAAGCTTATCAAACGCGGCTGCGCGGTTGCCTATCGGCCAATACAATTGCGGGTTGATATAATCTATCCAGCCCTCCTTGAGCCATTTGCGCGAGTCGGCGTAGTTTTCGTAATAGGATGAGCCGCCATTGGTTTCAGATCCCTCATCGTTTTGAGCTTTATTAGCCCAGATGCCAAACGGACTGATCCCGAATTTGATGTTAGGATCATGCGCGTGCACGCTATCGGCAATCATTTGTATCAGTAAATCTACATTGTGGCGGCGCCAGTCTTTAATATTATCAAACCCTTCCCCATACTTGGCGTAAGTAGCATCATCATTTATTTTTTGACCGGCAATAGGGTATGGATAAAAATAATCGTCCATGTGTACACCATCAACATCGTAGTTATCTACCACATCCAATATCACCTGTACTATATAATCGCGTACTTCGGGTAGCCCGGGGTTAAATGTTTTGATACCGCCATAGGTAAAAAACCATTCCGGCTTTATTTTGGTAATATGCTGCGGACTAAGCGCCGCGAAGTTGCCATCAAAAGTTGCACGGTAAGGGTTAAACCATGCATGTAGCTCCATACCGCGTTTGTGGGCTTCGGTAATGGCAAACTCCAGGGGATCATAATTAGGCCCCTGCCCTTGCTTGCCCATTAAATACTTTGACCATGGTTCGCGGCTTTTGGCATAAAATGCATCGGCGGCGGGCCTTACTTGTAGCATTACGGCATTAATACCGGTCTCCTGGTGCGCGTTTAAAATATCAAGTAACTGTTTTTTTTGCTGATCGGCAGTGAGCTTAGTGCTTGTTGGCCAGTCGATATTTACTACGGTAGCTATCCACACACCCCTAAATTCGCGTTTAGGCTGCATTTTAACTTCGGCAGGTGCAGTTGATGGTTCAGCCGGTTGGGCCTTAACGTTTATAACAACAAACAGGGTAAATAACAGGAGTAAAAAATGGCGAAATATATGCATTAAAGCGAATAAATTAAAAGCTGCAAAGATATAAAACTCCCCTGGCACCCCTTTTATTATACTTTATAAAAATTGAGCTCATATTGCGGTTTTGGCATTTTGTACTTACTTTTAGCCGTTACCAATTACCATTTTTTAAATACGATTTTCATGTAAATATCATATTTAAAACTTTTTTACGTTCAATAGCGTTGTGTGTTCAATCACGGACGACAGTTAAAAATTGCAATAAACGCAGGTATTATCAATTAATTTGAATATGCTTGTACATTAAACACCAAGGTTAAACAGCAGTTTTTTAAAACACATGCTGCTTTAAACTGTATTTAAACACTAAATATTTAATTGCTATGGAAAATCAATACGGGCAACCACCTAAGAAAAATTCAAACGTAATTTATTTTTTGATTGTGGTGGTTTTGGCTTTATTAGGTACCGATGTATACCTGTATCTGCAAAAAAACAAATCAGATGTGCGGATAGTTACCCAACAAGACGAACAAACCCGCCTGAAAGCCGATCTTGATAGCCTTGAAGCGCAGGTTGAACAAGTAAACGCCGGCAAAGCAAAAATGTCGGCCGAACTTACAGCTAAAAACGACTCGTTAAAGGCGAAGATCAAAGTATTAAGGGTACAGTTAGCCAAAGGCAAATTAACCAAAGCCGAATTGGTGAAAGCCGAAGAAGATGTTAAACAGCTGCGGTATTTTGTAACCAAATACACAGCTGATATTGAAGAACTGCATAAACAGAACGCCAACCTCACGTCCGAAAGGGACACGCTGAAGCACAACTTGGCTACGGTGGCTAAAAAGGCCGATACGCTCACCAAGCAAAACCAGGATTTGGATGCTAAGGTAAAAGTGGCGCAGGCCCTCAAGCTGGCCGAATCAAACATTGTGGCCTACAAGATACGTGGCAGCGGTAAAGAAGTAGACGTTACCCGCGCTGGTCCTGCTAAAAAAATCAAGATCAACTTCACCGTTGCAAGCAATAGCCTGGCAACTAAAGGTATGCATGATATTTATATCCGCATTATTGACCCAACCGGCAACCTGATCACCGCACCTGATGGTGGCACTTTTACGGCCGATAACTCCGATCTGCAATACACATATAAAACATCTATCGAGTTCAAGGATGATGGCAGCGAGTATGTTATTGATTGGGTTAACCCTACACCTCCTTTTGTTAAAGGCACATACACCGTATTACTTTATGCCGATGGTGGCACTATGGGTAAAACCGGTTTCACACTTAAATAAGCTCTTTTAATTATATACAAAGAGGCTGTATCATAAATCATGATCAGCCTCTTTTTTATTACTAATGTTTTATTGCTGTAAATTCAAATATCTATTTATTGTTTAATTTGT
>NZ_JANTYS010000051.1 GCF_024808255.1 Mucilaginibacter dorajii
CTTGTCCTGTCCTCGGCTCTCACCCAAAACTCCCTGGCATCATCCCCCGGGAAAACCGGACGATCTTTTTGAGATTGGTGTTTGAAGATAGCATTACGCTTGCGGATAACCTCCTGTGGTGACAAAGGTACCGCCATTTCAATCTCGTGGGTAGGGAACTCGTGCCATGCACCACGGTACATCCATAACCAGCAATCTTTCACCCATTCCTCGGTCGCTTTCAAACGTTCCAGGGCAGCTAAAATAATATTGAAGCAAACTAAGTGAGTTCCGTTCGGATCGGCAAAATCACCGGCAGCAAAGATCTGCTGCGGTTTTATTTTTTGAAGCAGATCGATAGTCAGCTGGATATCTTCCTCGCCAACGGTGTTCTTCTTGGTTTTGCCGGTTTCGTAAAAAGGCAATGCCATAAAGTGGATATGGTCATCCGGCAGACCGGCATAACGTGCACCGGAGATGGCTTCCGTTTTACGGATAAACCCTTTCACATTGCGAATCTCGCGGGTATCAATCTGGTTGGGCTGTTTCTGCGGGAAAAACGCGCGCATCTCTTCATATAGTTTGCCCAGGTGACCACTGTCTTCACCGATGCTGTTGGTAAAATCAATAGCAAACTCCATGTAACGCAATACATCATCATCCCATACCGCCGTATTGCCCGATGTCTGGTAAGCTACATGTACATCATGACCCTGGTCAACCAGTCGGATAAACGTACCACCCATCGAGATCACATCATCATCAGGGTGCGGAGAAAAGATGATCGACCGTTTTTTGGCAGGTAAAGCACGTTCCGGGCGTTGTGAATCGTCCGCGTCAGGCTTACCGCCTGGCCAGCCGGTAATGGTATGCTGGATCTGGTTAAAAATATCAATATTGATGTTGTAAACCGGGCCCTGCTCTACAGCAAGCTGTGCCATACCATGGTTGTTATAATCTTCTTCGGTTAGTTTCAGTACCGGTTTGCCAATGGTATCGGCCAGCCAGATCACCGCTTTCTTTTTCAGGATATTATCATCCCATGAACAATCTTTTACTAACCATGGGGTATCAAAACGGGTAAGCTCAGATGCCGCGTCTTCATCCAATACAAATTCAACATGATCAGATAGCTGCAGGTAAGTAGCCGGTACTTCGCCCGAAATTTCACCTTCCACCGCTTTTTTAACGATTGGGGCTTTCTTGGCGCTCCAGGCCATCAGGATAATTTCACGGGCTTTAAAAATGGTACCAATCCCCATGGTGATGGCCTTGGTAGGCACGTTGGCTTTACCACCAAAATCACGGGCGGCATCACTGCGGGTAAGGTCATCTAAAGTAACCAAACGGGTGCCCGAGTTTGGTGCCGATCCCGGCTCGTTAAAGCCGATGTGACCGGTACGGCCGATGCCTAACAATTGCAGGTCTAAACCACCCAGCTCTTCAATCTGTTTCTCATAATCTAAACAGAAAGCAACCACGGCATCTTTATCTAAAGTACCATCGGGTATGTGTACATTGGCTTTATCGATATCAATATGGCTGAACAGGTTCTCGTACATGAAGGTAACATAGCTTTGGGCAGCATCGGGCTTCATGGGGAAGTACTCATCCAGGTTAAAGGTGATTACGTTTTTAAAAGATAAGCCTTCTTGCTGGTGCAGCCTCACCAGTTCGGCATAAACCTTAATGGGTGTAACACCTGTTGCCAGGCCAAGAACGGCTTGTTCACCTTTGTTTTGCTTATCGCGGATCAAAACGGCAATCCTGCCTGCTACCGCCAGTGATGCTTCCTGCTGGTTGCCATAAACGCTCACCGGCAGCTTCTCGTACCGGGTCTCTTCCAATAAATTTAATCGGGCCAT
>NZ_JANTYS010000052.1 GCF_024808255.1 Mucilaginibacter dorajii
GAGGCTGTATCATAAATCATGATCAGCCTCTTTTTTATTACTAATGTTTTATTGCTGTAAATTCAAATATCTATTTATTGTTTAATTTGTTTTAATGGTCTGATTTTCATATATTTAAGGTATAGTTATATAAGATATGGCAATTAGGCAACCTGTTTTCAAACACTATGATCAGCAGCAAATATTAGCTATTCCCCCAACCCTGGAGGAGTTAATTCCTCAATCTCACCCGGTTAGGGTTGTAAATGAGGTAATTAACAAGATCAATATTGAACCTTTATTAAAGGCTTACCATATCAATGGCAGCTCCAGTTATCATCCTCAGTTGTTGCTGAAGGTATTGGTTTATGGATATGTGACCAATATTTATTCCAGCCGTAAACTTGCCGCAGCCTGCCAGGAAAGCATCTACTTTATGTGGCTGAGCTCGATGAACTATCCCGACCATAACACCATTAACCGGTTTAGGGGCGTTCGGCTGAAGAATGCATTGCGTAGCGTGTTTGAAGATGTCGTAAAGCTACTCGCTGATGAAGGGTTGTTAAGTATTGATGAGATCAATACGGATGGAACAAAGATCGAAGCTAATGCGAACAAATACACCTTTGTCTGGAAAAAATCAATCCAGACGAATAAGGAAAAAATGAAAAAACAGCTGACCGAGATCTGGCAATATGCTCAGCAGATCGCTGCCGAAGAGGACAAAATGCCTGAACCACCTGATTTCACAGAGATCGACAGTCAGAAGGTAAAGGCAACGATAGATCAGCTCAATGAAAAACTATCCGGTAAAGAGAACACCGATAAGAAGATGAAGGCTAAACTTCAATATGTGACTAAGAACTACCCCGTAACCATTGCTAAATACGAGCAGCAGGAAGCTATACTGGAAGAAAGGAACAGTTACAGTAAAACAGATCCTGACGCTACTTTTATGCGCATGAAAGAAGACCACATGAAAAATGGCCAGTTAAAGCCGGGCTATAATGTGCAGATCTCCACATCCAATCAATTCATTGTTAATTATACCATTCATCCCAACCCGACAGATACCACTACGTTTCCGGCACATATAGCGCAGCATGAAACCAGTTTCGGCAAGGCCCCAAAAGTGATTACTGCGGATGCGGGTTATGGATCAGAAGAAAATTACACATTGCTTGAAGGAAAACAAACCACCGCTTTTGTAAAGTATGGCATGTTTGATAAGCAGCAGAGGGAAAGTCATAACAATAAGTTTCCCTTTGCTTCGGATAAGCTTTTTTATAACCAGGAAAAAGACTGTTACATCTGCCCGATGGGTCAGCAGATGAACTTTATTGGAAATTATACCAGGAAAACCAGTACCGGTTTTGAACAGAACATAAAACGTTACCAGGCAAAGAATTGCGGGAATTGTCCGCTGAACGGTGCCTGCCACAAATCAAAAGAAAACCGCATCATTGAGGTCAATGAAAATCTGAAGCGACAAAAACAAAAAGCTTATGTATTGCTAAACAGCGAAGAAGGCATAAAACGGCGAAAAAAACGATGTTTCGACGTCGAACCTGTATTCGGAAACATCAAACAGAACCATGGGTTCCGACGCTTTATGCTCCGAGGGAAGGAAAAAGTCGAAGTTGAATGGGGTTTGCTTTCAATCGCACAAAATCTAAGAAAAAAAGCAGCTTGAAAGCAGCGTTTTGACTCGTTTCTCTTCTGAAATTACTCCTTGCTGAGAAATTCAACGAAAACAGATAAACATGGAGCCAATACGTTGCAAACATAGAGGCCGCATCATTTGAATTATGATACGGCCTC
>NZ_JANTYS010000053.1 GCF_024808255.1 Mucilaginibacter dorajii
CGGTCATGCTAATGGAGACTGTTTCGCCTACAAGCAAGTCCACATAATCTTTCGAGCAGTATTGAGCACCTCTGTCAGAGTGATGGGTCAGGCTCATATCATAAACGTACAATAAGTGTACGTTTACGGTCACCCCCAAAAGGTCAATACAATTACAATTTACTCATTATCAATTAAATATATTTTTGGCATAATTATTACGAATTATTTCGTACATGCAATATATGTTAAATTATGAAATACTATATCACCTTACTGTGCCTGTTTATGGCAGCTTCCTACGTGGATGCTCAAAAGATTTATGTAAGTTATAAACCTTCCGTTTATAAAGGCCCGTTTACAGGGAATGTGATCCTATACCTCTCTACTGATAATGAAAACCCAAAAAACCAAACGCATTGGCCATGTTACAGGATGAAGGTTAACAATATAATGCCCGATCAGCAGATTGTATTTACCGATTCGGCTTTATCCTATCCCGCGCTTTTATCAAGGCTACCCCGCGGTAATTATTATGTGCAGGCAGTTTGGGATCTGGATATTGATGGCCGTATTATAGGCCTAAGCACAGGAAACATGTATAATGCCGCCCGGAAGCTCACTTTTAATAACCCTAACGAAGGCTTTGCCCTGGTGTGCGACCAAGCGGTTAAAGCGCCTGTTTTTGAAGACAGCAAATATGTTAAAGAAATTAAAGTAAATTCTAAATTACTCACCGCCTTTAATCACAAACCAGGGTACATCAGGGGCGCAGTGATTCTGCCCGCGCAATATTACACCGAAACCCAAAGGCACTTCCCGGTTTATTTTATGGTTGGAGGCTTTGGCGGCGGTTATATGCATTATTCTAAAACAGAAAGCAGCGATACACTGGCCTCTGTTCCGCTTGATACCATTGCGTGTATCAAAGTTTATTTGGACGGCGATTGTTCACTGGGGCACAGCACCTATTCCAACAGCGATAACAACGGCCCTGTGGGCGATGCTTTTGCTTACGAATTTATTCCGCAACTGGATCAGCGGTTTCGCACCAACGGCGCGCGTGTAATCAGGGGCCATAGCAGCGGCGGTTGGACAGTTGTGTACCTGCTTACGCATTACCCCAAATTATTTGTAGCCGGAAACGCAAGCGCTCCCGACCCGGTAGATTTCCATCGTTTTGTGCTAACTAACCTCTATACCGATGATAAGCGGGTAGAATTTATAGACGCGCTCACCATTGGCAGCAACCCCGATTTGCCGGCCACTTATGACAGGCCAAACATTGTTCACAGTATTGAGGATATTATTTACCGCGGCGAACAAAATGTTTCTTTTGCCGCGGTATTTGGCCCCAAAGGAGACGACGGGCTTCCTAAACCTTTATTTGATTCGGCAACCGGTAAAATACACCAGGATGTATTTGAATACTGGAAACGGAACGACCTAACCCGGTACATCATACAGAACTGGCCGGAGTTAAAAAAAGACCTCGACGGTAAATTACGTGTATCCGTGGGTAATGAAGATAATGCCTATCTCAATTTTTCGGCCATGCTTATGGAAAAAGAAATGAAAAAACTGGGCGCCAATATCGAGTTCGCTTATTACCCCGGAACCCATTTTACCGTAGCAACACCCGAATATAAAAAAGCGCAGGATGGCTTTTTACTCAAAAAGTACAGAGAATGGTTAAGCCATAGCGCAAAATAGTTTTGACTCGTCCGGGAAAAACTATACACTAAAAAGAAGTGTATGAAAACAGAAGACGATCAAACAGCGCCCATAATTCGCTTTCACGAGCGGGGCC
>NZ_JANTYS010000054.1 GCF_024808255.1 Mucilaginibacter dorajii
GCCCCGCTCGTGAAAGCGAATTATGGGCGCTGTTTGATCGTCTTCTGTTTTCATACACTTCTTTTTAGTGTATAGTTTTTCCCGGACGAGTCAGGCAAATAATCACGCGGCTGTACAGAATAATGACAAAACCAGGGATTTTCATCATGCTTTTTCGTTGCCCTTTAAAGGACTAATACATAGCCGGTGCCAATGCTTTTAAAATATCGTCAGAGCATTTAGATACGGCATCAATATTATCTGAATTGGTCAGTACCACAATACCGGTCTTCAATTCGGGGGAAAACGTAACTACACCGCTGCAATTCACCAGGTTGCCATCCTGGGAGATGCGACGCGGCCCCGAGGCAACTTTAATGACCTGCCAGTTCAGCGCGCAGGAATAGTGGTTGCCGCCTCCCATATCAAAGCCCCAGCTTTCCTTATGCGACAAGATCACAGCCGGGTCTTCTTCATTCATCTGGTAAACCATATATTTCAGCAGGTCGCTGGCTGTGGATTTAAGGCCGCCTGCACCCTGCATATAGTTGTACTCGTTGGGATCAAACATACCCACCTTGGTATAGCCTTTGGCTGCATGTTCTCTGTCACGGGCGGTCAGGACAATCCGGGTGTCCTTCATCTGTAGAGGGCCGGTGATTTTTTCCCGCAACAATTCCCCGAAGGTCTGATGATATACTTTTTCCAGGATATACCCCAGTAACTGGACGGCGGCACTGGAATATAGAAACTTCACGCCGGGTAGGGTATCAATTTTTAACTGGTGCAGGTCACGATAAAAATCGTCACGGGTATAGCCAGGTTTTTCAGCTTGGTCAGAAAGCCAATTGGGCAGCCTGGACACGTGGGAGATCAGGTGAAACAGCTTAATCGGGTGCCCTTTATATTCCAGGTTGGGATAGTCCCCGTCAAGGTATTTTCGGATATCGTCATCCAGTTTTACTTTATTTTCTGTAACGGCCTTTGCCAATAGTAAACCCGCGAATGTTTTACTGATTGAGCCTATACCGTATATGGTATGCGCCGTGGGTAAGTGCTGTGCATCTTTGCTTACGGAGCCGTAATTATAGGTATAGAGCCGGCCGTTATGGTAGAACCCGACAGATACCCCTACCGCAGCTTTTGATTGCAGGAAAACCCTGGCTTCCCGCGCAATGACGGTGTCAATGCTGTCTTTCGGCTTAACGGGGCTTGCCCCGGTTTGTGCTCCTGCCTGGCTTACACCATAAATACAAAGAAGCAACAGTGTTATTTTTTTCATCTGATGGATTATAAAGTTGGCGATTTAAACTGGTCTGTTTCAGCATATTCCAATCCCATGCCAAGTAGCTATTTATCTGATTTACAAATATTTAAGAGTTAAACCTATCCTTGACCGTCCATTATCGATACAATGCCAGTTCGTATGCGCACAGTAGTAGCCTACCCTGACCCGTCCGGAAATAGCTATACAGATTTGTGAGTAAATCCTGTAAATACTATACAAGGTATTCTGTTAGTCCTAAGATGAACTATACAG
>NZ_JANTYS010000055.1 GCF_024808255.1 Mucilaginibacter dorajii
AAATGACACGAATAGTTATGAGTTTTGCTTTATAAAAGCAACTTATGGCAGTGTAGCAGTTTAGCTCCTGGTGTTAATTACCCGCCCCTGAGTTTTGCTTCAGGAAATAGCGTAAGCATTTTGGTGATACTGTTCTCAGCAGCATTCCCGTATGGCAGCGTGCCTTTTTTTACCTATCGCTTTCCTGAGCCATAAGTTGCTTAATGTTAAACATTAAAAACAAAGTTATGGCAAAAGAAACGATTTTTGAAACTGTTCATGAAAATGTAGCCGGCATCGATATTGGTGCCGAACAGATCTTTGTATCCCCGGATGGAAAGGAAGTACGTACTTTCGAGACCTTCACCTCAAGTTACCACGCCTGTGCACTTTATTTGAAAGAAAAAGGAATCAAAAGAGTGGCGATGGAGGCAACAGGCATTTATTGGATAGCGCTGTACTTCTTGCTTGAGGAACTGGATATGAAGGTATGCCTGGTTAATCCCAAAGAAACCAAACAGATCAAAGGTCGAAAAACAGACGTTAAAGACTGCCAATGGATTCAAAAGCTTTTTTCAGCGGGGATTTTACGGTATAGCTTTATTCCCGAAGGTAAGTATATGGAGCTTCGGCAATTAGTCCGTGAGCGCCTCGATATAATTGATATGGGGAGTACCTATGTCAATAAAATGCAGAAATGTATGGAACTGATGAATATCAAACTTAAAGAAGTCATTAGTCAGATCCATGGCAAAAGCGGGATAAAAATGATCAAGGCAATTCTGGCAGGGATTCGTGACGGGGCTTCTTTACTGAGTCTTTGCGATGAACGAATCCAAAAGTATAAAGGAGAACAGGTGCTAAAAGCATTGGAGGGTAATTATAATGAGACTTACCTTTTTATGCTTCAACAGAATATGGAATTATGGGAGGTACACCAGGAGCGCGTGACGGCTATCGATGTCAGAATCTCACAGTTATTGGATGAGTTGAGCATGGGGAAAGAAGAAGTAACAGTAGGCAAAAAGAAACCAATTCGCCACCACAAACCCCAGATCATTGGCTTGCATGATACGATGGCCCGATTATATGGAGTAGATCTCAGTAGTATATCAGGAATAAACGATTATACCGCATTGCGCCTGATCGGGGAAACAGGGACAGATATGAGTCGGTTCCCAAATGTGAAAAGCTTTGTGAACTGGGCTGGTTTAGCACCTAAAAGCCACCGGAGTGGCAAAATGAATAAAACTGTGAGAGGCACGCCTTGTAATCCTACCGGGCAGATTTTCAAGGAGTGTGCACAAGGGTTAATGAACAGCAAGTATATTGCTATTGGTAGTTTTATGCGAAAGCTCCGCGGGAGAAAAGACTCATCCATAGCCATCAAAGCAGGCGCAAGAAAACTGGCTATGGCTTACTATAATGCATTAACCAAAGGAATTGCTTACGTTGAACAGGGGATAAAACAATATGAGGAACAAATTAAACGTAAGGAACTGGCTTC